>NZ_JACVVP010000100.1 GCF_014534745.1 Flammeovirga sp. EKP202
TGAAGCTGAATCTCTCAAAAAAAGATAATTATCTTTTCTGCTTAGACAGTCCGAACTACTGGGGTAACTATACATTTCCCTTCCTTTTTACCTTCTGTCATTAGTCCTTTTGACTCTAAAGTTCCATTAAAGTGATAGTTCACATCCATATAACTGTTGATATTATAGTTTTGAATGATGTTTTCAATAGAATCAATGTGAATTTTTGGTAAGCCTTTTTAGTCATAACCAACTGTCCAATGTTTACATAACTCCAATGCCTCCAGATCCTTATTTTTTGCAATTTTGTTAAGCAATTTATGCACACCAGTATACGACTTACTTATATCCCCTTTGAGATCATGTAGATGACAATATTTAATGGCATCTGTAAAATGATGAATACCCTTTACATACTCTTCCAAATCCATATAACGTAAACCAGAATAGCGTAATCCAAACCCCACTTGATCGTGTCTATTAATTTTCTTACACACCTCCATGTACTCATTGATCATTCTTAAAGCTTCAGTTTGATTTAAAAGACTGTCCATTTCTAATGGATTATTTTTATACAAAGCTGCGAATGCACGAATACAGTTACTATAAGCTGTTTTATTTGTATTTTTCTTTAATGTCTTAAGTGCTCTTTTTTCCCAAAACTTGACTTTATCAATATTGTTCTTGTTCCAATAATTATATATAATATGCTGATAATAACCGTAAGGTGGATAATCGACAGCAGGAACAAGACGATCATTTCTATCTCCATATTTTTTCATAAAACTGATCAGCATTTTTTCACCAATTAAATACCTCTCTTCAGCATCAACACTTGATATTTTATCATTATTCCAAGTCGAATTAGATGTATTTCCAATTGTATTTATTTTTTTATAATGCTCTTTAACAATTATTTCTTCAAGTGAGTAATATTTAAGTTGATTCTTGTAGATAGAATGCCAAGAAGAATCATTGATATTCTCCATAACTTGGTCCAACCAAATTATGCTATACTTTACTGCCAATTGATAATCTTTTGCCTTAATACTATTATTGTATAAAGCACTCAATGCCCATCGTATCGGGATATAACTCCCAATCTTTTTACGGTATTTGAAAGACACATTGAAGAAATAATCCGCCTCCTTATAATATTGTTTCTTAGACAATTCAGCCCCGATCTTAGAACTCACCACCGCTTTTACAAGAAGGCTATCTCTGTCTATTTGATTTACAATTTTTTTGTATTCTTTTATCACTAAAGGTATAGTGATATCATCACTCTTTATTTCAAGAGAATTACTAATAATTTTTACTTTAGAAAAGTAATCAATACTCTGCCCAGAGACAGAAAATAAAAGGATAAACTGTAATAAAAATGAAGTAATAATAGACTTGATCATTAGGAAAAAAAATTGAGTTTGCTTGATATTCTTTATCAAAGCTGTATTCAATAAAATACTAAACCTTGATAAAAGTAAAATTAGGTTTTTCTCAAAAAACAACTACCTTTTAGCAAAGAAAATTACAATTATGAATCATAATATATACCAGTCCCGCAAATGAAATTCAAATAATCAAAACGACTAGAATTTGGCTTGGCGGACGGGTTACGTCACACTCGACTTATATATAATATGTCCCTTATTATGCTTTTTTCAATATATTTTAATTTTTACTGCTTGAATAAATTAGTGTTAACCTTTCTTGAAAGGTGATAAAAAATCGTCACCAATATTATTTCTAGTAAAATCGAAAATATCACAAATAAATTTGCTTCAGGCATTATTTCAATGGTAGAACCCAATACAAATACACTTTCTATGTTTGAACCACTTCCCTCAAATGGAAATATTACTCCTTGTATAAAATTCCAAGAAAAATGCATACCTATAGCGATGTAAACAGATCTAAATTGATAGGCTGCATAAAAAAGTGATATCCCTGCCAAACTAATTAATAGTTGTAATCTAGGAAATAAAGATAAGTCTAAATGAAGAAATCCAAAAACTACAGAACTTATAAATCCCAATAGTAACAATCTAAAATTTAATGACTTATCACGGTCTTTAATCCACTTGCGAAGAAATAAGTATCTGAATAGATATTCTTCCACTATTGCGACAAATAAACAGTAGAATAAAGAATTGAAAAAACTCGTATACTTTAAATCTGAATTAATCAAATATTCATTGTCTCGGTATTCCGCTATAAAAAGTAACATAAAAGAGAATACCGATATAACTACACCTAACCCAAAAAGTAGTAGGTCCCCTTTCGTTATATTAAATTTAGATTTCATAAAGTTTATTTATTAATTTGTTCTAACGACTCGAGCATGGTATCTCAGACAGATTTCGTCACATACCTATTGAGAACTCTGCCCTCCCTTTTTGTAATACTTTATTTCCTTATTTTTTGAATAAATAGCTCTATAAATAATTCAAAGGTTTTTTCATCTGACATTTTCTTGGGAATTAGAAGCGTATCATTATCATCATTTAGATCAAAATAAAAAATTAGAAATGATTCTTGGTTAACAAACCCTTTAATATCATTCCATGACTTACATAATTCAAGTTTCCCATTCTCAAAGTATCTAATTTCCCTTTCATCAAAATCAATAAATACAGTTTTAATAAGTTTTAAATTATCAATACTTAGTTCTACACTTTTGATATTACTTTTAATTATTCTACGGTTGTTATACTTTAAATAAACGATCTTCAATAAGAAGATATTCCCGTATATTAAAGAAAGAATAGAAAAATTAAACCACCCCTTATTTAAGAATCCTAGAGCTAAAAAAATCATAAATAATAGGTATGAAAAAAAGATATGACTTTTCCATGATCGAACGGTTCTTTTCTCTTGATCTATTAGTATATCATGCATTTGCTGATACACGTATCTATACTCATGTTCGTCAAATTGTAGTTCTAATCTCATTTATAAAAAATATATACCCATAACCTAACGACTAAACTACGACCAGTGGTAGTAAAGCTAATGTTATCCTCATTTTACATATTCCATGAGAAGCACAATTTTTTCTTCATGGCATGAAGGTTCAAACCTATTCTTAATCGGTGAATATAAATCCAATTTGATAAATTCATTCCATTCAATCGAATTATAAACTGAACACAAATAATTTGTATGATAAATTTTATCTAGGTAGCTGATGATTGCAATAGCCCATTCAATTGATAAATCTTCGATAACTAATTTATTCTCATTTTCAATTAAATAAGCTATTTGTTGCTTAATAAATTTGATAAAGTACTCAGATGGACTGTCTTTTTTTAAAAAGCAATAAATTTATTAATGTATGCTCACCATGCCTAGTTCCTGGCTTATTTAAATACTTCTCAATTTCGGATGTTAGGACATACCTTTTTGATAAACCTATCATCCATGCAGAAACCTTACTTGGTCTCCAAGAATCATTAAGCAATTCGATTAATATCTCATCGCTTAATTCATTTCCTAAAGCTATTAATGAATTAAACAATTCTGTTATTTGGCTGTTTGTTCGTCTTATAAAGTTCATCCGCATCAAATCGCCATAATAAGGAATGATATATTTTGAATAAAGTTCTGATTCAGTCATTTTTTTGATGTTAACGATAAACTATGCTTTATGCGTCATTGTAAGGCGATTTTACTAATTAATTTTTATCAATTCAAATCCTCCAATTTCAACTGCATCGGCAAATGCAATCTCATTCTGATTATAGAAAATTTTTCCTTTGTCAAAAGGAATCATAGTCGTATCCATAAGAAAAAAATACTTTTTTTGATTGAAGGGGCTTAACTTACTCTCCGGGTAAATGTAGCTTTTCCATTCAATCGCTTTAACTAATACTTTTTCTGAACACATTGAGCCGTATTGAATTTGTATAAAGTTATTACCTGTTTATTCTAGTCATTTAAATTGATTTCTTTCGGGCGTTCCAAATTTTTATAGTCGCTAATGTTTTCATTCATCCCTGGAAGTTGCATAATGACAGGTTTCTTTTCATTTGTCCATTTTTGAGCCAATTCTAATCTATAATCACCTTTTTTATTTGGGTTCCATCCATCATTTAAACCTTTTCTTATCAATTGTGAAACCTGATTGGGTTTAATTTGGATAATCTGTTCTGGGCCTAAAAACCCGTCAATCAGCAATGTATGGCATTTAATAAACATACTGGAGACAGAATTATCCATAGATTGAATTACAATATTAATTGTTGCATCTCTTACGCTGCCTAATCCATATTCCTGTGCGTATTTCTTGAAATTGACGTTTAGCTCATTATCATCTTGTCTCCAATCAGATATTGGTTTTAACTTCGATATCTTATATAGAAACTTAATTCCATCTATTTCAATATTTCTACTTCCTTTTTTGGGAAAAGCCATCCTCTTTTATTTTTTATTGGTTAATTGGTTACATTAAATATAAACAATTACGTATAACGCATACTCCTTAAATTTCAAGAATAAACACCATCGCATATATCCATTAGAAAAAGCTTCCAACTCCCTTTCAAAAAATAGTTTGCTGTTAGATTGTTGAAAGACAGTTTCAATTTACATTTTAATGTATTACAAAACAAGATTTGGTTTTATATACCATCGTATTCCAATGCTTGTTGGGGCATTAAGTTCGTAACGAAAAAAGACTTCCCAAGTAATCGAAAAGTCCTTCCTAATTTCCATACAGCTGAGTGCTTTAAAATCCACTGCCTTTGTTCAACTAGAGTTTTATTTTTTGGTTCTGAAGACCAAACTATGCTCTAATTATTGTGCCTTCGTGCATTTTATTTCTTAAGAATTATGAAGTTTAGGTTTTGTACATTTGATACTAAAAATACTTCTTTGGTTTCGATTAAATCATCACTTTCTTGCTTAAACAATGAAATAGTTCGATGCCCACCTACTAAACCTTCTAAAGTGTATTCACCTTTCTCATTAGTAATTGTAAAATGAGTCTTACCACTCTCGATTACTAATCCACTCAATGGATTATTATCTGAATCTTTTACAATTCCTTTTAATGAGTAGGTATTAGGTTTAGTTTTTATTGTTCGTGCGAACCAATCAATTACGGAATCAGCATAATTTGAATCAAAAAGAAGCCACTTATCTGTATGTTCATGTGGTACAAACTCTGATGGAATATCGGGAATAACTGATTTTATCGGCACTAGGTTATATTGTATGCCAGCAAATTTATTAAGACTGTTTTCATCTATGTATTTTTTAGTTTCAAAGGTAGTATCACCTTCTTCCGTTTTTTGTGATATTAAACAGTTCCTGCCTTTTATTCGTTTAAACCTACTAATTGCAGCCTGTCTGTAACTGCCTAACGGTGTACCCCAGTCTGTTCCTTTCCATTCTTTAACACCATCGTAATGGTCGTGAGTGAAAAAGCCCAGCCAAACATCAGCTATTTCGTCGTTATATAATCCCAAATAATTGACACCAATAGCTCCTCTTGAGAATCCACAAAGAAAAACCTCAGAAGGATTTCCACCATACTCTGAACAAATTTGCCTAATATTCTTTAAAGCAAAAGAGATTGTCTCATCCTCATTTCCCCACCATTTTTTTACCGAAGTATTCCCACTAACATAAGGAAAAACAACCCAAATTGCTTCAATCTCTTTAGCTATTGCATACCCCAGATTTGCATCTTTTACTGCTCCTGTAGACCCAGAAGGTTTCCATTCATTTCCTGTATATTCAACAATGATTGGGTATTTTTTGCCAATTTGATAATTTTCAGGAAGATACATTGAATAATACACGCCTGTTCCTTTGAAATTTTCTGGAACCATCTTTACCCTTAATCCAGCTTTTGGTTTATCATTGGTCATATGAGGAACAATCAAGTTTTGGGCATTCCCTAACGTTAAACTTGAAATTAGTATAAATAAAGTCAGTTTGAAATTCATGTATAATTCTCTCTTTTTGGCATAAAGTATAGCCCAATGTTTTTGGTCACTTTTAGTCTATTAAACCACGATTTTTATACCGGTTTTCAGTCTTTTCTTCTTGGGATAACCTGCATTGCGGTTTAAATTCCATATAGCATAACTCTATTCTGGCTAACAAACGTACTTCCGAAGGATGTGTTTTGTTAGCTGTTATTAGCAATATGTGCTTTTTCTTTTATGATCTTGTTAATCTTCGGTTGAACAATCCATATTCCAATTGGGTAAAACCAAATCATAAAGAATTCACCTGCAAAATCACTAAATGACACTTTTCGCTGGAGTTCAGCTGTTTTAAAAGTTTTGGCTACAAAATATAGAGTGTAGAAAATGCAAAACATTGAAAAAAAATGAAGAGGAAGTATGATGGTAAAAATATCTGGGTTTGGTGCACCTGAAGTTAATGACGACATCAAGAATCCAAGAAAGAAGATAATGTAAACAACAGGAATCAGAAGAAAGAATTTAAATCTGCTGACTTTTAATTTTATCTCGTCAGGTATTACTCTTTGTAATCCAACAGCAACAGACCAAAACCAACCAAAAAACATCCCCATAGATAAAAGCATTATTATCGGAAATACTTTAAAGTAGTTAAACATAAAGTCGGGGGAAGGATTATCGTTCGACACAATATTTGCAAACATTGTCCCTATCATTATGAATTGAAAAATCATTGGTATTCCAAATGCTAAAAGGAATATTTGCCAATGTTTTGCGTTTAAAAATTTGTATATCATTTATTGTAATTTTTCTTTTTTTACACTACGGTGCGACTATGAAGCGTACTTTTTGTGTTGTGCCTGCGGCAAAAAAGTTTGATTTATACCATTGTTAGGGCATCGTGCTTTATTTGTGTCTCATAATCTCATATAATGGGTAAAGCTTTTTAAACTCCTTTAATATGGTTTCTTCAATTGATTGTTTCGATAGAATGTTATCAAGCCAATCTATATCCCTTCCTATAATAAAATAATTCTCATTTTTTTCTTCATTTGTAATACTTACCAATTCATCAGGAGTTTTTAAATTGCTAATTTTAGGTGCATTAGGGATATTTATCCAATAATCATCTCCAAGAGCAATAAAATGTTTAAAAAATTTATTCCTTATCGAAGTATTTTGCATCTGAGTCCTAAAGTGCTTTCTATCAATTATACTTCCCCAGTTTTTCCCTAATACTAACCAAATACCTATGCTACTCTCATGAATAATAACTTGAATTCTGATATTATTTATAAATGATTTTTCCTCTTTATTTGAATAAGTTTGAAGTTGTTCATATGATTTGCCATAGTGTAACCACATTGCATTTATATAGTTACCACTAAAGGGATTAAAAAAATGCCTACTTACAATTTCTCTTGATAGATGATGACAATGCAAATCCGTCAAACCATATTTACCAAACTGTTTATATATTCTAGTATGTATTTCTAGGAAACTGTCTTTTACTGATTTCCTGATTTTTTTTAAACTATCACTATTTATTCTATGATATTCTTGTCTAAAAATTTCATGTTGATTTTTACTAAAAAATTGACTTTTATCTATTGATACCTGTTTATTTAAATAACTGATCTTTCGCTCTCTTAAAATTTGCGAATAGTTAAAATATTAATAAGTAGATGCTAAATTAAG
>NZ_JACVVP010000101.1 GCF_014534745.1 Flammeovirga sp. EKP202
TTATTACAAGAAGCCTCAGAAGCCTTGATGATCACGTATGCGGAAGGCGACAATGCTGAAAGTGTAACCTCAAACCTAACGTTGCCATTGACCTCATCGCATACTAGTACAGTGGCTTGGAGTTCATCCAATGAAGCAGTGATTTCATCCAACGGAACAGTGACAAGACCATCAGCAACTACAACGGTAACGCTTACAGCGACATTAAGTTTGGAAGAGGAAACGACGACTAAAACGTTCGATGTGACTGTAATAGCAGCAGAGAAAACGATCGCTGAATTATTACAAGAAGCCTCAGAAGCCTTGATGATCACGTATGCGGCAGGCGATAATGCTGAAAGTGTAACCTCAAACCTAACGTTGCCATTGACTTCATCACATGCCAGTACAGTGGCTTGGAGTTCATCCAATGAAGCAGTGATTTCATCAGACGGAACAGTGACAAGACCATCAGCGACTACAACGGTAACGCTTACAGCGACATTAAGTTTGGAAGAAGAAACAGTGACTAAACTTTTTGAAGTAGTTGTATTGAAAGAAGAAGTTCCTACTTCAGTAGAAGATGGACTTTTGATCCTGAATATATATCCAAACCCAACAGTGGATCACTTAGTAGTGAGTACACCTCAAATAGACGCAGACATTGCAGTGTTTGACTTATTGGGTAAATCGATCGATAATTTTACAACAGAGAAAACAGCCAACGGATACAAACTGAATGTACAGTCATTACCAAACGGTAAGTATATCCTGAAGGTGAACACTCAGAGTAAATTGTTTATCAAAAAATAATCCATCAATTGGAATAAGTAGACCACACATAGGCTGTTAAGTGAGGGTAAAGTCTACAGGAGTTTCGAGTCCGAAAGTTAAAATATGGGTAGGTGATAGTGCAATCTCATCAAGACTGAAACTAAAGAAGGTTAAAACACTCAGTTTTGGTGAAGCAATGATCACTTGCCCATTATTTCAGCGATCATACACGATATTCTCCACGATGCTTTATGCTATTACTTAACACATTGTAAACTAATTGGCTTTTAGAAATCAGGAGATTTCTTCCGATCCATAGGACACGAATGACGCTTACGCTTAACATTCGCGCCAGTGAGCTTTCTACCATTTTAGTTTGGTAGTATTCCCTCCGGCATTGAAGGGAAAAGCGTTAAGAATTTCATGAATTGAGCCGTTAAAAATGATTTTCTTGTTTGAGCAAAGCGAGTTTAAAATCATTTAGGCGAGAGGAATGAAATTTAGCTTTTGACTTCAAAGCCTAGATTTTTTGCTTCGTTTTTCATCAATGGAAAAATGAAGAAGAAGGAAGCTTGAAAGTAGGACATAAAAGTCTGCAGAATAATTGATTGAAATTTCACGGTAATTTAGTTTACAATGCACTTAACAGCCTTTTTAATATTCGACAAATGAAAAAATTCATACTAATCTATTTTTTACTCTTTTTTTCCTCATTACTTCAAGCACAAACTCCCGCTCATGATATGGCCAAAAGGCTAGGCAATGGCTACAATTTTGGAAATGTGATGAGTGCCAAAAATGAAGGAGACTGGGCTGACCCAATAGAGGAATTTATGATGGATGATGTGGCAGCAGCCGGTTTTGACCATATACGTCTGCCCGTTCGCTGGGGAAGCCATACTACAGAAACTCCACCTTACACGATCGACGAAGCATGGTTGTTACGAGTAGAAGAAGTAGTGGATTGGGCCACTGAAAGAGGATTGATTGTGGTGTTGAATGCCCATGGTGAACATTGGTTTATAGAAGAAGTGACCAAAGAAGATGAAGTGTATACTGATCCTGCAAAGTGGGAAAGGTTTTTAGCTATTTGGACGCAGATCAGTGCTCATTTCAAAGATAAAAGTAATGATGAATTAGTCTTTGAGTTGATCAATGAACCTTATTTTAATATGAATAAAGGATTAGTAGATCAGTTAAATGTTGAATTAGTAGAGACAGTACGCAAAGACAATCCTGACCGTATTTTGATGGTAGTAGGAGGTGGAGATAATGCTATTTTTGCTCCTCAACAAATGGACCCGGCTCTTTTTGAAAATGAAGATAAACTAATACCATGGTTTCATTATTATTGGCCTAATACATTTACAAAATACCCGGAAACGAATAACAGTATTCCGGATTGGGGAACAGCAGAAGAGTATGCTTCATTGAGAGCTGATTTTGAAAATGTAAAACAGTGGGCAGACAATTTGAATTTACCGTTATACTTAGGTGAATTTGGATCAAATAACTTATGCTCACCTTTGAGCAGAGCAAAATACCATCAAGCCGTAGCTACGTTGGCTGAAGAATTAGAGATACCAAGAGCCATTTGGTGTGCTGGTCCAAAAGCCAACAAAACCGTTTATAATCGTAAAGCAGGCGATTGGGTTGAAGGGCAGTTACAACCCCTATTTCCTAAAACGCAAAGGAAAAATATTCTCTTTATCATGGTTGATGATTTGAATACTGACCTGACCGCTTTTGGAAATGAGGAAGTGATTACTCCTACTTTTGATCAGCTATCGCAACAAGGTATTCAATATGCCAACGCCCAATGTTCTTATCCTGTTTGTGGTCCTTCAAGAGCCAGTTTTCTTACCGGAACTTATCCTGAAAGAAATGGCATTACCAACCTTACTTTAAAACTGGAAGAGACCGCTCCAAACCTCACCACCTTACCTCAGTATTTAGCATTGAACGGTTACAGAACTGCTGCTGTTGGGAAAGTTTTTGACCCAAGAAATGTGGACGACGGACACAATACTACTTCATGGACTGACGATTATAAAGATCCAAATCATTACGATTATCCAGAAGAATATGGAGATTTTGTATCAGGCAATAACTACAGAGTAGAGGCAGGGGTGTCTTATGAAAAAGGGCCGGAAGGAGTAGGAGATGATGGCTATCAAGATGGGCAATTTACATTGGAGGCGATCAAGGTGATGAATAAGTTTTCAGTGACGGAACAACCGTTTTTCTTATCTGTAGGTTTTAAGAAACCACACTTGCCTTTTGTAGCTCCGCAAAAGTATTTTGATTTATACGAAGGCAAAACCATTACGTTAGCAAATTATCAAAAATTACCTGAAGGAACAGATAGCATTGCTTACAAAGCACCATCAGAACTATTGGGCTACAAGGATATTCCTCAGACATGGGAAGATATTTATAAGGATGCGGAAAAAGTATTGAACCTTGAAAAGCAAAGAGAATTATTGACCGCTTATTACGCTTGTGCGTCTTATATTGATGCTCAAATTGGGATGTTGGTTGATCATCTAGAAGCCATAGGCGAGAAAGATAACACTTTGATTATTGTTTCTTCAGATCATGGATTCAACTTGGGAGATCATAATATGTGGGGGAAACATAACCTTTTGCAAAATTCGGCTCAGGTGCCATTGATCATCATAGATCCTTCAGAACGATTAAAAGAGTCGGAGAGAGCAGTACAGTTGATTGATCTGTATCCTACCATTTGCGACTATGCATACTTACCCAAACCAACGTTTTTACAGGGTAATTCTCTCTATCATAATGATGAGGAGGAAAGAGCTTACCCATTGGATTTGGCGGTAACTTATTATAAAAGGAATGGTAAAAATGGCTATTCGTTTAAGAAGGGAAACGAGCGATATACCCTTTGGACAAGTAACAAAGAAATGACTCCGCTGAATGTTCCTTATTCAGAAGTGACGGCATTTCATGAAGAGTTTTATATTTATGAAAATAGCCAAGCGATTGAGACTATAAACGAGGTCAATAATGCAGAATATAGCAACAAGATTGCTCTGCTAAAACAAGATGTAGAACAATGGTGGAATCAATATTATGCCACAAACGAAGAACGTGTTAATGGTAATCTCATTAAAACTAACCCTAGTTTTGAGAATGGTGTAGAGGAAGGTTGGATCACGACATCGAAGGAAGGTTTAGGGATAGAATATCAACTTCAAAACGATACACACCCCACTACTTCATCAAAATCAGCCGCTTTTCATATCACTTCGAATGGTGGAAATTTCTCCAACCTAGGGTTTAGAACTTTGGATCACGCTATTGGTTTTCCAACAGCTGAAGCTCAAAAGTTCCTGGTGAAATTTTCCGTTTATGCAGATGTCGATACAGAGCTAAG
The DNA here is from genome assembly GCF_014534745.1 of Flammeovirga sp. EKP202. Taxonomy (GTDB): domain Bacteria; phylum Bacteroidota; class Bacteroidia; order Cytophagales; family Flammeovirgaceae; genus Flammeovirga. Next base: position 4,157 of record NZ_JACVVP010000101.1, read on the forward strand.
GTTCCAGTTGCAGTTGGATAAGGGAGTGGATAAAATCAATAGTGAGACCATTGTAATTGAAAAGGATAGGCTGTATCAAGTTGAACAGGAAATTACTGCTACAATGGAAGGAATGACCACTCTTCGCCTTTTATTACAATTGGGTAAAGTGGTTGGGACAATTTATATCGATGATGTATTTGTATCCGTGGATGGAGCATTAGATGATAATCTTTTCTTGCAAGAAGCCATCAATGCCACTGAAATAGGTTTCCAACATGAAGATCATAAAAATAATGTTGTACACAACATTTATCTCCCCACACAGTCAAGTTATGAAGCCACTGTCACATGGACCTCTCATGCGGAAGACTTGGTAAAAGTGCAAGGCGATTCAGGCTTAGTTACAACACCTGAAATAGAGCATGCTATACGATTGGATGCAGAAATCAAATACAAACATTTGGTAGGTCACAAGTCATTTGTCATTAAGTTGAAGGGGGAAATGTCAAGTGAATTAAAAGCCCTAGAAAAAGAGGTGTACATTGGTTTTAATGAAAATGATGATGTGCAATCTGTCACCCAAAACATCCACCTTCATGCTCCTGAAAGAACGGGATTGGAAGTACAGTGGGTATCGTCCAATAGTAATATTATTGAAATCGATGGAACCAAAGGAATTGTAAAACCGACTGAGCAAAACGAAAAAATCATCATTACAACCCTCTTGAAATTAGGGGAAGAGGAATTGATCAAGACGTATGAATTAACGGTCATCAAGACAGAAACGGAAATTCCTCCAACGTCTATTACTCCTCCAGTCGACTTTAAATTATATCCTAACCCAGCCTTCGATTTATTGTATATCAGAGGCCTAAATCTAAATAAAAAAGACGTTTATATTTTCGGAATAGATGGAAGGGAAGTCAATGGATTCCAGATTAACGAATCAATGGAAGCTTTTGATATATCCACACTTCAAAGCGGTGTTTACATTCTTCAAATTGATAAAACACGAAAGAAATTCATTAAGCAGTAGTAATCATTTTATTCATTTTTTTAAATCATATACCATGAAAACAAAACTATTGATCGGTGTTCTTTTGATGTGTTCCACGATTGTATGGGGGCAAACCGATGAACAAAAATTGTATGCCAAGAAATTTACAGATTGGGTCAATAAAGTAGTGCAATTATCTCCCGAACAATACGAGCAGATGAAGGCATTGAGAGTGAAATATAATATGCAAAAGGACTCATTAGAAGCCAGATCTTATTATAGTCACGAAGATAAAGTGAAAATGAACAAGCAGTTTTATAAAGACCGAGATAAGATTTTGACCCTTGATCAACAGTCTGAATTACTGTCCTTCTTGATTACTTCAAGGGAATTGAAAATCATTACGTCTGAGATTCCATTGGAGAAGGAAAAAGTGGCAGAACTAAGAACAAAAATAATGTTGGTCAACAAAAGAATGGTTATCCATATTATCAAGCTTGGAAAATTTAATATCAAGTACCTTGAGATGGAGAAGTCATTTGCGATCGAGAAAGATTTGATTTTAGGGAAGGTCCTCACACCTGAACAATACAATTATTATATCTCCGTAAGAGATCAAAAATTGAAAGAACATGCCACTTCTTCCGTAGATTATATGAACATGAAAGCAGATTCTGTTTTGGAAGGCTACAATGTTCTTTTACCAGATGATATTTAAACCAACATTTCTATATATATAACTTTTAGATAAGATAAAAAGTCAAGCTGTTTTAGTTTGGCTTTTTTTGTTTCAGATGAAAAATTGAAAGTAAACCAATGTAGAGCCACAATGCTTTGTGGCTAACGAACCATTTCTAATTATTTAGAGCATAATAGTAACAAATGATACAATTATTTTAGAACTTTAGAGAAATAAGCTAATACTAATAAAATTACAATAGCAAACATGGAATATAGAACGATAGAAGAATTAGCGTATGTGATACAGCAAGCAAAAAAGGCAGGTCAGCCTCAGCCCATTTTCTTTCTTGGTGCTGGAGTTTCCAAGACTGGAGGAATACCTTTAGCAAATGAGATTATAAAAGATATATTAGAGAAATATAAGGATAGTCCGTTTATCAAAAAACTTAAGGATGAAGATAAAAATTATGTTCAGTTGATGAACTGTCTTCAAGCTTATGAAAGAAATGAATTATTGAAAGGTTACATTGATAATGCTAAAATTAATGTAACTCATATTTACCTTGCTCAATTACTTCATAGCAGTTATGTTGATTATATCCTAAGCGTTAATTTTGATAATCTGATGTTACGTGCTTTATCGTTGTATAATGAATTCCCTGCGACTTATGATATGGCAATTCTTAAGGATTTAACAACCTCAACGATTAAAGAAAAATCAGTCGTTTATTTACATGGTAAACATGATGGATTGTGGTTATTGAATACTGAAGACGAAATGGCAAAAGTGGGTGATATTTTACCTAGAATATTTGATAGTATTAAGAATAAAAGACCATGGGTAGTGATTGGTTACAGTGCTTCTGATCCAGTTTTTGAACACATTAAAAACCTAGGAAGATTCGATCATGATTTATATTGGGTGGGATACAAGGATAGTGAACCTAATGCAAATGTAAAATCATTTTTAAACACTAAAAATACAAATGCATATTTTATAAAAGGGTATGATTCAGACTCTTTTATGTTAAAACTGAATGAGGAATTAGGACTAGATCAACCTATTATTATGGATAAACCGTTTTCTTCATTAAAAAATATGTTAGGTGAAATAAATGATATAGATGAAGATAAACATTTTAAAGGTGTAAAAGATAGGCTTGAAATAGCAAAAAAAAATGTTGACATAGCAATACAACAGTTTGAAAAGAATAAAGTTGTTACCATTGATCCAAATGAATTATCAATTGATAAATTGAAAAAAGAAATAATAGAGTTAACTATTTCTGAGGAATATGACATAGAAAAAATAAAATTGATTGAAGAAAAATTAAATAAATTTAATGATAATAGTATAAATGATTCATTATCTGATTTATACTTTAATTGGGGGAATGCTTTAGGAGATTTAGCCGAAATGAAGGAAGGAGCCGAAGCAGAATCTTTGTTTTTAGAATCAATAGATAAATATAAAAGGGTAATAGAT
>NZ_JACVVP010000102.1 GCF_014534745.1 Flammeovirga sp. EKP202
TTAAATATCTCCTTTCAGACTTTTATTTCTAAATGCAATACGAAATATTAAGATCTATTTTTAAATAGCTTCTATGATAAATTTGACGATCACAAAAGATGCATGTATAAAAATTGATGATTCTACCTTCATTTTTTAAAATTGATAAATGTAAAAAAAAGCTTAAATTGATCATTCAACTATTTTTTTAATATGAAGCTTCTAGCACTCTTAAATGTACTGTTTATAACATTGTGTCTAATTTCTTGCGGTTTTAATCCTAGTGATTTTAATGATGTAGGAATTAAACCTCTGGAATCAAAGTCAATTGCTATTCCTTTATTGGACGGTAATGTAGAACTGGTGGATTTGTTAGACAGTTTGGATCGCTCAAGCTTACATACTGATGCTACCCCTTGGTATTTGGAATATAAATCTTGGGAGACGCAAGCTCAAAAAGACACCATTAAGCCGCTCATCACTGGAAAGGATATTTTGAATGATCCGTCTTTTAAATTACAAACAGGGCTCTCTGTTCCTCTACTTGCTTCCTTTGAAAACATCATTCTCAATAAAGAAGTTATTATTCCTGTTACCACCGTCAATCCCTTTTTTGATGTAAATTTATTAGAAGTAGCAAAAGGTGAATTCATTGCTTCATTTATCAATAAAGCAGATGTTTTATCTTTTTTTTCGATTGAACTCATTCAATACAACAACAGTAACGACACCACCATCCTTGATCAGGCAGGGTTCCTTATGCAACCCAATGTTAGTACTGAACTAAAATTAGAAATCATCAATTCAGAAGTAAATACTTCTTCTGGTATCAGCACTGCATTACGTCTAAAAAATGCGGTAAGTGGACAAAATGCTCCTTATACAGTGGCACCATCACCCAATCAAGGTATTCAAATTAATGAAGTAGGTGGTTTACATTTCACTCCCTTTGTAGATATTGATCTTGATATTCCTATCGCTGAGAAATCGATGGACATCAATATCTTTGAAAATTCATTAGAAGGTGGTAGTGTCACTTTATCAGAATTTCAGTTGGATATTGTTTCCTATAATACATTTGGGTTGGATATTTTTGCTGGAAATATTGAAGTTTTAGCTCAAAGTTCTATTGATGACTCACTTGTCCCTATTGTATTTTCATCCTCTGAAATTGGGAGACCACGAAATCAATTGAACGAAAAAATAGACACACTTACTTTCTTAAAACCTGAAGCTGCCTTAGATGTCAAACCCAATAAATTGATAATGAGAGGTGACTTTCAAATTCAGATGAGGAAGGGAATTGATTATTATGTAGAAGATGACTCTTATATAAAGGAACAGTTTATTGCTAAGATACCTTTCGAAATAGGAATGGATAATGTCACCTTTTCTACTTCAATACTCAGAGTACAAGATTTTCAAGAAAGTATAAATAGCATTGACTCTGCCACGATACGTCTTGGGGTAGAAAATCACTTCCCAATGAGTGGTGTGTTATCCATCTACACCAAAGATGCGATTGACGACGAGGCTCCTTATCAGATTGATTTAAGTTCAGAAATGAATCAAAATGATTTTGTGTTTATGAAATCAGCCACTATTGATGCCAATAATCAGGTGGTTGCCCCTACCACATTACAAAGTACTTTCAGAATTACAAAAGAAGATGCTCAAAGATTAGTTGATGCAAAATACATATATATAGAAGGGAGGTTTAGTACACCTGATGGAAAAATTGTACCTTTCCTTCCAGGGCAACGCCTACTACTTAAAGCGGGTATTTTTGCTTCCATAACGCTATCTCCTGATGATTTATAATTTTAAGAAATATATTACTCTAAGTGTACTTTTGTTAAGTGCGCTGACTTGTTTAGGACAACAGGAAACCATGCTTTACTTTATGAAAGACATGCCTCAGTCCTTGCAATTAAACCCTGCACATAAGAGCGTTTATAAAACATCAGTGGTGTTACCTTCGGTTTATATGAATGCAGAATCGACCACTTTTTCATACAACAATATTTTCACAGAAGATTTAGACGGGAACAATATTGATTTGGAAAAGTTCTTTGAAAAACTGCAGGATCAAAATGTAATGGAATCAACCGCCGTAGTTGATTTGGTAGGATTAACCATCACTTCAGATAAAATTAGTATCAGTCTATTTGTAAGAGAAAGAATATCTAGTGTAATGCAAATTGAAGAGGATGTCGGAGAATTATTTGCAAAAGGAACTGCTCACCCTGACAACCTTAATAAAGAATTCAATATCGCTCCTTCTTTTAACTTAAGTCACTATCGAGAATACGGCTTTGGTTTTAATTATAATATCAAAGACCGTTGGACATTTGGGGTCAATGTAAAATATCTTTCTGGTTTGATGAATATCAACATGAAAAATGCCCAAATCACATTAAAAACAGAAGATGCAGCCAACTATCCTATCACGGTTTCTATGGGAGATGCTCCGATTAGAAGTGCTGGTTTCAATAAATTATTGACATCAAACAAAGAGATTACTTCCGCTGAACTCGGTTCTTATTTAGCGGGTGGTGCAGGAAATGGTTATGCAATTGACCTTGGATTAACTTTTCAGTTAACGGATAAAGTATTATTAGAACTAGCTGCTACCAACATCGGTCAAATTATATGGAGTAACTCTAGACAAGACTATAGACTTGGTGCCGAAGATTATAACACTATGGTGCTTACGGGGTCAAACCCACAAGATGTTTTCAATAATGAAAACCTTGATACCCCAAATCCTCAATATGATTCTTTGGTCAGTTTGTTTGATTTTCATGAAATGGAAAATAGTGATCAAAGTTCTTATATCACGACCCTACCAATGTATGCCAACCTTGCAGGAAGTATTGATTTAGGCCATAAGTTTATCATTGGTTGCACGATCGGCTTTAGTTATATAGAAGATTATTTTAATCCTCGTTTTTCCATTAGTGCAAATAAAAGATTTGCTGATTTTTTAGGGATTGGTATCAACTATACTGCTGACAAAAGTGGAATTTCACGTGTGGGTGGTGCACTCAGTATTGGTTTCCCTGGTATAAAAGTATATGCGATATCAGATGATCTCGTTAAAAATATTACCAATTGGAAAGACTCTCAATCCTTAGGTATTCGATTTGGGGTGAATTTGAACTTTGGCTATGTCAAACAAAATTACCTCAATAAAAGACAAACGAGAGCAAGTCAGATTATGGAATGGCATGATTAAAAGATCATTATAAACACAAAATCATTTCTCTTTTCTCAACATTTACTTCAAAGTGCGTCATTATGGAGCACTCTGTCACTTAAAAACACATTCTATATTTCTCTAAAAATCAAAAACAAACCCCTAAACACCTCATTTACAACAACAAACACATTAACGGCTTATTCTTTTCATTAATAATGGTGTATCACATTAAAAAGCATCAAAATGGACAGAATAATTACAAAAGAGGAAAAGAAAAAGGATAAAAAGAAGCAATACTTTAAGATTGGTACTGCCGTCGTTTTTGGATTAGGTCTACTTTATTTAGTCAATGGTTATTTAACAAAGAAAATTGACCGAAGAGATATTTCCATTGGAATTGTTGAAAAGGGAAATGTTGCATTGACTATTTCTGGAAGTGGAAAAATAGAGCCTACGCTTCAAAAAGCAATTACATCTCCATTTTCATCATTTATTGAGGCCACATATAAAGGTATAGGTGATAATGTCAAAGCCAATGAATCAATTCTTCAAATTAATGTAGCAGAAGCTGAAAATAAACTTTCGTCAATGAAAGATGAGGCTGAAATGAAACGTGTCGAAATCAACAAAGAAAAACTAAGACTCAACAAAGAACTTTTTAATTTAAAAAAGGAAACACAAATCAATGCTCTTCAATTAAAAAGCAGAGAAGAAGCATTAAAAAGTGAAACAAAATTATTGTCGATTGGTGGTTCCACTGAGGAAAAAGTAAAACAAGCAAAAACATTATTAGAAGTAGAAAAATTAAAACAAGAGCAATTAAACCATGATTTAAAAATTAAGGAACAAGGTATTCTTCAAGAAATCAAATCATTAGAGCTTTCACTTTCTATTCAACTTAAAAGCATTCAAGAACAAGAAAGAAAATTAGAAAAAGCAAAGACAAAAACTGGAATGGACGGAGTCATCACTTTTATCAAAGATAAAGTAGGTGCTTCAATTACAGAAGGTGAGGTTTTGGCTAGAGTAGCCAATATGGATCAGTTTAGAATCCGTGGAAAAGTGTCAGAACAATATGTCGCTTCTCTTTCTATTGGAATGGACGTGATCGCTAAAACTTCAAAGGCTTCTTATACTGGAAATGTCACAAGTATTTCTCCCTCTTCTGACAATGGAATGATCACAGTTTTAGTACAAATTCACGAGCAAAAAGATTTAGATCTACTTCGTCCAGATATGATTGTTGACCTTTCAATCATCAGAGAACAACATGAAAATGTATTGAGAGTAAAAAACAGAGGAGCATTCAAAGGCATAAAGAACGAGCAATTATTTGTGATTCATAATGGTAGTGCAGAAAAAGTAACGGTACAAACCGGATTTAGAAACTCTGTATGGGTGGAACTAAAAAGCAATGTTCAAGAAGGCGATTCCATCATCATCTCCCCTACAGATAAATTTATCAACTCACCGCATATTGAAATTAAATAATTTTTGATCTCAACGAAGAAACAATCATGAAAAAGCTATCATTATTAGGGGTATTACTATTAATATCTTCCACTTTATTGGGTCAAAAAGTTTTAAGCCTCAAACAGGCGATCGACCTCGCACAAGCCAATTCCAATTATGTTCAGATTGCAGGAAAAACATTAGAGATTGAAAGGGCAAATTTTAAATCCTTTCAAACAGACTTAAGACCTCAAATGGTGTTACAAGGAACACCTACTTCTTATGGAAAAAATTACAATCCGATTACTCAGCCAGATGGAAGTGTTGTGTACCAAGCTGTAGAACAAAATAACATTAATATGCAATTGAATTTAACTCAACAAATTGCAGCAACAGGAGGTTCTGTTTTCATAGGTAGCCAACTTAACCGATTTGATGATTTTCAGAGTGAAGTACATCAATATCAGGCACAGCCTTTTTACATTGGATACAACCAACCCCTTTTTCAATACAACCAATTGAAATGGCAAAAAAAATTGGCTCCTCTACAACTTCAAGAAGCCGAAAAGCAATTTATAGAGGACATGGAATGGATTGCAGTTCAAACCACTCAATTTTATTTTGATGCTCTTGTGTCACAATTGAATAGTAACATTGCACTTCAAAACGTGGAAGACAATCAAAAAATAGTAAAAATCACAAAGGCAAAAAAGGAATTGGGCAGAGCTTCTGAAAGTGAAGTATTACAAGTAGAACTAAACGTAATCTCGGCAGAGCAAACTTATGCATCGGCTAACTTAAGTTATAGAACAGCGATGAGAGCATTATTAAATTACTTACAAGTAGACTCTTATAATGAGATTGATATTCAATTATTAGTTCCTGCTCATTTTAACCTTAGTCAAATTAATACCGATAAAGCATGGGAATTTGCCAAAAGAAACCGTAAAGACTTTATCAATTATCAGAGAAGAACGGTAGAGGGTGAAAGTCAAATTGCAAAAGCTAAACGAGATAACCGATTCCAAGCTAATGTTGAAGTCGCATTTGGCTTAAGCAATCAATCCAACGATATCAGCCAGGCTTACAGCAATAATATTCAATCACAACAATTCAATGTGACATTGGCCGTTCCGATTTTGGATTGGGGAAGAGCAAAAGCTAGAATCAATTCGGCTGTAACAAGTTATGAATTGACACAAGCTCAAATCGAACAAGATAAATTGGATTTCCAAAGGGAAGTCATCAACGCCAGTGAGCAACTGGAAACGATGGCAGAACAGGTGAATTACATTCAAAAAGCAGATGAAGTTGCTCAGAAAAAATACTCTATTGCTTTACAACGCTATGAATTGGGAGATATCAGTATTCGTGAATTGGTTTGGTCAACTGATGAAAAAGACCAGGCAAAAAATGCTTATATCAATACTTTAAAATCTTACTGGGTAAGTTATTATCAATTGAGAACCATAACGTTGTATGATTTTGAAGGGGAAGAGAATATTAGGTATGTACTACAGTAATTTTAAGGATAATCTAAATCTGGATTATCCTTAAAATAGAAATTCTATTATTAGAAATACTTAATCCACTTAGAGGTACTTTTCCTTTTATACTCAGAAAACTTCTTTGTAGGAAAATACAAAACCATAGAAAGTGCAATCGTACATAACCAAATCTGCCAGAGGTAATCAAAACCAAAGTACTCCCCTTGGTTTGTTCCAAAACTATTCACTAAGATTTTATAGGCTACTAAAAGTATATAAAGGTGGAGTACGTAGAAAAACATGGGTGCTGATCCATAAGTTCTCAGAAATTCAGTAAAGCGGTTTTGTACTTTCTCAAAAAGATAAAGCAAGAAACATCCTATCCCAATAGTCAAAAGAATGAAATCTAACGAAGGAGGATACTTTTTAAAGTTCAGAAATGACATCACAGACTGTATGAAAGTATCTTTTATTTCCCAAGACAATGTCTCTCCATAAATATTAAATCCTCTTATCACTAGCAATAAACCCAAACAACTCAAACCAATCTTCACTAAAGTTCTCAGTCTAGCCTCAGAATTGAATTTCTCACCAAAAAGAGGTCCAGTGAAATACCCCAACAGAATAACTCCAATCCAAGGTAAAACAGGATAAGAAGCTTTAATAGCAATAAAATCATTTGGAAGAATAAAACCTCTCTGATATAAAATGGTCCATAATGTATAACCAATCTGATCTTCATTGATATGAATTGAGGTCAACATATTGTGGCCAAAAACAATCAAAAAGCCTATTACTCCAACCCACTTATGATTCAACTTGCTCAAGAATGCAAGACTAATCATACTCGCACCAATAGCCCAAATCACTTGTAAATAGAGCGTTTGATAATTTCCAAACCAAGAAAAATTAATCAATGTGACTTCAATGAGAATCAGAAAAAGTCCTCTTTTCCATAAGAAACCACTAGCTGATCGAGGCGATTTCCCTCTAGGATGAGCATATAACCAAGCCGATAATCCTGTCAAGAAAACAAATACAGGAGGGGCTGTCGCAAAACTAAGATTTGAATAAATAATCATTATGTTTAACTTATAACATAATGATTATTTACTATGC
>NZ_JACVVP010000103.1 GCF_014534745.1 Flammeovirga sp. EKP202
TTATTTATTGATGAGTTTAGACAAGAAATTCCAAGAGATGAAGAGGGAAAAATTAATATCAACGTCTCGCACAAAGGGTCTACTATGATTTTTGAAATCGAACCTATTGGTGTTGAGTATTCTTATACATCAGTAAAAATGTTTGAGTTATTAGCTAATGCTATCATGTCTAAAAACATTTCAATAGGTAAAGATTCTGCTCTTTATGGAGGTGTAAATCATTTCGACTACTATGAAGTCTTTGTCAAGTTTACAGATAAAAAAGTATTCATTGGAGAGCATCCTTTACAATATGAAAAAGAGCTTTCTTCTACTATAAATTAAATCATTTTATAATCATTATTTAAAATCACATCATGTTTAAAAATTTAAAATCATCTGTTAATCACTGGTATTTATTATTAATCGCGGGTATTATGTTTATTGTTGGAGGGATACTCACATTTACATTCCCTATAGTTAGTTACATTACTTTAGCAACCGTTTTTGCCTACTTATTCTTAATTGAAGGGGTTTCAGAAATTATATTCGCCATAGCAAATAGAAAAGAAATAAAAGGTTGGGGCTGGACATTATTTTATGGTCTAATCTCTTTCGGAATAGGTATTTATTTAATATTAAATCCAGAAATATCTTTTGTTACTATGCCAATATATTTAGGTTTTGCTATTATGGCTAAATCTATAATTGGAGTAACCATGGGTAGTGAAATTCAAAAAGAATTTGGCTTAGGAGGACACTTAATAGCTGTCGGTGTGGTTGGTATCATTTTATCAACGATACTTATTGTAAACCCATTATTTGCAGGTTTTACGATCCTATTAACTACAGGTATTGTACTTATTTCATCAGGAGTATATAGCATTTTACTTGGGTTAAGGTTTAGAAAATTAAACCAATTAATGAAACAGAAAAAGCAGTCTAATTCTGATAAAGCAGAAGAAAAAAACACTGAAGAAACAGTAAAAGAAGAGGTCTCTTATGACGAGGAAACTATCATAGAAAAGAGTAAGGATGAAGTTGAAGCCATCGATACCGAAGAAGTTACCGCAGGAAAAGATGCTGAAAAAAAAGATGATGTTATTCATTTATAAATCATAAGCACTAAGTCAAATATAAATGATAATTAATTCTTAGTTATTTTATGTAGTACAAGGCAGAAAACGTAGAAATAGGGGTTCTATAATTTGTACTTATCTCATATCGGTAAAGTTAGAAGTCTAAATCACTTCTGGTTTTACCGTTTTTTTTTATTTAAAGCTAATGACTCTCTAATTTCAATAAGTACTAAGTCAAAAATAAAAGATCTCTCATTCTTAATCATAAAGAGGAATATTAACCAGTAAAAGAAAGGATAAAATGATGTTATAATTCACTCTGAAAAGTGTATAAGTCTTCATCATTATAATGCAGAAAGTATAAAATAGTTATACTCAATTTAGTGGTATCGACACTACATAACAACCTATACTCTCAATTCCTATTTTTAGGTATAATTATGATTTTTTATGTCATTTTCCAGCAGTATTAATCACGTTTAAATAGGTGTAATCAACAAAAAATCAACAATCTAAATTATATCATTATGCCTATCGTTGTCATAGCACAAGCCATCATTTCATCTATTTCTATTCCTACAGAAGCGGATAATATTAATATACATATGAAAGATGGAGAACTCATTTCAATAACAAAAAGAGAGTTCAAAAAAAAGCATTGTACACCTACTTATATAGTGTATAAAAGAAATAAAGAATACCATAATATATCAGTTGCAGATATTGACTATATCCGATACGAATCATTAGACACTTATGATAAAACAGCCAACTTTATTCATGAGTATGATATTATGGTAAATGAACTAGACCAACATGTTTTGGATTATTACAATACAAAACGCTACAGAAAATCGAGAACTTCACAAACGTTAGCGGTGGCAGGTTGGACTTTAGCTGTAGCTGGAAATCCATTGTTTTGGGCTGTAGCCCCTATACCAACAACACAAGCTGCATTAACAATGAAAAAGGTAGATAAAGCTTATGTTCTTAGTGGTAGTGAGTGGAAAGAATGTAAGCAGGTCCAAAAGCAAAAAATTAAGGATTTAAAGGCGAAAGCAAAATTGAAAGAAAATGATAAAATACTACTAGAACCTGTAAATAATCTAGAGTTAGAACAAAATTTAGAAACGAAGTAAAAGAAGTTATTTCCTAATCTCAATTAATAAATCTATCTGTCTTACCTCGTAAAACAGTCTTTATCATCTCATTTATCATGAATTTTAATTCTCTACTTAAATCTTTCATCACTATTTCCATTATAGTTTTCTCCACCTTTAACAATGCATTGAAAGCATCTAGCCCAGCGGAAGGTAAACCCTATTTTTCTACATTAAAGGAAGTCCTCATTGATAAGAATGAAGGAAAAGATGAATTTTATTATGCCGATGTAAAAGTGATCACCTCCAATGATTCAATGTCTAATGTAGTATTACAGTACGAAGGAAAATCAATGGGCTTTAGTATTAATAGAACTTATTTTATTCCTGGAGCAGGTTTCACTAAAAAGGATTACAAAGATATTTCTACTTTCAATTACGAATTGATCAATTCTTCAAAAGAGGCATTGAAAGAGGATTTTATTACCGTTGAAAGTAGTGTCAGGAAAATTCCTTTTTTACCACTAAGAGCAGGATTAAGTGGACGTTGGGCAATATTAAATGGATATGCACCTCTTGATTACTTCAGCCAGAGTAAATAGATAAATAAAATGCCCTACTTATAATCCTGTTTTCATGTCTTGAGAACAGGATTTTTTTATTTTTCTGGAGAACTCATAATCATAATAACACCCTATTTACATTCATATAACATTATATAGTAGAACAAGTACTAGGACAACTCTAACAATTCTTGTTTTTAGGTATTTTTATACTTTTTCATATCATTTTTTGATAGTATAAATTCCGTTTAATAAATCATACTAAGAAATCATCATCTAAAAAATCTACTATAATGTCTATCATTAATGACGGGTGATTTAATCCGAAAAGATTAATCACAATATGAATAAATCATTGACGCTTAATTTAACTACAATCTACTTTCAATTTTAAGCAACAATTTATTCAAGAACCTTAAAAATACGGTTCAAAAAAAATCTCAATTACATTATCTAATCAATTTATTTACAACAATGAAATCTAAATTCTTAAGAATTCTAGGTGTCCTCATCTTCATGTCCTTTTATCAACAAAGTTTTGCTCAGAACAGTGAAGTAAAACGAAGCGACCTTTACAGTCGAGGTATTGAAAATAACACTTTTATAAAGAAAGGACAATGGCTTACAGGAGCTACTTTCAACTATTCAGAACACGCTAATGATAATTACAAATTCTTGATTCTGGAAGATTGGAGCGGTAAGGGATACAACTTCCAAGTGAGTCCATTTGTAGCCTATTTCTTAAATGATAACTTCTCCATAGGAGGCCGGTTCACTTATAATAGATCTTTGCTTGATATTGATGAATTAAACCTGAAAATAGGAGATGATTTATCGATGTCTATTAATGGAGCACATTATTTATCTCATACATTTTATTCTACCTTTTTTATTAGAAACTATCTGAGTTTAGGGAAAAGTAACCGATTCGGTCTCTTTAATGAAGTGCGTTTATCATATGGTTATGGGCAATCAAAAGAAATGACTATTGGTCAAACTCCTGCCGAAACTCAAGGTATTTATTCGGTAATCAATGAGTTTAATATTGGAGTCGCACCTGGTCTTGTTGCATTTATTAATGACAACGTAGCCTTAGAAGCTTCGATCGGATTAATTGGTTTCTCAAACAAATGGACAAAACAGGTTGAAAACCAAGTGGAAGAAGGCGAACGCAGAGTAAGTAAAGCCAACTTCAATATCGACATTTTCTCTTTAAATATTGGTCTAGCATTTTATCTATAATTTCATGAAAAAACTATACAAATTAATCGTTTTATCAGTTCTAATTGCTTTCTCATCTTGCATTAAAAACGACATTCCTTATCCTACTGTTTTTGGTGAGTTTCTTCACTTTACAATCGAAGATCAAGTAGGTGCAACACGCATTTCTACTGAAGAACAAACCGTAACTATTCGTGTTCCTGCAGATGCTGACTTAACAAATTTAGCAGTAGACAGCGTAGCAATTACAGCAGACGCTACAGTTTCTCCAGATCCATTAGATGTAACAGACTTTTCTGATAAAGTTGTCTTTACAATAAAAACATACCAAGCATATGACTGGGAAGTAATTGTAGAAAAAGAAGATGAAGGGACAATTTCAATATCAGAATTTAGTATTGAAGGTCAGTTAAGTGCAGCAATCAACCAAGATGATCATACAATTAATGTGATCATGCCAACTGGAGTGTCTTTAGAAGATCTTTCCATTTCGATATTCGATTATCAACCTATTTCTGCTGTAGTAAGTCCATTACCAAAAGAAACACATGATTTTACGAACCCAGTAGTATTTACTTTTAATAATGATATCACATGGACTGTTCGTGTAGAACAAGAAGATGTGATTGAAGGAGAGCAAGTACCTTATTCAAATTTTCAAACATGGTTTCAACAAGGAAGTGATGACAGATCTTTCTATCTACCAGGACAGTCTTTGGATGAGAATATATGGAGATCAGGTGATAAAGCTGCTGCAGATTTATGGGTAAAAACATATCCTAAAACAGTCACTCCTTATCCTAGCATTGACGCTCCTGAATATGCTTTATTAGAAACAAAATCAACTGTAGGAGTTATTGCAGCAGGTTCATTATTTACGGGTGAAATTCAAGGTAGTGGTATATCTAATGTTACAACAGACTTTGGGATTCCTTTCACCGACAGACCAAAATCTTTTACAACAGAGATTGAATACAATCCAGAAACATATGGAGATAACATTGTTGATAAATGCGATGTATATGTAATTCTTCAAGTAAGAGAAGGCAGTGGAGCAGATGAAAAACGTTACCGATTGGCTACAGGATGGTTTAGAACAGATGAAAACATGGATAGTTTTAAGCAATTAGAGATCCCTATGGTATATGGTGATGATGCTTCTTTGGAATCTTTCATGTTACCTAACTCAAGTAGTGATGAAATGCCAGAAGATGGGTTTTATGATAACCCTGAAGCACAACCAACACATATAATTATGGTCTTTGCCTCATCCGCAGATGGAGCTAATTTTAACGGAGGAGTTGGCTCTAAGTTAAAAGTGAAAAATATTGAATTAAAGTACTAATAATCAAATTTATATATTAATTAAAAAAGAGACTATCTCAACTTATTAAGTTATGAGATAGTCTCTTTTTGTATACTGCGTTTATGATGAAGAAAACTTTCATACCAAATTCACAACATCAATGAATAGGAATTTATTCATCAAAGGGTTATAGAAGTTTTCAAGATTTCGAATTCCTAAGGTAGATTACATAAAAATTTAATCGGTACAACTAGAGTTTTTTTCTTTTGCTTTGCCATTTTTTTTAGTTTGGAATTTATATAAAGATTACCTTCTCAGATATAGTACATCGCGTGCTGTAAACAGCTATAAATTACCCTCTTTGTGTACTCATTTTTATTGTTTTAGTTTCATAAATTCAGTAGCATATTTTTCAGCAAGCTCTCGACTTGTCTCAATTGAAATTGTCTCTTTATTATAATTCGCTTTTTCAGTCCAATTGTACGAACCGTGGATAACAGTTTTCAAATCAATTATACAGAATTTGTTGTGCATTATATTTTCATATAAACCCATTTTCATAAACCTTTTTGTTTCAAAATGCTCTTCATAATTAAAACCATGTTTTTGGTTAATCTCATCATCAAGGACAATAGCTTGAACATTTATACCTTGTCTTTTCTTTTCAATTAACTTCTGAAAAAGTTTTTTGTTGGTAAACCAAGCAACTGTCACCCAAATAGTATATTTTGCTTGATCCAAAACGTGTAGAAATTGCTGTTGAATTTCTTCAAAGTGAACTTCAACTTCTATTTCATCAGCAAGTTCTTCTCCGATCATAACATATATTCCTGAAGAGTTGTCCAAATTATAATTGTCGTGCTTTATTATTCCATTAATCTTTGCGACTGCTGAATCTATATCAGGATTTTCAAATTCTGAATAAAACCTTTCGTCAGCAAAAGTTAGAAGTAAATCTGAAAGCACTTTTGTTCCATTGAACTCAGTTAATTTATCAACTACGTATTGATTTCGACTTGCATTATTTGGGAGTCCACCATCTCTCCATTTATAAACATCTCGTGCTCCAAAAGAGTTAAAAAAATCAACCAATTTTGGACCAGATTTATATTGTGTCAATGGGTCATCTCCAGAGATAAGTGTCCTCAGTGCATTAATGCTATGTTTTGATAGGTTCATTGTTCACCGTGTTAGTTTCTACATCTGATAAACGTCAATATGTATATCACAATTATTAAAAAATCACTTTCAATACCTTCAAAAAATTAGTTTGCTATTAGGTACTGAAAGCCTATTACAAGGTAAATGTTAATTGATAACAAATCAAGTTGTTGTTCCTAATCAAGATGCTATGTACATCATAGGCGAGTCATCGATAAACAGTATTGGAATAATACTCCATAATTGATGTTTTTATGCCACCTTATAAGTTGAAAGTCTTCAACCTTATAAGGAAAGACAATGCCACATGGTAAAGTTGAAGAGTGTCCCATTATAATGGGAATAGTCAATCATTAAATAAAAAACTTGGCCACGCCTCAAGTCAATATTCAAAGACCTTTAGCTAAAAATAAGAGCATAAAAAAAGCATGAAGTAAGGAGATCATCCCCTTGCTTCATGCTTCAATGAATTTATTGAAAACCTATTTTGAAGGCACAACTAATTTCTCAACTTTTGGTAATTTGTAATCACCATTTAAAACTGTCTGTCCTGGCTCGTAGATTCTTAATAAGTAATTCCAACCATCAGCAGGAGCGTCTAATCTATTGGGAACATCACCTA
>NZ_JACVVP010000104.1 GCF_014534745.1 Flammeovirga sp. EKP202
AACTGTTTATGTTCATACGATTTAAAAATGAAGAGTATTTGGAATTTTTGATGGTTTTGCGACAGCCCCTCGCGAACTACAATACACTACCACTTATCATTCATAAAAAGAGTTGTATTAATTAATGATAATCTGGTTTACAATAGTAGTGATGCCTCTTTTATTTTTCCCACGTCATCAAAAAATGGCAGATCTGTAATTTTGTTAATCATTTCCTTTAAACTGTTAAGCCTACGAAAATCTACACCTTTAAATTTACGGTATAGAAATACACTGTAATCGAACGTTGTTGAAAGCTTCGTTTACACGGTGATAAATACATCAAATAAACTTTTAAAATGAAATTACTCCCCTATGCAATAGTAGTGGTCTTTTTAGCCTTAATTGCATTTACCGTTATCTATCTATCAAAAAAAATCATTTATATTTTTGGAATTGAGAGTACACGTTTAGTGTATATCACTTTCAGCTTGCTTCCATTGATTTTTATGGTAGTGAGTGGTGTTTTCACGAATGCTACAGGCATGATTGGGCACATCTTATACAAAACAGCATCGGTGACCATGGGTATTTACCTTTTCGTACTCCTCTCATTTTTGGTGGCGGATGGTATCGGTATTTTTGTGAAATTAAAACCATCAACATTTGGCCTAATAGGTTTTGGACTGGCATTTTGCATTACTCTTTTTGGATATTGGAGAGGAGCGAGCATACAAATTACACCAATGACAATTCCGATGGAGGGCCTAACAAAAAAAGTAAAAGCTGTTCACTTAACGGATATTCATATTGGACATTTCAGAACAAATGGTTTCTTACAAGAAGTCATTGAGAAGACCAATGCACAAAATCCTGATGTAGTACTGATTACTGGAGACTATCTAGACAGTGAATACGCTCTAAAAGAAAAATATTTTGAGCCTTTGAAGCAAATTAAGGCACCAGTTTATTTTGTAGACGGTAATCATGATCATGCCACCAATATGGATAGTATTTATTCTTTGATGAAGAAAGTTGGCGTTCACGTTTTAGAAAATGAAAAGGCGACTTTTGGGGAGTTACAAATCGCTGGCTTAACGCACATGCTTGCTGATCGAAACTCTTTTGATATGCATGCTTCAGATGAAAAACCAACGATGGATGAAGTTTTACCTACGCTTAAAATGATCAAAGAACGTCCAACTATATTGCTTCATCATGCTCCAAACGGAATCAAATATGCCAATGAACATGGTATTGATTTATACCTCACCGGTCATACACATGCAGGGCAGATTTTCCCATTCAACTTTGTGGCGAATATGATATTTGATTATAACAGAGGTTTGCATGATTATAACGGTACAAAAATACTTGTTTCAGAAGGGATTGGTACATTTGGTCCTCCTTTTAGACTTGGAACAAAAAGTGAAATCATAGCATTAGATTTGATTCCGAAACACTAAGTCAAAAGCAAAATTTCCTTTAAGACCAATGGGGAAATACGACTTAGTGATTTTCTGAAGATATAGAAGAACAGTGTTTAATAATAACTTTTCAAAAATGTAGTCATGTAGGGGCGTTGCATTGCGGCGTCCTTACAAATAACAATACATCATAAACTAAGTTTTCGAATAAATTTGCATTTGCTCACGAATAGTTTTTGAAAAATATTTTTCAACACCAATTCATTCCATCAAAACAGTACGCAGTTCCATACTCCAAAAAAAAATTAACCTCATCTACCCACTTAAAAATCAACTCTTGTTTTGTAATACATTAAAATGTAAATTGAAACGGTCTTTCAACAATCTAACAGCAAACTATTTTTTGAAAGGGAGTTGGAAGTTTTTTTCACTAATAGAGACACCCTATTGTTTGATTTTTAATGTTAGTAAACGTTAAAATTGAATAATATATACCATTAGGAAATAAAAAGATAATTATGGAACCAAATTTAAATTCTATAACTATTGACTTGATTAGTCAATTTGTTGATGTTTTAAGAGATAAGAATGAAGCCAAAAAACTATTGGATAACATTTCTAAAACAAAAGGGCTTTCAAGGCAGCAATCCATAAAAGCATTATCTTCAGAACATGAAAATGAAAACCTCGTTTTAGTTTTAGGTGCAGGGGTCTCAGTTAAATATGGGCTTCCCGATTGGTATTCTCTTCTTCAAAAATTAATGATTAAAACAATTGAAGAGGAACAAAAAGTTTCTACTGTTTTATCAAAACTCTTCACTAATGTTTTTAACCCAACACCTTTGATTGCAGGAAGATATTTACAAAACTACTTTGAAGATAAAAATGAATCTTTTGAAGAGTATGTGAGGGTAGCTTTGTACCAATATTTTAATATTGAAAATGAGTCAGGTTTAATGGATGAGATAGTTAACTTTTGCGTAGCTTCTGGGACTTATCCAAATCTTGATAGTGTAATTACATACAATTTTGATGATATTTTAGAACAAAGGCTAAGCAAAATACAAATCCCAATTAGGTTTATGCCGATTTACGGATTAGGGATGCAACCAGGAAAGAACTTACCAATCTACCATGTACATGGGTATTTACCACAAAAAGGAGAGATAACAAGTAACAATATAATAACATTTGGAGAATCGATTTATCATGAACAATACTATGATACTTATAGTTGGAATAATATCGTTCAAATAAACAAATTTAGGGATAAGACATGTTTATTTATAGGTTCATCTATAACTGATCCAAATATTAGAAGGCTTCTTGATATTGCACAAAAACAAAAGGGTAATAAAGAACTGAATCATTATACATTTAAACAACATTATAAGGTTTCTTGGGTTCAGAAAAAGCTGAAAGAAATATTAAATGAAAATGCTGAATTGCTTGATGAAAAAATATTAGCGGAATTAACACTAAATGATACGGTTAAATTTTTAATTGATATTGTAGAAAAATTTGAAGAGTCTGATATGAAGTCACTCGGAATTAATACAATTTGGGTTAAGGAATGGGATGAATTGCCTGAAATTTTAAGAGAAATCAGAGAAACAGAATAAATAATGTTTGCTTACATTTTGTATAAATAATTGTCGGAAAGAACCATGTTATCTGCCACTAATCATGTAGTTTCCCTTTATGCTCTATAAGATAAAAAACGATGCAAGAAAGACAGTTAAACATAATATCGAGAAGATTGAAGAAAATTGAATCTAATTCTTTTGAAGAAGATGATATTAGGTTGTTTCTAATTGAAATACGAGATTATTTAAGTAGTGATTCTGTTTTAAAAGAAGTTGCACATTTCATTGCACATCCAGGTAGAATAAGAGGAATATGTCATTCGAGAATCAACTCGAGACATGCAAAAATGAAATTCAATAAAGAGGCAGTAGATAGATTATTCCAAGAAAATGTTTTTGAAAACAACTTAGAAAAAGAGTTCTCATTTTTTTCAAATAAAATCCTAAGTTATATTAAAACTGAAAAGATTGGGAAGCAACTTTTTGAAGTAGTAATAAAAGAAGGAATCGAAGAAATTCCTTCAAACTTGTTTAAAGAATATTATAAATTAAGTAAAAAACAAGTTAGAAGCTTGGTTAACAGTAATTACAAAAAAGAAGCAGGGTATTATCTACTTATGAATGGTAAACAAAATCCAAAATTCTCACTTTTAGATGATTTGTTGAAATTTATTAGAGGCACAATTACAGGTAAGAGTGCATTTGAACAAATTGAACTAGAAAAAGAAATTGTTCAAGCTATAAATAAATTAAATAATAGCTTAAAAGATAAAATAGAAGTGGGCAAGATTAAAGAAAATATGGATTCAATTATACTTTGTTTACTGACAATATTGCATGGAATAAAATTTCAATTATTTGATAATTCTGTTGCTTTTTCTTATTTGACATTTTGTAAATCTAATTCGTTTGAAGAAAATAGTAAATATGTATTAATGATTTATGTAAATGCTTCGAATTTTCATTTCCCAATAATTTCTACAAAATTGTTAGCAGATGAGTATATAAATGGCGACAAAAATGAGTTTATAAAATATGACTCTGAGGAAATGCCTTGGATTTATATTAGAAAGGATAATAATGGGAAATTTAAATTAGAGAAAAACGTGGTATAACAATGTACCTGTTGTCGTACATGCCCTCTCAATTATCTTATACATCGAATGTTCTATCCGTTGGTATAAATAAACAATTAACTAATTCTAATTTTTTTGATGATATTTAAACAAAAAAAAAATACATGATACTTTCCAAGAGATAATTAAATCCCATCAATTTAACTCTGGCCTTCAAAAAATTGCTAATAATTATGCAAATTTAAAACAAGAACAACATATCCGTAATTTGATTCAGATTATGAGAATCGTAATAGTGATATGTTTGTATTAATTGTATCTGAATGGCTAAAATCAGATGGGGATAAATTTGCAAACACATGGTGTATATCTCAAAAATTATCAAAATACATCTCTAAATCGAATGAATGGAAGCTAAATTTAGAACAAGTAATGAATTCTTTAATGAGTCATCATGGTTTTCATATATTTTAAAAGTGGACCAACCTTACGATATTCACTATCATTTCTATATATTGTCCCGCTTAAAGTAAAATCACATCTACAATGATCTTATTGTACAGGTTGTATGTGATATATTTCATCTGCTATATAATTCAAATAAGTTCTTCCTCTTTAAAATTCAACAAGCAAAAATAAATTCTATATAATACGATAAATGAAATGATAGACATTACCGTTAATGAATTACAAAAAAATTACTATAAGGAATCAATAATAAATGTTGGTAAAGAATTAATCAAAGGGATAGAAGACTTAATTCTTAATAGTTCGTTTTATGTAGCAATCTCAGATAATAAAATAATAGGTTGTGGTAGGTTAAGATAGATTCATTTAAATTCAATCAAACAGAATTTAAAAGTTTTTTATTCATCCAGATTATTCAATACCCATCCCTAAATACCCAAAACAGTGATAAATCACTCCCTATTTATAGAATTGATAACTTACAGATGAGAAATTAAATTTAGATCTTTCTCAAACAATTCTCTTTGATATAACATTGTGAAACCATAAAATGACCTGTTGGAGTTATCTACTTTTGTGGTACAATTATTGATAAATTTGGAAGCGTAAAACACTGACATGAATTTTTTATGCTAATCATAAACATCTTTTATTTTTTGTTTCTTACTATCTATGCAATTCGACTTTTGAATCAAAATGAGGTTATTGGTAATTCGGAAGAACGAAGTATTCACGCTAATTTTTTATTAGCAGGAGTTTCTGCTGGTAAGTTCAAAATTAGTTAAGAAATACATTGAGTCTAAGAGTGAAAAACTCAATTCATGCTGGATGAAATGACTTAAATGTAGTAAGAAAAACAGACTTCTAAGAAATTTAAAAATACAATCTATTCGATTATTCTAGGGAGAATTATGTTCCTAGCTACTTGAGGCTATTTGACTTCTTTTTTTGCTACTTCCAATGATAATAGGTTATACATCATTATCCTTTTTTGCAGTGAAATTTTATTTCAAAATAGTGCTCTCTTCATATAAATTATATTAAATATGCATCTTATGAAAAAACAATTATCATTCATTTTTTTATTACTTATGATCGGGACTTCTTATGCACAAACCAAAGTGTATAATATGCCAAAATCTATTACAACAGATCATTCAAGCTTCACTTTCGAAAAAGTCAAATCTTCTACTTCTAGTTATTACATTAATTATAAGGCTAAAAACACTGGAAACGGTTACCTTATAATTGATCGTAATGAAACTACTTTAACAATGAACGAGGGGGAAGTTAGACCATCCAAAACACAATACATTTTAAAACCGGGAGACAGCAAAACGATTTACAATGAGTTCCGTGCGAAACCTCCTGTAAAGGCAAATGCAGACCAATTCTTTCTTCAAATGAAAGGTATTCGTTATGCAAAAGCACCAGGGGCAGCTGTAAAAACTGAGCCTTTAACGGTAGCTGAAAAAGTAGAAAAAACGTATGGTAGTTTTCACGTAAAAGTGATGGAACACAACGTTTATTCTGATAGAGTATATGTTCAGGTAAAATGTTCGTTCCAAGGAAAGATGGGACAATTAGGTTATTTAGACCTTTCAAAAATCAATGTTTCGGGAGGAGAACCGAAGATTGTGAAAAAAGGAGATATCATCTTCCCTAACAAATCTTATACTTTCTCTATCAACATTACTCCTAATGGTGAAGCCGTTGTGATTGATTGGGCGAATGCAATTCAAGTACTTCAATTAGAAGAGGTAAGCATCGAAAATATTGATATAAGAAGTACTACTTATGTAGAAAAAAAGGCAGCAGTGAGTGAAGCACCTAAAGCAGAGAAAAAAGAAGTTGCAAAAGATTGCGAAATGAGCTTTGCCGACTTCTCTAAACTTAAAAATGACATTAAAGCAGAAATGAATGCAGGTGGCAAATCTGTAGAGATGGCCAATGAGTTTTTGATGGAAAAAGGGTGTATCAGCACTGCCCAAGTAGTAGACTTGATGGGTGTTTTCAACTTGGATGGAAAAAGATTAGCTTTTGCTAAAATGGCATTTGAGTACACTTCTGACAAATCAAAATATCATATGGCAGTTGGAAAACTTTCATATGTGAAAAATAAAGAAGCTTTGGAAGAGTTTTTAGGTCATCAATAGACTATTCTAAAGAGCTATTAAACTGGCGTTTAATTGAAAAGAGGCTGTTTTTATCACTAGTTGATGAATCAGTCTCTTTTTTTTGATGATGATATAGAGGATCATTTGAGCCGTCAAAGTTGCTGATGTACTTGATTTAGAGAATGGTAAATTTCTACCCTTTAAAAATGCATTGCAAACTAAACTATCTTAATCAAATAATTCTTTTATAAAGGATAAATGGTAGTGTATTATGGTTCGTGAGGGGCTGTCGCAAAACCATCAAAAATTCCAAATACTCTTCATTTTTAAATCGTATGAACATAAACAGTTTAAAAA
>NZ_JACVVP010000105.1 GCF_014534745.1 Flammeovirga sp. EKP202
TATCAATGGGTTTGAGTGTGGAGGAAGTAGCAGAAGGAACTGGTTTATCCATCGCAGAAGTGGAGAAACTAGTAAAGTACTAGCCTTTGATTAAAATTATATTTTGACTTCAAGAAAAAACTATCTACCATAATAAGGAAACTATAAAAAATGAGATATACTCTCTACTGTTATTATTTAAACATTAAGTACCAAGACAAAATTATTTAATACTATTTCTATTTATTGTTTTATGATTACTTCCTTCAAAAAACTTTCAATAGAACTACTATTCATACGTTTTTTAGTGTTGTACTTACCAAAAATAAATTAGAATTAAATATGATTTATTTTTGGTTTATACTTAGAAGATAAAAAGGCCGATAAAATGAATTATCGACCTTTGATTATTTATGAGTTGCTAACGTTCTTATAAATCAAAAGCAAAACCTATATTAAGACTCCAATATTGTTGCGAAGGCATTCCATTGGCCTCGGCAGCATAATTGTATTTGATATTACTTGTAAAGTATGTGCTGTGTCCGATCGGTACTAAAACACCTACTTCTGGAGCAATATTGAAGTGCCATTGCTTATCTACCCAAGCTAGTGATCCAATCTGATCAGTATACTCGTAGTGTGCTGCACCAATTCCACCACCAACATAAGGTCTCACACCACCCTCAAGTCCAAAGTAGTAGTGATATGTAAGCATCAATGGAATTTCATTAATATAGCTATAATTGTTTCCAGAGATATGACCATCTCCAAGAGGTTGGGTTGTAAACCCTTTGTTTTCATAGAAGCGGTGATAGCCTACTGAAAAACCAACACTCATTTTAGGGTTAATAAAGTGTCTATAATCGAAGTTTCCACCTCTAAAACTTGCATCTCCAGTAAAACCTGCTGTATTGCCAGCAGGTGCCGACATACTATAAGTTAAACTAAAAATATTTTCTTGTGCTAAAACTGATCCACTTGAAATAACTACAAGTGTGACCAAAATTGAAAAAATCTTTTTCATAATGATTTATTGTTGTAATTATTTATCCAAATAAGGAGATTGTTCAAACATTTGTCTAATATTCTTTTCAGCTCTTCTTTGCTCATCTTTGTCATTGGTTGTAAAGCCATTTGTCAAACCTTCCCAAAGAATTGGTATAGCAACACTATCATTTTCACTTAAAGTAGCAGGCAATTGTGTAGGGACATTGTCGGCCAATTCAACAGTGATAGTACCTTTCTGATAAGCACTTACACCTTGGATTGGATAAGGATACCAAGGGTAACCCCATCCTGGACCCCATCCCCAGCCAGGGAAACCGCCCCACCAATTCCACCAAGTATATACAGTGGTTTTTGTTACAGAGTAGCAAAGAGCAACAACGTCGGGTTTTTCAGAAGAACCTTCTTCAATAAATTCCCAATTTTTATTAAGCATTTCTTCCTTGACTGTATTAAGAATAACCAAATCCATCTCAGTTAGTTCGTTTTCAGTAGTATCACCAACATGTGTTACTTTCCAAGGCATTCCAAAGGTCTTTCTATTTTCGAAATCAGCTTCAGGTGATACATTCGTGATGACGATGTCGTAGTCGTCTGCTGATTGAGGACCTTGAGGATCACAAGCCGTCAAAAATGCCATAATTGACATTAATGAGAGCATTTTAAGTCTCAAGAATTTCATCTTTCTGATTGTTTAGTTGTATTAATAAAATTAAGTTTTGCTATACCTATGTATACCTTACTGACAAAAAACGGTTGGATATAGACATTGATTTTAATTTTAATTAGGATAGATTAAGACTTTTAAAATATTGATTTATATTGAAAAATAATTCTATATGAATTGAAGTAAACAGTGTTGTTATGTATATTCAAATAAGACACAACTAAATACAGACCAAATGAGCTTATTATTTGATTTAATTAGAGAGCGTAAGATCAACACAACGGAAGCTATAATTTTACAGTTTTATACATTAAATAATTCTTTTACTGAACCTAACGCAATTGTAGCTGAAGAACTCAATGTTTCTCTTTCGGTTGTCAGTAGGGCAAAAAGGAAGTTGATACAGTTAGGATTAATTGAAATACAAAAGAATTATACAAACGGTTTAGCAAGAGATGCTGATACTATCACCACCAATCAAAATATATTAGAGCTCTTTGGATTGAATAGCGAAGCATCAGTGAAAGTTCCAGAAACATCTGAGGAAGTAACGAATGAGGATGAGGTGGTGCTCATTCAGCAATTGATCAAAAAACACCTTAGAAAATCATCTCGACCTTGTACAGTAAGTAATATTGCTACTCAAATCTCTAAAATTAACGGGAAGATAAAACCTAAATCAGTGGAGAAATACAAAGAGGTAATTATGAATGAAATTACAAAACAAGGTTATCAATGGTATAATAATGGAGTATTTGCTACATTACTTTAATATGTTTTTTTTGAAGAGCTATACGAAATCAAAGTTAATAATGAATTACAAAGGAATAATTAAATACGCAGGAGAGGAGATCATAAAATTTTCTTCTCATTTTACTGAAAAAGGCTTTTGGGAGAAACTAGGTAAGTTTTCACAAAAGGCAGGGATGAAGTTGTCGTTTTATGCCCTTACTCTTTTTTACACAATGATGGACGAAGATACTCCTAACTCATCAAAACTTATGATTATGGGGGCATTGGGTTATTTTATTTTCCCAGTAGATCTCATTCCAGATATAGCACCTGGAGTGGGTTTTACAGATGATTTAGTAGCACTTACCGGGGCATTTGTCAATGTTGCGATGCATGTGAAACCAGAACATAAAGAGAACGCATTGAATAAAATGAGACAATTTTTTGGAGGTTCAATTACAATGGAGGAAGTGGAATTGTAATTTTGTGGTAAAATAAATAATTATTTCAAGTATTGTAGAACTCTATTTCGTGTTGGTTAAACACTTGTGTTTCAAAGTTGTATATTAGATGTAACTTTTTAAAGATACATTCTTATTCGTTTAGTAACCATTTTAATAACTACCATGACTAGAGAGCAAAAAATCCAAAAATTTTTGATGGGTCTCTGCTTAAATGCAGGAGAATCAATGGAAGACATCGCAAAACATTTAGGCGTTTCATCAAATAGTGCTGAAATCAAAGAGATCATGCATTATTTAGAACAAGAAGGTTTTATCAAGAATACTCGAGTGGAGTACAAAAGCACAAAAACATCATTAACGAAAAAAGGAGATAGACAAGCAAGTTCGTTGTTGGAGATTGCCAACTAGAACGGTTTTTTATCTTGTGAAAGAAATTAAGGGCATTCATCTAATTTAAATGAATGCCCTTTTCTATGTTTCACTAACTGAAATAAAACTATCCTTTGTAGAATGGAAGTTTACTCACAACAGCTTTCAGTTTTCTATTTCTTACTTCGATGATCACTTCTGTGCCCGCTTTTGTATGAGGTCTATTGATGTATCCTAATGCTACACCTTTGCCTAACATTGGAGACATTGTACCTGAAGTCAAATGACCAATTTCTTCACCTTCTAGCGTAGTTACTTTGTAACCACCTCTAGGAACTCCTCTGTCAATTAACTCAATACCTACTAAACGGCGTGTTACGCCTTCTTCTTTTTGCTTGGCAAGGTTTTCTGAGTTTGTGAAATCTTTAGTGAATTTTGTTACCCAACCTAAACCAGCTTCAAGAGGAGAGGTTGTGTCATCAATGTCATTACCATATAAGCAGTATCCCATCTCTAGACGTAGAGTGTCTCTTGCACCTAGTCCAATAGGCTTGATGTCATAATCTGCACCTGCCTCGAAAATCTTCTTCCAAACTTCTCCAGCATCTTTATTTGGTACATACAATTCAAATCCTCCTGCACCAGTGTAGCCAGTAGCGGAGATAATTACATTGTCAACACCTGCAAACTTACCTTTTTCAAAAGTATAGAAAGTCATATCTGATAAATTAACATCAGTAAGCGTTTGCATAGCTTCAGCCGCTTTTGGACCTTGCACGGCAAACAAAGAAATTTCATCAGAAGCGTTTGTCATTTCAACACCTTCAGTGTTTCTTTGTGCAATCCAATTCCAGTCCTTTTCAATATTGGAAGCATTGACTACCAACATGTATTCTTCATCTTTGATTTTGTAGACAATTAAGTCATCCACAATACCGCCGTCTTCATTTGGAAGGCATGAATACTGTGCTTTTCCATCAAATAATTTTGAAGCATCATTGGATGAAACTCTTTGGATTAGATCTAATGCTTTAGGGCCTTTCAAAAAGAATTCACCCATGTGTGAAACATCAAAAACACCAACACCATTACGTACTGTTTTGTGCTCCTCAAGGTCAGACGAGTATCTTACAGGCATGTTGTAACCTGCAAAAGGAACCATTTTAGCACCTAATGATTCATGAACATCATTTAGGGCAATTTTCTTTAGTGTTTCTTGATCACTCATGATTTAGTATGTGTTTTTTCGGTTAAAAAACGCGGTATTCAATGACAGTTAAATACCTCTTAGCAAAATTTTGTCAAATGTATAAAATATGATTCAAATAAGAGCAGGATTAGATTATATATTTTGAAGGGGAATTAGGGTTCTAAGTTTTTTAGGTGAAAGTATTTACCAAATAATAGGGGTCACTAACAAAAAGTGGGCATAGGTTACCCAAATATCTTTGAAATTCTGAATAGGAAAAACTTTAAATCTGTTA
>NZ_JACVVP010000106.1 GCF_014534745.1 Flammeovirga sp. EKP202
ATTACTAAATGATTGTCTGATTATATGTCAAAAGAAAAGGGTTCTATAATAATCTTCTAAAATGCAGTTCTGTAGGGACGTTGCATTGCAACGTCCTCACGAACCACAATACTCTACCCTTTATGCTCCATAAAAGTAATTATACAAATTAATGAAAACTTAGTTTACAATGTATTTACTACTTTGTAAACTAAATTACCGTCAACTTTCAATTGGCATTTCTACAAATTTTCTATTATCTACTTTCAAGCTGTCTTTTTCATTTGCCTTAACACAAAAACGAAGTAAAAAATTCATGGCTTAGAAGTCAAAAGCAAAATTCTATTCCTCTCGTCTCAATGATTTTAAACTCGCTTTGCTCAAACAAGAAAATCATTTTTAACGGCTCACTACTTGAAATTCATAACGCTTTACCCTTCAATGAATACTGCTTGATTAGAGCTATTATAAAAAGGATATTTAGCGATAACAGATTAAAGTGTAGAGGCTTCTTAAATATAGATTTATGATAGAGTAACATTACTCCACGTTACAGTAAGTTACTTATTTGAGATCGTATTACTCAAGATATTTGCAATGTAATAATTCAACAATCTATCATTAAAAAAATATAAAAACATGAAAAACGTAGTTATTATCATTGCCCTTTTTTCTCTTTTATTTTCATCTTGTGATAATGAAAGATCAAGAAATGAAGAACCAAGACCTAAATATGAAAAACCAGGTAATCATAAGAAAACTCCTGGATCCAAATTCGACCCTGAGGTAAATGCTTGGTACAAAACAACAGATGGAGTGCTATATCAAGTTTTATCTAATGAGAATGATATATTAATGATTCGAATTTATGAACATATCAATTCTCAACCCGTATGTATTGCAACAAAAAGCGATAAAAATAAAAATCTTTATGATCTAGAAGTAGTTGGTTCTGTTTATAAATGCGAAATCCAATTAACTTCTGCCCCTAGTTTTCAGCTCAACCTGCATGGTGAGAAAAATGAATTTGAAGAACCTTGTGATATCACTGGTGAGTTGGCTAAAATTAAAGAGTAACCATTGTAAACTAAGTTTTCCTTAAATACTATAGAAAGTAAATGGTTGTTTATTGTGGTTCGCGGGGGTGTTTTACGAAAACGCCCCACATAACTGCAGTTTAAGTAAATGATTACAAAACATTATTCTTTTGATCTGTTAATAGTGAGTTAGTAATCAGCATCAACCCTGGCCTTAAAGTCAAAAGCTAAATTTAATTTCTATCGGCACAATAATTATAAACTCGCATTGCTCAAACAATAAAATCATTGTTAACGGCTCAATTCATGAAATTCTTGACGCTTTTCCCATCAAGGTCGGGGAAGCACTTCCAAACTAATAAGGTAGAAAGCCTACTGGGCGAATGTTAAGTTTAAGCGGCATTCGTGTGCTACAGATCATCAGAAATCTCCTAATTTCTAAAAATCACATCTATCCGGAATCTTAGTTAGCAATGTATTCGATGTAATGTTAAATTAGTGCTCGTTTCATTTCCCGCAAATTGAATTGTCATTCTTCTTATTGTACACCTTTCCATGGATTGAAATCATACCTTTCCATATACTTTTGCCAAGTAACAATCAGAAGTTTTTCTTTACCATTATCTAAAATCGGAGCATAACCAAGATCATAACAAAAGAAGTAGGTCTTTTGCTTGTTTGTCCTGTAAAATGAGGTGAAAAATTTAAAATTATAACCCATTTCCTCTACAGTACTTCTTCTCACTGTACCTTTCCCTTTCGGTGATAGACTCTTTAAAATATTATAATTATGATCTATGATTTTTTTATGGGAAACCTTATTAGAATAGCGTTCCATAGACAAGGTGTTGTTATAAGCATATCTACAACTTGAAGAACAAAATTTCTTATCGACCCTTCCTATGGTGATAGGTTTCTGACAGTATAAACACTTTTTGTTTTCCATGAATCTAAGTTTGTTAAGCAATGATTTTTTAGTAATGCACTTATTACTGACTAAGGTTGTTATAAGTACTAGGACAGAAGAAATGGGCATTTTCAATGTAAAAAAAGTGGTTCGCGTTATGGTTCAGTGGACGTGGTAGTACAACGTCCCTACAGCCTACTTTCAATTTTTGGTAGAATATAATTTATGAAGGGATACAGTTGTAGGGATGTTGCATTGCAACGTCCACTGATCCACCATAAAAACCATTTTACGAACCATAATTCTACATTCTTCATTAAAAAAGTTCCATAACTTTTGTCCTAGTGCTTATCTATTTTCTTATTCAAGAATAATAGTTTACTCCCTAAATTAATAAATAAGCAAATATAAACGTGTATAAACGAGTAATACACGGATAAATAGTGAGGTTTTTGAAAATTTGTCAAAAGTAAACAACCTAAACACAATTAATATGACAAAAGTAAATAGTACTATTCGCTTGAATCCGATTAAAATCAATAATAAAAAGTTTATCAAATTAACCTTTCCATGGACAGAAGGAATTAAATCATTAATTAAAACCCTTCCGAATGTAAAATGGAGTAAAGAATTAGAGTGTATTTATATTCCTGATGATTATAAAAGCATTCAGAAGGTATTCTCAACATTTAAAGGGATAGCATGGGTAGATACAAAATCAGTATTCCAAAGTAATAACAAAGAAGCTTTAACTAAAGATGAAGAGGGGAGTTATGAAGCTTTGTATAAAAAAATACAACACTCTTATCCTAAACAAACAGCAATACACCTGATAGCATTAACAAAGAAGTTAGAGATGTATCGATATGCTTTAAATACTGCTCAAGTCTATACTTCTATGTTACAAAAATACTTAGATCACCTTGACAAAAAAGGATATAATGATATCCGTACTATAGATGATGGACGCTTATCCAAAACGCTTTTAGAGCAATATCTTTTTCATATTGTTTCAGTCGATAAAAGGTCTGATTCTTTTCAAAACCAATCACTTAATGCTGTAAAATTCTATCTAGAGAAAGTTTTGGAAAGGGATTACTGCTTCTATAATATTCAACGACCACGAAAAAAAGAAAAACTCCCTGTTGTTTTAAGTACAGAAGAGGTGAAATCAATATTTTCGAATACCAGAAATCTTAAACATAAAGCAGTTTTAATGACCATCTATTCGGCAGGGTTAAGAATTGGTGAATTAATCGACCTTGAAATAAAAGATATTGACTCGAAAAGGATGCTAATAAGAGTTGAAGAAGGGAAGGGGAATAAAGACAGAAACACCATTCTTTCAGAAAAGAATCTTCATATTTTAAGGGACTATTTCAAAGAGTATCGACCTAAAAAATACCTTTTTGAAGGAGAAAAAGAAGGGACAAAGTATAGTAGAACCTCGATCTCGAAAGTACTAAAAAGGGCTGTTGCTAAGTCAAAAATCAATAAGAGAGTTACAGTTCATACACTTCGACATAGTTTTGCTACACACCTTCTAGAAAATGGTGTTGATTTAAGATATATACAAACTCTTTTGGGACATAACTCCGCAATGACTACTCAAATTTATACTCATGTAAGCACGAAAGTAGTAAGTGAGATCAAAAGTCCTCTTGATAATTTGTAATATATATTAAAATAATGATGTATGATGTTTGAAAGTTTTAATATGTTTACTACTTTAAGTGAAGTAAACTATTTTACTATTGGATATACGCCACGTTCACATTAATTGGAATAATGTGAACTTGGTGTTTATCAAATGTTAGTGTTGAATAGTCGAGCCAATGTGCAAGACTTCAACTTTTCGAGAAAATAAGGAGATT
>NZ_JACVVP010000107.1 GCF_014534745.1 Flammeovirga sp. EKP202
AGAGAAGGGTATACAGGGAATGCCTAGGCTTTTGGAGGCTACGAAGGACGCGACAAGCGGCGAAACGCTCTGGGGAGGTGCACATGACCTTTGATCCGGAGGTATCCGAATGAGACAACTCAACATATTGAAGATATGTTTATATAGCCAACCCGGGGAACTGAAACATCTAAGTACCTGGAGGAAAAGAAAACAATAGTGATTCCGCAAGTAGTGGCGAGCGAACGCGGAAGAGTCCAAACCAGTTGAGTTCCGGCTTGACTGGGGTTGTAGGACCTCGATAATCGATATAACATGAACTGGAATGCATTGAAAAGTGCAGCCGCAGAGGGTGACAGTCCCGTACAGGTAAGTGTTATTTAGAGCGAGAGTTCCTGAGTAAGTGGGGGCCGGTGAAACCCCCATTGAATCCGGCGGCACCATCCGCCAAGACTAAATACTCCCAAAAGACCGATAGTGAACAAGTACCGTGAGGGAAAGGTGAAAAGTACCGTGAATAACGGGGTGAAATAGATCCTGAAACTGTATACCTACAAGCGGACGGAGCTACTTAGTGTAGTGACGTCGTGCCTTTTGCATAATGAGCCTACGAGTTACCTATATTAGCAAGATTAAGGATTTAAGGTCTGTAGTCGTAGCGAAAGCGAGTCTTAAGTGGCGTTTAAGTTAGTGTAGGTAGACGCGAAACCAGGTGATCTACCCATGGGCAGGTTGAAGTTGTGGTAACACACAATGGAGGACCGAACCGGTTGACGTTGAAAAGTCTTCGGATGACCTGTGGGTAGGGGTGAAAGGCCAATCAAACCTGGAAATAGCTCGTACTCCCCGAAATGCCTTTAGGGGCAGCGTTGGGTGAGTTTGATGGAGGTAGAGCTACCAATTAGATGCGGGGGAGTCATATCCTACCAAATCTAGATGAACTCCGAATGCCATCAAACACTACCAGCAGTGAGGGCTAGGGTGCCAAGGTCCTAGTCCGAAAGGGAAAGAACCCGGACCATCGTCTAAGGTCCCCAAGTAATAGTTAAGTTGAACTAAGGAGGTTCAGTCGCTGAGACAGCCAGGATGTTAGCTTGGAAGCAGCTATACATTCAAAGAGTGCGTAACAGCTCACTGGTCGAGCGACAGAGCATCGATAATGATCGGGCATTAAACTATTCACCGAAGACATGGATTTGTATTTAATACAAGTGGTAGGGGAGCATTCTAGCGAGGCTGAAGCAGTGTGGTGATGCACTGTGGACTTTCTAGAAAAGCAAATGTAGGCATAAGTAACGATAAGGCAGGTGAGAAACCTGCCCGCCGATAGACCAAGGTTTCCTGGGCGACGCTAATCGTCCCAGGGTTAGCCGGGACCTAAGGAGATTGCCGAATGGCATATTCGATGGATATCAGGTCAAAATTCCTGAGCATCTTATATTTTCGATGGAGTGACGGAGTGATGCAGCATCTGCGTACTGACGGAATAGTACGTTGAATTGCGTACCTATAGGTTGTGTAGTTAAATGCGCACGACTTGGGGAAACAAGACAGTACAGAGCGACTACGGTCAATTTGATAACGATGTGAAACGCTTCCAAGAAAACCTTCTACGATTAAGATATGAGATCCCGTACCCCAAACCGACACAGGTGGTCAGGGTGAGTAACCCGAGGCGCTCGAGTGATTCATGGCTAAGGAACTAGGCAAATTAGCCCCGTAACTTCGGGAGAAGGGGCGCCTACTTACTTTGTAAGAGGCCGCAGCGAAGAAGTCCAGGCGACTGTTTAACAAAAACACATGGCTATGCGAACTCGAAAGATTCAGTATATAGCCTGACACCTGCCCGGTGCTGGAAGGTTAAGAGGGGGAGTTAGCCTTTGGCGAAGCTCTGAATTGAAGCCCCAGTAAACGGCGGCCGTAACTATAACGGTCCTAAGGTAGCGAAATTCCTTGTCGGGTAAGTTCCGACCTGCACGAATGGTGCAACGATCTGGACGCTGTCTCGGCCATGAGCTCGGTGAAATTGAAGTAGCGGTGAAGATGCCGCTTACCCGCAACGGGACGAAAAGACCCCATGAACCTTTACTGCAACTTAACGTTGGCCGTTGGCCAGGAGTGTGTAGGATAGGCGGGAGACTATGAAGGAGTGTCGCCAGGCATTTTGGAGTCATTGTTGAAATACCGCCCTCTCCTGTTCGACGGTCTAACGGGCTTAGTGTCCGGACATTGTTTGGTGGGTAGTTTGACTGGGGTGGTCGCCTCCAAAAGAGTAACGGAGGCTTTCCAAGGTTCCCTCACGACGGTCGGCAATCGTCGGAAGAGCGCAATGGCATAAGGGAGCCTGACTGCGAGAGAGACATCTCGACCAGGCACGAAAGTGGGACATAGTGATCCGGTGGTACCGCATGGAAGGGCCATCGCTCAAAGGATAAAAGGTACTCTGGGGATAACAGGCTGATCTCCCCCAAGAGCTCAAATCGACGGGGAGGTTTGGCACCTCGATGTCGGCTCGTCACGTCCTGGGGCTGGAGAAGGTCCCAAGGGTTGGGCTGTTCGCCCATTAAAGTGGCACGCGAGCTGGGTTCAGAACGTCGTGAGACAGTTCGGTCTCTATCTGTTGCGGGCGTAGGAAATTTGAGAGGCTCTGACTTTAGTACGAGAGGACCGAGTTGGACACACCTCTGGCGTACCGGTTGTTCCGCCAGGAGCATCGCCGGGTACCTATGTGTGGAGCGGATAAGCGCTGAAAGCATCTAAGCGCGAAACCCACCTCGAGATGAGATTTCCATATAAGGGTTGTTAAAGATTATGACGTTGATAGGCTTCAAGTGTACGTGTAGAGATACATTCAGCTGAGAAGTACTAATCGCCCAAAAGCTTTTTCTTTTACGGTTGGGGTAGTAGAGATACTACCTCAGCAAAGTTTTTCCTTTTCGCTGTCAATGACTAATCAGATTAGTTATTACAGTGATTAAATTCTAACTCATTAGATCATTAAGAAATTGATGGTGCCAATGACGTAGGTGTTCACCTCTTCCCATTCCGAACAGAGCAGTTAAGCCCTACCGTGCTGATGGTACTGGGTTAACCCCCGGGAGAGTAAGTCGGCGCCACATTCATTAAATA
>NZ_JACVVP010000108.1 GCF_014534745.1 Flammeovirga sp. EKP202
GCTACCGATTTTCCATCATTATCTACCCAATCACGCATTTCAATAGCTTTGTCAGGCGTTGTACCTAACTCGACGAATAAGTTGTATAGTGCTACTGAATCTTCTTGCCCTAATGTAAATAATAGATCGATTTGCTTCGTGAAGATCGTTAGACCAGTGATAGAAGTTGACGTGATATTTAATCTATAGCTGTCTGCGTTGTCACTAGTCATTGAAGGAATGCTCAGTAGAGAAGTAGAGCTTTCCGTTGATCCGTCGCTAACTTTAGTCCAGTTATATTCTAGAGAAGCGATTTCAAAACCACCATCATATGAGTAAGAGTCTCCGAAAGTGACTGTTGCTGTTTCTGTATTTGCACTGCTATACGTCTGGCCTGCATAACTGCTGATGTATTCACTATTTTCAATCAGTTCATCGAAGAATAGGAGGTTATTATCAACATTAAACTGCGTTTTCTGATCATTAGCATTATCGAAAGAAGTCAATGCCACATCCTCCAATTGGTTGTCAGATAGATTTACCGTTTCAAGGTAACCAAAGTTTCCAATTGTCAGACTTGTTGGTAAGCTTGTTAAATCTCTATTCGAAAGATCAAGGTCGATCACTCTACCGTAGTTGTCAATTTGAGTAGCAACTGATTTTCCGTCATTATCCACCCAATCACGCATTTCAATAGCTTTGTCAGGCGTTGTTCCTAACTCAACGAACAAGTTGTAAAGTGCTACTGAATCTTCTTGTCCTAATGTAAATAATAGATCGATTTGTTTTGTGAAGATCGTTAGACCAGTGATAGAAGTTGAAGTGATATTCAATCTATAACTATCTGCATTCTCACTAGTCATTGAAGGAATACTTAACGCTGCAACAGAGCTTTCCGTCGATCCATCGCTAACTTTAGTCCAGTTGTATTCAAGAGAAGCGATTTCAAATCCACCATCATAAGAGTAAGGATCTCCGAAAGTGACTGTCGCTGTTTCTGTATCTGCTCCGCTAAATGTTTGCCCGTCGTAACTGCTGATGTACTCGCTATTGTCAATTAGGTCGTCGAAGAATAGGAGGTTATTATCAACATTGAACTGCGTTTTCTGATCATTGGCATTATCAAAAGTAGTCAATGCTACATCCTCCAATTGGTTATCAGACAAGTTTACAGTTTCTAAATACCCGAAGTTCTCAATCGTCAGACTCGTCGGCATGCTTGTTAAGTCTCTATCAGAAAGGTCCAAATCAATAACTCTACCGTAGTTGTCAATTTGAGTAGCTACCGATTTTCCATCATTATCTACCCAATTACGCATTTCTATTGCTTTATCAGGCGTTGTGCCTAACTCTACGAATAGATTATACAATGCTACTGAATCTTCTTGTCCTAATGTAAATAATAGATCGATTTGTTTTGTGAAGATGGTTAGACCAGTGATTGATGTTGAAGTGATATTCAATCTATAGCTGTCCGCATTGTCACTAGTCATTGAAGGAATGCTTAACTCTGCTGCTGAGCTTTCCGTTGATCCGTCGCTTACTTTAGTCCAGTTATATTCTAAAGAGGCGATTTCAAATCCACCGTCGTAAGAGTAAGGATCTCCAAAAGTGACTGTTGCTGTTTCTGTATTTGCACTGCTATACGTCTGGCCTGCATAACTGCTGATGTATTCACTATTTTCAATAAGTTCATCAAAGAATAGGAGATTATTGTCAACATTGAACTGCGTTTTCTGATCATTGGCATTATCAAATGAAGTTAATGCCACATCCTCCAATTGGTTATCCGCAAGATTTACCGTTTCAAGGTAACCAAAGTTTCCAATCGTCAAACTCGTCGGCAAGCTAGTTAAAGCTCTATTTGAAAGATCAAGGTCGATCACTCTACCGTAGTTATCAATTTGAGTAGCTACTAATTTTCCGTCATTATCCACCCAATCACGCATTTCGATTGCTTTATCAGGTGTAGTTCCTAACTCCACAAATAGATTATACAATGCCACTGAATCTTCTTGACCTAATGTAAATAATAAGTCAATTTGTTTTGTGAAGATGGTTAGCCCAGTGATAGAAGTTGAAGTGATATTTAATCTATAGCTGTCCGAGTTGTCACTTGTCATTGAAGGAATGCTTAACTCCGCCGCTGAGCTTTCCGTTGATCCGTCACTTACTTTAGTCCAGTTGTACTCTAGAGAAGC
>NZ_JACVVP010000010.1 GCF_014534745.1 Flammeovirga sp. EKP202
AAGACATTGACGATCAACCATTGACCTATAGCATAGAAATAGAAAACGAGGAGGTAATAGATTTCACAAGTAGTTCCACCAATCATTTTACTTTTACCCCAAAGTCTATTGGCAGTAGTGCAGTTACAATTACAGCTTCCGATCAATATTCCGAAATAACTCAAACATTTGAAATTACGGTTGTAAATCGATTACCTCATATCATGAGTAATATAGCCTCTCAAGAGTTGCATTTAACTGACTTAGGTTTACAAGTTGATATAGATACGGTCTTTGAAGACATTGACGATCAACCATTGACCTATAGCATAGAAATAGAAAACGAGGAGGTAATAGATTTCACAAGTAGTTCCTCCAATCATTTTACTTTCACTCCAAAGTCCATTGGCAGTAGTGCAGTTACGATTACAGCTTCTGATCAATATTCAGAAGTTTCTCAAGCATTTGAAATTACGGTTGTAAATCGATCACCTCAATTGATGAGTAATATAGCATCTCAAGAGTTGTATTTAACTGACT
Source organism: Flammeovirga sp. EKP202 (assembly GCF_014534745.1). Lineage (GTDB taxonomy): Bacteria > Bacteroidota > Bacteroidia > Cytophagales > Flammeovirgaceae > Flammeovirga. The sequence continues at coordinate 520 of NZ_JACVVP010000010.1, forward strand.
CAGGTTTCCAAGTTGATATAGATACGGTCTTTAAAGACATTGATGGTCATTTATTGACCTATAGCATAGCAATCGAAAACGAGGAGGTAGTAGATTTCATAAGTAGCTCCTCCAATCATTTTATTTTCACCCCAAAATCAATTGGCAGTAGTGCAGTTACGATTACGGCTTCCGACCAATATTCCGAAATAACTCAGACATTTGATATTACGGTTGTAAATCGATTATCTCACGTGATGAGTAATATAGGATCTCAAGAGTTGTATTTAACTGACTTAGGTTTCCAAGTTGATTTAGATACTGTCTTTGAAGATATTGATGGTCATTCATTGACCTATAGCATAGAAATAGAAAACGAAGAAGTAGTAGATTTCACAAGTAGTTCCTCTAATCATTTAACTTTCTCCCCGAAATCTATTGGCAATAGTATAGTTACGATTACGGCTTCCGACCAATATTCCGAAATAACTCAAACATTTGAAATTATGGTTGTAAATCGAGAACCTAATATCATGAGTAATATAGCATCTCAAGAGTTGCATTTAACTGACTTAGGCTTCCAAGTTGATTTAGATACTCTCTTTGAAGATATTGACGATCATTCATTGACCTATAGCATAGAAATAGAAAACGAAGAGGTAGTAGATTTCACAAATAGTTACTCAAGTCATTTTATTTTTACCCCGAAATCTATTGGCAGTAGTACAGTTACAATTACAGCTTCCGATCAATATTCAGAAGTTTCTCAAGCATTTGAGCTAACGGTACTTAATAAAATACCTTATTTGATCAATACTTTGGAAGACAAAGAATATTACTTATCTGACCGTCAATTTAAATTGTTCCTAGATGATTATTTTAAAGATGATGACTATCACACCTTATCATATGAAGTAAATTCTGATAACAATGCATTTATTTATTTTTCTTTAAGCAATGATGAATTAGTTATTCAATTTAATGAAAGTGGAGAAGGGATTGTTTCGATTGAAGCGATGGATAGTTTTGGAGGAAGTCTTGAATCAAGTTTCAAACTTACTGTTTTAGAAGATACAATTACCGCTTTGTCTGCCATTGAATTAACAGAAGCACATCTCTACCCTAATCCTGTAAAAGATGTTCTACATATAATGACCACTCAGTATATAGATACTCAATCAATCAAATTATTTGATGGGGCAGGAAGAGAAATGACCAATCTCAATATAAATCATACTATCACTTCTAAAGGAAATAATTATACTATAGCAACCAATAATTTTTCAAGTGGAATATATTTCATAAGAATAGAAACTACCGAATTTAGTTCCTTTTCTTCTAAATTTATAATTAAATAGCTTTATAGTACAATTGTATTATTTAGAGAATCGTTATTTAAGTAAAGTTCCATTGATTTAATTTTTTAAGTGCTTGATATTCAATTCTATTATGTTTAAATTGAAGGATTGTATGGTAAATCAGATTATTAGATGTATACACTAACTCAAGTACTTACCACTCATTAAATTTAAATATATTACTATCACATTTGACCCTTCTAAATAACGCAAAAATGAAAAGAATCAATAAACGATCATTTTATTACAAGTATTCTGCACTGCAAAAATTTATATTATCAGTGCCAGTTATCAGTTTGGTTTTTCTACTAGTGTACCCTCTTTCTTTTGAAGAGGCCAAATTAGCTAATCTTATTTTATTCTCTTTTAGTGGATTGAGTCTTCTGTTGGTGATCAACAAAAGAAACTATTTGAAATGGGATTTAAATGAGGTTGAGATTAAAGTGAAAGGAACTCCTAAAACCATCATCCAGAAAGAGACTATTGATGAATTTTCCATCAATGATACCACTTTCACTATCACACTTTACGACGGAAAACAACACATTTTTGACTTAAAAGGATTAAAAACGAATGAATTAGAACTGTTTTTTAGAACTTTTAAAGATGCAATCAACGAATCAGAAAAAACAGAAATTCTCTTTCACAATTATAATAAAATGTCTCTCATCTATAGAGATGATCAGTAAATTTATTATGATGAAAAAAAAAAGACCTCTCTAAAATTTTTTAGCAGAGGTCTTTTTATTAAAAACGATGTAGTATATAAGTAAAACGAAATAAGGAGTTTGGATAATGTTTTGTAGTTGTATAAAGAATAGATGCTTTCGATTTGTATTATGTTACAGCAAAGATAACATGGCGGATTTAAATAAAATATCTTTTTATTTTTAACAATTGCTAAGTAACTTTCAAGTCAAATGTTACATTCATTTAGTGTTGATCATAATGGTATTAAACTTTCCACAAACAAGATTTTTTTTATTCATTTCATTATTAATCTCAACTACTGTTTTTGGTACTACACCAAAAGAAAATGTAGATCAATATGTCAAAGAAAACTATCCTAAACGTTTTTCTACGATTGAAAAATTTGCCAATAGGGTAAAAACGGATTTTAAAACCAAAGAAGAACAGGCTAGGGCTATTTATTGTTGGATGGCTTATAATATAAGTTATGATGTTAAAGGTTTGAATGAACAAAAGGTATTTAAATATTCTTACAACAATGAAGCACAAAAATTAGCCATCGAAAAACAGATTTTTAAAGAAATTGCTGAGGATGCTTTAAAAGATAAGAGTGCTATTTGTGATGGATATTCAAAACTATACAAAGCCGTTTGTGATGAATTAGGTATTGAATGTGAAATTGTAGAAGGTTTCTCCAGAGTATATTTATCTGATTTAACACGAAAATTTCAGAATCCGGATCATGCTTGGAATGCCATTAAAATTGATGATAAATGGTTTTTAGTCGATGTCACTTGGGGGGCAGGGTATCTAGATCAATCCATGAAATTCGTTTGGGAATATGAACCTCTTTATTTCAAGGGGAGTCCTGAGGTTTTTTTTAGAAATCATTATCCTTCAGATAAAAAGTGGTTATTTATGGATAAAACATTGACAGATTTTACCAATCAACCCCTCTATTATCTTACTTCTATCACAAAAGAAACAGAAGTTTTAGCACCATTAACCTCATTTATAAATCAAAAAGAACCGATTGAAATACTGATTAAAACAAAGCTAGAGGAGAAGAATTTTAATTATGCTTTTGATACAGAACCTTATCTACAAAACTTTAAAATGAAGTATCAAAACGACCATTTATCTTTATTAGTTAGTCCACCAAAACGCAAAAGTAAATACTTGACCATTTATTATAATGGGAGTGGTATTATCACTTATAAGTGTAAGTAATCTTCCACTAAAAATTCTTAAAGGTAACAAACTGTCTTCGTTAACATTACTTTGAAAGCTTATTTATTGTTATGACTTAAATAACAATAAATGAGCTTTTTAGTTTTAATACTTTTTCTCTTGACTTTCTTGTAATACGTTAATGCCTTCTCAAATTATATTAATCTACTGTTTTGTGAATAATAAACCGGGAATATTTACCTGTTAAAAGCAAAACACTTAATACAAAATGAGAAAACTAATAATGCTATGTTTAATGGTCTACTACAACCCATTATTCGCACAAAACTTTCAAGAAGATTACAATAATCAAGAACATCATCAAAGGAGTGAAATGTTTAAGAGGGACATCAAAAAGTCTACCTTCATTCCAAAGGGACAATGGCTGGTTGGTACCACTTTTAAATATAAAGAAAGTGAAACTGACAATTATAAGTTTTTGATGATGGAAGATTGGACAGGAAATGGTTATAATTTTGATGTGAGCCCATTTGTCGCCTATTTTCTAAGGGATGATTTTGCAGTTGGAGCTAGATTTACATATAACAGAAGCTTTTCTAAAGTAGATGATATGACCATTAAGTTGGATGATGATATCTCATTTACGATCCAAGGTCAAGAACAAATATCTCATACTTTCTATTCAACCATTTTTATGAGACATTACCTCAGTTTGGGGAATAGTAAGCGATTTGCATTATTTAATGAAGTCGGAATTTCGTATGGTTATGGACAATCAAAAGATATGGTTCATGGAGAAACTCCAGCAGACAATAAGGGTACTTACTCTGTAATCAATGAGTTTAACATAGGTGTATCCCCAGGAATGGTTGCTTTCATCAATGATAATGTGGCTTTAGAAGTAATGATAGGTATAATGGGCTTCTCCAATAAATGGGTTCAACAAACCGAAAACCAAGTAGAGGAAGGTTGGAGAAGAACGAGTAGTGCCAATTTCAACATTGATATTTTTTCACTTAACATAGGACTAGCCTTTTACATTTAATCATGAAAATTCTAAAACTCATTATCCTACTATCGGCATTGATCATTAATGTGTCATGTATTGAAAATGACTTACCTTATCCAAAAGTATTAGGTGAAATTTTATATCTAAAAATGAGTGATCAAGTAGGGGAGACTGTTATTTCACCTGCTGATCAAAATGCCAAAGTGTATGTCAATGGTTACAGTGACTTATCCAATTTAACGATTGATTCATTAGTGATTACTGAAAATGCGACGATTTCACCAAATCCAGATTCTGTAACTGATTTTACCTCTGATGTTGAATTTACGATTACTACATATCAAGATTATGATTGGACAGTGACCGTAGAAAAAGAGATGCCTGAAGTGGAGATTACAAAATTTGAAGTTGAAGGACAACGATCTTCTATCATTGATCATGGTAATCAGTTGATTACGGTAATTATGCCTGTAGAATACGATCTTTGTAATCTAAACATTACAAGTTTTGAATATGCACCTAAAGAACATTCGTTATCTCCTGATTATACAACAGTTCATGAATTGTGTGATACAGTATCTTTCTTCTTTTCTGAAATGTTAGAATGGAAGGTTATCGCACAACATGAATCATCAATGTTTACTTCATTTACCATTGAAGATCAAATCTCTTCAACGTTAAATTTTGATCAAAATACGATTGATGTTTTGATGCCATCTACTGCTGACCTTTCCAATTTACGGATTACTTCTTTTCATTACCTCCCGGAAAATAGTACATTAACTCCAGGAGATGAGGTTACAGATTTTTCATCACCTGTAACCTATGAATTTGAAGATGGGACACTTTGGGTAGTCAACGTAACCAAAGAAGCTTTTGAGGGTGAACAAGTGCCATTTAGTAATTTCGCAACTTGGTTTTTAAATGGGAATTCAGAAAATAGAGGCTATTATTTACCCGGTAATGATATGTCAACTCCATGGAGAAGTGGAGATAAAGGTGCAGCAGAAGTAATTTTTCCTGCATTTTTACATACTGTTTTTCCTTATCCTAACACAATGTCTCCATCAGGAGGTACTTTAGAAACGAAATCAGTTTTAGGGAAACTTGCCTCAGGATCTTTATTTACGGGTGAAATACACGGTTCTGGGATTGATAATGTAGTAACGGATTTTGGTGTACCATTTACAAGTAGACCAAAGCGTTTTAAAACTACATATACATACGAACCCAAACCATATAGTGGTACAATGGACGAATGTGATATCTATGTAATTCTTCAAGTAAGAGAAGGTAGTGGTGACCAAGAAAAAAGGTATAGACTTGCAACTGCTTGGTACAGATCTGACGAAGAGGTAAAGTCTTTTAAAGAACTTTCCATGGATTTAACTTATGGTGAATTATCAGGAGTTCCTGCTTTTATGTTACCTTCAGAAGGAAACAAAGAGATGACAGAACATGGTTTTTATCACGATAAAGAGGCTAATCCAACTCATATAATTGTGGTTTTTGCATCGAGTGCATACGGTGCTAGTTTTGTTGGAGGTGTAGGCAGTAAAATGGTTACGCAGGGAATAGAATTGGAGTACTGATCAACAAAATAACCTCAAATGGCCAAATAGTATCATTATAGTTTTCTATTCTACTATTTGGCCTTTTTTATGCTTTCTTCGATTGAAATTCATAAATTATATATAGAGTAAGAATCACTAAAATAATTTTAAGAATTAAAGATTTTTTATAATTTTGATAGTTATTCATGACAAAAGTCGAAGTATTCTCATTGTAGATTTTACTTCGGGACTTTTATAAAAGCCTATATCAATCTCCTCTTCAATATGAAGAATACACTTCAATTAGCATTTACTTTTTGTCTTTTTTTTATAGCCACTATTAACGTAGTAGAGGCACAAGTTTATAGTGTTCAAAACGCTTTACACACAGGTATTGAAGGTGTTTTTATTAGAGATGAACACGGAGAAAGTACAGTTACTGATCAACAAGGAAACTTTGAATTATTTGGTAAAGGGAAGAGGCTTACTTTTTCTCATGTCAACTTTAAGACAGTCACTGTTAGCAGAGATCACATCAATCGTTACTTTGTCATTTATCTTGATGAAAAAATTATTTCATTAGATGAAATTGTGGTGGGAGCAAATAAATGGGAAGAAAAATCAAATGAAAATCCTCAACAAGTTCGAAGTATCAAAAGTGCAGCGATTGCCAATGATATGCCACGTACCACTGCTGATCTAATCGGAAATACAGGAGAAGTATTCATTCAGAAAAGTCAAATGGGTGGAGGTAGTCCAATGATCAGAGGTTTTGCGGCCAATCAAATTTTATTAGTAGTAGATGGTGTGAGGATGAACAACGCAATTTATAGAAGTGGTAATCTTCAAAATATATTAAGTGTAGACCCCAATAGTGTAGAAAATGCAGAAATTGTTTTTGGACCAGGAAGTGTTATTTATGGAAGTGATGCTTTAGGTGGCGTCATTGATTTTCACACTAGAACACCAAAACTTAGTGAGAATGAATTCGTGACTTTACATGGTGATGCTGCTATCCGTTTAGCTTCTGCAACAGGTGAAGGTACGGGTGCTATACATTTGGATGCCGGAAATAACAAATGGTCTTGGCATGGAGGATTTACTTATTCTTCTTTTGAGGATTTGACCTCTGGGAAAAGGTATAAGTCAAATAGTGATCGTTTTGGTCAAAGGAAGTTTGTGGTAATGACGAAAAATGGTGTAGATCAGATTCAGTCAAATTTACATGAACTTGAAAAGCAAAGTCCAACAGGTTATGAACAAGTTAGTACTCAGCAAAAAGTAAGATTCAAACCGAATGAGTTTGTAGATATTCAGTATTCTTTTTTGTTTACGAATACTTCTAATGTTCCTAGGTACGATCGGTTGACAGAATTAAACCCTATGAAAAATGATGAAGGTGAAAATATTAATGTCACTTCAGAGGATATAATTAGTGTTGACAATAATCTTTTGGAAACCAATTTTGGATCTACAACCCCAAAGTTCGCACAATGGTATTATGGACCACAACTATGGATGTTGAATGCTTTAAAATTGAAACTTTCAAAGCCAAATCGGTTGTACAATGATTTTAAGTTGACATTATCCCAACAATTTGTAAAAGAAGACCGTCATAACAGAAAGTTCAATGATGAGATAAGAAATAATGATTATGTTGACGTTAATATATGGGGACTCAACCTTGATTTACTCAAGAAATTAAATGATCAATTCGAATTAGCATATGGATTTGAAGGAACTACGAATAAAGTAAATGCGAAAGCAGAAACATACAATATTCTAACAGGTGCTAAAAATAGTGCTTTACCAAGGTATGCAGGTGGTGGGAGTAATTATTCAACTTTAGGCCTTTACGGGGTCGGGAAATACCGTATCAACAAGAAGCTGATTGCATCTTTGGGGTTAAGGTACTCTCATACATTTATCAATTCCGATTATACCGATCAAGCTTCAGAACAATTAAACTTACCCTATGATCATTTTAACTACGATGTTGGTTCTTTAACGGGAAGTATTGGACTAACGTATCAAAATGAAGATTGGTTATTTAAAACGCAGTTAGCAAAAGGTTTCAAGGCCCCTAACATTGATGATATTGGAAAAGTATATAACCCTTCAAAAGATGATTTAGTAGTACCAAACTCAGATTTAAAACCTACAGATGTTTACACTATTGATGCAACTGTTGAAAAAAGATGGGATGATATTTTTCAAGTTGGATTAACAGGATTTTACTCTAGGTTGCATAATGCTATGGTTCGTGGGCCTTATCAATTCAATGGACAAGATTCAATTGTTATTGATGGTGATAAATATGCAGTTTTCGCACTTCAAAATACAGGTAAGGCAAGAATTGCGGGTGTCTCACTTCAACTTAAAGCAAATTTAAGTAGTCACCTTACCTTACAAGGTTCTTATACTTATACTGTTGGTGAAGATGAAGTTACTGGAGATCGTCTACGACATGTTCCGCCTGATTTTGGTAAACTAGAAATAATTTATTCTAGAAATCGTTGGCAAATTGGATTAAATACCTTTTATAGCGGAGGAATTGAATTTCAGGATTTAGCACCTTCAGAACAAGAAAAACCTTACCTCTATGCTCATGAGGGAGCATTATCATGGTGGACTTTAAATTTTCAAAGTAGTATTCGTTTAAGGGACTTTGCAGAGTTACATTTTAATGTTGATAATATCTTTGATCAAAGTTATAGAACTTATAGTTCGGGAATTAATGCCCCCGGTAGAAACGTTACCTTTGGTATGAGAGGATTCTTCTAAAGTGATTTTTAATTGCTGAAATTCACCCTTTTCAACCCTTTAAAAGATAAATTTCCTTGTATAATCATTGTATAAATTTAAGATTTGATCAATTTTGTAATCAATGTTATGAGATTGATTTATGTTTTTAATAACTTATTAGTAAGCTGGATTTTATAATCTATTTATTCAAAGTAAAAATTAAAACCATTAATCAATCCACCATGTACAGATTGCTTATTTTACTAGGTATGTCAATTTATTTAATTGGCTGTAGTACCTCTACTTCAAGTCCGTCTAAAGATTCTGAATTATCAGGAGAAAATAAAAAAACGAATATATTGGTTCTCATTGGAGATGATATAGCTTTTGGAGACCTAGGTGTTTATGGATCAGAAATCAAAACTCCCAATTTCAATCGGTTAGCAAAAGCAGGAGTACGTTTCTCAAATTTTCACTCCTCACCAGTCTGTTCGGTGACACGTTCAATGTTAATGACAGGTTGTAATAATATTGAAGTAGGTTTGGGGTCTTTTGATTATTCTTTCTACCCAGATTCAAAAGGAAAACCAGGCTATGAAGGTTATTTGACAGAAAATGCTGTAACGATTTCTCAACTTTTTAACGACGAAGGGTATGATGTCATAAAAGTAGGAAAGTGGCATTTAGGAGGAGAAGAAGCTGGAGGCTACGGTCCTTCACATTGGGGCTTTAATAAAGAATTTGGAATTTTATCAGGTGGATCAAATCACTGGAATAACCTCAGAATGACACCCATCTTTTCTGATCCTGATTTTATGAATAAAAAATTTGAAGAGCATTGGACTTTGAATGGTGAAAAATATGATAGACCAGATGGTGTTTATTCAGGTGAATTATATACCAATCAACTTTTGAAATTTATAAAAGAATCCGATGCAGAAGGAAAACCTTGGTTTACTTGGATGGCATTTACAACCGCACATTTTCCAATTCAGGCACCACCAGAGTTAATTGATAAGCATTACAAATTTTATTTAGAGAAAGGGTACGAAGGATTGAAAAAGTACCGTTATAAAAGTTTGAAAAAACAAGGGCTAATTTCTCATTCTGCTACAGAGGCTCCAGAAAATGACCTTGTTAAGAAATGGAATGATTTGAGTGAGGAGGAGAAGAAATATCAAGCAAGAGTTTTTGCTACTTATGCAGCTGAAATTGAAGATCAAGATAATCGAATTGGTCAAATCTTAGACTATTTGAAAGAATCTGGACAGTTAGAAAATACGATGATTGTTTATTTATCTGATAATGGTCCAGAAGGAATGGAAGCAGAAAATCCAAACACCGGTAATGAAGTTTTTGGTCAATGGATTGCCCAAAATTATGACACTAGTTTTGAAGCCATAGGAACAGCCAATTCTTGTAATTATATCGGTACCGCTTGGGCCAATGCTGCTACAGGTGGTTTATCATGGTGGAAATGGTTCATTGGTGAGGGAGGTATAAGAGTACCTATGATGATCGTTCCTCCAGGAGCAATGACCGAAAAATATGAAAGAGCAGGAGAAATCAGTAATGTGGTTTTTTCAGTAAAAGACTTACCCATGACGATCCTAGATTATGCCGGAATTAAACATCCTGGTAGTACATACAAAGGAAAAACGGTTACTGCACCTAGTGGAATTTCTGCAAGATCTTTTTTAGAAGGAAAGTCGGATATTGTGAGGTCTGAGGATGACTGGTATGCTTTTGAGCTTTTCGGAAATGCTTATTTGATGAAAGGGAATTATAAATTGATGAAGGTCAGAAAAGGAATGTTTGGAGATGGAGAGTGGCACCTTTACGATGTGGTGAAAGATCCTTCTGAAAGAGTATTTTTAGAAAAACAAATGCCAGAAAGATTTAAAGAAATGATGAGCCTCTACAAAGCCTATGAACTCAAACATAATTTAGTTCAGGTTGATGAGGGTTGGAATGCTTTCCAAGCTGCTAGTGAAGCAAATTAAGTCTCTAATAATAGCGGTAATTCTAAAGTACAGAATTGCCGCTATTTTTATGAATTATAAATGAGAACTAAAATCTACATATTCAAATCCTGTCTTGTCAATGTAAAAATGCTTTGTAGTCATTCTTTTTCCATTTTCAGATTTTAAAACTTTTGCAAAACCATCACTAAAAGTAGAGATGAAGTCATACCTTGGTTGAACAAGCACTTTTAAATTATGATCTAAAACGCCGTAAAAAGGACTATTTAATTTGGAGAAAACAAGTAGACCTTCTTTGCCTTCTTTTAAACTATCAATTTTAATTGTACTTGATAATTTAGCATATGTTTTATTATCGTGAAACTGATAAAGACCGTTACTATTTTTAAAGGCAAGCGGTGTATTTTCACTAACAAATCCATCCACATAATCATCAAATGGAATTTTTATATCACCATTGTATTCCGAAAAACAAACTTTCTCATCCCAACTTTTTAGGATAAAGCCCTTTTCATTTTGCCCTAAAAAATGCTGAATAGGTACAGTTGCGAGCGTTAGTTTTCCCGATTTATTAATGATACCATTAGGAGAATCCATCACATAAACATGTTCATAATTACTAGCAATATAGTTGTCACCATATAAATGTGTTCTACGGGCATGAGAGAAGCCATATTTAAAATCATGTGCTTCAATAAATTGAGCTGGAATACTCATAATGCCTGAATGATTAATGTAACCCCCTTTTCCATGTACTACATTTTTGACAACAAGTGCCAAACCTTCTGAATAATCACCAACTTTTCCATATTGAATTGTCACAACTACTTGGCCGAGCGTATTGATGAAGCCATACCACATGTCTCCATTTTCACCCCAATGTTTTTTTTGATTGTTTTCACCTAAGCCTCTTTTAGTGAATTTCACATCCTTTGAGAGTACACCAATATTTAGGGTTTTGTAGTTTTCGACCCTAAAATTGTATGTGGTGGGATCTTTTAATAAACCAACAGCTGCTTTGCCTTCCGAAAAAGTACCAATATAATCGTATTTAAAAGGTACTACCACTTGCCCTTTTTGATTAATTACACCAAACTTTTTATTCTTAACAACGGCTAACAACCCTTCAGAAAAATGTGGTGGTTCTTCGTATATGGTAGTATAAGCACCAATTTTTACGACTTCATTTCCATCTTTATCAATAAAACCAAACTCGCCCCCTTTCTCAACATAGGCTAGATTGCCATCAAATAGCTCAGCATGATCAAACTGAATGGGGATGACAAGCTTTTTAGTAGTGGAGGACATATACCCATATTTTCCTGATTTAAGATAAGGAACTAGGGATTCTTGTGCGAAAAGTAAATTGGCAAACAGTAATACAATAGAAAAAGTACAAAAAGTTTTCATCACTTCATTTGTAGGCTAAAAAATAAAAAATGTCATCAAATGTAATAAAATTATATGTATTTCATAATGCTATCATTGTAAATAATACCTTTAAAATAAGTGTCTTAAGCTGTTTTTTCACCATAACAGTGTTATTTCTTATGATCTCAAGTAAAGCTAGTTTGTAATAGTCATGTAATGATTGAAGTGTGTACTTTATTATACATTTTTGAGTTGTCACCTTTTGTAATTTGGATTTTTTTTAATTCTAAACGAAAAGTGTGAAGTTTGTTTCAAGAAAAATTCACAAGAAACAGAAAGAATTTTGTAGAATCATCATTTAATTAAATAGCCTCTAAAAGAACATTTTTATAAAGTGTTCTTTTTTTTATTTATCCTACTTATAAAAATAATTATTGGTAGAAAGGTAACAGACTTTTGACTTACTAGTGGCTGATGAAATTCTTAAAGAGAGAAGATAATTAGTTTTTGATAGCAAATTGTTGTCGTTGATAATTAGATACTAAAATCAGTAGTCGTTAATATTTAAATTAAAAAAGGAATTGAGTACTATTAGACTAACAAAATTCTAAGGAAAGGTAGATAAAAGCTTTTTATTTTGGGGGATATTTTTTTTAAGAAATGAGTTTTTATGTTCAGTTTTTGAATAGTCTCGAACCAAAGTTTTAAGTAATAAAATAAGATCTTAAAGTTGATAAACAATATTTTATACAGTTATCGTCTAGTTATTTTATTTGAAAGTATAGTGAAATTTAACGATTCGAGAAGGTTATGCAGTATAAGTAAATTTGGGGGTATACAGTTTTTGTCTAGTCAGAAAAATTGATTTAAATTTTTGAACCATTCATATTTGATAACGTAGATATTACACTTGTGGTGGGCGTTTAACAGAACTGGTGAACGTGAAACCAAACATCATAAGTGTTTATTTACAAACTTTCCTTCAAAAAAATGAGCCTACCATGAAGACGGGAATCTTAACTGTGGTAGACTCTAAAATTGAAATTTTGTTCAACTTCTAACTGCAATATGAATGAATTATTATTAAATCTCTAATCTAGACTAGATTTTTTCTAGTCTAATACAGTCTTCATGTCTTTACAGCTATGAGTCATGGAGAAAGCAAGCTTATTACGTGTCAATTAGCAGTTTATAATAGAAAATAAGAATTATTAGTTGTACTTTTTTTATAAAACTCTTCATTCGAATCCCGAGGTGTAGCTTGTGGGTTATGCTCTTCTATTCCGTTTTGATAAGATTATAAATAGTCAACTTATCTCTTCTAATTTTCAGAGATTCAAATGCTACTCACTTCAGGTTTACTTATTTTAAGTACTGTAGTATCGGCTATTGACACTTTAAATCAATTGAAATGAAAGATAATGATGAACTATCAATTACGAATTAAAAAAAGTGTCATTCTTTTTTTAATACTACTCTCATGTGCCTATTTCACTAAAGCACAAGACGTCAATGTAGATGTCAATTTAAATATCAAACACTCAGTCAACGGCGTTTCTAAATTTGAAAGAGAAAAGTACATGACGCTTCATGGTACCTCTTTCGAAACAGACTGGGACGGAGAAGAAGACAAACTAGACTACCTCTTAAATAAACTTGATACTTATTTTGGTAGAGATACAGGATCGGCAACTTGGAAATTCAGTGCTACTGAAGAGGATCCTAATCGCCCAAATCGTCCAAGTTTAGAGCATATGAATGAGCTAGGAACTTGGCTAAAAGGGGAGTATGAGAAAGATTATCTTACTCATCAGTACGAAAAGAAAAGTCGTGAACTAATTGGCGGTACCAACCCTCACCCTACATATCCTACGTTGTCATGGAATGGCGATGGAGTGACTTGGACAGGGTGGCAACCTATGGATGTTGATGTCTCAGCAGAGTGGGTAGTCAATTACTTGGACATGTTCTTCAGAAAATCAGAGGGCGGACAAGGTGAACCGTTACCTGGTTATTGGGAAGTAATTAATGAGCCTGATATGCCTATGATGACGGGACATATGACGTGTACTTCTCAAGAAAAAATTTGGGAATATCATAACCTCGTTGCTCAAGGCGTAAAGGAACGTTTTGGTGCGGATAATCCATACCGCCCTAAAATTGGTGGTATGACTTGGGGTCTGCATGACTTCCACTTGCCGGATGGTATTTCTCGTTATGATGAGAACTATTTGGATCAATGGTTGGACGGTGACGGTTATATCACTTACCACAATATGATGGATTCTGAAGCAAACAATTACAGATCAAATCCATGGTACCAATGGGATATTATGTGGCAGGGTTTTATGGATACATGTGGTCCTAATATGGATTTCTATTCGATTCATATTTACGATTGGCCAGGTTGGAATTTGAATGCTAACGACGCTCCTTCAGCTACTCGTTCGGGTGGTCATACGGAGGCAATGTTAGACATCATCGAATGGTACGATCTATATAAAACGGGAACACGTAAAGAGTTGATTGTCTCTGAGTTTGGAGCTGTAAATGGTCAATATAATGATAACAACAGACCGGGTGTTTATGATCAGCAAAGAATGGATTGGGAGAACTTAAAGCCTTTCAATGCCATGTTTATGCAATTCTTAGAACGCCCGGATTACATTACAAAGTCAATGCCTTTCACACCTATCAAAGCGATTTGGGGTGATATTCCTGATCAAGATCTTCGTTACCCTTATGCAATGATGCGTGATGAAGATGGTGATGGAGAATGGGAATGGTCAGAATATATCAAATTCTTCCAATTATGGAGCAATGTGAAAGGTACTCGTATTGATACAAAGTCTACGAATAGAGATTTGCAAGTTGATGCTTATGTAGATGGTAATAAAATATACTTGATCCTTAACAACTTGGAAAACACCCCAAAAGACGTCAATTTATCTTTCTATGATGATTATGAAAACCCTGTTCAAAGTGTGCTAGTAAAAAATCTTTACTTGGATATGAACAAAGGACAATTTGGAAAACCTGCTTTAGATGAATTTACGGTTGAATCTGCTCCTGGAGCGGTGACTTTGGATAGTGATGCTACAATGGTATTAGAATACACTTTTGCGAACTCTGTTACTTTAGATCAGACTTCTGATGAAACGAAGTTTATGGGTGAAAAAATTGGTTCTGGTTATCATGAATTTGGTAGTGAATTAATCCATACTACAAGCCAAAGCCTTTCGACTTCAGTCAATGGGGTAGTAGTACCAAATGGAGAGTATGAAGCAACTTTAAGAATATCAGGAGCTTTCTTCAAAGCTCATTTGGGATCTGTCGTTGTAAAAATAAATGGTGTTGAGCTAGAGCATAATAGCAATTGGAGAGGGTCATTAGGTGACCTTCGTAATCAATGGTTAGGAACTTTGGAGGTGGATATTCCTGCAGGTTTATTACAGGCTTCGAATACGATTGAATGTCAGACAAATGCACCTACTGATTGGGCAACGACTCAAATTCAGGTTTGGGATTTCTCTAAGGCACCTGGTCGTAGTGGCTCAAATGCTGTTGCTTTAAATGCAGTTTCTATCGAAGGAGATACCGAAGTAATGCAAGGACAAAAAGAGGCCTTGAAAGCGGTTCTTTCGCCAGCCAATGCAACGAATAAAGCATTAGTTTGGACTTCAAGTAATACTAGTGTAGCGACTGTAGACGAATATGGTGTAGTTACAGGAGTTGCATCTTCAGGATCAGCTACGATTACAGCGACAAATACTGACAGAACGATCTCATCTACATTTGTTATTTCAGCAATTCCTTACGCGGATACTCCTGTGGCAAATCTTTCTATCGAAGAAGGAAATAATGTAGAGGTAGATTTCTATGTAACGACTCCTCTAACCTTAAATATATTACCACTTGATGCGACAAACCAAGAGGCTGTTTGGTCTTCTTCAAATGACTTGGCAGTTCAGGTGGATCCTCAGTCAGGTAGTGTAACAGGTGTTGCGATTGGAGAATCTGCAGTGATTACAGCAACAATTAATGACAATGGAAATGTGATCACAGCTTCTACTATCGTAAATGTAGGAATTGTAGGCGATGAAAAAGTATACTGTGATGCAATGATCAGTGAAGTGACGGGTAATACAGAGTATACTTTTGATGTTTTTGTGAACTTATTAGGGACAAGAACGATCAAGGTAGAGTTAATGAAAGGAAATACTGTTTTAGGAACAGGAACAACAACAACTGAAGTAAAAGGCAAAGATGTTGTAGCCGTTGATTTATCATTAAATGCAGTGCCTCCTGTTGGAAACTATGCATTAAGAGTTTCAGCTTTAGAGGGGAATCAAATCATCGATCAATGCTCTTCTGATTTATCAATTCTGGACAGAATCAGACCAGAAAGTATCACTTTGGTGGATTGGTTAAGAGAGGTGGAAGTAGGACAGACATTGCCGGTAACGGCGGAAGTTTTACCAGCGAATGCTTTTGATAAAACAGTACTTTGGACCTCTTCAAATCCCGGCGTTGCAACTGTTGATAACAACGGAACAGTGACAGGTCTGAGCTTAGGAAATACCGTGATCAGAGGTACTTTACAAGATGGTGGTTTATATGCCGAAGCGAATGTGACAGTGAAATCACAAGTAGTGGTGCAGCCAACTCAAATCATCATTCCAACAGATATTACGGTTTTCCCTGGTGGAAATATGCAAGTAACACCAGTGTATGTTCCAGAGTGGACCACGGAGAAAAGCATCACTTGGTCGACGAACAATCCTGCATTGGCAACTGTGGATGCCAATGGTTTAATTTCGGCATCTACCACTGAAGGTACATTGACATTAACAGCGACTTCTGCTTCAAATCAGTCAGTGGTAGCCACAAGTAATCTAACTGTGGGAACTACTTTAGTTATTCAAGCAGAATCATTCAGTAATATGGGTGGTGCAGTAGGTGATATTGCTATTTATGATATTCCGACAGGAGGACAAGGTATCAATAATGTACAAGCAGGTGACTTTGTAGAATATGAAGTTTTCGTTCCTCAAGCAGGAGAATATTCTATTGCTTTCTTTGCAGGTACAGCGGTGGAAGATGGTGTGATTGAAATGTTTGTCAACAGTGAAAGTCAAGGTTCTGCAAAAGTACCAATGAATGATTGGGATGCGTACGCAACTGTAGCTTTAGGTCAAAGAGTAAACTTACCGCAAGGAAATGTAACAATCGGCCTAGTAGGTGCAGGAACATCAGATTGGCAATGGAACTTGGATTACTTCCAGATGAATTTTGAAGGTGAAATTACTTGTAATGAAACTTTAGAAAGCATCAATATTACGGCCTCTGCTACTACAATCAAGGAAACAGAGACAGCTACTTTAACCGCTTCACTTTTGCCTACAGATGTTTGTCCAAAAGTAATTTCTTGGTCAAGTAATAACACGAATATCGCGACAGTAAATAACAACGGAGTCGTGACGGGAACGGGTGTTGGTACAGCCACAATTTCTGCCACTGCAGATGGTATTACATCTACCATTGATATTGTAGTGGAAAGCAATTATGTGGCAGTAACAGGTGTGACATTGGATCCGTCGGAAGTAAGCTTGTTTGTAAATAACTCAGCTCAATTGACAGCTACAGTTTACCCTACAAATGCATCTAATAAAAATGTGACTTGGACCTCTTCAAATCCATCAGTGGCAACAGTAAGCAATGGTCAAGTGACAGCAGTGACAGAAGGTTCAGCAGTAATTACGGTGACAACTGTAGGCGAAACATTTACCGCAACTACCAATGTAACAGTACAAGAAGTTGGTGTTGAGGTTCCAGTAACAGGTGTTACTGTAGATAAGGAAAATGTTACTTTGGACGTCAATCAATCAACGACAATCAATGCGATTATTGCTCCTTTGGATGCTACCAATACAAATCTGACTTGGTCGTCAACTAACACAGCAATTGCATCTGTAAATAATGGTATTGTGACAGGTTTAGCTGAAGGAACAACAACAGTTACTGTAACAACAGTTGATGGTGGTTTCGCAGCAAAAACAGTTGTAACAGTCAACGGGATTGATGTTGGAAGCGATATTGTGATTGAAGCAGAAGACTTTGTAGCAACAGGAGGTACTTTCAATGATGCATTCGTTCCTCTAGGTGTCAATAAGGTAGATAACTTAGGAATCAACTATGTGAACGGTGAAGACTGGGCAGAATACACGGTAAGTGGTAATGGTACGTATGAAATAACCTATCACATTTCGACACCAATGTCAGGTGCTGCAATTGAAGCGGTATTAGATGGAACTTCAGTAGGTGTTGATAACGTGCCAAGTAATGGTCAATGGGATGATTACCAACCTTTAAAATCAGCACATCAAATCGTGTTGAATGGAAGTCATACTTTACGTCTTGTGGGTGCAGGTACCAATGTTTGGCAATGGAATTTGGATAAAGTGGTGTTGACTCCGGTCGCTTCACAGGTTATTCCGGTTACAGGTATTAATGTTACTCCTTCAAATGCTTCATTATTAATAGGAGAAACAACTCAATTATCGGCTTCTGTACTTCCTGCTAATGCAACGGACGCATCTTATACTTGGAGCTCAAGCAATTCAGCAGTAGCGACAATTAATAATGGATTAGTCACTGCAATTTCAGAGGGATCAGCAACAATCACAGCTACAACAAATGATGGTGGGTTCACAGCGACTACAACAATTTCTGTAACAGATGTAGTAACTCCTCCAAGCGGATTAGTGATTGAGGCAGAAGACTTCACAAGCACAGGAGGTACTTATAATGATGGTCATGTTCCATTAGGTGTAAATCGTGTATCAGGTTTAGGAATCAACTGGGTGAACTCAGGCGATTGGGCTGAATATACAATGAACATAGAAGGAGCAGGCGAATATGAAATGGAATATGCCATCTCTACACCAACGAGTGGAGATGTTGCCATCCAAATAGAGATTGATGGTAATGTGGTCTCTACAGATGCAGTTCCAAACAATGGTCAATGGGATGATTACCAACCACTTTCTGCAACAGGGACAGTTACTCTTGCTGAAGGAATCCATACGGTAAGAATCATAGCATCAGGAAGCGCAGTTTGGCAATGGAACCTAGATAAAGTGACGTTTACTCCTGTTTCTTCATCAGCAAGAAAAGTGGAATCTAAGGTGGATTTAGCAGAGGAATTATCACTCTATCCAAACCCATCTACCAATGTTGTCAACATCAAAGGTTTACCAAACGGTGCTTATCAAGTAGCTCTATACAATATCAATGGTGTATTGGTAGACTATAAAGCAATCGACTTCAAATACATTCACCAATTGAATGTTGAAGACCTCTCTTCAGGCATCTACCTTATGAGAATTGTAGGGGAAGGTGTAGAGAAAAATGTTAGAATTTCAGTAGTGAAATAAAGATAAAAGGAGTGTGATGCTTCCCCCGGGAAGTGTTGCACTTTTTCTGTATAAATAAGAATGAAGAATTTAGAGTGAAGAATTTTGTTCTGTAATGTGATTTATGAAGTCGTTTTATAATTACGTTGCGGATCTTGTTTTCAGCCTTCATTCTTAATTCTACATTCTTCATTCCTATCAATACACCCTTAAAACAAATTTTTACTATCAATTTAGTTTATCGAAATGAAAAAACTACTTTTAATGGCAGCCGCCATAATGACTTACTTAAACACTTCAGCCCAAGATTGGAGTGGAATCGCAGTGCCAGCTAATGCGGGTTCAGGCAACACTTGGGAACTACAAGACAATGTCTCAGACGACTTCAATTACACCTTTAATCCTGTCAACTCAAAAACGAATTTTGGTGATGGAAAGTGGTATAACTTCTATCATAATGCATGGGATGGTCCAGGTACTACATATTGGAAATACCAAAACGTTTCAGTACAAAATGGTAGCTTATTCATCAATGCTTCAAGATGGGACCAAAACAACCAAGCAGCGCCTTGGAATGGAAATTCTCCAAAAATGGGGTTGCTAAATAATGGGGTGAACTCTGGCTGTGTGACTTCCAATGCAAGAGTGCAATACCCTGTGTATGTGGAATCAGCAATAAGTGTGGCAAACATCAGTTTAGCATCTTGTTTTTGGTTATTAAGTCCAGACGATACGCAAGAGATTGACATCATTGAGAACTATGGTGGGGTGAATGGTTTTAAGCATCTAACACATATCTCTCATCACTCATTTATCAGAAGTCCTTTTCATGATTACCAGCCAAGAGATTGGAACAGTTGGTGGCCTGATAGTAGAGTAAGCACATCTTATGGATGGGGCGATTGGGCTTGGAATAATGGTAACAGAAGATATTTAAGATTGGGAGTCTATTGGAAAACCCCGAATCATTTTGAATACTATATCGACGGTGAGTTAGTAAGAGTGATGTACCACAATTCGATAGCAACGTTAATGAACGGTACTTGGGAATATACTTATTATAACAGCCAACATCCTGCAAATACTGTTGATTCATGGGGTAATAATGTAGGAGGAATGCCAGTGAATGGTTCGAATGGCTACTCAGAAGTTACCGTTTACGCTACAAGTTCTGTTTTTAATATGAATACACTCCAAGCAGCAAGTGATAATTCGAATGGTATTAATGTGATCGATCCGGGAGAATATCAGAATGGAAATGGTTTTACGAAGGAAATGGATATTATCATTAATGTGGAATCGCAAAGCTGGTTGGTGAGTAGAAATGAAACACCTTCCGATGCAGATTTAGCTGCAGCTTCTAAAAATACAATGGAAGTAGACTGGGTAAGAGTGTATAAGCCTGTGCCCTCGGGAGGGACTGTAGCGGTAACTGGGGTAACAGTTACACCCACAAATATGTCATTAGAAACAGGTGCTCAAGGTAATTTAACTGGACAAGTAAGCCCTATAAATGCTACAGACCAAACGATGTTATTTACTTCAAATAATATAAACGTGGCTACTGTAAACCAATCGGGTGTAGTGACTGCCGTAAGTGAAGGAACAGCAGTGATTACAGCAACAACGACTGACGGTGGATACACTGCCACATCAACAGTGACCGTGAGTAATTCGACTACTCCTCCAGTTCAAGGAGAATCATTTGAGGTAGAAGCAGAATCTTTCAATACTACAGGAGGTACTTTTAATGATGGTCAAGTACCCTTCGGAATGAACATCATGTCTGGTGGTGTAAATTATGTCAATGCCGGAGATTGGACGGAATACACCATCAATGCATCAGGAACATATACTTTGGAATATATGATTTCAACACCAATGACTTCAGGTACTCAAGTGAGTCTTTTGGTTGATGGTGTGACAGTGAATACAACCAATGTTCCTAATAATGGAAGCTGGAGTAACTTCACTTCACTTTCAGCATCAGGAAATATAACACTGTCAGGAAATCATACCTTAAGAGTTTTAGCTTCAGGTAGTAATGATTGGCAATGGAACTTAGATAAACTGATCTTCACTGCAGTAGAAGATGTAACTCCTCCGCCAACAACTCCTTCGAACTTCACTATTGAAGCAGAGGATTTCGGAACTACAGGAGGTTCATTTAATGATGCATTTGTTCCTTATGGAGCCAATAAGATGAATGGTGTCGGTATCAATTATGTCAATTCAGGAGATTGGACGGAATACAGCGTGAATGTACAAAATGCAGGAAACTACGCGATCGAATACATGATCTCTACACCTGTGAATTCAGGTACTGGAATCCAATTAGCAGTAGATGGAACTGTAGTTGCAACAGATGGAGTACCTTCAAATGGAAGTTGGGATAACTACCAAGCATTAAGTTCAAGTTCTTCGGTGAATTTGTCAGCAGGTTTACACACATTCAGAATCACAGCTTCAGGCAGTAATGATTGGCAATGGAACTTAGATAAAATTAACTTCTCTTCAGGAAGTAATGCAAGACAAATTGTAGCTTCATTAGAAAGCAATTTCCAAGAAATTATTGCTTACCCTATTCCATCATCTGGAGTTGTTTATTTAGAAGGATTAGAAATCGGACAATATAATATTGAGGTTTATAGCTTAAATGGAGAAACAGTCTACAAATCGACAATAGATTTTAATTATAAACACCAATTAGATTTAAGTACCCTTTCTAAAGGTATCTATCTTATTAGTATTAATGGTGAAACGCGAACGGATAGGATAAAAGTAGTATTGACAAATTAATGCTTTTTTTCATGTAATTATATCATACAAGTAAACTCAAAAACGGAGCTAGATTTTCTAGTTTCGTTTTTTGTTTGTCTTACAAAATACTCAGACAGCTTGAAAAAAATATGATCATTAGTTTGTAGCTAGCAACAATAGAGAATGAAAGTAGAATTAGCAGCTTTATGAAAACAGCAAATGCGGTTAACAGACGTTATTCAATTAATAATTTTTCTTTAGCCGAACGAATACAAATCAGAACTATATTGTATTTTATAGGAAGTAGAGAAATATTTTGAAGCCCATCAAAACTAAATGTGAGTAAAGGTCTTATTAGAAAGAGGGGTATGAACATGTTTAAATTTATTCAATATTTACCCTACTTAATTGTTGTATAATTTACTCTTTATAACACTTTTCATAATCTGTATTACTAAAAAAAGTCTTACAATTAAAACAGTGTTACTAAAAAATACTAAAAGTAAACAATGTGTTTGATGTTAAAATAAATACCGTTAATTCGATGCAACCTTTTTTAATGATATCTATTATTCTTGTAAACGAATAGCTAATCAGTTAAACCTAATTTTAAAATTTAAACGAATTGTCTATAGTAAAATAATTACTAATACCATTAAATCATTTCTTTTTTATTGAATTTCAATGTTCGTCAAAGTCTATGCTATGACTATTCATTGGATTTTTATAGATGTCTCAAGTTGCTTTGAATGCTAGATATCAAAGTGCCTTACGACTTACTGTCTTATATAACTATTCACTAGAACCAGATAGTTTTATTAGCCAACCAATTAATTATAATCAACTTTATTATCTTATTATGATCAAGAGAGTACTCTTTTTACTCACTTTATTGACGTGTAGTATCTCATCTCTATACGCCCAAGAAAGAAGAGTTTCAGGTGTCGTTTCTGATGCCGGTGAAAACACTATGCCCGGAGCTACAGTCCTTGTAGTGGGTACAACAGTAGGAGCAGTTACCGATTTTGAAGGTAACTATTCAATCGATCTTCCAGAAGGAGCAGAAAAATTAGAAGTAAGACTAATTGGATACACTACTCAAGTATTGGAGATTGGTACACAATCAGTAATCAATATTATCTTAGAAGAAGACGCTCAAGAATTAGACGAAGTCGTAGTAACTGCCTTAGGTATGGAAAAAGACAAAAAGTCTTTAGGTTACTCGGTGAGTGAAGTAAAAGGTGACGATTTGAAAACTGCAGATAACGATATCTTAAGTTCATTGAATGGTCAAGTAGCAGGTGTACAAGTAACTGCATCATCAGGTGCTGTTGGTTCATCTTCAAGAGTTGTAATTCGTGGTAACTCATCTTTAACAGGTGATAACCAACCGTTATATGTAGTAGATGGTGTACCTGTAGATAACACTTATAACTCAGGTAATACATCATCAGGTGGTGCTGACTTCGGTTCTCCAATTTCAGATTTGAACCCAGATGATATTGAGTCAATGACTGTCTTAAAAGGACCAAACGCAGCCGCTTTATATGGTTCAAGAGCCGTTAACGGTGCAATCATCATTACGACTAAAAAAGGTAAAGGATCTCAAGGTTTAGGTGTATCATTATCAAATACAACTACATTCCAAACACCATTGATTTTACCAGATTACCAAAACACTTACGGTCAAGGTATGAACGGTGAGTTCAAATTCGTTGATGGTAAAGGTGGTGGTATCCATGATGGTTTTGACGAATCATGGGGACCTCGTTTAGATGCTGGATTAATGATCCCTCAGTTCCACTCAAATGGTGAAGCAGTGCCGTGGGTATCTAACCCTAACAACGTGAGAGATTTCTTCGAAACAGGTCACGTTTCAACATCGAACTTATCAATCTCTCATGCAAATGAGAATACTAACATGCGTTTCAGTTTAATGTACTCTGACCAAAAAGGTATGGTACCAAACACTGGATTGAATACGTATAGTGCATCAATGGCTATCGGTCATAAAATCACTGAGAAATTACGTTTTGACGCTAAAGCAACTTACTCTCATAGAGGTTCAGACAACTTACCTTCTCAAGGTTATGGTGCTAACAACGTAATGCAACAATTCGTTTGGTTCGGTCGTCAGGTTGATGTAGCGGGCTTACAGAACTACAAAAAGTTAGATGGTACTCCATATAACTGGAATTACAACTACCATGATAACCCTTATTGGATTGCATACGAGAACACTAACTCTCAAAGAAGAGATCGTGTAAATGGTTATGCTTCAATGAAATATAACTTCACGGATTACTTAAGTTTACAAGTGAAAGGTGGTACGGACTTCTATACTGAAAACCGTATGCAAAGAACTGCAAAATACTCTATCAACAACCCAACAGGTGGTTTCACTGAAGAGAACTATTTTGTAAACGAGTCAAACTTTGACTTCTTACTTTCATTCTCAAAAGACTTTGGTCGTGATTGGAACGTATCAGCAAATGCTGGTGGTAATAACATGTATAGAAGCTATAAGAGAGATGCAATGACAGCGACAGGTTTAGCAAACCCTGGTATTTATACTCCTGCTAACGCCGTAGGTCAAATTGATGCGATCACTTACTTCGAAGAGCAAATCATCAACTCTTTATATGCGACTGCTTCAGTAGGTTTTAGAGATTACTTATTTATGGACGTTTCCGTTCGTAATGACTGGTCTTCGACTCTTCCTGCAGCAAATGATAGTTTCTTATATCCATCGATCAACCTTTCATATGTATTCTCTGAGCACTTCGACTTGCCACAGTGGATTTCAAATGGTAAAGTAAGAGGTGGTTGGGCACAAGTTGGTGCAGCAGCAAACCCTTACATGTTGCAAAATGTATACGGTTCTCCACTTCCTTGGGATGGAAACCCAATGTTTAAGTATGCCAACATTCAAGCAAACCCTAACTTAAAGCCAGAGACTACAAACTCATGGGAAACTGGTTTAGAGATGTCATTCTTAAACAACAGATTAGGATTTGAGGCTGTTTACTACAAGAAGAATACATATGACCAAATTGTAAATGCTGATGTTTCTGCATCTTCAGGTTATAGATACTCTACAATTAACGCTGGTGAGATCGAAAACAAGGGTGTTGAATTCCTATTATATGCTACCCCAGTTCAAACAGACGATTTCCAATGGGATGTTTCATTCAACTACACTAGAAACGTAAACACAGTAGTTGAATTAGCTGACAATATTGACTCGTTTATCTTAGGTGATTACTGGGGTCTTACTACAGAAGCTCGTCCAGGTATGCCATTGGGTACATTCTACGGTATCAAATACCAACGTTCTCCTGACGGTGACATCATCGTAAACGAGCAAGGTATTCCTCAAAGAGGAACAGAGAAAGAGGCATTAGGTGACATCAACCCAGATTGGAGAGGTGGTATCCGTAACTCGATCACTTACAAAGGATTTACTTTATCAGCATTGATTGATATCC
This sequence comes from Flammeovirga sp. EKP202, assembly GCF_014534745.1. GTDB lineage: Bacteria > Bacteroidota > Bacteroidia > Cytophagales > Flammeovirgaceae > Flammeovirga. The sequence goes on from NZ_JACVVP010000010.1 coordinate 26,061, forward strand.
AAAAAGGTGGTAGCATCTTCTCAGTAACAAACATGTTCGGTGAATATGCAGGTGTATTAGAGAAAACAGCAATCGATCGTGAAAGCGGTAGAATTGTAGGTGTTGTTCCTGACGGTAATGGTGGTTACAAGCCAAACGAAGTAGCTGCTGACGCAATGACTTACTACCAAGGTTTATACGGTATCCATGAAGAGTATGTTTATGATGCTTCTTATGTGAAATTAGCACAACTTTCTATCGGATATAATTTACCTCAAAAATGGTTGAAGAACACGGGTCTTAAAGGTCTATATGTTGCAGCTGTAGGTAATGACCTTTGGATGATGTACAAAAATGCTCCAAACATTGACCCTCAAGCTGGTTTCGGTGCAGGTATGTCAGGTCAAGGTTTCGAATTTGGTCAGTTACCAACTGCAAGAAGTTTCGGATTTGATATCAAGATGAAATTCTAATTAGAATTAAATCTATCAAATTAAAACATCCATTTAATAGAAAAGAAAAATGAAAAAATATATTAATTATATATTCTCAATCATTGTTTTAGCAAGTATGACTTCTTGTTTCAAAAACTTTGATGAAATGAGAGAAAACCCTAACAGCCCTAGTGAGGTTGAACCAGAAACTTTATTTTCCAACGTACTTTACACAAGTACAGGTAGTTTCTATGGTGCACAAGGACAGTATTTTAACTTAACAGGTGCAGGCCTTTGGGCACAACACTTCTCAAAAATCCAATATTTAGATGAGGACTGGTATGAGTACCGTCCAGGTGTAATGGATGAGAAATGGAAAAGAATGTATGCTGGTATGTCAGGTAGTAACAATGACATTAACCTTGCTGGTCTTTATGATTTAGAATTGGCTTTACATAGCGTTCGTAAACGTAAGGCTATCGCTGAAGAATCGGATGATGCTATTGGTGTTAGAAATGCACAAGCATTAGAAGGAGCAATGTTGGTAGCAAAAGCATACTTCTTCTCAGTAACTACAGATGTTTGGGGTGATATTCCTTACTCTGAGGCGTTCCAAACTATTGAGTTAGGTTATGAAACAACAAACTTCCAACCTGTTTATGACCAACAGCAAGACATCTATAATTCATTATTTGAATTATTAGAAGAAGCTAATGAGTTATTATCTCACGGTGGGGGAATTGATGCTGGATCAGATATTATTTACAGCGGTAGAACAAGTAACTGGCAGAAATTAGCCAACTCTTTGGCTGCAAGATTATACACAAGAATCAACAAAGTAGATGCAAATACTTCAGTAGCTGGTTTAACAAAACTATTCAGTAACCCTGGTAAATATCCAATGTTTACTAGCAACTCTGATGATGCTGAATTAGTGTACTTAGGTTCTCAACCATACATGCAACCAATCTACTACAATAGACATATTGATAACCGTGATGACTTCGCAGTTTCAAAAAATGTTGTAGATCTGTTACAAGAAAATAATGACAAAAGGTTATACATCTTCGCTCAACCTACACCAAGATCTTTGGACCCTGAAGGTGACATTGAAATTGAATATGTTGGACAAGAAAATGGTGTGCCAAGAGAGGAGTTCCCATTGTTAAACTCAGTATCAAGAATTGGTTCACTTTATAGAGAACAACCAAACGGTAAATCTTTCTGGATGACTTATTCAGAGTTGAAATTTATCGAAGCTGAAGCAGCATTAAATGGTATCCCTGGTGTTGCAGGTTCTGTACAGACGTTAGTAGAAGAAGGTATCAGAGCATCTTTTGTAAAACAATATGCTGACGTTGAAGCATACCAAGCACCAATGATTCCTGTAGCTGGAGATGAGATTTTAGGAGCATATGATGATGCATCTGAAGTAATTGCCAACTTGAATTGGAACAAAAATGGTGGTCAATTCAGAATCATTATGGAGCAAAAATACCTTTCTATTTTCACAAATGGTCCTGAAGCATTTGCTGAATTAAGAAGAACGGGATGGCCTGCCATTGATGAAGTAAGAGGTGCTACTCAGTACACTGAAGGACTTCCTAACCGTTTCCCTTACCCATTCTCTGAGCAAACTTCAAATGCTGCTAACTGGGCAAAAGCATCTGAAGGTATTGTAAATACAGTTTATGGTAAAAAAGTATGGTTTGCTGAAAATACAGAAATCAACTACAAATAAAGAAACAAACACAAGGATAAGTAATTATCCTTGTGTTTGAAAATTGAGAATATCAATAGCGAAAAACTAAAACTATTTTTCATCATTATCACATAAATTGAATTGTTAAGAAAAAGGCATTTTTATAAGATGCCTTTTTGGATTTATATAGAGAAAATGCTTTTTTTATTCAACGAAGATTGGAAAATCAGTCACACCATACGGAATAATTGAAGTAGGGGATTGTTTTCCAGATGTCAACTCTTTAACTCTTCTAGATAAATACCAATCTAGAGCTTTCACATAAATTACTCCTTTTTGGTCTTGATCTGCTTTACCCCGTAACCCTTCAATTAAAGCTTCTGTAAAAGCACCATTTTTCCATTGATCACTTTCAACCGAAAGTTGAGTTCCTGTAGAAGAAGTAAATACAACAGCTCCATTTTCAGCATCAGACAATTCGTTGATTGTTTTGGTAAGGTTGAAGTCAGTTGATCTTGCTCCATTGATGACATTTCCCGAATGACAAGTATCAATAAATAAAATTGCCTTTCCAGGAATTGTAGAGATAGTGTATTTAAATTCAATAAATGAGAGACAAGTTCTCCGAATACTATTTAAGTCAGAATCATGAGGAAGGTAATAAAAAGCACCATTTCTATCGTTCATACCATGTCCAGCCATAAAAATCATAGCAACATCTTTACTTGTTGTTTCATTTTGAATCCATTCTAAAGCATCCAATATATTTCCTTTGGTAGCCTCACTATCAGTGAGCAACTTATGATAAACATTTTCATAAAGTCCCCCTTGCTGAGCCTGAATAATACTCTTGAAATCATTAGCATCTTTTGCACCATACTTTAAATCCAACCCTCCATTCATATAATCACTCACACCTATAGATAGTAGGTAAAGATTAGGTTTTGGAGCCGTCTCTTTTTTACCGCTCCATTTAACCATAACTGAAGAAGGCTCACTCCAACCATTCTCGTTTTTGGCAATAACTAGCAGAAAACAATCCTCTTTGGGTAATGTGATATTCATCAAATGCACTTCATCTTCTTTCAATTGGAGTCCTCTACTTTGTTCAACCGTCTTGCCGTTAATCATCACTTTAATTTCTTCGATTTCTGACCCATTCAAAGATCTTGCAGTGTATTGAAGTTGAAGGTTAGTACTAGAAACTACTTCCCCCATACTAGGGTATTTTATTTTTACAACAGGTGGTAGTTTTTGTATCAATTCTTCATTATTAATCGACCTTGAATTTAACTGAAGAGCGGAAGGAGCCATTAAAGTATTGATAGTATCGGGGTGATAATAGGTATCTCTTAATCTCGAAACATCATAGAAATAGGTAATTCGTGGAGAAATATTGACATGCCAACCTAAATATTTTTCAGCTCCGATAGAGGTATCATAAAAACCATCTTTGGTATAAAAAATCCATTTTAGATTTGTAGGATCAATGAATAAAGAGAGTAAGTAATCATTTTTCTTCTTAGGAGCATATTCAAAACCAAATTTGCTCGTGTTTTTATCAATGATAATCTCTTTAACTTCATCACCTCTTTTAATACTAAACTTATAACTTCCTTTTCTTTGAATCAGAGGCGATAAGCCCTTCTTATCTTGAACAGGATAATTATTTACTGAAAGGATGATGTCGCCTTGACGAATGCCATTTCTGTAGGCTAAACCAGTAGGTTTTACAGTTTTGAGCTGTACACCTTTGATCTCTTTGAAATTAGTATTGTACCACCTGATACTGCCGTCTTGAGTAAAAGCAACAATTTTCTTTTGATCAGGAGTAATGATGATATTTACAACAGGTGAGGGGGAGTCAACATGCCACAAACGTTTGTTTTCTTTTGTCAAATAATATATGCCTCTATGCGTTCCCAAGGCAACAAAATTACCATCTTGAGATACATCAACAGCTTGACAAAATTCATAATTATTGATGAATTGTACAGTGTCGTTATTGATCATTGGATACATTGAATAATTCCAATTACTGACAGTAGTGTTATTTCGACCTTCTTTAGCGATATAATAATGATTTTCAGGAGCTATAAAACTTCTTGTATTAATATCGAAACTTAGTTTTTCATCTTTGTTCTTAATGGTAATGATATTAGCTTTTTCGTTGATTCCAAAATCCTCCATTTTACTATGGAAGTAATCCAAATGATGACTATTTTTCTGATAAACAGCATTGAATGTTTTATCATAAGCAACAATTTTAGGTATAGTGCTAAAGAACAAATAATGCCCTTTACTTTCTCTGATAAGATTGATATTACCATTCCCAATTGAAAGCCTTTTTGTAAAACCTTTAGTAGGATGAAATACAGCTATATTTTGTTTTAATTTAGATAAACTATCTGAGTAAGAGAACATCAAGTTGTCATTTGAAGTAGAGAAAAGTGTATTAATCCGATGAGCGTTCTTAATGGTAATGTCCTTTTTAAACTTCAATTCTCCTCCATGTGATAAATGATATTGAGTAATCTCGGGACTATTTAGAAATATAATTGTTGCAAGATTTTTCTCTTTGTTCAATACAAGACTTTTAGGAGCTTCATGCTTTGTTTTAAATTTAGTCTTGAAGTTATATTCTTGATCAAATATGTAAATGTTCCCATCTAAAGAAGTAATTAAAACTTGATTCTTGGGACCAAAATTGATTGATCTAATTTCATCTTCAAACTGATTTAATACCTTTTTCTTATAGTAAATACCACTTTTAAGGCCAAAAATACCCACTTGTGCATTACTATAAAATGATACGATCAAATCATTGTTAGGGTGAAAAGCAAGATCACTTACTACATTAGGAAGACCAGCTATTACTTGTTTAATCTCCCAAGTTTGTATATTAAATAGATATATACTCTTATTCTTTTTATGCTCACCAGTATAACCGCCCACCGCTAATATTGACTCATCATTTGAAACAGCACAAGCAAATAGTTTTCCTATCAAACCTTCACCGATAGGTACTCTTAACGTTTTGATAAGGTCACCGGTAGTGATGTCCCAGACTTTTATGGTTTTGTCTTGAGAAGTGGTAAAGTAATATTTAGATGACTGACAAACATCAGAGATTTCTTCTAAGTGCATTTCATTATTCAATCGAAGAAAAACATCTTTTTGACCAAATGTGATGTTTGTTATAATAATGAAGAAGATATAGAGAGGTAAGAATTTGATGATTTGAAGCATGGAATTTATCTTATTGTAATAGTTATTTCAAAATTAGAAAAAATGAATGAAATCACAATTCTAAAAAGGAAGCGATAATTATCAGGTTTTTGTGTCACTAGACTGTTATTTTAAATACATTTGTAATAATCTTTGAAAAAAAATTATCGAAACTAAAGTAACTTATTGCGTCTTAAATGAACAGGAGGAAATTTATAAAAACAAGTCTTCTTAGTACCCTTGGTACCGGGTTATTTACAGGTGTATACAGCTGGCAGATTGAACCATTTTGGCTTGAATTTGTAAATAGAAATATGCGTGTGGCAAATTTACCCGAAAAGCTAATCGGCAAAACTGTAATGCAGATTAGTGATATACATGTAAGTGATTTTGCTGATCTTGATTATATAATTGATTCCTTTTTACAAGCTCAAAAATATGATCCTGATTTTGTCGTTTATACAGGAGATTATGTGAGTTACAGAAATAAAAAACAACTTTCACAATTAGAAAAAGTATTAAAATATGCAGTTACGGGTAAAGTTGCCACTTTTGGAATTTTAGGAAATCATGATTATGGATGGTTTTATCAGGATGAGTATCTTGCTAGTCAAATTGTGAATTTATTAAAAAATGTGGGCGTAGATGTTTTAATTAACTCTCAAAAAGAAGTGGAAGGGTTAAACTTTATTGGTTTTGATGATTATTTAGGCCCTAATTTCGATCCATCTGCTGTTATGAATGATTATAATATTACTAAAGCTAATATTGTTTTGTGCCACAATCCAGATGTATGTGATTTAGATGTTTGGAATGGCTATCAAGGATGGATTCTTTCAGGTCATACTCATGGAGGGCAGTGTAAACCCCCATTATTTGATCCACCTGTTTTACCTGTTGAAAATAAAAGATATACACAAGGAGAATTTGATCTATATGATGGTAGAAAACTTTATATCAATAGGGCATTAGGATTTGTAAAACAAGTTCGTTTTAATGTACGACCTGAAATCACAATTTTTAAGCTTGATAAGGCATAGATTATCGAAGAAAAAAGGCAAATATTGATCACCGAATACAGAAAATATGTGGACTCAAAGTTATTTTGATTTCGTACATATTATCTTTAATTTCGAAGGTTAACAATTCAAACTTTATCATCATGTATACTAATATTATTCACGACTACAATCAGCATAAACAATGGCTGAAAGATTTTTTTGAGGGAGAATTTATCCATCCTAACTTATTGAAAGTAGACAGTGATAAAGGAGAAGGGTTTATCTTTTTTTATAAAATACATCCGGGTATTTATTTTATCTACAATCATATCATCGCCAAAGAAGATTTAACTATAGATCTCAATTACAGTAGTTCATCTTATTTTAAGTACTATGCTTCTTTTTTTAACGATACGATTTGTGTAAAAGAAAATGATGCAGTTCAAGAATTAAATGCAAATGGTTTTTATACTTGCTCAAAGCAGATCGGTATTGTCAATAAGGTTTCCAAAGGAGAAAAATTATATAATATCAATATCTATTTTTCGGAGGCCACTTTTAATGAAATAGATAATAAAGAAGTGAGTGATTTATTTTTAAATAGGTCTCATTTCTTCAATTTCTTTGATGAGAATCGGGATGTGATGTTGTTTAAGAACAGTCTTCAAGAAATCAATAATTATTCAGAAAAACTGAAAGCAAAAATACTTCCTGTAAAGATCCAAGAATTGTATTTCTTATTTTTAAACGCTCTTGGAAAAGTTATGATAACGCAACATGATTTAGAGTTAAGTGAAAGTAAACTAAGAGACTTATTTAAAGTCAGAAACAAGCTTATTAGTAATTGGAAAGAAAAACCTGATTTTGATCAAATCATACAAAAAAGTGCTTTAGAAGAAATCGATAAATTGTTTGAAGTTGTTTTTGGTCAATCGATGTCTAGTTATTATTCTAATTATAAAATGGAGCTAATTCGAATAGCAATATTAAACAATCATCAATCAATATCTGAAATTGCATCTGAGTTTGGTTATACTCAAGTGCAGCATTTTTCAACCACTTTTAAAAGGAAATTTGGATGTTCACCTTCAGAATATTTCCATCAATATCATTAGAAAAACTTTTTTCAAAATTTTCTTGTCTAAATGCTTAATTACTAAAAAGGAGTAGTTAAGCATTATTTTTTCACCATGTATTAGTGTTTCTTAATAATTACTTATATATTAACGTAATGTTAAATATATTTCTTAATTGTGAATTGATTTTAAACATTATATAGGAACTAACCATTAAATTTTTTCTATAAAAAAATCAACCGCACAAAAACTAATAAAGATGAAGAAAGAGAAGAAGAAAAAGACGAAAGTAATTAAACTAAAAGCTTCTGACTTAAAGAAAAAAAACAAAAAGCTAGCTTCTAAGAAAAAGGAAGCAAAACTAAAAGCGAAGAAGAAGGAAGAGAAAATCAAGGCTAAGAAAAAAGCTGCGAAAAAGGAAGCTAAGAAAAAAGAAAAAGTAAAAGCAAAGAAAAAGGCTGATAAGAAGGTAGCGAAAAAGAAAGCTGCAAAGAAAAAAGCCAAAGCAAAGGCTAAGAAAAAGTCAGCCAAAAAAAGTGCTTAAACAATACAAAACCTCAGTGAATATTTATATGAACTGAGGTTTTTATTTTTTGCATACTAATTAAAGTGTCTATTTAGTGCTATGTAGTGTGCTAAATAATGTATTAGATAAACATGAGTGTTTTTATTAATCTCATTGAGTTTTTGAATATTCTGATCTTTCATGTACGAAATTGTTCCTTGTAAACCTAAATGATGTGCCAGAATAACTTTAAGGTAATCATCTTGTAAATAATTTAGGTGATGCATAAAGTATTGGGCCACTGCATGTGTACTGGCCGTAACACATTCTCTCTTATCTGAATTTTTATAAATAAGTCCAAGTTCTAAAGCAGTATCATACTTAAATTGCCAAATTCCTTTTGCTCCTGTATTACTTTCAGCTGTTGGATTCATATGACTTTCAAGAGCTGCCACATATTTGAGATCAGTATGTAGCTTGTATTTTGAGAGAATGCCGTTTACATCGAAGATGGATTCATTTATTTGACTAAGGTATTCGAAATAGAATTTTTTGGACTTTGTAAGTGATAGATACTTTTGGAGTATTCTTTTTTTACCGTCTTCATCAATTATAATTAACTGATTGGCCACCATTATACTATCGGGGACAACAGTAGTAGCAAATACTCCACCGTTGATAAAATAGATACAGAGGAGTAAGGGTATAATCTTAATCATTTAAAAAAAGTACTTGGTTAATTGTTACATTTGATCAAACAACCCTGTTTTTAAAATAGTTCAATTTAAATCGATTTACTACAAGTTTTTTTTATGACATATATTTATTGAAAAAGTAGAATTTAGCTATCAAAACAATCATTCCTTATACTTGAGAGGTAGGTTGTTAAAATCATAATCTATTAGAAAACGATTCTAGAATGAACATAATTTGATATTTTGTTTAATTAAACAATAAATATTACAGAGAGATGGGGTAAAATAAGCTATTCTTCATTTGATCTCCTTACATTTAATTATGAAACAACTAACAGTAATTTTTATCTTATTATTGACCTCTTGTCAGAATAAACCACAAGTACTAGACTTACAAGGTCATAGAGGCTGCAGGGGAGTCTATCCTGAAAATACCACACTAGCGTTCATCAGAGCTTTGGAAGTAGGAGTAACTACATTGGAGATGGATGTAGTGATTTCAAAGGATAAAAAAGTTGTAGTATCACATGAACCATTTTTCTCTCACGAAATAGCTACATCTCCTGATGGTAAATATATAGAGAAAGAGAATGAACTTGATCATAATCTTTATGAAATGACCTATTCTGAGATTAAAGAATATGATGTTGGTTTAAGAAAGCATCTACGATTTCCAAATCAAAAGAAATTGAAAGCCTATAAACCATTATTGAGTGAAGTGATTGAAAATGCTGAAAAATATGCAGGTTCAAATGGTATAAATAAGCCTTTTTATAATATCGAAATCAAACGAGATCCTAAATACGATAATATATATCATCCAGAGGTAGAAGAGTTTGTTCGACTAGTTTTAAACGAAATTAATCAACTCGATATCAAAGAAAGAGTAACTATTCAATCTTTTGATGTTGGTTCTTTACAAGAAGTTAAAAGAGTCGATCCGAGTTTGAAATTGGTATTACTCATCGAGAACACTAATTCGCTAGAAGATAACTTACAAAAATTAGGTTTTAACCCTGAAGTTTATAGTCCCTACTATGAATTGGTTACTGAAGAATTAGTAGCGAAATGTCACCAGGAAAATATCAAGTTAATCCCTTGGACTGTAAATGAAGAGGATGATATACTTGAAATGATTCAATTAAATGTAGATGGAATAATTACAGATTATCCACAGCGATTGAAAAATATCATGGAAGAAGAAGGTATAAGAACTATGTAAATTCTTCATTTAGATATTTTCGAAAAACAATACGATTACTTTTCCCAAAAAAATGTAATTCAATTATTCATTTTTCACTCTTAGGTCTTAATTCACTACATTTGTTTCACTTTAAAAACAAACATATAGCAATGGCAAGTTTAGAGTGGAAAACAGTTAAAGAATACGAAGAAATTACCTTCAAGTCATTGGATGGTGTTGCTCGTATTGCAATCAATAGACCAGAATGCCGTAATGCATTCACACCAAAAACAGTTGATGAATTATGGGAAGCATTGATTATTTGCCATGAAAGTCAAGAAATTGGGGTCGTATTAATCACGGGCGAAGGACCATCTCCAAAAGATGGAGGTTGGGCATTTTGCTCAGGTGGTGATCAACGTGTAAGATCAAATACTGGTTATAAAGGAACAAATGGAGTGAATCGTTTTAACATCTTAGATGTGCAACGTCAAATCCGTTTTATGAATAAAGTAGTGATCGCTGTCGTGCCAGGTTGGTGTGTTGGTGGTGGACACAGTTTACATGTAGTTTGTGATATGACGCTTGCGAGTAAAGAGCATGCTCAATTTAAACAAACTGATGCTGATGTGGCTAGTTTTGATGGTGGCTTTGGTTCAGCTTATTTAGCGAGACAAGTTGGTCAAAAGAGAGCTAGAGAAATATTTTTCTTAGGTGCTACTTACACTGCACAAGAAGCCTTTGAAATGGGTATGGTCAACAAAGTAGTTCCTCATAATGAGTTAGAGCAAGAGGCATTTGACTGGGCACAAGAAATTATGACAAAAAGTCCTACTGCGATCAAAATGTTGAAGTTTGGATTCAACTTAATTGATGATGGTTTAGTAGGGCAGCAAGTATACGCAGGTGAGGCAACTCGTTTGGCTTACGGTACAGAAGAGGCTGTTGAAGGTCGAAATGCCTTTTTAGAAAAAAGGAAAAGAGACTTCTCTAAATTTCCAAAATTCCCATGATTTATTCCTCGGAACCTTTATAAAGATATCAAAGGCTTCACTTTTAATATTAAAGTGGAGTCTTTTTTTGATATATACTCAATACTGTATTAAAGTCAATTTCTTTTAGTATCAAATTGCAACTACAAAAAAACGCAAAATTTTAATTTCCCAATGTCGTTATATCTCTCTAAAAGTATTATCTTTTACATTTCTAACAAAGTAAACTCTATTTCATGAGTCTATCTTTCTTCAAAAGACGAATGATATTCAATTATTTATCCAAAAAACAACTAAATACAAATGGAATTAAAAGACAAAACAACAGAAACACTTGAGAAAGAATTAAAGTCTCTTCAAACTATAACTGGAATGCTGGCAGGAGTTCTGGCACTTTTATTCGTTGTATGTATTTACGGGTTATTCAGCGAAGGTCCCAAAAGTACCACAACTGCTTTATTGGCGGTGCCTATTGCTTTGGGTGCAATTCTACCAATGAATTATAAAAAAATAAAAGAAATTAAAGTTGAATTAGAAGAAAGGTAAAATCAACTTCTTTTATAATTTTCTATGTTGAGAGATCTTTTTGGAAAAGGGGTATCTCTTTTCTTTGTGTTTAAGGGGTGTGTTAAGAGGGCAAGTAATTTGGAACAAGAGTTGTAATTTGTATTATATACTTTAAATAAATTATTAGATCTCTGTTTTATTATTCCACCATGAAATCAAAATTGCTTCACCTTATTTTATTAATTTTTTCTTCAGGATCTGCTTTTAGTCAAACAGACTTTTATGAAGAACTTGCAGATTCAACATTAACGCTAACAAAACAGTATGTAGTTTACGATCCTTCTTATTTTAGATTAGATTATCCGAATGGAGATGTTCCATCCAATAGGGGAGTGTGTACAGATGTTGTCATTAGAGCCTATAGAAAACTGGGCATTGATTTACAAAAAGAAGTTCATGAAGATATGGTCGCTCATTTTAATAAATATCCCAAAAATTGGGGTTTGACGAAAACAGATAAAAATATTGATCATAGAAGAGTACCCAACCTTATGACCTTTTTTGGCAGACATGGTTCTACGTTACCCATCACTCAAAATGCTAGTGATTACAAAGCAGGAGATATAGTTTGTTGGAATTTTGGAGGAGGTCTAACTCATATTGGTATCGTTTCTTCAGAAACTACATTTTTCTCTAAAAGACCAATGATTATACATAATATGGGTAATGGTCAAGTATTGGAAGATATGTTATTTGATTATAAAATCATCGGGCACTACCGTTACAAAAAATAGATTCACTATTACAGTTTCCCTCATTCGCTGGAGTGAAATGGTACATGTTTCCCATCTTCTCTAACTTCATAACCTTGGTATTGATGGTTTAGAATCATTTCATGTAAAAATTGATCTGACCCTTTTAATTTCAGTTTTGCCTTTTTTATATCGTCAAAATAGAAAATTGGACCAAGAACATCATAAGCGTGACCTGAAAGTTCTGATAAAATTGTAAACTGGATATAGACAGGAGAATGATGAATAGTATGCAAAACGTTAGAATCATCATAAAATAATAAATAGTCTTGTTCAAATAGGATTGATGCTTCATTAATATCTGTTGTACTACAATATTGCTCATTGGGATCAATTTCCATAAAGGTCCAGCCTCTTAATTGATACATTAATGTTTCAAAAGTAGTACGTTTCTTTTTGTTTAAAGGAGTGTACATTGGAAGCCGTCCTATTTTAACGGCTTCCAAGATAGCATATGCCATATCTTTGTAGATATCATTTCCTTTAAACGTAGTATTGATATGAACTTCCTTATATTTTTCTTGGGCGAATGATGTAAAAGGTAAGCTCACACAACAAACAAGAACCAAAATTTTAAGTTTATAATGAAGCAAACTTTTCATCTAATGAGGCTTTTGAAAGTGGAACAATCGTTGTCTTGAACTTAATACTATTCAATTTTTCTTTCGAAAGCTGTAAAAGTTCACTTTTAGACATTTCACCAATTTCAGCCTGTCCTTTATCCGTTAATGGATTAAAAGTGAAAAGTCTAACATTTGATAAAGAAGCATCTACTAACACAAAGTCATCCACTATATTATCACTGTTAACCGTATAGTAAATAACGGTATTTAAGTGTGGGTAATAAGCGTAGACCTTATTGATATTTTTGTTTTCAATTTTTAGTTGATAAGTGATCAATTCGTCTTTTCCAATGAGGTAGTCATAATTATACAGACCGTTTCCTTTAATGTTCATTGTTTTATAAAGCCAATCTGAGTTAGATGAACCCTCAGCCCAACTTGACCAATCAGCATCCCAATCATCAGATTCATCCGAAAAACCTTCAGCTAAATAACTTTCTCTTGGTTTGAGGGCTCCCCAATCTTCAGAAGTAGAATTTGTAGTTGCATAGTCCAAAATTGGAGCATTCAAAGAATCCCATTTCTTATCTTGGGTATTATATTGAAATCCGTTGTAATGATCTGTGCCATCAGAGATATAAGACACCTTAATGTCTTTTTGAAAATCTATCTTTTGACCATTGGCAGTAACTTGGATGGAATACATTCCTCCTGAAACATAAATTCCATTATGATCTTTCATTTGTATGTCGTCTAATAACATATCGTAGTAGTTCGCATACATTTTAATAGAGATATCTACCTCTTTCACATTTGGATCGCTGATATGGAAAGTGTTTTCTTTGATATGAAGTAGTAAAGAATCTTCAAAAAAACTTAGTGTTCCACAAGAAGAATTGTTCCATTTTTGTTGTTGGATAGATTGAGAGTGTACACTAAAATATTGTAGTGTAAGGAAAAGAATGAGCGTGAAATTTTTCATCATTAAATTAATAAAATGAATTAAGTTAATTAGTATGTTATTTTTAGATAATCGTAACTAAAACACAAGTAATCAAACAAATAATAATAATTAAATAACCATTTTAAGTACTGAAAACATCATACCAAGTTTTGAGAAATTAGTCTAATAAAGTTACTTTTTTTATTATCATTTTTATATTTAATATGGCACTAACGTAATACATTATACCTATACGTATAAATGTTTTTTGTTAGTTGGATGCCGAAGGAAAATACAAGAGGGTAAAGGCAATTATTGATAAATCTGAATGTCAGAAATTGTTATATAAGTACCTTTGTTTTCAGAAGTAAATGCAACTTTAGCATTCAAAGCATTTACTCTAAATTTAATGTTCTTGATTCCGATTCCTTCATTGTTACTACAAGTATTAAATCCAACTCCATTATCTTCATAAAATAATGTCATCATGTTAGTAGTTTTATCAAGCATAAAATCAATAAAAATATCGGTTGCTTTACTGTGTTTTAAAGCATTACTAAATAGTTCTTGCAAAATTCTATAACAGTGATTTTTGACCATTTGAGATTGAATAGGTACATCAATAGTGTAAGTTGTATGTATATTGAGGTGATTACTTTTATATTTTGCACAAAGATCAAGGAGTATATCTTCAAAATCTTCTTTATCGTATTCTGGAGAAACCAACCCATGGCTTAAACTTCTTACACTTTTAATAGTATGCTTTAGTATTTCTTTTACGTTATCTGTATCAAGATCTTTCGATTTATTAATCAAAGCCAAGTTTCCACCAACATGATCATGAAGTTCTCTACCAATTCTATTTCTTTCATCTTCCTGTCCCTTTATTACTGCTAGGGAATATTTTTGTTGTATCAGTTGGTTTTGAATTTGTAGATCATTTCTTTCTTTAATGATAGATGACGTTTTCTTTAAAATAAGAAGTAAATAATAAATAATATCAAAAGTGAAAATGATGAAGTAGAGAGTCCTTGTAAAGTTAAACTTTTCATAAACGCCCATATTGGGGAGTACGGAGAAAAATATCACAAAAATTGTTGTGATCAGAAAAATAACCAATGTTGGTATAGCTAGTTTTTCTTTTGACTTTAAACCTAAAATTATAACCATTAAATAAAGGCATAAAAGTACCAGCGTAAAAAGAGTAGAGAGTTGTGCAAGAAGGAAATTAACAATGTTCGGATAAAAAGCCGAGAATGGATACATTAGAAAACTTATAATTCCTACAACACTAGCAATATGTACAATTTTAAAAGCAAATTTTGGAATTCTATTGGGGGTAGAAAATATCAAGTATACATAAAAGTAAAATGTACTAATCGAATAAGAATAAGAACTAAATACAAGAAGATATTTAGTTAAATTAAAGTGATTATGACTTAAAAGGTTTGTGATGATACCGCTTTCAGATTCGAAGAATAAAAATGCACTGATAGAACTTAAAGTATAAAACAAGAAAAGCTTTTCTTGGATGATTAATCCCAAAATTATTCCAATAAACAAAAGACTTATCACAATAGTCCTTGTTGTGAGTTTAATGTTTTCTTCAAAGTCTACCTCTTTTTCAAACTCATCTTCACTCTGCACCCAAAATAGATTATCTACTGGAAATCCTTTATTATTAATCTGATAATAAAAATCAACTGTCTCTACACCATTCAATGCAAAAGTGATTGGAATTCCTAAACTTCTGTCGTACTTAGTTGGTTTGGAATTATTTTCCATATCAACAAGAAGTTTTGTTCCGCTTCTATCAACTTGCCAAAGTTTAAAGTCTTCAAAAAGTATATAATTAAATCTTAAAACATAGTTTTCTTTTACTGTACTATGAACGGTAATTTTGTGGTATTGTATATCAAAAAAATCGTAATTTTTAGGTGTGCACTCTGAATTACCAGGAATATTATTGACATCAATTTCTGATAGTGTACAGTGTGAAACGATTAAATTAGTATTCGTCTGAGCGTAGGTGTGTAACGTAAAAAGTAGTAATATAGAGGTGAAAAGTATTCTCATTATGTCAGTAGGTTTTCAACGGCATATTTGATTAATCCTGCCTTTGAATCAATCTTTAATTTTTGTTTAATTTTTTTTCCATGAGTGATGGCTGTATCCGGACTGATATTTAATAACTCACCTATCTCTTTCATTGTTTTTCCCATTGCTATATATTTTAGGACTTGCTCTTCACGAGGAGAGATAGGAGTAAAGGTTTTATTGATGTCAATTGTATTGTGATTAATTTTTGGACTCATATATAGCTTGTCATGCAAGACCGCATTTGTTGCGTTAATGATATCTTCTACATTATCATCTTTAAGCATATAACCTAGAACACCAAGTTTTTGTGCCTTTCGAATAAGTGAAGGTTTATTGTGCATAGAGATGATAAGGTATTTAGAAATATCACCTCTTTCTATCACTTTTTCAATAAGTTCTAAACCTTTCATGTTTGGCATATCCATGTCTACAAATACTAAGTCAAAATCAGAAAAGTTATAAGATAGTGAAAGAAGTGGATCGTGAACAGTAGTTACTTTTGATGGTATATATTTTTCAATAATCTGTTTCAGACCATTGCTAAATAATTCATGATCATCAATGATAAGAAATTTAAACATTTTAGATAAGTTGCATGAATATGAATACAATTAGATACCGAAAGGTAAGAGAAATATCAGTAGTATGAAATACCTATTTGTAGGTATTTTGGTGGTTATGCACATTGTTATTCTTTATGAATGGAACTAAACAATAATCCTTTTATAGTTCATTTTTAGGTCAGGTGGCATCAATGCTCTTATTTTAATTGAGGATAGCTTTACTTTAAATCTTTGATGAACTTATCAAGGTCCGTTTCTTTATCTAAACCCATTTTCTTTCTTAACCTATACCTGTTCATAATTACACTGCGGTTTGTAATATTCATGATATTTGCAATTTCATTATTGTTGAGGTTGAAACGAATAAGTGCAATTAATCGGTGATCATTAGAAGTTAATTGAGGGTATTTATTTTGAAGAAGAATAATAAAATCGTGATGTAATTCTGAGAACAATTTATAAAAGATGAAGTTCTTCTTATCATTGTTCATTTCATCATCTATTCTATCAATCCATAGTTTTGCGTTTTTATGTTTTATAATAGACAGGCCTTCACTCATCTGTCTTAGGAAATCATTCTTTCTTGATAATTCTTCAGCATACTGAATAAGCTGCTCATTTTTTATTTCTAGTGTTTTTTTATCGAGGTCAATTTTTTGTTGTTCCTTTTGTTTCTTCTCAGCTTTTTTATTGATAATGATCCATAGTTTGTAAGATAGGATATAGGCAAGGAGTCCAACAATCAGCAGGGGTAAAATAATCCAATAGGTTTGATACCATTTCTTTTGAATTTCTATAGCTATAGAGACACTATTTGGTGGACTGTTATTAATTTTAGATTCCACAATGAATTCATAATTACCACCGTTAAGCATTGTGTATTCTCTTTCATTGGTTTGACTCCAATCAGACCAATGATCATCAAAAGGAATTAGCTTCGTTCTGTATTCTACGATGTCAATCTTGTCCTTTGCCACACCATATACCAGTTTGATATTATTCTCATTTTTCTTCAGGTCAATTTTTGGATCAATAAAAGGATAAATATATTTCTTATTTTGATTCATTTTATCAGAAGTGATCACTTTGGATATCACTGGTGAAGGAAGTTGTATTGATCTATACTTTGAGTTGGGGTCAAACGTTTTAACACCTCTTTCAGTCGCAATATAAAGTTCTCCATCATGAAAGTTAATAAACTCATGATCTTTCAAAAATTGACCTTGTAATGACTTGAATAGATTGCTGTAATCATAAAAATTACCATTGACAATATTCATTCTCATATGTAGCTTTCCATCACTGATATAGGCATAGGTTAATCCTTTATCAATTACTTTTAGTGCAGAAATTTGATGATCGACCAATTGATTAAGAGAAGGTAAGTTGATGACCTCAAATTGCCCATTTTGAAAAGTGGATACTTTTCCTTCGACTAAAAAAAGTAATTCGCCATTGCTTTGAGGAAATATTTTTTGAACTGAAGGGTAATGTGAAATTGATATTGTGTTATTTCCTTTATATTGGTATAAGACACCTGTGTTACTCTTCGCCCAAATACAATTATTATTTTCATCAAAGTATAATTTAGGACTTCCAGGATAGTTTAAATTTTCTTTAGTGGTTAACCTTTTATTTTGGATTATTGAAAGATACAGTCCAGAGTAGGTCGATAAGAAATATTTTCCATTTAGAAATGAAATATCCATTACACCCATGGAAGTATAAAGAGGTATTAGTTTGTTATTTTCGAAGATAAACAAACCTTTATCGTGACAGATGAAAATCGTATTATTTATTTTTTTGATATTCCATACTTGACCTTGCGATTGAGAAATAATTTTGAAATTATCATTCTGTTCAGAAACATACAAACCTTTATTGGTCGCTAATAATACGTTATTTTCATTTTGGATTATAACACTATAAGTGGCACCTCTATTAAAAATGGTTTTGATTTCTCTTTGCATTTCAATTTTTGAAATACCATAATCTAAACCACACCAAATATCACCGTTTTCATCATTAAAAACAGCGAGTATTGTGTCATCTTTTAATCCATCTTTTGAGGCTATATGTTGAATGATTTTTTGATCTGTTATAGAATAAATGTAAAGTCCAGAAGATATTGTACCTATCAAAATGGTATCACTATCATATGATTTTACTGAAAAAAGACCTTCTTGAAAGATTTCCCTTGGTAAATTAGTCACTTTCTGAACGATACCTCCGTTGAATGAATAGATGGCACCGTTGGTATGTAAGATGTATAATTCATTCTTATGTGTAAAAAGAGCCCTGACTTTTTGTTGTTCAGTAAGTTGATCTATCACAACAAACTGATTGTTAATGATATGTCCTAATTGATTTTGATTGTCAGTAGCCCAAATTGAATTATTCCACTTTTTTAGACTTGAGAATCCACCAGTTGTTCTGACCCTATTTATTTGATCCGTCTTTTTATTATAGATAATAACTTGTTCTTCGGTTCTCAAGTAAACATTGTTGTGACTTGTTTCAATATCCCAAATTTGCCCACCTTTAACAGCTCCGCAGTGTTTGTACTTTAAAACGGTATTATCTTCTTTGTAAAAAAAACCAAACTCAATATTTCCGCCCGACCATATGATATCTTCTTCGGTTTTTAGTGAAATTATAACATCATTATTTTGAGTTGGTACTAACTCCCATGAATCATTAATATTGACCAATAAACCTTGATTATTGGCAATGTATATTATTTCATTTTTATCTTTTACAATATCCCAATTCTGTCTTCCTGCATTATAATCAAAACGATCATAAGAGCTGACCGAGGGAATCACTTTTTGGCCAATGCAAATTAAAACCTGTAATAAAAAAATTATAGTAATACTAATTTCTTTCATGAAGTTAAATTTACGCCTTTTTTAAAGTTTATAAAAGAAAAGCATGTTATTCAACTTGAACAGAAGAACAACATGCTTATTTGTAATGTTATTTTTTTGATTAAATAGATGAAGCTTCTTTCTCCATATTCTTTTTACCAAAAAGCTCTTTTACGATGACATGAGGATAAACTGTATGTCTTTTACCTTCATAATCTTCTGTATCAAAAAAGGATATTTTTCCATTTAGCCTTTGTTTGATTGGTTTTGGTTTTCCGCTTTTAAAAGACAAAACATCTCCTTTTGAGTTAATACTTAGGAAAGGAAGTTTTGGTATTGGTAAATAAAGTCGGTTACTTTTAACGTACTTTTCTGGAGCATAATTAAACTCCTGTTTTCCTTTTAGAGGAACCCATTTAAGATTTTCTACGCTATTGTCATAGATATCTCTATTTACATGCCAGACTTTTTTTCCTTTTGAATTAAAAACTGGTAAAAATGTTCTTCCTACAAGTGTATGTAAATAGGCAGTACTTTTAATTTTCTTTCCCTCTTTTTCTTTTTTTAAGGTAACCTTAAGTTTTTCTGTCACATTACATTTATAAGCTTTCAAAAAATTAAAATTACCTTCCTCATAGTCTTGTTTTAATAAGACAAGGCCGTCCATGTTAATCATGTAATCGGGGAAACCGGGTATTTCTTCAAATCTTCTCAAGGTGAATGCTAGTTAAGTCTATAATTAATATTGTTTGCTAGATTTAATAATGGATATTTGTATCATATCTATATTCAGACTTGCAAAAACAACAACAAATCAATTTTTAGCAGATATGTGATATGTTTTTGTATTGATAAATGAGTCCTAATTCACATATCCTACTTCCAAATATAAAAGTCGTGTGCTCTTATACAAACATGGTTAACTTATATTAAAACAAAAATTATCTTATTAATTTTAAATATTAAAACAAATTAACATCAAAGTGAATGTTAATTCATGATACTAATCTATAACAACAATAATGAAGAGATTATTTAGCTCTAAAGAAGACCGTGATCAATTTGTTGAAACTATAATTAAAGAAGATAAACAGGATTGGCTTTATAATGAAATCAAGAAACAAGACAATCCGTACGGAAATCAATTAGCATGGGCTTTGTCTGCTCTTTGTGATTTGAATGGAGAATGGTTAGAAAAACATAGAGATGATATTGTTGATTGGTTGCCAAATTTCAAAACACAAGGAATTAAGCGTTCCATTTTACGGTCTGTTGTTCCTTTATCACTATCTACCGAAAAAGAAGGGGAGTGGGTTGATTATTTATTTGAGGCAATCCAAAGTATGGAGACTGATATTGCCGTGAAAGTACATGCTATAGAAATTTTAGCGAAGTATGTAATGCAGTATCCTGAACTAGCCAATGAATTATACTTAATTCTTGAAGATGGAATGCCTTATTATGGCCCAGCGTTAAAATCTCGAAGTAAAAAAGTAATGCAAAAACTATCAAAAATAATGATATGATAAAGGTAAGTCCTTGAAATGGTTTTTATTTTTTACAGAAACTATTGTAAAATAATAGTGTATTA
Organism: Flammeovirga sp. EKP202; assembly: GCF_014534745.1. Classification (GTDB taxonomy): domain Bacteria; phylum Bacteroidota; class Bacteroidia; order Cytophagales; family Flammeovirgaceae; genus Flammeovirga. The sequence goes on from NZ_JACVVP010000010.1 coordinate 46,802, forward strand.
TCAGTGTTATAGGATATGTTATTTTTTTAGAAGCTATCTTAATTTTACCAAAAGCTAAAGATATTAAAATGAGTCAACCCAAAATATTACCCAACCTACAGCCCTTAAGAGGTTTTCTAGCATTATGCGTAGTCATTTTTCACATTCCTGAAATATCAAAAACAGTAAATATTGTTTCATTTTCAGATTGGCCTATTTTTCATAAGGGAGAGGAAGCAGTTTGGGTATTTTTTACATTAAGTGGTTTTCTAATAATAGGGCAATTATACAAAGAATTGATAAACGGAAATGTCGCTATCAAGAAATTCTATGTAAGAAGAATGCTTAGGATCTACCCAGTATATTATGTCGTACTTCTTTTTGGATTTACATATTATAGTTTGATACTTCCTTTCTTTGATATTGAATACCCTATTGAATATTCAATTATTGAAGGTTTAGCATGGTGTATAGGTTTTTTACCCAATGTATTTAAGGTTTTATATGCTCCTGGAGCCATATTGTTAGTATTATGGTCAATAGGGATTGAAGAACAGTTTTATTTGATGGTTGCTCCATTGGCCAAAATTTCAAAACCTAAACCTTTTATCATCGGGTTGATTATTTTTACAATTGTAAGTTTTATTCTATTTTTTTTACCAGGTTTTGACTTCTTACGTAAATATCATTTTATCTATTTTTATATGTCTTTCGGGGGACTTTTATCCGTATTGCATTACGAAGGAAAAGTGAATTATTTAATCATTAAAAACGATATCCTTCGTATTCTGTATTACTTTATGTTTTTTGCTTACTTCTTTACCGATGCTTTTGTGTTTAGCGAAGATGTCTTAATTCACCTTTTTAGTTTCCCATTCTTTGGTATCTTCATTTTGAATATTTCAAATGAAAAGCTTTTTATTGTAGATAATAAGGTGTTAAACTATTTAGGAACGATATCATATGGTGTTTATATGTATCATATGATTGCTATTAATTTTGTTTTATTTCTAATTATGAAGCTTGAGAATTATCTAAATCTTAGTGATTTTTCATTAATTCTATTCATCAATATTACTTGTATTATTTTAACTGTTATTATTTCGCATATTTCATTTTATCATTTTGAAAAACCATTTTTAAGATTAAAGAAGAAGTTTAATGCCTAAAATTCTGAAAGTGTATTTTTGTGAATTTATAAAAATAGGATATTTCTAATAATATATATTCTCATAAAACTGAAATAGGGTATAGAATATTGATTAAATCAAAAGTTTAGTAAATTATTAATGTACTTATACTACATTGTTTATACTATTGTGCTTTTCTACTAGAACCTTTAAATCCCAATAGTAACTAAACATAATAAAATCTAAACTCTTGAATCTCGACTTAATGAATATAAAAAAGATCACCATATCATTATTCATTTTTACGCTATATTCTATTCAAACTTACGCCCAGTTTGAAACTAATATTAATTATAAATTACTCGATTCACTCAAAGAATTAAGATACGATGTGGCGTATTCATTAAAGATTCAACAAGAAGATATTTTTGCAGCGACAGAGGCTTTACACTCTACTCAAAAAAGTTGGCTATCTTCCTTTACAATTGGTATAAGTAGTTTTAGGTACTCCTCTGATGGAACAGTTACTCAAGTTTCAGCTTTCTCTGATATTGGTGTCACGCTTTCACTTGATTTGTACTCTTTCACCTCTTTGAACAATAGAATAAAAATTGCAAGACATGAATTAAGGAAAAAAGAATTACAATATTTTAGTCAACAAAAAGCTTTAGAAAGAGAGTTATTAGGGGTGTATTCTGCCTATTTATTAGCTGTAGAAAAACTAAAGTTATTGACTAGTCAAGAATCAAATCAAATAGAAATATTAAATATAGTCAAAGAAAAATTTTTACGAGGTGAGGCAAAAATTGATGATTATCTCGCAATAGAAGAACTTTTAGAAAAAACTCGAATTGCCAAAATTGAAGCTGAAGTGGCCTCACAAATGGCTTATAAGGAATTACAAATACTAACCACTGATTAAGTAACTATATTAAGTGCAAACTATATATTACATATTATTTGAAGTCTTAAAACGATGGTATTTATGGACAATTCCTCCGGCAATAGCAGCAGTATTCGTTTACACAAAAACGGCAGATTTTAAGAGCTTTGAATCCAAATCCAAACTTCAGTTTGAGCTAACAAGCGATGAAAACTTAACTTTAAATAGTAAATCGATAAAACTATTTGAGTATGGGTTTTTATTTAGTGATGTGATCGAGGTAGCTCGTTTACAACATGTTACTCAACGTATTCAATTGCGAATTCTAAAAGATGGGGTTGGTGACAAAAGATACTTCGATTTTGAAGTAGATGAAAATCTTTATGGCCCAACTGAAATTATTAATAGAATAGACTTCTTAATTGAGAAAAATAAACTATTAGATATGCAACGTCCCATTGACGTTGTGATATTACAACTCTTGGAGAAAAATGGAATAACTCCTGCCGCTGTCGAATCTAAGATTAAAATTTCAAGAATTGGTTCCAGTAAATATATGACAATTACTGCTGAAGATAAATTAGCTAAAGTGGCTTACTTTTATGTAAAAGTCATGGCCGAAGAATGGACCCAAGAATATAAAAATGAAATTGGACACCAACTTACAGGAAAGAGAATTATCATTGAGGAAACGACGAACAAATCGAAAGAAGAATTAGATTACTTGCTTGATTCGTTAAGAAACTTCCAAGAACGTTTTAATGTTTTCAATGTAGAGGCTTCATCAGATGCTGTTAATGAGAGAATTTTAGAGTTGCAAAAAATGCTTGGGACATTGACTAAAAACCATGCAGCAAGAAGAAGGGCAATTGATTACATTAAGCATCAGTTAGAAGTGAAAACAGATTATGGTTATGCTAACCAAAATCAGGATTTGCATGAGCAAATAATTCATTTGAAAGATTCTTTACAAAAACTGAAATTAAGTAGAGAGTTTGATCAGTTTAAGGCGGATCAATTACCTTTTGACCATAAGGCAAATTTGGAGAATGAAATTTCGCACCTTGAAAGTCGTCTACAATCATCATTAAATGAGACGATTATCAATACAACTTATGATCCATCGGCAACCAAACAAAGTATTGTTTCTGATTTAGTTGTACTAGAAATTGAATACGAAAAAGAGGAAGCGATGATTCCAGTCGTCCGTTCACAACTTTGGGAAGTAAAAAGTGAAGGGAAAAGGTTAGTCGGGATTATTTCGCATGTAGATAATTTGAAACATAAAATCAATACAAAGGAAAAGCATTACCTCAAACTCTTGGATAAACTCAATGTAGCATTGGTGTTGGAGAAAGATGCGGGTAAAGATCTATTTGTCATAGAAGAGGCCAATTTCCCACTCAAACCCAAGAGTTCAAAGAGAATGCTTTTGGTGATTGGTACTTTTATGGGAGGATTATTATTAATTATTGTCACTATTGTTGCCACTTTAGCATTGGATAAAAATCTTCATAAACCTTTCCAATTTGAGCATGAAACAGTAATTAGTACAGTCGCTTTAGTATCAGGACGAAGGCACAAGGTCAATAAGGTCATTCAGAAAATTCCAAAGTTGAACCAGTTTATTTATAAAAGATGTCAGAAAAAAAATAAGGTATTAGATGCACTTGAACGAGATGTGATTAAATCCATCAGAAAACAAGTTTTGGAAATTGACACGAAGGAGTCAGGCATTATATTATTTAACTATGTCAGAAGTAATAAAATGCAATATCATACAGTAAAGAAGCTGTATGATTTTTTGCGTGTATTGGGGGTTGAAACTTTGATCCTTTATGCAAATTGGGATTTACCTGAGGTTGACTTTGAAGATGCACCCATCATTGGTAATAGTTATGCAGACGTAGAGACTGCTACAGCTTCTGGCATGATAGACTTATCGAAGTATGCAGCATCTCCTTATGATTATGCATTACCAAGTAAGTGGTTCAAAATGTTGAAGAGATTAAAAGAGCAATATAAATATATTTTCATTTTACCTCCTCCAATCTATCAATCATTGGAGTGGAAGGAATGGATGGATTTGTCATCAGACCTTTACTACATGTATGAATTGCATTTTCCATTCAATGAAGATGATGCTAAAAATCAAAATGAGATGTATGAATCGCACCTCAATATTTTAGGTACTATAATTACGGAAGACGATGAATATTAATTACCTTGACTTAGCCCATACTGTTTTTCAGTTCATAAGTTTCTATTTCTTATGCTACAGTTTTTACTGGATGATGACCCTTTTTATTGGATCCTTTTACAAGGAACCAGAAACGAGCTCTTTTCCTATGAAAGATAGGTGGTTGGTTGTACTTCCCGCTTACGCACCTAATTCTACTTTTTTTGAAGTTTTAAAAAGTATAAGGGATCATCAGCCTCCGAATTTTGTAGAGATGAAAACATACGTTTTATTTCAAAACACCAATGCAAAATTTATAGATCAATGCTATAAAAAGATGGATTTCCTTTGTAATCATAAAAGCTTTCATAATCAGGAAGGAAACTCTTATGTACATGCACTGAAATTTATATGCCATCAAATTACATCAGATAATCATTTAAAGCTTTTTGATCCAACACATATTATTTTATTGGACAAGGATAATATTATTGCTCCTGATTTTTTCTACAAAATGTATGCTTTAAGAGGAAATGGTTATGATCTTATCCAAGGAAAAAGATTACCATTATCACACGTCAATGGAGTAACATCTTATGATCAAATATCGGAATCTCTGAATGATATGATGATGCGCCAATACAGAGTGAAAATGGGATGGTTACCTGAGTTGAGTGGAAGTGGCTTCTTGGTTGATAAAAGATTATTTGTAAAAGGGATTAATAAGCTAGATGAAAATAATCCTGGAATGGATAAAAATTTATTGATCAATTGGTTGTTGAATTTCAATGATATAAAGGCATGTTTTTCTAACTCAACTTTAGTTTATGAGGAAAAAACGGATGACATCAAGGTATTGGGAGCACAACGAACAAGATGGTTTGCAGAACAATATCAAACATTAGCAGCTTATTTTACCCCTCTAGTTGTAAAAGGAATCACATCATTTAGATTCGAAATATTAGATTACGTTTTTGCATTATCACGCCCACCAAGAAGCATACACCTTTTGGTAGTTCCTACTTTATTGACACTTGAATTAGCATTATTTCAAACATCAATTTTCAATTTATTGTCTTTACTATTTCTTGTTTTTGGCTTGATACTTTTTCTAACCAATCAAAGACTTTGGGGTGCAGCTTTCCAAGTTTTGAAAATGTTCCCGTCTTTAATTCTTAGCAATTTGAAAAGTATTCTAAAAATTGGATCCCAAACCAAAGGAAATTTTATTCATACTGAACGTGAAGAAAAATAAGATGGAAAAATGATGAGGGTAGCAAAGAGAGTTATAAAGAAAATGATAGGAGAGCGGTATAACACCAATTTTGGTGCTTTCTGCCTCATTACATTTGCATTTGCAATCGCTATATTGGTGATGAAAACCAATTGGGTAACAGGCATTGTACTGGCATTTGTGTGTGTGGCGATTCCTATTTTCTTTTCTCTTTTTGTAAAGCTTGAGTTTGCAATTTATTTTTTTCTAACACTCTCAATTTTCATAGGTGTCCCTTTAAAAATTCCCACTTCAATACCGATAGGTATCTCCTTTGACGGTTCTATTCTTTTTACCTTTTTTGGACATGTTTTTAGATGTTATGAAAGGAAGGATTATAAGTCTACTTTCAAGTTTTATCCAGTTTATTTTGTGTATGCTTGGATGGCTTATAACTTTTTGCAAGTAGGAAACCCATGGGCAGCATCAAGAGCCGCTTGGTTTTATACTATGCGCCCTTATGTTTTTTATCCTCTCATTTTTGTCTTAACCTATTATCAATTTAGAACTAAAGAACAGATCCTTAAAGTTTTACATTATTTCCTTGTCATCACTACTATTTGTGCAGCATGGGGTTGTTATCAGTTTTTGTTCGGTTATCTAAATTTTGAAATGATGTGGGTTTTAGCCAATGATGCAAAACATTTAGTTTATATTAATGGTCGTTGGAGATCATTTGGTACTACAGGTTCACCAGCCCATTTTGGTGTTTTGATGGGATTGATGTTCAATTTTTATGCGATTTTAATACCCGTCTATAAAAAGTTGTCACAAAAGATTTTTATGGTGATCGCTTTATTGATCATCTTCTTAGGTTTAGTTTGGTCAGGTACTCGTTCGGGTTTTGCCATCGTTCCTATAGGGTTTATTATCATTATTGGTCTTTGGGGAAATACGAAAATATATATTGTTGGTGCGATACTAGTGGCAATTATGACTTTTGTGATTGTCACTCCTTCCAACAATTACCATATTCAAAGAATACAATCTACTTTTAATGCAAGTGAAGACGAATCCTACAAGGAAAGAAAAAGAAATCAGGAACGAATCAAACCTTGGTTGGCGAAGCACCCTATTGGTGGTGGATTAGGAAGTACAGGGATTTGGGGTATGAAATTTTCTCCTGGTACTATGCTTTCGGGTTTTGCCCCTGACTCAGGACATGTTAGGGTAATGGTAGAAACGGGGTATGTAGGATTGGTTATTTATCTTGCTTTTTATTTAGCAATGTTGCTGCCTGCTTTTTTTAAAGTCAAAGTATGGAGTTTGCAAGATCAAGATTATAAACTTTTAATTCTCACATTCTTTGCCTTCTATGGTGCTTTTATGGTTGTAGAACAGGCTCAAGATATCAATGGGATTCTACCATTTAGTGTAGGATTATGGTTTTTCTCTGCTATCTTCTGCCGATTAATAAAATTAGCTTTAGAAGATGAATTAAGAAGGTGGGTTGAATTAAATGATCAACGGAAAGAAGAGTTTGAAGAAAGGGAGAAACGCAAGTTTGCTAAAAGACAAAAATACTTGAAAAGACTATTAGAAGAGTAGTTGAAAGTTAAAATCATTTGATTTGAAATATATCCAAAAACGAAACTAAAATACACAAGTTCATTGCTGCTATAGAAATATTTTAAGATGATGCATAATTATAAAAACGTAATTATGGAATCAGAAGTTAATAGGAATTTTTCTTAACCATTCAATGTTCTTAGATAAACAATAATTATCACGATGAGAAAAGTACTATATCTAGAAGACGACAGATTTATGTTTGAATTTGTGGAACATGTCCTAAAAAGCAAATACGAAATCATTGAAGCAAGAAGTATCGAACAAGCTGAAGAAATCTTATCCAAAGTCTCAATCTCCTTACTATTGTCAGATCTACATATTCATGATGAAAGCATGATTGATTTTTTAGGAGAACTCAAACAAAATGAAGCTTATAGGAATCTTCCGATTGTTGTATTGACTTCTGAAATTGATGTCAACTGTAAGATGGAACTCTTAAAATCTGGAGTGAGTGAATACATCACTAAACCCTTTGTTCCAGAAAATTTAGATCTAATTCTCCAGAATGTAATTTATCAGTTTGAGGTACTTGAAAACTATGACACCGTAGATTTTCCAGATAAGAAACTGATCAAAAGAAGAAAAAACCTCTATGTATTAGTAAATGACTTTACAAAACGAATCTTTGATATTGTTGTTTCTTCCATTCTGATCATTCTATTGTCACCCTTACTATTATTAATTGCTGCGGCAATAAGGTTTGAATCCAAAGGGAATGTGATTTATTCTGCCAAGAGAGTAGGGAGATATTACGCTATTTTTCCTTTTTACAAATTTAGGTCGATGAGGGTTGATGCAGATAGTATGGTGAGTTCATTACAAAAAGAAAATGCATACAATAAGGAAGAAGAATCGAATGAAAACGAAGTGCCGAGTGATCAAAATCCGCACATGTTATATAGCGACAAAGGTTATCAGGTAACCTATAAGGACTATATTAAAGAAAAGAATAAATCTTCCTTTTTTAAACTTAAGAATGACCCAAGAGTAACGAAAGTGGGAGCATTAATCCGAAAAACAAGTCTGGATGAATTGCCTCAATTATTTAATGTTCTTTTTGGTCATATGTCGATTGTAGGGAATAGACCACTTCCTATTTACGAAGCTGAGCAAATGACAAAAGATAAATCAATTCTAAGATTTTCTGCACCGGCAGGAATTACTGGATTATGGCAAGTAGAGAAATCCAAAAGGGCTTTTATGACTATTGATGAACGTATTGAGTTAGATACAAAATACGCTCGAAAGTATAATATCTTTTATGATATAGGATTAATGTTGAAGACTATTCCTGCAATGATTCAAAAAGAAGAATAAATCATATTTAAAGTTTGATTAAGTGTTAGTATACTCTATATAACATTGTTTTGTACAATCTTTATATTTTATGAATCATGCTGATATTATTTAGTATTTTAGTTAAATAACAAAAACCAATAGAAAATGAATATTCAATTTCTTTCATGTTTAGAAGGAAAGTTTGGTATTGGTCAATATTCAGAAAGATTAGCCCAAGGAATGTACCGAGACGGTTTAGAGATCTTACTCTCAAGAAAAAAAGGAGCTGAATTTCCGTTTACGAATCACTATCATCATCGCTCGTTAAGAAACTTAAGAAACTATATTGCACCCTTTTATATGTCTAGAGAACTAAATCATCAACATAGAGAATTCTCCATATATCATGCAGATAATATTGATGCATTTACGGGGTACTATTGGTCAAATAAAAAAAAGACTGGTAAAAATATAGTGACAATTCACGACGTAATTCCTCTTCATTTTAAAAATACAAATCCGATTGTACATCAATATTATTTGTATCAGTTAAACACTTCTATTAAGTACTCTGATTTAATAGTAACAGTATCAGAAACTTCCAAACAAGATTTGGTAAGAATGACTGATGCTGACCCTGATAAAGTAAAAGTGGTATATAACGGAATTGATCACTCTACATTTTATTGGGATAAGGACCTTAAAACAGAAAATAAAAAATTTACAATTCGCTACTTAGGAGGTTTAGGCGTTGTACATAAAAATGCAGTAGCATTGATTGAGGTTGCTAGAATTCTTGAAGAAAAAGGATTAGAGTTCAATATGGAAATAGGAAGTGGCAACGCTGCATATACCAACCTTCCTGATTTAGTTGAAAAGTACAATCTAAAGAATGTTTCATTTGTGGGGTATGTAGCAGAAAAGGACTTGCAAAATTTCCTTCAAACAGCTGATGCTTTTTTATATCCTTCGAAATTCGAAGGGTTTGGGTTTCCTCCATTAGAAGCAATGGCTTGTGGTACAGCAACGGTCTCATCCAATGAAGGCTCTTTAGGAGAAGTACTCAAAGATGGTGCATTACTTTCGTCTTCTGCTCCAGAAGAACTTGCTGATAATATTATAAAGTTAATGGAGGATGAAAATCTAAAGAAGGAGTTTGAACAAAGAGGGATACAAGTTGCTAAAAAATATACGTGGTCAAAAGCCACCAACGAGCTAGAAAGTATTTACGAAAATCTGATGTCATGAAAATAAGTGTTATAGTACCTACTCACAACAGAATGTCGTCTATGCTTACCTTGGCAGAGGCATTAAATACACTCGATTACCCAAATTATGAGGTGATTGTTGTTTGTGATTCTTGTAAAGATGATACCAAAAAGGAATTAGAAAAGAGGTATGGTCAAAATGAAAGTTGGACAATTCTTGAAGTAGAAAAAGCAGGTCCTGCGAAAGCAAGAAATACAGGAGCAAGATTAGCTACAGGAGAAATACTGGCATTTACAGATGATGATTGTATACCCGATTCAAATTGGTTACAAATTATTCATTTAAACCTATATAATAACGAAAAAGTTGTTGGTCTTGAAGGCCTTACTTATACTTTCAAAAAAGAGGTGACGCCACTCACTCATCAAATTGAAAACCTAGAAGGAAATCCTGCGGTACCAACTTGTAATGTTGCCTTCAGAAAAGAAACATTTGAATACCTCAATGGTTTTGATGAAACTTTTCCTTATGCACATAACGAAGATGCTGATTTTGCTTGGAGAATGAGAGAAGTAGGAGAAATCGTCTTTGTGGAGGAAATGAAAGTTTGTCACCCTCCACGTCAAGAATCATTTTCTAAGATGAAATCTAGAATGAAAATCCTAGAAAGTGAGTTTCTTCTTTATTATAAAAACACGAATCTTTATCATAAATATAGAAACACTTCACCATGGGTGACGATCTATTGGGAAGTCTTTTTCTATCATCAATTAATGAATTTAAAGAGTACATTTAAGTATTTCTTTAGACCTAAATTATTTTTAGGAGGACTAAAACTCATCTTTTATTGGTGGATTGATTTAATTCTACTTTTCCCGAAATACTCTGCCTCAAACTTTAAATATCAAAAACAATTTCAATCATAAACTATGCATATTTTTAGACCCATTGTATTACAAGCACTAACGAGAGTCGATGAACAGTTTGGTGCTACATCTATCTCTTTAGCGAAAAAGTGGTCTAGAGATAGATTAGTATTTTATGTTGATCATCCTTACACGTTTAAAGATCTTACAAACGAAGCGTATAAAGAACAATTGAAAAAGAGAAAGGCACTTTGGAAAAACGATGTGTTCTATTTTCAGCCTTTTGATGATTATCCCAACTTTATAAATATTTGTCCGCCACCGGTTTTTCCAATTAATTTTCTTCCTCCTGGACTGATTTATAATCAATTAAAAACTAAAAATTGTAAAACCATTTGGAATAGTATTGATACAGTATTAGATCGGTTCCATGTGAAAGATAATTTTGTTTATATCAATTCATTTAACCCTGTCTATTTTTCAGTTCATTCCAAGAAAAAATACATTATGTCAATCTATCATTGTGTAGATCTGATTGAAGGGGAGAAATATATCGCAAAACATGGGGTTGTAGCGGAGAAAAAAGCAGCTGAAAATGCAGATTTAGTAATTACTACTTCAGATGATTTAAGATATCGATTGGAACCTTATGCGAAGCAAATTGAAACAGTTTATAATGGAGCTGATTATGATTTTTTCCAAAGAGACCAGTATTCTGAATCCCATCTTCTAAAAAATATTCCAAAAGGAAAAAGGATCACTTATGTAGGAAATATAGGGCTGAGAATTAATTATAAATTATTGGAGAAAATTGTTAGTAATGATCCAGAATTGCAACTGATTCTTGTGGGACCAATTAATCAAAGAGAATTCAGAGGTGGTAAATTATTAGATTATGATAATGTGCATTATTTAGGACCTCAGAAAATGGAGGATGTACCTGATTTAATTTATTATTCTGATGCCTGTATAATCCCATTTCTTTGTAATGATTTGACACAATGTATTTATCCTTTAAAAATCAATGAGTATCTAAGTGTAGGAAAACCAGTTTTGACCACGCCTTTTACAAATTTGGATGATTTTAAAGATGTTATTCATATTTATAACGATGACGCTTCTTTTGTGGAAGAGTTAACAAAAGCTTTGAAAGATTCGAAGGAGCAAGTCACTCAAAGGAAAAAAATTGCCAAAAATAATAAGTGGGAAAACAGAGCAAGTCAATTTCACAATATTTACCTCAATAAAATAAATAGAAATGCTCAGTAGTTTAAAACTATATGTTCAGAATAATGACTGGCTCAAACAGTTTATTCATCAATCTTTGGTGTTGTATTACAGACCCCGTTTTTGGGTACGATTGTTTTTATTTCCATTTTATATTAAACGGGGGAAAAAGGCCGTAATTCGTTCGTCTGCTCGGCTAGACTTATTCCCATTTAACAAAATATCAATCGGAGAAAAAAGTATCATTGAAGATTTTGTGACACTCAATAATGCAGTTGGAGATTTAGTCATAGGTAATAATGTAATCGTAGGTATTGGAAATACAATCATTGGCCCAGTTGAAATAAAAGATAATGTACTTTTTGCTCAAAATATAGTTGCTTCAGCATTAAACCATGTTTTTGAAGACCCTAATCTTCCCATTGTGGATCAGGGAGTAAATACAAAAAAAATTACTATTGGTGAAAATTCATGGATCGGAGCTAACGTAACAATTACACAAGGTGTAAATATTGGCAAGCATTGCGTAATTGGAGCAGGAAGTGTAGTGAATAAAGATATACCCGACTATCATGTGGCTATTGGAAATCCAATTCGTTTAGTTAAAAAATATAATTTCGAAACCAAAAACTGGGAGAAAATCCCCAAAACTTGATATTATGCTTTCTATTATTACAGTAAACTTTAGGCAACTAGATGTGACTTTAGAATTAGTGAAATCGTTGATGAAATTTGCTCCCAAAGATTCAGAATGGATAATTGTAGATAACGGTTCACAAAAAGATATCTCTATTATTTTAGAAAAGTTAGACCCTAGGGTCAAAGTAATTGTATCGGAAGAAAATCTAGGATTTGCAGGTGGAAATAATTTAGGTATTGAAGCTTCAAAAGGAGATTTTCTTTTTTTCATTAATAATGATACCGTTGTTACTAAAAATTCATTTGAACCTTTATTAAAATCACTTGAAGATGAGAAAGTAGGGATGGTTTGTCCAAAAATTCACTACTACTACACACCTAATACAATTCAATATTCGGGTTTCACAGATATCAATCCTTTTACAGGTAGAAATAGTGTAATTGGAGAAAGAGAACAGGACCAAGGACAATATGATAATATCAAGAAAACTTATTTTGGTCATGGAGCTGCGATGATGCTCAGAAGGAAAGTTGTGGAGGAAGTTGGAGGTATACCTGAAGCTTTTTTTCTTTATTATGAAGAAATGGATTGGTGTAAAAAAATTCGAAAAGCAGGCTATGAAATTCAATATAACGGTAATGCGATGATTCTACATAAAGAGTCTATTTCAGTTGGAAAATTGAGTCCATTGAAAGAATATTATATGACTAGAAATAGAATTTTATTTATGTACCGGAATTACCCCATTTTTTATTTTATTGGTTTCCTTTTATTTTTTATGGTGCTCTCCTTTCCTAAAAGATATGTGTTTTTGCTCAATAAAGATAAAAAATTAAATACTGCATTAAGGGCAGGTCTTTTATCAGCACTATTGTATCTTTTTAATAAAAGTATGGCACAACCCAAAGATGGACTAAAATACGCTTAGAAATTCCACTTAAATTTTGTACTTTGTTTATGTACTAAAATCTAAATCATTGAAATTTTTAAGCTGTTTTTTTTAAATCTTATAACCTTTTTTACTGTCTAGTTTTACTGCTATGTAGTTAAATCAATAGAATGAGATTATACAAAAAAATAAAATTAAAAGAATTAGTCTTAGTACTAACAGTTAAATAACCTAGAAATGACTGCTAATTACCAATTATTATTTTGGGGACTCCTATTTATTGTACTTTACAGTGCTGTTGGATATCCGATATTGCTTTATACAATTCTTTTAATTAGAAGAATTTTTAACCATAGGGAAGATCACTCAATATGGACGGATGAAGCTTGTCCTGAGGTGACAATTATTATTCCTGCATATAATGAAGCATCAATAATAGATGAGAAAGTACAAAATACATTAGCACTTCAATATCCTACAGAAAAGAAAAAAATACTTTTCATTACAGATGGAAGTACTGATGAAACACCTGACATTGTCAGGAAATACAAAGATCTAGGTGTTGAGTTGCTACACTCTCCTGAGAGATGTGGAAAATCGGAAGCACTTAATAGAGCCATGACATTTGTGGAGACAGATATTGTGGTTTGTTGCGATGCCAATACTATGATTAATAGAGACGCATTAATTCATTTGACGAATCATTACAGAGATCCTAAAGTAGGGGGAGTATGCGGAGAAAAGAAGGTTGTTACACCAACATCAAATGGTGCAGCATCCGAGGGAGAAGGAGCTTATTGGCGTTATGAATCTAAACTAAAAGAATGGGACGCAGAACTGACCAGTGTAATGGGAGGTGCTGGAGAACTTTTCTCAATCCGCACTTCTTTATATCCTTCAATTCCCAAAGAAATAATTTTAGATGATTTTTTCATTACTATGCATATTGTTCAAAAAGGGTTTAAGGTGGCATATGAAAAAAATGCCTATGCCACTGAAACATCTTCAGCTTCTGTAAATGATGAGATGACACGTAAAGTTCGAATTGCATCAGGAGGTTTTCAGATTATGCTAGTGTTATTACCAATGCTCAACTTCTTCAAATATGGTTGGGTTTCTTTTCAATATATATCACATAGGGTATTAAGGTGGTTGATCGTCCCTTTTGCCTTACCATTAATATTCGTTCTCAATATTTATTTAGCATTTGAGTTAAGAGGAATATATGAGTTCACACTTTTTATGCAGATTCTCGCTTATGCAACAGCATTAGTTGGAAGATTTTTAAAGAAAAATAAAGTACAGATCAAAGGATTGTTATTCCCTTATTACTATGCTTTTATGAACTACTGCGTTCTTTTAGGCTTTTTCAAATTTTTGCAGGGTAACCATTCCTCCATCTGGGAAAAAGTAAACCGACAATAAATGTTCAAAACCACCCAAACATATCGACTTCTTCTTACACCATTGTTGACATTGCTATTGGCAATGATTCCTTTGAAAACCCACTATGATTACCTTACGCTAGGATCTTGGAATGACAAAGGTGTACCTTCTTATTTAGATGGACGAATATCTGTGCCCACAGAAGTAGTAGATAGAACTAGAGAACTTATCGAAGACTCATTAAGAATTTCTGGTAATGCATTTTTAGATAGAAATGCAACGGATATATATTTAAAAACAGAAGGAGAAGTATTTGTTACTTTGCTCTATGAAGATGCAGGGTGGAGAAATACCCTCGGTTTTTATACTTACACAGTGGATGATATCCCTCAATCTACAGGTGAAGTGGGTGATCTAACTATCATCTTTCCAAATATTGAAAGTCCGGATGTGGTAGATAATGGAATGAGAATTAGTTTGGGTACCTATCCTAAAAATACAGTTTTTGGTTTCTTTCTCGTTGCCCAGGGTTGGAACGGAGGCATTACAGACGGTGATTACACACTTTATACGAATGGCGACTTTAATGCAGCATTTACAGCAGGTACTTTATACAATCAGATGACCATCATTTTTGCGAATGATTTAACTTCAGCCAAAGATTTTGACTTCCTACTCTGTATGGAAGACAATGTAGATATTTCAGCAGGTGATTATGATTATAATGATGCCGTTTTTCAATTAGAGTCATCGCCAGAGGCTTCATTAGCACAATTTGTTCCAGAGGCTTTAATTGAACCGACTGCAGAAGATACATTAGTAACCGTTTTTCAGCATGATACGGTTACTTTCACTATTGATAGTTTATTAGCAGATCATAATTACATTGATTATTCGAGTTTAGAAATATTGACTCCTGTTGATAGTGATGACCTTTCACTAATCTCATTTAACGGAACTGACCTAACTGTAGGATTAACTGATGGCTTATTTGATACTTTAGCCTTAGATTATAGAATCTGTAATGAAGATTTTACTAACCTATGTGATACGGGCATTATTTACATCGCATTAGGTAGTATTAATCAACCACCAATTGCTCTAAGAGATTCGGTAGTACGATATGATATCTCCCTTACCACAACAGGTATTCCTTTAAGTAAATTAGGATCCGATCCTGATGATAACCTCAATCTAAATCATTTAAAAGCTTTATCCACTGTAAATGATTTATTCTTTACAATATCAGATAATGGTCACATCAAAATTGTACCTCAATTGAATGCGAGTGGCATTGATACGGCATTCTTTGAAATATGTGATTTAGGAACACCGATTTATTGTGATACAGGATTCTTTTTAGTGGATTTTCCGGTGTTACCAGTGGCGGTAGATGATGCGGTGACGCTTCCGGATGGACATGAAATAAGTATCGATGTATTAGCCAATGATACTCACCCTGATGATGATTTAGATCCATCAACTTTAACTATTATCGATGAACCAGATATTGAAGGAGTTGAATTTGAGGTTGTTGATGGAGAGATAGTACATACACCTCCAGAAGATTTTGTAGGATCTTATGATCTTACATATCAAATATGTGACAACTCAACACCTCCTGATTGCGATCAGGCAGTTTTAACAATTACTGTCTTTGATGATGATCCTCTTGCGACTAATGATACTTTAATGCTCCCAGATGGTGATCCGGTAACTATAAACGTATTGGGTAACGATACCCATCCTCAAGATGATATCAATCCAATTACCTTAAGAATTGTCTCAGAACCTTCAATCGAGGGTGTAGATTTTGAAGTTGTAAATGGTCAAATTACTCACACACCACCTGAAGGTTTTGCAGGAGAGTATGAATTGACTTACGAAATTTGTGATAATTCAACCCCTGCTGATTGTGATCAAGCTGTCGTTTATATCACTGTCTTTGATGATGATTTACTAGCAGTCAATGATACCTTAACTCTTCCAGATGGAGATGTAGCAACAATAGATGTAATTGCAAATGATTTTCACCCAGAAGATGACCTTGATCCTTCAACTCTAAAGATTATTGAAGAACCAGATATTGATGGTGTAGAATTTGAGGTTGTTGATGGAGAAATTATACATACTCCACCTGAAGGTTTTGAAGGAACTTATGAGTTGACTTATGAGATTTGTGATGCTGCGACACCTGCCAATTGTGATCAAGCTGTAGTAGTTATCACAGTTGTTGATGATGATCCAACACCTGTTGAGAATTTACCACCAGTAGCAAAGGACGATTTTGCTGTTACTGATGTAGATGTTTCTGTAACGCTTCCTATTCTTGAAAATGATTACGACCAAGATGGCGGATTAGATTATTTCACTGTTTCCCAAATCACAGCTCCTTTAAATGGTTCTGTTTTGTTTGATGGTAATATCTCAGATGGTGATACTTCTGTGGTAGCTCATTATTTCCCAAATAAAGGATATACTGGTGTTGATATTTTCACTTATGAAGTTTATGACAACGGTAGTCCAAGAAAGAAAGATGAAGCATTGGGTATAATTTTGATTGGAGATGAAGGTTATGTTTCTGAAAACTCCTCTTTATACTGGATTGATTCAGTTAAAATATATGAGGGTGAAAGTTATAATCACCCATTAGAAGAGAAAGTAAATCTAGTCACTGATATTGATCTATCCTCACCTGTTACTACATTATTTGGTTCTCCAAACCTTGAAGGAGCATCTGCTGATGCAGTAGATTCATTGAACATTTTATATACTGCTCCTGATTCAGTAGGAGATGACGGCGAAAGAGATTTTGTTTATTATCGATTATGTAATACTGACGAAGATTGTGGGTATGGTTTGCTTATTATCGATGTTTATAAAACAGGTACAGTCATAGAAGAACCCATTGATATTACTATTTATAATGGCTTTTCACCGAATAATGACTTGATTAATGATGTGTTTGTTATTGAGAATATTGAGAGATATAAAGACAATCAATTGAAGATCTATAATAGGTGGGGCCAGGAAATATATCATAAAGATGGTTATGCGAATGAATGGACTGGAGATAATAATAATGGAGAGCCGTTGCCTGATGGTACTTATTTCTATGTGGTAATGATTGAATTAAACAATAAGACCAACACATTTAATGGCTATGTAGTATTGAAGAGATAAAAAAATGAGAAAACTAATTATAATTCTAGGACTAATATACATAATGGGAAATGAGGGGAAGGCACAACAATTACCAATGTTCACCCAATATGCTTATAATACATTGGCGATAAACCCTGCTTTTGCAGGAACTAAAGATGGTATTGACTTTCTATTACTAAATAGATGGCAATGGGTAGATTATGAAGGTGCTCCAAATACATTTAATTTTAATTCTTCTTTTAAAGTAGCCGATAAAGTGGGAATGGGAGTGAATTTTGTAAATGATAAAATTGGAGTTTCTACCACCAATACTATGCAACTTGCAGGTTCCTATATGACTCGATTAAATGAAAAACTAACTTTATCTTTTGGTCTAGCGCTTTCAACAACTTCATATAAGCATGATTGGAATAATATAAGTCTTCAAAATCCCTCTGATCCAACTTTTGGAGCAAACAATGAAAACCTGACAAATATCAACGCAGGTTTTGGCTTATACTTATATAGTGATAAGTACTATGTTAGTTTTTCAATCCCATATATTCTTGAAAACAAGATCACAAATACATCAGAAGCTCAAGAATACAGGCACTATTTTCTAAAGGGAGGCGTTCATTTTAATCTGTCCGAAAACGTCGATTTTGTCCCATCGGCACTCTTGAAGTATGTAACCAATAATGATGTACAGCTTGACATTACAGCCACTTTTATCTTACAAAAAATGTTGTGGTTGGGAGCCACTTACAGATCACAAGATGGCTTTGCTTTAATGGCTCAACTTGACGTCAAAAAGAGGTTTAGGATTGGATATGGATATGATATTCCTGTTACAGATATACAAACAGCCACTTCAGGCTCACATGAAATAATATTGGGTTTTAATATCAAATCAAGAACGAATAATGTGATTGTGAGTCCAAGATATTTTTAAATATGAAATACACGATTGTACTTACTTTATTGCTTCAACTATTGTCTCAAACTATTGTACTTGCTCAGTCTACTCATGATACGAAGTACATGAAAAAAGCAAATGAATATTTTGAAAGAAGCGACTATATTTTAGCCATCGATTATTTTGAAAAAGCCAATAAATTGGATATTATTTCAGAATATAAATTAGCTTATTCTTATCAGCATACACTACAGTATCAAGAATCTGTACGCGTTTATGAAAAATTAGTCAACTTTAATTGGGAGCTTTCTGATGAAGTATTGTTGAACTATGGACTTATGTTAAAGTCTTTAGAACAATACAGTAAAGCAGGAAAAGCCTTTCAAAAATATTTATTTAAAAATCCTAGAGATCATGAGGTTAGAGATCTCTATTTATCTTGTCAAGGCAATCAATTAAAACAATTAAGAAGGAATAAGTTTAATGTCATCATTGAGGGTTTATCTTTTAATTCTGAACAGAAAGATTTTAGCCCACTTATATTTAATAATGGAATTGCATTTTGTTCATCAAGACCTCTTAAAAAGAGAATCAATGTTCATAACCGTGATGGGTATTCATTTATTAATCTCGTAAAGGTAAATAAGACAAAACTTGGAGCTTACACCAATGTAGAAGTATTAGATAAAGATATATTCTCAAACCATCATTTAGGCCCATCTTATTTTGATAAATCTTCTAATACTATGTATGTAACCATCAATGTCGATAAAAATGAAGTAATTGATGGAGAAAATTTTGATATACATCATTTAGAAATAAGAACCACTAAATACAAAGATGGGCAGTTCCAACGCATGACTGATTTTGAACTGAATAACAAGGAGTTTTCAGTAGGACACCCCACATTAACCAAAGACGGTAACACTATTTATTTTATATCTGATATGGCTGACGGAAAAGGAGGGACAGATATATATGTCAGTCATCGTAATCTTTCCGGAGGTTGGGATCCTCCGTATAATATAGGAGAAATGATTAATACTTCTGGAAATGAAGTATTTCCTTTTATTTATAATGATAGCACGCTTTTCTTCTCTTCCGATAGACATATTGGATTAGGAGGTTTGGATATTTATAAAGCCAATATTAGAAATAACAGGGTAGTTTCAGTAGAAAATATGGGTTATCCTTTTAATTCATCAAAGGATGATTTTGGTTTAGCAATCGATCATGATATAGAGGAGTTTAACGGGTATTTCTCCTCTAATAGAGACGGTGGAACTGGAGCAGATGATATTTACAGGTTTAGAGAAGTACCAGATAATATATCAGTGCTAGTAGTTGATAGTTTAACGAAGGAACCATTACCTAACTCTACTGTCGTCTTATCTGATTGTGATAAAGAACCAATTTCTAATGGTTTAACGGATAATAAAGGATTTTACTCAACTTCTGTTGATCTACATAATTTTTGTCAAGTGGAAGCTGCACAAATGGGGTACATTCCAAAAACAATTAATACAAAATACCTAGAAAAAGAGTTTGGAGGAATGTATGTCATTGTTGACTTAGTCAGAGGAAATCAGATTAGGATGGAAGGTGATATTATTGATGAAAATACGAAAGAGAAAATACCTAATGCTCAAATTGTTTTACAAGACAGCAAATACATTCAACTTGATAAAAACGCTTCTGATCGTTTCGGACATTATCAATTTATTTTTGGAGAAAAGGCACCAGATCAAAACATGAATTTGAGTGTTTCTGCATCAGGATACTTAACAAAAGATGCTAGTGTAAATGCTCAAAATATTAGTAAAGATGGAGTAATTCGTAGAGATGTCTACCTGAAGAGAATGATCAAAAACGATCTACTTGAAATTGAAAATATCTATTATCCATTTGATAAAGCTTATCTAACGACCGAAGCCAAAGTAATCTTAAACGATTTACATAGGATTATGACAAATAATCCTTCTCTAGTAGTTGAATTAGGATCGCATTGTGATGTGCGTGGTAGTGATGATTACAACATTGACCTTTCAAAAAGAAGAGCGAAGTCTGTTATTGCCTACTTAAATGCAAAAGGGGTTAATACAAATAGACTCATTTATCAATTTTATGGTGAAAAAGTAAATGCTGTAGATTGTATTTCTTGTACTGAATCTCAGCATCAGCTGAATAGAAGAACAGAATTTAAAATTCTAGATTATTAATGGAAGATCAAATCAATTTAGTGAGCTGTCAGCATTTCTTTTCGGGGATAGGACGGTATAGTTTTGAGTTAGGTGAGGAGATGTATAAATCTTCTCCAATACAACTTTTTAAACCTTCAAAACCATCAAATGCAGACCATTTTTATGAAGATCAATACGATTGGATTAAAGGTTATTTCTATAAATCTTTTAGAAATTTACATCCATATGTTTTACCGCTCTTTATAAAACAGGCGCTCAATAAATCTTTTGATCCAAACAAAATATATCATGCTCATTGGTTTCTCTCTGGATTAGCACTTTCATATTTTAGTAATGCTAAATTCGTAGTGACCATGCATGACGTTTCATTATTACATATTCATGAAGGAGATCAGTGGTTTATGAAGTATTATAAATGGGCAATTCAACGTTTTAAAGAACGAAGAGTACCAATTATTGTAGTTTCCGAAAGTGCCAAAAAAGATACAATCCAATACGCAAATTACCCAGAAGAATTAGTACATGTAATTCATAATGGCATTAATTTCGACCAATTTTACCCACCAAAAGAAGAGAATAAAAGAAAGAACCATTTCAATATTATATATACAGGAGGATTAGGGGAACGAAAAAACCTTCAACTGTTATTACATGCTTTTCAAGCAATTGAGAAAAAATACCCTCACGTCAAATTAAGGATAGCAGGAATGTATCCAGAGCGAACTATTTATCCTAAAATTGCGGAAGAACTTAGCCTAAAGAATGTTGTATTTGAAGGATATATTCCTGATGAACAATTAATTGATTTCTACCATAGCGGAGACCTTTTGGTTTTTCCTTCTTTATATGAAGGTTTTGGTTTTGCTCCATTGGAAGCTATGGCATCTAATGTACCTGTTTTGAGTGCTACAGGAGGATCATTAAGAGAAGTTGTAGGAGAAGGTGGAGATTTCTTCGAATATGAGAAAGAAGATCTTCAATCGAAAATGATGAAAGTTATTGATGATGAAAGTTATAGACAAGATCTTATAAAAAGGGGAAGTCTGTGGGTGAAAAAATTTACCTGGGAGGAGAGTGTTAGGAAAACAAAAGAGGTTTATTCTAAAGTTTAACTTTCGATGTTTTAAATAAAAAATGCTGAATTAATTAAGGTCAATACACCATAATAATTCAGCATTTATTTTTATACGTTTCTCAATATCTTCTTTCTTAATTGATAGATCATTGTGAGTGCCTCTAAACGCATTAATGGGATAATCTTAAAAAGGTTGATATTTTCATTTCTTAAATAGAATATAAATATCACAACAGCTCCTAATATTTCAGTGACTAAGGCAGGTAATACAGTTCCAATTTCACCCATGTAAGCTACCATCACATAGGAAAGAACTATCAATACAATACTGTTCATTACAACTATATTGGTGCTTAGTTGTGGTTTACCTTTTGCGTTAGTATAGCTCGCAAAAAAAGCTCCCAGTGGTGCAAATAAAGAGGTAACAACAAGAATCACCAATAGATGAAAAGAATCTGAATATTGATCACCGTGAAGTAATACGATAAAAGGTTTGATTAACAATAAGAAACCAATGGAAATTGGAAGAATAATTAAGTAGACTTTACCTAAAGTCTGTAAGAAATATTTCTTGAACTCTTCAATGTCTCCTTTCTCATAAAGCTCAACTATTTTTGGATAGAAGCTCAGCTGAATTGCATTTGAGATAGAGAGAATAATAACTAAATAACGTTGAGCTAGCCCCAACATCGCTGTAATTTTTAAGGAAATAATACCTGCCGATAAAAATAAGGTCATTTTGGAAGAAGCTGTACCAAATAAAGCTTTTAATGTACCTTGCTTAGCGTAGTGCATAATTTCTTTAAAAGTTTTCTTATCAAAAGGACTTATTAAAATGGCTTTAAAAGGTATTGTAGTCAAGGAGATAAGGAAAGATATTCCATAAACAGCTACAATCACCAATACAAGGTTTTGTATACTCAATGCATTATAGTGTACATAATAGAGAGCGAAGCCAAGTAATGTGAGCGAGATAAGATTAATAATAACAGCTCTATATAAAGTATGTCTACTTTTATGAATATTTTCAACCCATTTTAAACAATTATTTGTGATTGAAAAGATAGGGTAGACCATTAGAAAATAGGAGATATCAGGAAATACATCAATATATCCAGTGAAAACAATCAATAATCCTATGACGGCTTCAATGATAAGAATAGCTATAATTACCGTTTTATAGGTCTTATACGCTTCCTTATGATCCTTACCTGATGAAAACTTAACTAATGCTACGTAAGTAACACCTTCTCTTATATTAATTGAAAAATTAAATATGGAAAAGAATATAAACCATAAACCTACATCTTCAGCACTATATTCTCGTGTTATGAAAAAGAGAAGTATGTATCCAAAAAGTAATTCTGAAACGGTGAGTGAGTAGGTTGTTATAAAAGGATATTTATCTAAAAATGGTAATAGCTTTTTCAAATGTAAAGGTCATAAAGGGTGATAACTATTTAAATAAGATAATTTTTTTTACAATAGTTTTAGTTTATCGCAAACATTTATAAAAGTACTACATATAATCATATAAGTAATTATTATAGTATAAATAAAAGTTGCAAGTTGCAACTAAAATAACATGTATAACCTTTAACAATTACCCTTGAAAAGTAAGCAATAGACAATAATTTGTAAATAGGGGAGGAACTTGAATTCATCTTTGATCTGATTGTACTATGATATCATATTAAATTTAAGTATAAAAAATGTAGAAGTAAATATACTAATGAATGTTATATATTCATTTAAATAATGTATAAGCAATTATACAAATGAGTAAATAAATTTAATATACAGTTATACGATTATATTAAATATAAATTATTATTCGATTGATTAATAATTAAAACATCAATTATTGCTTTTTTTCAAATACTTTTGTGTTATGAACTTTTTATGTATTGATGGCGAAAAAGTAGAAATCAGTGAGAATGATAAAACATTGGTAGATACAATTAGAAATGCCAAAAAGAGTATTACTGCTCCCTGTTATAGAACACTTAGGCAATTTGGCACTTGTAACTCTTGCCTTGTAGAAATAGGTGGAGAAAAGAAATTAGCCTGTGGTAATCGTCCCGTTTGTGATGATTCAATTATTTTAAATAGGGAAGACTTAATGGAGGAAAGAAAAGCGAAAGTGAAGGCTTTTAAAAAGCATAAAGAAATGATGGAAAAGTATATGTAAGCAATTGGATTACCTTCTAATAGACATAGAACTTCATTTCACTTGTTGAATTACTAGATAATATTCGGAAAATATAAATTCCAGGGGAGGGAACTTCTGGAACAGTGTAGTTTGTGATGAAATCACCTTCAATGTTAACCGATAATATATTTTCATCAATGATTTGGCCACTTGAAGAAATTAAAAATGACTTAACAGTTGAATTCGTTTTTACACCTAGTATTTCAACTGTTATAGTTGTTCCATTAGTAACGATATTAGGATAGATTTTTCCTGATATTGGCCCGCTATTATTGATAATATTGATAGGACCATAAATCGTATAATTACCATCAAAATCAACTTGTTTCAATCTGTAAAACCTTTGTAGTGATACAGAATCAACATAAGAGTACTCTACTTTGGTATTTATATTACCAGCTCCTTGAATGGTATCTAATGTAATCCATTGCTGTTCATCATTAGAATTCTGAATTTCAAAATGACTATTGTTAATCTCAGATGCTGTTTCCCAATAAAGCGTATTCTGTCCGGACTCCGCAATACCATAAAAATAGGTCAATTCAACAGGCAGATCTTCATCATTTATTTTTTCGCAAATCTGATTGTTGGGGGAATTTTCTCTACAATTTTCATCGTCAGTTATTGAGCATTTTGTCGTTGATCCAAACTGAACTTTACCGTATATGTTAGCATTAATGTCTTTATTGCAAGTAAGAAATACATTACCACTAATTACCAAACATCCTTTTTCATCTACATATAAAGTTTCTTTACCAAAGAAATCTACAGAGTTTTCAATATGGAGCAGACCATAAACATTAATTGTTCCACCTCCTCCGCTATTGGAATCAATATTACCTTTAATACGTCCACTACCGTTTTCTCCAATTTCTAAAACTGCTTTTCCATCATTTCTATAATCACCATTGATTATAAGTTCACCGTCACTGCTATAAGTACTACTTCCTCCATTCAATGAATTAAAATCACCATTTACATTGACAATTCCTCCTTCATTAATAACAAATTGGTTGTTCGCATTATTGAAAGTAATATCTTCTGTTACATTCATGGTGCCATCAATAGTAAATTTAACCCTACTACCATTGAAGGTAACACTTTCATTAAGTGTGAAATGACCAGCAATTTCAAATGAAGTTGTGATATTTCCCAGTAAGTCAATTTTGAAAGATACGGTAGCTCCTGGATCAATAACTAATCTGAAGTTTTGTCGGTCTAAAGTATAGGTGAGCTGAGTACTAATTTGATCTAGGTTAAAACCAATCCTTAAATATTCAATATTTAATCGAGTATTTTGAGTTAGAATGATATCATTACTAGAGGGATAATTATTTTCTTTATTACCATTTACGTAAGTCCAATTTTCTTCATCTTTCCAATCTTCTATGGTTAGATACTCCTCTTGATTAGGTATAAATGTAGCTTGAGAAAATGTAAAAAGCGGAAAGAAAGTAAAGCAGAAAACGGAAAAAATTAGAATTTTCATAAATGTTAGATCAGGCTGAATATTTTATGGAAATATACAAAATTGCTTACATTTCATTTATAAACTCTTCGTTAATCAATAAAAGATATTGATTTATTGAATAAACGAATCACAATACAAAGATTGTATACTACATATCTATGATAACGTTAGCTCCTTACACTCAACTATTTTTTTGAAAGTAGACAAGAAATGATTGTCATGAAAAAAGGAAAAGGGAGGAGTAGTGATCTCCTCCCGAATGGTATAGGATTAAGCCACCACTAACCCCCTAGCTTCTAAAACATCTTTTAAAGCTGCTACTAAACTATGGTTGTGGTGAGAAACCTTATGGCCCACTTTTTTGAAAATTCGAACTAAAGATTTGTCATCTAAAGTAGAATAATGATCTACGAACTGTATGTAAATATCTTGTGCTAAACTCATGGTAATAGGAATTAAAGGGTTGAAAGTTGATTATCAATTAGTTTAACTCTCTTTTTAATGGAGAGTCTACCGTTTTTTATGATCAATCGATCATCCTTGAAATTTCTTTTACTGATTTCATCATTGAGGGCACTAAGAAATACACCTCTAGGATTACTCCAAGCAGTGTTTCCAACTTCAGCATTAAATGTATCAATCAATGCTTCGTTACGTAGTGTTGAAAGTTCGTGGACTTTCTGTGTGTAGAATTCTTCTTTTAATGTCATTTTTTTTAGATTATAAAGTGAATAATCATTGAATGACATCAAGAAAAAACGTGAAAATTAAGTGGGGGTAGGTTTTTGTCCATCCTACGGACCACATCGTTTCTACCACCGTGGATTAAACTCGGTTGGTATCCATTCAAGGATTCTTGATGATGACACAAAGTTAGATTATTTTTATTTTAATATCAAAATAAATATACATTTTCAATTTGTGTGTGAATTATATCTATCAGATTTACAGTGACATCTATTCTTTTATGTAAAGGTTTAATTCGGTAAAATTATAAATGTCATCAACAGAAAAGATGTCATACAGCTTTTCAGCAGTGATTAATCGAGGACCTCTATTATCAATAGTAACAGAAAGTCTGTCTTTTAATAATGAAGTAAGGTATTGTTCAGATTCTGTCCAGTTGGATTGATAATTTAGATCAGCAATAAGGTTATTTTGATCTACCTCTTCATTGGAAGGCATGTCGTATTGATCAAAAGGGTAGTGCTTATCCAATAAATGTTTATAAATACGGTTGACTTCAATTTGTCCTTGTTGACTTGAAGCCAAATGCGTTAACATTGCCTTTAACCATAGCAATCCACTGAAATCTTTATTATCTCTGATAATGAAAATGTTATACCAATATTGATTGATGTTTTTGGCTAGAATCTCCATGAAAACACCAACTACCCAGCTCTTCTTTTCTCTGTGCTTATGATACCCTTTTCTTTCAATATCTTTTAATGATTTTGATAAAGCCTGTAGGATATCATTCTTAAGATCTTCAATATATAAGTCAGTATATGGGAAGTGTTCTTTAGCATACCTTTTCCAAACCTTAAATATTTTTTCTCCTTTTTCAGGTAAATTATTGATGGGAGATAGATCCATGATTAAAATTGATTAATTCCATTA
Source organism: Flammeovirga sp. EKP202 (assembly GCF_014534745.1). Taxonomy (GTDB): domain Bacteria; phylum Bacteroidota; class Bacteroidia; order Cytophagales; family Flammeovirgaceae; genus Flammeovirga. The sequence goes on from NZ_JACVVP010000010.1 coordinate 73,952, forward strand.
AATTTTATCAAAAATAGAATATTAAGGATAATTTTTCCTCATTCTTTGTTGTAAATATAAAATACCATAAGAAAATTATATTATTCTAAGAATATAGTTCATTGAAGAAGCAAGTTGAATCAGATAATTATTAACTGATCGCTACAATGTTTATATTTAATTAGACAAAGTACGTTACTAATACCCAAAACGATCCTTATGCGAGATACTATAATGAGTTCAGATCATTTATCCAGGTTCATCCAGCGGATATATGAAATCAAAGAAAGTCGTGCTAATGTAATTACCCAAAGCGATCTGAAAGCTGCGGCGAAAGAAATCGGCGTTACTGACAGAGAATGGGTAAAATTGCAGGATCTTTTTTCTTCGCATTTAGCAAGGGCAATCGGATATCATAAATACAAAAATTGGGATGATGCAATATTCGAACTCGATCAAGCACTAACAATTAACCCTTTTGATTCAAAAACCCTATTTATGATTTCTTCTTGTTATGCTAACAAGTACTACGAGGAAGAAAGAAGAGAAGATAGAGACTTATCGATCAGCTTTGCTAACAAATGTCTTGAGGTAAATCCTTTAGATGAAAAAGCATTACAGTTACTTAGTTCTTTAAAGAAAGAAGAAAGACAAAGAAGAGTCATTGAAAAAGAATCTTTGAAAACACTGATTGTAGCCTGTTCTTTTGGAGCGATTATTTTTACAGCACTAGCCTATTTATCATTTTCAGACATTGTTGTCACAACTATCCCTTACACTGCCGAAACGGTAGAGATAAGAACCACCGAGTTTAAGCCTAAAGTTCATTTCTTAAATGCTGAGTACAATAACAGTTATTTTAGAGTGAATGATAACATCATTAAAATATTTGAAAGAAAAGCCGCTTTAGTTTTACAAGGAGAAATAATGAAATCAGATAAAGCTATAAATGGCGTATTTATCAAATGGAAAGATATTGATGGAAACATTGTTCATGCAGAGCATTTTACCAATCAATATTTACAGGATATTAAAGATCCCGCAAATGATAATTTTAAATTGATTCGTTTCTTAGAATCAGAAAAAGCGATATCAATTGCCAATGTGGATATAGTTCTAAATTAGTTGAAAGTACACTGATTACTTATTAACGACAATAAATGAAAGTTAATTATACATCCGTTTCTCTGTAAATGGATGTATTTTTTTATTAAATAGACCTAAAACTTCATATTAACTTAATTTTTTAGTGACTTTTTTGTCCAAATGTGTAGAAATCGCAAATTAACCCTTACTTTTGGGGGCATTATTGGGCTTCTGAAAAATCAATTGGGCAAAATGGTACTCTTTTTCCAAGGCAATACAGACAATGTATTTGCAGTACACGCCGGTCAGGCACTTTCAAAAGAAAATCTAGAAAAACTTTCTTGGTTATTTGGCAATGCAGTATTGTCAGAAAAAACATCTTTGGACGGCTGGTACGTAGGACCACGCAAAGAAATGTTAACTCCTTGGAGTACAAACGCGGTTGAAATTACTCAAAATATGGGTATTGAAGGAATTATCCGTATTGAGGAATTCCTACACGTTGAATCTGAAAAATCTGCGGATTTTGATCCAATGTTACAAGCTTTGTACGAAGGGTTAGACGGTTCGATCTACACAATTGATGTAGAGCCTGAACCAATTCGTCATATCGAAGACATTGCTTCTTATAACAATGAAGAAGGTTTAGCATTAAGTGATGATGAAGTATCTTACTTAAAAGAAGTAAGCGAAAAACTAAATCGTCCTTTAACTGATTCTGAAGTTTATGGCTTTGCTCAAGTAAACTCAGAGCACTGTAGACACAAAATCTTTAACGGTATTTTTGTGATTGATGGAGAGGAAAAACCTACTTCGTTATTCCAATTGATCCGTAAAACTTCAAACGAAACTCCAGATAACTTAGTATCTGCTTACAAAGATAACGTAGCATTTATTAAAGGTCCCGTAGCGGAACAATTTGCTCCAGCTACTCAAGACAAACCGGATTTCTTTGAAACAAAAGATTTCGAATCAGTGATCTCTTTAAAAGCAGAGACGCACAACTTCCCAACAACGGTTGAACCATTTAACGGTGCTGCTACAGGTGCTGGTGGTGAAATCAGAGACCGTATGGCAGGTGGTAAAGGTTCTATGCCATTGGCAGGTACTGCGGTTTATATGACATCTTACTCAAGATTGGAAGATAACCGTCAGTGGGAAAAAGGTATGGCTGAGAGACCATGGCTTTACCAAACTCCAATGGAAATCTTAATTAAAGCATCAAATGGTGCATCTGATTTTGGTAACAAATTCGGTATGCCATTGATTGCTGGTTCAGTACTTACTTTCGAACATGAGGAAGAAGCTAAAAAACATGGCTTCGACAAAGTAATCATGATGGCAGGTGGTATCGGATACGGTAAGAGAAGAGATGCCTTAAAAGATACTCCTGAGAAAGGTGACAAAGTTGTTGTAATGGGTGGTGATAACTACCGTATCGGAATGGGCGGTGGAGCCGTTTCTTCTGTAGCAACAGGTGAGTTCTCTAACTCTATCGAATTAAATGCAATTCAACGTTCTAACCCTGAAATGCAGAAACGTGTGTACAATGCGGTTCGTGCAATGTCAGAGGCGGATGAAAACCCAATTGTATTGATTCACGATCACGGTGCAGGTGGTCACTTGAACTGTCTTTCTGAATTGGTTGAAGAAACAGGAGCACAGATCGATGTGGACAAATTGCCAGTAGGTGATCCAACGTTATCGAATAAAGAAATCGTGGGTAACGAATCTCAAGAAAGAATGGGATTAGTAATCAACGAGAAAAATATTGAGACTTTAAAGAGAGTTTCTGAGCGTGAGCGTGCTCCATTCTACGTAGTAGGTGAGACGACAGGCGATATGCAATTCACTTTTAAAGACACAACTACAGGAAATGCTCCTATTGATATGCCTTTAGATTATATGTTTGGTAAAGCACCAAAAACAATCATGAAGGATACAAAAGTAGCTCCTAATTTCTCAGCTGTTGAAGTGGAAGCTTCAAAAGTACATGAGTACTTAAATGATGTATTGCAATTAGAATCTGTTGCTTCAAAAGATTGGTTAACAAACAAGGTGGACCGTTCTGTAACAGGTCGTGTAGCAAAACAACAAACAGCAGGTAGTCTTCAGTTACCGTTGAACAACGTTTCAGTGATGGCTTGTGATTACAGAGGAAAAGCAGGTATCGCTACAACAATTGGTCATTCTCCAGTAGCAGCCTTGATTGATCCTGCAGCAGGTTCTATCAACGCAATTGCTGAGTCATTAACGAACTTAGTTTGGGCTCCACTAGCTCATGGTTTAGGTAATGTTTCATTATCTGCCAACTGGATGTGGCCTTGTAAGAACGAAGGCGAAGATGCTCGTTTATACGATGCAGTGGAAGCTTGTTCTGATTTTGCAGTAGCATTAGGAGTGAATATCCCAACGGGTAAAGATTCACTTTCGATGACGCAAAAGTACGGTGATGAAAAAGTGTACTCTCCAGGTACTGTAATTATTTCTACAGTAGGTGAGGTAGACGATTTGAAAAACGTAGTTGAGCCAGTAGCTAAAGTAGGTAAATCATTAGTTTATGTAGATCTCGCTCAAGGTGGTCATGAATTAGGTGGTTCATCATTAGCACAGGTATTAAATAAAGTAGGTGACAAAGTTTCTACAGTTACTAAGCCTGATTTCTTTAAGAATGGTTTCGAAGCAATTCAAACTTCAATTAAAGCAGGAAATGTAGTTTCAGGTCATGACGTTTCAGCAGGTGGTTTAATTACTGCTTTATTGGAAATGACATTCCCTGAGCAAAATGTTGCTTACAAAGTAGACTTATCAGCAATCTCTAATGCTGACTTGACAAATGTATTGTTCTCTGAAACGCCTTCAGTCATCTTCCAAGTGGAAGACGAAGCAGCTTTAGCATCAGTAATGAATGAAGCAGGTGTTGCTTATCACGTGATCGGTCAGGCAGTAGAAGGTGCTCAAACAGAAGTAACTTACAACGGAACTACTTTAGCCTTTAATACAGAAGAATTAAGAGACGTTTGGTCGAAAACTTCATTCTTATTAGATCAAAAGCAAAGTGGTGAGGAATTAGCAAAAGAGCGTTATGAAAGCTATAAAAATGCTCCTTTACACTACTCATTCCCTGAAGGATTTGAAGGAAAACTTGCTGCATTAGGAATTGATCCTGATCGTAAAGAGCGTTCTGGAATCAAAGCGGCAATTATCCGTGAGAAAGGTGTGAATGGAGATAGAGAAATGGCTTACTCTATGCACTTAGCTGGTTTTGATGTAAAAGACGTTCACATGACGGACTTGATCGCTGGTAGAGAAGATTTATCTGATGTAAACTTTATTGTTTTCGTAGGTGGATTCTCTAACTCAGACGTATTAGGTTCAGCAAAAGGATGGGCTGGAGCATTCTTATACAATGAGAAAGCAAAACAAGCTTTAGAGAACTTCTATGCAAGAGAGGATACATTAAGTTTAGGTGTTTGTAACGGTTGTCAATTGATGGTTGAATTAGGTTTAGTGACAAAAGGTCATGATGAAAAACCTAAGATGTTACATAACAACTCTCATAAATTTGAGTCAGGTTTCGTAAACATGGTGATTCCTGAAAATAACACAGTAATGTTGAATTCATTAGCGGATACTCGTTTAGGTGTTTGGATTGCACATGGTGAAGGTAAATTCAACTTCCCTTATGCAGAAGAGAAATACAACATCGTAGGTAAATACGGTTATACTTCTTATCCTGCCAACCCTAACGGATCTGATTACAACACTGCTGCATTAGCTTCAGAAGACGGTCGTCACTTAGTAATGATGCCTCACTTAGAAAGAGCAATCTTCCCTTGGAACTGGGCACACTATCCATCAGATAGAACTGATGAGGTATCACCTTGGATCGAGGCGTTTGTAAATGCTAAAAATTGGGTAGCTGAAAAAACGAAATAAGTTTAAAGTTATCATTCTATAGATTAACAGCTCATGAAATAAATCATGAGCTGTTTTTTTTAATCTAAAAAGCCTTCAAAACTTGTTATATAAAAAAGCACAGTGTTAAAATGTAACTATTTGAATACATTGAGGTAATTCTTTAGAAATAAATAATTGTTTTATTTTATCACTTTGTTTAATCTTTTTTTATTTTAGTTAGTCATTTTGCGATAATATCGCGTTTATATAAAACAAAATAGGTGTATTTTAATGGTTTAGGACTATTTTAATACAAAAAAAGAAGAATCATAGAACCTTTGTAAATTGTATAATAATCAGATCGTTAAAATTAGGATTATCTATTACTCAGTGTTATCTTCAATTATACCCAAAAAGAACAGAATAAAAATTACATCTATTTCTCATTTCCAAATTACTCACTTAAACACAACCCAAAAAGAACTATCTTATTTTAATCCAATATATATTTGATAGGTGATCTTTGTGTAGATACTATTTTATGAACATGAAATATTATTTTAAAAGACCTACAATACAATGTACATTACTAATGACGATAGTATTTATCATAGATTTAGTAATACCATTGGGCGTAGCTGTAGGTGTTTTATATGTATGTTGCATAGCACTTTTAATTCGAGAAAGAATAAAAGTAACAAGAAGGTTTTCTATTCTTGCTACTATTCTCACTGTTATTGTTCCGATCATTACTTTTAATGATCAAACGACATGGATGGCATTTGTGAATAGAGGAATATCATTATTGGCGGTTTGGATTATTTACTTTATTGTTGTCAAGCATCGCTTATTAGACCATCAAATGAAAGTCTACACGTCTAAACTTGAAATAAAAAATAAGGAACTTGAACAATTCAATTATATAGCGAGTCACGATTTGCAAGAACCTTTAAATACGATAAATAGTTTTAGCAGTTTATTAAATAAACAATATAAAGGAGTAATTGATGAAAATGCGGACAAGTACCTCGATTTTATTCAGCAAGCTACGGATAGAATGAGTGACTTAGTAAAAGCATTACTTGATTATGGTCGAATAGGCCATAATATGAATATTGAAAGAGTGGACTGTAACCTGATTCTAAAAGATGTAAGGTCAGATATTGATGCACTTATTTCAAAAACAAATACAACATTACTGATCAATGATTTACCTGAAATCAATGGATATGAAACTGAATTAAGATTATTGTTTCAAAATCTAATTAGCAATGCTATTAAATTTCAAGGAAAACAATCAACTCCAGTTATTAAAATTGGAGCTACTTTAGAAACGAATCAATGGATTTTCTTTGTCAAAGACAACGGAATAGGCATTGAAAAAAAATATAAGGATAAAATTTTTGCCATCTTTCAACGGTTACATCCTGCTTGTGAATACGAAGGAACCGGTATTGGTTTGGCACATTGCAGAAAGATTTTAGACCTCCATGGAGGAAATATTTGGCTTGATTCTCATTTAAATCAAGGCACAACATTTCATTTTAATATACCAGCTTAGCCAGGAATAAAACCATCAGCGACTAACGTTTTTTTACTACAAGGTTATCTTTTGAAGTGATATTAAAAAGGAGATCACGATAAAGGTAACCTTACTTTTTTTAATAATCGTAATGAATTAAAAACAAGTGATTTATGATTAAATCCATCAAATTTATAAGTCAAATTTGAAAACTTTTAAGAAACTAACAAGTTCCATTGATAGTTATTTTACAATCGTTGTTTTTTAGATGAAAATAAAATAACTTAATGATACAGACACATAGTAATACATGTATGGAACAATACACTAAATTGAATTAATTCTTTCAGAAGATGAGTTAATTTTTTAAGTATTAAGTCAAAAATAAATCATAGTTAACTCTAATTTATTTTTTGTAAGTACAACGCTAAAAAACGTATTAATAGTGGTTCTATTAAAAGTTTTTTGAAGGAAGTAATCGCAAAACAATAAATAGAATTAGTATTTGATAATTTTGAATTCGTACTTATACCAATAAAAACACAATCGACATAATTTTAAATTTTCTCATTTTCAATTTTAGTGATCACAGATCCCTAAAAATCTATTTGACTGTAATTTATTAATGAAGCAATAACCCTAGACTTAATTATGAATTTCACAGATGAAAGCAAATGCCCTTTTCACCAAGGGACAAATTCTCAAACACAAAACAATGTCCAAGAATGGTGGCCAAAAACATTAAACTTGGATATCCTTCACCAACACGACTCGAAAAGTTCACCTTATGCTTTAAAATTTAACTACGCAGAAGAGTTTAAGAAATTAGACTTGGAAGCATTAAAGACAGACCTCAAAGCATTAATGACCGATAGTCAAGATTGGTGGCCTGCCGATTGGGGACATTATGGGGGTCTTATGATTCGTATGGCTTGGCACGCAGCCGGTACTTATCGTACATCAGATGGTAGAGGTGGTAGTAACACAGGCAATCAACGTTTCGCACCTCTTAACAGTTGGCCTGATAATGCAAACTTGGATAAAGCAAGACGTTTGCTTTGGCCAATCAAAAAGCAATATGGCAACAAGATTTCATGGGCCGATTTATTTATCCTAGCGGGTAATATGGCTTACGAATCGATGGGCTTCAAAACTTTTGGATTTGCAGGTGGGAGAGAAGACATTTGGCATCCTGAAAAAGATATTTATTGGGGAAATGAAAAGGAATGGTTAGGCAATAACCGATATGGAAATAATGACGATAGTGAGACATTAGAGAATCCACTTGCTGCCGTTGTAATGGGTTTGATTTATGTCAACCCTGAAGGTGTAGGAGGAAAATCAAATCCTCAAAGAACAGCAGACGATGTTCGAACTACTTTTGGTAGAATGGCGATGAATGACGAAGAAACTGTAGCATTGACTGCAGGTGGTCATACAGTCGGGAAAGCACATGGTAATGGAGATGCTTCAGTATTAGGTGCAGAACCTGAAGGAGCTCCAATCTATGAGAAAGGTTTAGGTTGGATTAACCCAAAAGGAAAAGGTAGTGGAGCGGACGCTGTAACGAGTGGATTAGAAGGTGCATGGACAACGACCCCAAACAAATGGAATCATACTTATTTCCATCTTCTATTAAATCATGAATGGGAACTTAGAAAGAGCCCTGCAGGTGCCAATCAATGGGAGCCTGTAAACATGAAAGAGGAAGATAAGCCGGTGGATGCTTTTGACGCGAATGTGAAAAGAAACCCGATCATGACAGATGCTGATATGGCGATGAAGGTTGATCCTGAGTACCGTAAAATATCAGAGAAATTCATGAATGATCCTGCTTATTTTGAAGATGTATTTGCAAGAGCTTGGTTTAAATTAACGCACAGAGATTTAGGTCCAAAATCAAGATACTTGGGTGCAGATGTTCCTGCTGAAGATTTAATCTGGCAAGACCCTATTCCTAAAGTTGATTATACGCTGACAGATGCTGAAGTAGAAGATTTAAAATCACAAATCTTAAATTCGGGTTTAACCCCTCAAGAATTAATTAATACCGCTTGGGATAGTGCTCGCACCTACAGAGGATCAGACTTTAGAGGTGGTGCTAATGGAGGTCGAATTCGTTTGGCTCCACAAAAAGATTGGGAAGGCAATGAGCCTGAACGTCTACGAAAAGTACTTTCAAAGTTGGAGGAAATACAATCTAATTTTTCTAAAGATGTAAGTATAGCTGATCTTATAGTTTTAGGTGGAACAGCAACAGTAGAAAAAGCCGCTCAAGAAATTGACCCTTCTATTAAAGCTAGTTTTATTCCTGGTAGAGGTGATGCCACTGAAGAGATGACAGATACTGCTTCATTCTCTGTTTTAGAACCTTTGCATGATGGTTTCAGAAATTGGTTGAAGAAAGAATATGCTGTAAAACCTGAAGAAATGCTTTTAGACAGAGCGCAGTTGATGGGATTGACAGCACCTGAAATGACGGTCTTAATTGGTGGTTTACGTGTATTAGGAACAAACCATAACAATACGAAACATGGTGTATTCACTAAAAATGTTGGGAAATTAAGCACTGACTTCTTTGTGAACTTGACCGACATGAAATACAATTGGAAACCTGCAGGTCATAATTTATATCATATTGTCAATAGATCAACAGGTGAGATTGATTGGACTGCGTCTCAAGTAGACATTGTATTTGGATCAAATTCTATCCTAAGATCTTACAGTGAGTACTATGCTCAAGATGATAGCAAAGTTGCTTTTGCACAAGACTTTGTGAAAGCTTGGGATAAAGTGATGAATGCAGATCGTTATGATGTATAAGTCATAAAAAATATTTACTTTTTATGGAAAGTCCACTAAATTAAGTTTTTAGTGGGCTTTTTATTTATAACAAACTATGAAAAATTTCGAAGATAGATTAAAAGGAGGACACCCTAACTCACTAGGGAATACCATAGAAATTGTGGCGGAAGTATTAAATGACAGTGCATTATTTGAGGAGTTGTTCAATTGTTATTTCAGTGAAGATGAAGTGGTAAGGTTAAGAACATCAAATGCTATGAAACGCATCGGTAAGGTGGATAAAACCTATTTAATTCCTTATATCGATCGTTTTCTTGATGAAATCTCAAAAATTGATCAAGCTTCTACGCAATGGACATTTGCCCAATTGTTTCTTCTGCTAGAAAAAGAAATCACTGAAGTTCAAAAACAGAAAGCTACTCAGATTATGAAGTATAACCTTGAAAATAATAACGATTGGATTGTCTTAAATCAAACTATGGAAACTCTTTTTAAGTGGTCAAAGAAAGAGGAAACCTTAAAAGTTTGGATTCAACCTCATTTAGTTAGGCTCTCAAAAGATGAACGAAAATCTGTTAGTAAAAGAGCATTAAAATATTTAGAAACTTTAAAATAGAAACTTGCCTTAAACTTGAAGAATGATAGATTTGCAGTATAAATAATAAATTTGTAATATAAATTATTCATAAACTTTAATCGACTATTTCAAAAAATGATAAGAAACCTCTACCAAATCAATAAGAATAAAATAACGAAGATTGAAAACGATAATAACTCTGATGATTTAGAGGATGATGTAGACTATTGGTTAGAGATAAAAGTAAATGACCGACAAGAGATAATACCTATTTTGGAGGATCACGATTTTGATGAACAGATATTAAAAGATTTTGTAAAACCTTCCCGGTTACAGAACCTTCGTTTATCTTCTGAAACTATGGTATTGAATTTACCCATTTCAAATTCGAAGGATATCTATAAGAGAGAAACACTTACTATCATGATTCGTCCGGGTATCATTGTTTCTATTGCTCATCAATCGAATCAGATTTTTAGCGGGATGATCAATGAATTGAATAATAATCCTTTTGATTTATCCGTTGACTTGAATTACCTAAGTTACTTTATGGTGAACTTTGTACTCAAGAAAACGTCTCACTGTATCCAAAAAGCTAGAGCGGAGGTCGATGACCTTTCTCAAAAACTTGATGAAGACCCTGATGAATTAGATATTTCAGATATTATAGATGTCAAAGACAATGTACACAACCTATCCAATATTGTAGAAGATTTATACATTGCTTTACAGTCGATCCCAAGACTCAGGTGGGCAGATGGAGAGATCAGAATTGATGATGAAATAGGGAAGACCATAAAAAGTTATGGCTTTATTCTAGACTTGACCAGCCGTTTGGAGGAAAATATAAAAGGGGTGCAATCCCACTATCAATTACTTTTGCAAGAAAGAAGTAATAAGAAACTGAATACACTGACGATAATCCAAGCAATCTTCGTCCCTTTGACACTCTTGACAGGTATCTACGGTATGAACTTCGTCAATATGCCTGAATTGAATATGATGAATGGTTATTTCATTTTCTTAATTAGTATTACCGTGATCGCCCTTATGGAATTATGGATTTTTTGGAGAAAGGGATGGTTTGATTGATTCATTTGAAAATATATTGCAGTTAACAACAAGTACAACCTTTAATTTTCTTTTATTAAGAATTTTACTTCTAGTAAAGTAAATTATTTATTTCATCTCGGTCTATATTTGCGATTGTATTGCAAAAACAAGCTAAATGAAAAAACTAAAACTAATCTACGTGGCATTGATATTGACTTTGATATCATGTAACCAAGATGATGAATTATCTAAATTAAGCATCGAAAACTTTAAATACGGACGAGGTACTACAGGACATGGCGACAATCAAATAGGCTATGCGGGCGTAGACCTACATTTAGAAGCACAAGTCAATGGTGGAGAAGTAGCGTCTGAAGTAATTGTCACTGTTGAGTCATTAACAGATACAAGTGCAGCTACTTATGATTATTCAAGATATTACGAAGGAAGAAGAAACACATTCATTCATGAACATCCGATTATCCCGACTTATTTTGATACTGGATTGTATCATATAGAGTTAACCGTTATCGATAAAAAGGGAGATAAAGCGATTGAAAGTGGAGAGCTGTTAATCGTTCCTATCATCCGTTTCTTAGACATAGAATTGGAAGGAAGTATTACACCCAATGAACAAGTTGGAATTTCTTTTAGACTGGAAGGGTTGAATATTCTCAAAGAAATGACGATCCAATTAGTGGATGCAAATGATAATGAAATCCTATCTAACTTCTATGATTTTAGCTCCGCAAATACAACAGTAATAGATTTCAAAGATAGTATGCTTATCCCTTCGGACTTACCAAGCGGAGAGTACTATGTAAAAGCTATTGCTTCTGATATAAGACAAAATACCGTGATCAATATTTTTAATTTCTAAAACCAAATTAGACTATAAATGAAAAATTATTTATTTCTACTACTATTATTAGGCAGTACCTTTTTTTCATGCCAAAAAGATGAGATCCTTGATGAGGAAATCGATACTCCAGAAAAACCAGAAGATGCTCCTTATGGAGAATTTGAAGGGTTGAAACTTGTAGTCACTTACACTGACAATAACATCGTAGAGCTAAGAGAGCCACACAGCGATCGAATTGATACTTTGATGACTCAAGAAAACGGAACTAAAATAATTAAAGAATTAGGAGCAAAAATCGCCAATGCAAAAGTATATAGCGAAAACACTGTCTATTCTATTTTTACTGGTTTGGATTTGCACATGAACCATTTTCATACCTACCCACCAAGCATCCAAATAGAAACATCTACTCCAAATACAACAGTACCGGATTGGAGTGACTTTTTTGCAATGTGGAGATCAAAAGAAACGGGTAATTTATTTAGTGTTAATGCTGAAGATGTTATAAATGGAAACTCAGCAACAGAAATTGAGCTAAATCACATTCAAAAAGAAGGCGTAAATACTACATACCTCCCTTCTGGCTTTGGTGAAAACTTTTATTTACTGACAAGCGAAGAGAATGTTCTAGATATATATCACATTGGAACCGAAGAAATCTATAAAAGCTATACATTTAATGACATCTATTCCACAAATATTTATTCTGTAAACTGGGATGAAAATTATGGGCTTGTTTCAACTGATGAAGGTCTACTATCTGTAGTCTTTAAAAATACGGGTGATTGGAATGACCCGATTATTGAAATGGAAGAAAAGACTTTGGCTTACCCTGAAGAAGGTGTGAAGTTTGACCAATTGATTTACAGAAAATACTTTAATGGTACAGCAACTTTAAGAGTAGCTTTAGGTATTGATAACGAAAAAGGTATCTACAAAATCGATGTAGAGGAAGGAACAATCGAAAAAGTGATTGACGTCGATGGCTTAAAAGCATTCGAAATCAACTACATGATGACAATGATCTATGTTCTTGCAGAGGATGGAAGTTTTGTTGCTTATGACTTAGGAACTTTTGTACCTGTAAATAGTGCAATTGTAAATGAAAACTTAAGTGAAAATGTTAGAGTAGCTGTAAGTGAAAAATTCGCTTATGTTCATACTGGAACAAACTCTTACATTAATATTTTTGGAGCAAAAAATATGGTAGAATATACTCCGCTTGAAACAGGAAATACAATTTCTGATATCGGAGTTTTCGGTAATGTGATTGAATTGGAAATTGACAATCACGATTAATTCAACTTGTTTCTAAATAAAAAACTCTATCAAGGTGTGTTCTCGATAGAGTTTTTTTAAGTCATTTCAAATGAATACATCTAAAATCTACAAATAACTAAAGCTGTTCAGAATTTACTTTCTGAAATTCAATGTCGATTCAATTAAACTAGAGCTAACTTTAATTATAATACTTATTGTAATTACCGTGATTGAAATAAATAATATCATAATTTTTAGGTTTTTTGTAAATGTAAAGAAGACTTTTCAAAAAGTGCTAAATTAATACTATAAAATGGATAAATTCTTATTGATTTAACATACTAGAAATATATTACAAACCTACCTGATATCACTAGGAGCAACTCCAAAATGTTTTCTGAATGCTGTACTAAAATGTGAGATATCATTGAACCCTAAATCATAACTAATATAAGACAAGCTATCATCTGTAAACTCAATTTTTCTTCTTGCTTCTTCCAAGCGTTGTGTGTTGAAATACTTTAAAATAGAAGTGTTGAACACAGACTTGAAGGAGCGTTGTAATTTAGATTTACTCATTCCTAAATCAGAAGCAATATTATCCAAGTTGGGTTGAATGGTGTAATCTTCTAATAATTTGACTTTCAAATCAAGCATCAGTTCAAGGTCTTGAGGGTGAAGGTTTTGGCTCAAGGTCTCTTGTTCCGTCATTTTACTGTTTAAACGACCAAGAATTTCAAATGCTTTAGATAAGAATAATGGTTTTCTTAAAAGTTTGTCTTTACGAATATCAAAAACGCTTCTAATCAAGAGTTCTATATCAAATGTCATTGGCATATAATGAAATAGAAAAGTATCCATTTCAAACATTTGCATCAATACAGAATCATTGGGAAAAATATCGAGTAATTTAAATTTATCGTAAGGGATAGAAATAACCATCCATTCCAAAGAATGATTTTTAGGGTAATTGAAGGTGAGGTCTTCGTATGAATTATAAATAAAAATTCCTTCAGTAGGCGTTGTTCCTTTTGACCTTTCCTTTCTATCACTATGAGAACCAAGACGAATAGTAATATATTTACGGTCCATCTTTTTTCGTTTCCATACACTTCCATCAGTAAGTTTGTGCCTTTGTGTACCCACAATGAAATCATTGAGATACCTTAATGAAATGACTTCAATGTAACCTTCTTCGCTAGTAAAAGACATCTCTTCTCCATCCCAATTGCCATTATATTTATCACTAACAGCTTGAAAGACCTTATCTAAGCTTTCTTCACTTCCCTCAGTACGAACCATATTTACCTCATTTTTCGGTTTGACCTTTTTTTAAAATACCCTGACCTTTTCTTAAAAAGGATCCGTTTGTAGACCCCCTACATTTGTAGTGTAATAAAAAACAAAATACTATTTCAAAGTAAAAAATTAGAACAATGAAAAAAAATTATTTAGCTACATTACTGTTGTTAGTGGTAACATTTTCTTCCGTTTTTGCACAAGACAAGAAGAAGCCAAATATCTTAGTAATTTGGGGTGATGATACAGGTTGGTTTAGTTTAAGTGCTTATCACCGAGGTATAATGGGAGCAAAAACTCCTAACATTGATAGAATTGGTGAGGAAGGAATTCTTTTTACTGATTACTATGGTGATCAAAGTTGTACTGCTGGTAGATCATCATTTATAACAGGTCAACACCCAACAAGAACAGGGCTTTCAAAAGTAGGCTTACCAGGAGCACCTCAAGGGATGAGCGAATTAGATCCTACAATTGCAGGAGCATTAAAAGAACAAGGGTATGCTACAGGGCAATTTGGTAAAAACCATTTAGGTGACAGAGATGATCATTTACCCACAAATCACGGTTTTGATGAATTCTTCGGTAATCTTTACCATTTAAATGCTGAAGAGGAGCCAGAATCACCATTCTTCCCAGAAGGAGAAGAGTTTAGAAAAAGATTTACGCCTAGAGGTGTAATGCACTCTTATGCAGATGGTCGTATTTCTGATACAGGTCCTTTGAATAAGAAAAGAATGGAAACTGTTGATGAAGAATTTATTGGTGCATCAAAGCGATTCATGAAAGATGCTGTAGATAACGATGAGCCTTTCTTTGTATGGTTAAATACATCAAGAATGCACATTTGGACACGTTTGAAAGAGGATGCGAAGAAAACAGGTTTCGTCTATCATGATGGACTTTTAGAACATGATCATCAGGTAGGAACTGTATTAGATTACTTAGAAGAGTTAGGTATTGATGAGAATACAATTGTAATCTATTCATCAGATAACGGGGCGATGAAATGTACTTGGCCTGATGCTGGAGCATCTCCATTTAGAGGTGAGAAAAACACAACTTGGGAAGGTGGTGTAAGAGTGCCAATGATGATTAGATGGCCTGAACAAATCAAACCAGGACAAGTATCGAACGAAATGATGTCTCACTTAGATTGGTTCCCAACTCTAGTTGCAGCGGCAGGTAATGATAACGTAAAAGAAGAATTAAAAGCCGGTACAAATATGATCGATAGAGATTATAAAGTACACTTAGATGGTTATAACTTCTTGCCTTATTTGACAGGTAAAACGGAAAAGGCTCCACGTGAAGTTCACTTTTATAGTGACGATGATGGTAAAATCACAGCAATCAGAAAAGGAGAATGGAAAGTACATTTAAGTATTCAGGAAAATATAGAAGCCAAGGGTTATGATGTGTGGCGTACTCCTTATACTGATTTGGCCTCTCCATTGATCATCAACTTAAGAGAAGATCCATTTGAGTCAGCACATAAAGAATCAGGTTTCTATGATGGTTTCTTCTACGATGCAGTTCCAGTAGCTTATGATGCAATTACTGAAATGGCAAAATTCAAGATGACTTTCAAAGAATTCCCTAAAAGGCAAAAATCAGGCTCTTTTACTGAGTTCTAATATAAAGATTGTCAACTGTAGTAATGACTTATGTTGATAAATGAATAAAGGTAGAGGAAGTAATTTCTCTACCTTTTTAATAAAATCTCTTTTCAACATAAAACATAAAAATCAAGTCATTCGATATTATTCTTTTCAATTGAATGAATACTACAAATAAAATAGGTACTAGACTATTTCAACAAGACCAATGAAAAAATATATTAACACTTTACTGTTCATTAAATGGCTATGGCCACTTTTATTTTTGAGCGGTAATTTAATAGCACAAGAAAAAGAGATAGGGAAATCAGAACATATACATCATTATGAAGAGCATATTGGGCCTGAAAACCCTGTAGATGCAGAAACAGATCTTGAACATAGTTTTCCTGAACAAGGCTCGATACTTGGTAAGCCTCATTTAGGTTCTTATTTTCAATGGAAAGAAGATTTATATAAAAAGCACGGTCTCAAATTAGGCTTCAGTTATGCGACCATGTTTACTGCAAGTCCACAATCACAGATGATTTCAGCAGACAGAGTAAACACAGCTGGTGTGGGCTCCTATGTCATTGAAGCACAATGGACTGCTTATAATAGAGGGGAAGATTGGGAAGGAAGTTTTACTGCAGTATTGGATGGTAGACATCAATATGGAGGAACAAACCCAGCGTTAACTCCCATAATGAATGGTTCTTTGAATGGTATTGATGGAACTTTCTTTATGTGGGACAGACCTTATTTCTCAACATTGTATTGGGAACAGAAAGTAAAACAAGATAGACTTTGGTTTAGAGTAGGTAACTTTTCGTCTTTAATGGTATTGGATTTTTTCCGCTTTAAAGATGGTCGTACTTCTTTCTCTAATCAAGGTTTTACAAACCCTGTAGCTACTTTACCAATTCCTGCTCCTTCATTAGCTATGGCATTTAATTGGAAACCGATTAAAGATTCAGAGTTATACATAGCAGGTTCAATTCAAGACAATAACCTTTTAGCAGGAGATTTTGATTTAGGATCATTATTTAGAAATGGTGAGATTTTTACAGGATTAGAAATTGGAAAACATTGGGTAAGAGGTGAAGGTGATTTTGACCATGCCCATGTACTCTTTTTCTATTCTGATCAGGTAAGTACTTCACCTCTCCCAACAAGTTCTGGCTGGGGTATGAAAGTTCATGGTACTAAGCAATGGGGAAATTTAGTTTCTTTTGCCAATTATACTTACAACACCTCAATAGGTGGAACAATGGGTATGGCTACTCAAGCAGATCAATCTGCCGCCATTGGACTAGTGTATCTACAACCCTTTAATATCAAAGGTGAAGTAGGTATTGGTATTAACTACTCCAGAATGAACCGTGAACGTATTCGTCAAATAAGAAATCCTATGAACGAAAAGGAACAATTATTAGGACAAATCTTCCCAGATGTAAGAACAGAAGGTCAATGGGTAGCAGAGATTTATTGGAAGATGTTAGCTACACCTGACCTTTGGATTACTCCGGGTTCACAGTTCATATTAAACCCGACAATGAATACAAATTCGGATTTCATCTTTGCTCCAACGATCAAAGCGAGGTATTTCTTCTAAAAGAGAGAATCAATAACACACATCACATATTATCCAAGAGTTCACCCTTACCTGCTTTCTTTTAAAATAAGTAGGAGGGTGGGCTTTACTATACAAACTAAAATCGAATCAAAATGACTTCTATTAAAAAGGTAATCACCTCTCTTTCCTTTCTATTGGTTTTTATTATGACCGATAATAAAGTGATGGCTCAGGACCATGTTTTATGGTTGCATTACTTCAATTCCTATAAGTTATCCTACCGTTTATCAGTCGATTCTGATATTGGTTACAGAAGTGATTTATTTGGATTTGAAAGGTGGCAATATAGAAGTGGTTTAAGGTATGATTTGTCAAATAACCTCCATTTCAGAGCTGGTTTGCTTTATTTGCATGGCCCTACAGTAGTTGGTGAGATAAGGCCCTATCAAGATATCATTCTTCGAAATAGAATCAATAGAATAAGTTTTACAAATAGAGTCCGATTGGAACAACAATTCTTCGAGGGGAATTCAAATCATAATATCAGATTAAGGTATAATCCATCCGTCAGTGTACCTACAATTTTTGGTGTCATATCATTAGGTGTAGAACCCTTTATCAATTTAAATGATCCCAATGGTCCGCAATTGACAAGTAATAGAACTTTAATTGGAGTAAAGAATAATGTGTATAAAAATACATTCTTAACCCTTCAATTGATCAATGAACGCTCTTTTCCTAGAAATGAAGAAATACTGAACGAAAGCTGGTTGATAAGAGTAAAAATAGATCATACTATAAAACCTCTTAAGGTGAATAAATTATTCGAACGAAAAAATAAAGGAAAATAAGGTTTGACCATTTTATAAAATACCCTGACCCTTTTTTAAAAGAGATTCGTTTGGCCAAGTACTACTTTTGTATTGTATCAGAAAGACAAATACAAATCATTAAACTAAAAATATAAATATGATACTCATACTACTCATTACATTTTTACTAAAGAAAAAAGAAAAGACAAGTTTACTTTTCCAATAAAAGTAGATTGATATCAACGATAATGTTGAGTAGGAAAAACTTACTTCACAAAGTTGAAAATAGAATACATTTCTCATCATTCAAATAAAGACTAAAATGCGATTAATAATTAAAACTATAATACTAATGTTGTTGATCATAATGGTTTGTAAAAATCTTTATGCTCAAGACAAATTGCAGTTTTCAGCAGGTGCTGATCTTGTTAATCACTATGTATGGAGAGGAATTGACTACGGTTATAGCCCTGCCATACAGCCAGATATAGAATTGAACTACAAAGGTTTTTATGTTGGAGGATGGGGAACGTATGCCTTTCTTAAAAGTAATTCGGTTTATGAATTTGAATATAGATTAGGTTATACCTTTGAGAAAATAGGATTAAGCCTACAGGTTATAGATTACGTTTACTCTACAGCGACATTTGATAGTCCTAAAACGATCCACAACGTTGAACAAGACTTATCAAATGTAGGTCACTCATTTGAGTTAGGAGTAATACAAAGGATTAAGAATTTCCATTTTGCAGGGTACATTAACTTCAGTGAAGAATATGATATTTATGTTGAAGTAGGGTACAATTATAAAGGGTTTGAATTGATTGTAGGAGCTGGAAACAATGAGTATACACTCAATGATAATTTCACATTAGTCAATGTAAGTTTAATGAAAACAGTTGATTTAAAGGTCAGTGAAAAATATAGTCCTTCTCTGTTTTGTGGAGCAGTCTGCAACCCAGATACCTCAGTCTTCCACCTATTATTTGGAGTGAACATTTAAAAAATTAATAGTAGAAGTTTGATAATAAACGATTTCAAAATCACGTATTTTAGTTTAATAATTTTTACACGTCCTGTTTTCTAAATGGGGCGTGTTTTTTATATACAATTATCTGTTTTATCATTCTCTTTTGTTTTTATAAAGGATTAATTGTTACATACGAACCACGTAGGGGCAAACCTATGTGTCTGCCCACCGAAACAGATCACGAAACATTTCAAAATAATATTCATTATCCCACAATATGATTATCAAACAAAACATCAATTAAATTATTGTTTTACGTGATTGACATTTTTGTGTTTCTGATTTGTGGTACAGCGGGCAGACACATAGGTCTGCTCCTACGGACGTTATACATTTAATTTATCATCTGACCAACATAACGGATTATCGATGATATATTGAGCTATTTTTTCATGCTCATTATTATTTCTTATGATATGTTCCCAATAATTACGTTGCCATAGACGTCTATCAAATGTTTTCCATTTTTTGGCTTTGACACCTCGGATATAATCATTAGTTGTCATTGTCTTAAACCATTGAATAATTGTTCCAATTGTAGCATTATTTTTATCATGATGCTCCTTGATTTCTAGAATACAGTGGAAATGATTTGGAATAATGATCATCTCATGACAAATGTTATTATTGAATTTACATTCCAATTCTTGATACCATTGCTTGATCATCATACCAGCATCATTCATTATCATTTCATGATTTTCAATTTCCCCAAATAAGTGGTGCTTATTCTGAACACATATTGTAATAAAGTAAAGTCCAGATTGAGAATAATCATAGCCTTTCAGACGTATAGAGTGTCGAGAAGTTAGTTGTTTTAACATGAATCGTTATGAATAAATGAATAGTTCGTTTATTCATGTTTGAAACAAATTTTATTCCACGATTTCTCACAAGAACCACGTAGGGGCAGACCTATGTGTCTACCCGCCTAAACATGATACGATTCATCTCTATTACAAACCATTTGTTTATCCATCAAACTACAAAACCAACCATAATTAAAACTCACAAGAAATGATCTATATTATACAATCAAAAAATCCGATTGTTGTTTATTCATTTTATAATTTAACTGTTTTTTTTATGTCCCTGATTGTGGTACAGCAGGCAGACACATAGGTCTGCCCCTACAGGAAGGTATCCTAAATCATGATTCATAAATCCCTTTTTTTACAAATATCAGACTCTTTTTTACAATCTTTTCTTTTGGTGACCTACTACATTTGTATCATAATCAATCAAAAATTATTAGTTAAAATCACGTAAAAATGAAAAGATATTTATTTCTCATTACATTATTATTTTCATTCACCTCCTGTATACACCAAAGTGATTCAGTTGAGATGGATTTTACAGTATTGAAAGACAAGTTAGCTCTATCATCTCACCAAGAAGAAACATTTGCTACTGTTGTAAAAGAATATAATATTACTAGAGTTAAATTGATAAAGAATTCAAAGTTGTCAATTTCTTCAGGAAATAAGGCATTACTTCACGAAATAAAAAAGACCTACAAAAACCAAGAAGAGGAGTTATCTCATTTCTTGAATGATACACAGAAAGACACTCTTCATCAATTTATATTAGAAAATATGCCGGGGCAATTTAATTACGCTTCGGATATAAGAAATGAGTTGGTTTATTTACTTTCTTTAGATACTTATCAAGAAAGACAATATAAAGCCATAAATAATACTTTTGATAAAATTTACTTAAATATGAATAAAGCCGATTATGGCTATAAACAAGATGTAACAGCTTATTGGTACCAGTTGGATAGAGCACGAAAAAATGCGATAAGAAGAATCTTTTCTGAAGAACAATTTCATCGATATGAATATTTAATACAAAAGGCGAATTACGAAAGAATTTCAACTTGATTATACAAAAAAGAGTTTTAGGAATAAAACTTCAGATACTATCTTATTAAATGTTATACCCATTTGTAATCAAAATTTGATGGCACTAAAGTACTGATCAAAAATAGGAGTCTCATAAACCTGAGACTCCTATAAAATAAAGATGCTTATGATCTACTTATTATTTAATGATAAGTTTTTGAGTTTCTCCTGCTACTTTAATAATGTAAATACCTGGAGATAGTTGAGAAGTATTGATGGTGTTAGCTTCTTGACTTACAGTTTGAGTGGTTATCACACTCCCTTGTGCTGAAACAATTGCAGCTTCAAAGTCACCTTCTCCCAATCCAGTTATTCTTACAAAATTCTTTGCTGGATTTGGTGAAAGTTTAATTCCCTCATTGGTAAGTTCACCCTCAAGGACATCAGATACAGTTGAATTACTTCTAGCATTCGAATTAGGTTTTAATTTATAAACCCTTACCCAATCCACCTTCATCTGATTTCTTGCCGAACTAGCTAAATGAGCATCCGATGGAGAGTGACTTGTTGCTAACCAATGTTGTGATTCAACATTAATAATGATATCCATTGCTTTTGTAAAACCTGCTCCATTTTGGAAGTTCCCTGGGTCAATGACACTAATGCCATTTGAATTATTACTTGCAGCCTGAAGCGTTGGAAAGCTGTAATTAGAACTTGTTGTGTAAGTCGTTACAGCAGTGTAACCATTTGCATTATTGGTAGGAAATTGACCAGACATTGAATTAAAATATTGGTATTGCCAAGTTCCATTCACTTTAGTCGCAGTAGCATTATGATAAAGTACTCTTACTAATTGTCCATCAATAAAATATTCAAAGTGTTTTGGTCCAACCCAATACACACCCATTCTAACATACCTTCTGTTTCCACCATTCCAACACCAATCACCCCATCCATAATTACCATTTACTCTGCTGTCTTGGTACCAGCTATTCCAATCTCTCGGTTGATAGTCTGTAAAAGGGTTTCGAATAAATGAGTGATGGCTGATGTGTGTAAATTGTTTAAACCAAGGTACACCGCCATAGTTTTCAATAATATCAATTTCTTGTGTGTCATCTGGACTCAGAAGCCAGAAACAAGATGCCAAAGAGATATTTGCTACACTGATAGCAGACTCTACATAAACAGGGTAAATCACTTTATTATTAGAAGTTACACAGCCAGATAACACACCTGGAATTCCCATTTTCGTCGTGTTGTTAGTCTTTGCAACGGTAATCACTAGATTATCGCCATCCACTTTTACTCTGTTGTGTTTCCAATAGGTTGTACCTGGCCCATCCCAAGCGTTGTGGTAGAAGTTATACCATTTTCCATTTCCAAAGTTACTTTTGTAGTTTACGGCGTTGAAATTATAGTTAAAGTCATCAGAGAGATTACTCTGAAGTTCCCAATAATAGTTAGGTCCTGACCATGCTGGTACGGGAATGTTGCTCCATTCTTGAGCATTAATCTTACTTCCTAACAGTAAAAAAAATAAGATTAATAGATAGTTGTTTCTCATTTTAAAATAGTTATATGCCTGTTGTTTAAGGCTCGATTTAAAAGTTTACATGTAGATAGCTAGCATCTTTATTTTGTTCTAATTAAAAAGCTATTTGAAACAATCCCAACGGTAAATACTAGATAAAAACTGTATATTATTTTCTTGAATTTTAATAAGAATATCATTTTAGAGTTTTAATTTTCAGAGATTTGAATATGGCATTATTGATGCTAAAAGGCCTCTTTTTTTGATAGTTGTCTACTTTCTATTGAGTTTTGAAATGGATAGATATTTATAGACTGAACACTTTAGTTATGAGGTAAAATGAATTTTTAGTTTATTCCATCTAAATTTCCTATTACGTGCAATATCATAACTATTTTATCTAAATATTTACTTCTATGTAACTCTATTTTTGTATTATTACAATACACCTTAATCTTCAAAAAAATGAAAAGAAACCTATTTTTCTTTTTACTGCTGATTCCTTTTTCCTTGTGTATTTTCATCAATGAAAGTATTGAAATGTACTTTATAACTTTGGGTAAACTTGATTTAACATCTCAACAAAAAAGGTGTTCTATGTTGTAGTCAAAGAATATAACTGGAAGAGAAAAAACTAATTCATAAGAGTGATTTGAGTATGAAATCAGGGAATAGACTCCATTTGAGTAAAGTAAAAAGATCATTCAAAGATCAAGAAAGAGAACTACAATATTTTATGGATAAAGATCAACATATATTACTATTGAATTCATAAAAAAGCACATGCCAATCAGTTTCAAAATGCTCATGATATTAGGAGAGAAGTGGTAACAACACTTTCACTTGATGCTAGTCAAACACAAAAGTATAAAATGATTAACTCTACTTTTGACAAAATCAACTCATTTATGAATACATACAACACATAACAGTGCATTGATAACAGCTGGATAATGCTCTGCAAAGGATTTTTTAGAAAGTAAAAAATGAGCGTGTTTCGTCCTAAATTTTCTATAAGACTAGGCTAGTTTATATACCCTTGTTGGTTCTCCAAAACCTTTTAATTTTACCTCTCCAAGATCTTCACCTTTTATTTCGTCATGATTCATTTTTTGAAAGATACTTTCAGAAACCAAAAATTGACTATTAAAGTCTTTATTCAAAGATTCAATTCTTGCCGAAATAATCACATTTCGACCTGTAAGCGAATAGGATTGTCGTTCTTGATTACCAATATTTCCTGCTACAATATTTCCAGCATGCAAACCGATACCAATTCTAATAGGAGGGATTTTTTCTGCCTTGATCATATTATCGATACATTTTAAAATACCAAAACCTGAATTTACAGCGTTTTTTTCATGTTCTTTATATCGAATAGGGGCACCAAATACGGCCATCAATCCATCGCCAAGCAACTGTAATACGACACCATGATTCTCACTAATTATTTTGATCACTTCTCCAAATACGATGTTTTGAAATTTAGCCACTTCTGAAGGAGGTTTGGAATCTGCAAAAACGGTAAAGTCACGAATATCCAAAAACATGATAGAAGCATGGAAATTAGTGGTTTTTATACCTTCCTCATTTTCGATAATATGTTTAGCAATTTTATGTGAAATCTGTTGCCCGAATAAGGACTTGATTTTATTTAATAAATTCTCAATCACCTTTTGTTCTTCCAATAGGTTTTGTTCTAACTTCTTGGTGGTATTTGAATAATAATTGATGAGTAATGAAGTAATTAAAATAGTGGAGATAGCATTAGTGATGTAGGAAATATGGCTCATATTTTCAGATAGCGTGTAGACTCCATCATGAAAAACATAAGAAATGGTCACGTAAACAAAACAAATAATAAAGAGTAAGCCGTACTGAAAAAAGCGATGCCAATTGGGATTGAAAAAACAAAGCCCGGCTAAGTAAATCAACCAAAAATGAGCTCCAAAGTCCCATCCAAGATAATAGGTTGATGCTACTTGATGAAAAAGCAATTCTATGCAAGCTATGGAGAAAGCAAAGTTTTCGTGCTTTGTTGAATTTAGATAAAGTGCGATTGCAAATGCAGGTACACTAAAGAATATATTAAAATAGACCAATTCAGATACTTCTAAGTACCAAAAAAGTAATGTAGCATTAATGTGACCAATTACTCCTACTATATAAGCTCCTTGAGTAATTTGATGAAATTTGAGTATCTCAGAGGAGGATTGAAACTTTTCTTTGCTCATTAAATTAAAAAAGAAATAGTGACAGAAATGAATTTCAATAGATAACTATATACTGAATAAATATACTAATCATTTAAAATGAATCAAGTAACGGAACGGATTGTTTATGACCATCAAGCAATTTTTTAAATGTAATAGCAGAAATTGACCTTAATCATAAACTTTTGTTCATATATTTTTTGACAACCTCCCATTGAGTTATAAATTTATAGCTGATTACCAATTTTAATTATTTAAACATGAACAATAAAGTCGCATCGGCTCTCTTGCTGTCGAGTGTTGTTGCTGTTACTGCTTGTCAACAGCAAATGGAATATAACTATCCACAAACAAAAAAAGAAATTGTAAACGATGAGTATTTTGGAACAAATGTAGAAGATCCTTATCGTTGGTTAGAAGATGATAAATCGGAAGAAACTGCTCAATGGGTTACCGCAGAAAATGAAGCCACTCAGGCTTTTCTCTCAAAAATCCCTTTCAAAAAAGGAATTCAAGATCGTTTAACTGAATTATGGAATTATGAAAAAATCACTGCTCCAAGAAAACATGGTGATTGGTTGTATTTCTATAAAAATGACGGACTTCAAAATCAATATGTACTTTATAGAAAAAAGGCTAATTCTGAAACAGAAGAGGTGTTTTTAGACCCTAATACCTTCTCAGAAGACGGCACAACTTCTTTGTCCACCGTGAAATTTACAAATGATGGGAAATTAGCTGCTTATGCAACATCAACAGGTGGATCAGATTGGAGAGATATCTATGTGATTGATACAGAAACCAAACAGATTGTAGAAGATCCTGTTAAAGATGCTAAGTTTACTAATATAGCATGGAAGAATAATGAAGGGTTTTATTATAGCAAATATGATAAACCTAAAGAGGGTTCTCAACTGTCAGGTATGACACAACATCATAAATTGATGTATCATCAATTGGGTACTACGCAAGACAAAGATCAATTGGTATTTGGTGGTGAGAAAACACCTAGAAGATATGTTGGTGCTTATGTAACGGATGACGAGAAATATTTGGTGATTTCTGCAGCGGTTAATACTTCTGGAAATGAGCTTTATATTCAAGAACTATCTAAAAATAATGCTCCGATTGTTACATTGGTTGATAATACTGACAATGATCATAACATTATTTACTCGAATAAGACCAATTTATGGATTGAAACAAACTTTAATGCTCCAAATGGCAGAGTTGTGGTAGTTCCTGTTAGTTCACCTCAAAGAGAGAATTGGAAGGATTTAATTCCAGAGTCTGAAAATGTACTCTCTGTAAGTATGTGTGGAAAGAAAATCTTTGCAAAATATATGAAAGATGCTATTTCACAAGTATACCAATATGACCTAAAAGGTAACAAAGAAAGAGAAATCAAGTTGCCAGGTGTAGGTACAGCTTCTGGTTTTTATGGAGACGATGAGGACAAGACTTTATTCTATTCGTTCACCTCTTACACAATGCCTTCAACTACTTTTGAGTATACTATCGAAAGTGGTGAATCCAAAGAATACATCCGCCCGAATGTGAAATTCAATCCTAATGATTATACTTCAGAGCAAGTATTCTATACTTCAAAAGATGGTACTAAAGTTCCAATGATCATTACTTACAAAAAAGGGTTAGAAAAGAACGGACAAAATCCAACAATACTATATGGATATGGTGGATTTAATGTAAGTCTTCAACCTCGTTTTTCTATCGCCAATGTGGTTTGGTTAGAAAATGGTGGAGTTTATGCAGTTCCAAACCTTAGAGGAGGTGGAGAATATGGTGAGAAATGGCATACTGCAGGAACTAAAATGAACAAGCAAAATGTATTTGATGATTTTATTGCTGCTGCGGAGTATCTGAAAAAAGAAGGATTTACTTCTACTGAAAAATTAGCTTTACGTGGAGGATCAAATGGTGGACTTTTGGTAGGTGCAACAATGACACAGCGTCCTGATTTAGCAGCTGTAGCTTTCCCTGCTGTAGGTGTATTGGATATGCTACGCTATAATAAGTTTACTGCGGGTGCAGGTTGGGCATATGACTATGGTACAGCCGAAGATTCAAAGGAAATGTTTGAATACTTAAAGGGTTATTCTCCATATCATAATGTAAAAAATGGAGTTAATTATCCATCTACTTTGATTACAACTGCTGACCACGATGACCGTGTTGTTCCAGCTCACTCCTTTAAGTTTGCTGCCGAATTACAAGCGAAAGATGCAGGCAAAAATCCTGTGTTAATCCGAATCGCTACAAACGCAGGTCATGGCGCAGGTAAGCCAACAAGTATGATTATTGAAGAGTATGCTGATATCTTTGGTTTTGCTTGGTATAATATGGATGTAACTCCAGCATTAGATCATAAATTAAATAAGAAAGCAATGTAGAGGAATTGTTTCTTGTTTTTTGAAAATACTGTATAAAATGAAGCCCGAAAAGTACAAATCCTTTTCGGGCTTTTTAATATTGAAACCTCTCTGTTTCAGATACTATAGCACACAATTTTAGATATATCTTTAAGAGATGCTAATTTCAGAATTCATTTAAAAAGTCAACTTAGAGCTTTTGTGTAAATTGTTGATTTTTTTGTGTAAATCATTGGAGGTTCAAATAACTACTTTTGTAACATGGATAAAGCAAACTAGAAGTTGTTTATCGAAGACTTAGATATAAATTTAGTAGTATAAAATTGTAATTTATAAAAATCCACTCCAAGTTTTGAAGTGGATTCTTTGTTTTATAAATTGTGTAGTTTGAAATCTAAATCTTTAATTTAAAAATCAAATGTTTCAGGATCTGGCCCAACACGTTTACCTTCATTCATCTCTGCAATTTGATTCATGTCTTCTTTTGATAATTCAAAATCAAAGATCTGATAATTTGCTTC
This sequence comes from Flammeovirga sp. EKP202, assembly GCF_014534745.1. Classification (GTDB taxonomy): domain Bacteria; phylum Bacteroidota; class Bacteroidia; order Cytophagales; family Flammeovirgaceae; genus Flammeovirga. The sequence continues at coordinate 101,816 of NZ_JACVVP010000010.1, forward strand.
AATTCTTGATGGAGTGACTGACTTTGGTAATGCGTTTACACCTCTTTGTAAGTGCCATCTCAACATCACTTGAGCAGTAGATTTATTATACTTTTCTCCAATTGCTTTTAGCGTTTCGTCTTGGAATAAAGCCGCCTGCATCAATGGGCCCCATGCTTGTACTTGAATACCTCTTTCTTTACAGTAAGCAATCAAGTCTGCTTGTTGTAATTTAGGGTGAATCTCCACTTGGTTGATCGCTGGAACTACTCCTGACTCCTCTAAATCTTTCAAATGATGAGGGTTGAAGTTAGACACCCCAATAGATTTGATCAAACCTGATTTTTGTAATTCAATTAATTGATTCCATGCTTTTACATAACCTTTTGCAGGCCAATGAATCAAATATAAATCGATATAATCTAATTGTAATTTCTTTAAACTTAATTTTAATGCTTCTTCAGCATTTTCTTTTCTGATGTCTTCATTCCAAAGCTTAGTTGTGATAAATAACTCTTCTCTTGGAACACCAGATTCTTTAATCGCTTCACCTACACCAGCTTCGTTTTCATAAATCATAGCGGTGTCAATATGACGATAACCTGCTTTTAAAGCAGCCAATACAGCTTGTTTTACTTCTTCGTCTTTTGATAAATAGGTACCAAAACCTAGGCTTGGGATTTGATTCCCATCATTTAGAATCATCATTTTATTTATAGGTCTAATTATTATTTCTTATTTAAAAATCGTATCATTTCTATTGTATGATAGGTAGATTTCCCTATGCTTCCTTTCAGTTCAGAAGTGATCGGTTGATCATCTTTTGTAGCATAAAAATACTCACCTCCATATTTACTGTCAACAAAGGTATCAAAGAAATATTGTTCAAACAAATGTCCTTCGTCACCATATTTTCCTTCATACAATGACAGTGCTATTATTGCTTCAGCATGTTGCCACCAAGTCTTTCTGTCGTCCAACACTTTAGAAGTATTGGGGTCAAATTCGGAATAAAATCCTTTTTGTATTTTTTGCTGATGAAAAATATCTTTCTTCAAAGTGATATCAATAATTTGTTCACCTAGCTTTTTATAAAGCACTTTTGTTTGATGATCTAGAAATTGAAATTTTGAAGCTCTTAATAATAATGCGGATAACTGGAAATTATGTCCTACAGTAACGGTAAAATCCATTGTTCCATCTTCTTTCATTTTTGGAGACCAATCATCATTAAGTTGAACATTTACCCATTCTGTATTTTGATTCCATCCATATTGATACAAAAGAGATAAGTTTTCCTTAATCTGACCTTCATAAAGTTCCTTATGTTCTTGATCAGCTTCCCAAAGATTGAGCATATAAGCCGTCAATGGATACATCAATGATTGTAATGATTTTGATCCGGAAACCTGTCCTTTTTCTACATCATAATTTCCCCAAAGACCACCTTTTTCTGTATCTCTAAATCGAGTAATAAACCCTTGATGAAGCTGATGAAGAATAGGCAATAATTCTGGATTTTTTGTTTGACGATACAGCTCTGACAATCCACACAACCCGTAGGCCTGTTGCCAAACATCTAAAGAGCTTTGCTTTCCTGCCTTTGCATCTTCAACAAATGAATGCGAGAAAGACCCCTTATTAGATTTTCCAATAAGATGTTGCTTTTGGAATTCCGCAACTTTTTGGGCTTTTTCTAAATAGGCAGGATCATATTTTGATGCAAATGAAAGGCCATAGATCAATCTACTTGTGGCTACTGTATAAACTTTTTGGGAAACTACCTTTCCTTCATTATCAATTTCTGAATAATAGGTTCCTAGTTCTTCAGACCATGCATGATCATCAAAAAAGCCAATGAGTTGCTTGGCTTGTTGTTCATACTGATCCGTTGTTTTTTCATTTTCACTTGGTTTAGAACATTTAAAAAATAGGAGGGAAGTAAGTAAGATAGTAAAGTATTTAATTTTCATATTTCATTTTTTATTTATTGAGAGCCAAAGTTAAGAGGAGTTCTCTTAATCACAAAACCCACCAATAACCGATTCATAGGTATTGGTGGGTTGAATGATGGATGAATTTATTTCACAACCTCTACCATAGTTTGTTGAAGGTGCTTAAATTTCAAGTTATTCTTTGAAATTTTCTCATTTTTGCGACTAGAAATTAATACTTCTACTTTTTGATGTGGTAAGACGTCAAAGTAGTTGTCCGTCAATTCCACTTGCTCTTGATTTACTTCAATAAATAAATTCTTAACCAACTGATCAGAAGAGACCGTCACTAATAAATCATTACCTTTCTCAGTAAATGTATACTCCACCTTAGGCTGAGGTAAATTCAATTCCTTCTGCAAAACAAAATAATGATAATCTGTATCTACAACTTCCTCTTTATTTTTTAGAGTAGTTACCAATAAGATCTCATCCGATTTACTTTGTTTTATAACATCAGCAATTTTATTTGAGAATACTTCTGCTGTCATGTTGGCTTCGATAGGTTGGATTGACTTAGAAATATCAAATAATACTTTGCCTTCAAAATTCATTAGTTTGATATTCAATTCTGACTCAGTTTTAACTTCAATATCAGAAGCAATTTTAACAGAAAGGTTTTGATCATCATGATTTACAATCAAAGAAGTATTTTTATTGACATCTTTTGCGAAATACTGTAAGGCTTTCCATTCACCATAGAAATCCATAGAAGACCAAGAAGCTACAGGCCAACAATCATTGAGTTGCCAATACAAAGAACCCATACAATAAGGCATTTTTTCTCTATGTGCTTGGATTGCAGAGTAAATACTTTCTGCTTGTAAGAGTTGTCCAACATAAAGGAAATCCTCAAAATCAGTAGGCACTTGATAATGATCTTCCATATATTTTTTGATTCTCAAATTACCAATTCCACTTCTTTGGTGGGATGCCATTACTTCCGATTCAATATCATAATCTTCTGGAATTGTATATTTTTTAACCGATTTGAATTCAGGGAATGATTGGAAACCGTATTCACTCATAAAACGTCCAATGTACTTTCTGAAATCTGAGAATGGATGTTCACCGTGCCAAACACCCCAATAGTGCATATCTCCAGAACGATGTTCGTAATGTGCAATTTCTCCATCGCCTCCAGTAGGAGAAGAACGCCAGTAGAATTGATCATCCGTATATTCAGTCACTACTTCAGGCAATAACTCATGGAACACTTTTTCATAATCACCCCAAATGTCTTTTCGTTGAACTGGAGTGTATTGTTGTTTCCAACCCCAACCCATATCTTCACGACCTGGAGCCCAAGCCATTTCCATTTCGTTATTACCACACCAAAGTGCAATACTCGCATGGTTTCTCAATCGTTTTACATTATCAATCGCTTCCTGTTTCACACTTTCTAAAAAGGCTTTATCACCTGGGTACATCGAACAAGCGAACATAAAGTCCTGCCAAACTAAAATTCCTTTCTCATCACATAAATCATAGAAAATATCATTTTCATAAATACCACCACCCCAAACTCTTAACATGTTCATATTGGCATCCAAAGTAGACTGAATCATATGATGGTAAGTAGAATCAGATACTCTTGGAAGGAATAAATCATTAGGAATATAGTTTGCACCTTTGGCAAACACCGGACGGCCATTTACTTCAAAATAGAAACTTTTCCCTTTGCCGTCTTCATCCGGTTTTTGCACAACTTTGATGGTTCTTAGTCCAATTCTCTCTTTATGAATATCCAATAATTCACTATCTTCATAAAGCTCAATTTCCAATTGATATAAATGTGGATCGCCCAAATGAGCAGGCCACCATAACTCAGGATTTTCAATTGTAAATTGTTGAGAAATAGAAGTTGCATTAGCCTTAGAAGTAGTTTCACTGACCACTTTACCGTCAATTTTAGCCACCACTTTCAATGCTTTTTGTGAAGGTTGATCTAATGCCGTCGTAATGGTTAAATTTGCTTTTTCATGATTTGTATTTTGATGAACTAAAACATTATCAATCTTATTATTATCCCATAACTGAACCGTTACATCTCTCCAAATTCCAGAAGTCACTAACCTTGGACCCCAATCCCAACCATAATGATAACCTGCTTTACGTGTGAAAATTGAAACTTGCTTCTCACCCAATTCACCAATTTCAGACTGATCATTGACTGCAGGAAGTCCATAACCATGCTTTTCTAATTCCACTAATCCTTTTTGAATAGGAGACTTTAATACCACTTTCAAAGTATTTTGACCTTCTTTTATGAATGGTTTGATATCAAAATCCCATTCTCTAAACATATTGTCTGTTTCACCTATTTTTTGATCATTGATATAAACAATACCATACGTATCAATACCATCAAAATGAAGGTTGATATGATGATTATTTAAAGAAGATTGTTCAATGTTGAATGTCGTTTTATATTCCCAGTCTACTTTGTCAATCCATTGTACCTCTCTTTCATTCATTCGGTAATAAGGATCTTCAATTTTACCATTATTCATAAGGTCGGTGTGTACAGTTCCCGGCACCTCGGCTTTCATCCACTCTGACTTTTCAACTTGTTTAAATTCCCAATGATCTAATAGGGAAATGGTTTGTTTGTTCATTTTTTGATTTTGATTTACTTTATGACAAGAGGTTAAAAAAATTAAGCTCATACTTAATATACCCGCGATCAGTTGTAGTTGGTAATATTTATTCATCGACATACTTATTAAAATAAAGAGTTAGAATTGTATTGTTTACAAATCTATTCGAGCGGGGTAAGAGGAATGGGTAAATTTTATTTTAAAAGCGGTATTTCAAATAAGAAAAGGTAAAAAATGTACATTTTAAATAGGTAATTATTTATCATTTTTGATAAATATGACACTGCTTTGAGGATGTTACTATTGAATGAAAAAGACTTTCAAATGAGTTAATTATTTGAAAGTCTTGTACTTTATTATTGGACAAGAGAGATGTTTCCAAATTATCATTATGTATGGATGTTTTTTTCCTATGGTTAGGAGACAAGTTCTAATTGTATACCCTTTATTTAAAATGAAGATATAACTTCTATCCACATTAGGTCCTTCAGTCAATATATATGACTCTCCCTATAATAATGATCAAGTAAGTGAATGATGATAGATGAGAAAATGTATTTTTTTTGAATAAAAACTCACGCATAAACCAATGTTTAGTACATGAACTATTATGTTTTTTTATGGTATTATTTTAATTTCTACCTTAATCTAACTTCATAAACCCCCATTTTTAGTGCTTTTTCAGGTGATCACATTACATAAGTAATTTATTGTCTATGAATTATTATTCTTGATTCTTGGTTATAGGTTCAGATTTGAAAATATTCAATAATGTCAAACCTTATGAAAGTTCACTACCTATTACAAATAGCGATTCTGTCATTACTTTGGTCATGTGCGACCACTATCACTGACGACACGACATCTATCACTGATAACACGCCTCAAACTACAACAAGTACTTTTGCAGATGTAACAGTACCAGAAGGGTTCAATTATTCAACCTCAAAGGAGTTACACATAAAAGTAATATCTCCAAATTATCCAAGACAAAGTATGCTTCAACTGTACTACATTGATAACCATGATGAAAAAGTTGAAATTCAAAATGCAGTTTCTACAGAAGCGGGAGCATTTGAAACCATCATTACCGTACCTTCATATGTAGAAAAACTATATATGACAAAAAATGCAGTAGGTTTGATTTGGGAAGAAGAAGTAAATATCGTCTCAAATTTCTTAACGTTCTCATTTGATGAAAACTCTAATGTTATTGATAGTTTTGCTTACGATCAATTTTCCTCAAATAAAAGAACAAGGAGTTCATGTGAAGATTATTTAGTAGCGATAAACGGTAAAGGTAAAGCATTTACGATTCATCAAGAAAATGATTACACAATTACTGAATACCCTGATATCTATGAGAAAAGCTATGCAATGGCTTACGATCAGGAAAATGATGTCATGTACTATGATGTAAAAGGTAATTTATACAGCCATACCTTATCAACAGGGGTGTCTGTTTTAATTGACACAATGAGAACTACAGATGATAACCTTAATAATGGTTACCCAAGAATGACGATGAAAGATGGGAAATTATTTATCGGTACAAAAGGAGCTTATGCAATTCTTGACCCTTCTACCGGTGCGGTTCTAAAAAATATTTCAGTTCAAAATTTACCAGATAATAAAAATGCAGGCGGTGATTTAGTCTTTGATTCTAAAGGAGACCTTTACCAAGCGTGTAGTGGAGGATTGTACAGATTAGAAATGAATGCTGATACAACTGTTTACACTGCCACAAGAATTAGTGCTGATAATTTCCCTTACTATTTAACAGGTGTTGCCATTGACCGTTTTGATAATATTTATGTTTCGACCAATGGAAAAAATTCTAAGATTATAAGAATGGATAAAAATGACGGGTCTTATGCCATTGTCCAACGTTATAATCGAAACATTAATGACTTGGCTGCATTTATCTGTTCTGAAAATGATTTTGTGAATGATGATGCAGACGGGGATGGCATAAGTGATGGTTTTGATGAATATCCAAATGACCCTACGATGGCATTTAATAATTACTATCCAGGAAGAAATGGATTTGGTACATTTGCTTTTGAAGATTTATATCCAAATGAAGGAGACTATGACTTTAATGACGTTATAGTTCACTACAGACATAACTACATTACAAATGCAAATAATGAAGTAGTGAAAATTAAATCAAAATATGTGGCTAAAAGCGTTAAGGCAACATTCAACTCTGGTTTTGGTTTCGCTTTACCGTTCCATATCGATTCAATTGCATCTGTTACTGGTTCAATCTTGAATACAAATTTGGTCACGTTGAATGCCAAAGGAACAGAGACAGGAGTAAGTGATGAAAACCCAGTAGTTATTGTTTTTGATAATCAAAACTCAATTGTCACCAACAACGGCAATATCAAGTATAGTGATGTTATAGACATGGAAATGATTTTCACCTCACCAATTTCAGTTCAAACATTGGCTTTTGAGGAGTTTAATCCTTTCATCTTTGCTAATGAAAGAGAAAGAGAGATTCACCTTCCAGGTTTTGAGCCAACAATTAAATTCAATACGGCCTACAGAACAGCGGGAGAAGATACAGGTGATTATAGAACAACTACAGGTCACCCATGGGGACTTAGTATTATCCATAAGTTCCATCCTCCTAAAGAAAACATAGATATTACTACTGCTTACAATAATTTTGGAAGATTTGTAACTTCCAATGGTCTATCCTTTAGAAATTGGTATACCGATGATGAGGGTAATAGAAATACTGATAAAATGTATTTAGATCTTGAAGCAGCTGAAGATTAGATTTCAAGTTTCATATTAGTTGTAATGGAAAGGCCATCATTATTGATGGTCTTTTTCTATCTATTATTTTCTTGATTAAGGTTCAAAAGGATCTAAAATGAAGCTTAAACTCATAGCGTAGGAAGTTTATTTTTAATCATTGAAGCTATGATTATGTGCACTGTAAACTACATTAACCTCAACTTTCTATAAGTTTCTTATGTTCTACTTTAAAGCTTCCATCTTCTTTATTTTGTCTTAACACACAAAAACGAACCAAAAAAGGCAAGGCTTTGAAGCCAAAAGCTAAATTCCATTTCTTTCGCCTATTGAAAGGATAACTCGATCAAAACTTCATCGTTTTGAGATGCTCAAACAAAAATCATATTTAACGGTTTGTTTATAATTTTATTGACGTTTTTACCCTCAATGCCGATTTAGATACTACTAAATGATTACGTAGTTATAAAACAAAATAAAGGCCTCATTCTAAAATAAAAGAATGAGGCCCAATTGAAAGGTTTTTATGAACATATAAATACTATTCTTCTTTCTGCATCATAGCTGGTAACGTCTTGAAAATCAATTTAAAATCCATTGCAGTATTTCGAGAACCAGCGTATTTATTATCTAATTTTGTTCTCTTATCACTATCCATAAATGGATCTACTGATTTTTGAATTTGCCATAATCCTGTAATTCCTGCGGGAGTATTAAACCTTTCTACAGTAGTATCTTTTGTCAATTGCTCGGCTTCATAAAGGGGGAGAGGCCTGTTTCCAACAACTGACATTTGACCAAGTAATACGTTGACTAACTGGGGTAATTCGTCTAAACTCGTTTTTCTTATTAATGCTCCTACTTTTGTAATTCTTGGATCATTTTCTAGCTTAAAAAAAGTAGTACGGTTCTTTTGTGCCTTATACACCTTTTCACTTACCGTAAAGCCTTCATCACCTGTAATCATAGTATCACATGGAGTGATATCTTCCAAATTTTCAATTTTTGAATAACTATTCTTTTGTAACAAGCCTTCGACAAGTTGGTCTGCATTGACCTTCATGGATCTAAATTTTAGAAAAGGAATGATTTCATAATCTCTACCGATTCTGTTAGAAACGTAAAAAATAGGTCCTGGATTTTCAATATAAATTGCAATGGCGATGAGTAGGTAGATAGGTAATAGGCAGATAATAAGTGATAAGGAAAATACAATATCAAACCCACGTTTACCAATCAAGCTTTTATTTTCATAAATATAACTAAGTGTTTCTTTGAATGATTTTCTTTCTTCCCTCTCTATTCTTTTTCTCTCTTTATGTTTTGTGTAGCGACTCAATACATTTTTCACCCTGATATCTAGTTCTGTAGGATTAAATGGTTTTGAAATGTAGTCATCCACACCAAGGTCAAGTACTTCTATCTTCTTTGCAGATGAATCTTCAGCAGACAATGTAATGATCGGTAAATGAGATTTAAGGGGGTTATCTTTTACTTCCTTGATAAAGGTAATACCTGATTCTTTTTTAAGATTAATATCCGTAATTACGAGGTCAATCTGATGTTTTTCTAAGATTGACAATGCCTCTTCAATAGTACTTGAGCAATAAACAGTGTATTTTTTAGACAATAGATTTCTGACAAACTTTTGCATGAACCTGTCATCATCCAAAAGTAGTATTTCGTTAAACATATTAGGTAATTATAGGTTAATAAAATGTCCTGTATCAGTTATTCGTTTCAACACTATCTATCTTAAATTAGTTCTATTTACACATCATTTTTCTTAGACATCATAGTCGTATTTTTTTATAATATTTTAAGAATTGTATTTTTTTATAAATGTCTTGTATTTATAAAGCAAAGAGATAACTATCATGAATTAAGATTGTTATATTTCAGTATTACATTTTTTTGATATGAGAAAATCAATCTTAGTTGTTGATGATGATCTATTTATTAGAGATATCACTTCACATGTTTTGGGAGTAAATAATGATATATTATTGGCTCATGACGTTCTAAATGCTCGTAAAATACTTCAAAATAATCATGTAGATCTTGTGCTGTTGGATATTGAATTAGAAAAAGAAACTAGCGAATGCCTCTTTGATGATTTACAACAGACAAATGAAATCCCTGTCATGATTTTTTCTAGTAACAAAGATCCAATGATCAGAGATAATTTCATTGATCTTGGAATAGTTGATTATGTACAAAAACCTTTCAATATGAATGAACTTGAAGTAAAGATTCAAGACCTCTTACTCCAAAGTAATCCCCGTAAAATGCAAAAAAAGAGGCGGGAATTTCATTTTAAGAATTGGTTTTTGAATTTAATGAAGTTTAGGAAATCAGCCTAGTCAAGAATTTTGTTAATAGTGTGAGTAAATATTAATAATTATTGAACTTATCAACAAATGACAACGTTCTAGAGGTAAAATAACCTAAAAAACACCCAAATAAAAAGAAATATGAAGTATCCGATACTTGTTATAGAAGACGATCAATTTATGCGTGATTTGACTATCAACACGCTAAAAGATAAATACGAAGTTCTTTCGGCTCAGACATTAAATGAAGCGAAAGCAATATTAAAATCTCAATTTGTTAAGTTAGTGCTTACTGACCTGAACTTAGATCAGGAAAATACTTTTGATTTCATCGTAAAACTTAGAAATACACCTCACTATTCAGATATACCAATATTAGTTTATTCAGGACAATTTGATTTGGCCCAAAAAGGAGAATTGTTGAACAATGGTATTGCGGGTTTCATTGAAAAACCAGTATCATTGAAGGAATTACAAATCAGAATTGACAATACGATTGATCACTATTCTAAAGTAAAAAGAATTAAGTTGAGCAAAGAGGATATAGTGCCACTTCCTGAAGAAAAAACAAATCCAATCACTGGAAAGGGAAGTGTTTTTAAAAAAAGCTTTTACAACATATTATTCACTTAAAATAAAACATGTTTGGAGTCTAATTTTTTTTAATTCAAACATGATTTAAAGATTTATCAATAACCCAATTACTAATTAATTTAAATCAGAAATGAGCCTTATGTAGATTGCATAGGCTCTTTTTTTGTTTAAATTTTTATGCAGGAAAACAAATTTATGATTTAGAAGTACTATATAGATAGTAAGCAGTAGTACATTCGAACTTAGGATAAGTTGAGTTATTATTTCGTTCAATCAATGCAGAAAAGAAGAGTATAACTACACACCAAGTAGGGTATAAAGAAAATTCAAAACTTCTGATTTTAATTGTACAACTGCTTAAAGTAAATGTATCTTTGCTTAAATTTTTTCAAAGAGTACTTTGTACTAAGCAGTTGAACTTTATAAATTCGACATTTAAATGTTTGCTTGCTTAAATCTCTAAACTATCAACAATAAAGATTATGTCATCAGTATTATCGCTAGTAGGAAATACTCCATTAGTAAAGCTTGAAAAGCTTAATCCTAATCCTAACGTCACTATTTATGCTAAGTTAGAAGGGCAAAACCCTGGCGGAAGTGTAAAAGATAGAGCTGCTTTTAATATGATCAATGAAGCGATTAAAAGTGGTGAGTTAAAAAAAGGCATGAAATTAATCGAAGCAACTAGTGGCAACACCGGAATTGCTTTAGCTATGATGGCATCTTTATTTGGTGTAGAAATTGAATTAGTGATGCCTGATAGTGCGACGATTGAAAGAGTAAAATCGATGAAAGCATATGGTGCCAAAGTGACATTGACGCCTGCAGCTATATCTATGGAAGGAGCTAGAGATTATGCTTTGAGTAAAGTCAATGAAGGAGGACATTTGATGTTAAATCAATTTGATAATCCAAATAACTATATGGCTCATTATAAAACAACTGGCCCTGAAATCTGGAGAGATACGGAGCATGAAGTGACTCATTTTGTTTCTGCAATGGGAACAACAGGAACAATTATGGGTACATCAAAATTCCTAAAAGAACAAAATCCATCCATTACTATTGTAGGTACTCAACCTGCAGAAGGAGCTCGAATTCCTGGTATTAGAAGATGGCCACAAGAATATTTACCAAAAATCTTTGATGCCTCAAGAGTAGATACTACAATTGACGTTAGCCAAGAAAATGCAACTGCAATGACTAGAAAATTGGCATTAGAAGAAGGTATTTTCGCAGGAATGAGTAGTGGAGGTTCAGCTTATGCTGCTATTGAAACTGCAAAACAAATTGAAAAAGGAGTGATTGTCTTTATCGTTTGTGATAGAGGAGACAAATATTTATCAAGTGATCTATTTTAATTATTTATAAACCTATGAGAACAATAGTATTATCATTCGTTTTAGGATTTTTCCTAATGAGTTGTGGTGGAGAGCAAAAATCACATCATAAACAAGAAACAACGAAAGAGGAAGAGAAATTAACAGCGGTTATCTATAATGCTGAAAAAGCTAAGGCTCCACAAGCATACATGAAATTATCAGAGTGCTTGATCGCAAGCAATCCCACGGCCGCACAAACGTATGCCAAAAGATTAAAAAGTGCTATGCCTTCTGAAACAGCAGAAGAAGTAAGTGTAGCTATTGATGCGATTATCAATACTGATGACCTAGCTGCTCAAAGAAAAAGTTTTGAAACAGTTACAGCATATTTCTTAGAGGTAGCCAAAAAAGGTGAAGCAGGGATGGATATTTATTTAGTACATTGTCCTATGGCATTTAACAATACAGGTGCTAACTGGCTAAGTGCTACAAATGAGGTAGTTAACCCTTATTTTGGAGATGAGATGTTACACTGCGGTAGAGTGATGGAGACAATAAAAGGGAAGTAACACTCAACACTCTGTATAAATTCTCATGAAAAGTCACTTTCTAAATTATTGGAAAGTGACTTTTTTATTTTAACTTGTTATGATTTTGAAGGATAAGACTTATTACTTATGCATCCAACTTTTTAATTGTCTATTTAATTTATGCGACTATTAACTACTCTTCTTTTACTATTCAACATTTCGCTTGCTTTTTCGAATGATAAACTTCTAGTTGATGAATCATCTATTCACCTTGAAAACGTATCAGAACATGTTGAAATTTTCTTGGACTCAAGTAATGCTATACCCTTTGAAAAAATTTTAACAACGGATGCTTTTACTCCTAACACTCAGGAAATTATAAATGTTGGTTTTAATGAAGCTTCACTTTGGTTGAAACTACGTTTGGTTAATATTTCTTTGGAAGAAAATAAAGACTTCATATTAGAAATTGGAAATAGTAACCTTGATGTGATCGAGGTTTATGAAATAAAAGATGATCAACTCATCAACTTTCAGCTAATGGGGGATCAAATCCCTTTCTTTGAAAGAGCTATTCAATTTAGAAATAACCTTTATCCTTTTGAAATTGAGTCCAATACTGAAAAAGAATTGTACTTGAAAATTCAAACAAATGGTGCATTACAAGTACCGCTTACTATAGCTACACCCACTCAATTTTTTATAAATCACCTTAAAACAGAAACTGCTTACGGCATATACATTGGGATTATGTTAGTGATGGTTTTATATAATATACTCATTTTCTTATCATTGAAGGATTTGAATTACCTGTATTATGCCTTCCCAATTTTAGCAAATACAACGTTCTTCCTTTCTTTAAGTGGTCATCACTTTCAATACTTATTTCCTAATTCTCCCAATGTAGCTAACAATGTCACGGTGATTTCCATAGCAGCATGGATTCTAACCTCCTCTTTTTATGCAAAATCTTCCTTACAATCTAAACAGTATTCAAAGGTTGCTGATATAGCCCTAATTGTAACCATGATCTTGGGAGCAGTTGGTATTTTATTACCTTTCATCAGTAGCTATGCCTTTGCAGTAAGAGTCAACAGTAAACTTACTTTAGTCAACTCTTTGGTAATGTTTGTTGCCGGTTTAATGATTTGGTATAAAGGAAATAAGTCAGCTCGTTTCTTCATATTAGCTTGGACGGCATACTTAGCAGGTACATTTATCTTTGCACTGATGAAATACAATTTTATTGAGCAAAATGAATTCACAAAAAATGTATTGGCTTATGGAGGTATTATAGAAGTACTCTTCTTATCGTTGGCTTTAAGTGATAAATACAAACTTTACAAAAGAGAAAAGGAAAATGCTCAGAAAGAACTTTTAGAACAGCAGTTACAGACGAATGCTACTCTTGAAGTAAAAGTGAATGAAAGAACTGCTGAACTCCAAGAAAAACAAATTGAATTGGAGAATAATGCTCAATCTTTGAAAGAGGCGTTTGAAGAGATCAATGCAAAAAATGTGGAACTAGAACAGCAGAATGAAGAGATAGCGACCCAAAGAGATATGGTCGAAAAACAAAAAGTTCACCTCATTGAATCCAAAGATAAAATACAAGCGAGTATCAATTATGCCAAAAGGATTCAAGCTACAATGCTTCCTTCTCAGTCTCATCTGAAGAGTTTATTTCCCGATTCATTTTTGATTTTTCAGCCTAGAGATATCGTATCTGGAGATTTTTACTGGTGTGCTCAAGTTGGGAACAAAAGGATATTAGCCACTGTAGATTGTACTGGACATGGTGTACCAGGTGCATTTATGTCGTTAGTAGGATATCACCTTTTACAAGATATTGTTGTGAAAACTAAGATTACATCTCCTGAAATAATTTTACAAGCACTTCACCTTCAAATATTAAAAAGTCTGCATCAAGAAAATTATCAATTGAAGGATGGAATGGATATGAGTTTAATTGTTTTTGATGAAACAACAAGAGAATTAGAGTTCTCAGGTGCTCGTAACCCATTAGTTTACAGTCAAAATGGTAAATTTGAAATGATAAAAGGGGACCGAAATTCCATTGGTTCAACGAATCCAAAAGTATCATTTACAAAACATCGCCTCAAAATAGATTCTTCTACAACCTTATTTATGTACTCTGATGGTTTCCAAGATCAATTTGGAGGACCAAATGATAGAAAGTTTGGATCTAAGAGATTCCGTAAAATATTAGAGGAAAATTGTGATTTTGAACTCACATTGCAGAAAGAAATTTTGGATAAATATTTGAATGATTGGGTGAAGATTGATGAGGAGAATCATCACAGACAGACTGACGATATATTAGTTATTGGTGTTAAATTAGAGCAAGAATAACTTTAATTTTTTTGACTTATGGATCATCAATATCCTCAAAGGATAGTTTGTCTTACAGATGAAGTAACAGAGTGGTTATATTTATTAGGTGAGCAAGATAGAATTGTTGGTATTTCAGCTTTTGCAGATCGACCCGAAGAAGCTAAAAAAGAGAAACCAATGGTTTGTGGTTTTACAGGTGCCAACTTTAAGAAAATTATGGCAACACAACCTGACTTGGTAATAGGTTTCTCCGACCTTCAAGCAGATATTGCCTCAAGACTTATCAAAAAGGGGATTCCTACATTGATTACAAACCAGCGTTCAATTAGCGAAATCATGAATACACTCATGATGATTGCTAGGATAGTAGGAGCTGATGCAAAAGCGAAAACCTTAATGGATAAAATGTATGCTACTATCGAAGAAGCAAAACAGTTTAGCCAATCCTTGAAAGAAAATCCAAAAATATATTTTGAAGAATGGGATGACCCTATCATTACAGGAATTCAGTGGGTTTCTGAAATCATTACACTTTGTGGTGGGGTTGATATATTTATTGAACATGCTGATAAACAAAATGCTCAAGGTAGAGTGTTGGCCAATTTTGAACCTGTTGTAGAGCGAAATCCAGATATTGGTCTGTTTTGTTGGTGTGGAAAAAAAATGGATAGAGAAGCGGTATTAAACCGACCGAATATTCAATCTCTTTCTTTCTATAAAAATAATGAAATCCATGAGGTAGATCCTATTTTCATGTTACAACCCGGGCCTGCCACAATAATGGAAGGAATTCCCTATATAATGAATATTATTAAGAATTGGAGTCAAAGAAAATAATATATAATAAGTAAATTTGTTAAGAAATAACGAAAATTATATATGAGCACTTTCCCACAGCAAGATCCATCTATCTTAAATGATAAAGACCCAGAGTTATTAAGAATTCACTCTATTGAAACTTTCGGAACCCATGATGGTCCGGGAATCCGTTTTATTGTTTTTGTTCAAGGATGTCAGTTCAGATGTTTGTACTGTCATAATCCGGATACATTCGATGTAAAAGGAGGGAAGCACATTCAATTAGACGAAATAGAAAAAAGAGTTCTTAGACAAAGACCTTACTTTGGTGACGAAGGTGGAATTACAATTTCAGGAGGAGAACCTTTATTACACCGCAAGAAGCTAATTACACTTTTCAAAAGATTAAAAGAGCACGGAATTCATACTTGCTTGGATTCTAATGGACGATTGGTGAATAAAGAGGTAGAAGAACTTTTAGACTATACTGATTTATTAATGTTGGATGTAAAGCATATTAATGACGATTGGCATCATAAGTTAACTACAGTTTCAAACTCAGCTACTTTAAAATTAGCTGAAATGCGTGAGAAACAAGGTAAACCAATGTGGATTCGTTATGTATTAGTTCCAGGATGGTCTGACCAAGAAGAATATTTACATGAGTTGGGACAATTTTTCAAAGACTATAAAACAATTGAAAAAATTGAAATCCAACCATACCATAAATTAGGAGTTCATAAATGGGAAGCCATGGGGCTGAAATATGAACTAGAAGGAGTGAACCCTCCAACAGCTGAAGAAATTGAAAAAGCAAAGAATATCTTTGCTCAGTATTTTAAGGAAGTTCATGTCAACTAAAAATTAGCGGACTGAATCAATATATTTAGATACAATAGCTTTTATGGATGTTAATCCAATGGTTGTTGTATCTATTTTTTTTGGTGAAATAAACTCAATACTACTCACATCATCATTGGCCTGAAGAGGTGAAAAATCTTCGATCTGAGCTTTAAAAACCATATCTAAAGTATAATAATCGATTTCCTTATAAGTATATGTATTTGGAAAACTACAAAAATACTCTAAGGATGTGATATCAAGATTTAACTCTTCTTTAATTTCCCGAATTGCAGCATCTTCTACTGTCTCGTTGATATCTACAAAACCTCCTGGTAAATCATAAGTACCTTTGAAAGGATCAAATTTTCTAACAGTCAGTAATAATTCTCCTTTCTGATTTGTAATTAAAACAGCAACAGCTGCTGAAGCATTGATATAGAGATCAAAACCACAATTTGAACAAACAAAGTGTTTTGTATCAAATTGAATCGCATCACTTTGACACTTAGGGCAACTCTTAAAGTGCTCTTTTATGTGCATTACACAAATAGTTTTAAAGTTCTTAGAATAGCAATTCCAAAAGTTATTGCCAAAAAGAAAAAAGCAAAAGCAACCCATCCTGGACTAGCCAAAATAGTGAAAAGAATTTGTGTATTCTCACGCTCCATTGCAATTTGTTTCTCCGCCTCCTGAAGGTTTGGTAACTTCACATCCGTCAAATGATTAGAAAGCTGCGATAGAATCCCATTTTTGATAGCACCTTCTAAACCGTAAATAATAATACTCTTATCGTACTGACGTGCAAGCGTAATGTATTTACAAGTCTCATCCCAATTTAAAACTCTTGTGTTTTCTTGATTACTCAATGGTTTTGTAGCATTGGCTGAGCCTAATAAGATGGTAGAAAAACCAGGTTGATATTCTTTTAGCTGTGCTAATGTTAAAGATGAATTCGGCTCATATGCATTAAAAATTGATAGGACTTCCTGATCATTTAGAATATTAAAAGTACCCGTAATTTGTTTCCACGTTTCTACATTTACTTCACGACTGTCTACTTGATAAGGAGAAACGATGCTGACTAGTTTTAAATTATCATTTTTTGACAACGCTCTTAATCGAGCATAATTCAAATCTCCATGTTCTTGCACTGAACCGCTAATCAATCTTTTCAATACTACTTTGCCGATTGATAAAGGTCCACTTTCAACAATTCTAGCATCAGTTCCGTAGGGTGCTAAACTCAGCGTAAGTGTTTTCCACGAAAGTTGATTATCTATGGTCCATTCTCTAAATGTTTCATAGCGTTTTAATACAGCAGATCCATTGTGTGCATTGGGCCAATAATGTTCTCCCTTAGGCAATAAAAGCCAAGCATGACAAACTATACCATTGTTTTGAAAAAGCTTAATTGCTTCAACTCTTTCTGATGAAAAATCAGTCAAACCAATATAAATATCAGCTCCTAGTTCTTTCAATTTGCTAATGCTTGCTGAATCTTGGGCTAACTCAAGAAGTTTAAATCCTTGAACTTCAGTCATAAAATCAATTTTGATTGATTTCTCTGCATAAACAAAGTTAAAGACTAAGCTAAAAAAGTAAAGTAGGATTGTAAGTTTGATTTTTTGCATAAGGGATTTAAAAAATTTTCAACATTAACTTACTAATGTTTTAAGAAAGGATCAAGGTAATTTTCGAATTGTTACATCCAATACTTGTGCCTGACCGTTTTTCCCTAATTTATAGTTTTTCCAAAAGAAAGGACGCATCGCAAAAGCTAAAGCCCAAAATGCAGCACCTTGAAAAAAGTGTTGTCTTTGATCATATTGGGCATTACCTACTACGGGATGAACTGCACTTGAGATTAAAAATCCAGTACCAATCAATCCAAACCCACCAAACAATACTCTAGGGTAGGCCCTAGGAAACTTGATGACCTCAACTTCTGATAAAGGAATTTCAGTACCTGATTTGTATAACACAAAAGAAGAATCTTTTAAAGCGTAAAGTTCATCTTTATAAACCGCCTTTTCACCTTTTATTTTAAAGATGATACGATCACCTTCATATATTTTCTTTCGATTTCGTCCATAATTATCAACAGCCAAAAACTTCTGTGCAAAAAGTGGGGCTGTGGTAAGGAAAAGGAAAAATAGAAGTATTGTCTTTTTCATGATTTGTCATTTAGGTTTATTCGAACATTAGCCATCTCACACCATAGGAGAAACCAAATCCTGGTCCCATATAACCTGGTGTAGCCCAATATCCACTAGTTTGATCAACAAGGTTTAATATATCAGCAATTCTAACAAATACCATTGCTCTTCTCATCTTGAAATTGACAAAAAGGTCAACATTAAAATATCCATCTGTCTTGTAATCATCTTGTAAATGATACTGTTGTGAAACAGGATTAAAAGCCATACCATAATAGGATGAAATATATCTTGTATCAAAACCTGTATACAAGCTTATCATACCATCACGGAACTCTTTAAAAAAGGAAATTTCATAAGTTGCAAAAACGTCAGGTGTAGGCATTACATCCTGATGTGTATTTTGAGTATAAATAACTTCAGCAACTTGCTGTATATTTCCAAATTTCAATTTGAATCGTGTACCATATCTACTATAGGTAATGGCATCGTTGTGCTGTTGAGGCCTTGCGAATTTATCATAATAAATATAATCGTTGATATTATTAAGCTCGCCAAATACCTCAAAAGTACCATGCTTTCCTAGGGGAACTTGCGGGGCGATATAGATCTGCTGCTTAGATACTGATTCCTTCTTTTCATTCCATGACATGAAAACTGTTGTGAAATGCTGAGCAATCATAGGAGCCAATGTTCTTTCTACTGTAAAACCACCTTTCAAGTATTTTGCATCCACTTTTGCATTAATATTATATGCATCTCGCTCCAACATCTCAAACTCTGCGTGACCTGTTACAGCTCCAAGATTTTTTGGTAATAAAAATTCCACGTCACCTCCAACAAAAAGCTGATTATCAATAGGAACAGGTAAATAATCCTCAGCGGTTCTTTGCTGGAATTTCTGATACCTAAATCGCATAAAACCAGACCAAAAGGTAGGTCCTAAACGGCTTTTTATTCCAAGTTTATTATCAATATATTGATGTTCTAAACTTACATAAGGCTGATCTCCGTATTCGTAATCTGTTGCAATTGGAAGAGAAGCATTTGGATCGTTCAAAACGGAATCCGGTAACAATCTTAAATTCTCTACAGTATAATCATTGTATTGATCATAATAAGCTCGGTTATCTGAAATCTTGTCAGCACTATTGGCATATTGATATCTATATTTTACTCTGGTAAACTCATGAAAAACCTGAAGTTTAGCTGTATCTACCAAAGCATATTGATGGTAGAGGTGATGATTGTAATTCCATTTAAAAGAAGAGGCTCCTTCAAAAAAGTAATTGGCTAATTGTCCTCTACCCAAACGAAATAAATCATCAAGTTGTGTATCTTCATTGATCAAAGAAGGTACATTTAAACCTGCTGACTCTGGTCCTTCATGAATATATTGGTAATAGCTTGCCAACAATTTATATTTGTTGTTTTCGCTTTCATACCTTGTATTCAAACCAAAACCTGTATGCTGTTGTGCATTATAAGAGTTACTTACTCTGTCTTTACCCACCACGTAAGGTTCACTGTATCTCTGGAATAACATACCAACAGACCAATAGGGGCTAATATTGTTGGAAACTTTACCGCCAACTTTACCTCTATTTTCATGCCCTACAACACCATTAAAATCGGTAACAGGAACATAAGAGTTATAGTATTCCCAATCATATACATCTTGTGCATATAAATCATAACCTGTGATTCCGACAGACTGTCCTAAATTATAGACTGGACTTTCCCAATAACTTCTCAATGGTGATGCATTATTACCTAACGTCTGATATCTATAGCCATTTTCACCATGGACATCATAACGATGCAAGTGCATATAAGAGGAGTCCATCATATGCTCTTCGAAATGGATTTTGTACCAATCGTCTTGCTTTATGTACCAAGTAGTTTGAGGGCCTTTTAACCAAGAACTATCTTGCTCCAATACCACACCTTCACTATTAGGTTTCTCTTTGTCATCTTCTCCTTTTTCCTCTTGTGCAAAAGCGTAATTAGAAATACTAAGAAAAGATAATATTATAAATAAAAGTTTTTTCAAGGTAGATTTAGATCGTAGATAAAAATAATCGAGTTACTTTTCTAAGCACATCAAAGTTAAATCTAATTCGGGATTTAAGATAATGTTTCATTAAAAAATGATAAAAATACATTCTGAAAAATAACTATTTCAGCCATTCATACATGTCATAATGTTCTTTTGTCATTCCCATTGCTTTATAGGTGTTTTGAGCTCTGTCATTATTTTTTTCAACATACAATCTCAATCCCATTAATTCGTCAGATGATTCTACCTCATTTTTTACAAATTCATACATAGCACTAAAGATTCCTTTACGTCTATATTCTTCAATTACAAACAATGAATGTATCCAAATAACGTTACCGCATCGCCAGTCAGACCATTCATATAGATTGAGCATAGAGGCAATACATTTACCATTGTCTTCTACTATGACATATCTTCCGAGCGATTGGTTGTCAAATATATGTTGAACTCCTTTTTTTACTGTTTCTAAATTAAGGGATAAATCTTCCGTTTCCATTGCCATGTTTACTTGAAACTCGGCAATTGTATTGATTAAACTTCTCTCTGAAGCAACCTTTATAGTATAATTAGACATTCTTTTTTATTTTCTTTTGTTGTAGTATTCCATGTCCATATTTGTGGGCATAGGCATAGGTGAATTCCGCTCCGTAAAACATCACTTGTACAGAGTAAAAAGTCCAAGCCATTACAATAATAATGGGTGATCCTGCTCCCCAACTGGACGCAGTTTGCATATGTGCTAAATAATATCGTATTCCGTATTGACCTATTTGAAAGAGAATAGTCGTGACTAATCCACCTACAAAAGCATCCGTCCAATTGATCTTCACATCTGGAATGAATTTAAAAATTCCAGAAAAAAGAGTAAACGAGATGGTCATTGTGGATAAGAACCTTATAACAGTAATCACTTGAATTGCTGCAACAGGTAACCATTCTTTTAAATAAGAAGAAGCAAAACTGATTGATGTATCTATGGCAATAAGAATTAGAAAAATCATCCCCAAGCCCAAAACCATACAAAAAGCAATTAGGCGATCCATAATTAATTCTTTGATTTTAGTTTGACTTTGTGGTACTTTCCAAAACTTATTTAAGGCTATTTTTAATGTATGAAAAGAGAGGGTAGAAGTAAATAATAATGTACCTATACTAATTAATGTAGACACCGTATTATCTATCTTCAAAGCGGTAAGACTATTGATCATTGACTCTAAATGCTGAGCAACGACATCGCCAGCCACTAGTTCTAGCTCTTCCATCATCCCTTCTTTAAGTTTATTCTCATCAAAAAATAAACTCAAACCTGAGAACAATAAGTTCAAACCTGCGGGTAAAGAAATGATAGTGTAATACGCCAAAGATGAACCGTAAATGTAAGCATGATCTAAGTTGAATTCGTCCCATGCTTCTTTAATTAATTCAAAGATTTCACTTACCTTTCTTCCTATGAAGCTATTTTGTAATATGTTTATATATTTTCTGATACTCTATTATTTAAAAAAGTGAAAAAATTTAGATTCAATAGAATTGACTGAAAATGATTTTTTTACAATAAAAAGTTTTTAAATCAACGTAAAAATACAATTCTTGATTAAATTAGCACGTAAGTTAATGTATTTTTATAACAGCACTTGTTTGAAATAACTTTTTAGTGGCTAATGAACTATTTCAGCTTTTAAGTTTTTCAAAATGGATGTCTACTTTAATACTCAAAAAAGGAATTGTAAAACAAGTCAATAGAATCATGTTTGCTTTTTTGACTCAAACGAGAAAATTTACTCTTATGAATAATATTCTTACTACCCTGGTTATTTTTTTGCTATGCATTGGGAATTTATTTTCTCAAGAGAAAAACACTTACTTAGTTATTGATGCCAAAGGACACTCATCACTTGTAAGAAAAGTTGCCTTTACCTCCAATAATCAAAATATCATTTCAGTGTCCGAAGATAAAACAATTAGACTGTGGGATTTAAAATCCAATGCTTTGATTAAAACGCTATGGGGACAACATACAGAAGGAAAAGAGGGGAGATATAATGCCTTAGCTTTAGCACCTAATAGCAGTATTGTTGCAGTTGGGGGATTTTTAGAAAATAATGAAATTAGAATTATAGATCTTAGAAGTGGCAAACAGATCGCTTCTTTATTAGGGCATGAAAATGTGATTACAGATTTAAAATTCTCTTCTGATGGACAATGGTTAGCATCAGCAAGTGCTGATAAGACTGCTAAAATATGGTATATCCCTGAGTTAGGTGAGGAAGGTTTTAATGATGAACCTTATGAGAAATTGACAATCGATGATCACTCGGATATTGTTTATAATATTGATTTTTCTGAAGATAGAACGAAGCTTGTAACTTGTTCTTTTGATGGTAGTGTAAAACTTTATTCCATGGCTGTTGCAATGAGTAATGCCAGTCTTGTGAAAGTTTGGGAGACAAACAGCAAATTTACGAATGTAGATATTTCTAATGATAATCAGTATGTAGTAGGAGGGCAAACAAATGGTAAAGTTATCGTTTGGAATACTAATGGGACTGAAGTAGCGACTCTTTCAGATACAAAGGGTTTTATCAGCAGCTTAAATTTTTCAGAGGATGATGAAAAGCTAATGGTTACTGACGCTAAAGGTAATGTCTATTTTTATAGTACTGACGTTTGGTTGAAGAGAGATACTTTTAATGTAAAAGATGGATTAATAACCGCAGCGGCATTTGCTAATAAATCCTCTGATTATGCTGTAATTGCTACTGGTTCTGAAGGGAATATTAAACTTTGGGATCTAAAGAATAAAAAGGTAATTCGTGAATTTAATGGTGAAGGTATTTCCAATAAAAGAATTGGAAGGAGTGACAAACTCAATTTTTCGCTTTCCATCACACCAAAAAACAAACAACCCTACAATAAGACCTTCGATTTTGAAACACTCACAATGGGTCTTCAAAAACCAATACAAACGGATTTCAAAATGCCCGAAATTCAACAAAATGGGCTTTTATTGAAAAAGCTCAATGCATATATATTACAATGTGGTACTACTAAAATTCAGAACGATAAAAACAGAGATAAAGGAATCAATGCTTATTGTTTTACACCTTCAGATGATATTATTGTTGCAAGTGGAGGTTCTTTGAAACTCTATTCCAACTCAGGAAATCTAATCAGATCTTTTGAAGGTCATAGTGGCTCAGTAACGACTGCTAATGTCTCAAAAGAAGGTAAATATTTAATCTCTTCAAGTACAGATCAAACGACTAAGATTTGGAATTTACAAACAGGAGAGTTGTTAGCTTCATTGTTTGTTAGTATTTCTAATGATTGGGTATGTTGGTCACCACATGGATACTACCATGCTTCAGCAGGTGGTGAAAAATATATTGGCTGGCTGAAAAATAATGGAGTAGGTAACCTTGCGACTTATTATCCTGTAAGCTTTGCATCAAAAGAATTTCACAAGAAAGATATTCTAATAAAGATTATACAATTAGGTTCATTTGAGGCAGCAAAGAAAGAGATGATGTTTACAACAGTAGCTTTATCTAATGTTGTGGCACAACAACCTAAAATCAATTGGATATCTCCAACATTCACTAACAATGTCCATGAGATTGGTGGTCATGCTAAAATTGAAGCAAAAGTGGAGAGCTCGTCCAAGTTAAAATCTTTAAAATTATTGATTGATGGTAGACCGACTGTTATTCCTTTAGATGGCCTTGTAGAAGAAGGAGGGAAGTACATTTATTCAATCAACACTGAAGTTAAAGTGGAAAAAAAAGAAGTGAATTTTCAAATTTTCGCGGCTAATACGACTACTAAAATTACTTCAGAAGCAAGAAAAGTGGTTTCTGGTGGTCCTACAAAAGATAGTTCACTAGATATGAGTTTTGACTTGGAAGCAATGTTTAACACGGTAGAAAATAAAGCTTCTCTTAAAACTAATATTTATCTATTAGCGATTGGGGTCTCCAAATATCAAAATTCAGAATTAGACTTAACTTTTGCTGATAATGATGCCATTGCTATTGCGGATATTTATAGTAAACAAAGGAATAGAAGTGTTTTCAATGAAGTCAATATTAAAAAATTAACCAACGAAGAGGCCAATAAATCTAACATCGTTGAAGGCTTTAAATGGCTTTCCGAAAATGCCACTTCAAAAGATTTAGCTATAGTATTCATCGCATCACATGGTTTAAATCATGAAGACAACTTTTATATTATTCCACATGATGTAAAATTGGATGACGTTAAAAATACAGCTGTAAGTTGGTCGGACTGTTCCAATGTAATGTCATCTTTGCCCTCACAAGTATTGATGTATGTTGATGCTTGTAATAGTGGTCAACTCGGAAAAGATATCACTAGATCAGACAATACGGAAAGTATAAGACAATTATCCTCTGATGAGAATGGTGTTGTTATAATGTCTGGTTCAACAGGTAACGAAAGTTCTTTGGAATCTCCAAAATGGCAACATGGAGCATTTACTGCCGCTCTAATTGATGGACTAGGAGAGGGCAAAGCCGATTATTCACGAGATAATATTATTTCATTAAGAGAGCTTGATTTGTTTATTGCCATGAAAGTTGATGAATTGACAGAAGGGAAGCAGCATCCAACCACCCAAAAGCCAAGTACAATTAGTTCGATGACAATTGGTGTAACGAGTGGTGAAGGAAATTAAATGAAAATAGAATTTGTATCGAAATTCAGAAAACTAATTTTCGTAGAAATAGCAGTCTAGCAATAGGCTGCTATTTTTTTGTGAAATAATAGTTTAAATATATGTAAATATAATAAAAGACTAATTTATCTTTTATTATATTTGTTACATACAGAAACAAAACAATATTTAAGATGAATACTACACACATACATGAAGTAATCTTTTTGGTTCAAGACAATGACGGTGTTTATACTGAAGAAGGATTAAATCAAGCAATTGCAGATAAAATGGGAGAGGACGTTCATTTTGTAGCTTGTTCAGGTATTCCTTTTCCAAAGGAAGAAGCGTTGTCATTCTTAGTAGAAAGAAGTAAGGTATTTGTCAATGAACAAGGGAAAGTTGAAGTTCATCCAACAATGAAAATGTGTGACTCACATACAAGATAATGTAGATCAATTTGACATCAGGTTACATTACACTAAAAGGGATTTTTATCCCTTTTTTTATGCTTCAAAATATGCCATTGTCTACGATGATATTTACAGTAATATTATTAATAACCTAAAACAATTACCTCAACATAAATAAGAGGAGATAGTTTACAAATTCCTATTTAACATAACATAAATTATAATACAATGTAAAAAATAAACCCAATAACATATTTCTATATTATTGGGCATAAAACACGATACTTTAGTAACCCAAAGCATCTAAAACTTTTGCATTCAATTTTCGATTTTCTCCTTTGTAAGGGTAACAATGAATATGAATTGCCGGATTAAAATTCATTTCTATAATAGCATAATTATCATCCGTAGCTTCTTCACTGATATCGTCAATCATCATATCTAGACCAGTAATTTTCACATCTAATGCTTTAGCGGCTTCTATTGCAATCTTCTTGTAAGAATCAGGAATATCATCTGTGTAATCAATACTGTCACCACCAGTAGAAATATTTGAATTTTCCCTAAGGTAAATAATTTGATCTTTTGATGGAATAAAATCAAAATCATAACCTTGAGTCTTTAAAAACATTTCTTCTGCTTCGCCAAGAGCTATTTTCTCTAGAGGCGTTTTATATCCCTTACCTCTGAGTGGATCTTTGTTTTTTTCAATTACTAATTCTCTAACAGTTGATTTACCATCACCTTTTACATTAGCCGGAACTCTGTGAAGAATTCCAACCACTTCATCATTAATAATGAAAATTCGATACTCTTTTCCTGTCACAAACTCTTCAATCAAGATAGAATTATCATGTTCAAATGCGATTTCTACAGCTCTTTCAAAAAGCTCAGCATCTTGATTTTCTTTTAGAATACTAATACCCAAACCAAAATTAGTAGACTTTGGTTTGATTACAATTGACTGACCTTGGTAAAAGATAAAATCACTTTTTGCTTTCTCTATAGAAGTATATTGCTTACCTTTTGGTGTCCTAATCCCCACATTTTCAATGACCTTTTTAGTCATGACTTTATTTTCCATCATCAAAACACTCACATAATTGTCCAATGACGTTCTTGTCGCTTGCATTACATGCTCTTCTTTACCCCATCGGTCCAATTTGATGAAATTTTCAGTACGATCCATGATTTCAAAGTTTATGCCTCTAAGAATAGATTCTCTCAAAACCAATTGCGTTGAAAGTTCCATATCTTCTAAACCATGAAATTTAAACTGAACTCCTTCAGAAGCTTCTTTATATTCAATTGCTTTTTCTAAATGCCATTGTATATACTCCTTGCCTTGAATCTCTTTTAGCGTATGACAAGAAGGACGTTCTTTCCTATGTTCAGAGAGCAACATTAGCTTTTTAAAAGCCGAAGTATAATCCTTGGGTGCAAAAGCAACGAACATGTCAATTATCTCAGCAGTAAGGTTCTGAATAGCATCATTTAATTTAACTTTATGCTCCTCTACAACAATATGTGCCTCTTCTGATAAACCTTCACTAGCTACAATTTCCTGGTTCATTGTTGCCTGAATTTGCTCCTCTTTTGTAATTTCCTTTCCCTCTTTATATAAACAAAAAAGTAAGAAAAGGTGGATTATTTTTGCTGTATCTTCACTAATTCCTATTTTTTGATGAGGGTCCAAATCAAGCAATCTAACTTCAACATACTTCAGTTTGCCGTTCACTTCCTTAAGTCGAATTGGAGTATAATTCTCTTTATAACTATTCAATACCCTCTCTTCAATAGCAGTATTAATACTTTGTTTATAATTCTTCATCGAACTATAATCCAAGACCAAATCATCAATATTCTTATAACCACATACCGTTGATCGCATTGATACCGCATGATCGAAATGATGACTATCTTTAGTTGCTTTGGGTAACTGATCAATACAGCACTTTAAATAGGTGTTATGTAATGCAGGACTATTTCCCAGTAGAGCAATTAGATACCATCTATAGCGAAGGAAGTTTCTTGTAATCTTTAAATACAATTCTTCTCTAAATTCTTCATAAGTTACATCGCCATCATATTGCTGATATAAAAACTGTATGTTCTTATCTTCTAAAGAAAAGTTATAGTGAATACCAGAAAGAAGCTGTTTCTTTTTACCGTATTTGGTTGCTAGATGATTTCTATATTCCTCATTTTCTTTGCCTTCAATACCAAAATCAGCTATTTTAATTTCATCTTCATTTTCTGGAAGTTCTGGAGGTGTACTTTGAGGCCATAATAGTTCATCTCCTAAGTTTTCTGTCACTACATCATGAATAGTCTCTAAAAAACCTAATGCTTCTCTAATTGAAGGTAACGGAGGTGTAATCATTTCTACTTGACTTTCTGAAAAATCAGTAGTGATATAAGGATGCGTTAATTTATTTCCAAAGACCGTTGGATGAGATGTAGTAGCCATTTTGCCATCTCTTGTGATTCTAACGTTTTCTTTTTCTAAACCGAAGTTACCTTCAAAGATGCGTTCAGTTCTATTATCTTTTAATATGTTTTGTATCGTATGCATAATTTTTTTAGTAAGTCGTTGAAAGGGTCATTTTTTTCTGAATGGAATAATAAGCCACACTAAGACTAATCGCTCTTAATAGTGTACTAATAGCAATGGACATCCAAACACCATTAATTCCAAACAGATGTTCTTGTGATAAATAAAGAGCCATTGGAACTCTGATCACCGTCATAGTGATATTAATAGAAGCTGGAATTTTTGTTTTCCCCAGTCCATTTATAATACCTGATGTCACCATTTCCACTGTCATAAATACTTGAGACAAGCCGATAATTCTCAAATAACTTGCTCCTATGGCAACTGTTGTTTCTTCCATCACAAACCAACGGACAAAGAATTCTGGGAAACAATAAAATAGTATTCCCATTAACAAGCCCAAAACCACTGCAATTTTGATAGCAGTCTGATAACCTTCATGTACTCTATCATAAGCTTTAGCACCATAATTTTGACCAGTGAATGATAGCATTGCTCCCATCAATCCTCCGGTTATCATAAAGGTCATTGATTCAATCTGTAAACCAATTTTCTGTGCTGCAATAGCATCACTCCCCCATTGAGCAACAATTCTTGCCATAATAATTCCAATCACAGTAAAAACAATCCTTTGAATGGAAGTTGGAATCCCTAAACGTATTGTATTGTAGATCTCATCAAAAGTCACTTCAAACGTTCCCTTTCCGAAGAAATTTGTAAATGATCTTCTGTAAAAAATCACAAAAGAAATCATTTGGGAAATAACAGTGGCAATTCCGGCTCCTATTACTCCAAAGTCAAATAAGAAGATAAAGATTGGGTCTAATATGATATTAATGACGACACCAATCATGGTAATTTTCATGGGTGCTTTACTATCTCCACGACTATTACTAATAGAGGTAAACAAAAAGACTGCTTGAGAGAAGAAAAGACCCAAACCTGCAACTTTTAAATAAGAGACTGAAAGATCTTCAACGATGGAATTATTTAGGTTAAAGAACCCTATTAAATACTCAGGAATAGTTTGGATCAATACAAGCATCAATGTGACCACTGCACCTAACCCAATCAGTGATTCCCTACTAATTTTTTCAGCTCTTGTGTAGTTCTTTGACCCAATCTGTTGTGAGACAGAAATTCCTGTTCCAAGTATAAAAACGGACGCAATGGCCCAACATAGTTGTAGGAAAAACGCTGACGTTCCTACTGCCGCTACCGAATCACTACCTAATTTACCTACCCAGATCATGTCTGTAAAATTATAGGCAAATTGTAAAAACGAAGATGTAATGATAGGTAACGCTAGGGTAATAATATTTTGAAATACATTACCCTTCGTTAAATCTTTTTTCATTAATTTTTTGGTATGAAAAGTTCCATTCCAATGATCGTAAAAGTGCTTGATTTTATAATGAATAAGCACACTAATTCACCCTTATCAATTTAACTTGATAGGAGTTTACAACCATATTTTTAATTTAAAGTATTAATTTTTGAATACTAATCACATGATAAATACAATGTTATATCATGCCGATGATGTAATTAAGGAATGGACTTATAGCAATAAGCGGCATAGCCAAAAGATATATCTACTTAACCTTTTGGATAAAAAACTTGCTCTATAATCTTTAACTGCCTTTTTATCTTTCTTTTCTTTGAGAGTGTGCTTTTTAGCTGTAATGACTGTAGTGTCATTATCGAAAGTACTTAAAAATAAGGCACTAAAAGGAGAATGAATTGAAATAACTGTGTTGGCAATCGGTTTGTGGTCTTGAGGTAAACAACACTGTGTTTGATTGCCTTGGGTAGAAAAAATCTTGTGTTCTTTAGTTATTTCAATCTTATGGGGATCATCTTTTAATTTGCAACAGCTTTCCTTCTCCTCCTCGTTCATCAACAAAAAGGTGATCATGCATGTTACAAATGCAAGTGATAGATTAACTATATATAAAAGTCTTTTTCCCATAATTGATTATGACGAAATATATGAAAAATGGTTCATATATAAATCACTATTCAATTATATTAACCTTTCTAAAATGATTAATTATGCATCATAATATTTTCAAGTTAGTGAATCTCTATTGTACTTACACCTCCACTATGTTTTGTCACATTTATCTGAGTTCCTAGCCTTTCATTTAAAGTCTTAACATGAGAAATTACACCAATCATTTTACCATCGGTTTGAAGCGTATTTAGAGCATAAATGACATCTTCAAGTGTTGTCTCATCAAGTGTACCGAAACCTTCATCAATAAATAACGAATCAATTTGTACATTTTTACTAGAGAGATCTGAAAGTCCTAATGCTAAAGATAAACTGATCATAAATTTTTCACCACCACTCGCTGTATCCACAGATCGAGGCATATCTGCAAGGTGATGATCTATCATTTCAAAGGTAAGAAATGACTTAGGGATAGCATTTGCTCTAAACTCAATAGGTTTAAGTTGCAACGTATACCTTTTATTCATTTTTGAAAGGTGTCTGTTAGCTAATACTAATAGGTTTTTCAATGTCAAATGTTGGGCAAATTTATTGAAGGAGTCATTTGTTCCACCCAAAGCAGATTTCAGTCTTGACCATCTTAAATATTCTTCCTCTTGTATTCCTATTTTTTCTACTAATTCTGTTTGATCATTTCGAAGTGATTGGTCTTTTTCTAAAGTGGCTTTCGCCTCTCCTTTTTCTTCTAAAATAGAAGTAAGTAATTTTTTATCTTCTGAAAGTTGAAGTTCTAGGTCATCCTCTTTTTCGTGTATATCAGCGAGCTTGCTATTAATAGTACTATTTTTTTCATTAAAAGCTCTTTGTCTTTCTTTTAGTTGAATTTCTTCTTTATTAATTTCTTCCTTAATCACTCTCAAATAGTTTAATTCCTCTTCTGTAATAGCTTTAGATTTAATTTCAGAAATATTTTCAAAATCAGAAGTTTTCAACCAATCATTTACCGATTTTTCTACTTCATTTATTTCTTCAGAAAGAAGAGAAATATCTTTCAATAGAATTTCTTGTTTTGCTTCAATTCCTTTCAACTCCTTCTCTACTGTAACCTTTTCTTTTTCGGTCTTTTCTTTTTGATTTATTTTCAATTGGATTAAATCCTCAAGTCTTTTATTCTCCTTCTGAAGATTTACTTCCCAAGGTAAAATTTCACCTCTATCCCTTTTGAGCCTCTCTATTTTTAAATTTAAAGTATTTATTTCTTTTTCTATCCTAATGCATTCAGTTTGATCAGTCGCAAATACAGACTGCTTTTCTTTTGCTAAGATTTTGTTGTTTTCAACCTCACCCTTCAGTTTTTTCAATTTCTCTAATGCATCCAAGTAGTTTTTACAATTTGTTTTGAACAAATTAAATGTAGATACCCATTCATCATATTCAATCACTTCATAATTGTACTTTTCTAACTGACCTTTAATCTTTGCTTTACATTTTTCAATAGTTTCACTTAAACTAATTATTTCATTTTTAAGCGTTTCAATAGATTGAGAAAGGTGATTTTTTTGTTCAGAGAATCTTGAAATTTCTAGTTGATTTGATTGCAACTTTTCCTGCAATACCTTCGCTTCCTTCACTAAATTTGAAATAGCTTCTTTCTCCTCTTTCAAATCCTGAATTACCTGAGTTTTACTTTTGATAGATTGAAGAATTACATTTAACTTATCATTTATTTCAGAAGTAGCATTAATAGAAAAATCAAGCTTCAAAACTTTAAAATCACTCTCAATTTCTACTAGATTCACTTTTAACCTTTTCAGGTCACTTTCCTTATTTTTTATCGATTCAATAAGTCGAGTTTCTTTTTGAATTAGTTCTTGCTCCTCTCCTGTAATTTCAATTAGTTCTTTTTCTCTTTTTAATAATTCACTTTCTTCAGATTGAATCAATGATTTATCTTTATACTCCTCCACAAAAGGATGTTCCGTTGATCCGCAGAGCTTACAAGCTTCACCTTCTATTAATTTCTCACGTTCTTTTTCAAAGGATAAAATTTCTTTCTGCAAAGACAAGATCTTAAATTGATCATCAAAACTTTGCTTAGCTACTTTCTTTGTTTCTGTAGTCTTAAATAGCTCATTTGAAACCAATATTTTTTGTTCTTGAAGTTCATCCAATGCTTTTTCTAAGTCATGAATCTCTAGCCTGAACTTACTGTAATTTTGTGTGATTTTTAAAGCACCCTCTAAAGACGTTTTCTTTGATTTTTTATCATCTAAAAATTCTAACTCTTCAAGTAATTTTTGTTCAACTTCTTCATATTTATCAGCTTGACTTTCTACTGATTCATATTTCTTTTTTAATTGATTATTTAAACTTGATTTTTCTTCTAATTGAACAATTATTTTATCAAGTGATTGAACCGTTTCGTTTATCTTATCATTATTTTGTTGCTTTCGATCAATTGCATTTTTCCAATCTAATGTAATTGCATTCCATTCCTCAAAATGATGTTCTAGTTCCTTGTACTTTTTATTTTCAAGTATATACTCCTCACCTATTTCGATCCTCTTATCCAGCGCAGAAATATTTTCTGATAACGTTTGAAGGTCTTTCTCTTTTAAAGTGATTTGCTCTTTTTTATCTTTAAAATCTTGCCCTAGCTTAGTTAGTGAATGATGTTCGGTCTCAATTTCAATTTCAATTTTTTCAACTGCTTTATAAATAGGTTTCCACTCTTCAAACTTAAGTTTAGTCTCTTCTAAACCTTGAGAGTCCTCCTTATAAAGTTTATTCGATTTCTTTAAACTCTCTTGTGCTAATTCAAATGATGCTGAAAGATTGAATGATGTCTGTTCTTTTTCGAAACGTTGTTTCTGACTCCTTTCAAGTAAATTGATCTCCTGAAAAATAGGTGTAAGTTTTTCAATTTCAGAAAGTTGACCTAATAAAGATTGTTGTTTTTCTCTCTTTTCTTTAAAAGATTCGAATGTAGACTGTAGTATTTCTTCTTCATTTTGTAATTGCTTATTCTCCTCAAAAACTGAAAGTTTCTTTGTGGTATTACTAATCTTAAGATTGAGTTCTGTTTCTAATCCAGGAATCAGTAATACTCTTTCTTCTAGTTTTTTCTTATCCTCATCACTCAATAAATGTTCTGTATTGACCTTTGCTTTTAAGTTTTCTAATTTAATTTTTTCAGTAGACACTCTGTTTTGTACCTCATAACCTATTTGCTTATAAATATCTTCTCCTGTAATCTCCTGAAGTAATTCTCCTTTTTTTACTTCATTCGCATTTAGAAAAGAGGCAAAATCTCCCTGAGCAATTAGAACTGATTTACAAAATTGTTCGAAAGAAAGCTTAACAATATCTTTTACAACTGCAGTCATTTCTGTTTTTGAAGACGCTAGTATTTGCCCTTTTCGTTCCCCGGATTGTATACTTAGTTCATACTCATCCAAAGGTTTTTTCCTCAATTTAAATGATTTGGTTAATAACGCCATTGAGCGATAGGCACTATAAATTACACCTTCATTTTCGAAAGTTACCCTTGTGTGCCCGGCAATAGCACCTTTAGATACCACTTCATAAATACTTGTTTTATTTAATCGAGCTACTTTACCATATAACGCAATGGTAATAGCATCAAGAATTGTTGATTTTCCAGCACCTGTTTTACCTGTTATTGCAAAAAGATTTGTATCAAGAAACGCATTGTCCTCGAAGTCAATAATAATTGGTATTTCAGATTTTAAAGAATTTATATTTTGAAGTTCTATCTTTAGTATTTTCATGATCTACTGCTAAAAGGGAAAATTAAAATTAGTACACTGAAGTCCTAAAAGCAACAACAGAAATCAAAAAACACTGAGAAAAAAGCAGGTTCATCAAATTCAACTTGCATAAAAAAAGGCTACTTCAAGGTTTAAATTCCTTAAAGTAGCCTAATTGTATTTTCTAATTCTTCCTAGAAGAATCTGTTACAGAATGTATCTGGGATTTCGTAACTATCATCTACCATATAAGTACTAGTTAATGTCAACTCATGTTCGTAAGCACGGTTGTTATAGTACACTCTAAATTTATATGGACGGTTAAGCTCTACACCATAAATTGTAATACTACCTTTGTAAACATATCCTACATATCTCCAATAACCATAATTTGGATCATACATATATAAGTATGTTGAAGGTTCTACAATATTATCACCACAGTATCCAGTGTAGTCAATTGTTACATTTTCTAATTTTGGAATTTGACTGATGAATTGACTTGCAGGAATAGAAACTTCTGCACCACTACATAAGTTAAATGGTTCAGAAGTATATAACAGCTCACCTTTTCTATAACGGCTAGTACCAGAATATACAACAACTTGAACGTTTACGTTACTTGGAGCATTGTAGTAGTTAAATGTTTTACCATCGTACCATGTTGTCGTTTTACCTGACCAGCTTGTGATTGGTTGACTTGTACCAGCATAAACAATATCTGAATAAAGTCTATAACCATCATCTGCAGTAACACCTGGAAGGTTTACAGTTACAGTTGAACTACCTGTTCTACAACGAGTACCATAGAAGTCCAAGTTGTACCAAGAAAGGTGAGTAGTTTCATAAATTACTTCTAAACCATTTTCTCCTTGTGAAACTGTACCTTCTGTATGATATTCCCATGTACCATCATCATTACTATATGACCATACCGGAATTTTATCTCCTACCTTTAGACCTTCACCTGTAATTGGATTTACATAATCAGAATTGACCTGCATTGTAATTTCAACTGGAGCAGAAAATTCTTTAACTTCTTTGTTTCCAACATACATATCGATGGAAGCAAATCCAGCTGTAATAAAAGAGATATCATCTTGAGTTTCTCCATTTTCATCCACAACTTCTGTTGGAGCAAAACCACCTGGGAATGACTCAATCGCATCAGAAGTACGGCTATCAAAGTTAGCTACTTGAACTTCAAGTTGACCTCCTGTTAATGTATTTCCATCAGCATCCATGAAAGAAGTTTCGGCTGGAATTGTAACATTTGTACAAGAAGGCTCAGTAGTTGGAGTTTCTACTGTAAAAGACGTCGTTAATTTACCTTGACTTAAAGAAGTTTTTTCACTAACAGTTTGTACACCTTCTGGAGGGTTACTCATATTCACTAAGAATGAAGAAAGATCTACAAGAGAATCTTCAGGATCAATTGTAACTGGAATTGTTGTTGTCAAATAGTCCTCACCACTTACTTTTACTACAAACTCTGCAGGCTCTGTTAGGTTTTGATCTTTTAATGCAATAGACACTACACCATCTTGTGCTGCGAATTTTTTATCACCAGCATTGTTTACCACTTTGCTAGCGTCTTTTCCAAGGATTTCAATATTCAAAACTTGATTACCCTCTAACCTTGTTTGGTCTTGTGGGTCAAATAATTGAATATTAGCTTCATGATTAAATACTGATGTATTTACAGCAATTGCAAAACCTTCTAATGGGTCTTTACATTGTGTCAATACACCTAAAATCATGAGAGCGAAAGCTGAAAATAGATATGTATATTTATTTTTCATTTTAAGAGTAATCTTTTTAAGGATAAAAAATTAATTAATACGTACGGCTAAACGTAACGTTAAACGTGGGTACCAGCTATAACCCGATAAATTTGTTTCTAATGTTTCTTGTTGAGTTCTCATCTCTTCTAAAAGACGAGTACCTGTAATTGTTGTTTTCGGACTTCCTGCATAATATGCACCAATATCAAAACCAAAACCAACACGTCTTTTCGGAACTGCACGACCAACTCCAATACCAAAGTAAGGAGCTACTTGAGCCCATTCAGACTTAATTTCAAGAGTTCCAATATCAGCAGGAGCAAGTGTAACTTCACCAAAAGTAACGTTATCAGCGTATTCACCAACTGCTTGAACATTGTTTCCTACTAAATAAGCTAAACCACCCACAATTTTGAAACTGCTTGTTTTAAATGGCATGTATTCCACTAGTAATTCAACATTTGTAAAATCAATGTTGATGTTAGTGTTCATTGACTCACCACTAAAAGTAAGAGTTTGAGTAAAATCATCTAGCTTAAAATAGTTGAAGCCCAACTTTATGTTAAAGTTAGGGTGTACATTTTTAGAGACATCAAGACCACCGCCTTGTGATCCCGCAGAAAGACCAATAGCGATTTTAGATAAGTGACCATCATCTTCTTGGGCATAAGTTGAAGTTATGCCTACGAAGGTAAAGACCATAAATAAGAGAGAATATCGAAGTGTATTCATAAAACAGAGTTTAATTAGTTTGGAAATAAGAGTCTTTTTTTCCAGATAAAGTAACAATTTTTAACCTATTCGAAATGTAAGAAATTTTTATGCCAATTCAATTGTTTAAACAGGAATTATATTTATTTTATATAATAATACCCATTTTTAGGTATATATTTCTCCTTGAAAAGTATAATATATTGACTTTTATTACTTTGAATAAATTTTTATTATGCTGCTTAAAATTCCTTCTAAATATGTTTTTTTGATAAAATCATTAATTAAAGTTTACATATTTTAACAGCCTATCTTTAATTTTAGTTATATAACGTAAGACTTATAATTATTCCAATACTACAGATATATCAATGAATTATCCTATTATAAAATGATCTTGCAATTAATAGAATTTTACTTCACCATAATTTTAGGGTCAACATCAATTCCTGAATTTATTTGAATCAAATTTTCAATAAATCCATGCTTATTTTCTGGTGAAATTAGCACATTGCTGTATTTCGTATATCTAATATCTAGCCGATCAAAAGACAAAGCTGGTGAACTTAACAATGAGTTCGTCATTCTGATTTTAGTAATCTCACTTATTGGTATTTGAATATTGACTAAAAAACCACTTTTAATGATTAGGACTTCGTTTTGAACGATATAATACGTATTGGAAAATAAGTGTATGACAAAGGCTACAACAGGAGCAAATAAAATTGCACCTAACCACTGTTCGTTTACCAGAAAAAGAAGGAATGGAATGATCACTGACAGATTTGTGAAAGCAGCCAATGGATAGTTGATTTTAGATTTGTATTTCATAATAAGTAATGTAGTTTTCTAATTCAATTAGCTAATATCAATTCATTTTTCAAAATATTTCATTAAAAACTAATTCTATCATTTAAAGAAAGAAAATCACATAAAGAAAATTAAAATTATCAATAATGCATTTAAAATGAGAATAAATGCTTCAACAGACATTTTTTTAAGTGAAAATAAAATGTTTTTTCTGTCTTTAAAAATAATACGACATTAACTCAATTTCATTACGTCATTTTTACGAGTTGAAGAATTAAGATGAAAGAGAAATAGGCTTTAAATATATTATTAGGGTATAATTGTAAAGGTGAAATGAATAACATAATTATACTTTTTAGACATGCACAAACTCAAAATTACAGCAATCTTTCTTTTTATACTTATTGGTATAGGACTTTACTCAGTAAAAGGAAACAGTAGCAATCCGGAAAATGAAAAAATAGAAAAGTTACTACGTCAAATGACCCTGGAGGAAAAAGTGGGACAAATGACTCAAGTTACTTTAGAAGTAGTCTCGAAAGGTGAAGGTCCTTTTCGAATGGATAAGCCTTGGGCATTAGATCATGATAAATTAAAGGATGTACTAATCAATTATCATGTAGGATCAATCTTAAATACCGCTGGAGAAGTGAGAACTCCTGAGGAATGGTATAAGGTCATCAAAACAATTCAAGATGTTGCAACAAATGATACCCGTCTAAAAATCCCAGTACTTTATGGAATTGATGCAATTCATGGTATGTATAGCGCAGGAGCTACTATGTTTCCTCAAGAAATAAGCATGGCTGCATCATGGAATCCAGAACTTGTCAAAAAATCTTCTGAAATAATAGCCTACGAAACTAGAGCTTGTGGAATTCCTTGGACTTTCAACCCAACCTTGGATTTAGGAATAGACCCAAGATGGCCAAGAATGTGGGAAGCTTATGGTGAAGATCCTTATTTACAGTCTATTATGGGAACAGAATCAGTCAAAGGTTATGAAGGAGGTGCAATCGATAACCCTAATCATGTTGCTTCATGTCTGAAACATTATATTGGTTATGGAGCACCAAGAAGTGGTAAAGATAGAACACCTGCATGGATTCCCGAAACATTCTTAAGAGAGTACTTCCTCCCTCCTTTTGAAGCTGCAGTTCAAGCAGGTGCAAAAAGTGTAATGGTCAATTCAGGTGAAGTAAACGGTGTGCCAGTACATGCAAGTAAAAAACTTTTAACTGATATTCTGAGAGGAGAATTGGGGTTTGAAGGTGTAATTGTAACGGACTGGTTTGATATTAATAATTTAGTAGAAAGACATCATATTGCTGCAAATAAGAAAGAAGCAGTAAAAAAAGCCATTCTTGCCGGTATTGATATGTCAATGGTACCTTACGATGTTGAATTCAGTAAGCATTTAGTGGAGTTAGTCAAAGAAGGACAAATTTCAGAAGAACGTATTGATGCATCTGTTAGACGAATTTTAAAATTAAAGTTTGAACTTAACTTATTTGAAAATCCATATACTGATTATAAAAATTACCCTGATTATGGTGGAGAGAAGCATCATCAAATTGCTCGTCAATCTGCTCATGAGGTAATTACTTTATTAAAGAATGAAAATAATATTTTGCCCTTAAAACAAGGTGCAAAAATATTAGTGACGGGACCCAATGCTAATTCAATGCGAGCGTTAAATGGTGGTTGGACATATACATGGCAAGGTGAAAAAACAAATAAGTTTGCAGCAGATCACAATACGATTGTAGAAGCATTAAAAGCCCAATCTACAAACATCTTTTTTGAAGAAGGCGTGAGATATCCAGAAGGAAATAATGATTATAAAGTTGATGAAGTTGTATATATTGATAAGGCTGTAAAGTTGGCTAAAAATGTGGATTACATCTTATTATGCTTAGGCGAAAACTCTTACACTGAGAAACCGGGTGATTTAGATGATTTAACCTTATCTGCTAATCAACTAAAACTTGCTGAAGCGATGATTAAAACTAAAAAGCCTGTAATCTTAGTGTTAAATGAGGGACGTCCAAGAGTAATCTCATCGATAGAAGACCAACTAAAGGCTGTCATTCAATTGTACCTTCCTGGTAATGAAGGCGGAAATGCTCTAGCGGATATTCTTTATGGAAAAGTCAACCCATCGGGTAAATTACCTTACACTTATCCTCGTTTTGTAAATGACCTTCTTCCTTATTATCATAAATTCTCATCCTCTACCGCTCATAATGATGGAAATATTAATAATAACCATGAAGTAAAAGCACAATATGAATTTGGTTTCGGTCTAAGTTATACAACTTTCAAATATGAAGACTTGAAGCTTTCAAAAGATAAAATATCTACTGATGACGAACTTGAAGTAAGTATAAAAGTCACAAATACAGGACAACGTGAAGGAAAAGAGGTCGTGCAATTATACACGACTGATATTGTAGCTTCAATTTCTCCGTCGGTAAAAAGACTAAGAAGATTTGAGAAAATAAATTTGAAAGCTGGAGAATCTAAAACAGTATCGTTTAAAATCAATAAAAACGACTTATCATTTATAGGAGAAGATAATAAACCAGTAGTAGAAGCCGGTGAATTTATTATAACATGTGGCTCACTTCAGAAAAAATTCCATCTCTTAGATTCAAAAAACCTATAAACTAACAAAACCAATGAATACACATGTGAATTCAACCAATCAACCTTTATCGATAAAGGAAAAAATTGGTTATGCTTTAGGTGATGGTGCTGCTAATATTGCCTGGAGAGGCGTGGCAACATTTTTATTAATATTTTATACTGACGTCTTTGGAATTGCTCCCGCTGTTGTGGGGGTTTTAATGTTGGTGGCTAGATCTAGTGATGGGTTAAGTGACGTATTTATGGGAATTGTGGGTGATAGAACAAAATCTAAATATGGTAAGTTTAGACCTTGGATATTATGGACAGCAATACCGTTAGGTGCTATTCTATCATTACTTTTCACAACGCCTGATTTAAGTAATGAAGGCAAGGTTATTTATGCATATACCACTTATATTCTTTTTACATTAATTTATACTGCCAATAACATCCCCTATGGAGCTTTAATGGCTGTAATGACAGGAAATGATAAAGAAAGAACTTCACTAGGTAGTTATAGAATGGTAGGAGCTTTTACAGGTGGAATGATTGTTCAAGGTGCTTTGCTTTATCTTGTTGCAACATTTGGTAATGTCAATCCAAGCATACAATTAGAACAAATAACAGCTGACAGTTACCTTGTTACCGTCTCGGCTCCTAATGATGTTCCTAATGCTAACATCAAAACCAAAAACGGCATTGCCTCCTTTCAATGGGAAGATGCTAATTTTGAAGACCAAAGCATTACACCAAGTAAAAGCTTTTTAATGGAAGCAGACTTTGAGTACACTTTTTCAGTAACTGGTGAAGAAAACCTAACTCAAGAAAGTTTCTCGATCATTAATCAGAAAAAGGGATATAGTACAGCCATTTACGTAATGAGTGTGTTCTTGACTTTGTTCATGTTTATTACTTTTTATACTACCAAGGAACGTATTGCTCCTCCAAAAAGACAAAAGACAGATTTAGGAACAGATTTCAAAGATTTACTAAATAATAGACCTTGGTTTGTATTGTTACTCATTGGTTTATTATTCAATATCTATAATTCAATCAAACAAGGTATTGTGGTGATTTACTTCACTCATTATCTCAATGATCAATTATTAGCTGCTTCTTATATGATAGCACTAACGATCGCGTCTATTGGTGGAGCAATGATTACGGCATCATTAGGTAAGAAGTTTGGAAAGAAAAAGTTATTTATCTACGCTTTATTATTTTCAGCAATCGTCAATGCACTACTCTTCTTTTGTGGAACTGCAGATATTGTTGCCATTTTTACACTTGGAATTATTTCTGAGTTTGCATCTGCTATATTCCCTACTCTTTTCTTTGCTATGCTCGGAGATGTGGCGGATTATTCAGAGTATACTAATGGTAGAAGAGCGACAGGACTTGTTTATTCCGCAGGTTCTTTTGCTACAAAATTTGGAGGAGGTATCGCAGCAGCCATCATCGGTTTTGTGCTGAGTGCTTATCATTATGATGGTCTAGATCACACTACCATAGAAGGAGCTATTCCAGGTATTAAGATGTTAATGAGTTGGGTGCCTGCACTCATTGGAGTGGTGGCTGCGGGGTTGATGTACCTGTATCCTCTAAATGATAAATTCCTTGAAAGAATCAATATTGAATTAAACAAAAGACGTTCGTTAGAGGAAAATAATTCTCAAGCAGACGTACTAGAAGAAGTATTATAAATTTCGACATACAAATGACAGTTACAACAGCAAAAAGTAATAAATTTGGCTATTTTGATGATACCCAAAAAGAATATGTTATTACTAACCCAGCTACTCCTTTTCCTTGGATTAATTACCTTGGTAATGAAGATTTCTTTTCTTTAGTTTCCAATACTGCTGGCGGTTATTCATTTTATAAGGATGCCAAATTTAGACGATTAAATAGATATAGATACAATAATGTACCTATGGATAATGGAGGTCGTTATTTTTATATCAAAGAAGAAGATACTATTTGGTCTCCCGGATGGAAACCGGTTAAAACACCTCTTGACGAGTATGAATGCCGACATGGTTTGAGTTATACTAAAATCAAGGGAAGTAAAAATGAATTAGAAGCTGAAGTTACATTTTTCGTTCCGTTAGGTCATTGGTGTGAAATCCAAAAAATGACCTTAACTAACAAGAGCAACACTAAAAAAACTTTCAAGTTATTCTCTTATAATGAATGGTGTTTATGGAATGCAGAAGATGATCAGAACAATCTTCAAAGAAACTTATCTACTGGAGAAGTTGAAATAGACGGAGCTACTCTATATCATAAAACAGAATATAAAGAAAGAAGAAATCACTATGCTTTTTATCATTTGAATGCTGATATAGATGGGTATGATACAGACCGTGAATCATTTATTGGCTTATATAATGAATTTTCAAACCCTCAAGCAGTAATTGAGGGATCTCCTAAAAATTCAGAAGCTCATGGCTGGTCTCCTATCGCATCGCATTATAAAGAGATAACTTTAGAGGCTGGAGAAAGTACAGATCTCATTTTTATTTTGGGATATGTTGAGAACGATGAGGACGATAAATGGGAATCGAAAGGCATTATCAATAAGACGAAAGCAAAAGATTTAATCCAAAAATTTAATACAGTTGAAAAGGTAGATCAAGCACTTAAAGCTTTATCTGAGTACTGGACGGATTTACTTTCAATTATTTCTTTGGATCACGAAGATGACCGCCTCAATCGAATGGTCAATATTTGGAATCAATATCAATGTATGGTCACTTTTAATATGTCGAGATCTGCCTCATTCTTTGAAGTGGGAATTGGTAGAGGAATGGGCTTTAGAGATTCCAACCAAGATTTGATTGGGTTTGTGCATCAAGTTCCTGAAAGAGCAAGAGAACGAATTATTGATATTGCATCAACACAATTTCCTGATGGAGGCTGTTATCATCAATATCAGCCACTTACAAAAAGAGGGAATGACGCCATTGGTGGAGGTTTCAATGATGATCCAATGTGGTTAATTCTTGGAACAGTAAGTTATATCAAAGAAACGGGTGATTTTTCTATTTTAGATGAAATGGTTCCATTTGATAATGATCCTAGTTTAGCACAAACGTTATTTGATCATCTCACCATATCGTTTAATCACGTTATCAATAATTTAGGTCCTAATGGATTACCATTAATTGGTAGAGCCGATTGGAATGATTGCCTCAATCTAAATTGTTTTTCATCTGATCCCAATGAATCATTTCAAACTACCGAAAATAATACTGAAGGTTCTAAAGCCGAATCAGTAATGATAGCGGGTTTATTTGTGGTCTATGGAACAGAATACATACAATTATGTCATGAATTAGGAAAATCAGAAGAAGCTGAAAGAGCCGTTACTTTTGTGAATGCCATGAAAGAAGCAGTAAAAACAAAAGGTTGGGATGGAGAATGGTTCTTACGTGCCTATGACTTCTATGGTAACAAAGTCGGTTCTGAGGAAAATGAAGAAGGGAAAATCTTTATTGAGTCTCAAGGATGGTGTTCAATGGCCGAAATTGGTTTGGAAGAAGGTATGGTGGAAAAAGCACTTGATAGTGTAAAAGAAAGATTAGATACACCCTATGGCATAGTATTAAACAACCCTGCATTTACAGAATACAAAATCGAATATGGTGAGATTTCTACTTACCCTAAAGGATACAAAGAAAATGCAGGTATATTCTGTCACAATAATCCTTGGATTATCATCGGTGAAACAAAATTAGGAAGAGGTGACCAAGCATTTGATTACTTCAAGAAAATATGTCCATCTTACTTAGAAGATATTCAACAATTACATAAAGTTGAGCCTTATGTGTATTGTCAAATGATAGCCGGAAAAGATGCATTTATTCCTGGAGAAGGGAAAAACAGTTGGCTTTCTGGAACGGCTGCATGGAACTTCTACACGTTGATGCATTATATTTTAGGTATTCAACCTGAATACAACGGTCTTTTAATAAATCCTTGTATTCCGAAAGAATGGAAAGGATATACGGTAACTCGTAAGTTTAGAGGTGGCACTTACAATATTACCATTCAAAACCTAAACAATGTCTGTAAAGGAATTGCTGAAATTTTTGTGAATGGTGATAAAATAGAAGGTAACTTAATTCCAATTCTAGGAAAAGGCACGCACGAAGTCATCGTAACAATGGGATAAAATAATTCTTAAAAGATGAAGAGGAAGGTGAAACGTATTGCTAATTTCTTTGCATTAAATATCACCTTCCTCTTCTTTCATTAAATATTTAACTGCTGCATTTTTTTCTTATTTTTGCATTC
Organism: Flammeovirga sp. EKP202; assembly: GCF_014534745.1. Taxonomy (GTDB): domain Bacteria; phylum Bacteroidota; class Bacteroidia; order Cytophagales; family Flammeovirgaceae; genus Flammeovirga. Next base: position 145,752 of record NZ_JACVVP010000010.1, read on the forward strand.
CACTAAATTACTAACCATCGAAATGCATATTTGGGAAAAGAAAACCAAAGAAGAAATCAGACAAAGAGTGTTTGATGCTTTAAAAGAGAATAGAGATTATTTTGGCAATAACTCATTGGGTGTACCAGGTTCTCACCTTGATAGTAAAGTATTTCCAGAAGATGCTCCTTTTCTTAAAGAAGCTCCATTCATCACCTCTCTCTTACACAATCCTAATCATATTGGATGCCATACTCAAGGAGAAAGTGAAAGCTTTTTCAAAGGAACTCAAGATATTGAAAGAGAACTAATTGAGATCTGCGGTGTTGATATTTTAAAGGGGCAGCCCAAAAGTATTGATGGCTATGTAGCTGCCGGCGGAACAGAAGCCAATATGCAAGCTATATGGATTTACAGAAACTATTTTAAAGAAGAGTACAACGCTGGAAATGATGAAATTGCCATCATTGCTTCTCAAGATAGTCATTACTCTATGGCTAAAGCTTCTAACATTTTATCACTCTCCTATTATAGAATTGAAGTGTCAGAAAATGATAGAGCTTTACAAAAAGATTCGTTACGTCAAAAGATTGAACAAGCATTAGCTGAGGGCAAGAAGTATTTTATCGTTATCGCCAATATGATGACCACCATGTTTGGTTCGGTTGATGATGTGTCGGTTTATACTGATCTTTTGAAAGAACAAAAACTTCCTTTCAAACTTCATATCGATGGAGCTTATGGAGGTTTCTTTTTTCCTTTTTCTCATAAGAATCATTCTCTAGACTTCAGAAATGAAGATATTTCCTCTGTAACGTTAGATGCACACAAAATGCTTCAAGCTCCTTATGGTACTGGATTGTTTTTAGTTCGCAAAGGTTGGATTAAATATGGCAACACAAAAGCCGATTATGTGCAAGGTGATGATTTCACAATGATCGGAAGCCGATCAGGTGCCAATGCAATTGCCATTTGGATGATTCTATTGACTTATGGGCCTTATGGAATGCGAGAAAAAATATATATTCTCAGTAAAAGAGGCGACTGGTTTACCCATAAATTAGATGAAATTGGCATTCAGTATTTTAGAAGTCAAGATTCTAATATCATCACAATGAAGGCCAAAGGCATTGCTCCTGAAATAGCGGCTAAATACGGATTAGTTCCTGATGTTCATCATAATCCTTCTTGGTATAAAGTAGTTATTATGGAACATGTGACCATTGAGAAATTAGCTCCATTAGTAGAGGATTTGAAAAAATAAATCAAAAAAAATAGCACAAGTTTATGTAATTCAGAAACTTGTGCTATTCATATAAAGGAGTTTCAATTATTTCTGTTTTGGTCGAAATACTTTCATTTCCTCCTCATTTGTTTCTATATAAGCTCCTTCAATTAAATCGATACAATAAGGAATGGCTGGGAAAACAACCTCAAGGCATTCTTTAATTGATTTCGGTTTACCTGGTAAATTCACAATAAGAGCACTACCACGTGTACCCGCTGTTTGGCGTGAAAGAATAGCAGTTGGCACATATTTCAAACTCATCTGTCTCATTAATTCTCCAAACCCAGGAAGCATTTTTTCACAAACTGCTTCAGTAGCTTCTGGCGTAACATCTCTAACAGCAGGACCAGTTCCACCCGTAGTCACAATTAAACTACAGCCTTTATCGTCTGCCATGCTTTTCATTTCTTTCTCTAATAAATCTTGCTCATCAGGTACAACAGCATAAACTTCTTCCCAAGGAGTTGAAAGCCAAAGATTCATTAATCTTCTAACCTCTTTTCCTGGCAAGTCCTCATATTCTCCCCTACTTGCTCTATCAGAGACATTGATAATGCCTATTCTTAATTTCTTAGTGTCCATTTGTTTGTCTTGAGATTTCAAAAAGTAGCTAAAGTTAAGCACTAGAATAAAGGTAGAAAAGAAAAAGGTTATCTCTAAGCATAAAAAAACACCTCGCTGACAATACCAACGAGGTGTTTCATGAACTTAACTCTCTCAATTCTTTATATCACTTTTCTAAAAGTGCATTCATCTAACTTCTGAATATATATACTTAGTTTAAGTCCATAATGTTTCATTTCTAACATATATATAACCAACCAAATCATAACAAAAAGACTATTAATCAAATCAATTCATTTTTCTTGATTTAGTTTGAATACATTCAATACGCATTAATATATAGAAGATTATTATAAAAAACCTTTGTCTTTCTACAAGCAATTATAGGATCTACTTTCAAGCTACCTTCTTCTTCATTTTTCCATTGATGAAAAATGAAGCAAAAAATCTAGGCTTTCAACGCAAAAGCTAAATTACATTCCTTTCGCCTAAATGATTATCTGATTACAAATCAAAAGACAAAGATCTTATAATAATCTCCTAAAATGTAGTTGTGTAGATAATATATAACCATCTACCATTCATAAAGAATGAATAATAATTCACAATAATTTAGTTTACAATGTAAAAGCCATAAAAAAAGACCTTAAATATTAAGGCCTTTTGGTAAGTTGATATGCTATGTCAAGTAGTCACACTAGATCGTCTAATATTTGTTTTTTTAATGATGACAAAAGCATAGGTGAAAGTGTGTAAATGTAGTCTGTTTATTATCTCGATTTTTCGTTCTGTTCTTTTAAGTGCTTTTTATATAATTTCATGTATTTACTATGACCGATTTCCTCACCTGCAAGCATTTTATTGTAAGCTTCGGTATGGTACTCTTTTATGAATTCAATAGGTGCTAAACCTGGAACTGGCTTAGGGTCAAAGAAGCTAGAAACTGGCGTCATTCTTTTGTCTTCTGCCAAAGCTTCTTTTCTCATCTTCTTCAATACATCTCGGTATTCTGGATTGTTCGCCAAGTTGTGTACTTCAAAAGGATCATTTTTGATATTGTAAAGTTCTTCATTGGGTTTTGATGCTGAAAACCACTTTTGCTGAATATCATTTAATTCTCCTTTTTCATTCAATGCTCTCATCACATGCACTGCTGGACGGTACCATTCCAAGTAACCTTGGTGAGCATCGTAAGGAATATCAGGTCTATCATTTCTGATGTATCTGAATTCTTCGTTTGAAATAGAACACGATTGCTCCGGTATTTCGTCCCATAAACCTCTGAAAGAATACACGTTTTTTCTATCAAAATTCTCATCAATAAATGATTGTCCCGTGAGATAGTCTGGTAGTTCAACGCCTGCAATATCCAAGATCGTCGCTGTAATATCTGTACTTGCAATGATCTGACGTGATTCCTCATCATGCTCATATCCTTCTGGCCATTTGATGATCAATGGAATTCTTGATCCCGAATCAAACAAATACCCTTTGCCTTTGATATTACATCGACCGTTATCTCCAATTACAATAATGACTGTATTATCGTAAATACCTTTCTCTTTTAATTCATCGATCAACATCTGCATTTCAGCATCTGCATACTCAACCTGATCCAAATATTTTGCCCAATCCAAACGAATAGCCGGGTGGTCTGCGTATTCAGGTGGCAGTTGTACATCTGCCGGATTTACGGGGTGAGCAGATTCTTCTCTTACTTGATCCCACCAATCTCCTCTATGTGTAACGTTCAATTGTATCTGAGCAAAAAACGGTTGATCTTCTACCGTGAACTCATCGTATTTATCAAACAATCCAAAATCCTTATCCCAATCTCCTATTTTATTATGCTTGAAGTTGACATCAATCTTTCGTCCTTTTCCTCTTACATTGGTGTGTCCAAGAATAGTAGTATACCCTTGTTTTTTCAACTGATAAGTAAAAGGTTTGAATGGTGCTGACAAAGGTTCATCTCTGTTACTTCTATGATGATGCGTGTTGGTCAACCTTTGGTGTGCACCCACCATCATTGCTGATCTGTTGGTAGAACAAATGGATGCCGTTCCAAAACAGTTATAATAAATTGTACCTTCCTCTGCTAATGCATTAAAAGTTGGTGTTTTCACTGCAGGCATTCCATAACATTCAAAGTCATGTGAAATATCTTCCAGCATCACCCAAATAATATTAGGTTTTTCAAATGTCTTTTTCTCTTCTTTTTTATTACACGATATAAAAAGTAATAGTATCGAGCTTAAAAAAAATGGATATAATAATTTCATTTCAACTGCATTTATAAATTCGATTTGTTCCAAAGCTAAGAGAATATTTAGGTAGTCATAGGCCGTTAATCCTAATTGCCGAAAATCCCCTCCTATTATGCAGGATAATTACTACTAATTGACATTTATGACCTTATCGTCCACAACGATCTAATGGGTTATTACATGGTTCATTTTAATTATCATTTAAAAATAAAATAGCGTTTTCACCTTTTAAAAACCTAATAATAGTAAGGATAAAAGGGGGGTATTTTTTTCTAATTAATCCTACATGATTACACATAACCGAACTAATTAAATTGCTTATGAATCAATAGAAACGATGTTCACATTATCATTAAATGAATAAAGATGAAATATTACTTAATTAATTTCTTTGTTTTGCTATTCTGCTCCACCACGGTTTTCGGGCAGTCTACAGGACATACTGACTTCAATAAAGATTGGAAGTTTTATAAAGGTGAAGTAAAGGAAGGGCAATCACCTACACTCGATGATTCGAAATGGAGAACGGTTCAGATCCCTCATGATTGGGCCATTGAAGGTCCGTTCTCGGTAGAATATAATGCTCGTTGTGGTGGATTACCTTTTCATGGAGAAGGTTGGTATAGAAAAAGTTTTACGCTAACAAATACTCAAAAAGGTAAAAATATAGCGGTAGAGTTTGAAGGTGTAATGAAAAACTCTGAGGTCTGGATAAACGGTCATTACTTAGGAAAAAGGCCTTTTGGTTATTTAGGTTTTGAGTATGACATGACACCTTATTTAAAACAAGAAGGGGAAAATATTATCGCTGTAAAAGCAAAGCCTGAAGACCTTTCTTCAAGATGGTATCCTGGTGCTGGTATTTATAGAAAAGTATGGTTGAATGTTCATGAAGATATTAGAATCGCTCATTGGGGTACTTTTGTAAAAGCCAATAACGTATCTTCTAAAGTAGCTACTGTTGATATCAAATTGGAAATTCAAAACTATGCGGAAACGGATAAGGTTGTTTCAATTGCTCAACAAATACAAAATGAACAAGGAGAAACGGTAAAGATTTTGAATCAAAAAACGATTGCGGAAGGCAGTAAAACGATTATCAATGAACAGTCTTTTAATTTGATTCACCCTCAGTTGTGGACACTAGAAGAGCCTCATTTGTATCAATTAGTGACTGAATTGAAAGATGTAGATGGAAATGTATTGGATCATTACATTACAAAATTTGGAGTTCGTGATATCAAATTCACACCCAATGATGGTTTCTTCTTAAATGGAAAAAGAACGGAGATGAAAGGTGTTTGTCTTCACCATGATTTAGGTCCTTTGGGTACTGCAGTCAACAAAAGAGCAACAGAACGTCAGTTGGAGATTATGAAAGAAATGGGTGTGAATGCAATCAGGACTTCACACAATCCTCCAAGTAGAGAACAGTTGGAAGCTTGTGATAAAATGGGTATTCTGGTATTGGATGAGGCTTTTGATGAATGGGGAATCCAAAAAATTGAAAATGGTTATCATACTGTTTTTAAGGAATGGCACGAGCGTGATTTGAGAGATATGATTCGTAGAGACCGAAACCACCCTTCTATCATTATGTGGAGTATTGGAAATGAAATCAGAGAGCAGAAAGTAAAAGACGGTTGGAAAGTAGCACAAAAGTTAGGGGAAATTTGTCACGAGGAAGATCCTTCAAGACCTAACACAGCTGGCTTCAATCAATATGAAAATTCAATCAAAAACAAGCTAGCACATCATGTAGATATTGTTGGTTTTAACTACAAAGCGGCGAAGTATGCTGAGATCAAAAAGAACTATCCGGATTGGATTGTATACGGTTCGGAGACAGAATCGATCACAAGCTCTAGAGGTGTTTACCATGCTCCGTTTTTAGAAAAATATGAAAAAAATACGGATCATCAGGTGACAGGTTATGACATCATTGGCCCAATTTGGTCTTACCCTCCTGATATGGAATTTAAGTTTTTAGAAGAAAATCCAAGCATTTTAGGTGAGTTTATGTGGACTGGCTTTGACTACTTGGGCGAACCAACTCCTTATGGTGGTAGAGACAATTCCACAAACGGCTATTGGAATGATGACTGGCCTAACAAATCTTCTTTCTTTGGTCCTGTTGATCTATGTGGTTTCAAGAAAGACCGTTTCTATTTATATCAAAGTCAATGGACTGAAACGCCAATGGTTCACCTTCTTCCTCATTGGAATTGGAAAGGTTTTGAAGGACAAGAAATTCCGGTGTTTGCTTATACCAATGCTGAAGCTGTAGAGCTTTTTTTAAATGGGAAAAGTTTAGGAAAGAAAATCAAAGGAGTAGATAAAGGAATTGTCCCAGTAAAATTCATGTATTATGAAGGTCCAACAGACTTCCCGTCACCTTACCGATTGAGATGGGATGTGCCTTATGAAAAAGGAGAATTGAAGGCTGTAGCCTACATCAATGGTCAAATTGTAGGTGAAGAAATCATCAAAACAACTTCGAAAGCAAAATCAATCGAGCTAACAGCAGACCGTAAAGTTATTTCATCTGAAGATGGTGAAGATCTTGTTTTTGTAACAGCAAGGGCATTGGATGCTGACGGCAATTTTTGTGCAACATTCAATGGCCAAATCCAATTTGCTGTAAATGGTGATGGTACTTTTGAAGCCACTGGAAACGGAGATCCTTCTTCTTTGGTTTTACCTAACAGTAAGAAACTGAAATTCTTTAATGGAATGGCGTTAGTAATTGCAAGAGCCAACCAAGGTGATGGTGGTACAATTACAATTTCAGCTTCAGGCAAAGGTTTGAAAAAAGCAGTTATTACCGTGGAGACCAAAGCGGATCAAAAAGATTTATAAGACCTTTTTCACTAACGTTCATAGAAATACTCTGTAGCTAAAAATAATTTAAATAGTGTGTGTAAAGCCTTAGGATGATTTCCTAAGGCTTTTCTTTTTCAATGTAAACAAACCGTCGTTAAACATTAATTGACGTTTCTAAAGGCTATAAAGGTGTTCCTTCCAAGCTTCCTTCTTCTTAATTTTTTCCATTGCTGAAAAAACGAAGCAAAAAAAGCCAGGCTTTGAACGCAAAAGCTAAATTCCACTCCTCTCTCCTAAATGATTTTAAACTCGCTAAAGCTCAAACAACAAAATCATTTTTAACGGCTCACTCCATGAAATTCTTAACGTTTTTCCCTTCAAGGCCGAAAGGAATACTACTAAAAGATTGTCTGATTACAACATCAAAAGGTAAGTATTCTGTAATGATCTTTTAAGTATACATTACTTTAGGGTTTTTGTATTGTAACACCCTCAAGATCCACATTATACAGCCATTTGTTATCCAAAAAGTTCAACTCAAAAAAACAGCCTGAATGAAATCAATCACTCAGGCTGTTTACCGTCTCTCCTATTTTAATTACCCCCTATTTCTTTATAAATTTTATAGGTTGATTATTTACTCTTAAAATGTATTGACCTTTTGGAAGATCGTCTAGTTCAAGCGTTGTCTTCATAGAATGTTGACTTAATTCAACAGTTTTAACATTTATTCCTATCAAGTTATAAACTTCGATCAATTGGATAGGTTGTGATGATTCTACACTTACAGCTCCAAATGTTGGATTAGGATAAAGCGATAAAATAGCTTTGTCTTTATCAATTGAAGTGACTTGCTCTTCCGCTTTTACAACCACTTCAAACTCCTTGATTAGTGTGAAATCTCCAAGTTGAAGCGTTGCAGTAAGATTTGTAGTGATATCTCTGAAAGTTCTCGTTACTTTACCTTCACTATTAATTGTAGTTCTATCAGATACCCAAACCACTGATGTATTATACATTCCGGTTGTTGCTAAAATGATATCAGTAGTCACACTTTCAGCATTATCACCTTCTGCAAATTCAATTTCCAATGCATCAAAAGCTTCTTGCAACAATGCTTCTTCATCGTTCAGCACCGTCACCACAAAATCCTTAGTTGATACCGCATCATTTAAAGTGATTGTTGCTGTTAATGTAACCTCTGTTACTTCCACTGGCACTGTAACTATTCCTGTAGAAGTAACTACAGCATCATTACTAGAGGCCCATTCGATCACTATATCTTGATATTCTGTATCTTCTGTAGGTAATGTCATAGATTGCGTAACCTCCATTGCATTATCTCCATCAGCAAATTCTATCGCTAAACGGTCTGATACTTTTTCAACGATTTCTTCATCTGGAGTAGGTACAGTCGATAAAGTAAAAGATTTTGTTGCTGATGATTCTCCTAAAGTTAAAGTTGCAACTACAGAAGCTGAAACTGCATCATCAGTAATTGTAACTTCTCCGTTATCTGAAATATTAGCATGTGCACTTGCATCCCAAGTAATCACTGAATTATGTAAACCACCTGTTGGTAAAGTAATATTTTGTGAAACATTATCAGCATCATCCCCTTCTTCAAATACGATCTCTAAAGCTTCAACTGCTTCTTGTAAAAGTTCTTCTTCGGTAGGTTCTCGAACTTCCAATAATACTTTGATATTAAATTCTTTTGTATCCGATGCATCATTTTTTGTTAATGTAGCAGTCATCACCACATCAGAATCCACTTCCAAACGTGTCACTTCGCCTGATGCTGTAATTACAGAAGAATTTGAAGATTCCCAACTCACAATCACACCATTCTCTCCTGAAGTCGGTAAGATAATATCTTGAGTAACTGTCATAGCATCTTCACCTGTTGCATAAGTGATTTCCAAATTCTCTTTTGCTAATGCTACTAGCTCCTCATCAGTTGGTGGAGGTGTCCCCTCTCCTAAAACCGTAATTGTAAATTCTTTTGTAACCGATGCTGCATTTTTTGACAAAGTAGCTGTTAATACCACATCTGTATCATCAATTTGACGAGTTACAACTCCTATATTCGATACCACTCCTGCATTAGAAGATGACCAGTTGACCACTACATCATTTTCTGCTGTTGTTTCAAGGGTGATATTTTGCGTCACAGTATTTGCTCCTTCATCATCAGTATAAATAATAGACAAGTTTTCTTTCGCTAAAGCAACCAATTCCTCATCTGTAGGTGCTCTAGCAATCACTTTAACTGTAAATTCTTTGGTTGCTGAAGCAGCATTTTTTGATAATGTGGCCGTTAAAACTACATCTGTATCTTCTTGTTGCTGAGTTACAACTCCTGCATCAGAAATAACATCTGAATGTGAAGAAGACCAATTGACTACCACATCATTTTCTGCTGAAGTTGGCAAAGTTAAATTTTGAGTAACCATTGTTTCATCTTCTCCAGCAGCATAAGTAATCATTAGATTTTCCTTTGCCAAAGCTACTAACTCTTCATCAGTCGGTTCTTTCGCTAGTACTTTAACTGTAAATTCTTTTGTATCAGAAGCATCATTTTTAGTCAAAGTAGCTGTCAATACTACGTCAGTATCTGCCTCCTGTTGCGTCACAACACCTGCATTTGAAATGACATCTGTATTAGAAGAAGACCAACTTACAGCTACTTCATTTTCTCCGACTGTTGGAAGTGTGATATCTTGAGTGACAGTGGTAGCATCTTCACCAGTTGCATAAGTGATGGCTAGATTTTCTTTTGCTGAAGCAACTAATTCCTCATCTGTAGGACCACTTGCTTCTACAATTTTCAACAATGGATGAGAAAAAGTAATTTCTCCTGGAGCACCACTGTCAACTCCTCCAAATTGAACTGCCACATTCCATTGGTAGGCATCTTTTGGAATTTCAAAAGAGGTTAAAAATGTTTTTTCAGTTGATGTCAATGTGAATTGATTAGAATTGACATCATGGTTTGTAAAACCTCCCTCACCATCAGGAGTTCTGTATCTGAAGTTGAACCTGAATTTGACTCCATCATCATTGGATGCTGTTACTTTGGCAGATAACTCAAAGGCTACATTTTCAGTCTCTTGGGGTAAGCTAATGTTTTGCCAAGGTAAAGCCATCACTAGTGTACTCCAGTTTCCTGTTATTGCATCCACTTTATTGATCAGTACTTTATTATAGTTGGTTGTGCCTTCAATTGCTTGAATAGTGTTAGGAGCTGTAGCCACTGTATTGGACCAAACGGCCAATGTTGGGGTTCCTAAAGCGTCTGCAAATTTATCATCTGGAATAAGATTATCTGGATCACTTGGCTCTTGTGGTTTTTCTTCCTCATCAGTATCTAACGTCAATGAAGGTTCGTAAAAATAGATATCGGCAACCGCACCACTTTTACTACCACCAAACTGAATATCAAGGTTCCATTGGAAAGCATCATTAGGGACTTCAATCGGAACAATAAATTCTTGTTCTGAACTCGTAAGCTCAAAAACATCTGAGTAAACGTTATTGTTAACAGTTTGACCATCTCCGTCTTTTGTTCTATAACGGAAATAAAATCTGAATTTCACACCATCATCATTTGATGCTTTAACTTTTCCAGATAAAATGAATTTGGCATTCCCTTCTTGAGTACTTAGGTCAATATCTTGCCAACTTAACCCCATTTTAAGAGTATTCCAATTTCCAGAAACATCAGTCTTAGAAATTAGAATTTGATGATTGTCTCCTGTTCCTGCTACAGCGGTAATACTGTTAGGAGATGTAGCCACTGTATTCGACCATTCTTCTAAAGAAGGATTTCCATCACCGTCTTTGAATTGGTGATTAGGAACTAAATTGCTAGCAGAAGAAAGTGATAAAAGTGGAGCAGTAATGTTTGCATATACAGATGAAATGCAAATCATGAGTACGCTTGCTAATAAAAAAGTAGTTTTAAATTTCATGCTTAATAAGTATACATTCATTTCATGTTTGAGAATGATCAAAATTATCTATTCACTTCTTTATCATGTAATTAGTAGACATTGAATAAGAACCAATAATTGTTATTTACCCCTAATTCTTAGTAAAAATACCCTGTAAGTCTTTTCGTTAAGAAGTCTAAAATACAGATTAAAAAAATGAATTCATCATCTCAATCATTAATTATTCAATTTTTGATCTATGCCGAACTGATAGATCACTGTTTCCTTGTAGGTTTCACCCGCTTTCACTAATGAAGAAGGGAAATTAGGGTGGTTTGGTGTATCAGGTAGGTGTTGTGTTTCCAAGCAGAAAGCAATATGTTTTCCATAAGCTTTACCTTCCTTTCCAACAAACTTTCCATCTAAAGAGTTACCTGTATAAAATTGTACTGAAGGTTGAGTTGTAATAACATTCAAAGTTCTTCCTGAAGTAGGATCCACAATCTCTATGACCTTTTTTGCTTTTCCGTTTTCTTTATTGAAAACATAACAGAAATGATAGCCGTTATTACTCAGTTTGAAGATATTCTCTCCAATTGCTTTTTGAACAGTCAAATCCTTTTCTGTATTCCGAATATCTTCTAGTTGACCTGTAGGTACAATATCTTTATCAATTGCAGTGATTGAATTGGCATCAATTTTAATTTTTTGATCCAGAATCGTATTCTTCATTCCATTTAAATTAAAATAAGAATGATTGGTCATACTGATGTGTGTATCCTTGTCAGTAGTAGCTTCAAAGTCAATTTTTATTTCATTTTTATCTGTCAAAGTATAAGTCACCTTGGATTGTACATTACCAGGAAAACCATTGGAGCCATCTTTCGAAAAATAGAAAAATATAACTCCTGCTTTATGTTTATCTTTGAAGGTGCTTTCTACTTTCCAAACTGCACTACTAAACTCACCACCACCATGAATGGCGTGTTTTTCCCCTTTAGTATTCAATTGGTATTTCACACCCTCTATTTCAAATTCACCATTTCTAATACGGTTGGCAAAACGACCAACGGTTGCTCCAAAAAGAGGGTTAGGCTTTTGGTATTGGGCTAGATTGTCAAAACCTAATACAACATCTTCCATTTTTTGATTTCGATCAGGCACTTCAGCTTTTACTAAAATAGCTCCATAGTTGGTAAGCTGAATGTGCATGCCGTTTGGATTTTTAATATCCAATAAAAATATCTTCTCTGTACCGTCTTTGCCCCACTCTTTCTGAGTAAGGGTAAAACGTTTTTTCTGAGCAAAACCGAGTTGTGTAATGAACAGAAAAAATAGGGTAATAAAGCGTAATTTCATTTCAGTTAATTCTATTTATAGGATTTTGTTTTCAAATTCGATTTCAAAAACACGAGCATATTTACTAGGTCTGTTTTTCGAGATAAATACTGAAAGCCCTTGCTCCGACTGTTTCCATTCAACTTTCTCTTCACTACCTAACAAGTTTATCTGTCGGATATTATATTGAGCATCTGTATTGGCCAAATCAGCGACCTCAAGCACTCCATCCTCTGAATTACTCATCAAAAAGACATACAACTTGCCATTGTTTTTGGTAAAACGGTAATTGTCTTGTGTAGAGTAATTGAGTTTGAATTGTTTTGAGAAAGAACCTTTGTAAGTGGTCAATGACCCTTTGCCATAAGTGATCCAAGTGGAAGCCCCAAAAATTGCATCCTGATTGATATTTACCCACTCCCCCACATTTTCTAAAATCTCTTTTTGAGCTTCAGGAATGGTACCGTCAGCATTAGGATAAATATGTAAAAGTACGTTCCCATTTTTACTGATGATATCAATAAAGTCTTCGATGACTCTTCGTGTTTTCTTGTTTTTTACTTCACCCGTCGTGTAATTTGAAAATTTAGCGAGTTGAATATTCGCTTGCCACTTTTCCTCCTTGATTTCTTTTACTTTTGAGTAATTGAAATTCATCACATTTGTGCCTTTTGGAAGAGCATTGCTGTATTTATCTTGGGATTGCAACACGACTCCTTTTTCCCAGTCGATGCCTTTGTTATAATAATACAAAGCCAATCTTTCATGATAAGGCTTGAATTCATTTTTATTCATAAAGAAGTCAAACCACATCAAATCAGGTTCATATTGATCTATAATATCAATGGTTCTATTCCACCAATGATCAATAAAAGTCTGACTAACAGGTTGTGTTGGAAATTGAGAAGCCAAATCCAATATTCTATTCGCCTTTTGAATGTCTGATTTTGAGCTGTAAAAATTCCAATTGTAAGCAAAGTGAGAAGACAAGCCTACTTTTAAGTTCTGCTTTTTAGAGGCTTGCATTAATTCTTTAGTAAGGTCTCTTTTCGGACCTTGATTGACACTATTAAAAGTGGTGTGATTTGAATTGTACATCGCAAAACCATCATGATGTTCTGCGACTGAGATAATATATTTAGCACCAGATTTTTTGAAAAGACTAGCCCATTCATCTGCATTAAAAGACAGGGCGGTATACTGAGGTATAAAATCCTCGTATCGTACTGTGGCTCCATAATTTGCTTTATGAAAATCATGTAAAGGATGAGGGCCTCTGTTGATTACTTTACCATTTGCGTTGTATTGTACACTATCAAAATCCATCCATCGGGCATAAAAAGGAGTTTTGATTTTTGGTACATTAAAAATACCCCATTCTACAAAAATCCCCAACTTCGCATCTTTAAACCACTGCGGAACCTCATAACTTTGTACGGATTCCCAATTTGTATCATAGGCGTAATGTTGCGGTTTTTCAGAATGAGATTGAATCATTGAAAAACTGTAAATAACAAAAAATATTAAGCTAATTGCTAGGGCTTTGATCATAGTGTACTTCATTTCATATCATATTTAGATCAGTTACGCTGAGGAAACCATGTGTCTACCCAATTCGAAATATGGATAGACACAATTTGTGGATAAATGCATACGGTGAGTAGACACATGGTGCAACCTCAACGGTTATAATGTTTGCTCGAATTCTCCTCCAAGTTCAGTTTCTCTGTAACCTTCACTTAAGATTCTGAATGCATGTGCAAATTCTGTTGGGAATGATTTAGGACGTTTGATGATTAAACCTTCATCCGTTCTCTCCCATTGCAATTCCTCATCACTTCCTAAAAGCGTTACTTTCTCAATCTTGTTATTTAAAAGTCCGATTGCTGTACTTAATGACTTGATTTTGATATCACCTTTTGGAGTATCCATTACTAAAGCATAGAATTCACTGTTGCTCTTTTTCGTGAAACGAATATCCGTTTCTTTGTATCTGATTTTCTTTCTTTCAATCTTGTGACCACCGGCAGGAAGTCTTGTTGGGCCTTCACCAAAAATAGTCCAAGGTCTAGTTCCATAGATCGCATCACCATTTACCGCTAACCATTCACCCATATCAACTAAAAGGTTTTCCATCTCAACTGGAATTGTACCATCAGGATTTGGAGGAACATTCAATAACATGTTACCATTTTTGGCTACGATATCAATCAAAATATCAACAAGTTCATCTGATGAAACGAATTTTGCATTTGATCTATAGAACCATGTTCCTGGAGAAGTATCTGTAATCCAAGCATCTTGTTTTGGCTGGTTAGGTCTTCCTCTTTCGTAATCACGGATTGCTGAAATTTCCGGGAAAGTTTCTTCTTTGAAAAGTACGGCAACTTCTTTGTTCCACTCCTCACCTTTGTTGTAGTAATACGCCAAGAATTTCTTTCTACTCTCTTCGTTCATATTTTCCAACCACCAGTCAAACCAAATGATATCAGGTTGATAGTTGTCGATATATTCTTTCAACTTCGCCCACCATTCTTTATAGAATCTTTCTGTAGGTTCATTGTTATAGAAATCATGTGGATCAGTGTATAAATCGTAGTCTTCTGGATCTACACCACCGTATTCATGTGCAGGTGCAAAATATTTCCAAGTAAAGGCATGGTGGAAAGAAGCGATAAACTTCATCCCTCTTTTCTCTACTTCAGATTTTAGTTCTTTAGAAACATCAATCCCTCCATAATTGACCGAGTTCCAACGTGTCGCTTTACTGTCCCACATAGCGAAATTATCATGGTGCATTGCTACTGGTCCAGCATATTTTGCTCCTGATTTTTCAAATAATTCAGCCCATTTTTGTGGATCAAAACCTGTTGGTTTAAAATTTTCAATTAAATACTTATAGCCGAATTCAGCAGGATCGCCAAATTGCTCTACGTGGTGTAAATAATTAGTTGTAGGGTCATTATTTACAGTACCATCTTTATGCTTTGGCAATTCACCTGACTTCCAATTTGGAATACCGTTTTTACCGTACATCATCATACCATGCCAGCCTGCCAATTTTTGTTTTGGCTTCATATTGACAAAAGCGCCCGAAATTGGTCCCCAGTGTGTATAAATTCCAAACTTAGCATCTCTAAACCAATCTGGAGATTTATTCACTTTGGCCAATGACTCCCAATCTTCCGTAAATTTTTCTGTTGATTTTAGTTCCTGCTGTTTTGGTTGCATTTGGCAAGCACCCAATGCACACATGACAGACAGCGAAAGTGTTTTCATTAATTTCATACTATCTTATTTTTTAAAGGAGTACTGAGGCAAAAGAAATGAGATATTTTAAAAATCAAGAATGAAATGGCTCTTGTTGTGGTTCAGTGGACGTTGTAATACAACATCTCTACAGTCTACTTTCAATTTTTGGTAGAATATCCTTCATGATGGATACCGCTGTAGGGACGTTGCATAGCAACGTCCGCCGAACCACCATAAAAAACACTTTACGATCCACAACACGAACTATTTTTCTTCATTCATCATTCTTAATTTTTCATTAAAAAAGACATCATTTTCATTTGTTCTTGTACTTAAGTCCACGACTCTTAGATTTGATTTCAAAAAGCAAACAGAAAAGTATTTCCGTATTGCTTGAAACAAATGTAGATTGATACGATGGGAAGGCTAGAGAATTTTAGTAAATCAATTGGGGTAATAATTTACCGATCGAAAAACAAGTGGTTTTAATGAGAGATTGACCTTTTGGGAATATCAATCCATACGATGGTAGTTTTTAGTAAATATTATCCTTTAACAACCTATGGATTCATTACATCAATAGATAATATTAATACATAAACCTTATTTTTGTGTAAGAATCATTTTTTAAACTAAATACGACTACCCTTGAAAATAGAACCACTTGATTTTAGTGCTGATTAACGGGTGTTATTTTAAAAAAGTACCCTATTGAGCGAAAAATAGGGATAAATAATACTAATTTCACCCTTGTAAATAATTACACCACATGAATGAGTGATTCGTTCACTAACACTTCAAAAGGGCTATAAACAATGCTTTTGAGAAGATTTTTTAGATACTCTATCCACATTAATGAAATGAATTTATGAAAAACAACTACTCCGTCATCAACAGGACTATAATTGCTAAAATTACCCTATTACTACTTTCATTTTTCTCGCATTTATCTTTTGCTCAGGAAAATGAGATCGTCTTTGACATACAATTGTACTCTACAAAAAACGGTTTAGTACAAAATGATATTACGAGTATTTATCAAGACAGCAAGGGTCTGATGTGGTTTGGAACCAACGCCGGAATCAGTAGATTTGACGGTTACAGTTTCACAAACTATAGTATGGACACCCATCAATTGACTTCCAATATCATTAGTTGTTTTCAAGAAGATCAATACAATAATTTATGGATTGGATTACTGAATTCCGGGATTTGCCGTTTTAATTTGGAGACAGGTGAAATGACTTCTTTTCGAAATACAGAAGGATCAAAAATACTTAGCTCTAACAATGTTCATTCGTTAGCATTGGATGAGGACGGTAACTTATGGGTAGGAACTACAAAAGGTCTCAACTGCATTCCAACAGAGGAATTGACTAAAGATAAATTCAAGGCTAAAAAATATTACGCCAATCATCACAATTCTAAAAGTATCTTATCCAATCACGTAGCTAAACTTTTCAATGATAGAAATGGGAACTTATGGGTAGGAACGAAAAAGGGATTACAAATCGCTATTAAACCTTCCAACAATCAACCTTCTTATACTTTCAAAGAAATCTCAAAAGTAAAAATTCCACCGGTAAAAGATATTAAGGAATCTGAAGAAGGTGTCTTTTTTTGTGGCCCTCACGGCGTGCATCTTTTTAATGAAGAAAGGTCAACACTGAGAAAAGTTTCAACAGAACGTTTTAATACGCTCTGTATTGATCCTAACAAACACATGCTTGGTGGTACTAGAAAAGGTTTGTTTTTTATGGAATATGATGAAGTGAGTGGAACCTATGTCAAGAAAAAGCATATTCATAGTGATAATTTTGATGCACTAAAAATCAACATCATTACAGAAGTGTTTAAAGATAAGTTAGGCGTAATTTGGATTGGCACTAAAGGAGGTGGTATCATCAAATACAATCCCAATGGTAAACGATTTAAAGACATCTATAAAACCAATGACAAATCAAGTATTTCATATAATAAAATCAGATCCATTTACGAAGATAGTAAAAACAGAATCTGGATTGGTACACAAGGTGGTGCATTAAATGTATTGGAAAATACAGCTGAGGGGTTTGATCATGGTTACAAGAAGTTGACGTTTGAAAAAATAAAAACCAATACCACTTTTGATATTACGGAATGGGGCAATCAACTCATTATTGGTATTCGTAAAAAAGGAAAAGTGTATAACCTCGATATTGATCTTAACCTCGAAAAACTAAAGGATATTACTGCTCAAAACCTTTTGACTGAAAATGATGATGCTCCCCCTTTTGCCATTAAAAGTGATGGTGATGATGTGCTTTGGTTAGGTACATATGGCGATGGCTTAATTAGAGGTATCAAAAAAGGAAATACAATTGAGTGGACGAGTGTTACAAATCAGAAAGACCTTAAAAATGAGAAAGTGAAACTGATCCGCAGTATTTTGATTGATAGCTATGGTAACCTTTGGGTCGGTTCTTCACAAGGTTTGGTTTTCATTCCTAAGGATCAAAAATTGAAAGAAAAACCTGAATTTGAGTTGTATCAAAATCAACCTAACCAAAGTAATAGTCTTTCTTACAATTATGTTTTACCTGTCTTTGAAGCTTCCAATGGTGAGATATGGATTGGTACAATGGGTGGTGGATTAAGTATTTTCAATCCGGAAAATGTAAAAGATGAGGAGATCAATTTTGAACATATCACAATCAAAGATGGACTTCCTAGTAATATCATTAAATCGATTTTGGAAGATGATTATCAAAACCTTTGGATCAGTAGTAATAATGGCATCACCAAAATCAATTTAGATTCTAGAGAAATCAAAAATTACAACATCAGTGACGGTCTTCAAGACAATGAATTCAGTGATTTGGCTTCGTGTAAATTAAAAAATGGTGATTTGATGTTTGGCGGTGTCAATGGTATCAATTATTTCACTCCTCATGAGATTGTTGATGACTATTTGGTGGGAGATCTTGTTTTTACTGAATTGAGCGTATTGAACCAATCTATCCATGTCAATGACACTTTGGATGGCAATACGATTTTGAGTAAAAACATCCAATATACGCAGAGTATTCAACTGAACCATAATCAAAATAGCTTTGCTGTTCAGTTTGCGGGTTTACACTTTGGTTCTCCCTATAAAAACAAATACAAATATAAACTGAATGGTTTTGATAAAGATTGGATCACAACGGATGCTGATTTTAGAATTGCAAAATACACCAATTTATCGCCAGGCAGTTACACTTTGGAAGTAAAAGCCTCCAATGGAGATAATATTTGGAACCCTAAATCATTGTTCTTAGACATAGAAATTGCGTCACCTTGGTGGGCTACTGTTTGGGCGAAAATCTTATACGCCATCGCAATTATTTTCTTTGTTTATCTCTTCTCAAGATTCTCACTGATTACTGTCAAAAAAAGACACCAATTAGAATTGGAACAATTTGAAAGGGAAAAACTAGAGCATTTGAGTCAAATGAAGTTGCAATTCTTCACTAATATTTCTCATGAATTGCGAACGCCTTTGACATTGATTCATACTCCAATCGAACAGCTTATTAGTAAGGGAAGTACTTATTCTTCTTTGGAAAAAGAGAAATATTATAAGCTGATTCATAAAAATGTCAATCACTTGATGAATCTAGTCAACCAACTTCTGGACTTCAGAAAGATGGAACAAGGGCATACTGCTCTTCAAGTAAAAGAAGGCGATTGGGTATTATTTACAGAACAGATCTATCATTCTTTTAAGGAATTTGCCAATCATGAACGTGTCGATTTTACATTGGACATCAAGACACACTCTATTCAAGGTTATTTTGATCAAGATAAACTCAAAAAAATACTGAATAACCTATTATCCAACGCCTTTAAATTCACTTATGCTGGACAGGTGAAATTAACTATTCAGCAAGAGTATGAAGATGTGGTGATTGAAGTAAAAGATACGGGTTTTGGAATTTCAGAAGATCACTTGAAATATTTATTTGAGCCCTTTTATCAAGTGGAAAATCACTCTAAATCTAAAGGTAAAAGCGAAGGAACAGGTATTGGATTGTCTTTCACGAAAAGTTTAGTGGAATTGCATCATGGAACTATTGAGGTGGAAAGTGAGAAAAATGCTGGTTCAACGTTCAAAATCAAATTCCCACTCAATGAAGTAGCCTATGAAAATGACGTCAAGATAGAAGCTCTTCCTGAAGAGACTTTAATGATTGAAAGCGAGGAAGAAGAAGAGTTAACGGCTCAGGAAGAGGAATTAAGTTTGACTACAAAACCGAAAATTGTAATTGCAGACGACAACCCTGCTATTCTAGACCTTTTGTATGAATTATTAAAAGATTCTTTCAAGGTCTATAAGGCTGAAGATGGAGAAAAAGCATTCCAATTGGCCAAGGAAGTGATGCCAAACCTTATCCTTTCTGATATTATGATGCCAGTCATGGACGGTTATGAGTTAACGAAGAAGATCCGTGAGGATGCACAAGTTTGTCACTTACCCATCATCTTATTGACAGCAAAGAACTCAAATGATAGTAAACTGAAAGGGTATGAATATGGCGTGGATGCTTATGTTACCAAACCTTTTAATACAGAAGTATTGCTTGCACGAATCAATACTTTGGTAGAAAACAGAAGACGTTTGCAAAAGAATTTTAGAACTAATATTGATACGCAACCAAGTGAAGTAACCTTTACTTCCATCGATGAACGCTTCTTGAACCGTTTGGTAGCAATTGTGGAGGAAAATATTTCAGATCCTAAGTTTACAGTTGAAAAACTGGCTTATGAATATGGCACTACTCCTCTCCGATTGAATCAAAAGTTGAAAGCATTGACGGAACAAACGGCCAAAATTTTTATTAGAAATATCCGATTAAAAAGGGCCGCGCAATTACTGAAAATGGGAAGGTATGGTGTAAGTGATGTCACCTATGAGGTTGGATTTAGTGATTTGAAATATTTCAGAAACTGTTTCAAGAAAGAATTTGGTGTTCCTCCTTCTCATTTCTTACGCAATAAAAAGAAAAAAGAAGAGGAAGTTGAAGATGCAAAAACAGAATAAAGCTATGTATTTACGCCCTATTTTAATTTAAATGAAATGAAAAATACACACCATAAAACACTGTATTACTTGTACTTAACTTGACTTTGAATATTACTTTAAAAAAGTAGGGGGAAATAATTTACAGACCATTTCAAAAGGGATTTTTTTATTTACCAACAAGATATTTACCACCCCCATTTTTTAGAGGTATTCGTACGCAATAGGTGTCAGATGTACGCTTAGCTTTGAGTCATTATTAAGAATTAATTTTTTTATGAAATGAAAAGAAAATTATCAGTAATTTATCAACTTCTATTTCGGAAAATGCTTTTGATAGGCATTCTATTTACTCTTGGAATGACCTCAAAACTCTATGCTCAAAAGACCTTTCAGGTAAGCGGTACTATTGTAGATGAAGAACAGGCTCCTATACCAGGAGTCAATGTCTTGATTAAAGGAACGACAACTGGTACGGTCACTGATTTTGACGGTAGATACAATATCATGGTAAGTGAAAAAGGCAGTGTGCTTGTTTATTCATATATCGGATATAAGCCAGCTGAAATCGAAGTGAGCAAAAAGTCAGAGATCAACCTTCAAATGGAACTTGATGTAGAATCATTGGATGAAGTAGTTGTTATTGGTTATGGCCAACAAGAAAAGCGTGAAGTGACCGGTTCGGTGGCACAAGTGAAGTCTGAACAGATCAACAGTTTGGCCACTTCAGATTTGGCAACGGCGATTCAGGGACAAATGGCGGGTGTAAGTGTAAGTTCTGAGTCTGGTGCTCCAGGTGAAAATGCTACGATTACAATTAGAGGTGTTTCTTCTTTCCAAGAAGGAGGTTCTGAACCGCTTTATGTGGTGGATGGTGTCACGTACACTACCAATCCTAATATTGCACCTCAGGAAATTGAATCCATTGAGGTATTGAAGGATGGTGCTTCAGCGGCCATCTATGGTTCAAGAGCTTCGGCTGGTGTAGTTCTGATCACAACAAAAAGAGGTGAAAAAGGTAAAATGTCAGTGACTTTGGATTCGTACTACGGTGTACAGAAAATCACTTCTGACATACATTTAGCCAATACTACAGACGCTATGTACATCAACCACTTAATGTGGAAAGGTGATCCTAGTACTCCCAATCCATTGGACAACAACCCTAATGCGATGCATTACAATACGGATTGGCTAAGAGAACTTCAGGTAGATATGGCCCCTATTCAAAACCATTCATTGAGATTGTCTGGTGGTTCAAAAAACCTAACGTATTCAATTGTGGGTACATTATTTGACCAACAGGGTATTCAAATATCTTCGGCGTATCAAAGAAAAACGTTGAGAGCGAATACCACTTTTGAAAAGAATAAATTGAAGGTGCAAATCAATATGGGGTACCAAAACAGCTTTAAGGATAATCCTCCAAATAATATTCAATATCAAGCACTTCGTCAAGATCCTTTCAGAGCTGGTATCAGCAGAAGTGATGAATATGTGATTGAAGGAGCGAACCCTGAGAGAATGACCAACCTTCTGGCTCGTATCAATGAAACCAACGAGACGCTTGGTAACAACTATAATGGTAATGCTAAAATCTCTTATGAAGTAGTAAAAGGTCTTAAACTGAATGCAAATATTGGTGGATCTTATTCTACTGATAATAACACTTGGTTTAGCCCTACTTTTGAAGTATTCTCTAACAACGGCGAATATATTACTAGAGCTTCAAAGCCTTTGAATGAGTTGAGATATATTGATACTTTCAACCTTAGAACCATTCAAGAATATACAGCTACATACAACAAAAAATGGGGAAAGCATCATTTGAGTTTATTAGGTGGTAATACTTGGGAAACAGCGGAAGCAAGCAGAAGAACAGTTCATGCGATTAATATGCCTAACAACATCCCTAACCTTGGTGTTGCTCAAGACATTAGAGGTGTTGACCAACGCTATGCAGCAAGTAGTAATATTGGTATATTAGGTCGTGTGCAATACAGCTATGCTGGTAAATATATGGTAAGTGCGAGTATTCGTAGAGATGGTTCTTCAAGGTTCCACCCAAGTAATAACTGGGGTAATTTCAAATCATTCTCAGCTGGTTGGAACATCAGTGAAGAGAAATTCTTTGAAGCTTTAAAACCAACTATCAGTAATTTAAAACTTAGAGCCGGTTATGGTGAAACAGGTAGTGATAAAGCGGGCCAAGGTTTGGGTAACTTAATTGCTGATTTACCTTATGTATCTATCGTCACTCCTCAAGTGGATTATGTATTAGGAATTGGTGAAAACGACATCTTATATCCGGGTGCTACAAATCCAACTTATGTGGATGAAAACATCACTTGGGAAACTAATATTTCACAAAATATCGGTTTAGATGGTGAGTTATTCTCAGGTCGTTTATTCTTCAATTTTGATTTATATAGATCAGAGAAGAAAGACATGTTATTGCCTGTTGAACTTCCTCCATCAGCAGGTGGTACCATTACGGGTAACTACAATAAAATGTGGCAAAATGTGGGTAACTTAACTAACAAAGGTATTGAACTAGGTTTAGGTTATAACACACATATCAATAAACTGAAAGTAACAGTGAATGGTACTTTCACAAGGAACTTCAACGAAGTAACAGCTTTAGCACCAACCATGGAATCAGTACCAGGTGGACGTCCATTAGGTAACTCTTCTGAGCCAACAACTTTCTTAATTCCAGGTTATGAAGCAGGTGCATTTTTCTTGATCCCAACTGACGGTACAATTAAAACAGAAGAAGAATTGATTGAATATCAAAAGATGATTCCAACGGCTAAAATTGGTGATTTGAAATATGTAGATGTAAATGGTGACGGAGAAATTGGTCAAGATGACAGAGTGTACCAAGGTAGTGGTACTCCACTTTGGGAAGCAGGTCTTTCGGTGGCATTGGCTTACAAAGGGTTTGATTTGAGTGTGATGTTGTTTGGTTCTTATGGTGCTAAAATCTACAACGGCCCAAGAGCTTATGCTTACCAACAAAAGACAAGTAAAGAATTGGTAAATGCTTGGTCACCTGAAAACCCAACTTCAGATGTTCCGACACCAAGAAGAAGTTCATCTCATATGAATATCAGAACTTATTCGGATTACTTCCTGGAGGATGGATCTTACTTGAAAATTCAAAACATCACTTTTGGATACACACTTCCTCAAAAAACAATGAGCAAGTTAGGTATCAATAATTTCAGAGTATACGTGAGTGCACAAAACCCATTTGTGATCACAAACTATACGGGTTATGATCCAGAAGTGGGTTCAAAAAATGTCTTCTACCGTGGTGTAGATACAGGGAAATATCCTGTAGCGGCCACATACAGAGCGGGTCTTTCATTACAATTCTAAAAACTACAAATGATGAAAAATCTAATAAGAATAAATATAGGATTACTGATTGCTTTCACCCTTTTTGGGTGTCAGAATTGGTTTGACATCGAGAATAAAAATACAATTGAAGAGCGTGAGTTCTGGCAAAATGAGCAAGAGGCATTTATGGGATTGATGGCGGCGTACGGTGGCCTTCAGAATCACGGTTCTATGGGAGGAAACTCTGCAGCGCAAATGCCTACAAGATCAGATATTGGTCGTCCTAGTATTTGGAATGACCAATATGTGGAGCTTTCAAAGCTATTGATCAACGATAATACAAGTATTGTAAAACTGAAATGGGCAGATCTTTATACTACCATTTTCAGAACGAATCAAGTGCTGGACCGAGTACCAGAAATCATTGAAATTACAGATGAATCTAGAGCACTTTTCTTAGCAGAAGCGCACTTCATAAGAGGTATTTGCTACTATTGGCTGTACAGCACTTATAACGATGGTTCTATTATTCTTCACACCACTGTTGCACAAGGTAAAGAAGAGATTGCAAAGCCATTAAGCCCAAAAGAAGATGTATTAGCATTAATCATCAGTGATTTGACGTATGCTCAAGAAAGATTACCTGAAAATTGGGAAGACAAATACAAAGGCAGAGCAACATGGGGAGCGGCTACAGCCTTTCTTGGACAAGTATATATCAACGAACATGAATATTTGAAAGCACAAAATGAGTTCAAGAAAATCATCGACAGAGAGGATTTATATCAATTGACGCCGGACATCAGCTGGAACTTTGATATTGAGCACGAGTTCAATTCTGAATCTATCTTTGAGGTTTCTTTCTCTGATACTCAAAAACCAAATGGTGGCGGTGTTATTATTGATGGACCTTCGGGTACGGAAGGCACTAGAAGAGGTGTTTTCTTGGCACCAAGTGGAGCCAACGGCAATCGATTATCAATGCCTTCGTATTGGATCACCATGCTTTATCAAAATGATGAAATGGACCCTACAGATGCAAGAAACGATGGGTTGACGCACTCTCTCCGTTCTCAATATTCTATCGTAATGGCGGATGATGATTTCGATTATTATCAAAAACACCCTACTGATGTACACGGTACTTTCAAAAACAAAGAATCTTCTTATTTAAGAAAATTCCAAAACTGGTGGGATGAATATGAAGCTATTGGCAACAAAGCCATTTCAGGAATCAACGAAAGAGTAATTCGTTTAGCAGATGTGTACCTTTTATATGCTGAGTGCTTAATCAAAAATAACGGTGGTGCAGGTACTTTTGAAGCAGTACATTACATCAACAGAATCAGAACACGTTCGGCAGTAATGCCTTTGGATCATAATGAGTACAATACGGCAGAAAAACTAATGGACCACATCATGTATGTAGAACGTCCATTGGAGTTGATGTTTGAAGGTCATGATACACGTTGGGTTGATATGAGAAGATGGGGCGTGATCAAAGAGCAATACGATCGTTTGGCGAAGAAGAAATACTATATGAGTAAGAAAATCTTATATGAATTACCAGAAGATGCTACTGAAGGACCAAAAGGTGAAGAAGTTCTTCAAGAGTTTCAAGATGCTTCTGCGAGTTATACGCCTGACTATCATAACTACTTCCCAATTCCAATTGATGAAGTACTTTCAAATCCTAACCTATAAATTGAAGTAAAATGAAATTAAAAGGAACAAACATCTTAACGATACTTTTCTGCTTAATGACAGCCTTCTCTTGTAGGCCTGAATTTGAGTATGATAAGATAACAGATATTTATGTTTTCAGTACTGAATCCAATGCCAATGACCTTGTGACTACGGTGGGCGGTAACTTTTCTTTTACTGATGCATCTAGAGGTGAATATGTAAGAGAATGGACCATTGACGGACCCTCTTATTTCACTAACAATGACGATACTGTTCTTACAGAACACATTGCCCATGTACGTTTTGAAAAGACTGGAATTGTCCCGATCAATATCACATTAGACTTTGGAGATGAATCTCTAAATTTTGATTCTACATTCTATGTGACAGTTTTTGATTCGGTAATTACTCCAGACTTTGAGGTGATTGATGTAGAAGGTGATTATATTATTTCAAATGGAAAATATATCATGGAATCAGGTGCTTTTGTTACTTTCAAGAGTACGAGCAAAGGTTTTCCAGATACTTTCAAATGGATTACTCCGTCAGATCAGAATTTCAACGATTCAATAGCCAGAATTGAATTTGTGAAACCTGGTATTTATGATATTGGCTTAACAGCATCTCGTAAAGAACCTGTTAATGGTAAAGGAGGTACAATTACTAAAAGTGATTTCATTGAAGTAGTACCTTCAACAGTTCCATACAGAGTGGATCAAATGACGCAAAGTG
Source organism: Flammeovirga sp. EKP202 (assembly GCF_014534745.1). Lineage (GTDB taxonomy): Bacteria > Bacteroidota > Bacteroidia > Cytophagales > Flammeovirgaceae > Flammeovirga. Next base: position 172,002 of record NZ_JACVVP010000010.1, read on the forward strand.
AAGAAGGAAACATCTTTGTGAAGTTCAACAGAGACTTAGACCTTACAGAAATCAACGACAACACTGTCAATAATTTCTCTATTGAAGATGCCGACGGGAATGCAGTTGCAATTAACCACTTAGCCATTTCTGGAGAGGTCAATAATACTTTGATTCTTTTCATCGATCCAACTTTCTCACAATTGTTCGTGACATACCAACATGCCAACCAATCTGGTGATGTGCAATCTATTGATGGTGTAAAACTAGAGGAATTCACAAAAATGGCTGTTGAAGGATATCAACACAATTTCTTTACGAATGGAAGTTTTGAAAACGGAACTTACGCTCCTTTCAATGATGGAAAATGGGTTGGTTCTGGTGCAATGTCAGTAATCAAAGATGGCAATACAGCTGTAGATGGAGATCATTATTTAGAAGTTGATTTTAATGCTTACCAACATAACAATGGTAACGGATCAAAATTAACAATCGAGATGACGGAGGGCTACTTCCCTATCACTTCAGAATACAATTATACTTTTGAATTCTATGCGAAAGCAGTAGGAAATATTAGAGTATTAAAAGTGACATTGAAAGATGAAGACTCTAGTTCATCTATGAATAAAACATTCCAAGATCAATTGATTGACGGAGAATGGGTCAAAATTACTTACTTCTCAAATGAACCTATCTCAAAAGAGTTCATTAATGCTAATGTACAATTTGATTTCATTGCTGAACCTAATGAAACGCCACAATTGTTAGTGGACCACCTTGTGTTCACACAGCATTAGAATGGATATCATCATAAACCCACGACTCAAGTCGTGGGCTTATGATAGACCATAAATAAAGTGTACCATCGAGATCAATATGGACACACTGACTTCAAAAACACCCCCAAATCAATTCCATAATTTGATATTGAAATGAAAATAAAATACTTATTACTTATACTACTATCATTGGCTTCACTCTCTTCTGTTTGGAGCGATGACGGTATTCACCTTGCTACAGGAATTACATCCGAACCAAAAACCTTGTTCTTTTCAGGGTTAGAAAATGAAATAAACACAGAATGGGAATCAACTATATACAATGGTTTACCCGTATTTGAAAAATATAATTCTGATGCATTTGAAGGCGATTATAGCTGTAGAATTAAATTCAATGCTACTGGTCAAAAATGCAACTTTACTTCTCTCAAAAGCATTGATTGGGAAGAAGGAAAAGTCTATAAAATCTCTTTTTACTACAAGGCACTAACGAAGACAGATAATCGTAATTCGAATATCAAGTTTTTCTCATCTGGCGGTACAAAAATCGGTCAGGTCAATTTAGAACCTCAGGAAAGTACAGATTGGGTACAAGTAAAATTCAGTTTTACACCAACTCTAAGTGATACAAACGGATATGTCTTATTTTCTTTTCATCCTTCTTCAGCAGGGAAAGGAGAATTACTTTTAGATAATTTTTTAGTAAAAAGACTCGGAGATGATTTCTTCCAAGATCTTAAAACCAAAACGGTTGCTTCCAACCCCAATGTAAAATGGACACAGTTTGGTCCAGGAATGAGCGGTAATAATAAGGTAGCATTTTGGCACCCAACGGATGAAAACACCCTTTTCATTGGTCCGAATATGGGTAATGTTTATCGTACGACTGACAAAGGACACACCTACGAATCAATGCTGAATGCTGATGCAAAAGGAATGGATACCGGAGACCGAGGCCCTAGAGAGCTTTACAGCATCGACTTCTCAAGACAAAATCCTGATTTCGGATTCGCTACAGATAGACGAAATATTGGCATCTATAAAACGACTAACAAAGGCAAAACTTGGAAACTTATCAACGGTGATCCATTTGAAGGCGTTTATGTTTCTTGCGTAACGGTTGATCCAAATAATGAAGACATTTGGTATGCTGGTGGCGGAAAAATGAGAGACTTTGGTAGAGTGCTCTTTCCTAAAAGTGATCCCCACGGCACTTACATCGACCCTGCCAGTCAAGGTAAAATATGGAAAAGTACAGACAAAGGTTCTACTTGGACATTAATGAATTCGGGTATTCACTCCAAAACCGAAGTTGAAACTTTATTGGTTGACCCGAAAAATTCTTCTATTGTTTTTGCAAGCACCAACAGAGGCTTTTATAAAACAACGGACGGCGGTAAAAATTGGGTGCAAAAAACAAACGGTTTTGATCATGAAGTGATGCGAGCCATGACTTATTTCCATAATAAAAGCACCAACAAATACATTCTTTTTGTGATCAATGATATTGTTTGGAAAGCCGATGGACAAACTGTCACGGATGCCGGCGGTGGTATTTTTAAGAGTACCGACAGAGGTGAATCTTGGACAAAGATTAATGGTGACCTAGCATTGGACCTTACGCAATTCGAATCGAATACTGGTATCAAAAAGAGCTATTACAATACTGTTGCTCACTTTTTCGGGCTTTCTTATAATGACGCTGTTGCACAGTATCCAAATCTCCCCACAAAGATCACTCAACGATTTAATACGATTGAAGTTGATCCTGAAGATGTTGACAATATTTATTTGAATAACGAATATTCTAATGCTTCAAAAAACAACTTTAAGCCAGGGCAACTTTGGAGAACAAAAGACGGTGGTGAGCATTGGTATATCACACTTAGAAATGGTAAAAACTGGGAAATTGATTCCCCTGATAAAAGCTATTGGGAAGGCAGAAAAAACCCAATGGGTAGTAATATCAACTTAAACTATTTGAAACATTGGATGAAGCGTGATGACTATGAAAGAAAAGGAACCAACTTTGCTCGCTTCAGTGCTGATGGTAAAGTGTTGCATGCCAACATGGCTAAAGTATCTTTAATGTCTTATGATAAAGGAGATACTTGGGTAGATATTGATGATATTGAAGTCACACCAAATTCTGATAATTTTGTGGGTGCTGGCAATAGTAATGTACCTGGCCATGGTTTCTTCCAACACCCCGATTTAGAACAGCAAGTATATTGCATGGCAGGGGAAAACTCACTTTGGATTACAAATGATGAGGGCAACCATATCAGAGAAGGTGCTCAAGCCGTTCAATACAAATCGCTAACCGATGCAGAACAATCCATCAGTACTTATGCTATCGACCCTCATGATATCTACAAGCATTATGCATTATTTTTCAGACAGCATCACAGAGGTGAATGCCTACGATCATTAGATGGTGGTGATACATGGGAGTCTATTGGTGTCGCTATTCCTGAGTGGGAAATTGCTGAGGGAGGTGGTGATCAATCGGTTCACCAAATGCAATTGACAATTGATCCAAATGACACTGATAACCTCTACTTCTGCGTTCCAAAGAGAGCCAATAATATTGAATTTGTAGGAAACTCGGTCACAGGTTTTGGTGTGCATCGATCTACAGATGGAGGGGTAACTTGGTCTGAAATTAATTCAGGATTACCCAATGAACCGGATGTGACAAGAATTGCATTAGACCCTGATAACACTTCAACGATTTATGCTTGTGTTCAACATTCTAATGGCGGTTTATATAAATCTGAAAACCAAGGAACTTCATGGACCAAAGTTACTTCAACTGCTTCTATCTCAGGATCATTTGGTATCAATGATATTCATTTCAGTGAAAACGGTAAAGTCTACATTACGTCAGGCTCTAAAAATGGAGGTGCTGATGATGGTGGTCTTTGGGTAAGTGAAGACAATATGGGTACTTGGAGTAGAATCTTTGATTATCCATGGACCAACCGCGTTGAAATAGCCAAGTACGACACTGATGTAATTTTAGTTTCTACATTGGCTAACACGACAATTGATAGACTGAATGCTGGCATTTATCTTTCAAAAGACGCTGGTGATACATGGGAGAAGATTAACACTGGAAATGGTCAGTCAGATAGAGTCAACGATATCGCTATTGATCAATATATTCCGGGTAAATATTATGCCTCAACGTATGGTAGTGGTTGGTACATGGCTTTAAATAATGAAGCTTTGATTCAACCTGAAATGATCTATTTTGAAGAAGAAAATATCGACATACAACCTGGCGCCACAAAGCAATTGAAGACGGTAGTTTATCCGGAAAACGCTTACTTCCGAGGAATTGAATATTTCAGTGAGGATGAAAGTGTCGCTACTGTAACTGCTTCAGGTAAAGTGAAGGGCAAAAGTGAAGGCATTACTACGGTTTATGCTCGTTTGAAAGGTTCTGAGATAGAAACTATGACTTCAATTCAAGTGAATGAGGTTCCACTAAACTTACCTCCAGAAGAGAATATCAATTGGGTTGTCTATCCTAACCCAACCTCTGGTAAAATCTATATAAAAGGAAATTATGCTATTGAATACCTTCAAAAAGCAACCATTTTTGATATCAATGGTCAGCTCCATGATTGTAATCAATTTATCAATAACAATAAGTTAGTCATCAACACAGAATCACTTCCTAGAGGAATGTACGTGCTTGTTGTTGAAACACAAAACGATCAAAAACATTTCAAATTCCTAAAAGAATAAAAATGAGAAAAATACTCTATCCTGTCTTATGGATGATGTGTTCTCTGTCTTGCTTCGGGCAAGATGGGGAGCACTTTTTCCATTCTCTAAAAGAAAAAGATGTCGCCTCCGACCCCTCCTACCATTGGTATCAATTTGGTCCGGGAATGAGTGGCAACAATAAATCCGCCTTTTGGCACCCTACAGACCCAAAGGTCCTCTTTATTGGTCCTAATATGGGAAACTCCTATCGATCTACAGATGGCGGTGTTACGTATGAAAGCGTATTAGATCCCGATGGTCCGGGCCTAAATGAAGGTTTGAGAGGTCCCAGAGAATTTAGAAGCGTTGATTTCTCAAGACAAAATCCTGACTTTGGTTTTTGTACAGATAGAAACAACAATGGTATTTATGTGACGCATAACAAAGGAGCAACTTGGCAAAACATACTCGAACCTCAGTTTGATAAAAAATTTATGGCCTGTATCACCGTAGATCCAAAAGACGATCAAATTTGGTATGTCGGTGGAGGGAAAATGAGAGAACTTGGCAGGGCTTTATTTCCTCAGTCAAAACCTCACGGTGTGAATATTCACCCAAAAAGTCAGGGACAAATCTATAAAACAACAAACGGTGGAAAAACTTGGAAGTTGATCGTCAATGGTATTCACCCTAAGACGGAAGTAGAATCTATATTGGTAGATCCTAACACTTCAAAAACCGTCTATGCAAGTACCAATAGAGGATTTTATAAATCAACAAATGGTGGAAAAACTTGGAAACTAAAGTCAAAAGGTTTAGGGCATGAAGTGATGAGAAGTTTCACCCATCATTATGATCCTAAAACAAAGAAGCTCACATTATTTGTGATCAACAATGTCACTTGGAAGAAAGATGGCAAAACGGTAAAAGATGATAAAGGAGGCATTTTCAGAAGTGATGACAAAGGCGAAAGCTGGGTGAATATCAGCGGAGATATTGCTATTGATATGCGACAATTCAAGCCTATTTCATCCATCATGAAAAGTTACTATCATGCCGTTGCCTATTATTTCGGTATGAAAGATAAAGAAGCTAAAATGGCATTTCCTGAATTACCTTCTGCCATCACACAACGATTCAATACCATAGAAGTGGACCCCAATGATATCAACAATATTTATGTCAATAATGAATATTCTAATGCCTCAAGAAATAACTTTATGCCTGGGCAACTTTGGAGAACAAAAGATGGAGGGAAACATTGGTTTGTAACGTTTAGAAATGGACAGAATTGGGAAGCTGATTCAAAAGATGCTGATTATTGGACGAAAAGAAACAACCCTATCGGGAATAATATAGATCTGAAATACCTCAAAAGATGGATGTCAAGAGACCCTTATGATCGTAAAGGCTGTAATTTCGTCCGCTTTAATTGTGATGGCAGTATTCTGCATACACAAATGGCTAAAATTTCATTGTTTTCTTATGACAAAGGAAACACATGGGTAGATATTGATGATATAGAAATCGGCATTGGAAATTATGTGGGGGGCGGTAATTCAAACCTTCCAGGACATGGGTTTTATCAGCATCCAGACTTACCTCATCAAGTGTTTTGTGCTGCTGGTGAAAATAGCCTTTGGATCACGAATGACATAGGAAAAGAAATCAGAAAGGGTGCACAATCGGCCTCAGTACATAAATTTACAGAACATGAGCAATCTTTAAGTACTTTTGCCATTCATCCTAACGATACAAACATCAGATATGCACTGTTCTTTAGGCAACATAATAGAGGGGAATTATTTAGAACGACGGATGCTGGTAAAACATGGCATTCTCATGGTATGGCTATCCCAAAATGGAATGTAAAAGCACACAGCGGAGATCAATCCGTTCATCAATTGAATATCACTTTCAATATTGAAAACCCTGATATCATGTATTTCCATGTTCCCAAAAATGCGAGAGCCTTAGAGTATGTAGGCGATTCTCAAACGGGATTTGGAGTACACCGTTCCAAAGACGGCGGTAAAACTTGGGAAAGCATCAATAACGGTCTTCCTGTTGACCCTGATGTTTCTGCCATTGCCACACATCCTAAAAAAGCCAATGTTCTGTTCGCTACCGTTCAAAATAAAAATGGAGGACTCTATAAATCAAAAGACGATGGTGACACTTGGCAAAAAGTAGGTTCTACAAAAGAAATTTCAGGATCATTTGGTATCAACGATATTCATTTCGATAAAAAAGGAAATGCCTACATCACGGCAGGATGCAAGAAAAGTGGCATTAACGATGGTGGTTTATGGAGAAGTGCTGATGGCATGAAAACATGGGAGAAAATCTTTGATTATCCTTGGACGGTCAGAGTGGAAACGGCACTTTATGACCACAATGTCATCCTTATTTCTACCCTTCCAAATATCAGTAATAAAAGGAAAAACCCAGGCACCTACCTTTCCAAAGATGCCGGTAAAACTTGGGTAAAAATAAATAAAGGAAATGGGCAATCGGACCGTATTAATGATATAGCCATTGACAATTATACTCCGGATAAGTTTTATGTTTCCACCTACGGAAGTGGTTGGTATGTGACTTTTAAGGAAGAAGAATTGTAATAGATTCTTAATTTCCCACCTCAAAAAACATGAGTAAATTTTGAGGTGGGATAAAAGATAATCAGTTATAACTAAATACTTATAGATGCTAAATACTCTGGAACATTAGAAATAATTCCATTCACTTTTTTATCAATCATATCTTTATAAATTGTTGCAATTTCTGCAACTGCAATACCCTCAGAACTGTCCATTCCCATACTTTCCATTGTTTCTTTCACATAGCCTGGACTGACCACATTGATGTTTACTCCATTTGTATCTTCCACTGCAATACACCTTACAAATGCTTCTAAACCTGCACACGCTACTGCTAATGCACTTGCGTTTGGAATTGGGTAAGTACTTGCCAAACCGGAAGTTACAATAACAAAACCTTCAGGTTTTAGATGATTAACAGCTTCCTTAATAAGGTTTACATTGGCAATTACTTTGGAGTTAAGAGAATATTGAAAAGCTTCTATCTCTAATTCTTTTAATGATCCCATACTACCATCACCAACAGTTGAAATCACTCCATCAATACCCTCTATTTCCGTAAACATTTTCTGTATACTTTCTGGTTCTAATAGGTCTACATTATAATCACCACTTGTTCTGCCAATGGCAATTACTTCGTGCTCTTTTTGTAATAATTCAACGATACCTGAACCAATAGTACCTGTACCTCCGATCACTGCAATTTTCATCTTTTTCATTATTTTAAATTTATATATTAATAGATTTGAAGTATCCCCCTACCTAAATTGTATAGATGTAAGGGTTGTTATTAGACTACTCTCTTCTGAAATGTTTCTTTCCAATTCAATATATTTTCTACTAAAGCCTCCGCTTGATCCTCCTGCAAGAAATGTGATGCATTAGAAATCGTTATATGCGGTTGATTTTTTGCTCCTTTAAAATTGGTTTGAAATTGAGTATCATATCCTTTCCCAGCTAAAAAAGGATCATTATCACTGAACAAAGTCAATACGGGTTTCTCCCATTTTTTTAGCTTCTTCCACGCTTCATTGACCTCATTGATATCTGTTGCTATTATCTGAGGCATTGTTCTTGGGCCTGCCATGAATTGTTGATCTGGAAAAGGGGCATTATAGGCTTCCATTTCAGCCGTACTCAAAGTTCTATTGGTCAACACCTGCATTATTTTACCAATATTGAGTTGTTTTGACCTTGCAAAATAGCCACTCCAATTCCCAAAGGTTTTATTTGCCTCAAACTTTTCAATCGAGGGCTGACCACTTAAAGTAGTCATCAATTTCATAGTAATTGGAAATAAGTATTTTCCTAAACCTTTAATTTCGGCCAAGGCTGTATTTGCTACAACCAAATGGCTCAACCAATCTGGGTGATCAGCCAAGACCCTTAAACCTATCAACCCTCCCCAATCTTGCATAAAAGTCATCGCGTCTTTTATGCCTAATGTATTGACAAACTCAGTGACCCATAATACATGATTGGAATAAGTGTGATCTTTTGGATCAACAGGTTTATCTGATTTCCCAAAACCAATTAAGTCTGGAGCAATTACATGAAAGCCCGCTTCAACAAAATACTTTATCATATGCCTGTATAAATAGCTCCATGAAGGTTGCCCGTGTAAGAGGAAAATTGTCTTTTCATTTCCTTTACCTTCTTCCACATAATGCATTCTAACTCCTCCTTCCAATACCATATAGTTTTCTCTAAAAGGATAATCTTCTAAGTTTTTAAAAGCATCATCAGGTGTTCGAATAAATTGAATTTGATTATTCATCTTTTGCGTGGTTATGTTTGATTATGCTTGTAAAACTAGGAGAGATGATTTATTTTAGAAACTAAGTATACAAAATATACTAGTATACTTGAGGATACCAACTTTCATTAATAATGGAAAAAAGATATAAAACACCGAAGGAATGTTTAGGTAAATTAATGCCTGTTAGAGACACTCTTGATATTTTTCAAGGGAAATGGAAAATACAGATTATCAGTGTATTAATGTATTATGATGAATGTAGTTTTAAACTATTAAAAGAATCTGTAAAAGGGATTACTTCCAAAATGTTGTCAAAGGAACTAAAAGAACTAGAGGTAAATCAGTTAGTTGAGCGAGAGGTGATAGATACAAGACCAGTCACTATTCGGTATCGAATTACACCTTATGGTGAAAGTAGCAGAGATATTATTATAGCATTATACAATTGGGGGGTTGAGCACCGAAAAAAGATTATTGGGAAGGAATAATTTCGAAATTTATGAACACTCGCCCCCATCACTGACCTATGAATTAATCAATATTTAATGAGATTATAAAGAGGAAGTACAATAATAGCCTACTGAAGAAATACATTCAAACTTGTAGAATCTTCCTCTATGCTAGCATAAACATTCATAAGGTGAATCAATTTTGACTTTGTTATTGACAACGATGAATCATCCTGAGCATAAAAAAGTATCAACTTAGAAATATCTTCTGCCAGTTCATTTTGTCTGTTTTTATTGTTGATTTCCATTTCCAATACTTCTTTTAGCTGATTTTGATGATATGATACTGGGTTGGTTGATACTCTTTTATAAATACTATCATTTTTTAGATGTAAAGTATTACTCCTTTTGATATACCAACATACTTCACTCATACAAAAATTCTTTAGGTGTAGCTTGTAATTCGCTGAATCGGTATTCAATATTAATGTAGATGATAAATCCTCACAGGATCTTTCTTCAATAGTTTTAACCAGATGTTGGTACGTTTGCATTGTATCAATATCTATTAGGAAGTATTTGTAGGCTGGATTCTTATCTCCGAATTCAACATCTGTTTTAGTATGGCAAGAAGACAAGAGTAAAATAAAAAAACAACTAAGAGTAATGATTATTGATTGCATAGATTACCTTATTGAAATATGAATATCACCTAAATATTAGTCACTCAACCACCTCAAAAACCCATGAATTAATTCATGGGTTTTTGAGGAATGAAGGATAATGGCAACTAGATTCTAGATAACTTAACTCAGATAAGAAATCAATTTTTTGATGCTTTTCCCATTGTTTTTTAATATAGTTTATCACAGTCGGCACTCGATCTGGACTTACAGAAAAAGCACAATACCCTACTTGCCATTCAAACTGAAGTCAATACCAATCTTCAGTGTTTATACTTCTTGACGAGGCACCTTTTAACTTTTTGACAACTTCTGCAATACTTTGAGTACTGGGCAAACGAATCAAACAATGAATATGCTCTTTATAGCCATTTACAAAGTATAGGTTTATTTCATTCTTTGATGCTATTTCTCTTAAAAGTGGAGATAATTTATGGCTGATTACATCTCTGCTTAATAAGGGTTCTCTATCTTTTGTAGCCCATACAATATGAAACCATAATTGACTGTTTTGATGAGGCATGGAGTTAGTCTTTAGATGATGAATCGAAATTTAAATCTAAGAATATTTATCAAATTCTACTAACCTTCTACCCTCAAAAACCCATGAATTAATTCATGGGTTTGTAGATTTGAGAGGATTTTCTTTGTATTCCTCATCCGTCACCACATTCACACCATTTTTAAAAAGTTTATCAGCCACTACCCCATTCCCTTCAATCAGTTTACCAGAAAAAGTGCCGTCATAGATTTTTCCAAACCCACAAGAAGGGCTTCTTGCCTGCAAAATCGCATCCGTAATATTATTTTCTTTACAGATTTTTAATACCTCATCTGCTGCATTCAAAAACTGTTGGGTGTATTCATTCCCTTGCTTGCTCGTTACCTTTATACCGTTATCTGTTTGCTGAATTTCTACAGGTTCTCTTGGTGTCGATAAACCGGCAATCACTTCTGGACAAACTGGAATTGCCTCACCTGTTTCAATCATCTTTTCTAAATTGACGGTGGATGAACAAGTGGCATTGTATCTACATTTTACACCTACGAGGCATGAACTGATAATATATTTAGGAGTCATTTTGGTTGAATCTGCTTAGATTATAATGGTTAATAACAATACAAAAAAAGGGATAATCTGTAAATAATCATATTTGAAATGAAAATCATGAGGATATTTTCTGTAAAAAAGGGTGTAAAAACTAAAAATTAGGAGGTAATAAAATTAATTGGTCATTTCTAACATAAGAGTACACAAATGAGGTGTTGTTCTCACACTACCTTGCCAACATAAATTATTATTCTTCGAACAATTGAAATGAAATGTCGAATGAGAACATGGAATAAACTTTTGTTTGGCCTATTTACACTAATGGTCTTCCATAAAGAAGTAAGGTCAGATGATAAGAAACCTACAGATAAACCTAATGTTATTATAATCATTACGGACGATCAGGGTTATGGTGACATTGCCGCTCATGGTAATAAAATCATCAAAACACCTGCGATGGATCGCTTAAAAAATCAAGGCGTTGCTTTTGAAAACTTCCATGCAGGTTCTACTTGTGCTCCTTCTAGGTCAGCACTAATGACGGGTATGGAAGGACATAGGGCTGGTGTTTGGCATACGATTGCGGGCTGTAATTTATTAAGAGAGAAATTCACGGCTATGCCTCAAGTTTTCCAAGACAATGGATATGCAACTGCTCTTTTTGGAAAGTGGCATTTAGGAGATGCTTATCCTTATTTACCTGAGAATAGAGGCTTTGAGACCGCTTTGTATCATAGTGCTGGAGGAATTGGTCAAACTCCTGACTTTTGGGACAACGACTACTTTGATGATGTGTACTTAAGAAATGGAAAACCGGAACGTTTCAAAGGATATTGCACAGATGTGTTTTTTGATGAGGCGATGAAATATATGGAAGAGAAAAAAGATCAACCTTTCTTTTTATATCTTTCAACAAACGCTCCTCATGGGCCACTAAACGTACCTGAAGAATATTATAACCTTTATAAAGACGAAGAGGATCTTTTGGATTTCCAAAAAGCCTACTATGGTATGATCACCAATATTGATGATAATATCTCTCGATTAGAAAAGAAGTTGAAAGAACTTAAAATCGCTGACAATACCATTCTGATCTTTACAACAGATAACGGTACACAATACGGTTGGAGAAAAATTGATGGAAAAGAATACGGTTTTAATGCCAATATGAAAGGTTTGAAAAGTTCGCATTATGATGGTGGACACAGAGTACCGTTCTTTATGTATTGGAAAAATGGTAAACTGAAAAAGGGCAAGACCATTGATCAGCTGGTGATGAGTTATGATGTTTTACCGACTTTAATTGAGCTTTGTGGATTAGAAAAACCGAAGGATACAGAATACGACGGTAAAAATGTTTCCCCACTGATTTATGGTGATGGAAAAGATTGGGATTCTCGTTATGCTGTATTGGATAAGAATAAAACACAACACCCTGTAAAATGGAAATTAAGTGCTGTTATGGACAATGATTGGCGTCTAATTAATGGGAAAGAACTTTATAATATTAAAGAAGATGTGGGGCAGGAAAATGATATTGCTTCAGCTCACCCGGAGAAAGTAAAGGAAATGAGAGACGCTTATGAAAAATGGTGGGAGCATGTTTCCAAAGACTTCAGTAAATTTGAGTATTATAAAGTAGGAGTTGAAGGAATTGAGGAAACAGCTTTGACAGTACATGATATTCATTCGGATAAACCATTGGCTTGGAATCAAGATCTAATTCGTGATCCATTGAGTGGTAAAAAACCAGCTTTGGCAGATGATGGATTCTGGACAATTGATGTACAAGAGGAAGGTTATTATAATGTAACTTTATCAAGATGGCCAAAAGAATCTGGGTTAAGTTTTGATTCAGAAGTTGAAGCTTTAGGAACTACACAACCTTGGTATATCGCTCGTCCTGAAGGCAGAGTAATGCCTCTCAAAAAAGCAATTTTGGAGATCGATGCATTAAGAGTAAAACAAGATGTGGATATGACCTCAAAGGGAACTTCATTTAGAGTATATTTGAATGAAGGGAAAGCAAGATTGGTGGGTAAATTCACTGATGAAGACAAAAAAGACATTTCAGCATTTTATGTTTATATATCAAAAGAGAAATAAGCAATGAAACTAAAATATATACTTCAATGGGTGATATTTTTCGGTACGATAGGCTCACTATCTGCACAAGAAAATAAACGCCCAAATATCATTTTTCTATTATCTGATGATCATACAAGTATCGCTACGGGGTGCTATGGGAATGATCAGGTGGTCACCCCAAATATGGATAAATTGGCAGAAACGGGGGTTCAGTTTATGAATCACTACAACACCACTTCCATCTGTATGGCAAGTAGAGCAATCTATATGACGGGTATGTTTGAATACAAAACAGGTTGTAATTTTGAGCATGGTCCTATGAGAAAAGCGACTTTCCAAAAGTCTTTCCCTATGCTTCTTCGTGACGCAGGTTATTTTACAGGTTTTGCCGGAAAATTTGGTTTTGCAGTTTCAGATGGCACTGACCCAACTGATAAAACTTGGGATGTACTTCCAGTGGATCAATTTGATGTATGGGGAGGTGGTTTAGGTCAAACTAAATACAAAACAGAAAAGAATAAATACATTAAAAAATACGCTGATAAATACCCACACAGTACAAGAGCGTATGCTGCTTGGGCACATGATTTTATAGAGGAGGCTAAAGATTCAGGAAAACCTTTCTGTATGTCTATTAGTTTCAAAGCGCCTCACCTTCCTTTCACACCTGACGTCTATTTTGATGCAGTTTATGAAGGTAAAACGTATAAAAAGCCTGCAAACTACGGGGCAGAAAATGCGGAACATTTAGCACCTCAAGCGAAGACAGGTAGACAATACAAACAGTATGAGTTTTGGAGAGATACGGAAGAGAATTATCAAGAAGCCATCAAACGTTATAATCAATTGATTCATGGTGTGGATTATGCCATTGGTATGATCAGAAAATCTTTGGAAGAATTAGGTGTGGATGAAAATACGATTATCATTTATGCAGGTGATAATGGTTACAGTTGTGGCGCTCATAATTTAGGTGGAAAAGTATTGCCTTATGAAGAAGCATCTAAATCTCCATTGTTAATTTTTGATCCAAGAATGAAAGCGAAAGGTGGACAGAGAGAAACCATTACATCTAGTATCGATATCGCTCCTACTATCTTAAAAATGGCCGGCTTGGAAGTCCCCAATAACATGGATGGTGAAAACTTAATTCCATTAATGAATAAGAAAAAAGGAATCAAAAGAGATCATATTCCATTGATGAACTTCTTCGGTAATGACGAAATCCAAGAGATGTCAGTGGTCACAAAAGACTGGAAATACATCTACTGGCAATACGAAGATGAGCGTATGAAACCTACTGAAGAATTGTATTATGTAGGGAAAGATCGCTTGGAAATGAATAATGTAATTACTGAAAAGAAATATAATAAACAACTGCAAAAAATGAGAGCTTTGTATGATGCTCAAGTGGAACAGTTAAAAGAAAATGCAGTCCCTTATCACGATTACCAAAAGTACGGTGTATTGTTTGACAGAAAATCTTCTGCAGAAGACAAAAAGCCATTCTTAAGAGGAACTTATGAAGAGCAAATGAAAGGGAAAAAGCCTAAGAATCACTTTAATTAAGATGGTTTGAATGTTGTTCGGTGGACGTTGCAATGCAACGTCCCTACACTAGCGTAATTATGTAGGGACGTTTTATTAAAACGTCCGCTGAACCACATCTGAAACATCTGATATCAATACCACACGCCAACAACTTCAGTTTTGGCAAACAAAACAACAGACTACTTAAAAGATATTTTTTGAAATGAAAAAGACAGTTTTATTCAATATATTTCTATTGATGACTTCGCTACTATTCGCACAGGGGAATGTTGATTTCTCTAAGTTGGATAATACTCGAATTGAGTCTACTCCTACTGTAAAATGGGAGCAATTTGGTCCAGGTGGATCAGGAAATAATTACCATATCTATTGGCATCCTACTGACCCTAACACTGTTTACCAAGGGCCAAATATGGGTAATTCTTACCGCTCAACTGACCGTGGAGAAACGTATGAGGGCATTATGGATCCTGATGGTCCATCGTATAGAACAAGAAGAAGAGGTCCGGTTGAAATCTATTCACCTGAATTCTCAAGACAAGATGAAAATTTTGGTATTTGTACTATTGAGGATGCGAACTTCATGTACTTTACTAACGACAAAGGAAAGACATGGAAAATCAATGAATTGGTCAGTGCTCAGTTTGAAAATATTCATGTGAACACAATTAAAGTTGATCCCACGAACGACAACATTTGGTATGCAGGATCGGGTAATATTAGAGATTCCAACCACTTTTTCCATACTAATAAGCACCCTCACGGTGTATTTGGTTCTAAAGTAAAAGTAGGTAAAGCTGGAAAAGGAAATGACGGCAACCCCGATTATGGGCATCAAGCTAGAATCTGGAAAAGTACGGATAAAGGTCAAACTTGGAAAAGCATCACGCCAAAAGGGATTGACTCAAGAGCTCAAATTACTAGAATCTTTGTTCACCCTGCCCAACCTAAAAAGGTATTTGCAGCTACGACTTTTGGTCTTTACATTTCTGAAAACAGTGGTAAATCATGGAAGCTGAAAACTAAAAATGGTATGGACAATGATATTATCCGTTCTATGGATATGTATTATGATGCCCAATCTAAAAAAGTGATTTTATATGCCATCGATCTTGTAAAATACATTCCAAATGGAAACACAATTTCATATAACGGTGGTGTTTATAAGAGTGAAGACGAGGGAGAATCATGGGTAAATATCAACTCAGATATGCCTATCAATAAGGCCATTTTGAAGAACCCTAATATTCAAAAAGGGTATTATAAATTCGCTCTTGGAAAGTGGTTTGGCATTACTGCAAAAGAAGCGAAAGAAAAATATCCTAAAACTCCTGAGCAATTGATGCATTCGGTGAGTATGATCCGCGTGAACCCCACTAATCCGAATCACTTATTGGTAATCAATAACTATAAATCACAATTCACATTCCCCGGCGGTATGCTTTGGCGTTCTGATGATGGTGGTAAACATTGGTATGTGACACTGAGAAATGGTAAAGATTGGAATGGTAGAGACAAAGCCAATTGGGAAGCAAGAAACAACCCTACCACTATCAATGTGGATTGGATCGGACAAGATGAGTGGGAAGAGCGTGATGCTTATGATAGAAAAGCGGGTGCAGTGGCAGAATTCAATGCCGACGGTACTACAATCATGTATCAGGTGGCTAAAGTTGTTTGTGTTTCTAATGACAATGGTGACACTTGGTTAGAAAATGATGAAAAAGAAACGAAGCCGGGTAATCATCATTGGGTGGGTGCAGGCAATAGTAATTTACCGGGTGAAGAGATCATCCAAGATGAACGCATCAAAGATCACCTTTATTTATGTGCCGGAGAAAACTCCATTTTCAAGACTACAAATGATGGGGATTTGGTAAGAAAAGGAGCCCAAGCAGTTTATAAAATTAGTATTCCAAACAAGCAAAAACCTGCCGAATGTTCTGTAGGAACAATGGCGATTGATCCGAATGATGTCAATCACATGTATGCATTATTCTTCAGACAAGCCTACTTCGGTCAGATGATGGAAACGAAAGATGGAGGTAAAAATTGGAGTCCTAAAGGTAGAATTTTTGAGCCAAAAGAATTAGGAAACCCTTTAAACATGATCATCCATCAAAGTCATTTACGTATTGATCCTGTTGAAAATGAGCATCTGTACTTTGTCATTCCTCAAAAAAGAGTGGTACATAATGTGAAATTCAAAGGTGGAAAATTCAATGATTTTGGTATCTACAGAACAAAAGATGCTGGACAGACTTTTGAAGTAATCAATGATGGATTGCCAGAAAAAGGTCATGTACAAAAAATTGAGTACGACCCTGCAAACAAGGGTGATTTATATGCCGCTGTAATGGGTAAAAAGAATCAACCGGGTGGATTATTTAAGTTAAATAAAAAGAAAACCACTTGGGAAAAAGTGGATCTTCCAAAAGGAATTGTAAGTGTACACGATATCCATTTTTCTAAGAACAATAAGTTATACATCACTGCAGGAACGTTTAATGGGAATCATAAAAATGGTGGTGTTTGGGTAAGATCAAATGGAAATTGGAAACAGATTATTCCTTATAAATTTGCGAGCTTAGTGACTACCGCTAAATACGATCCTAACATTATTCTTGCTGCTATTCCATCAGATGGAACCATGGGAATGATGAACCCTGGTATTTACAGATCATTAGACGGAGGTAAGACTTGGAAAAAAATTAATACAGGCAATATTCAATCGGACAGAATCAATGCCCTTGAAATTGACTATCACAAAAAAGGAGTGTATTACTGCTCAACCTATGGAGCAGGTTACTATATCGCATATGACGAAGAACTTCGATAAATAGAATAAATAATTCATGTGACTACTTCCCCCCTTTTCGTTTCCATTCATTGGATTTCGGAAAGGGGATTTTTTCTTTTCAATTAATAATAACACAACTTCATCATAACCTTCTATTTTAATTTTCTTGTTTTTCTTAAATTAAGGTACATAAGTTTTTAACTAAAAAGAATCTATTTCAAAACAATATTGATTAACATATTATGAAAATCGGCGTAGTTTTTATCCTATTATTTTTAACCATCAACGTTTTTGCCCAAAAGAAAATTGGAAAAGATATTGGTATATGGGAAGTTCAGAAAGGAGAGATAATAACAGATAGTCAATATAACAACACACTAGGATCGCAATATTGGACTTTTATCAATGAACTTTTGCCTCATGATTTAATGGAAGAATATGTTCAACGTTTTCGAATATATACCGATGGCGAAGAAGGAGACTTGGGTGGAATGACACCAATGAATGAGAGTAACAAAGATTGGCAATTAGAAATTGACATTGCTGATTTAAAATTAGAAGAAACTGATCAGAAGAAAATGGTAGATGATCAACATACCTTGATTCATGAATTTGGGCATCTACTCACCTTAAATATTACTCAGGTTGAACCTACCAATGATGAATATCAGGATGACACCAAAGGATACCTCACCTCTGAAGGGTACGCTAGAAAGGATAGCTATTTACAAGCATTTGTATCCCAATTTTGGCCTGATGAAATTCTTTTTCAATGGGATAAGATTGATCAAATGAAAAATCAGAAGAAAAAGGAAAAAAGATTGTTTGATTTTTACTTGGATGCTCCTAAGTCATTTGTAACAGATTATGCCGCTGAGAGCCCTGAAGAGGACATAGCGGAATCTTGGACGTATTTTGTACTTGATGAAATCAAAAGTGAAAATACGATCAAAGAACAGAAAGTAGCCTTTTTTTATAACTACCCAGAGCTGATTCAATACAGGGATGAAATTAGAACAAAATTAAAATATATACCTAAAGACTATTTGATGAGTTTTAGGGTAAAGTACGAGGATTGAATTAAACCAAAACACTTAATTCTTCCTTAGCAGTAGTATGTGCATCTTGTAGCGTTTTATGAACAGAGTATTTAAATTTAGTATTGGAAACTAAAACGACACCCTTAAAAAGTATATTAGCCACTAAGTTTGGAATGACCATATAAGCCTTCTTTATAATATGAGAATAGTGTTTTTCACTATCTTTCACTCCTTCACCTAAAGCTATTCTAGCCTCTGCACCCATCCATTTGACAGAAGTCGTATCAAAAATAAAGACGACTTCCTGGTCAATTTGATTGAAAATTTCCTTTTTCAAGATCTGGTAGCCATAAATGTCTTCTACAGTAGGTTCGTGCACGTTAGTTGTTATTTTGATGATTGGAAATTCATCTAAATCAAAATCACAAAAGTTACAGTGGTAGTGTTTTTTTAATCGCATTTTAAAAGTAGTTTTTGGTTATCTACTTTTACATACATTTTTTTTCGCTTTTAAGTTCAAATGGTACTCGTATAATTTTTAGATTAAAAAAGTAAAAAAAGAAAAAGGCCATCAAAATTGATGACCTTAAATATGAAATCATAGTTTAGCGTTAATTAGAAAGTTCACTAGTGTGAATCTTAAACAAAAACTATTTATTGTTGAATGTTTTTTACATTTCGAGCATTATAAGAACTCACTAAATTCATGACTTTAATAATATCCCATTTTTTCACGTCTTCTACTAATTCAATCATCTCTGGATCATCGTACATAAAACGTCTTAATAAAGGAACAATTTCTTTCTTTTTAGTCGTAAAAACTTTTTCTCGTTCTTCCCTTTTTAAAACATATACCTCTTTTTTTTGATAGTGCAATTGATAGATATTGATAATTCCAGTTTCAATTCTCAGCCCCATCAGTGCGATTGTTTTCTGTGGTGCATCTTTAGTCGTGTTATCCGTTGTAGTATGGAGCGGTATTTTTACTACTTCATAATAATTGCCTCTTTCATCTTCAAAAGACTTACATCTATAAGATTGTAACCGTTGAGAAGGCTCACTTAAATCACGTGTAAAATAGATATTTTGTTCTAAACCTTCCACCGGAAAATAATAGGTTCTAATCACTGAAGTACTTACTTCATTACCTTGATATCCCGATGCTGAAACATAATTCCCCTTGTCTTTAATAGATTGTCGGTTGCTGGAAGAAGAATTAAATCTGCTTTTCACCACATGACCAATACTTTTTGATATTCTAACATACCCTTTTAAAGTACTGTGATTTGTTTTTAAAACTCCTTTTACATAATCGGTTTGAGCAAATAAACTATTGGATAAAAAAATGATTAAACTAAAAATGAATAAATAAATATATCGCATAAATGTTGTTTGTTAAGTAGTAAAGTACACTGTCTACTAATTTTCATCTTTAGGAAGATCCTTAGATGAATTAGTTAGATGAATAAATTGTAGTCTCAAAAAATCTCCATAAAAATAAGCATTCTTCAATAAAATTGTAAAATGAACACTCAAAATTTATTTCTAGCAATAATTATTATACTTCAAAATACTTGTCATTACATGAAGTTCTTCACGCTTTTTCCATCAAAGTACAATTCAATAAAAAAGCTATAGAATAGGGAAGATAAGCTCTTCCATATCCTATAGCTTTTAATATTTTATACAAGAATTTAAAAACGGATTAGATAACACCTAACTCCTTTCCTACTTCTGTAAAGGCTTTTACAGCTTTTTCTAAATGCTCACGCGTATGTGCTGCTGAAAGTTGAACTCTAATTCTAGCTTGTTCTTTTGGAACAACTGGGAAGAAGAACCCGATAACATAAATACCTTTCTCTAAAAGTTTCTCTGCAAAACGTTGAGACAGCTCAGCATTATAAAGCATCACTGCACAAATTGCAGATTCTGTTGGCTTAATATCAAAACCGGCGGCCAACATTTGCTCTTTAAAGAAAGCCGTGTTCTCATGTAAACGCACTGACAATTCATCAGTGGTATCCATCATTTCAAACATTTCAATCCCTGCCGCAGCTATTGATGGAGGAATAGAGTTCGAGAACAAGTAAGGTCTTGAGCGTTGACGTAACATTTCAATCACCTCTTTTTTACCTGTAGTAAAGCCACCAATAGCACCACCAAACGCTTTACCTAAAGTACCCGTGATAATATCTACTTTACCTCTGATATCAAAGTGTTCAGTAACACCTCTACCTGTTTTGCCTACCACACCAGCAGAGTGACATTCGTCGACCATCACTAATGCATCGTATTTATCAGCCAACTCTACAATCTTATCCATTGGTGCCACGTGACCATCCATAGAGAAGACGCCATCTGTAACAATGATTCTGTAGCGTTGTTCTTGAGCTGCAATTAACTGTTGCTCCAAATCTGCCATGTCAGCTGTTGCGTAACGAAAACGTTTCGCCTTACATAAACGTACGCCGTCAATAATAGAAGCGTGATTTAGTGTATCTGAAATAATAGCATCTTCAGCCGTTAATAACGGTTCAAAAACCCCACCATTCGCATCAAAACAAGCTGCGTATAAAATGGTATCTTCTGCTCCAAAGAAGTCAGCAATTTTCTGTTCTAATTTCTTATGCAAATCCGTCGCTCCACAAATAAATCGAACAGATGACATACCAAAGCCATGTGTATCCATTGAGTCTTTGGCAGCCTTAATCAAACGTGGGTGATTCGATAGTCCCAAGTAATTATTGGCACAGAAATTTAATACAGTTTGCCCCGTATTTAAAGTGATTTCTGCGTCTTGAGGTGACGTAATAATTCTTTCATTTTTATAAAGACCATCTGCCTCAATTTGTTTTAAGTCCTCTTTAAGACTTTCGTATATTTTTTTGCTCATGATTTTTTGATTTATATCGTTATTTCATTGTAAGTACTATATTCTTCTTAATCCCAGTTAAGAATCACTTTACCACAATTACCAGATTCCATAATATCAAAACCTTTTTGGAAATCGTCTATACCAAAACGGTGTGTAATAATTGGTGAAACGTCTAACCCTGAAAGTAACATTTGTTCCATTTGATACCATGTTTCATACATCTCACGACCATAAATACCTTTCAGCGTCAGCCCTCTGAATATGATTTTATTCCAGTCCACTTGTGCGGTTTGAGGGAGTATTCCTAGAAGAGATACTTTTCCGGAGTTGTACATATTATCAATCAACTGATTGAAGGCGATGGTAGAACCTGAGCATTCTAAACCGATATCGAAACCACTCATTCCCAACTCTTTCATCACTTCATTCAAGTCTTCTTTTGCAGGGTTTACTACTCTTGTTGCACCCATCTGCTTTGCTAATTCAGCACGGTATTCGTTCATTTCGGTAGCTACAATGTGTCTTGCTCCTGCAAAACGGGCCACCTGAATAGCCATACTGCCAATCAATCCTGAACCTGTAATTAATACATCTTCGGCAATCAATGGAAATGAAAGTGCAGTGTGCGTTGCATTTCCAAGAGGGTCCATGATGGAAACAATCTCATCTGGAATTTGCTCATTGATTTTCATCACATTCGATCCCGGAACTTTTACATACTCCGCAAAAGAGCCATCAGTGTTCACTCCAATACCAATTGTAGTTTCACAAATGTGTTGTCTTCCTCTTCTACAGTTACGACAACGTCCACAGGCAATATGCCCTTCACCTGTTACTCGATCTCCTTCTTTAAAATCTTTTACTTCACTACCAAATGCCGCCACGTGACCCACATATTCGTGGCCAATAGTCTGACCTATACGAACTGTTTGTTGTGCCCAAGCATCCCATAAATAGATATGTAAATCTGTACCGCAAATAGACGATTTCGATACTTTGATAAGGACATCATTGGGCCCTACTTCAGGAATGGCAACATCTTCCATCCACAAGCCTTTTTCGGCTTTAGATTTTACAAGTGCTTTCATGGTTATATTATATTTATGTATGGTAGTATGTATAATTTATTGTTGGATAAAATAATCCCTATTTCATAACTAGAAATCAAAATTATCATTTTTCATTATATAAACTAAAGGTTGATTTCGCATTAAGAATATTTACACTATTATACCGGTTGAGTACCTCTTTATATAAAATAAACACAAGTAAAGTATCACAAAATATTACCCTAAAAACATATTCAATTCTAAAATAATCTATCAAAATTCACTAAAACCTTAAAAGAACATATTTTTAGATAAAAAATAAAAATACTTATATAAAATTCTGATTATCGGTAAAATATTCTTCAATTCAGATGATTATTCCGTTTTCCATATTTTTCCAGCACTCCTCTTTTTCTAAAATGCAATGAAACGGTATTAGGGGAAATCAAAAATGGTATTGAGGGAAAGTACAACATCGCAAAGGGCGTTTGTATAGTTATCAATCACAAATAAATCGATATGAAACACAATATTATTTTACTATTTACAATCGTATTGACAACAACGTTTTTCTCCTGCACAAAGGAAGAAGATAAAGTCACTCCCATTAATGCTCAGACCCCTGAAAATTTAAATGTTGAACTCATTGATCAAAAGGCGACATTCACATGGACTATTCGTTCAGCTGAAAGTTATACTTTCCAATTAGCGATGGACCAAGAATATACAGATGTCATTTTTGATCAAATGGATAAAAAAAGGGCAGAATCTCCCATCGAAATTGATAGTGCAGAAAGTGATATCAGTAAAGGGAAAGTCATGTTTAAAAATGTCCCTTTTAATCATCGATATCATTTCAGAGTGAGAGCAGAAATCATCGATACTAAAACCGGAAAGTCAACGAGTACTTCTGATTATTCCATGGTGAACTTTATCATAGAGGATAAAACAAAACCAGCCATTCCTACCACAAAAGTAAGCGAAGATCAAATCTCTTTTGCCTCTTTCAATCTTGATTTCCCAGAAGGATTTGACCCCAACAATGAATTAGATATTGAACTCGAAGTTTCTAAAGAGGGATCATTTTCAAATAGCATGACCTTCCGTTACTCTTCCTATTACGGAGCAAATGCAACAAACCTAACACCCAATACTCAGTACTATTACAGAGTGATTCCGAGTGAAATCAACCAAAATGTAAGTGCTTCTGAAGCATCGGTACTTACTACTCATTCCATGCCTTTGATTGAAATGGATAAATTTAATTATAGAACTACTGGTGGAGGCCCCAATTATTTCACCCTAGAATTTGAACCTCAAAATCCTGAGCAAATCATCTTGGCAACTACTCATGGTAATGATCTAAAAGTGGTTTCAGAGGTTTCTACAAAACAAGATTTTGAGATCAATGCAACAATATCTGATACTCAAAAAATCACCATTGGTGACCCTCCTTACGGTTACTTTAAAACGGCCGATGCCTTAGGTAGTACACTTTACGGAAGGGCACATTTAAAAGTTGGAAGTGCAATTAGTGGTGAATATTCAAATATCCTCACAAAAGAAATGCCTAATGCGATAGGTGTAATTGATGGGAATGTTTTGGAATTTGAAGTTGAAAACAATGGGAATGAACGCCTTTTACATTTCAAAAACAGAGGTGAAGCCAATATTGAAATTTTCATCACACTGGAAAATGAACTGGAAGACAATAAAGAAAACAAAGTAAGTTTCAATAGTGAATCTGGTAACAAATTTAGTATAAAAGTAGAAGGAAGAGAGTTTAAGTCCTCTCAAAACAACCTCTCTATTACTCTTTATAAAAATGGACAAACGATTCGTATGGATGATTTAATACAATCAGTTTCATTTAAAATTACCGATGGTAGTGAAAGTCTTAACCTTTATCATTTTGGTTTAGGAATAAGATCATAAGTACTAAGTCAAAAATAACTAATTCTTATTTATTTTTTGGGAGTACAACGCTAAAAAACGTATGAATAGTGGTTCTATTTAGTGTTTTTTGAAGGAAGTAATCGCAAAATAATAAACAGAATTAGTGGTATATAATTTTGTCTTAGTATTTAAAGTAATGTAGTAAACAAGTAATTTTTGATCACCCTCTTCGCTCTTTGAGTGTTGAGGGTATTTTTAATAGTAAAGTGTAATACTACAAAACGAGTTGATTCTTTGGGAATTTTAGTCAACCTCAAACTATATTCAATTTGATAGTTCTATGTAACACATTAAGGTTTGATACTTAGAATAGTGTGTGATCACTCTTCGTCTCTTAAGAAAGATAACAATGGCTTAAGTTCTCCTCTTGAAATGTTAAGTCAAACCATAATCCTAGCACTTATTAATCTGGGACAGTGGGTATTATTTCTTGATTAACTTCTTTACTTCGTCAATAGTTAGACCTGAATACAATGCTACTTTTTCTATACTTAATCCATCTTGAAGCATTGATTTAGCATTCTCAATAGCTTTTTTCTTTTCACCTAGTTTCTCTCCTATCTCTCTACCTTCTTCTCTACCTTCTCTTCTTCCTTTCTCCTCTCTCGTATCCAAAGTATTTACATAATCACGGAAACGCTTTAAATCTTCGTCATACAATTCTTGATCGGCTTTTGGAAGGGCTGTATACTCTGCCAATTTCAACACTTTTCTAAAAATATGCTCCTTTAACACCGATGGCATTTGCTCAAATGTGGTGATATTATTTAAGAGGTAAAGCCATTTGTCAAAGTTGGTTTTCAAGTCTTTCTCCTGCTTTCTGAATTTTGGTAGTTCTAAATACACAAACTTCAGTTTATCATAGAAGACCTTATTTTTTTGATTCTTAAGCTGGACGATATGATGGAAATCTTCTTCGGTTTCATCAAAGATAAAATCCATGATGGAAATCACGTAGACTGCTTTTAATTCATAATCCCATCCTTTTCCACGCTTGGCTTGTTCTTGAATCGGGAAACTTGAATAATAAATCGTACGATCTTTAAAATGTGTTTGTTCGGCACGTTGCAACTCCACGATAAACTTTTCGCCCTGATCGTTTTCACAATATAAATCATAAATGGCTTTACGGTCTGTATCATTTTTAGGTAAATGCTCCGTCGATTTATACGTCAAATCATAGATCTGATCTTCGGCTGGCAATACCGAATTCAAAAAATCAATGAGAATATCTTTATTCGCTTCTTCTCCAAATATTTTCTTAAATCCGAAATCCGTAAAAGGATTGATATAACGTGAAGTGCACATAACTGTTGTTCGTTTATGGGGTAAAGATAGTGATTTTTTGGTTTGGATTTGGGGAAATAATATCAAACGCTTCAACCTTACTATATACATTGATTCTTGCTCATATAGGGTGTTACATTCTCATTGAGATGCAATATTTCTTTCAGTCAGGATGTTGTATAATTTATCTTGAATCGCTCTATCCAAAACCCATGAATTAATTCATGGGCTTTGGATAGAAGCACAAAATTAGAGTGGATAAATTATCGTATCATCTATGAAATTATGGATAAAGAATTAATCATTGATGTGGTTGATATTGGACATCGAAAGGATATTTATGAATAAACCTCACAAGGTAAAAAACTTGTGAGGTTTTGTGTTTTGTTGTTTTAAGTTCGGAAACTTAAACAATGGTATAGTTCGTAGTGACGCTAGCTCTTAACTTTACGAACAGTGGGGCGTTGGAAATTACATCTTATTAAGATGTTTTACTGACAACAAGGAATAGGTGGGGGGAAATGATCTGCCTTTAATTCTTTTGCCTTGATATTATAATGTTTCTTATTATCAACTATTACATATTCTATATTCCTAAGATCATCTAAGTTACCATCTTCAAAATAAGATTTTCTTATCACGGTCAATGTGGTTAAATTAGGTAATTCTTTTACAAAATAAGCCGATGGTACAACAGAACTATCTATAATTTGTAATCTGATAAGTTGTTTCAATTCTTTTAGACTCTCAAAACCAACTATATTTCTACAAAGTTGAAGTTTTAAATGAATTAAAGTATTTTTTGAACTGCAGAAATCACCAATATCAATAGGTGATTTTGAAGCAACTTGATGAAAATAGATACACTGTAATTTGTTTAATTTTGACAAAAATTTAGTATTTTCAAATTTTGGTCTAACTAATTCTATTCTTTTGAGTTTAGTTAAATAATAAAAGGTTTGCTCATTTAAAATGTCTGATTTTGTATTATATAATGTTAATTCTTCAAGATTTATTAAATTTTCTAATCCTATAATTTTTGTGGTATAGTAACAGGATAATTTAAATTTTTTTAAGTTGGTTAAAGGAGATAAATTAATCTTCTGTTTTTTAGAAAAAGTATGAATCCTTAATTCTTTTAAATGAATGAGCTTACCAATAGCTTCAATATTTGAAGTATCAAAAATTGGAATATAAAGTTTTTCCATATACTTCAATTTTAATAATAATGATATCTCAAAAGTATCTTCTTTAAATCCATAATTTGGACTAAGTATCACATTTTTTATTTTATTTTTATTAAAGTGATAAATTGATTCTTCAATATTATTTCCATCAAAATAATATTGATATTCTTTATCTTCTGGATTATATTTATTTTGAATTTCCATTATTCTAAAATTTTTCTATGTCCATTGTTTCTATTATAATTAGGGTCTCCATTCATTTCGTCTTCTAATATTGCTTCAGCCTCAGCTTTTGCAGCATCTCTCCTATTATTAAACCACTTAGGCATTCCATCTAATGTAAATGTTATTCCATGCTCTTTTTCTTTTTCTCGAATCGAAGTCTTCCATCTATCTCCTGTTCCAATACCATGGTATTTTTTTCCATTAGGGTCTACTAATGTATATTTATAAGTCGGTCTTGGATCATCTAAACTATTTCCATGTACTTTTTCAGGGTTTTGTTCTTTTAAATATTGTTCCAAATCTGCATTTAAACCAAATTTACTTCCCAAATCTAAAAGTCTTTCAATTTCCCAGCCTTCAAGCTCCTCACCAGCAAATGCTTTATCTTCAAGATACTTAAATTCTTTTTTCTCCCTTAATTCTCGTGAGGCTTCTTCTATAAATGACGAAGGTTGGGAATCAGAAATATTCTCTAATTTCTTAAAATCATTATATATTTCCCATTTTCTGTCATCTGAATAAAGAGACCACTGTATATAGTAGTAAAACTGTAAAGGACTTTGATTATATGCTGAACCTGTATAAAAGGTTGGTTCTGGAACACCTCTACCAGTTGAATATTTTGGTGGTCGAATTCTAAACGAGACAATAGGAATTGACACACCTGGGATAGGTCTATATAATCTGTATGGATTATTACTAGGATTAAATTTTAAACCATCACTATCAATACCCCAAACTGGCTTGTTTTCAGCAAAGTTGTAAGGAGATAACCATGGCATTTCTTGAGCAATAGGATCCACACTCAAGAACTTCCCAATCACCGGATTATAAACCCTAAAGCCATAATCCTGAATCAGTTGAGAACTGCTTAAATCCGTATCGTTTTCCTTGCCATTAAACCCATAACGGTACTCTTTTCCACCTTCTACACCACTCCAGCTTCGGTTTTCCATGGTAAGGCCAAAGGGGTAGTAATCACTATAAGAAAGAACGTTGCCAGCATCATTGAGGGTCACAAGGACGTTGCCGAGGTGATTACTGAATTCGTATAGGCGTTGCCCACTACGGATCGCAAAAAGATCTTCCTTCCCATTGGCTTGGTACTGCCCTAAGCGGGAACTACCGTAGATTGGAATTTCAGAAAGTTGAGCATTGCGAATAATACCCATGGTGTTGCCACTGGCATCACGAATATACAACGTTTGGGTAAATTATTTTGTCTGACGACAATTAGGTTATCATTGCGATAACTAAATGCTATGTCAAAACTCTCAACTAAAATTCATCCTAATAGCTTGAATTGGTTTGTTGGAATAAGTTACAAACTTATACAATTGGATGGTTCTAAGTAACGCCTTACGACTTGATACTTTGATTAATAGAATACTATTCTTTGATTAACTCCTCTATTTCAGCAATAGTTAAGCCTGTACCTTTCGCGACTTGCTCAACGGTTAAATTCATAGAAAGTAAATTTTTAGCTGTTTCAATCTTAGCTTTCTTTTCGCCTATCTCTATACCTTCTTCTTTGCCCTCTTCTCTACCTTTTTCCCTTCCTTTTGCCTCTCTAGTATCCAAAGTATTAACATAATCACGAAAACGTTTTAAATCTTCATCATACAATTCTTGATCCACTTTTGGAAGGGCTGTATACTCTGCCAGTTTCAGCACTTTTCTAAAAATATGCTCCTTTAACACCGATGGCATTTGCTCAAATGTGGTGATATTATTTAAAAGGTAAAGCCATTTGTCAAAGTTGGTTTCCAAGTCTTTCTCCTGCTTTCTGAATTTTGGTAGTTCTAAATACACAAACTTCAGTTTATCATAGAACACCTTATTTTTTTGATTTTTCAGCTGTACGATATGATGGAAATCTTCTTCGGTGTCATCAAAAATAAAGTCCATGATGGAAATCACGTAGACTGCTTTTAATTCATAATCCCATCCTTTTCCACGCTTGGCTTGTTCTTGAATCGGGAAACTTGAATAATAAATCGTACGATCTTTAAAATGTGTTTGTTCGGCACGCTGCAACTCCACGATAAACTTTTCGCCTTGATCATTTTCACAATATAAATCATAAATGGCTTTGCGATCCGTGTCATTCTTGGGTAAATGCTCCGTCGATTTATACGTCAAATCATAGATCTGATCTTCGGCTGGCAACACCGAATTCAAGAAATCAATCAGAATATCTTTATTGGCTTCTTCTCCAAATATTTTCTTAAATCCGAAATTTGTTAATGGATCGATATAGTGTGGAGTGCACATAACTGAAGTTCGTTTATGAGGTAAAGATAGTGATTTTTTTGTTTGGATTTGGGGATAAGAAAAGTTAGTAAGTTATAAACTTAAACTGTGGGAAAGTTCGTATTGACGCCTGTAGACTGAATACATCGAAAATGAGGGGTTACAAACTTATTCATTCGAGTTAGAAAGTTTGATTTTAACATTACCATCAAAAGTTATCAAATCTTCTTCATTAACACACTTATTATTTAAATTTAATTCCCTCTTGTCATAATCAAACTTAGTACGCAAGTTCATTAAAAGATTAGACTTATCAAAAGCATGAAAATCTAAAGTCGATTCAATTATTTCTTTGACTTCATTAAAATCATTATTCTTCATGACAATATGTGAAGGAGCTATAAATAATCTTTGTGAGATACTTTTATCTACATAAAAAAGGTCTTTTAATGCATCAACAGTAGACACGATTAAATAGAAAAAGTAATAGCTATTATCATTTAATGTGATTGTAATTCTAACAACAGCCTTAAAATAATTATCCTTTACATGATAGCTGTCAAAAGGGTAAAAGTTTGTATTGATATTTTCCCAATAGACATCTGATTCTAAAGCAATATTATGATTAAGCATCGACATTTCTAGATGATAAGAATTTATAAACGAAGTTGATCTTGTCAAATCCTCCAGACCATACCCCCATGCTCCTCCATCTAAATCTCGCATTAACTTAGATATACTAATAGCTATATGCCAGCTAAATTGACCTTTTATTTGAACTAGAAATTTTTGAAAGAAATTTTCTAGTTCATTTATATTAACCAATTCCGATGTAGAAATAATAGTTCCTGATTGAAATCTACAACTTTGTAAAGGATCTGATTTCATTTTTTCAACATAATTTGAAATATTATAGATACTGCTTATACAAGGCACGCATATATTTTCATCAGGGACAACGAAAAGAGACCTAAAATAGCTATCTGAATTGATATCAAACTTATTGTTGATAATTTTTGTAAGATAAATTGTTATTGAATAGTTTTTCATTATTTGTCAGGATCTATATTTATATGCATATCAGCTCTATGAGCACTTTTCTCACTTTGTTTAAGATTATCAATAAAATCCCATGTAACATCAGATTTTTTTACGTTCTAAATTCATCTGAAAATCAGCTGTACTATATGCTTTTTTTTTGTACTTAATCGAACCCTTATTAGTAATCACTATAAGAAAGAACGTTGCCAGCATCATTGAGGGTCACAAGGACGTTACCGAGGTGATTACTGAATTCGTATCGGCGTTGTCCACTGCGGATCGCAAAGAGATCTTCCTTCCCATTCGCTTGGTACCGTCCTAAGCGGGAACTACCGTAGATTGGGATTTCGGAAAGTTTGCAGATAACACCCATTGTGTTGCCACTGGCATCACGAATATACAACGTTTGGATAAATTATTTTGTCTGACGACAATTAGGTTATCATTGCGATAACTAAATGCTATGTCAAAACTCTCAACTAAAAATCATCCTAATAGTTTGAATTGGTTTGTTGGAATAAGTTACAAACTTATACAATTGGATGGTTCTAAGTAATGTCTTAAGGCTTGATAATTTGATTAATAGAATACTATTCTTTGATTAACTCCTCTACTTCCGCAATAGTTAAGCCTGTACCTTTCGCGACTTGCTCAACGGTTAAATTCATAGAAAGTAAATTTTTAGCTGTTTCAATCTTAGCTTTCTTTTCACCTATCTCTATACCTTCTTCTCTACCTTCTCTTCTTCCTTTCTCCTCTCTCGTATCCAAAGTATTTACATAATCACGGAAACGTTTTAAATCTTCATCATACAATTCCTGATCGGCTTTTGGAAGGGCTGTATACTCTGCCAATTTCAGCACTTTTCTAAAAATATGCTCCTTTAACACCGATGGCATTTGCTCAAATGTGGTGATATTATTCAACAGGTAAAGCCATTTGTCAAAGTTGGTTTGCAAGTCTTTCTCCTGCTTTCTAAATTTTGGCAATTCTAAATACACAAATTTCAGTTTATCATAAAAGACCGTATTTTTTTGATTCTTAAGCTGTACAATATGATGGAAATCTTCTTCGGTGTCATCAAAAATAAAGTCCATGATGGAAATCACGTATACTGCTTTTAATTCATAATCCCATCCTTTTCCACGCTTGGCTTGTTCTTGAATGGGGAAACTTGAATAATAAATCGTACGATCTTTAAAATGTGTTTGTTCGGCACGTTGTAACTCCACGATAAACTTTTCGCCCTGATCGTTTTCACAATATAAATCATAAATGGCTTTACGGTCTGTATCATTTTTAGGTAAATGCTCCGTCGATTTATACGTCAAATCATAGATCTGATCTTCGGCTGGCAATACCGAATTCAAGAAATCAATCAAAACATCTTTATTGGCTTCTTCTCCAAATATTTTCTTAAACCCGAAATCCGTAAAGGGATTGATATAACGTGAAGTGCACATAACTGTTGTTCGTTTATGGGGTAAAGATAGTGATTTTTTGGTTTGGATTGAGGGGATATAGAACCCCCCACAAGGTTTTTGGCTTGTGGGAGGGTGTTTTGTTGTGATAAGTTACAAACTTATTCAAAAGGAAAGTTCGCAGTGACGCTGACGCTTAACACTACGAACAGTGGGGGGGAGAGGAACGATTAAATACTATCAAAAAGTAGTTGTTTCTTTATATCTGTAATTAACCGGAGAATCATTATAGATGGCTGGAATCCAAGTAATCTTATTAAGTCTATTTGTTAATATTTTTTGCAAACCATCTATACAAATGGCATTCATCACCTCTACTGAATCTAGTTGCCCACTTTTATTAATTGTAATCCAAAATGATAATTCTCCTTTACTTTTAGTCTTTTTCTGTAAAAGGCTACTAATAGATTCCTTTAAGGCATTATAATCCCCCTCATTAAGAATACTTGCACCAGATCCATTGATTGGTCTAGCATTCAATAAAAAACTATATGCTCCATCATCGTACTTTAATCCTGCTAACAAAGATGTATTTGAAGTTCGATCATCAACTACAGACCTAACAGAGTCTAATAATGCCTCTCCCTTACTCTCAATTAAATATTCTCTAAGAAACTGATAGTAGCAAGAATCCTCTCTACTCATTTCTATTTCTCTAACAGGAATAATACCATACTTTTTCCAAACAAAATACTCAACCGTTTCTCCAAACATGTACTCTGAATCAACATTCATTATAGGTGGGACGCATGTATAAGCTTTATCATATTTTGGGCATTCACATACTTTGTTATTTTGACAACAAATAAGTACACCTACTCCTAAAAATAATATTAAATATTTCATTAAATTTTTCATCTATTTTTAGGAGAAGTTACTTCAGCTCCCTCTGATTGAAATTTCGTACCGTATAATTTTTCAGCATATTTAAAGTTACCTTTAAATGCTTTTATCCCATAAGATCTTTCTGCATCCTCTTTAGACATACCTTTATCCATCTTATATTTTACATAGATTTTTGAAACCTTCTTTTTTGCATACTCATATACTTTAAGTTCAAATTTGATCATCTGATCATTTGACACTGTTCCCTCTTTCAATGCTGTTTTAAATTTATCAAAACCTTCATATCTAAAGTCATTACTAAATCCTTCAATAGCTTTGACAACTTTTGCTTTTACTTCAATATCTATCCCACTAGGCCAATTTGTTAAACCATAGAAATCAGTTTGTCCAGCATGAAACGTTTCTTCGAAAATTGTAGAGATATTTTTATGCCCTGATATTCCTTTTAACATCTCATAATTGAAATTTATCACAAAAGGATCTTCTGAAGTACCTGCATGACCTCGGTTAAAGTTCCCATTATCTTCCGGGTTATGCTTATTCATAGCTCCCTTTATTCCTCCCTGAGTTATATTTGTTTCAGTAACGGAAATGGTTTGTTGAGTTTTCTAACTGATCATACACCTTTCTAAAAATATCTGATGCTCCAACCATTTTCGTTTTTACTTTATGAAAAGTCTCTCCATGAGAACCTGTTACGCCACCCAAAAAATTCGGATAGGTTATCCATGAAAACCATCCATAACCCCAAGATTTATGATAAGGTTCAATAACAGCTCCGTCTGGATCAATATAGTATAACGGGTTATTCCCCGCATATGAATAAGGAGAGATAGAAGGAAAGAGCTGAAATTTTGGATCAATAGATGGTGTCCTGCCAATACTAGGATTATACAACCTTGCCCCCATATCATAAGTGCTTCGTGAACCTTTTAAGTCATCGTCCTTCTCATGACCACTGAACCCATAACGGTACTCTTTTCCACCTTCTACACCACTCCAGCTTCGGTCTTCCATGGTAAGGCCAAAGGGGTAGTAATCACTATAAGAAAGAACGTTGCCAGCATCATTGAGGGTCACAAGGACGTTGCCGAGGTGATTACTGAATTCATATCTGCGTTGCCCACTGCGGATTGCAAAAAGATCTTCCTTCCCATTCGCTTGGTACTGCCCTAAGCGGGAACTACCGTAGATTGGGATTTCAGAAAGTTGAGCATTGCGAATAATACCCATGGTGTTGCCACTAGCATCACGAATATATTAAAAGCAAATTGTAAGATGAAACAATCCAACATATACCGGGATAAATTGGCTTATTATGTTGTGATAAGTTACAAACTTATTCAATTCAATAGTTCTAAGTAACGCCTTACGGCTTAAAACAGAAAGTAAACTTAGAACAGTAGGGGGGAAGCAATATTTCCTTCTGTCAGGATGTTGTATAATTTATCTTGAATCGCTCCATCAAAAACCCATGAATTAATTCATGGGCTTTTGATGGATGCACAAAATTAGAGTCGCAAATTATCGTATCATCTATGAAATTAGTGATAAAGAATTAATCATTGATGTTGTCGATATTGGACATTGAAAGGAGATTTATGAGTAAACCTCACAAGTTTGTAGCGTATGGGGTTTGATGTTTTAAATTGGAATGTTTCAAAATGCTAACTTGTAGCAATCTATCTTTATAAGATTAAAACTGATCTGAGGATTAAATCGTATATTTGATAAACAAAAGAGCGATACTTATGAAAGTAATATTAGATATTGACGACAACAGAGTTCCATTTTTCATGGAATTATTAAAGAGCTTGGACTATATCAACATTCTTAAAGAAATTAAGGATGAAGAAAAAAGTAAAGCCATACAAGACCTTACCGAAGCATTCAATGATGTAAAGCTATATGAGGAAGGGAAAAAACCTCTAAAATCAGCCAAAGACCTTTTAGATGAATTATAAGATTATTGCTACTGAACCCTTCGGTAGAAAACTTAAAAAGTTAGTTAAGAAACATAAATCTTTGAAAGCTGATTTGCTTAAAATAATTGATGAACTTTCTGAAAACCCTACTTTGGGAACCCCTCTCGGGAAGGAATGCTATAAAATCAGAATGGCAATCTCTTCCAAAGGAAAAGGGAAATCTGGTGGCGCCAGACTTATTACTTATGTTAGAATTATCAATGAAACTGTCTTCTTATTGGATATTTATGATAAATCTGAACAGGCTACTATTAGTGAAAAAGATTTGAAATTGCTGATTGATTTATTGGCAGAGTAAACCCTATAAGTTTGTAGCTTATGGAGTTTGTTATATTGTAGTTATAAGTAACGCCTCGGCTTCATACTTTAAATAGTAGAATACTACTTTTTGATTAACTCCTCTACTTCCGTAATAGTTAAGCTATAGTTACTATAGTTACCCCATCAAAATGGACTGCAATCAAAATTAATAATTAAGTAAATTGCAGTATTATGAAAAGTAAAAGAAAATTCACCTCAGAATTTAAA
>NZ_JACVVP010000110.1 GCF_014534745.1 Flammeovirga sp. EKP202
GAGGCATAGTCGGTAGGATGAGTAAGCACATCATTACGAAGTCCGAACGTGGGAACCACGCTGTAATTCGAAACACAGTGCTGTCTATGTAGATGTCGCAGTGATCAATGGAAAGAAGGTGTCCTTACTTGGGGAGATCTCTTGGTTGCAGGTTCAACAAGAGAAGTCAGCAGAGGTCATAGTAGGCGATACAAGTACCGACAAGTTTCGGAGAACTCACCTCGCTGAAGGACCGAAGGTTACAGTGTCCTTAATTGAAAATGGAGGCTTATTCTGTTAATTCAGCAGAAGAAGAATA
Source organism: Flammeovirga sp. EKP202 (assembly GCF_014534745.1). Classification (GTDB taxonomy): domain Bacteria; phylum Bacteroidota; class Bacteroidia; order Cytophagales; family Flammeovirgaceae; genus Flammeovirga. Next base: position 299 of record NZ_JACVVP010000110.1, read on the forward strand.
GGCTAGCCTTTACAAAGCAGGACTAGGTTTTAAATTTTAGTAGAATGATCGAACAAGTAGTGTCTAAAGTAAATATGAAACGGGCTTATCAGCGTGTTTACCGCAATGGAGGAAGTGCAGGAATTGACAAAATGTCGATTGCTCAACTCTTCTTTCATCTACAGAAAACATGGGATAATACAAAAAGCGATTTGCTTTCGGGGCAGTATTTACCACAGCCGATTAAGGGTGTAGAGATACCAAAACCGAATGGAAAAACACGTCTTTTAGGAATTCCGACTGTACAAGACCGCCTCATTCAGCAGGCACTGCATCAGGTTTTATCTCCTATTTTCGAACAGGAGTTCTCGAAGTTTAGTTTTGGTTTCCGTCCAAACAAAAGTGCTCATGATGCACTGAAAACATCATTATCCTACATCAATAGTGGCTATCAACATATTATTGATATCGACCTTAAAAGCTTCTTCGACGAAGTGGATCACAGCATCTTACTGCAACTGATCTACCAAAGAATCAAATGTCCTATCACCATGAAACCGATCCGTAAGTTCCTAAGAGCACCGATTATGATTCAAGGAAAACTGAAGAAAAGGCGAAAAGGTGTTCCGCAAGGAGGACCATTAAGTCCACTTCTTTCTAATATCTTGCTCCATGAACTGGATCTCTTTTTAATAGAACGAGGAGTTCGTTTTGTGAGATATGCCGATGATTTTAGTATTTATGTCAAGTCTGAAAAAGCGGCAAAACGTGTAGGAAATAATGTGTATGTATTTCTACGAGATGTCCTAAAACTACCGATCAATCGGGAGAAAAGTGGAAAACGACGTCCTCTAGATTTTGAGGTGCTCGGCTACGCTTTTGTATCGAGCTATAAGAAAGGTTCAAAAGGACAATACCAATTGGTTGCCAAAGGTGATTCATGGAAAAAGTTGAAGGCAAGTCTCAAAGAGGTGACCCGAAAAACAACTCCCATGAGCTTCGATGAACGCCTCAAGAAACTCCTAGAAATACAAAGAGGGTGGGTCAACTATTTTAGTTTAGGAAGCATCCAGCGAAAACTGAAAAAGGTAGATGAATGGGTAAGAAACAGGCTCCG
>NZ_JACVVP010000111.1 GCF_014534745.1 Flammeovirga sp. EKP202
AGTAGGCGATACAAGTACCGACAAGTTTCGGAGAACTCACCTCGCTGAAGGACCGAAGGTTACAGTGTCCTTAATTGGAAATGGAGGTGTATTCTGTTGATTCAGCAGAAGAAGAATACACTAGCCTTTACAAAGCAGGACTAGGTTTTAAATTTTTAGTAGAATGATCGAACAAGTAGTGTCTAAAGCAGGCATTACATCTATGTCCGAGATCTGCAAAAAGTTGACTGAACGGTAATCAACCGCCGTATACGCGGTCCGTACGTACGGTGGTGTGAGAGGGTCTCCGCTAGGCTAATTGCCTAGCGGCGCTCTACTCGATTATCGATATTTCTCACTCAACTAGCTTTTTTATTTCTTCAAATTCTAGCCCAGTATATGAATAAGTTTGAACGTCAAATTTTTCACCAATTGGAAAGTGACCATTGAGTTTAGCGGTTGACTTGATGAATCCTGTCACAAATCTTGGAGTAAATTTTTGAGATTTTAGCTTTTCTAAAGCTGGCATAAGTTCTTCTTTAGTCCATCCATAATCATTTAAATATGCACTAGTATCAATCGAGTATTCTATCTCTGCTTTTAGTATCTTACTCTGTTGAATATTAATTTTGTACGTTGTTTTGTACCACTTTTCACATTCAATGCTAGAAAACTTTGAGCCATCTGAGTATAAGTTATAACTTATAATTGTGGTTGGATCAGGATATTCAAACTTTATCCAGGGAGTGAGATAACAGAGATGATTACCAATTATCTTACCATTTTCTATAAATCTTAAGTCTATCACTCTTCCATGTTCATCAACTGTTTCGATATAATAATATTGAGGTAAATTGGAAGTCTCTATATTGCGTTTTAAGGTTCGAAAGCTTGAAGCTGTAGGTTCAAACTCATGATAAATCTTCTTCAATCTAATATTTGAATTACTTATTGGGTTATATATGGGTTGGATTCTTGATTTATGAACAAATCCTTCAATAGTTTTATCCATATTAACTTTTTTAATAACCTTCCACCAGTTACTTTTTAAGGTAGGATAATACAGGAACCTCTCTCCAGATACTAACTTAGCTAGGATTCTGGAACTTGATTTTTGACTTTCCCTAATATTAGTATATCCGTCTGGATCATTTATGTTTCCTACCTCTTGAGCTGATACATGCAAGTTAAGAAGAACCAATACAGTAAAAATAATTTGATAATGTACTTTCATGAAGTTTGCAATAATTATCGATAACGTAATGGCTAAACTACGACCAGCGGAGGTGTCGACCGGTGGATGGAGGTTAGCTGCTGTGTGTGCCCAAAATGGGCACGATCTATATTTGTCTAAATATAGTTCAATCTTCTAGAGGGTGCAAGTCCCTTATG
>NZ_JACVVP010000112.1 GCF_014534745.1 Flammeovirga sp. EKP202
GATGGTCAAACGTATAGCAGTGCAAATACAGAAACAGCGACAGTCACTTACGGAGATCCTTACTCTTATGATGGTGGTTTTGAAATCGCATCTTTAGAATATAACTGGACTAAAGTAAGCGACGGATCAACGGAAAGCTCAGCGGCGGAGTTAAGTATTCCTTCAATGACAAGTGACAATGCGGATAGCTATAGATTAAATATCACTTCAACTTCTATCACTGGGCTAACCATCTTCACAAAACAGATCGACTTATTATTTACATTAGGACAAGAAGATTCAGTAGCACTATACAACTTATTCGTCGAGTTAGGTACAACGCCTGACAAGGCAACAGAAATGCGTGATTGGGTAGATAATGATGGAAAATCAGTAGCGACTCAAATTGACAATTACGGTAGAGTGATCGATCTTGATCTTTCGGATAGAGATTTAACAAGCTTACCGACGAGTCTGACGATTGCAAACTTTGGCTACCTTGAAACAGTAAACCTATCTGACAACCAATTGGAAGATGTAGCTCTTACTTCTTTCGATAATGCCAATGATCAGAAAACGCAGTTCAATGTTGATAATAACCTCCTATTCTTCGATGAACTGATTGAAAATAGCGAGTACATCAGCAGTTATGCAGGTCAAACGTATAGCAGTGCAGATACAGAAACAGCGACAGTCACTTTTGGAGCTCCTTACTCTTACGATGGTGGATTTGAAATCTCCTCGTTAGAATATAACTGGACTAAAGTTAGTGACGGTTCTACGGAAAGTTCGGCTGCAGAGTTAAGCATTCCTTCAATGACAAGTGACAACGCAGACAGCTATAGATTAGATATTACTTCTACATCAATCACTGGGCTAACCATTTTCACGAAGCAAATTGACCTATTATTTACATTAGGGCAAGAAGATTCTGTTGCACTATACAATCTATTTGTGGAGTTAGGAACTACACCTGATAAAGCAATAGAAATGCGTGATTGGGTAGATAACGACGGTAATCCGGTGGCTACTCAGATTGACAACTATGGTAGAGTGATCGATCTCGATCTTTCGAATAGAGATTTAACAAGCTTGCCGACGAGTCTGACGATTGGAAACTTTGGTTACTTAGAAACTGTAAATCTATCTGACAACCAATTGGAAGATGTGGCACTTACTTCATTTGATAATGCCAATGATCAGAAAACGCAATTCAATGTTGATAATAACCTCCTCTTCTTCGATGAACTTATTGATAATAGTGAATACATCAGCAGTTATGATGGTCAAACCTATAGCGGTGCAGATACGGA
>NZ_JACVVP010000113.1 GCF_014534745.1 Flammeovirga sp. EKP202
GAAGAATAGGCTAGCCTTTACAAAGCAGGACTAGGTTTTAAATTTTAGTAGAATGATCGAACAAGTAGTGTCTAAAGCAGGCATTACATCTATGTCCGATATCTACAAGAAATTAGCTGAACGGTAATCAACCGCCGTATACGCGGTCCGTACGTACGGTGGTGTGAGAGGGTCTCCGCTAGGCTAATCGCCTAGCGGCGCTCTACTCGATTGTAGCACGTTTTTTTCTTTATTAAACCATTCAAGAGCAATTGTCCTAGTCTTATTTCTATAGAATTCAGTCCATTTAGATTTGAGATTCTCATTCTCAATTCCATTTGTCAAACATTCCATTTCCACTCCAGCCTTAATTCCTTTTTTAAAGAATTCAATTCCATAATTTTCGGTTGAATCAATTAGAGATTTATAGTTCTTGTTAAGCTCATCTTTGTAGTCTTCGATTGAATTAATGAAGTCAGCCATAATTTCAAATCGTTGCTCTTTTGTCAAACGAGGAATAAAAATATGGGTATCGTAGTTTTTTCATTAGCTATAATCGCCTCTTTAATATCCCGTTCTTCCTCTTTGGTCAAGCCTGACTCGTATTCGGATTTACACTCAGAAACTAATGAATGGTCAAAAATATGAACTCCAATAACTTTCAAATCTCTTTTTCTGAGATAGAAAGTTTCATTCATAGAGGCAAAAGAGTATGCAAAAGCCGAAATTAAGAATTCTATATCTGTGCTTTGCTCTTTCATTCAAGTATTTTATCAATTGAAACTCTGTCAACTTTTAGCCTTTCCAGAATAAATTGGGCGAATTGTTTATTTGACTTTTTGTATTTATCAAAATCATCCAATAGTCCTGAAGCATAAAGTCGCTCATTTACAGTCATCCCACCAATTCCATTCAATTCTGGTCGTTCAAGCGCACTCATAATTTTTTGCTGAAGTCCTCGCCATTCATGCTGTCTTCTGATTCGAGCAATGATATCCAAATCTTTATCTCCATGAATGTCTCTCATTCTGTAATCAGCTTCTGAAGGGTTCTCGGGATTTACAAATTCGTTAATGCTTAAATTGAACAATGCTTGCCCAAATCGAAGAGAAGGGTCTCTGTTCAGTGCTTCCTCAATTGCTTTCAATATTATTCTGTGCTCTTCAGTCATTATTCAATGTGCTACAACAGTTGAGGTAAGTTTTGTCTCTCAACTATCCTCTAAATTATAAAATGTAGTTCGAATTATAAAACTTACCGAA
>NZ_JACVVP010000114.1 GCF_014534745.1 Flammeovirga sp. EKP202
CTGAGCTATCGCTCTTTTAAAATTTTGAATTTTCATTTCTTTGACAGAAAGCCGATCTTTCTCCTATGAAAAGACTTGATGCATTTGAACTATATAGAGATTATTTAATCGCCGAGGACCACCAAGCCACAGCTACCGGTCTATCTGCATCAACAGGTAATTTGATGAAGCATGATTATATCAGTGATATGCTAGCAGATCCTGACATGGATTGTAAAACTTTTTGGAAATCAGTTAAACCATTTGCTCGAAAAATAGAAACTGAAGATTCCGTTATTTCTATTGACGATACGATTTCCGAAAAACCTCATAGTTCAATAAACACTATTGTAAACTATCATTTTGATCATACCAAAGGCAAGTCTATTAAAGGTATCAATATCTTGAATTTTCTTTTATCCACCACTTTAAAAGATGACACTACAGTAAATTGTCCTGTAGGTTTTGAAGTAATTGTGAAGGATCAAGAGTTTATAGATAAAGAAGGTAAAACAAAATATAAAAGTACCAAGACCAAAAATGAACTTGTTATTGAGAAGTTATCGACTCTTTTGTATGATAATCAGCTAAAATTCAAATATATACTATTTGATACTTGGTTCTCTTCAAATGATAATATGAAACAGATTCATAAACGTTTCAAGAAATATTTTGTCTGTCCTTTAAAGAAAAATAGACGTGTAGCTTTAAGTAAAGAAGACAAATATGCAGGTAAATTTGTACAGGTTTCTTCTCTAGATATCAATAAAGAAGAAGTGCTTGAAGTCTATATTAAGGGGTTAGATTTCCCTGTAAGACTCGTAAAGCAAATCTTTAAAAACAAAGATTATTCTGAAGGTGTATTATATCTAGTGACCAATGAACTCGATGCAGATTATAATCAGATCACTACGACCTATCAAAAAAGATGGAAAGTAGAGGAATTACACAAATCACTTAAACAGAATACGCTTTTGAGCAAATCTCCAACGAAAATGGAGGTTACACAGAAGAACCACATTTTTGCTTCTATGTTAGCGTACATAGAATTAGAAAGACTTAAAATCAAAGAACGTTTAAATCATTTTGCCCTTTTAGCAAAATTGAGACTAAGGATGCTAAATGCTGCTTTAGAGGAATTAAACCGTCTAAAAACAGCTTAATTTAGCATCCTTATATTTATACTTTTACCATTCGCAAATTTTTGGTGAGCGAAAGGTCAG
>NZ_JACVVP010000115.1 GCF_014534745.1 Flammeovirga sp. EKP202
CTGAGCTTTCGCTCTTTTAAAATTTTGATTTTTCATTATTTGATTTAAAGTCGATCTTTATTCTATGAAAAGATTTGATGCATTTGAACTATATAGAGATTATTTATTAGCCGAAGATCACCAAGCAACAGCTACAGGGCTTTCTGCTTCAACAGACAACTTGGTGAAGCATGATTATATCAGTGATATGCTTGCTGATCCAAGTTTAGATAGTCGATTATTTTGGAAATCTGTAAAGCCTTTTGCCAGAAAAATTGAAAGTGAAGATTCTGTTATTTCTGTTGATGATACGATTTCTGAAAAACCTCATAGTTCAATAAATACTATTGTAAACTATCATTTTGACCATACCAAAGGCAAATCTATTAAAGGGATAAATATCTTGAACTTTCTTTTGTCGACCACCTTGGAAGATGAAACTACAGTAAATTGCCCTGTAGGCTTTGAAGTAATCGTGAAGGATCAAGAATTTATAGATAAAGAGGGTAAAACAAAATACAAAAGTGCAAAGAACAAAAATGAACTTGTTATTGACAAGTTATCCACTCTTCTATATGATAATCGACTAAAATTCAAATATATACTATTTGATACTTGGTTTTCATCAAATGATAATATGAAACAAATTCATAAGCGTTTCAAAAAGTATTTTGTATGCCCCTTAAAGAAAAATAGACGTGTAGCTTTAAGTAAAGAAGACAAATATGCAGGTAAATTTGTACAGATTTCTTCTCTAGATATCAACAAAGAAGAAGTGCTTGAAGTCTATATAAAAGGGTTAGATTTCCCAGTAAGACTTGTAAAGCAAATCTTTAAAAACAAAGATTATTCTGAAGGTGTATTATATCTAGTGACTAATGAAATTGAAGCAGATTATAACCAAATCACTACGATCTATCAAAAAAGATGGAAAGTAGAAGAATTACACAAATCACTTAAACAGAATACGCTTTTGAGTAAATCACCAACTAAAATGGAAGTGACACAAAAGAACCACATTTTTGCTTCTATGTTAGCATACATAGAACTAGAAAGACTTAAAATCAAAGAACGCTTAAATCATTTTGCCCTAATGGCAAAATTGAGATTGAAAATGCTAAACGCAGCTTTAGAGGAATTAAACCGTCTGAGAACAACTTAATTTAGCATCTACTTATTAATATTTTAACTATTCGCAAATTTTAAGAGAGCGAAAGATCAG
>NZ_JACVVP010000116.1 GCF_014534745.1 Flammeovirga sp. EKP202
GGACTGCAATCAAAATTAATAATTAAGTAAATTGCAGTATTATGAAAAGTAAAAGAAAATTCACCTCAGAATTTAAAGCTAAAGTAGCTTTAGAAGCCATCAAAGATTTACAGACTACTACAGAATTAGCCCAGAAGTACGATCTTCATCCTACTCAGATCAGTGCATGGAAAAAGGAATTTCTAGAAGGTGCATCCAGTGTTTTTGAAAAGTCTGGAGATAAAAAGAAGCTTCAAAAAGCGAGTGAAGGGAAAGAAGATGAGCTTTATGCGAAAATTGGTAAACTTCAAGTTGAAGTGGATTTTTTAAAGAAAGCCTTGTCGTAAATAAGTCGTTGTCAGAACGGAGAAAAATTGTCGACAAGGCTCATCCAGAGCTAAGCATCACACGTCAATGTCAGCTATTAGGTTTACAGAAATCTAGTTATTATTATAAGCCAAAAGGAGAGTCAGCACAAAACCTTGATTTAATGAAGGTCATAGATCAGCAGTATACAAAGCATCCTCACATGGGGGTTCCGAGTATGACTACTTGGTTGCGTCTGGATCAGGGAATGTTAGTCAACCCTAAACGTATCGCTCGGTTATACCGTATGATGGACCTGCAGGCACTTGTTCCTGGTCCTCATACTTCAAAAGGTGTAAAGGAGCACAAAAAGTATCCCTATCTCCTTCGTAATATGGTCATTAATAAAGTAAATCAAGTATGGGCGACCGATATCACCTACATTCCAATGGAAAAGGGTTTTATGTATTTAATGGCTGTAATTGATATACACAGCCGTTACATTGTAGGCTGGTCTCTTTCCAATACAATGGAAGCAGAATGGTGCAAAGAGACGATACAGGAATGTATAGAAGAGCATGGGGTTCCAGAAATTGTCAATACAGATCAAGGGGCACAATTTACAAGTGATGTATTTACAGAGTACTTGATTAGTCAAGGTGTAACCATCAGTATGGATGGTAAAGGAAGAGCAACCGATAATATATTTATAGAGCGTTTCTGGCGAAGTTTGAAATATGAGAAAATATATAAACATTCTTATAGTAATGGTCATCAGTTAGCTTTAGGTATAATAGAATATATGGCTTACTATAATCACGAAAGACGACATAGTTCAATCGATAATCAAAAACCTTTCTATATCTTTGAGAAAGGTCGCCGAGACACAAGCTCAAAA
>NZ_JACVVP010000117.1 GCF_014534745.1 Flammeovirga sp. EKP202
TACACTGTAAACTAAGTTTTCGTTAATATTTGATTATAGCTTTTATGCATAATATCTCTAGCATTTTCTTTCGTAAACTGCCATTTGAATTTGACTTTTTTGTCATTTCGATCTTTGATTACTGCCATCACTCTTTTTTCTAATTCTTCCTGAGATGGAATTCTATCAGACAAACATTGTTTTGATAATGCTGAAAATTCAATTTCTACCATGTTAAGCCAGCTTGCAGATTTTGGTGTGAAATAGAAATCAAATTTCTGAGTGAGTTCGAATGCTTTTTCGGCTTCCATATTTTGATAAAAAGAGCTACTATTATGTGTATTTAAGTTGTCCTGGACTAATCTTATTCGGTGAGCATCTGAATACAAGAGGCTTAATTCAAGCATAAAATCTGCATATTCCTGCTTCCGTCTTTGCTTATAGACTTTACCAAATCGCTTTCCAGTTAAAGGCTCTATCGCCATTAATAATACACACGAACCATTTTTTTCATAACTATAATGTTCCTTCTTTACTTTTCCATTTCGCATGGGTATAGGATCCACTTTATCTCCAATCAAGAAACAAGGACGTTCGTCAAAGCATATTACAGGGTATTTCGGATCATAAGGCTGGTTATATAACCATAAGATCTGTTCCATCCTTGCAATAAACTCTCCTGTCATTCTACTTATACACCACTGTTTTTTGAGGTGAGGCTTAAGTTCGTTTTTTTCAATATTTCTTGAACATGTGTATGGGAGATTTCATCTACATAACCTAATTCGACTACTTTATCAGCCAACATTCTTAAGGTCCATCTAGAATAACCCTCAGGAGGAGTACTGCAAGCTAATGCCGTAATTTTTGCCTTATTTTCACCCGTTAGACCCGCAGGGCGGCCACTTCGAGGTTTTTCTTCCAATAAAGATTTTAAACCTTCTAGCTTATACTTCTTTTTCCAATCGGAAATAGTAGCTAGTCTTACCTGTAAAATAGAAGCTACTTCCTTATATGTTTTTTGCTCATTAAGCAATAATAAAGAAGTCAAACGAAGGCTTACTCTTGATTTTATATCACCTTTAGAAAGAAGTTCTTTGATGTGATTTTTTTCTTCTTCACTTAATTGAATATGATCTCTTTTCATCTCTTTAAATTTAAGATCTTCAATTTACTAAAATTTAGTTTACAGTGTA
>NZ_JACVVP010000118.1 GCF_014534745.1 Flammeovirga sp. EKP202
TCGGTAAGTTTTATAATTCGAACTACATTTTATAATTTAGAGGATAGTTGAGAGACAAAACTTACCTCAACTGTTGTGCTTCATTAGAAAAAAATGAAAATTTCAAACATCAAAATAGAACATGAAATAATTACTGCCGATTTTAAATCAGAAGAAAATTTCATGTTTATAAATAAGTGTCATGAAATATACAGGAATGGGGATCGAATAAAACTTAAAAATAATTATATAATTACAGAACCTAGGATTACTATCTTATCGGATAATTTATTTTTATTGGTAGACTTAGAATTTGAAAATAAAGGGTCTCAAAATGCATTGATTTTTGACAATGAAGGAAATTTCAAAAAGTCTTTTTTTGTAGATGCACCATTAAATATTATTTCTACTGGAAAACGAATAATTATGTCTTATTCCGGGTCTCAACTTGAAATCGGTTCTAGGTATGGAAATGCTCAGATTGTTATATTTGACTTTGACGGTAATTGTTTATTTGAATATAATACGCTAGAAAAATCAAATGAATATATTAAGTTTCTTGAGAATAAATCTCTAGTCGTAAAAAATGAAACAACTATTTATTTTATGCCTTTTATTGGAAATGGAACTAAAGAATTTCCTGTTATTGAATTAGACGTTTTAAATTATTCAATTAACTTTTTGTTTTATGTCTTAGATGAAGTTAAGTCTGATAAATATTATTTCACAGCATTTTCAAAAAAGAATAAAGATTGGTATTTCTTTGAAAATTTTGACAAACCCTTAGAGACGAATAAAGCAAGCTGGTCTAGGATTTTTAGGCTTAGTTCAAATAAAATTTTAGAACTATTTTTTTCTTCGCCAGAAATATCTGCTATTCCAAAAGGTTTCCCAGACGGAAAATTCTCTACCTTGACTGAAAATTCAAATTTTAACTATTTTGAAATATGAAACGAAAGCACAATCGAGTAGAGCGCCGCTAGGCAGATAGCCTAGCGGAGACCCTCTCACACCACCGTACGTACGGACCGCGTATACGGCGGTTGATTACCGTTCAGTCAATTTTTTGTAGATCTCGGACATAGAAATATATCCTCTTTTCTCTAGTCGTTCCAAGGTAATGGTGGTAATAAGAATAGG
>NZ_JACVVP010000119.1 GCF_014534745.1 Flammeovirga sp. EKP202
GAATCTATAACCGACTTGACCCGTCTAAAGCTACTTAATCTATCAAATAACAACCTTAGTTCTTTACTTGATCAAATTGGAAACCTATCTTTTCTTAATAGGCTCGAAATACAGAATAATCTAATTGAGAACTTACCACAAAGTATTCAGAATTTAAGTAATATTGAACATATAAATGTCAGCAATAATAAACTTACGTTTGAGGATATTATACTATTACCAAATGATATTCAAGAATATTTCTATGCTCCTCAAGATTCAATTGGTGAAAATCAATCTTATGAAATTACGCGAGAGATTACTCTTACTGTAGACCAAACTATTGATATGGACGTTGACAATATATTATATCAATGGTCTAAAAATGGCGTTATAATAAATGAAGAAAATACTCAAAACCTAATAGTTACCGATAAAGGACGGTATAACTATATTTTCAAAAAAGAAAGTCATAGTAACCTAATATTAACATCAAAAAGTATTTATGTCCAATTTGGCGAAGGTACTGACCCTCTTGATTCACTAGCACTGGCAGATTTAAACAAAATTAACCCAATCAACACTCTTGGATGGGACCTTAATACTCCTGTTAACACATGGGAAGGAGTAACTGTTGAAAATAATAGAGTGACTCAATTACAAATTAACGCCAAAAACTTGTATACTTTTGAAAAGTCATTTCAAAACCTTACTGAACTTGAGTACTTACATATTGGAGGCAATAATCTTTCTAATTTTCCAATAGAAATAACTAAATTTACTCAGTTAAACTTTCTACATATTGGGAACAATACTATATCATCAATCCCATCAGCATTTTCAAACCTGAATAAGTTAACACAATTACAAATTCAAAAAAATAATATTGGCTATAGTGGTATTGAAACTATATCTAAATCTTTTAGTGGCAGTTTTAGTTACAAAGATCAAGGAAATATCTCTGATGACTCAACTATCTTTTACAATCAAAATATCATAATATCTGTCCCAGATTCAGCTACCAATAACCAATATCAATGGTATAAAGACAATTCTATTTTAAACAATGAAAATAATAGAAATTTGTCTGTTTCTGAAGATGGTACTTATCATTGTATTATAACAAACCCTGATTA
>NZ_JACVVP010000011.1 GCF_014534745.1 Flammeovirga sp. EKP202
AGCATCTCAAAACGATGAAGTTTTGATCGAGTTATCCTTTCAATAGGCGAAAGGAATGGAATTTAGCTTTTGACTTCTAAGCCTTGAATTTTTTGCTTCTTTTTGTTTCAAGACAAAATGAAGAGGAAAGAAGTTTGAAAGTAAACTCTATGAAGTCTTGTATATATATATATATATCAATTGAAAGTTGACGAAAATTTGGTTTACAGTGTATTTTGATATCATGTTATTAATTATCGTTAGAAACTTTTACAAAGTGAATTTACAGTGAGGTATTTATAACGGTATTTTAAGTTTGATGATCCCTAACATATAACACGTAAGAATACATCTATCTTTCTCTATTCACCCATTACACTACGGTATTCACAATTAATTTACCATTAATGCATCCATGATTCACATTTCATAAAATTACCATTAACAACATTAGGGGGTATTTGAAGATACAGGAGTGGTAAATATAAAATCACTCTTATTCTGTACTATTGAAGTAGGAGTGAGAAACACATGAAATAGGTGGTATTTGATGGGTAAAATAACGGAATACCCCCTGTTTTAGTTCCTTTTTATCACATGCTTAATATACCACCCTATTTTTGAAAAGAATGTTACTAAACCCCATTCACATATACTTTAGTTTTGTAAAACGTTAAAGCATTCTTGTTTCCGATTTATTTTTTAACCCCAAGAGTGTGGTTACGTGTTGACAATATTAGAAGACCGAAGCATTTATAATAACATGAAATTAATTAAAGCCATTTCGCTCTGTGCTTTACTGGCGTACACATCCTGTGATGTCGTAAACAGAAAGAGTGAGGTAAATATTCAAAAGGAAGAAAAATTTGAAGAGGATTGGGAGTCCCTCTCAAAAGCGAACATAGCTCCCGATTGGTTTAAAGATGCAAAGTTTGGGATTTATACCCACTGGGGACCTGTATCAGGTGCTTTTGTAAACATGAGACCTAAACAACATTTGGCAGGGTGGCATGGTATGCTGATGTATGGAAAGAATGGCGTTCCAAACTGGCGAACAGGTCAACTTCCAAAAAGAAAAAATGGAACAGTAAATGATAATCCTACTGGAAATTATAAGCATCATACCGCTCAATTTGGAGACCCAAGTGAAGTAGGCTATAAACATTTGATAGAAAACTTTGAGCCAACAGGTTTTGATGCAAAAGAATGGGCGGATTTGTTTGAGAAGTCAGGAGCAAAGTTTGCAGGGCCAGTGGCTATGCATCATGATAACTTTGCAATGTGGGATAGTAAAGCGACCCGATGGAACTCGGTGAATTATGGTGGAAAGGATATTTCAAAAGAATTAAAAAAGGAAATTGAAGGCAGAGGAATGAAATATATCGCGTCATTTCATCATGCTTTTACATGGAAGTATTTTGCTCCGGCACACGTCAATGGCAATGTAGATCCAAAAGATTATGACCTTTATACGGAGCCTCATGGGTATGATAGTAATAGGCCATCTGAAAAATTTCATCAGGAATGGTGGGCTAAGCTAAAAGAATATATCGACAACTATCAACCGGACATCCTTTGGTTTGACTGGTGGTTAGAAAATATGGATGAGGAGTACCGTAAGAAGTTCTTAGCTTATTATTACAATAAAGGCAAAGAATGGGACAAAGATGTTGTTGTGCTTTTTAAAGAAACAACTTTCCCTGAATCTACCGCAGTTAGAGACTATGAAAGAGGACGTCCGAATAAGCCTACCAATGCTACTTGGATTACAGATACTTCTCCTGGTACATGGTTTTATCGTTCAAATGCAAAGTTTGTCTCTACAAACGAATTAGTAGATATCTTAATCGATATCGTTTCTAAAAATGGTAGTATGCTATTGAACGTTCCTCCAAATCCTGATGGTACTATTCCACCAGAAATGAAAAAACTTCTAGTGGAAATGGGAGAATGGTTAAAAGTAAATGGTGAGGCGATTTATGCAACTCGACCATGGAATGTATTTGGTGAAGGTCCCACTCGTTTACCAGCAGGTGGACACAAAATAGAGCGTAAGAAGATTATTTATACTGAAAATGACATTCGTTTTACAAAAAAATCAGACTATGCTTTTTATGCCATTGTAATGGATACTCCAGATGAAGATATATCAATTTCAACATTAGGGACTCACTTGGGAGTTTTGAATAAAGATATTGAGAAGATAACGTTATTAGGTAGTGAAGAAGAGTTGAAATGGGAAAGAACAGAAAAAGGGTTGATCATAAAGAAACCGAAATATTTCCCATCTCTTTATGCACATGCCTTCAAAATAGAGTGTAAAGGTTTAAAACAAACAGGCTTAGGCGGCGAATTAGAGCAAACTTTATAGACAGGTTAAATATTTAGAAGATTAACAGAAGAGTACTATTTCGGAATTTGTTTTTCGGCTTAGTACTCCAATACAAGTCAATTTAAAATAGTTGGTCTAAAATAGTATAGTGTGACTACTTGTTTTGACAAAGAGCATGTTTGAGAATCATTTTTCAAACATGCTTTTCTTTTTATGGCATGAATGTTAAGCGTAAACCTCATTTGTGTCCTACAGATCATCAGAAATCTCCTGCTTTATAAAAACCATAAATTTCCGAATTCCAGTTTATTATGTAGTGATTTGTAAACTAAATTTACGTTAATTAATACAACTTCTTTTATGAAGGATTAATGGTAGTATATTGTGGTTCGCGAGGACGTTATAATGCAACGTCCCTACAGCACTGCATTTTAGAAGATTTTGATAAAACCTCTGTCTTTTGACATGTAATCAGATAATTATTTAGTAGTATCTTCCTCGGCCTTGACTTCTAAGCCTAGATTTTTTGCTTCGTTTTTCATCAATGGAAAAATGAAGAAGAAGGAAGCTTGAAAGTTGATCCTGTAAATGCTTGTAGAAAGATGGGCTGAAAGTTGACGATAATTTAGTTTACAATGTGGTAGTTGTACTCACAAAAAATAATTTTATATTGGAGTTCTTTTCTATTTAAACACTAACTTCCATTAATAAAAGAATGAATATCGAACTTCGAGAACTCCAACATCATGATATACAGGATCTAATTCATTATTGGACTAAATCTGACCCCGACTATTTAAAAAGTTTGGGTGTTGATCTTCAGAAACTTCCACCCGAAGAAGGTTTTAAAGGAATGCTGGAACAACAAATACAATTACCTTATTCAGAAAAGCAGAATTACGCATTAATCGTGATTTTTGAAGGTGTTTCAATAGGGCATGTCAATATCAACGAAATTCAGTTTGGTGACACAGCTAAAATGCATTTGCACCTTTGGAAAGATGAATCAAGAAGAGGTGGAATTGGGGAGCGAATGATCCAATTGGCATTACCATTATTTTTTGAGAAATTTGAACTTAAAAAACTAATTTGTGAACCTTTCGCAGAAAATGTAGCACCAAACAAGACTTTAAAAAAAGTTGGTTTTAAATTTATCAAAAGGTATACTACTGTGCCAGGTTCTATTAATTTTGAACAAGAAGTGAACCAATG
This sequence comes from Flammeovirga sp. EKP202, assembly GCF_014534745.1. Taxonomy (GTDB): domain Bacteria; phylum Bacteroidota; class Bacteroidia; order Cytophagales; family Flammeovirgaceae; genus Flammeovirga. Next base: position 3,524 of record NZ_JACVVP010000011.1, read on the forward strand.
GGAATTTTCAATAGAGGGTTAAAAACTATTGGACTTTAATAATTCGTAAATAATAATTAAAAACTGACTATGAAAACTTTTCACATTGAATCTGAACGTTTGTTATTAAGAGAGTTAAGAGAAGAAGATGTAGAAGGTATGTTTGCCTTAGACTCAAATCCTAATGTTGTAAAATTTATTGGTATACCACCATTAACGGATAAAGCAAAATCATTAGAATACATTTATAATATCCAACAGCAATACGAGGAGAAGGGGATTGGTCGTTGGGCATGTATTCTTAAAGAAACCAATGAGTTTATAGGGTGGGCAGGTCTAAAAATCGAAGAAGTATTAAGTGAATTTGGTCCATATCATGACTTAGGGTATCGATTAAGAGAAGAATTTTGGGGTAAAGGTTATGCTACAGAAGCAGCAAAAATAAGTCTTGATTATGCCTTTGAAGTATTGGGTTGGAACGATGTAGAAGCATGTGCTGATTTTGATAATGAAGGCTCCAATCATGTATTGAGAAAAATAGGAATGAGGCATACAAGAGATTCAATGTATGAAGGAATGCCATTGCATTGGTATAAGATTACAAAGCTGGAATGGATGCAAAAAAGTAGTATTGGATAGAGATATGATTACTACTAACAACTTTTCTAAAATAAGAAAAACTCTAATGATTATTCCATTTTGTGTTTTGAGTTGAAATTCATACTAGAGCATAAAATATAAAACACACAAGCTTAGATCTTGAAAAAGGTAAACTTGTGTGTTTTATATTTGATGTTATAATCAATGAGAAGTGATCTTAAACATACTCAATATAAGGTTTAGGACTTCTTTTTTTCCAATTTTCCTTTTGAAGCATGGGTTCTCCACCATAATCAGTAGCTGGTTTTCCAACACACATATAACCCAAACTTTGCCAAGTTTCAGGAACATCAAATAACCCTTCAAACTTCTCATAATCCATAATGGAAACCCATCCAGCACCATAACCTTGTTCCGTTAGAGAAAGCCATAAGTTTTGTACTGCACAAGCACAACTCCATTCCAGAGTACTACTATTGCCAATAGTCCCGATCGTAAAACCTTCTAACATACTGTGATCACAAAAGAGAGCAATTCCCAAAGGTGTTTCTTCGATGGCTTCTAATTTTAAAGCACTATAGAGCTTGCTTTGTCTTTCATTATTGATACCTAACTTTGCTCTTTTATTTGAATCATCAAACAATGCTTTAATATCTTTTTTCTTCTGCTGAGATTTTACAATTAAAAAACGCCAAGGTTCTGTTAACCCAACCGAAGGTGCAGCATGAGCAGCATCCAATGCTTTTAAAAGTACTTCCTCAGGTACTTCGTCTTTTGTAAAATGTCTAGTATCTCGTCTTTTATGTATACAGTCGTATAAATCCATTATGCTCAGTAATATTTTAGTTTTAATAACCTAACTTCTAAAATATTGAAGAATCTTATAAAAACGAAGTTATAGTTGCTATATATTGTACTTTAGTAGATAACCGCTAACTGTTTAAATCCTTTAAAAATAGACTTACGACTTAACAGTATAACATTAGGTTCATATTTTAACGATTGTAAAGTCACCTAATTTGAATCAGTTACCTTTTACTTTTTGAACTTTTAACTTTAACAATCCAAACTTAACGTTACAATGTATTTTGTGTTATAAGAATGGTATTTTTTATTCCTTAATATTCTCCTAAACATCATATCATGTCTGCTCACTTATTTTGCAGTGTTAAAAACAAAACCAGTTATTTACTACACTACACGATGACGAGAACAGTTACTTTATTATCTCTACTACTCATACTACCTTTTTTTGCACATGCCGGTGGAATTAAGGGTGAAGTAAAAGGAAGTGATGGCGAGCCATTAATTGGAGCTGTTATTTCAGTAGAGCCGGCTAACAAACAAACGGTTGTTGGTATGGACGGTACTTATAGAATCAATGATCTTCCTGAAGGAGATTATACCATAAACGTAAAATATATTGGCTACAAGGACTTAAAAAGAGAAGTTCATATTGGAGCTTCAGGATGGCATACTGCTGATTTAGTATTAGATGTAGATGCAATCCAACTGGATGAAGCAGTGGTCTACGGTACTAAAGAAAGAAAAACAGCAGAAAGTGCTCGTGCCACAGAAAGAGTTTCATCCAAAGTGATGACAGTAGTTTCAGCACAAGATATTGAACTGTCACCTGACTTAAACGTTGCCAATGTGGTACAAAGAATATCGGGTGTATCTTTAGAAAGAAATAACTCTGGTGACGGTCAGTTTGCCATTGTAAGAGGTATGGACAAGAGGTACAACTATACGTTAGTAAATGGTGTGAAAATCCCTTCACCTGATAATAAAAACCGTTATGTACCGTTAGATTTATTCCCTTCGGATCTGTTAGACCGTTTGGAAGTCACTAAAGCTCTGACACCTGATATGGAAGGAGATGCAGTAGGTGGTGTGATTAACATGGAAATGAAAGACGCACCCGAATCTTATAGTGGTCAGTTAAATTTATCGGTAGGAAATAACTCATTATTTGGAGGTGGTAATCCATTTATGACTTGGAATCATGGAGGTAATATGAATACACCACCAAGTTGGAGGGGAATCAACAATGCTATACCTAGTGATTTTAATACAAACCATTTACTGAATCAGTATAAAAACTTTGTGCCTGATATTGTGGCAGGTTTGTCTATCGGTAACCGATTTATGAATGATAAATTGGGTGTGATGCTGGCAGGTAGTTATCAACAAACCGCAAGAGGATCTGAAAGTACTTGGTTCAATGGTGGAATGCACTCAGATGGAAATACAACATTGGATAATATGGAGGATAGAGATTACTATCAACTTCAGAAAAGAATGGGATTACATGCTAAACTGGACTATAGAATTAATAATAATCACTCTATCCAATGGTATAATGCATTTGTAAATCTTCGTAACGATCAGGTAAGAGATGTAACTAGAACAAGAACATGGGGTAGTTATGACCCTATCAATGGTAATGCTGGAGAAATGAGTTATGTGACACGTTACAGGTCAACGATCCAACAAATTTTCAACTCTACATTAAAAGGTCAGCACCAATTGAAAGATTGGATGAAAGCAGATTGGTCCACAGTATATTCTAAAGCGAGTAATAACGTGCCAGATAATACTAAATTTACTCGATCAGGAAGTATGACCAATTGGGTGGAAGAACCAGAAAGAATAGCAGCAAGATCTTCACTAACAAGAAGATGGGATTATAATGATGATCAAGATATCGCTTTGTATGCCAATTTTATTTTTACTCCTGAAATCAGTTTTATTTATGATACAGAGTTTAAGGTGGGTGGTTTACTAAGAAATAAAAACCGTACAAATGATTTTGAAGAATATCGTTTTAATGCAGGAAATAGAGCACTTGTGAAAGGTGAAGACTGGAACGATATTACGGATGTGGACTGGATTATTGAAAACCCTAATGGTGTGAACTTCTCTCCGAACAAATACAATTCACACGAAAATATTAGGGCAGCATATGCTCAGTTCAAGTTTGATTTCAACAATAAATTAGAAGTGACAGGTGGTGTACGAATGGAACATACAGATATTGGGTACTTCTTACCACAACCTACCTATGAGTTGGAGGATAATGAATTGGATAAGATGAGTCAAACGTACGTTGATTTCTTACCGAGTATTCACTTTAAGTATAAAATCACTCCAAAGTCTAATCTAAGGTCTTCTTACTTTAAATCAGTGATTCGTCCAGGATTTTCGGAGTTTGTGCCTGTCCAAGATGGTGATACAGAAGATGATTGGACAGAAATGGGTAATCCATTTATTGAAAGAACAATTGGTCATAACTTAGATTTACGTTATGAGATTTTCCCAAAAGGTATGGATAAATTTATGATTGGAGCGTTTTATAAACAACTTATCAATCCAATTGAATATTCATTAAACCGCCCGGCAGGTCATATTATGCCTGATAACTTTGGTACGGCCGAAAACATGGGTATTGAGATTGATGTGGTGAAATACTTCAATAAGTTTGGTGTCAGTGCTAATTATACTTATACCCATTCTAAAATTGTATCTGAAAAAGCCTATTATGAAAGAGAGGATCCAGATGATGATAATTCAGATATTGTAATTCGATCTACCGATGAAGTACGTCCATTACAAGGACAGGCGGCACATATTGCCAACCTTTCGTTATTGTACAAAAACCCAGAAGCAGGACTAGATGTACAGCTAGCAACGGTTTACACTGGAGATAGAATTCATAGCTTATCGGTATTCTATGGTAATGATATGTGGCAGCGAGGTTTTATTCAAATGGACTTATCAGTGGAGAAAAGGATTTCACCTAAAACATTGATTTATTTAAAAGCTTACAACTTGTTGGACAATGCCTATGAGGTAGAAATCAGACAACCAGTGAATGATGCTCAAGCTCATTTTCCTAAACAAGGTGATCCAGGAGATAATGTATTAGTCCGTCAGGATTTTTACAGAAGACAGTTCCTAGTAGGATTAAAATATAATTTCTAAATAAAAGACATTCCACTTTTTAAAACAGGAGTGGATACTATTAAACTTTCAAAACTAAAACCATGAAAAAAGTTTTTATCTACAGATTATTAGCATTTTTATTGCTAGCAACACCAGTTATTTTTTCAACTTCTTGTTCTAAAGAGGATGTAACAGTAGGTGATGATGACAGAGAGCCTATTGATCCAGATGCGGGAAGACCTGAAGGTTCTATCAGCATTGGAGGTAGAATGAGTGATGACTTAACGTTGGAAAGCGGTGAGGAATACTGGTTAGCAGAAAACTTAATTATTGAAGAAGGTGCTACTTTAAATGTAGAAGAAGGTGTAACTGTTTGGGTAAGCCCATACATGAATCCTGAAATTGTAATACACGGTAAAATGTATGCTTGGGGTACTGAAACTCAGCCTATCCTTTTCACTTTATCAGAAGCACAACCAGGTTATTTTGATTATGGTCGTGTAAACTGGGGTGGTATCAATGGTGGTCAAGTTCCTACTGGAGAAACACGCCCAGATCAAGAAATCGGTATGACTTACGTAACGGTTCAGTATGCAGGTGGCCCTATGAATGAAAATTCTGAAGCAGTTCGTGTTGGTAAATTAGAGCCAGGTGAGCTTGGTTATTCTATTTTCTTCAACAACAACCAAGGACAGTTATATATGGAACACTGTACAGTTGAACACTCTGGTGGTGATGCGATTTATGTAGAAAGAGGTAAAATTGCTTTATTCCACAACACTGTAGCCTATGCGGGTACAACGGAAGATGAAGCATTTAACTTCAAGCAAGGTACTATTGGTGATTGTGCATTTAACTTAATGTACTCAGCAGCAACAAATGGTATTAAAATCAACAACTCTAAGCCAATTGAATCTGATCAACAGACAAACGTAAACATGTACAACAACACTATGGCGTACTGTGGCTGGAGAAGAGATGGAGAAAGAGGTGGATCTATCAATATCGAAAAAGATGCAAGAGGTCGTATCTTAAACAACTTAATTGTTAACTCTAAGTTTGGTACTAAAGTAGACCCTACAACTGATATTGTAGGTACTAATACGCTAGTGAAAGGAAACTATTACTTTGGTCATGTAGAAAATAATCATGAAAATGGTAATGGGTATTTACCTCATCATGGTATCCAACCTTATGATGATGCTAATGACGACACTTCAGTTGGTCATACTACATTCTGGACAGTATTCAACGGTTCTTGTAACTTCTTCACAACTCCAGGTGTAAATGAGTGGACTGATGAGTTAGAAGATCCTCAATTTGTAGCTTTCATTGATCAATTACCTAATCCTGAAGGAGATACAGCGAAAGAAATCAACTACAAAGATCTTGATTTCAGATTAAAAGCAGAATCTCCAGGTATTGATTTTGGTACTGACGACATGGAGTTATTGTCACCTCAAGTTGTAGAAACAGTAGGTGATGTTACTATCACAAGACCTGATTTATCAGCTACAGTTGGAGCATTCGGATCGAACTAATTCCCTAGGCTATTATTATATATTGTTTTACCCAAGTTGCTTTTACAAGTGACTTGGGTTTTCTCTTTTCAATCAATTAAATATTCAGAAAATCAATCTGTTAGTATTATGTGAATTCTAAAAGTTCATAATGTTATGAATGTGAATTGATGGTAAACATTTTGATTTGTACAAAATTTATTTTTTTGAAGATCACATTTTTAATTAACTTAAGATAAGCCTAGCTTTTCTATTTATTATTAAAGTTAGTTATGAAGCAAATATACTTTTGCCTAATATTTATATCCTTTCACCAAAAGGGTAGCAGTTACAATCAAATTTATGTGTAATTCATATTGATTTTAATGCAATGAAAAATAAGATAATAATTTCTCCAATTGCTTTTTTAAGTCTGCTTTTGATCTTGTTTGGTTCGCACATGTTGTACAACAATTTGGAAGAGATCAACATCTTACAACAGGGTGATGTAATTCAGAATTCCTTACAAGAAGCATCAACTACCACTACTACTTCGGTGATTGAAAACCCGTCTTTTGGCGTGAATAAGCTGAACTTGGCTTATATGGGCGTAGTGATTTCAGTTACTTACTTGCTATCAGGAATTTTACTTTTTTTCAACAAAGAGAGCTTCTTTAATCCTATTAAGGTGATCCTTATAATTAGTATTCTATTTTCTACATTCCAGACCTTTTTCAATTTGTCTTTTTCGTCCAATCTTTTGTTTCATACCTTAGTGTCAGAAAATATTGCTAGCATTATCATTGATATGATGATTTTGGTATTCTTTATTATTGAGGTTTTAAAAGAAGATAAAGAAGAGAAAAGCAATGATTTGAAAAGCCTATTTGGGTTTTAAAATATCCCATTGAACAATTAGATCGACTTGTTCATCATCAAAAATGACACGTTCAAATAAAAAAATTGTAGACTTCTAAAGGGTCATCTACCTTTGAAGTATGAAAAGCAAAATAATCAAATATGGAAAATCGGTCCTTATTGGTTCAACAATAACGGGACTGTTCTCAGTGATAATGATGTCTGTTGGTATTATTATTACACCAATTACGGAAACAGAAGAATTTACTGTAGCACTGCTATTTTGGTCTCTACTAGTGTCATTTATTACCCATCATCTCTCTTATCTCAAAAAGAAAATACCAGTACTTTTGAAGTTGGCAGCCGCATTGTTATTTCTCATTTTCATCACACTTTATGATGAAGCAGCCGAAATCCCTGAAAACCCAGTTACAATAGTATTGGTTGTTATCCTTTTTAATTGGATCGTCTACACCATGACTTCAAAGTTCTACAAAAAATATTATAAATATTTTTGGGGCTTTTTTATTTCCGTTTTGCTTTTCAGTTATGTATTTCATGAACATGTGGATAGTGCAGAACAATATGAAACGGTAATTTCCCTAACCGTACTCACTATCCCCGTGCTATTTTCACTTTGGGTATATGAACAGTGGAAATGGATCAAATCATTAAAAAGCGAAAAGTCCAGAGCAGAATTACAGCTTTTGAAAAGTCAGATTAATCCACATTTCTTTTTTAATACCCTCAATAACCTTTATGGATTGACCGTTGAAAAGTCAGATCAAGCCCCAGAAGTCGTTTTAAAGTTGGGTGATATGATGCGTTATACGATTTACGAAGGACGTGAAGAAAAGGTAAGTATTCAGAATGAAATTAAATATTTAGAAAATTATATTGAATTACATAAAATAAGGTATCAGAAAAATGTTCAGATCCATTTTATCAATTCTGTGATATCTGATTATAAAATTGCACCTTTACTTTATATTATTCTTTTAGAAAACGCCTTTAAACATGGAGTTGAAACATTGGTGGAGAACGCATATATTTTTATTGAGATAGAAGAAGAAGGAACCCAAGTGATTTTTTCAATCGAAAATAATTATGATAAAGCACTGATTGATCATAGAGTAGGTATTGGTATTGAAAACCTTCAAAAAAGGTTAGAGTTAATTTACCCAAATTGTCATAACTTAGAAATCAGTAGTTCAATAGATACCTATAAAGCAACTTTGATAATTGATTTAGTATGAGATATTTAATTATTGATGATGAACCTATTGCCCATCGAATCATAGAGGGGTATTGCCATAAAATACCATATTTAGAGAAAGTTGGGAACGCATATGATGCTTTCGAAGCCATGGAGTTTTTCCATACTAAAGAAATAGATCTTTTATTTTTGGATATCAATATGCCTAAGATGACAGGTTTTGATATGTTGAGGTCGTTACCTGTTCCTCCCAAAGTGATTGTTACTTCGGCGTATCAAGAATTTGCCCTTGAAGGTTTTGAACTGAATGTGGTAGATTACCTTTTAAAACCCTTCAGTTTCAGTAGATTTATGACAGCTCTTCATAAAATTGCTCCTCAAACCAATACACCCGATACGGATCGTTTTTTTGTGAAAGTTGACAAACAACTAAAAGCAATCAATAAAAAAGAGGTTTTATTTTTAGAAGCTTATGGTAATTATGTAAAACTTCATTTTGCCAATGAATATATTGTTTGTCATCAAAAATTATCCTATTTCGAAGAACTTCTATCAGAAAAAGATGACTTTATAAGAGTCCACAAATCCTTCTTAGTGAATAACTATAGCATTGATGTTGTGGAGGGTAATAGAATCAAAATTGAGGAAAAAGAAGTACCCATTGGCCAAAAATATAAGAGTCTAGTTTACGAGAAGTTGAACTTATAATTACGAATACTATATTACAACTAACGATTCATTTATGTTAATTATTGACTATTAGAACGTTATATTGAATTTTCAATACGTTGACATTTGTTTTTTCATTGAAATCATTTTATAATTGCTGTTGATGATTACTAGTTTTACTGTCATTTTGTGAATGATAGACTACTAAAGCACTTATAATTAACTTAAACTTTTTGACACAGTAACTATTACTATCGAAGCTATACTATTATTTTTTATTTCTTAAAATGCTTCCAATCAATAGACTTACTGCTAATGTTACTCTAAATTAAAATGAAAAAACTAATCGTTCTTTTTGTACTGTGGGTTTTTGTAAGCCCATTGTATGCCTTGTCTATTAGTAACCTTTTTTCCAGCAACATGGTATTGCAACACAATACTACTGTAACCCTATGGGGATGGAGTAAAAAAGGTGAAAAAGTCTCTGTTCATCCTTCTTGGGGGCTTGCTCATACGGCAATTGTCGATGAGAATAACAACTGGAAGGTACAAATCCCAACACCTCAAGGGGGGTACAAGGCACATACGATCACTATTTCCAATGAAAAAGAGGAAATAAAATTGACAAATGTTGTACTTGGCGAGGTTTGGTTAGCCGTAGGGCAATCCAATATTACAGCTACTTTTAATGAGTATGTCAATAAGCCAAAGTCGGTCTTCGAAAAGTCTTCTTATCCTAATGTAAGAATGATGACTGTACAACAAAAAAATAAAGGGTATATCCATGAAGATATTCAAGGGAAATGGGAGGCATGTACCAAAGAAAACTTGGAACACTGGAGTGAATTGGGGTATTACTTTGCTTCTGAATTGAATCAGAAATTATATGTACCTGTAGGTATAGTCGTGCAAAATTGGGGAGATGAACCCATTGATAGTTGGCATGAAGAATCATTTCTAGAGCAGGAATTGGCTTCTATTGAGCATATTAACGAAGGTGTTGAGAAACAGCCTTTCAGCTTTCATCATGAAGACATTGCACATCATGCATTAATGTATCAGTATAGAGATTACAAATTTGCAGGAATTCTTTGGTCACATGGTAAAGACCAACCTAATAAAAAAGGAGATTACAAAAAACAGATGACAACGTTGATCAATCATATGCATCAACAATTTGGGAAAATTCCCTTTTATTACGTCCAAATAGCTCCTTATAAGTACAAAAAAATGACACATGGAGCAATGATTCGTGATCATCAGAGACAATTGTTACACATTGATAAAACGGCAATGGTGGTTACCAGTGACCTAGGTGATATTTACAATTTACATTCAAAAATAAAAGATGAAATTGGAGTGAGGCTTTCTAAAGTTGCATTAAAAAAGCATTATAATGTATTGAAAGATGAATTAGTGGAGTCACCAAAATTGGAAAAAGTCATCAAAGACGGGAAACGCTTGTATGTCTATTTTAAGTATAGCAAAGGTTTACATTTTGAAGAAGGAGACCAAGGTGATTTTGAAGTAAGCGGAGAAGATAGGGAATACCATATTGTAAAGGCAAAAGTACAAGATGATATCGTTGTTTTAGAGCTTGGTAAGATAAAGAAACCGGAGTATGTGAGATTTGGATGGAATAGCCGTGCTGTACCTCTTTTGATTAATGAATCGGGCTTACCAGCTTCATGTTTTTCTAAACAGAAGATTATTGATATAAAAGATAAAGCAATGTAAGCCTATTGCTTCTCTCTTTCAATTAAAACGTTTTTTAAATAACCTTATTAAGATATCCATTCTTGATAAGGTTATTTTTATCTTAGCACTTTGTAAATTCAATTTTCGAATATTTATGGTGTTTAGAAATCAGGAGATTTCTGATGATCTGTAGGGCACGAATGACGCTCTCGCTTAACATTCGCGCCAGTTGATTTACTACACTTTTCGTTTAGTAGTTCTAACCCTGGCCTTGAAGGGAAAAGCGTTAATAATTTCATGTATTGAGCCGTTAAAAATGATTTTCTTGTTTGAGCTTTAGCGAGTTTAAAATCATTTAGGCGAAAGAAATGGAATTTAGCTTTTGCGTTCAAAGCCTTGAATTTTTTGCTTCGTTTTTGTTTCAAGACAAAAATGAAGAAGAAGGAAGCTTGAAAGTAGGTCCTATAAAATCTAGTTGAAATATGTATTAAAAGTTAACGAAACTTGGTTTACAATGTAATATGCCACCTAAATTTACGCACGTATGTGCGTATTATTGTTTAAACTCTTACCTTTGTATTTTATATAAAAATAGAAGGATGAAAGATCTAATAGATCAAAATTTTAAAGAGCACGCCGCTACTTTACCTTCCACTTGTAATATTATGCAAGTACTTCAAGCTGAAGGTTTAAGTTATATTGATAGTGGATTAAAAGTAGATACATTTAATGTAATACATATACATAATGGAGAAGAATTAAAAGAAGAAGGCTTAAAAAAAGCAGTTTCTTTTTATGAAAATAGACTTAGAGAATCATGTATTTGGATTAGTGAACATCAGCTAACTGATAATGTTAAAGCTATTTTTGATCAACTCAATATTAAAAATACGGGTATCAATAAGGGATTTGGAGCTCAAATAGAAGCACTTCAGTCAGGTACTCATGAAAAGATTCGCATTGTTGAAGAAAGACAAGATATCATAGATAATGCATTTGTGATTGCCAATAATTGGAAACCGTTTGATGTTAATGTATTACATTATTATAATCATGTTCATCAAGAAGTTTTACAATGTACACACACTATAATGTTCAATTATTACGAAGGAGAACAAGTTGTAGGAGTGATCGAATTATTTATTTCTCCTTCTAATCCAAAAGTTGCAGGAATTTATAACCTTTCAGTGATGGAAGAGAATAGAAAACAAGGAATTGGAGAGGCACTTGTAAAGCAGTCGATAGACTATGCAAAAAGCAATGGTGTAGCGACAATTGTAACGCAAGCTTCTGAAGATTCTGAAAATATTTTTAGAAGAATAGGTTTTACAGAAGAAAGTAAAGTATTAGAATTCGCTTAAAAAAATAAAAGCATCCTGAAGATCAGGATGCTTTTAGTCGAAAATAATTCCGACTAGTTTTTTTTTATATAGGTGACTAACCTATGATTCTTTACCCATGTGCAATATAATATCTTTTTTTTATTACTTCATAGAAAAAATCTAAAAAATCGCCGTAATATTACATTATATTCAATGCTTCATTAATAATCTTGAAAAAATGATAGAATTTCTTATTTTGTCAATATTAAATATTAAAGGATTTGGTCCTAAATTTCTTTTTAGAAACGAGAAAGCATTACGTAATGCTGAAAAAAAATGTTCCTCAGTTAGAGAGGCAATAACGCTTGTGCTGGAGGAGACCAAAAGAATAAATAAGACTACGCTAGAGGATATTGAAAAAGGTATCACTACTGCCTCGCAAATTTTAGATAATTGTAAGAAATATTCAATTCATCCAATATCATTTTTAAATGATCATTATCCACAAAATGTACTTCAAGTAAGTGAACTTTGGCCGGTACTTTATGTAGCTGGGAATGAACAGATTTTAAATGAATACAGTGTAGGTGTAATCGGAACGAAAAACCCCGATAAACATGGGCAGATTATCAGCCAAAAAATTACAGAATTTAGTGATGAAGAAGAAATAACATTGAATGTAATGCATCAGAAGGGTATTTCTGCCATAGTGAAAGAAACGAAGGATAACTTTCTGATTGAGGTTGTAGCTTCTGGTATTGATCAGGTCTATCTTCCTGATAATGATATTTTTCATTCTGATTCAATCACTGTCGTTTCCCCTTTTCCTCCTGAAGTTACCTATGACGATTATAAATATATTGAAGCTTGTAAAGTATTAGCAAGTCTTTCTAACAGAGTAGTACTTATCCAAGATACAACTTCCGATGATACTCGCTTTGTTTTAAGTTATTTTGCCCGTTCTGAAAAGGTCCTTGGAGTGATAAAACCAATCGATTCTGCGATTAATTATCCTATAAATAGCGGTAATAAACTATTGATCTCTGATGAAAAAGAGGGGCTCATTTCTTATTGTCGAGCGAAAGATGTTCATAAAGATAGTGTCGTTTGCGATATTAAAATAATTACATCAAAAAACGACTATCCACAATTTTTTAAGGAGGAGGAATTGCCTTTTTAAGGAAATTCTAAATAATCCTACATTGTTACCAATAAATTTGGAGTGAATAAAAAGTTCAATTTTTTTTAAGTTGTATTACAAAATAGAGTATATAATAGTAATCTGTACAATTCTAAACACTTCCTAAAAATTAGGATTTCCGAATAGCAAATTTTAAGATTCAGCGTAAGTTTTTTAGTTTTGTTCACTGAATAAATAAAAGTGCGAAGTGATTTTTTGATTTTGCATTTACATCTTCCTTAAAATAAATGAATATTAAACCTTTAATTTTAAATCTCATTTTTTGCATATGCCTTTTATTGGGCTGTCAAAAAGCGGAGAAAACCTCAAATCAAGACCCACTTACTCTTATAGCACAATCTGCTGAACAATGGACAGGAATTGCTGTGAGTAAAAACAATAGAGTATTTGTAAATTATCCAACATGGACGGATAGTATTACCTATTCTGTGGCTGAAATTAAAGATGGAAAAGCTTATCCTTATCCTTCTGAAATGTGGAATACTAAAATCGGTGATTTTTCATTTTATGCGGTTCAGAGTGTAGTTTGTGATAGCAAAAACAGATTATGGGTTTTAGACACTTCCAATAAGCATTTCAAGGGAGTAGTAGATGGAGGTCCTGTTCTGTATGTGTTTGATTTAAGTACAGATGAACTGATTAGATCTTATAATTTCCCTGAGGAGAATTATTTCGAGAACTCTTACTATAATGATGTCAGAATTGATATTGAGAACGAAGTAGCTTATATCACTGACTCAGGCATTGGTGGAATCATTCTTTTAGACTTGAAATCAGGTTCATCAAAACGCTTTCTTACCGGTCACAAAAGTGTACAATCTGAGTTGGATCACTTGATTTGTGATGGTTTAAAATGGGAAAATAGTGTGGCTTCAGATGGAATTGCTTTATCACCTGATTTTAGTGAGTTGTATTTTATTGCACTTACTTCTCATACTTTATATAAGATAAAAACGGCTGTATTGTTAGATGAGAATACTTCTGAGGAAGATGTTCAAAATGCCGTACAAAAAGTAGCAAATATACCTGCCACCGATGGGATGTTATTTGATAGAAAGGGAAATCTCTGGTTAGGAGGTTTAGAAACGAATGGTGTGAACGTTTTGACAAAGGAAGGTAAATTGATTCATTTGTTGAAAGACAAACGTATCCGTTGGGCTGATTCTTTTGCGAAGAACCTAGAAAGAGAAATTTTCTTTACCACTTCTCAAATTCACCTTCCTGAAGAAAAAAGAGGAAAGTACGAAGTGTACAAGGTTTCAATGTCATTGCTCGATGGAATGACCAATTAAATCTTAGTTTTGAAACTAAGATAAGAACTCATAAATTTCTTCAACTCTAGAGTATTTCATGTAAAAATAAAATGATACTTTAGAGTTGAAATGAGTCAATTAGATCAACTCAATTACTCATCAGTAAAAAATTATAAAGCTAATTATGAATTTCTTAACGCCTTTCTTTTCAGAGCCAATTGAGGCTCTTAATTAGCGTTAGGTAGAAAAAATACAGGCATTCTGTTAAACTTTATAATCGTTCGTGCCCTGTAGACCATCTGCAACACCTTGACTTGTAGATACTTTTACTATTCGAAATCCCATTAAAAAGAGTATTGCTTACTATTTTCACTATAACAACCCTTACATTTTTAACATTGATTATATTTGCTCGTTGTGATTTAGAAGCCTAATTTTTTTAAATGCAGTGGCATTAAATACTTATAATTATTAAATCACAGAAATAAATAATAATTTACTTTTCTATCATCTGTAAAATATACTTTATCCTCATGACAATCAGAAAAATAGCGGTTGCTATACTGTTCAGTTTGTTCGCTTCTGTTGCTGTTTTTGCTCAAGAAGAGCTAAGAAGCAAAAGAGAAATAGACAGCTTATTTATTGAAAACTATCAAGACAATAATTTGCCTGCAAAGGTACTTCACGCCGAACCTTTATATATTGATCTCATTAGAGACCTTGGTGCTCGAAAAGGTGAAAAGGAATGGAACGTAGGTATGGAATTGGTAGATAATCTTGACTATGACAAATATGAAGCTTTAGTAGAGTATGAATGGGCACCCATTAACCGTTTAGGTTTTGAGGTAGAATTGCCTTTTACTTTTTATGCTCCGCAAAAAGGAGTGTCTTCGGATTCTATTCCTGCTGATCGTTTAGAAAGTATAAAACTCGCTACGCAGTGGAGTTTCTTTGTGAATGAAAAAATGGCCATGTCTATGGCGTTAGGTTATATTAATGAGATATTGCTCTCTGATTTTCAGCAATTTGGCAATCCATTGGTGAGAGGGAATTTATACAATCCATTTTTTGTTATTGCTAAAAGGTGGGGACGTAATTTTCACTCTTTGATTTATACAGGACCAAAAATTGAACAAGTTTTCAATAGTTCAGAAATAAACACCTCTTTTGAGTTTAACCCCAGTGTGCATTATATGATTCCTGGTACTACTAACTTTATTGGTGTAGAGTTTAACCAGTCTTTTGAGCATCATGATTTTGATATGACCATCAGACCTCAAATGAGAGTTGCTTTATCCGATAATCTGTTGATTGGTATTGTGGCAGGTATTCCAGTGGCTAGAGAAAATGAAAGATTAAGTGCCTTTTGTCGTTTGATATGGGAACCGGGACATTAATATATAGTTGATTATTTTGGCTTAATACTTATCATAACTATTGAGTTTTTTAGAACCACAAATGATATCAACGAAACTACTACTTAGTTGAATATCAGTAGTAAGTATATTGTAAACTAAATTTTCATTAACTAATATAATTACTTTTACAAAGGGAAATGGTAGTGTATTGTGGTTCGCGAGGACGTTGCAATGCAACGTCCCTACAGCACTGCATTTTAGAAGATTATTATAAAACCTTTGTCTTTTGACATGTAATCAGACCATCATTTAGTGGTATCTCCCTTCAATGCCAGGAGGAAAACTACCAAACTAAAATGGTAGAAAACTCAATGGCGCGAATGTTAAGCGTCAGCGTCATTCGTGTCCTTCAGATCATCAGAAATCTCCTGATTTCTAAACAATATAAATAACGTAAACTTAGTTTATAATGTATTTACTCCTTACGCATTATTTCTTAATAACTATTTCTCTCGCTGATCAAATTTTGAAAATAACAATAGAATAAATAACCTTTGTATTGTATGACAACAACATTTACATATAGCTCACCTATGGTGCACTTGATCTCCGCTTAGTCCGGCAGGTGCTTCTTCTTACCATAAAATATGTAAGGTACTCCAAAGTACCTGTCGGTTTACTGTATCTGATATTCAGATGAATTAAATCAAAAAAGTCATATAAAATACAAGACATTGAAAACAATTTCACTTGAACAATTAGGGTTCAATTCAAAGCTATATTCTAATCATTCAGCATTAAATAGAAATGAATGGGCGAGAGTCATTGCAGAGCATAAAGAACGTTATCTTGTGCAAAATGAAGAGGGTATATTTGAAGCTGAAATTATGGGCCACCTTCGTTTTACAGCAGAAGATAGGACTGATTTTCCCATGGTAGGCGATTGGGTACAAATCATGCCTTTTGATGAAGGAAAAGCATTAATTCAGCAAGTTTTATATAGAGATAATGTACTCAAACGACAAGCCATAGGGAAAGAGGGAGAAGCACAATACATTGCTTCTAATATTGATAAGGCTTTTATCGTTTTTTCTGCCAATAGGGATTTTAATCTGAATAGAGTAGAACGTTTTGTGGTACTCTGTTACGATGCTAATATAGAACCGATTCTTATTTTGAGTAAGGCGGATCTAGTTGGTGATGAAGAATTAAAAACATTGCAACTACAGATTATCGATCGTTTTCCAGAGTTAGATATTCTGACCACAATGATAGAGGACACTGCTTGCATCGAACAATTAAAATCAAAGATACAACTAGATAAGACATACTGTTTCTTAGGGTCTTCGGGTGTAGGGAAATCCACTTTGGTCAACCTTCTTTTAGGGAAAGATAAAATGCTGACCCTAGAGATAGGAACCACTACCAATCGAGGGAAACATACAACAACACACCGTGAATTAATTGTAATGGAAGAAGGTGGTGTTTTAATTGATAATCCAGGAATTCGTGAGGTAGGTATGACATCTTCTCAAAGTGGTATGGAAGATGCTTTTCCTCTTATTATGGAACTTTCAGAACAATGTAAATTTTCAGACTGTACCCATCAACATGAAAAAGGTTGTGCAGTGATCAAAGCCGTAAATGATGGTGAACTTTCAGAAGCAGCTTATGAAAATTATCTTAGACTCCATAGAGAACAGGAACATTACACAAGTTCCGAAGCTGAAAAAAGAAAGAAGGGTAAATCTTTTGCAAAAATGGTGAAAACCGTAAAACAGCATAAACAGCGTTTTTAAGCAGTTTTATCCTTAAAATCAGAAGTCTTAGAAATTATAAAATTCTTGTCTTTTGATTTGTAATCAGGCCATCATTTAGTAGTATCTAAATCAGCCTTGAAGGTAAGGAAATGCACTTATCCTGATTTTAATTAAAGAACCGCTTCATAACAATACATGCCTCATTATCTTTTGATGGATGAGGTGTGTATTTCTTTTTGATATTACTGATTTTTTTTACAATTTTAAAATCAAAACTTTCATTGATCTAATCTTATAAACTAAACTCTCTTTCTAAATAAAACCATGAGAAAATTTTTACTATTATTTATCGTAGTACTATTCAGCTCGTGTCATCTTAGTAGATATGTCACACGATTAAATGCTAATATTACAGACCATAAAATTTTTCCAAAAACAGAAATATCTACAGGTCAAAATACATTTCAATTTCTAGAGCAGCCAACGGAATTTACCGTTGTTTCAGAAGGAGTTTCTATGTCCTTAGACGAACGTTTACAGCAAACATCAACTGTTTCTTTTTTGGTCATTCATAAGGACACCATTCTCTTTGAAAACTATTATAAAGGATATAAACCTGATTCTATTTCTAATATTTTTTCAGCATCTAAATCCATCACTTCTTTATTGGTAGGGATTGCAATTGATGAAGGAAAAATAAAAAGCGTGAACGATCCAGTAGTTAACTATATCCCAGAGTTAAAAGAAGGAGACCCAATGTACCTGAAATTAACGGTAGAAGATTTACTTGAAATGCGTTCAGGATTGAAGTTTAAAGAAGCCTATTTAAATCCTTTTGCACACGTTGCTCGATTGTATTATGGTAAAAATCAATTAAAACAATTCAAAAACCTTAAGTTTGAATATGAACCAGGTGAAGTTCATGATTATCAAAGTATTTCAACTGCTGTTTTAGGAATGGTAGTAGAACGTGCCACGCAGATGGAACTTGGAAAATACCTTGAGCAAAAAGTTTGGCAACCGATGGGAATGGAGTTCGATGCTTCTTGGAGTGTCGACGATAATAAAAATAGATCAACTAAAGCTTTTTGTTGCTTGAATACAACAGCAAGAGACCTTGCAAAAATAGGTCGTTTATACCTGAACAATGGAAATTGGAATGGGACTCAAATAGTGAGTGAAGATTGGATTTTAAGATCTAAAACAGCAAACATGGAGAACGATTGCTACCAATATCAATGGTATAGTCAATCTGCTGAGAACGATAAAGATAAAGAAGGAAATGCTTATACTGATTCTCTCAGTGCTGTGAATGCTGCTATTGAAAATAAATATCAGAACTTCTATGTAGAAAGAGTATCCAATTCGTCAAAGGAGTGGCAGATCAATTATTGCTCCGAGAACTTTTACGCAGTTGGCATTTTGGGACAAATCTTATATTTGAATCCATCTGAAGACATCATTATGGTTCGCCTTGGTGAAAAAAGAAAAGTCAGTTATGGAAAGATTTTTACTCAAATCATGGCCCAAATAGAGAATAAAGAAAAAGAAGTACTATAATTATCACGTTTATGAAATTATATTTATTGAGCATTTTGTCACTTGTGTTCTTAAATGTTCATGCTCAGGATATTTCACTCCAAACAAAAATTGATTCAATCGTTACTTCTAATATGGAACTATATATGATTCCTGGAATTAGTATTGGAGTGGTGAGCAATGGGTCTATTCTTTATACTAAGGGATATGGTGTGAAAGAGGTTCATACAACCCAAAAAATAGAAAGTCAGTCTGTATTTCATACTGCTTCCGTAAGTAAGTTATTGACGGCCCAAGCCATAATGCTGTTGGTAGAAGAAGGTAAAATAAACTTAGAAGATCGATTAGTAGATGTGATTTCAACCCTTAATTATTCTGATAAGAGAGTAGAAGAAATTGATATCAAGTCATTATTGAATCATACTTCGGGTTTACCAGATATCAATAATTATCATTGGCAAAATAATCATCAATCAGATAAAGCGCTTTCATCTTATATTCAAAACAACAAACTGAAAACAAAGTACACGCCTAATACAGTTTATAAGTACAGTAACTTGGGATATGATATTTTAGGTCTTTTGATAGAAAAAGTCTCAGGCCAATACTTTGAAGATTATATAGCAGATCAACTATTAAATCCCATACAAATGGGGGATAGTGATTTTAGGTATTTCAAAATAAAGGATGAGTTGAAAGTAAAGCCTCATACTAAAAAAGGGAATAGTGTGATGGTGCGAAAAACCTATCCTTATACCAGAGAACATGCACCGAGCAGTACACTAAATGCTTCGTCAATTGATTTATCAAAATGGATGAATTACTTTCTGAAACAATTGCTGAATAGTGACTCTAACAATATATATTATCAAATGCAAAACTCATCAACTTCGGTATATGACCACATTGGTTTAGGTTTTCAAATTTTTGAGATTGATGGATATAAGGTCATAGGTCATTTTGGTGGAGACAGGGGATTTCGAAGCTTACTTCTAATGATACCAGAGAAAAATATTGGGGCAGTCGTTTTAGGTAATTGTGATTATAATGAAGATTATAGGCAAGAGATATTGAAGCCTATATTGAAGTTGCTTTTAAAGGAATAAACTATTTTTATAGAATCTGATAAAGAATTAACATCAAAGGTCAAGTATTAATATTTTATTAATCATAAAATCGATTTTTTTAATTCTTTTGCCACATAAATTAAACTAATTACATTATAAACTAAGTTTTCGAATATTTATGGTGTTTAGAAATCAGGAGATTTCTGCTGATCTGTAGGACACGAATGACGCTAACGCTTAACATTCGCGCCAGTTTTCTACCCAATTTGTTTGGTACTTCTTCCCTCGGTCTTGAAGGGAAAAAGCGTTAAGAATTTCATGGATTGAGCCGTTAAAAATGATTTTGCTGTTTGAGCACAGCGAGTTTAAAATCATTGAGGCGATAGAAATGGAATTTAGCTTTTGACTTCTAAACCTTGACTTTTTGCTTCGTTTTTGTGTTAAGACAAAAATGAAGAAGAAGGAAGTTTGAAAGTAGATCCTATAAATGTTTATAGAAAGACTAATCAAAAGTTGACGATCACTTAGTTTAAAATGTGCTAATAAAAATGTAGTTATGAAAGTCTATACATCAATACTCACTTCAATCATCTTATTGTGTCTTTTTGGAAATCTCGCCATGGCACAACATCATCATGATCATAGCCATGATCATTCGCACTCACATGAAGGGTTGCATCATTGGGAAATACCAAGTAAGGATCCTGATCGAATTATATTAACTTTTCATGGAGATCCGGCCACAAGTAGAGCAGTAACTTGGAGAACGGATACAAGTGTGGAAAGTGCAGTTGCTCAAATAGCGGAAGCTACAGTCAACTCAAAGTTTACCGAAGCATCAAAAGATTTTAAAGCTACTACTGAAGAATTTGACTTGGGGTTGTATAAAAGTAATGCGTCTTTAAAAGTACACTATCATAGCGTGGTATTTGAGGGATTAGAGCCTGATAAATTATATGCTTACCGTGTAGGAGATGGAAAAGAACACTGGTCTGAATGGATTCATTTCCGTACCGCCAAAAGTGAGTATGCACCCATTGAGTTTGTTTACTTTGGAGATGCTCAAAATGATGTATTAGACCATTGGTCACGCGTGATCCGAATGGCTTATCAAACCGCACCAAATGCCTCTTTTGTAGTGCACGCTGGTGATTTGATCAACAAGGCACATCGAGATATGGAATGGGCTGAGTGGTACAAAGCAGGTGGGTTTATCCATAGCCAATGGACATCGATTCCAGTAGTAGGAAATCATGAATTTAGAGGTTTGGAAAAAGGAGAGAAGAAGCAATTGGCAATTCAGTGGAGACCTCAATTTACGTTGCCAGTAGAGAAGTCTTTAAATACAAATTTACATGAGACAGTTTACACTGTGGACTATCAGGATGTGCGTGTGATCGTTTTGAATTCAAATGACTTGTTGGAAGAACAAACCACATACCTAGAGCAACAGCTAAAAGATTGTGATGCAAAATGGAAAATTGTCACTTGTCATCATTCTGTTTTTTCACCTGCAAAGGGACGTAATTTTCAATTTGCAAGAGATCATTGGAAACCGCTTTTAGATAAATATAATGTCGATTTGGTATTGAATGGCCATGATCATACTTATGCTAGAGGTCACGTTCCCACAAGAACTTCAGATAATAAGAAATCAAAGTTTTTAAGTACAGTTTATGTTACTTCAGTGAGTGGGCCAAAACAGTATAAGTTAGACCCGGAGCAAATGAAGGAATATAAAGCTGATGGTTATGAATTGGATGAATCAGGTGAGCAGACGCAGTTTTATCAAGTCATCAAAATTGATGGAGATAAGTTGACCTATGTGGCGTATACAGCGATTGGGGAGGAGTATGATAGAGCCGTCATCACAAAAGACTTTAAAACGGGTAAGAAAAAACTTACTGAAAAGTAAAATTAATAATGGTCTTTCCGCTACTTTAATGAAATAGTGGAAAGACTTTTTTTAAATACGCTTATTGCCAATCTAGTATCTACAGTCTAATCAAAATAATGTAAATTGAAATATCTTGACTTTTAACCGTATTAATTCAAAATTATCATGAATGAAATAGATTGGATTGGTTCATTGGGCGTATTTCAAATTCTACTAGCCTATACTTTAAATGTTTCAGGAAAATTAGAGAGAGGGAGTATGATCTATAAACTCTTAAACCTATTTGGAGCTTCCTTAGCATGCCTGGCTTCTGTTTTGATGAATTATATTCCATTTATTGTATTAGAAGGCGTTTGGGCTTTTGTATCTTTGGTTTCACTATTTCGAAGGAAAGAATAAATTAAAAAGTACTTATCATTAACTATTATTAATCCATGAATAAAGTAAATTTTGAAACGCTCTATCCCATTGCTGAATTTAAAAATACGGTTTCTTTAAAAGTATTAGTGGAAGATAGTGGAGTGAATAATGTCATTGTTGACGACTACTCTTACTACAGCGATTTTGATGACCCCACTAAGTTTCTAGAAAAAAATGTAATGTACAATTTTGGGATCTCAGGAACTGCGTTGAAAATCGGTAAGTTTTGTGCAATAGCTCATGGTGCAAAATTTATCATGGCAGATGCGAATCATTCTACAAAAGGTGTATCCACCTTTCCTTTTGCTGTTTTTGGATCAGAATGGTCAGACAAACTGCCAATAGGAGAATACCCTTTTAAGCAATACAAAGATATTGAAGTGGGTAATGATGTTTGGATTGGGTATAACGCTACCATTATGCCGAATGTGAAAATAGGAGATGGGGCCATCATAGGCAGTAATGCAACCGTGACTTCAGATGTGCCTGATTATGCAATTGTAGGAGGAAACCCTGCGAAAGTCATTCGCTACAGATACACAAAAGATGAGATTCACCTTCTAAAAGGGCTTAAATGGTGGGATTGGGAAAGGGCCTATATTGATGAAGCCATTGAAATCTTAGTAAAAGGTACAGTGGAAGATTTATTATTTTTTGCGACGAAGCAAGGACTAATAAAAGGTTCATAATTCCTTATTTTTTACTATTAACCCTTTCAAGTTGACAGATTATCAAAATATACTCCGCAATATCAAACGGTATGTTGAGTTGAGCGAAGAAGATGAGCAAGAATTTATCAGCATAATCAAGACTTCTTCAGTAAAGAAAAGGCAGTTTATTGTTCAGCCTAATTTCGTTTGTGAGTACCAAACTTACGTTGAAAAAGGAGCTTTTAGAAGCTATTTTGTAAGTGATGAAGGGGAAGATCATACCATACAATTTGCGATAGAGGATTGGTTTATCAGTGATTTCAATAGTTATATTAGTCAGGAACCTGCTTCCCTTTTTGTAGAAGCACTAGAAGATGGAATCATTCATCAAATTGCATATCAAGATGTAGAAAATCTTTGTGAAAAAAAACCGAAGTTTGAACGTTTTTTTCGATTGGTAGCCCAAAAATCTTTTGCATATGCTCAAAAGAGGGTTTTATCGAATTTAGGTAAATCAGCTGAAGCTAGATACATTGAATTCCAAGCTCAGTATCCGACTATCGTACAACGAGTGCCACAATATGCATTGGCTTCATATTTAGGTATGTCGGCTGAGTTTTTAAGTAAAATAAGGAAACGTTTAAGTAAAGCTTAAATTTTTAATCGGTCTCTCTACACGATTTCTCTATACGATATAAAATCTTGAACTAGTTCAAGAACATTTCTTGTTCTAGTTCATTTCTATTCGATGCGTGATCCACCACTTTTGTACTATCAATAATCATTAAATACAAAAGCAGATGGAAAATACATCAAAACGAGTTTGGTTGATTACAGGAATTTCAAGTGGATTAGGAAAAGCATTAGCCATTGAAGTACTGCAAAAGGGGGATTTCGTCATCGGAACCTTTAGACAGCAATCTCAAACTGATCAATTCAATATTGAAAATAAAGACAATGGTTTAGGTATCACACTTGATATTACAAACACTGGTAAAGTGACAGAGGCAGTGGATTTTGTTTTATCTCAGTTTGGTAAAGTGGATATTTTGGTAAACAATGCAGGGGTAGGTTTTGTAGGTGCGATTGAAGAGACGTCTTTAGAAGAGACAAGAAAAGTATTAGAAGCCAACTTCTTTGGTGCTCTTCACCTTACACAACTATTACTCCCTTCCATGCGAAAAGCACAACAAGGACATATTGTACAAATTTCTTCTCATGGTGGGATTAAAGCTTTTGCTGGGTTTGGAATTTATAATGCCAGTAAATTTGCCCTAGAAGGATTTAGTGAAGCTTTAGCGCAAGAAGTAATGCCTTTCGGAATCAAAGTTTCTATCGTCGAACCGGGACCATTCAGAACTAATTTTGCAGGCAAAGGCCTAAAAATGGCTAAGAAGACCATTGAAGATTATGACACTACTTCAGGTGCATTTAAAGAGAAATTGAAAGAAGTTAATGGAAAACAGGAGGGAGACCCAGTCAAAGCATCAAAAGCGATCATTGATTTGGTCAATTCAGAGCAACCTTCTTTACGTTTACCCTTAGGTAAAACGGCGTTGATGACCATTAATATGAAATTGGAGAGTGTAAAATCTGATTTAGAAAAACATAGAGAAGTGGCTTCTGAAGCAATTTATAACTAGATTTTTTTAATGTCTTCTTTGAATTAAGTTCAGGATAAAAATTCACATAGAATTGATCATGTATTTATTGTTATTTGTGGTGGTTTATTGTACTTGAACATTATTTAATTTCAAAACTCAGAATAACAAAACTCCTTAATGAAAGTCTTAATTATCGGATCCGTGGCAGCAGGAACTTCTGTAGCTGCTAAAGCAAGAAGAAACAATGAAGAAATAGAGATTGTGATTTATGAAAAAGACTCTGATATCAGTTATTCAGGTTGTGGATTACCTTACTACATCGGAGAAGATTATATTCAACGTGAAGACTTAACACCTCGCAATCCAAGTTGGTTTAAGAAGAGATTCAACCTTGATATTAAAGTGCTTCATGAAGTGCTTTCTGTTGATCATGAGAAGAAAGAAGTCAGTGTAAAAAATTTGAGTAGTGGAGAAGAGTTTATAGATAAATATGATAAACTCGTTTTTGCAACAGGAGCAAGCCCTATCATTCCACCAATAGAAAATTTGGAAAATGACTTCACTTTCATGTTGCGAAACGTCAATCAAGCAGATAAGGTGAGCGAATTTGTGGAACAAAATAAGCCTAAAAATGCAGTAATTATTGGTGCTGGATATATTGGTCTTGAGTTAGCTGAAAACCTGAAACATATTGGCATTGATGTTACAATTGTAGAGAGAGGATCACTCCCAATGCCAAACCTTGATAAAGATGTTGCTGTTCATATTGCAAAAGAATTGAGAAACAATACTGTAACTTTTATGGGAAATGAATCTGTAAAAGGGATTATTTACAATGATGAAGAGAAACTTGTACAATTAGAATCTGGTAAAACGATTGCAACTGATTTTGTAGTCGTGTGTGTCGGTGTAAAACCTGTTACTCAATTAGCACAAAACATTGGTGTAGATATAGGGTATAAGGGAGCGATCTCAGTTGATAAGTTCATGCAGACAAATATTAATGATGTATATGCAGTAGGAGATTGCGCATTGTCTTATTCTGCAATTGATAACAATCCAATTTGGGTACCGCTTGGTTCTACTGCAAATAAGATGGGACGAATTTGTGGTGATCATATCACGGGTGGCACTTTATCTTTTCAAGGTATATTAGGAACTGGGATTTTCAAATTATTTGACCTATCTGTAGGTATGACAGGTTTAACAGAACAGCAAGCAATTGAGAAAGATTACAATTATGTTGTTCATCACAATTACAAGCCAAACCAAAGTCAATATTTGAAAACATCAAAAGAAATGATGATTAAGATGTTGGCTGATAAAGATACCGGTAAAGTATTGGGTGCACAAATTGTAGGCAAAAATGGAGTTGATAAACGTGTTGATGTTATTGCAACTGCTATTACATTTGGAGCAACAGCAGAACAGTTGTTTCATTTAGACCTAGCTTATGCTCCTCCCTTTTCAACAACAAAGGATCCAGTTCATTATTCTGGAATGGTGCTTAATAATGCTATAAAAGGGAACAATCAGATTATTACTCCACAACAATTAAATGCCAATAGGGATGAATTTGTAGTAATTGATGTTAGAGCCAATCACCAATATGAATCAGCACATATTGAAGGGGCTATCAATATTCCATTAGCAAAGATACGTGAAGAATATAAAACTATAAGTAAGGAGCAAAAAGTGGTAGTTCACTGTAACAAAGGTGTTTCTGGAAATGCAGCACAAAACATTCTGTTGAATTTAGGCTTTAAGGAGGTTTATAACCTATCTGGAGGTTTTAAGAATTACAAAAATGTAGCTTCTATTTAATACTATTTTCTAGACTAAAAAACAAGCACCAAACAAAAATTTGGTGCCTGAGTCATTTTCTAGGTTCTTCTAAAATAACCACAATTACCGAAAGTAATCAGTCAGCCATAACTGAAAGAACAGTTATTTTTGACTGGTTACTCCGGTTCAACCAATTCAAATTTCTTAAGGGCCGCTTCAATTATATCTAGACATTTCTTCAATTGATTTTCTGTAATGACTAATGGTGGAGCAAAACGGATAATATTACCATGAGTAGGTTTGGCAAGGAGGCCATTATGCATTAATTCATAACAAATTTCAGTAGCAGTACTACTGTCTTCTGTGTCGTTTACGATCAGTGCATTCAATAAACCTTTGCCTCTGATACCCACCAAAAGGTCTGTTTGCTTACACAGTTCAAGCATTCTTTCTCTGAAGATTTTTCCAAGTCGATAAGCATTTTCTGTTAACCTTTCATCCTGAAGAACTTGGAGTGCTTCCATCATCACTGCACATGCAAGAGGATTCCCTCCGTAGGTAGAACCATGCTGGCCTGGCTGGAAAACATCCATTACCTCTGATGAAGTCAACACTGCTGATACAGGGTAAAATCCACCCGAAATGGCTTTACCGAGGATGATCATATCGGGTTTGATTTCTTCATAATCAGACGCCAATAATTTTCCGGTTCTTCCTACACCGGTTTGTACTTCATCTACCATGAAAAGAACATTGTACTTTTTACAAAGTGCTTGTGCCTTTTTCAAATACCCTTCTTCAGGAAGGTAAACACCTGCTTCCCCTTGGATCGGTTCTAACCATAAACCTGCTACATTGGGGTTTTGAATCACCTCTTCCAAGACTTCTAGATTATTGTAAGGCACAATCTCAAAACCAGGCATAAAAGGCCCAAAATTGGTTGTGGCAACAGGATCTGTAGAAGCAGAAATAATTGTTGTTGTTCTGCCATGGAAGTTTTTTTCTACGCCCACTATAATCGCTTTATTTTGAGGAATACCCTTCTTTTCATATCCCCATTTTCTGGCGAGTTTAATAGCGGTTTCATTTCCTTCAGCCCCCGTGTTCATAAGAATGGCACGCTCATAGCCAAAAAGGTCGCAAAGCATTTTTTCAGCTTTTCCTAATTGGTCTGAGTAAAAAGCTCTTGAAGTAAGCGTCAATTTTGAAGCTTGCTTTGTCAAGGCATGGAGAATTCTAGGGTGCACATGACCTTGATTGACGGCACTATAGGCAGATAGGAAATCAAAATATTTTTTACCTTCTACATCCCAAACATAAACTCCTTCTCCTTTTTCGAGTACTACAGGAAGGGGAGCGTAATTATGGGCCCCGTATTTTTTTTCTAAAGCGATTGCCTCTTGTGAAGAGGTGGTATGGTTAGTATTCATTCCTTTATTTCTTTATGATTTTGTGCATAGACTTTTTACCGTTTTCGTTTATCTGAACGATGTAAATCCCTTTATTCAAAGAAGAGAGATCAACAGTATTTGTCTGTACTTGGATTAATGTATTTCCCAACATATCGATCACTGACATTTCAACAACTTCAGCAGAAGTATTGTAGGTGATTTGTCCTTCGGTTGGGTTTGGAAATACTTGATTTGAAATTTCTATAGCTGTAAAATGCTTTGTTCTGGCAGAGGAACCACCACTGATCATCACGGTATAATCTTCCACTTCTCCATAACTAATCACATCACAAGGATTGGGATAACCGTCATTTGCATATTGCATACTTACTCTCATTCTAGTAGTACCGCTTAATGCTGAGTTAGGAACAGTGAAGTTACTTGTAAAAGATCGTCTTGTTGATCGATAGGCGATTTCTTCAGTATTGGTATCAAAAGTACCATCTTGATTGTAGTCAATCCATATCACAAATCGTTCTCTATCAGAGGTGTTAGGGTCTACAAAAAGGGTGTGTGTATTTCCTTTTGTAAGGTTAAAAGTTACCGAAGTATAATTTCCATACCCATTATCATTTCCTGAGAAATTGTATATTCCATCAATTCCCACTTCATCGATATATTCATAACTAGTGGAGTTGCCATAAGATGAACAATAATCAACCGCTGAAGCCGTAGTGGCAATTTGGATAGGAGAGTAGCTACTTTGTTCGGTGCCACAAACACTTCTCACACGAAGATCATAACTCGTAGAAGATGATAGGGTTTGGATTGAATAACTAGTAGTATTGACAGTAACAGTTGTCCATGAAGAAGTACCCGTTACTCTATATCTCAATTTATAAGAACTCGCCGCAGTGTTATTCCAAGAGGTTGTAATGCTTGAAGCGGTTGTTCCATCGATCGACAAATTGGGAATATCACAAACAGTTGGGGTTGTTCCACCATCACAATTGGGTGCAGTTGCTCCAATCGTTGCTCCACTTCCATTGATGTAATTAAAACCATTGTAACCGTTGTTTGTGTACATGTCCAACCAACCACCACCTGATGCAGTTTTCCAATCGTTTAAATTAAATGAATTACCATTTCCATTGATAGAACCTTGAATCACGTAAGCCTTCACTGCCTCTGAACTGTTATTCCATACTAAAGATTGACCAGAAGTGATATTCTCAGGGGTTGTACAGTTGACAACCATAAAGTAGGCTTTAGTAGGGTATTGCGTTTGTCCTCCATCTCCAAACACTCTTGCATTACCACTTCCATCTATACACACAAATGTAGCTTCATCACATGCGATGGCATATCGGGTTGTTTCATTTTGATCCGCAACAGTTCTCGCCAACAATCCGAAAGCTCTACCGTATCTATTTTCATTATTCGTTCCATGGGTACGATCCAAATGTGTATCAGTGATGACATTGGTAAGGAAAGGGTTGTCAATAAAGTCGTTGTAAAATAATGAATTGCTGGTATAAGGATGGTAAGGATCGTTCAGGATCTCTGAACTTAAAATTCCTGAAGTTGCTGGAGCATAGTAAGCACCGCCCATAATTGCCATTCCTGCAGAAGTCCCCCCAATGGGCACTTTCTTTACATTAATGAGGTAATTTATCGCATCTTCAATAGCTGTACCTTTCCAAAGGTCCATATATTCTCTTTGATCTCCACCTGCAATAAATACAGCTTCAGCATCACGTATATATTGTGCTACTGTTGCATTATTGGCGGCATTTTTAGTTGTAATTGATAGCTCAGCGGCAGCACTTATTGAATTACTAAAGTTACTCCATATCCATGAAGCCTGATTGCCTACGGCATCCGTTCTTAGTACTAAATAATCACCTCCATCTGCTTGATTTAAGAACCACTGCGTAGCATTCACTTCTCCATCACCACCCACTTCTGCACCGCCTACAAGCATTGTTGCACCATTAGGAGAAATGTTTCCATGCCCGTTCCATGTACCACCTTCCAAAGAAAAGTTATACCCTTGAGCATAGGAGTTTAAAACATTTAGAAATAGAATAGCAATGAATGCAATTCCTTTTACATTGTAATAGTTACTTTTCATAATAGTTATAATTTAAGGTGAGAATTATAAGAGGCCTTCTTGAGGTGAATTATAGTAAGATGCATCATAATGCCAAACGAAAAACGCTATGAATTGAGTGTTTACATCCTATAACACAACCCCAAGATTGTCCTTGAAAAAAAGAGCTAATAAGTTATAGTTGATTGAAAATATTTTTATGTTAATGAGTTGGTTCTACTCATCAATTATATATTTATAAGTTTACGATGGTCTACTTCCCAACACCCTTCTTCTTCATTTTTCCATTGCTGAAAAAACGAAGCAAAAAATGCTAGGATTAGAAGTCAAAATCTAAATTCCATTTCTTTCACCTAAATGATTTTAAACTCTCTAAAGCTCAAACAGCATAATCATTTTTAACGGCTCATTCCATGAAATTCTTCACGCTTTTCCCTTCAAGGCCGGGGGGAGTACTACCAAACTAAAATGGTAGAAAACTCACTGGTGCGAATGTTAAACGTTAGCTTCATTCGTGCCCTTCAGATCATCAGAAATCTCCTGATTTCTAAACACTATAAATAACGAAAACACTGTTTACAATTCACTTCGTTTAATCGTTATTATATCAAATGGAAATAGAGTGGAAGTACTAACAAAATCCCTGCTGCTATCATTAAGATACCTAATAAAGGTAACATCCATTTGAGCCAAATTTCATATGGTATTTTGGCAATAGACAACACTCCCATAGTGACTCCACTTGTTGGAATCACGAGGTTTGTGAGTCCATCCCCAAATTGGAATGCTAAAACTGCTACTTGTCTTGATATGCCTAAAAGGTCACTTAAAGGAGCAGTAATGGGCATTGTCAAAGCTGCTTGCCCTGATCCAGAGGGTAATACGGTATTCAATGCACTTTGAAATAAGAACATCGCTTCGGCTGCTGCGAAATCTGGCAATCCATTCATAAGGTTGGAGATTGAAAATAAAACGGTATCAATAATCTTCCCTTCAGTAGCGACAATCAAAATCCCTTTGCATGATGCAATCACCATTGCAGCGGTCATCATTTCCTTGGCACCTTTGATAAAATGATCACTCATTGTATTAGCGTTTATGCCACATATAATGCAACCTAAAAAGCCAATAACGAAAAATAGCGCACCTATTTCTACCATATACCATTGATATTGAGCAACACCAATAACAAGGGCGATAATTCCCAATAGAAACAAAAAGAGTACAGCCTTTCTTTTGAAATTAAAGTCTACAGTTTTGATTGCACTTTTATCTCCTTTCTCATCCTTTGAAGCGATTAAGCTTTTATGAGGGTATTTCTCAATTTGTGAGACGTAATACATGATGTACATTACACCAATCAAAGTGAAAATGCTCCAAATAACGATTCTATATTCCCAACCACTAAAAAGAGGAATTTCTGCAATACCTTGTGCAATCCCTATGGTGAAGGGATTACTGATTGCACCTGCAAACCCAACGCCAGCTCCTACAAAAGGAATTGCAATCCCAACAATAGGGTCTAACTTTAATGCTTTCGCCATGGGAAGTGTAATTAAAATAAAGATGAGCACTTCTTCAGACATTCCAAAAGTGGCACCTGCTAGGGAGAAGCACACAATCAGAAATGGAATCATTATTTTTTTGTAAGTTGATTTTTTGTTACTCCAAGCCACCAACTTTTGTAAACCGGCATCAATGGCTTCGGTGGAAGTAATCATACCAAATGCTCCTCCTACAATAAAAATAAATGCAATGATTTCAGCTGCAGCAATAAATCCCTCAATCGGAGCTGTAAAAAAAGAAGTGATACTTTGAGGTTGTGCTTCCACCAAATGATACGTGTCGGGAATTAAAATATTCCTTCCGTCAATTACTTCTCTTTGGTATTCGCCTGCTGAGATTACCCAGGTGAGACCAATAAAAAAGAGAAGAATAAATGAGGTAATCACCAAAGTATCAGGTAACTTCTTAATCATTATTTCTTTGTTTACTTGTGATGAATTGTACTAAGAAAATAGGGGATTCTTTACGATAGAATTGTACTTATTTGAAAATAGCAACGTTAAGTTTTTGTTCATCAGATGAAGTCCAACCTCTATACATGCCTTCTGAATTAAAAGATAGTTCAATGTTTCCTTCATGGTCCACTGCGATAACTCCTCCTTCACCTTCCATTTTTACTAATTTATCATGTACCACCTTATCAGTAGCTTCCTTCAATGAAAGTTGTCCCATTTCCATATAAGCCGAAATATCTCTTGCTACTGTAGCTTTCAAAAAGAATTCTCCATATCCTGTACAAGATACTGCACAACTTTCATTACTAGCATAAGTACCAGAACCAATGACAGAACTATCACCTAATCTTCCATACCTTTTATTGACCAAGCCCCCTGTAGATGTGGCCGCAGCAAGGTTACCCTCTTGATCTAAAGCTACAGCTCCAACTGTTCCAAATTTTCTCTCCCCGTCATGATCCACTAACATTTGATTGGTTTCTTTGGCCATCAGCCATTGCTTATATCGGGATTGAGTGAAAAAATAATCCTCTTTTTCTTCTCTCAGTTGATGTCTTCGTGCAAACTTTAATGCCCCTTCACCATGCATAAAAACAAAGTCAAGATCGTCATGGATTTTCTTAGCCAATTGAATTGGATTTTTAATCCCACGAATTCCTGCTACTGCACCTGCTTCTAATGTCTTTCCAGACATGATTGAAGCTTCCATTTCAAATGAACCGTCATGTGCCATTACTGAGCCTTTTCCAGCATTAAAAAGAGGACAGTCCTCTAAAGACTTCACTGCAATTTCAACGGCATCTACAGCGGTACCTCCATCGGCAAGACATTTCTTTCCTTCATAAAGAGCGTGTTGTAAAGCTTCGTGTATTTCATCTGCTTTTTCAGGTGTAATTTCCGAAGGTAAAAGTGTTCCGGCTCCTCCGTGAATAGCAAGGGCAAATTTATTTTTCATATTACTTTTTGCTTATAATTTTATCTTATCACCACTTCGAAGTATACTTACATTCATTTTTCGAGTGCTGATTTTTGTTTTGTCTGTGTTGATATGTTGTGGTTTCTCTACAAGTATTACCTGACTTTCTCCCACCACTTCGGCAGTATTGTTCTCTACTAAAATTGCCGTTGATTCATCAATACCGATTCCTTTTAACTCAGGATGTTCGATGACCGCAGAAAATAAACGGTTATATCTGCTTCTTTGTATAAAATGCTGATCTATAATCACGCTTTTGAGCATGCCTAGACCTGTACTATAAATTAGATTATTACTTTCAATGGTTCTGCCAGTATCATCGTATTCTGGATAGTTTTTTTCATCACCCGTAATCATTACATGGCTCATTACGGCTGCTCCTGCACTAGTTCCGGCAATCATTCCTCCATTTTCAAAACAATCATGAATTGCTTTGTATATTCCAGTACCTTCGATTCTCTTCATAAAGCGGTTCTGATCACCTCCCGTGATGTAAATTAATTTAGCATTTCTCAAAGAATCTAACGCAGTGGCAGAAGGCATGTTCTCAAACGTATAATACATTGACTGAACATTTATGAACCCCAGTTCTTTGAATTGCTTTATACCATAGTAACTAGATGTATCAGGCTCTATGCTGGACATAGCGAGCACTACACCATACCCTTCTTTTAAATCTGCCTCATCTGCCAATCTTTGAATTAATGCAGGTGGCCTTTTTCCTCCTCCAATAATAAAGAGTTTTCCTTGTGCTAAAACAGAAGCTGATAAGAGCAGCAACGCAGGTAGTAATAATTTAATTTTCTTCAATATCTTAAGATTTAAGCTCCCTCTTCCAAACTAGAAGAGGGAGTGTTATTCACCTAAAATTTAGCTACGCTAATCGTTTAAAACAAGCCCAATGCAAGTGCATAAGGTCTCAATGTTTTTACGTCTCCAACTACTGGAGCATTATCAATATCTAATACCACTTTGATATCTGAACCATCAAGGTTGGCAGACATAATTTTACCATCTGTACCATCATCATTTGTACCTCTGTCTGTCCAGTAGACTCTTTTAGTGATAGGGTCAGCAATTGTACCCCAAACAAATTCCACTGGATAATCAACAAATTCTACAGTCGTTTTAGTAGCAATTTCATAGATCGTTCCTTTTGCTGTAATGAAATCGAAATAGTATAATTTACCATCAAGATAAGAGATGTCACCTGCATCAACACCAGGAATGATTTCTTCTAAACCAGTACCATCCATATTAACTTTATAAACACCTCCACTATAATCGTAAGCATCATTTGCAAAATAGATTACCTCATTTTCTGCATCATATGAAATACCTAATGGTAATGAACCTTCTAATGCACCAGTAGCTGTTGAAAATTCCACAAATGGCTTTAAGTCAGAACCGTCTAAAGCAGAGGTATAAATACCACCTTCAGCACCCCAGTACAGTCTTCCCTCAATCACTTTTACACCTGCAGGGTAATACATCATGTAATCATCTTCGCCAAGATCTGCTACATTTAATATTACTGATTTTTCTCCTTTTACAAGTGCATCATATTGATACATTAACTCATCAGCTTGGTCTACAACATATAAGTTTTCATTATCCAAGTCCGCAACAATACCGTAAGGCTTAGTATGGTTTTCACCAAAAGTTTGAATGATTGGTGTTTCAGCATCGTCATCCAAAATAATCATGTGAATCTGACCTGTAGCTCTATCAGTGTAGTAAAGAGTTGGTTTTTTACCCCCAAGTGGATCTTTGATCACAATCGTTTGAGTAGTAGTATCTGCTCTGTCATCATCAGCTCTTGCAATTAATGTAACGTCAAAAGTACCAAACTCTTCGTACGTAAATTCAGGGTTTTCATCTGTTGAAGTTTCTCCTTCTATACCGAAGTTCCAAACATATGAAGTAGCTGCAATTGATGTATTTGTAAAAGTAACCGTTGAAGGAGCAACCCCTTCATTCGATAAATCATAATCAAACTTGGCCACGACACTTGCTAATGCTGGAAGCTCTTCGTCTGAGCTACTACAGTTTGTTAATATTATAAGTGAAAGTGGAAGTAAGGTTGCCAATAACCTTAGTAATAAGTTAGAAAAAGTTTTCATAGTTCGTAAATAAAATAATTAAAAGATACTCTGTTGTGGGGTAGACTTAAGGTCTGTCCGCTTTAAAATATGCTATCATTTAGCAGTTGAATAATTAAAATCAGTAGTGTTGGATGTTCTTTTTCTATCTACTCTTCATTAGAATATCATCACATAGCTATGTTCTTCTATTCTGCTTTGATTAGGCCAAAAAATAATAATCCCACTTATTCAAATTTCAAATGTGCAACCGCTTAAGCCATGGAAAATGACCGTCAATGATTTGTTGAGGCAATAACTATCCACCCTGTAAAAAATACCTACAGGTTAAAATTGTCATTGCTTTATTTTCTCTTTTTAGTAAATGGAGTGATGAAGAAAGTAGACTTTTAAACGAATTTTTTCGCCATCACTCCAATAATGATTTCCAAAGGTTAGTATCCAGGATTTTGATCCTCCTGATTGATACTTGTATTGGTTTGAATTTCTTTGAGAGGTATTGGATACAGTTGTGAATTGACAGAAATACCTAAAGTTGAGGTTGCTCTATCCGTTCTCACAAGGTCATTCCATCGGTGTCCTTCAAAACAAAGTTCCCATCTTCTTTCATCAAGAATGGTTCTGATCGGATCACTACCTAGACTCGTTAGAGGGGTAATTGCTCTTTCTCTCACTGCATTCAAAGCCTCCAGAATCTTATCTTCAGCACTCATACCACTAATTCTATAATGCGATTCGGCTTGGATTAAATACATCTCTGCTAATCGTAGGATAACGATTGGATCTGCTCCGTTGGCTGTATCTTGATATTTTGCGACTCTCTTACCCGTGCCATTACCATCAAGCGTTGGGAATTCTTGGAAAATGAAGGTAGAACGAGCATCATCTCTCTTGTAAGAATTAGAAAGACCGTTCGTGAAACTCACTTCACCACGACCTCCCAACGAAGTAGGAGAGAGGTAGTAAGACATTCTGTTTCGGTCTTGAGCCGAATAATTTAATTGGAAGATGACTTCGGTATTTTCTTTAGAAGTAAAGATTGACCCATAATCCAACTCAAGTTCATGCTTACTATTTTCCGTTACTGAAGTAGCAAGGTCAAGTGCTTTTTGATAATGAGATTGACCGTCTTGGTTTGTATTTTGAAGGTAACTTCCATAATATAGTTCCACTCTCGCCATCAAAGCATCAACGGCTGTTGAACTTACAAAGAAGTTTCCTTTATCAAGGGTGATACGCTCTTTTGCAGTAGCCAAGTCTTGGAGAATTAAAGTGTAGACTTCCTCCCTTGATAACCTTGGTAAATTGATATCACTGTTTATCCCTTGTGTTGAAGCTACTTTGTAAGGAACTCCACCAAAATTTTTCAATAAATCAAAATGTGCCAAAGCTCGCATGAAGTAGGCTTCACCGATGGTATTGTTTCTTTCTTCTTCATCCATCACAATTGTTTCCCCTCTTTCGATGATATTGTTAGCAGTATTGATAGCAGTATAGACACTTGACCAAAAACTCTCTATACTCGCATTGTCACTTAGAATGGAATGATTTTCAAATTGCTGATAATCTAATGATGTACCTGTTCTTTGACCATCATTAGAAGAAAGTGCCCCTAAAATATAAAGGTCCCTTCCGTAGTAGCTGTCCGATTGGAAGTCATTGTACATTCCCATCAAAGCAGAGTTCAAACCGTTGGCATCAGTAATGGCATCTTTAGCATCTATTGAAGCAACGGGCTTCACGTCCAAATTACTTTCACATCCAATTAGAAGTGATACAAGTAAAATACCTGATATATGTTTTAATTTTTTCATGGTTGATTGCATTAGAATGAGACATTTAAACCAGCTGTGAAAACTCTAGCGTTAGGGTAGGTGAAGAAATCTGTACCCATTCTTACACCATCATCACCAGCATAATTCACTTCAGGGTCCATACCGGAGTAATTGGTGAGTGTAAATAGGTTTTGACCTGAAACATAGACTCTCATTCGCTCAATAAAAGCCTTTTTTGTAAGTACTCTTGGAAGCGTGTATCCAAGTGTTACATTTTTCAAACGGATGTAAGATCCGTCTTCTACAAATCGGCTTGAAGCTCTATTATTGTTGTTGGGGTCATTGGCTGTAGCTCTTGGAATATCTGTAATATCACCCGGCTGTCTCCATCTGTCTAAAATCGCAGTAGTTTGGTTGTCTTCGCCTTTCATTGACTCCAAGTAAACTCTCGTACCATTGTAAATATCATTACCTACAGAATACTGGAAGAAGATACTTAAATCAAAGTTTTTGTAATTCAAAGTATTGGTAAATCCGCCATAAAAATCAGGGTGAGGATTACCGATTTTTGTTCTATCATCTGATGTGATTTCACCGTCACCATTTACATCTTTGAAAACCAAATCACCAGTAGAGGAGTCTACTCCTAAAACTTTGTAACCGTAGAAAATACTGATTGGCTCACCTTCTTCAATTCTATTATTTCCTCTACCAATATTATCAATAGGTTGTCCGTTATAAAGCTTTAAGACTTCGTTTCTATAGGTAGATACATTAAGCGATGTTTTCCAATTAAAATCTTTCTTTCTAAAAATTTCATAGCTTAACAAGACTTCAATACCTTGGTTTTTCATTTCTCCAATATTGGAAATTACTGAAGAGAAACCAGACGTAGGTGGTAATGGTCTTGATAATAACATATCAGTGGTCATTTTCTGATAGATATCTGTTGTCATCGTAAAGCGATTCCCCCATAGTCCTAAATCAATACCAAAGTTGGCTTGTTTTACAGTTTCCCATTTCAAATCTTCATTTGGTAATTGCGTAGGAGATATACCTGGCTGACCATTGTAATCAGCACCAGAACTGTAAAGTGCTTGGTACCTGAAATCGCCAATAGCATCATTACCTGTTAAGCCATAACTACCTCTAATTTTAAAGTCTGAAATAGCACTTATGTCTTTCATAAAGTTTTCCTCTACAATTCTCCAAGCTACAGAAGCTGAAGGGAAAGTACCGTATCTGTTGTTCGTCCCAAACTTTGAAGAACCATCTCTACGAGCACTAAATGCGAATATATATTTGTTTGCATAGCTATAGTTGATTTTTGTGAAGAAAGAATTCAATCCTCTATCCAATCCATAGCTGTCCGCTTCAATAATTTCTGAAGCCGATGTGATGTATTCAAATTCTGGTCTTGAGAAATTTTGTGCTCTGATGTAATTGCTTCTATTCTCATAGCTTTCACTACTAAAACCAGCCATCACATCAAAACGGTGATCATTGATTGTTTTGACATACTGTAAAGTGGCATTAATCGTTGAGTTGATCGAAGTGTTATTCGCACTGAAACCCAAACCATTGTAAGATGCTCCTTGACGTGTGTTTACTGGATCATAACTATGTTCTCTCAAGTTATAATAATCAAAACCTACTTGTGTACGGAAAGTAAGATCATTGATAATTGCTATATCCAAATAAGCATTTCCAAGACCTCTATAAGTATAAGCTTTATTGATAGACTCATTGGCAATGGCAACTGGATTAGCATAAGGACCGTCTTCGTTATAGCTTCCATCTTCATTATATACCGGGTAAATGGCAGGGAGTGAAAGTGCGTTTGGAAGAGGTGCATTCAAAGATTGATCACCTTCAATTCTATTGTTTTCAGACATACCAAACTGCAAACTTGTTCCCATTTTGATTTTATCTGAAAAGTGGTGGTCAATATTTGCTCTTAAGTTACTTCTATCATAACCACTACCTTTTACTACCCCTTTTTGATCAAAATAACTTCCTGAAAGGTAAAAGCTCGTTTTTTCACCGCCACCTTGAAGGGAAAGATCATAAGAAGCGATAGGGGCATTTTGGAAAATTTCATTTTGCCAATCCGTATCATGCTCGAAATTATCAATATATTCTTGTGTGTATTTTTCAATACCTAATTGATCATTTTTATAGTCAAACCATTGTTGTTTGTTCAATAAGTCTAAACGCTTATAGACTTGTTGTACCCCGCCAAAGGCGTTAAATGTAATTTTTGTTTTGCCAGATGCACCTCTTTTTGTGATGATCTCCACCACACCGTTTGCTCCTCTAGCCCCGTAAATTGATGCTTCAGTACCGTCTTTTAATATTCTGATGGATTCAATATCAGAAGGGGATAGGTCAGATAATGCACTAATTGTTTGACCACTAAAACTAACTTGAGAACTGTTCTCTGTAATTACAGGAATACCATCAATCACATAAAGTGGTTGGTTGGCGGCATTGACAGAACCCACTCCTCTTACACGAACAGAAAGTGCACTACCCGGCGTACCAGAATTGGAATTGATCTGAACACCCGAAGCTTGACCAGCTAAAGCGGCATCCAATGTTGCGACTGGAAGATCCTGTAACGTTTCACTGTCTACAGACTGTAATGAGGACGTCAATAATTTTTTGCTCGTCGAAGAATAACCAATGACAGTTACTTCTTCTAACTCTTCTAATTCTGATGCCATACTGACATTCAGGGTAGTACGATCACCGATAGTATGTTCTTGGTTGATCATACCAATATGATTGAAAACTAAAACTTTACCTTTATCTGCTTCAGTGAGTAAAATGGAGTATTTACCATGAAGATTCGTTACTGTTCCGTGCGTTGTTCCTTTTATAAACACCGTTACTCCAGGAATAGGTAATCCATCTGCCTCGCCAATCACTTCTCCTTCGATTTTAAAATCTTGAGAATAGGCTAAGCTTATGCTAAACAAGAGAATAGCAGTAAAAATTAGTCGAATATGTTTCATAATTATTGTACTTGGGTGCCTTTAGTTTCGTTTGATTTTCAATGTCTTCTGAGCCCCTGAATTGCGATCGATAGCTCTAATGATCATTGGAGATTTGGTAGGAATAGGGAATTCAATGATTTGGCTCGTACTATAGACTTCTTCCTTTATTCTTCCTTGAAAGTCGATGAGTTGGATTTTTCTATCACCCAGTTTTTGAAAAATCAATTGCTCATTTTTCCATTGAAAGTTAATGTCATTTACCTCATTTATATCATTGATAATAATTGAATTGAAGGTTGGTTCGTAGTCCTCAAATGTGGAAGACTTTAATCGAATTTTGTTGTTATAAATGATATGAGATTTGATTTTATTGTAACCTACAATAGCACGTTTACTATTGGCCAAGCTATAATTTTCAGTTTGATTTTCAAGAAGTATAGAAGAATGCTCTCCGCTGTAATCGATCTCCCATTGATTATCAATTACCGTAAATGTGATGGAAGAATTTTTCGTCAAACCAAGTGACCATTGTACATCTTGACTGATGAGTCCTTGCTGAAGTACAGCTGTAAGGTTTTCATTGTACTCACTGTCATCAAAAATTGCGGTTGTGATCAATGTTTTCTCAACAAGTCCTAACCCAGTGTTATACCTTAAACTTCCATTGTAAGCTGCAGTAGCACTAGAATTTAGATTTGATGCATAAAATTCACCTACATAAGGAATAGCCTCATCAAATACATACAAATGAGTTGTACTACTTTTCATTTGATTGTATACCCAATTTAAAATGGAGGTTTTATCTAAAAAGGAATTAATATGAGTGCTACTAAAAGGGAGTAATAAGATATTTTCTGTTTCCTGTAAAGTAGTTTTGAAATCATCCAATTCAGATGTAGGGATTGCTCTCAAATTAAGAAGGGAAATATGATCACCCCACATGTTTTCAATTGTTGTACTTTGATCATATACAATCATTGTTTTTTGAGAGGTGTTTTGAATGTAATCTTCAAAATTCTTATCACTGATTAATGAAACTGTATTCTTGTGTATCTTGGAATCGTTCAATTTGTCAAGGTTGTCAGTATCCATTTTTTGCTGTTGATTTAAATCAAATTGCTGTCCATGTACACAACTAATAATTTCAGTGTCACTCAACTGTAATGGTAATGAAGGATCAATGTTATGAGATGAATTCAACTTAATGAATGAAGCAGCTCCAGTTCCGTAGACAGTTCCTACTCTTTCTGTATTAATACATAAAGCAGTTCTGTCATCCACACCAATACCAATTGGGAATTCATCAGAATTATGAATATTCCAATAAGCAAGCATACTGATTAGCCTTGTCAAACGGCCACGTTCGGCAAAGTGAGTATCCACTAATGTATGGGGTAGGAGGTTTAAAAAGTCATTTCTGAAAGTGAAATACTTTGCATCCATATTGTTTAATCCATCCTCAGGATAGAGACTGCCTTTCTCAGCAGTGTATACAATAGAGGCTAAAATAGCCATTCCAGCAGAAGTTCCTCCAAGCACAACACCTTTGTCTACTTTATCAGTGATTAACTGATGAAAGAGGGTGTTTTTGTAGTAAGAATAATATTTGTTTTGATCGCCACCTTTGAAGAAAAATGCGGTATAATCGCCTAATTCATCTATTATTTCATTATTGTCAGCGTTTGTTCGATCAATTTTAAAGTCCTTGACTTCTTCAGCTCCTAAAGAAAGAAAGTAATTTTTCAGCCAGTCATCTTCGACTTCGGCGTAAGAGATAATTGCTATTTTTTTATTTTCCGACTGATCAACAAACCATTGATATGGTTCATCAGACCATCCTCCTTCTATCTCACTGCCACCACCTACTAATAAAAGTGGTATGTCTTGTGCGAATGATGATGAATAAAATAAAGAAGACACAAGGACAAGCATTAAAATGTAATACTGTCTCATGAATCAAGTTATTTGAATAGGATTTTAACGAGAGATTATAAGATGATAAAATCTA
This sequence comes from Flammeovirga sp. EKP202, assembly GCF_014534745.1. Lineage (GTDB taxonomy): Bacteria > Bacteroidota > Bacteroidia > Cytophagales > Flammeovirgaceae > Flammeovirga. The sequence goes on from NZ_JACVVP010000011.1 coordinate 45,229, forward strand.
AAAAATTGGGTAAGATGATTTTATCAGCAATTAAAAATAGGCTGGAGTCCTTGTAATCCTAGATCCTTACAAGGCAAACATTCGGGCGATATGTTTATTAAAAATAATTTCATTTTCTCTGTTGCTTACCGCAATTAAGTAAATAAAATTTAACGAAACAAGCCTCCATTTATTTTTTTGTAACTTCTTGTTAAAATCTAATTTTTATTCTGCTAAAACGCAGATTTATGAATAATTCTTCATTGAAGAAGTTGGATTGTGGTGTAAATAAGCAACTTAGGAGTAAAATGCAATTTTTAATTTGTTGAGTATAATTTCGATTTCTTTTCAATTCATACTTTGATAACTTAAATAACTCTAATAAGAGAAGATGAGTTAATATTTAATTAGTTATTCACTGATAGTTACTTTAACTTCAATACAGTATCAAAAAATTTCTTCACAAGCTTTGTGGAAGTTAGTTAAGTACTAAGCCAAAAATAAATCATAGTTAATTCTAATTTATTTTTTGTGAGTAAAACGCAAAAAAACGTATGAATAGTGGTTCTATTGAAAGTTTTTTGAAGGAAGTAATCGCAAAACAATAAATAGAATTAGTATTAAATAATTTTGTCTTGGTACTTATTAATAGATAAAGCAAACCTTTTATTTATTCTCGAATTAAAGAAACTATACATTAAATTATGAAAACATACTTCATTCTATTACTCCTTAATTGCTTACTAGCAACATCTGTTTTTTCTCAAACATTGAAGCAGCAACTGGATGTAGCTTATGAGCTACGTGAGACCAAAAAGTATAATGAGGCTATTGTCTTACTTGATAGTCTAATTACATTAGATTCCGTAAGTGCAGAAGTTTATTATTTAAAAGGCAGTTGTTATCATCATACCAATCTTTATGATCTTTCGGTCATGAATTACCAAACTGCTATTGCAATGGATTCTCTTTACAGTAGTGCTATATACAATTTGGCGAATAGCTACGAATCCCTCAGTAAAATGGATAGTGCAGAAATGTATTTTAGAAGGTATATTGAGTTAGATAGTGGTGATGCCTATGGATATATGAGACTAGGAAATACTTTAAGAAGTCAAGGAAAGGAAGACAGTGTCATGTATTTTTATGAGAAAGCCTATGCTGTCGATTCTGCCAATCTTTATGCAATTTATACTTTAGCTCAGGAGTACTTTGTTTTAGAAGAGGTTGAGAAATACAATACTTTTATTAAAAAGGGAAAGGCATTATCTGAAGGAGATGTTGATTTTTATTTATTAGAGGGTGCTCTTGAAAGTGAAAACAACAATTATGAGAAGGTAGTAGAAATTTGTGAGGAGGCTATGAAGGTAGATTCCACTAATTTTGAACTAAACCGATTATATATTGAGTCTGTCATGTTACAAAAAACAGATCCAAAAGCAATTTGTAAAATTGAATACCGAACTAAGTTTGTAGACTACAATAACGAAAAGCTCCAAGATATTTTAGCAGGCATAAATGAGGACGATCATGCCAAGAATTTGAAATTGATGAAAGAGGGAACGATACTATCTCTGGAGGATTATTTCCGTTTTTATCTATCTCAAAAAAATAAGTCTGGATTCTCAGCTTATTTTAGTCAAGCTAACGCCAATATCGATAAGTATTGGGAAGAAGAAAATTATGAAGAATTGGTGAAACATGGAGAGGAAGTATTTAATAATACACCACTACGATTATCTGATTTATACAGAGTTTGTAGTGCTCATTATTCGCTTGGCAATATTGAGGAATTTAGAAAGTATTATGCCATTTATTTTGGTATTTTAGAAGGTATGCTAGCAACAGGAAATGGTACAGAGCCAGAGTCGGCTTATATTGTAATTACTGTTTCAGATGAATATGCCATCCTCAACTATCTAGGAATGAATTCTTCTTCTCAAGCTTTAGTAAAAAATAATGGCCATAGCTACGATATCCTTACAGGCCAATATAGCGACGGAGAAGAAAAGAAAGTATACTTCAATGTTGATGTTCCACTGACAAGTTTAAACTCTAGCTTTACTTCATCAAAAGGGAAGAGTAAGAAAAAGAAGAACAAAAAGAAACGTAAAAATAAATAATGACCATTACGCTGAAAACCAAATTTTCTTTAATTAATATAACTCCTTTTATGAAGGATTAATGGTAGTGTGTTGTGGTTCGCGAGGACGTTGCAATGCAACGTCCCTACAGAACTGCATTTTAGAAAATTATTATAAAACCTTTGTCTTTTAACATGTAATCAGACCATCATTTAGTAGTATCTCCCTCGGCCTTGAAGGGAAAAGCGTTCAGAATTCCATGTATTGAGCCGTTAAAAATGATTTTGTTGTTTGAGCGCAGCGAGTTTAAAATCATTTATGCGAGAGAAATGGGATTTAGCTTTTGACTTTTAAGCCTAGATTTTTTGCTTCGTTTTTCATCAATGGAAAAATGAAGAAGAAGGAAGCTTGAAAGTAGGACATAAAAGCCTGCGGAATAATTGATTGAAAGTTTACAGTAATTTAGTATACAATGTATTACATATAAAAAATCATCTCTAGTTTACACGATTGATATTGAAAATAAAAAAAGCTTCCCAATACATTGGGAAGCTTTCTATTTATTGAATTATTACTAAAATGTTGTGTTAGTTATTATTTTTTGATCACTTTTACGACCTCTACTGTATTTTCAGATTGAATATTAATCATATAAATACCGAAGTTGTAAGAAGAAAGATCAATTGTATTTTTACCTTTCAATAAGCTTACTGTTTGAAGCATTTTACCGTTTGTATCCATCACATAAGCCGTAGCATTTTGTGTCACTTCAATGTTGATATTATTTGAAGTTGGATTAGGATATGCACTTACAGTATTTACTAATGAAGGGTCAACGGATGTAGGATCTGAGATTGGATTAACAGTAACGATTACGTCATCCATTACTTCTTGACCAAATGTATCAGTCACTTTTAATGTCAATGTGATTTCAGTGGCTTCGTCTACCTCTGGAGCAGTGAATGAAGCACTTGCTTTATCAGCATCGGTGATTGTAATGGTCTCATTACTTGAAGTCCATGCGTAAGTGACATTGTCTGAAGTAGATAGAGAACCATCTAATGTAACTACATCACCTTCAGTTACCGTTTGATCATCACCCGCGTTAGCAGTGATTACTGGATAAACTGTTACTTTTACTTCATCTGTTGCCGTTTGATTAAATAAATCAGTAACTGTCAAAGTGAAAATAATTTCTGTTACTTCAGTCACATCAGGAGCAGTGAAAGTAGCTGTAGCCATATCTTGATTCGTAATGACTACATTATCATTATTTGATGTCCAAAGGAAAGAAGCATCCGTTGTACCAGTATTTGATCCTGTTAAAGTGACAGCAGTACCTCCTTTCACGGTTTGATCATCGCCTGCAGAAGCAGTGATTGAAGAGTAAACCGTTACTTTTACTTCATCCATTACTTCTTGACCATAAGTGTCAGCAACAGTTAAAGTGAAAGTGATTTCAGTAGTTTCATCTACTTCAGGAGCCGTGAATGAAGCTGAGGCCATATCAGCATTTGTAATTACGATATTAGCATCACTTGCTGTCCAAGCATAATTTACATTCGCAGAAGATTGTGAACCATCTAAAGTGACAGTACTTCCTTCCATTACAGTTTGATCATCACCTGCCATCGCAGTGATTTCAGGATAAACGGTTACCACAACCTCATCAGAAACGGTTTGATTAAATTGGTCAGACACTGTTAAAGTGAAAGTGATAGCTGTCGTTTGATCTACTGCAGGAGCCGTAAATGAAGCTGAAGCCCTATCTGCATTTGTAATTACAATATTATCATCATTTGAAGTCCAAAGGAATGAAGCATTAGTTGTACCAGTGTTTGAACCTGTTAAAGAAACATTTGTTCCTTCTTTCACCGTTTGATCATCACCTGCTGCAGCTGTAATTGTAGAGTAAACAGTTACCGTTACTTCATCTGATTTCTTTTGATTGAATTCATCCGTAATTGTCAACGTAAATGTAATATCAGTTGTTTGATCTACTTGTGGAGCTGTAAACGAAGCTGAAGCCATATCAGCATTTGTGATTACGATATTATCATCACTAGCAGTCCAAGCATAAGTGACATTCGCAGAAGATTGAGAACCGTCTAAAGTGACATTACTACCTTCTAATGCGTTTTGATCATCCCCTGCAACAGCAGTGATTTCAGGATAAACAGTAATCACAACATCGTCTGATTTTTCTTGGTTATTTTGACCAGAAACCGTTAAGGTAAATGTGATTTGAGTTGCTGTAGTAACTACAGGAGCTGTAAATGAAGCCATTGCCATATCTGCATCTGTAATCATTACATTATCATTATCAGATGTCCAAGCGTAAGTAACGTCTGTAGAAGACATAGAACCGTCTAGCGTTACTGTTTCTGTTGACATTGCAGATTGATCATCTCCAGCATTTGCCATGATTTCAGGGTAAACAGTTACGATAACATCATCAGTTTCACTTAAGTTTTCATCATACGTAACCGTTAAAGTTAAAGTGATGTCAGTTGCTGTAGTAACCTCAGGAGCCGTGAATGAAGCCGAAGCCCTATCAGCATTTGTGATTACGATATTGTCATCATTTGCCGTCCAAGCATAGGTTACATTTTCAGTAGTCGATTGAGAACCATCTAAGTTTACAGTTGTATTTTCAATAACACTTTGATCATCACCCGCAGCAGCCACAATTACAGGATAAACTGAAACTTTTACCATGTCAGTATCTTCTTTACCTTCATAAGTGACTTTTAAAGTGAAATCATAATCTGTTTTCTGAGTGACAACAGGTGCTGTAAATGTAGGCATAGCCGCAGTTTCGTCAGAAAGTGTAATTCCTTCAGGAGCCGTCCAAGCATATGTTGCTGTAGCTGGAGTAGAAGCTGATGCATCTAACGTTACTAGCTCTCCAGATTGTGTTGTTTGATCATCACCCGCAACAGCTTTTGTAATTGGTAAAACAGTCACCACTACTTGATCTGTCACGTCCATTCCTTTATAGCTCGCCGTTAGTGTGAAGGTATAATCTGTTTTTTCAGTCACAAGCGGAGCAGTGAATTTCGGTTGAGCTATTGCATCATCATCAAGTGTAATTTGATGCTCATTTGTCCATTTTAAAGTCACATTAGCAGGTAATGAAGCCGTTGCATCTAGCGTCACTTCTTGGTTTGCTTCAATAGTTTGTGCCTCACCAGCATCTGCTACAGCATTCGGAATTGCAGTATATACAACTTCCACTTTATCTGTTCTTAGTGCTTTTGTGACATTAAATGAGAATGTATAATCCGTATCTTCCATTACGTTTGGAACTGTAAAAGAAGCCTTCATTTTATCTGCATCAGTTAATGCAAGATCTTCTTTTGAAGTCCACATAGTAGATAACATTTCACTTGAAACATATGAACCCATAAGATCTACCATGCTACCTGCTCTTACTTCTGAACCTTGACCTGCACTTTGCATAATGTCTGCATCATACTCTACAATACTTAAATCATCTAAGTAAATTTCATCTTCAGGATCAGTATCTGCAGCAAGTCTTGGAGAAGGATAAATGTTTAATTTCGCTAACACTTCATCACCAAGACCGTCTCCATCATTTGATGTAAACTCAGGTGAAATTGTGATGATTTTTTCGAATTCAATCCATTCGTTCAGCGTCAATTCTTTACCCCAAGTTACTGTTGGTCTTGTAAGTCCAATTTTAGCACCATCATACCATTCACTCTGTGGCATTACACGTAAGTTGATCACGTTCATGCTCATAGTGACTGCTTTCACTCTACCTCTTAAAAGGTAAGTGCGACCAATGATTAATGGCTTTTCAATAAATGATGCTATTTCAGTAGCAGCATTATGATATCCACCTAATTGTGTTTCTTTTGAGAAGAAACGAAGACTTTTCGTACCTTCAGTTTTTTCACTATCCACATCATCAGAAGTAGAATGCACACCCTCTAAACCAATCCAGCCTTCAGTTAATTCTTTTTCAAAAGAACCATTGGCTAATAATTCAGACCCGTAGAAAACCCCACCTTTTACTGTAATATCAACTTCAGCAGTGCTTTCAACGGTACCATCACCTACTGTTACCTTAAAAGTATAAACGGTAGCTTCTGTTACGTCCGGAGCAATGAAAGTTCTTATTCTATCTACATCCGCAGAAGTTGGAGACAAGACAATATCGTTACCGACAGGTTCCCAAAGGTAAGTAAGTGCATCACCGTTGGCATCTGAAGAAAGTGAAGCATCTAAAGTCACTAAATCACCCGAAGCAACAACTCTTGATAAGCCAGCATCAGCCACTGGTGCTTTGTTATCTTTATCTAATGTGATTTCAAACGTTTCATTTTGCGTTACAGTGAAAGTACTGTTTTTCTCAAGGAATAAATCTTTAGTGGCAGTGTAAGAGTATTCTTTTGCCAAAATTCCATCTATACTGATCATACCTTCAGCATCTGTGATATAATCATTATTGAAAAACTGACCATCTGTAATGGTTACAGCAACTCCTTCAAGCACTGTACCTCCTTCTTTCATGAATTTTAATGAAACATCGAAAGATTCTTCGCTATCTGTTAAGAAAACAACGTAAGTCATTTCCTCATCATTTGTACTTAGTGAACCACTATTTGTTTTGTATCCGTCTTTCGTTACTGTAAAATCATAGCTACCTGGCTCAAATAATTCATCCACCATACCTTGAGCATTGGTGGTATACTCCATTTCATTGATTGTAACAGTTGCACCTTCAATTGGAGTAGTGTTGTCAGAGGCAATGATCTGAAGTGGTAATTGCTCAAAAGTAATTAGACCATCATATACAGTGCTTTCAAAACCTTGTAATACAGCAAAAGAGTTTTGTCTCATTACCCATTGCCCTGTTCCATCCGTAAAATCAAACCCAGTATAGGCTGTAGGAGTAGTTAATTCAATAGGAGTTCGAACAGTAACTGTATTGTATTTTGGTGTAGTTTGAACAATAGTATAAATGTTTTTTACGTATTGAGTGTCTACAATAATAACCTCTCCAGGCTTACCATCATTTCCATTGAAACCAGAATCACCCGTTGATTGCTTATTGTATTCTTCACTCCATCCATACTGACCATAGAAAACAAGGTTTTCAAAATAACATAAGTTCGTAATGTTGTCAATATCTCCGAAGATCGCACCATTTTTGATGTAACGTGCTCTCAACTCAACAGAAGAGAAACAGTTTTTGACGATCGTACCATTGTTGGGTTTACCCATGATACCACCCACTTTTCCTTGACCTTCAATTGAACCACCAATAATGAAGCAGTTTTCCATAGTTGTCAAAGCGGCATTACCTAATATGGCACCGACTCTTTCTGCCACCACATTAATATAAGGATCAATCAACCCTAAATTGATCACAGATGCATTACTCGTATTCCCAAAAAGACCGTGACCGATCAACGTTTTAGTCGTACGTGATTCTGTAATTGAAAGATTTCGGATAACGTGATGATTACCATCAAAATTACCTTTGAATTGCGAAACTACTTTATCGCCATCAGTATACTCATAACCGATCGATTTCATACCGGTGATACCTTCCATGTCGATATCAGTAGTTAGCTTAAAGTGTGTGTCTTCCACCCAATGAACTTCTGCTTCAGTAGTACTCATGGCTAACAAATCCTGAGGAGTACTAATAAGGAAAGGATCTTCTTGTGTACCTGTTCCTCCTGAATAGGTAGGGGTTTGTGCAAATAGGGACGTGTTTAGAAAGGTGACTAGATTGATAATAGTCACTGTAAGTAAAATAAAGTAACTTCTTTTCATTTCTTTAAAAAATAGTTTAAATGTAAGAACTATAGTTGTACTGTTTTTCGGATTTACTTCAGATGTAGACTTCTAAATCGTTTTACTTTTAGTAGACATAAAAAATGTATTGAGTTCGTTTATCATTTTCATTCCGAATGACATTTTCTAGTACAGGATCAATATTAGACGTTCCCCTTCGAATAATCGCAAACAAATTTCTCATAAATAGTGGGGGATATTTAAAGCTGTTAACTGAACCTGAGGTTTTTCGATGTTATTTCGATGGGAAAAACGTCGATTTTACGATTATTTGAAATTAAAAGGTGTGTAAATGATTGAATTGAAGGGGGGGAGATCTTTTTTCGTTTTTTTTGTGGAATACTTCAAAAAAAATACCTGCTATAATTGTCTTAAGAACAAAAACAGAAGTTTTGAAAAAATGAAGAGTGAGGAGATGAAAGCTAGAAAAGCAGTAAGGACCTCATTACAGAAACAATTTTGTTTTAGGGCTTATTCTTCAAATGAGGAAATGAAATAAAGTAAATGGATCAAACATACTTGAAGTAAAGAAATGAGATTTAGTAATTATTTATGGCTATTATTATTAATGCCAATGTCAGTTTGGGCACAGTCCAAAGAGCAAGTCGATTTCAATAAAGATTGGAAGTTCTATAAAGGTACAGTGGAGAACGGCGAGAAGAATACTGTCAATGATGAAAAATGGGCTACAGTTCGAATTCCACATGATTGGGCTATCGCAGGTCCTTTTTCAGATGAATATAATGCAAGAAGTGGTGGATTGCCATTTCACGGTGAAGGTTGGTACAGAAAGCATTTTACTTTGACCAACACTCAAAAAGACAAGCAAGTGGCGATTGAATTTGAAGGAGTGATGAACAACTCTGAAGTTTGGATCAATGAGCACTATTTAGGAAAAAGACCTTTTGGTTACATCGGTTTTGAATATGACCTAACACCTTACCTAAACAAAGAAGGAGAAAACGTAATTGCAGTGAAAGTAGCACCTGAAGATCTTTCTTCAAGATGGTATCCTGGCGCTGGTATGTATAGAAAAGTTTGGTTGAATGTAAACAACCCTGTTCATATTGCACATTGGGGTACTTTCGTAAAAGCAACCAATGTGACTTCAAAAGTAGCAACTGTTGAAATGGAAGTGGAAGTAGAAAACCACTTGAAAAATGATGAAGTCATCTCTATTATTCAAAAAGTAATTTCTCCTGAAGGAAAAGTGGTGGAACTTTTGGAAACAAAGACTGTCGCTGAAGCAGGAAAAACAATCCATGCTTTTAAATCCTTCAATATGTTGAAGCCTCAGTTATGGTCACAAGAAAACCCAAATCTTTACCATCTAAAAACGGAGATCAAAAATCAGAAAGGAGAAGTAACGGATACTTACATTTCTCGTTTTGGAATCAGAGATATTAAGTTTACAGCCAAAGAAGGATTTTTCTTAAATGGAAAATTGACGAAGTTTAGAGGTGTTTGTCTACACCACGATTTAGGTCCTCTTGGTGCTGCTGTTAATCGTAGAGCGACAGAACGTCAGTTGCAAATCATGAAAGATATGGGCGTAAATGCAATCCGTACTTCTCATAACCCTCCAAGTAGAGAGTTATTGGAATTATGTGATGAAATGGGATTAGTAGTCTTGGATGAAGCTTTTGATGAGTGGGGTGTTGCAAAAATTGAAAATGGTTATAATAAATATTTTGATGAGTGGCATGAGCGTGATTTAAGAGATATGATTCGTAGAGATAGAAACCACCCTTCTATTATTATGTGGAGTATCGGTAACGAGATCTTGGAGCAAGCTAAAAAAGATGGTTGGAAAGTGGCACAGCGTTTGGCTGAAATCTGTCATGAGGAAGACCCATCAAGACCTAATACAGCAGGATTCAATAACTATTATGGTTCTATCAAGAATAAGTTAGCAGACCAAGTTGATATTGTTGGTTTCAACTATAAGCCTGCTAAATATAAAGAAGTAATTGCCGCACACCCAGAGTGGATCATTTATGGTTCTGAAACAGAATCAGTAACAAGTTCAAGAGGGGTTTATCATGATACTTTCTTAGAAAAGTATACCAAGTTTAGTGACAACCAAGTAACAAGTTATGATATTGTTGGGCCAGTTTGGGCGTACCCTCCAGATATGGAATTCAAATTCGAAAAAGAAAATCCATCAATTCTAGGTGAATTTATGTGGACAGGCTTTGATTATTACGGTGAACCTACTCCATACGGTGGTAGAGATAACTCTACAAATGGATATTGGAACGATGATTGGCCTTCAAAATCGTCTTACTTTGGTGCAGTGGATTTATGTGGTTTCCCTAAAGATCGTTTTTACTTATATCAAAGTGAATGGACTGATACACCAATGTTACATTTACTTCCTCACTGGAACTGGAAAGGTTTTGAAGGAAAAGAAATTCCAGTATTTGCTTATACTAATGCAGAAGAGGTGGAATTATTCCTAAACGGAAAATCATTAGGTAAAAAAGTAAAAGGAGTAGATAAAGCTATCATCCCAGTGAAGTTTAGATTCTATGAGGGACCAAATAACTTTGAATCGCCGTATAGATTACGTTGGGATGTTCCTTACGTAGCAGGGGAATTAAAAGCAGTATCATATATTAATGGAAAAGTAGTTGGTGAGGAAATTATCAATACTACTGGTAGAGCGAGAAACATTGAGCTTTCAGCAGATCGTCAAGTAATTTCTTGTAATGATGGTGAAGATCTAGTATATATCACTGCGAAAGCTGTTGATCAAAATGGTAACTTCTGTGCAACATTCAACGGTGAATTACAGTTTGACGTAAAAGGAACAGGTACTTTTGAAGCTTCAGGAAACGGTGATGCTGCATCATTAATTACACCTAACAATAAGAAATTAAAGTTTTTCAACGGTTTAGCATTAGTGATTGCAAGAGCCAATGAGGGACAAGAAGGTACAATTACCATTTCTGCAAAAGGAAAAGGTTTAAAATCGACTTCTATTGAAGTAGAAACAAAAAAGACTGAGCAAGCGAAGGGATTGTTATAAGAAAATGAGGTAGGAGTGAAGAAAGATAAAAATATAGTGAGGTATACTTTTTATTCTTCTTCCTACCTTTTCACCTTACTACTTATTACACTGTAAACTAAGTTTTCGGCTTTTAGAAATCAGGAGATTTCTGATGATTTATTGGACACGAATGACGCTATCGCTTAACATTCGCGCCAATGGGTTTTCTACCCTTTTAGTTTGATAGTGCTTCCCCTGGCCTTGAAGGGAAAAGCGTTAAAAATTTCATGCATAGAGCCGTTAAAAATGATTTTGCTGTCTGAGCATCTCAAAACGATGAAGTTTTGATCGAGTTAACCTCAGAATAGGCGAGAGAAATAGAATTTAGCTTTTGACTTCTAAGCCTTGACTTTTTTGCTTCGTTTTTGTGTTAATACAAAAATGAAGAAGAAGGATGTTTGAAAGTGAATACTATAAAAGTTAGTGGAAAGATCGATTGAAAGCTACCAAAAAAACTAGTCTACTTAATACTTATTATTTTTTTAATTACGACATTAGAAACGGAATGAATACAAAATTATCAAAGTGGATCGGCACTACAATAGTAGGCATGAGTCTACTATCAACAACAGGCTACGCACAAAATACAATCACAGTAAACCCTACAATCCAATGTTATTTAGGAGAGACTACTTCTGAACTTGATCGAGGAAAATACATGCAAGCGCATATTTGGTTTGGAGAAAAAGAAGATCAGGATTTTGAAGCGTTTAAAAACGAATACAATATTTCCTCAGAGTACAAAGGGTCAAGAAGATTCTGGAGCCCATTGAGTACAGTGAAGAACTGGAAGAGACCTAAAGTAAAAAATAAATTCAACGGAGAAAGGAAAGTACAGCCTTATTCGGTGATTACAGGCAGAGCAACCAACTTCTTCTATGATCGAAGTGTGGATTATTCAGAAGCGGATGTAGCAGAATATTCAAAAGATTTAGCGGCTTATATTGCAGAACGTTTCAAAAAAGATTGGGTTGAGATGCCCTCTATCTATGAACCGTACAATGAGCCAATGGTGCATGCAAAAGACCTTTACCCAGGAAAAGGCAAGAAAGATAAATCGGACAAAGCCATCATTAAAATTTCGGAATCTCTAAGAGACATAGGACAAGCAATTCATGCTGTTCCAGAATTGAAGAATATGAAAGTGGCAGGGTATGCCTCTGCATGGCCGGCTTTTGAAGTAGGCGACTTTAATGTTTGGGATACGCGTTATCGTACTTTTATTGACATAGCGGGTAAAGACATGGATATCTTATCCGTACACCTTTATGACGGTAAAGGCTTGAACAATTCTGGTGGACGTCGTTCAGGTTCTAATGCTGAAGCGATTTTAGATTTGATTGAAGCTTACTCTTACATTAGTCTTGGAGAGGTAAAACCAATTGCAATTACAGAATATGGCCGTTTGGTTGATGATCAACCGGGCTGGACGGCAAAAAATGGAAAATCAAATTATCACCCTATTGAAAACTCACAAGCTGTAAGGTCTCAAATGCATTTAGCCATGGGCTTTATGGAAAGAGGTGATAATATTGTATGTGCGATTCCATTTTCAACAGGAAAACAATCGCCTACAAAAAAGTTTGCTAAAGCAGGCCTTTGGACCAAAGGTGAAAATGGCGGATGGGAATTGACTTCGAGAAAATATTTCTTTGAAGTACTGAAAGACGTAAAAGGTAACCGTGTACACATCGGTTCAGATAATGTAGATATTCAAACGCAAGCTTTTGTTGACGGCAAGCAATTGTATGTGATTTTAAATAACTTAAATGAAGAGACACAAACATTAAACCTTGCTATTGACGAATTGAAAGGTCTGAAGAAAGTAGAGACCAAAAGAATCAAAACCTATGTCAATCAGTTACCTGAATTGATCAAGGAAACGTCTAAAAAAGCACCATCGACAATAGATATTGCGTATGGAGAGACTATTATTTTAACTTATAATTTCTCAAAATCTCTTCCTACCAAAAAGAAAGAATACAGCACGAAGTATTACGCTAGTGAATACTTAAAACCAATCAAAGCCAATGAAGCGAGCACATTCAAATTCCAAAATGTATTGGCCGACGCAAAAGGAAGTGCTGTATTGCGTTTAGGCGTTGGTAGAGACCACGGTAAAAGCCTTCAGCCAGTAGTTACAGTCAATGGTCAAAAAGTAACATTGCCAGAGGATGTGATCCGTGGTTACGACCAACACAACAGAGGAAAATTCTTTGGATTACTAGAAATCCCAGTCCCAGCAGAGTACCTAAAATCAGGTGAAAACGAAGTAAGCATTACTTTCCCTGACAGCAATGGTAGAATCAGCTCGGCAGTACTGAAAGTCATCGGTTTCTCAAAGAAAAACAGCTAGAACACTCACTCTCAGTATAGATTCATTTGATTAAAAGAAAGGCAGGAGCAATTCCTGTCTTTTTTGTTTACTCATAAATCCACATCAGCATATTCTTATTTTGTTTCAATAACGTATCTAAGTACCTCATGGTATCATTGGAAACAGCCGGACATCCCCAACCTTCCGGAGTACCAATTGGAAAAGTCTCTTCGTCTTTCACTTTTTCCCAAGAGTGTAAAACAATTATTCTTTTATAGGCATTACTATTGGTCGATTCTAAGCCATGCATTTTATAATTTACTTTGATGCCCCAGCTACTGACACCTCTTTGGCCCATTCTATATTTACCTAGGGAGGAAAGGTGGCTTTCTGGTACATTGCTAAATTGTGGTTTGGCTCTTGTTTGATCATCAGACCAGTACGCATTACCACAACCATGTGCGACAAGGGCTTTTTTGATTACTTCTTTTTTTACGAAGTCATACACAAAAAGCCTCAAATTACCAGAATGTATTCCCATATCTACAAGGATACAATAGTTTTGAGAAAGGTTATTTTCCTTACAATAAGTGCGTGCTTTTTCTGCTTTCTTTTGGATCCTTTGTTGGACCTCGTTTAAGTTAAAGTTGAGGGAATCACATTCGTACTTATTTTCTTCGGTAAAAGCGATATCTTCCCAATTATCATCCCATGAAGTAGTTCCGTCTTCTTGGCAAAAAACATCGATTGAAAATAATAAAAGGAGTAAAAAAATAGGATAAAGTTGCATGTTGTCAGATGAGTAACATTAAATAAAATGGAATTTATTAAAAATGATGCATATACCAACTAACAACTATAATAATACTTTTAAATACTCTTGCATTAAATTTAGGTGTATTGGAGAAGTGTATGTTTAATATAAACTATTTGTTATTGATTTCCTATTACTAGTGCTTTGTGATAAGGTTAGTTGTTGATTGTAATAGGCTATTATACAGTAGTATTAAGTAGTTTTGATATAAGTGCATTGACTTTAATGAGAAAATTAAATAAAAATCATGTTTAACGATAAACTATAACTCCTTGACGATTTTCTCTAGATGTTTGAAGTGAATTTCAAAGACCTTTATAATGTAATCAAACGGTAATTGATTCATTTAAAAAACACTTTAAACAAATAGAACAATGAGTATTATTAAAAACGAACAGGTTTTCCCTCAACAAAAAATGACGCAGTATTTCCCAAATAAAACAGGTGAATATTGTAAACCAACTCACATTATCGTAGAAGGAACTTGGGAGGAAATGGGATATGATTTAGCAACCATTGGTAGAGATCAATTTGGTGTTCAATTGAAAAAATATTTTGACCCAATGTACGGTGAGGCTAGACGCAGTTATATGGAGAAACATTATCCGGAAATGATTGAAATGCAAAAGGGTGTGTTTAAAGCTTTTGGTCTACCTGAAGATAATAATGAATATGACGGTACAAGTTTAGCTTTTGATTGGTACGATGAGAATTATGATGGCTTTGACATGGGTTCTTTAAAAACATGTTCTAATGCCGTTTTACCAAAAGAAAAAACAGACAATGGCTCAACGTATGTTTCAAGAAATTATGATATGAGTGCTTTAGTACTTTGGAGTCCGTTGTTTGGAAAGCCTGCTCCTGAAGGTGCTTGGGGACATGCAGAACGTTGGGTGGTTGTAGAATTCAGACCTGAGAATGGCCCTAAAACAATCATGAGTGGTACCAATGAACTACTCACACCTTATGTAGATGCGATCAACGAACATGGATTATTTGTGACGATGCTTCGTGATCCTGAAACGATTGGTAAAGAGGCAGGTCCTTCTAGTGGTGGGGACATTGCAGGTTTAGCCAATACACATATTTTACATCAATTAGTGAGTACTTGTAAGACAGTAGAAGAAGCTAAAAAAGTATTGTTGGAAAGTAGAGTGACACAAACTTTCTTGAACTTCCATATTCCAATTGTAGATAGAGAGGGGAATGCGACAGTATTTGAAATTGATAAGCATTCGGGTGCCTATGTATTTACAGACCGTGAAGAAGGAGAGCCATTCTTTGTGACAAATCACGCCGTACACCTTCACCCTACACCAGATACCTATCCTGATACTCCAGATATTGCTGCTCATAATACTTATACAAGACAGCGTATTTTAAGAGAAACCTACAAAAACTTTGAAGGTCCACTAAACCGTGAACACGCTACTCAATTAATGGATGCTGTACATTGTGCTTTTGTGGATGAAGAGTTAGCAGAGGCAGGTCCAAGCGAAAGGTCTTTACAAGAAATCAATGCTGACCTAACGAAAGCTGAAATCAGAATTCGTTGGTACTTAGGGGACAAAGGACCTATTGAAGGAACTGAAAACGATTTAGAAGATATTAGAAGCGAGTGGGTAACGTTCGGATTTTAATAAACTCAATTGGTAGCTGGGGAGCCATTAACTGCTCTCCAGTTTTAATTTAAAATTATGATGATGAAAAAATATAGAGCAATTGATATGCCTTTGGATTTCAAATTTACTATTGAGGGATTTTCGCCTGAGGCACAAAAGCAAATGAAAGAGTTCATTGATAAAGCGTATTCAAAAGGGAAGTGGAGAGCTACAGAGCAAATGTATTTTAACCCTAAAAGCACTGAATTTTGGGCTTATTACACCCAAAAGGCATTCAACCCACTTAAAGAACCTATGAAAGGGTCGCAATTGAAAGAAAAATTAGCACCTTTTCGCAAAACCAATTTTGATTTAGCACCGAAATATTTTATACCAGAAAATAAATATCGCATCAGTGCCGTAGGTGATTTGATGAGAGGAAAGCATGCAGCAGAATCAAAAGATAGGATTTATAATGCGGTGGATGATTTGGTTTTTGGTGCAGACTGTATTTATGGAAACCTTGAATCAACAATTGCCCCTGGTGAACCAATGGGAGTTGCAGAAGGATTGAAGTCTGGTGGTACACCAAGCATTGGGTTAACAAAAGAAGAATATGAGGGTTTAACAAGGCATAATGGACGAAAGTTTGATGTACTTCAATTGGCCAATAATCATGTAATGGACAATGGTCAAGAGGGTATAGAACTCAATATGTCCGTACTTAATGAAGATGAGATCAGTTTTACAGGGGTCTATGAAAATGCTTCAGATGCACAAGAAGTAACGTATACCTCACATAAAGGAATTAAGATTGGTTGGGTGGCCCATACTTTTTCCGTGAATTTTAAACCTATTCCAGAAGGCGAACCTTGGTTGGTTGATATTACTTCGTTCTGTGTTGAAGAAAATCCGGATATGAGTAAAATTAAACAGGAGATCAAACAAGCGAGACAAGAAGGGTGCGATTTAGTGATCGTTACACCGCACTGGGGTGCAGAGTGGGAGTTTTTCCCTTGGCCTCAACAGATGGATTGGGCCTATCAATTTGCAGAATTAGGTGCTGATGCAGTGATTGGGACACACCCACATGTGATTCAGCCGGTAGAAATCTATCAACCAGAAAGTGATCCCAATAAATCAGTCCCGATATTATATAGTTTAGGAAACTTTATACCAACAGCAGGACCTGCTTATACGGTATTGAGCCTTGTAGCTAATTTGACAATATCGAGAGGTAGAATGAATGAAACAGATCGTACTTTGATCACGGAATTAGAAATTACTCCTGTTGCATTTATGGGTGAAGAAGAGGACGAGAAGGTATATGCTTCAGTCGTACCGTTAGCTCAATTAGATCAAATGGAACTTGATACTGAAACTTCTCAATATGTGAAAGAAATTAGTACTTATGCAGATTTTGTGATTGGTAAGGATTGGAGAAAATAAACTCTTCCTCAAAATACAGCTGTTTTGTATTAGCCTAGTGCTGTAAGGACGTTGCATTGTAACGTCCTTGCTTAGTACTGAACCATTTACTGTACAATTTAGAATGCAAATCTATTTATGAAAACAAATACTTTAATAACCAAAACGATACATTTTGAACAAGCTTGTCAGTTTATCAAAGAAGTAGGAAAGCGGGCTCACCGGTATGGATCTACTTCTATACGTCTTGAAATGTATTTACGAGAACTCACCGAAAGCTTGGGCTATCAAGGAACTTTCCGATCAAGCCCTACAGAAATTCTTTTTTCTTTTAATGAAAACAAGGATTCAACACCTCAAATGTATATAGAAGAAGTTGATCCTACTGATTTCAATCTTCATCGACTGTCATTGCTACAAAAACTTGTAAACAAAGTGATCCATCAAGGCATGACTTTAGATACTGCAATGCTTCAACTAGAAGAAATTGAAAAAGAAAAACAACCTTGGGGAATTATGGCTTTAGCATTGAGTTTTATGATTGCAGGAGGTGGATTTGCAATGATGATCTCAGGTAGCTTGGCAGATGTAATGCTCTCTACTTTTTTGGGTTTAGTTGTTTTCTTATTACAACCTCTTATCAGCTATTTTGGAGGAGAGAAGTCTTCTGAATGGTCTCCTTTTGTGACTGCATTTGTAGTTGGAAGCATGACGGCAATTGCTAAAACTTTTTGGGTTGAAATTAATCTGATCACCACAACAGTAAGTGCCTTGATAATATTAATTCCAGGCTTTGTCATAAGCGTGGGGATTATGGAATTGTTTTACAATCATATTGTGTCTGGAATGGCAAATGTAGCCAATGGATTACTTTACCTTGTCAAACTTTTTGCAGGGACCTGGTTAGGTATTTTACTTGTGAATGTCTTTGTTGAATTGCCTCAAGGAGTTGAAGGAAATGCGGTCAATCCAATGTGGTTACTTCTATTTTTACCTATTGTTTTATTGGCTTTATGTGCAGTATTTCAAATCTCTAAAAAGAATATCATTGTTGTTTCATCAATATGTCTTAGTTCATTAATAGGAATGATTGGTGGGAGTCTATTTTTGGATGTAAACTTTGGTAATTTTTTAGGAACCGTATTCCTCGTAGTATTATCGAATTGGTGGGGAAACAAATCAGGAGAACCCTCTTCCATACCTTTGTTACCATCAATGATGTTGGTAGTGAGTGGTAGCATTGGCTTTAGAGGATTAGCCTACCTTACCTCAGGGCAAATTGACATTGGACAACAGGATTTTGCTCAGATGTTTGTTGTCGCCTTGACCATGGGAGCAGGTTTTTTAGTAGGAAATATGATCGTAAAAGAACATCCTAGTTTATAAGGTGTGGTACAATTAAAAACACTGTAAACTCAATTTTCGAACATTTATGATACTTAGAGATCGTAAATCTCTGCTGATCTGTAGAACACGAATGACACTTAACATTCGCTCCATTAGTATTACTACTCTTTTAATTTGGTAGTTCTACCCCGGCCTTGAAGGGAAAAGCGTTAAGAATTTTATGGAATGAGCCGTTAAAAATGATTTTGCTGTTTGAGCGCAGCGAGTTTAAAATCATTTAGGCGAGAGGAATGGAATTTAGCTTTTGCCTTCTAAGCCTTGACTTTTTTGCTTCGTTTTTGTGTTAAGACAAAAATGAAGAAGAAGGAATCTTGAAAGTAGATCCTATAAATTCATGTAGAATGATCAATAAAAAGTTGACGATAACTTAGTTTACAGGGTATCAAATTTCAACTTACCCTATTTTCAAGCCTGACACTTTTTGGTTTGGAGTTGATGTGGAAATAAAAGCACCTTTTAGCAGAAAGGCTTCATTTTCTACTGTTTTTTCGAACTTTATTCCTCAAAGAGGGGTAATTTTTTGTTTTTTAGTGGGAGAAATTTATTAATCGTTCTATTGACGTTTTTTTTATCTTTTATGTGTAAAAGTGTCTTCTATTTTTGATTCGAAATGAAATGAAACTATGAAGAGACTTATGACACCGAAGGTATTTTTTAGTTTACTACTACCATTATTATCACTGTCGCTTTGGGCTCAGGAAAGTAATAATGCTTATTTTAAGAAGATCAAAAATGAGAAGGTAATTTCTGATCCTTCCATTGTATGGAAAAACTTTGGCCCAGGAATGTCAGGTTACTGTGAAGAATTTTGGTGTCACCCAACCGATCCCAATGTGATGTTTATGGGACCAGATATGCATGTTACTTTTGGAACATGGGATGGTGGAAAATCATGGAAAACGATAAAAGATTCAGACGGTTTAGGGCATGATCTAGAACGTACCCACGATATACAATTTTCAACTAAGAATCCAGATTTTGGAGTAGCCATTGAAAGAGAAGGTGGTGTATATACTTCGATAGATAGAGGGAGAACTTGGAAACAAGTAGCTGATATTGGAATGGCACATACAAAACTAGCGATTCATCCTAAAAAAGAACAAACTTGGTTTATTGGTGCAGGTGATTTTTGGAATGTGAAAAACAATCATAGATCACTTCAGAACCTCAACGGTGTAAAACATAATAGAGCTAATTATGGCTATATTTTAAAGACCACAAATGGAGGTAAATCTTTCAAGAAGATTGCTACCAATATTGCAGACGATTTAGATGTGGGAAGAATTATTATTCACCCAATCAAGCCTAATTTAATGTGGATAGCCACGAATCATGGTGTTTTTAAAAGCAATAATGAAGGTAAAAGTTGGGAGTCATGTGCGAAAGGATTGCCGAATAATTTACCAAGAGATATGACCGCTCAATATGATAAGAAAACGGAGCAATTTACATTACTACTCATAGAGCAAACATTCTTTGAAGAAAATAATAAAACCGTTTCAGCAAAAGGAGGGGTATACAAGAGTTCAGATTTAGGTTCGAACTGGGAAAATATTTCAAGTAATCTTTACTTTGATTTAAAACAGATACATTTCACTGCCGAACATGATCGCTTTTATAGAGCGATTGGATATTGGTTTGGTATTTCAAAAAAAGAAGCAAAGCAAAAATACCCTCAGTTACCAAGTCATACACTTTCAGTTTTTAATCGTATTGTAGTCAATCCACTTGATCCCAATGAGATTCATGTTGCCTTTAATAAGAAACATGATTTTAGTTTTGGACCTGGCGACTTATGGTCCACAACGGATGGCGGAAAAACTTGGAAAGTCACGGCAAGACAAGGAAAATATTGGTTAGGTAAGAATGATTTAAAATACTGGAATCAAAGAAATAATCCGACAGGAACAAATGTGAAATTTGCTCATTTACAACATTATATGGATTTAGAACCTGCCCGTTCTGGCAATAGAATGTTGGCGGTGAATGCCAAAGGGGAAGTGTTTATTGGAATTGACCAACAGACATTAAAATCTACAGATCAAGGTGGAAGTTGGTTTCAGATTGATGATGATGAAACCGCCACTGGAAGTCAACAATGGATAGGAAGAGGAGGAAGTAACCTGCCAGGTAGATTTATGTTGTTGGAAACAGGAATTCCTGAACGCCGATTACTATGTAGTGGTGAACATGGGCTTTGGGAAACTACAAAGATTGGTAATTGGAAAGATCCCCAAGCGGTGGCCGTACAACAGTTAGAGGGGCAGGTAAATCATTTCGGTATGCATTCGGTCTCAACAGTAGCCGTTCATCCGAAAGATCCTGATACGATCTATATTTTGGGATGGAGACAAAGCCATAGAGGTAAGTTAAGACGATCAAAAGATGGAGGTAAAACATGGGAAAATATCGCAACAATTTTTAATGTCAATAGCCCTTTACATAAAAAGTTAGCGGCTCAGAATTCACTGATCATTGATCCTCAAAACCCTAAAAATATGTATTTCTGTGCTACTCATCAGATGATTTCAGAGGTAAGCGGAGGAAGAGGTCCTAAACTCACCAAAGGAGAATACGGTTTTTACCGCTCATTTGATGGAGGTTATACTTGGGAAGTCAGCAATAAAGGCATCGATCATAAAGGGGCAAGTATCCGAAGAATTATCATGGATCCAGTTCAGCCCACTACACTTTATGCAGCAGGAAATGATAATAACGGAGGTCTTTTCAAATCGACTGACAAAGGCTCTAACTGGGTGAAGGTGAAAATTCCTGCCCAAATCAAAGCTGTCAATAATGTCTTTATTGATCGAAATACCAAAGAGGTTTTTATTAGTACTGGTAGAAGAACAGGGGAATACAACGAAGGTGGTGTTTGGAAAAGTAAAAATAATGGAAAGACATGGCAAAAGATTTTTAATGCACCATTTGTATGGCAAGCAGAAACGTCGCCCGTCAATCCTGATATTATTGTAGTGAGCGTGGCAGGGCAAGCAGGAGATAAAAAAGGAAATTTTAAAAATCCTGGAGTGTACCTCTCAAAAGATGGGGGAAACGCTTGGACTAAAATTAATAAAGGCCTTGGTCAACCTAATAAGATTGTAGATGTAAAACCAGATCCTTACAATGAAAATGTACTTTGGTGTGCATCGTGGGGATGTGGATGGTTTATCACCTACTTAAATGATGATCAAAATGGATGGCTTCATCAGTAGTATGAAGTCATCATTAAGACAAGAA
Source organism: Flammeovirga sp. EKP202 (assembly GCF_014534745.1). Taxonomy (GTDB): domain Bacteria; phylum Bacteroidota; class Bacteroidia; order Cytophagales; family Flammeovirgaceae; genus Flammeovirga. The sequence goes on from NZ_JACVVP010000011.1 coordinate 66,983, forward strand.
TATAAATGAGAACGGAGGTTTTCTTTTTTGAATTTTACAATCAAATGGACATCAGACTGTACTCGATATCGCATTATATGAGAAGTTTATTAATTGTAGTTAGTCAAAATAGAGTTATAATTCCTTCAGAATAATTATCAAATCCATAGTTTATAAATTAAGCAATAAATGAATTCCACTTTTTCCCTTTTTACAACAACAATAAAGCAGACTAGCGTATGAATAAAACAACTACGACTCTAATTTTTTCTTTATTGATCCCCCTCTTCGTAAGGGCTCAAATGGATCAAGCATTCTTCTCATCTTTAAAAGGTGAGAGGATGTCTTCAAACAACAAAATTACATGGAGCCAATTTGGCCCTGAAAATATATTTTTGATAAAAAAGGAAGGTACACCAAAGTATCAGCCAGTGGATCAAACGATACAAATTACTTCACTTACTCCAAAGCAAAATATAAATCTACATTCATTACTTGCAGGGGTTTACGTCTGCAAGTTCTCTCAAAATAATCAAGTATATACTATCAAATTACTCAAAAGGTAACATAAACCATACTCTAATAATGAAAACAACAAAAATTTCGATCCTAACATTACTATTACTATGTATCTCGACTTTTGGTTTTAGCCAGAAGAACATCGTCTATGGCGAAGACTATATGGTCTGGGAAGCCGAAGACACGGAGTCTCCACTTGGGAAGTGGAAACTCAGAACACCTGGAGATCCTCTTTATTATAAAGGGGATGGAATAGAAGCACTCAATCAAACCTACATTGAATTTAGGGGAGCTTGGGCTTCAAAGGAATCACCATTGACTTATAAATTCACTTGTCCAAAAACAGGTGACTACAGAATGGTGATGCGTTTATATCAACCTTTAACAGAGGATGAAAAAGGCGATCAGAAAAACGATATGTTTGTTCGTCTAGAAGGTGATTATACAAGTGCGACAACAAAACCCAAGTCCGAATTGGAAAAAGACCATAAGTTTTGGGGTAGAGGCGTAAGAGTTTGGGGTACTTGCCATAGCCTTGAAATAGGCGGCAATCATGCTCATGCCACTTATGGTATGAAAGAGGGGGAAGAATACACCCTTGTGATGTCAGGCCGTTCGGCAGGAGCGAGTATTGATTACATCATGTTTTACATGGACAATCCTCCAAAAGCAATTGGTAATCAGGATTTAGCACAGCAGTTTCCTGAAACTCACCGACCTTTTGTCGACCCAACAGCAATTGATATATTACCGTCTGATGTTACTACGATCAGAAAGGGAGCATCTTTGCAATTTGACTATGCACTTCAGCCTGTAAATACAAAAAGGGAAGTATTTTGGACTTCTTCAGACAATAGTATTTTGACGGTTGAAAATGGAAAAATTACGGCTGTTGGTGATGTAGGAACATCAGCAACGATAACGGCAACTGCAGCAACAGGCCTAAGCACTAACATTACATTGACCATTGAAGAATGGTATGCAATTGGTGTGGAAAGTATTGAGGTCAACCCTGATCCAATTGTAGTTTCGGCTACTAAATCAGTTGCTGTAGCTGTAAATGTTTTGCCTTTTGGAGCAGATAATCCAGAAGTAGAATGGGAAATTAAAGACCCTTCAATAGCCACTATTGATGAGAATGGCGTGATCACTGGCGTAACAGAAGGAGAAACATCTTTAGTGGTCAAGTCAGTAGAAAATGCTTCAATTTCAACTGAAGTAATGATTACAGTGGGCGAATATGTGGAAAGCTTTATTAAGTTCTCTGCAACGAATGATGAAATTTTGAATGCACAACACGAAGCAGGAGGTAAAATGCCGGTTAAATTTGAATACCATGCAGGGACAGGTAATACAGTAGGAGAGTCTATTAAATTGAAATTAAGATATATCAAAAGTGATGGAGGTTGGAAAGTATTGGAAGATGTTGCAGTGGATTTAGAAGATCCTATTGGGACTGTAGAGGGTGTGGTTGAAACAGAAATTTCATTAGAAAATATCAAACCTGTCGCTGAAATTGAATCGAATGAGTTCTATTATCTTTTCGTACAAATGACCACTTCAAATGGAATTAAGAAAAGTGTGGGACTTCAGCCTATACAAATCATAAAGGCTACTGAAACGCCAGATCTAGACCCTGATACACCTCCGGTATTGAGTACATTCAATCCTGTTCAGGCAGAAACATCGATCTATCCAAATCCTGCAAGTGGTGTAGTTAGTATCCGAACAAATGATAATGTTCCAGGCACTTTTCAAATTGTGGATATTAATGGAAAACAAGTTAAAGAAGGAGCTTTTGTTTCTAGAGTGCAGAACGATATTTCTGAGCTATCGGCAGGCTTCTATTTTATTCGCATACAAGTAGCTTCAGGCAGTGCCGTTTTTAAACTACTGATAGAGTAATTTAATTATGAAAAATTACATTTTAACGTTGATTGGCTTAATGGTGTTTATACCATTAAGTTACGGTCAAATAACAATTTGGAAAACGAAAAAAGAAAAACAACATATCACTACTCCTCAGTGGGTAGTGAATGACATTGTTTTTAAAAGTAAAAAGAAGGTGAATCAACCTCTTGAGAAAAACATTTTTGCTTTAGTGCAAGGAGAAGGAGAGGCAACTCAAAAAATCCCTTTATTTTATAATGGGAACAATGAGTGGATCTTCCGTTATTCGGGCAGTACGGAAGGGGTGAAAAAGTATATTCTGACTTCAGAGGTGAAAGAGTTAGACGGTAAAAATGGACAAATCACTGTAACTAAAAACGAGAAAGAGAATCGTCATGGTGGCATTGTAGTTCATCAGGATAATCCTCAGCACTTCTTTTATGAAGATGGTAAACACTACTTCAATATGGCCTTTGAATGTGATTGGTTATTTGCATTGGACTATGGACAAGAACAATTACCAAAGACAAAACACCTGTTGAATGTACTAGAAGAGTACAAGTTTAATCAGGTGGTCATGAATGTATATTCTTATGATGTAAAGTGGAAAAAAGACCCAAAACTATCTCAGTATCCTCAATTTGAGTATGGTGGAAGGGAAGATATCTATCCTTTTTTAGGTTCTAATGCTTCTCCTGATTTTAGCACATTGAATCTTCAGTTTTTCCAACACTTTGATAAAGTCATTTCAGAAATGCATGACAAGGAAATTGTCTCCCATTTAATGATTTATGTGTGGAATAAATTGGTCAATTGGCCTGATATGAATTCAGAGGCTGATAACTTGTATTATGATTATGTGATTAAAAGATATCAAGCATTTCCCAATATAGTTTGGGATGTGTCAAAAGAAGCTTTGCTGTACGGTAGAGCGACAGAAGAATATATTAATGAGAGAATTGATAGAGCTAGAGACCTTGATGCTTATCATCGCTTGATTTCTGTACACGATTTTGGTTTTTGTAAGAGAAATAGTTCTAAAGTAGATTTTATTTCGATGCAAAATTGGCAACATACACTCTATCAAAATATGCTTCAAGCCCAAAAGGAATTTAAGGAGAAACCTATTTTCAATATCGAGCATGGCGGTTATGAAGAAAGTCCTTTTCGAGTATTTCCCGGTGCCTATATTAATGCTGAGGCGTGTTTAAGAAGAAACTACCAATGCCTCTTTGCAGGAGGTTATACCACATATTATTGGCAGGGTGCTTCATGGAATGTAGTCATTCATAATCCATTCGAACAACCTGCAAATTTCAAAAAGCCTCATTTTGAGTACTTCAAGCATATGAGAACGCTTTTTGATCAATATAATTTTGAAAACTTTGTATCTCTCTCACATCACAATTCTAGCGGCTTTAATCTCACCAACAAAAAAGATGGTGTGGTGATGATGTACACGCCCAAAGAAAATCAGTGGATAGGGGTGCATAAAGTATTAAAGAAAAACTTCGATTATTCTGAAGCTAAACAACAATGGTTTAACACCCTAACAGGTGAATTTTCACAACAAGAAGATTACAATACTGAACCTTTCGATTTTTGGTATGAAAGACCATGGAAAGGAGAGGCAGATGTAATCCTTATTATTTCAAATTTAAAAACAAATTCAGTTAACTAAACAGTGTAAATTATGAAAAAGATTATTGCATTATCGGTAATAGTATTGATGTCACTTGTGTCATTTGCTCAAGACGTACCCGCTCCTGGAAATTGGGCGAAGAAAAATGCAGAACAATACGTAGCATTTGCAACTAAAGAGTGGAACTTAACAGAAGAGCAACAAGAGGTGATTTATAGTTATCGTTTAGATTTTATTGCTAGACGTTCTCATGTGTACCAACAAAAGAAGGCGGGTAAACTCACTCAAGAGGAAGTGAAAACTCAAGTACAAGCTATTCAAAAAGATATTTCTCAAAAGTTTACAAAGTACTTAGACATTAAGTGGAAAGAATACTACAGAGTAAATAAAGCTTTTGACGAAAGCAGAAAAGGTAAATAACAAGCTTTTGAAGAGTGAAGAATTGTAAACTAGGTTTTCCTATTTCAAAAAGTACTATTGAAGTTTTACAGTATCTCCCTCGGCCTTGAAGGAAAAAGCGTTAAGAATTTCATGTATTGAGCCGTCAAAAATGATTTTACTGTTTGAGCGCAGCGAGTTTAAAATCATTTAGGCGAAAGAAATGGAATTTAGCTTTTGCGTTCAAAGCCTTGAATTTTTTGCTTCGTTTTTGTTTCAAGACAAAAATGAAGAAGAAAGAAGCTTGGAAGTACTTTGTAATAGGTAGTTTACTTACGTTAGTATCAGGCATTTTCAAAAACTTAGTTTACGAATCTCAAACTCATCAAAAACTTTACCCAAGTATTTTGAGAGGCGTGGCTTACTACACACTTATAGGATAAAAAGAAATATTGTAGAGTTTTAAAGTAATTCGCAGATAGTAATAATCAATATTCTTTCCCCTTTGATTTGTGTAGTAGCTAACGCTCATCAAAACACTATTTCCACTTAAGCATTCTAAATAATACTCTCATTGAAATCAATAAATCAACTAAATTATGAAAAAGTTAATCTCAATATCAGTTTTATTATTCTTATACTTTACCTCTTCCGCACAAACATCTTCACTGGGTGTTTGGGCAAAAATGGATGCAGAAAATTATGCATCATTTGTACAAAAAGAATGGAACCTTTCAGAAGAACAAGAAGACACAATCTATGAGTACCGACTGGATTTTGTTGCGAAAAGATCACATATATTCAAACAGAAAAAAGCAGGCAAACTATCAGAAGAGGAAGTGAAAAAACAAGTTCAAGCCGTTCAAACAGAAATTACACAGAAATTCAGAAAATATTTGGGTATTCATTGGAAAGAATACTATAGGGTTGAAAAAGCCTTTAAGAAATATAAAAATGGGTAGCATTGATTTCTATAAAACTAGTTATTCATACCCCCATCCCAACAGTCACAAAAATATCATTTAAAAGGGGGTAAAAACTCCTTTCTTTCTTTATTGTTGTTTTTTAGCGGAGTAAGTTATATCCTCATTGTTTCTTTGTGAGTACAACAAACCTAGCAAACAGATTTAGAGATGAAAGGAATTATTATATTACTCTTGGGGATTTTTTTAGTATCCTGTTCTCAAGGTAAAGCAGACTTACAAAGAGAAATAGACTTCAATTTTGATTGGAAATTTACGTTGGTGGAAGATACTTTGCCCCCCACGCAAGTTCCTTTATCAGATCAAGATTGGAGAGACATAAGACTCCCTCACGATTGGAGTGTTGAAGCTTCTTTTGACTCAACTTTAGAAGGATGTGTGGGGTACTTACCCGGTGGCGTTGGTGTGTATCAAAAGCATTTTAAAACGCCAGTAGATCTAAAAACTAAAAATGTATTTATCCTTTTTGATGGAGTGTATAACAATGCCACTTTTTGGATCAATGGTAAAAAGTTAGGTGTCAATCCTTATGGGTATTCACCCGTTTATTATGACCTTTCGTCTTATCTTCATGAAGATGATAAAGAAAATATCATCACAGTTCATGTAGATCATTCTCGTTTTGCAGACAGTAGATGGTATACAGGAAGTGGCATTTATAGAAATGTCAAATTAGTAACGATGGATAAATTGCATATTCCAATTTGGGGCACATTTATCACCACCCCAGAAGTTTCTAAAGAGGAATCAAAGGTACAGCTTCAGATCAAGTTAGAAAACAATCATACTACAGAGCAAGACGTAGAAATTACAACAAGTATTGTGGATGCTTTTGGAAAAGAAATTACAAAAGTAACATCAAATCAAATTTTAAAAGCGAACCTAAAAAATCAAATCACACAAGATTTTACAGTAAAATCACCAAAGTTGTGGTCACCTGATACACCTATTCTTTACAATGCTTTGACGCAATTGAAAGTCAATGGAAAAGTCGTGGATGAATATAACACTCCGTTTGGTATTCGTTCTATTGAGTTTAAAGTAAATGAAGGCTTTTATTTAAATGGGAAAAATACTTTAGTGAAAGGTGTGTGTTTACATCATGATGCTGGGCTAGTAGGTACAGCGGTGCCATTGGGCGTGTGGGAACGTAGGTTAAAACTATTAAAAGAGGGTGGTGTCAATGCAATCCGTACGTCTCATAATCCGTTTTCAAAAGAGTTCTTAGAGCTTTGTGATCGCATGGGTTTCTTGGTACAACATGAGTTATTTGATGAATTTGATTACCCTAAGGATAAACGTCAGAATTTTCATGATCAACATTCGGATTATTCGACAAGAGGTTATGATGAACATTTTCAAAAGTGGGCTCAGAGTGATTTGCAACGTACCATGTTAAGAGATAGAAACCATCCCTCTGTATTCCAATGGAGTATTGGCAACGAGATCGAATGGACGTACCTGCATTATAGATTTATCACGGGTTTCTATACAGATCCTAAGAATCCAGGGAAGAGTAAAGGTTTCTTTGGTAAAACTCCAATGTTCACTCCTAAGGAGTTAAAAGAACGTTATGACAATTGGGAAAAAGGAGATTACATTCTTGCTGAAACAGCTAAAAAACTAAACGATTGGGTGAAAGAGATGGATGATACTCGTCCTACAACTGCTAATTTGATTATTCCTCAAGTCAGTCATGTCAGTGGATATGGAGATGCAGTAGATATTCCGGGTTACAGCTATAGAAATGTGATTTTTCCTTGGGCGAAGAAGTATTTCCCAAATACACAAGTGACGACCAATGAGTGCCCTGGTACATGGGATGATTGGAAACAAGTGTTAGAATATCCTGGTGTGTTCAGTATTTTCATGTGGACAGGAATTGATTATATCGGTGAAAGAAATGAACGTTGGCCAGAAAAAAGTGCTTGGGGAGATATGCTTGATTTGGCAGGTTTCAAAGTGACGGGCTGGAATTACTTTAAGAGTATTTGGAAAGATGAACCTCACATTTCTATTGGTACTTTGCCACTGAAGGAGTCAGGTTTTAAAGCACATCCTATGTCAGGTCTTCCTGTAGCGAAAGCAAATAAATCATACAAGTGGAGAAATAGTAACTGGCATTGGAATTATAAAAAAGGAGAAAAGGTATTGGTGGAAGTGACTTCTAATTATTCCACTGTTGAGTTGTTGCTGAATGGCAAGTCATTAGGCTACAGAAGTATGTCCGACAGTCCGGGTAGAATCATGCGTTGGGTTGTTCCTTATGAAGAAGGAGAATTGGTTGCAAGAGCAAAATTTGGGAAAGAAGAAACAATCACAAAACTTAAATCAGCAGGAAAGCCTTCTCAGTTTTCAATTACAGCAGATAAAAAACAGTTAAAAGCTGATGCCTATGATGTCTCTCATATTGTTTTACAGTTGGAAGATAAAGAGGGGAATCCTGTCAAAACGGAAGATGTAAAAGTCACTTTTGAAGTAGAAGGCAATGTAAAACTTTTAGGGGTAGATAATGGAGCCTGGACCAATATTCAAGATTTCCAATCCAATCAACTTATGACTTCAAAAGGTAGAGCCTTGACTATCATTCAGACCACTAAAAAGGCTGGTGATATCAAATTAACAGCAAAGGTGGAAGGGTATCCTCAACAAACAATTACGCTAAAATCATCTAAATAATAAATTAAATAAAAGTATGAAACTAAATGTCCTCTTTTTGATCGCTTATTTACTAACTACCTCTCTCTGGGGCCAAAATTCTGTCGTAAATGTCACGGATTATGGTGCTGTAGGAGATAGAACTACTCTCAATACGACTTCATTTCAACAAGCGATTGACGCTTGTGCAAAAGAAGGGGGAGGAACTGTTAAAGTTGGAGATGGAGTATTCAAAATAGGGACAATTTTTCTAAAAGATAATGTAAAACTTTGGGTCACGGAAGGAGCAAAAATCATAGGGAGTAAAAACCCCTTGGATTATAAAAGCATTGCTCCTTTTGTGGATGCCACTGGACAGCCAAGAGGGAAGTGTTTGATTGGTGCTGAAAATGCAAAAGGAATAGCAATCTATGGTAAGGGAGTAATTAATGGTCAGGGTAAAATGTTTTTGTATGAAAATGCAAATGCTACTTTGGAGCAATTAGGTATTCCAAAAGAGAAAAGAAAACCATTGATAGCAGACCGCCCATTCTTGGTTCGATTAGTAGGGTGTGAAGATATCAGCATCAATCAAATTACTTTACGACAGTCTTCTGCATGGACGCTTCATTTTTTTCAATGTAAAAATGCAGTGGTAGATGGAATCAAAATCTATAGTCATGCTCATCGAAATAATGATGGAATTGACATTGATTCGAGTACCGGTATTTTTATTAAGGATTCTAATATTGATGCCGGTGATGATGCGGTTTGTGTTAAAGCAACAAGTCCATTACCTACTCAAAATGTAGAAGTTGAAAATTGTACTCTCAAAAGTGATTGGGGAGCTATTAAATTTGGAACCGAGTCAATGGGTGATTTCAAAGACATTCATATTCATGATTGTACAATAAAAGAAACCTTGGGTGGCGGTATCAAAATCTTAAGTGTCGATGGGGCAAATATTGAAAATATTGTCATTGAAAACATCAAAATGTACGGGGTGGACATGCCTATTTTTGTTCGATTGGGTGAGCGTTTAAGAACTTATAGAAATGCCCCTCAAGAAGAAGTAGGAAGCATGAAAAACATCCTATTGAAGAATATTTATGCAGAGGTGTTACCTGCAAATAAGACAAGAGTAGCTTCACCAAGCTGTATTTTGATGACAGGTACTGACCAACATAGGATCGAAGATTTCAGAATGGAGAAAATCGAAATTAAGATAGAGAGTGAAGGAAAGAAATCAGATAAAAACAACGAAGTACCGACACTAGAAAAAAAGTATCCTGAGTATATCCCCTTCGGTGTTTTACCAGCTTATGGAATGTATGCTAGAAATATCAAAAATATCACTATCAAAAACCTTCATATTCATCAAAGTGGTGATGATCAGAGGTATCCAATTTTGTTTGATAATGTAATTTCAAATACATCTAAAAACTTAAAGTTAAACAACGAAAAAGTAGTGATCAATTTTGCAAACTCAGATGATGAAAATGAACTATAAACTCTTACTACTACTGCTCATTTTTGTCCCAAAGGCATGGGCACAACAACCTAATGTGGTTTTGATTTACACGGATGACCACCGTTACAGTGGTATTCATGCTTTAGGTGGACAGGCGGTAGAAACGCCTCATATGGATAAGTTATCAGAGGAAGGAGTCGTTTTCGATAATGCTTATCTAATGGGTTCTTTTGCAGGAGCAACTTGTATCCCGAGCCGAGCCATGTTGTTATCTGGTCGACCGCTTTTTCATTTGAAAGGAGCTGGACATCAAATTCCTAAAGAGCATACCACTATTGCGGAAGCTTTTCATAATGCAGGCTATCATTCTCATATTGTTGGGAAGTGGCATCAAGATAAAGCATCCGTTTCTAGAGCTTTTGATTCTGGAGGGCAAGTGATGGGATTGGGTGCTTATTTGGTCGATCATTATAGAATGCCGCTTTGGCAATGGAATGATCAAGGGAAGTACCCCAAAAGTGATGCTTACCTTATTTCATATGATAAAAAGCAAAATAGAGTAAAGGAATCGTTTACAGCGGAGAAACGTGAAAAAGGACCTTTTGGAACAGAAGAAAATGGTCCTCATACATCAGAAATATTTGCTGAAGATGCCATTGATTTTATTGAAAATTACAAAGAAGAAAATCCCTTCTTTATGTATTTGGCATTTCATGCTCCTCATGATCCACGACAGGCCCCTAAGCGATTTAAAAAGAAATACCCTGAAGATAAAATTGAGCTCCCTCCATCTTATATGCCTCAACATCCTTTTGATAATGGGCATATGTATTTAAGAGACGAAGCCTTAGCCGCTTGGCCAAGAACGAAGGAAGTTTCTCAAAAAGAGCTTTCAGATTACTACGCTATTATTACTCACTTGGATGAACAAATCGGAAAAGTGATTGCTTCACTCAAAGCGAGTGGTCAATATGAAAATACGATCGTTGTTTTAGCCGGAGATAGTGGTTTGGCAGTAGGAAATCATGGCCTGATGGGAAAACAAAATGTATACGATGAAGACGGCCTTCATATTCCGTTGATTATTGGTGGCGGAGCGATGAAGCAACCGCAAAGAAAATCAGCTTTATGTTACACACATGATATCTATCCTACGATTTGTGATCTTGCTAAAGTGAAAATTCCTGCTTCTGTAAAAGGAAAAAGTTTACTTCCTGTTATCAATAATCAGAAAGAGCAAATCAGAGACTATACATATCATGCTTACCGTCAGTTCCAAAGGGCGTATAGAAAAGACGGTTATAAATTGATCGAATACGTTCGAGCTCCTGATTTCTCCAAAAAAGATGGGCATGCTGTAAGAGGATCAAGAGTCACGCAATTGTTTCATGTAAAGAACGATCCATGGGAAACACAAGATTTATCTTTTTTCCCAGAATATCAAGAAAGAATAAAACAGATGCAATCGGAGATGATGAAGGTTGCTGAAAAAGAAGAAGATTATAAGGAAAAAGTAGAGTATGGTTTTGACTTTTGGGACTACTATCACTCGGCGTTAATTGTTAAATAATGAATGAAATGAAATTAAATAGGTTAGCATTATTATTACTGTTTTGCTGGGCAAATATCGCTCAGGCACAAGAGGTCAATTTCTCTTATTTTGATGAATTACTACCAATTGAAGAGAGAGCGGAAATCCTCGTTAGTCAGATGACATTGGAGGAGAAAATCAATCAATTAATCAGTAGTGCTCCAGCCATTCCACGGTTGGATGTTCCCGCTTATGACTGGTGGAATGAAGCCTTGCACGGTATTGCAAGAAATGGTAAGGCCACCATTTTCCCTCAAGGTATTGGAATGGCAGCCACTTTCGATACAACTTTAGTTTTTGAAGTAGCAGATGCCATTTCAACGGAAGCTAGAGCGAAGTTTAAAATCTCCCAAGCAATGGGAAATACGAGCAAGTATGCTGGTTTGACGTTCTGGACACCCAATGTGAACATTTTCAGAGATCCACGTTGGGGAAGAGGACAAGAAACGTACGGTGAAGATCCTTATTTAACCTCAAGAATAGGTTTGTCTTTTGTAAAAGGGTTGCAAGGCGATGATGATAAAATTTTAAAAACAGCGGCTTGTGCAAAACACTTTGCAGTACATTCGGGACCAGAAAGTCAAAGACATACTTTTGATGCTCGACCAACACAAAAAGACTTGTATGAGACGTATCTACCTGCTTTTGAGACATTGGTTGTGGAAGGAAAAGTTGAAGGTGTAATGGGGGCTTACAATGCCGTATTTGGTGTTCCTTCATGTGCGAGTACTTTCCTATTGGATGATGTATTGAGAAAGGATTGGGGATTTGATGGCTATGTGACTTCAGATTGTGGTGCGATCAATGGCATGTTCTACAAAATGAAATATGTGGATAGTGCTCCAAAAGCAGCAGCAACAGGATTAAATGAAGGGGTGAATTTGAATTGCGGTCGTACTTATCTAAAATTAGCGAAAGCGGTAGAACAAGGCTTGATCACTGAAGAAACAATTCATCAACGTGCAGTACAACTTTTCAAAACAAGATTCAGACTGGGAATGTTTAACAAGGACAATGCTCATCCTTATTATAACGTTGCGAAAGAAAATATCCATTCCCCTGAACACGTGGAGTTAGCGAGAAAAGCAGCTCAAAAATCTATTGTTTTATTGAAAAATAAGAACAACGTATTACCACTTCCAAAAGATATTAAAGTTCCATATGTAACAGGTCCTTTCGCTAACTCAGCAGATATGTTGATGGGCAGTTATTACGGTATCAGTCCTAATTTGGTGACCATTTTGGAAGGTATTGCAGACAAAGTTTCATTAGGTACTTCATTGAACTACAGAAGTGGTGCTTTACCATTCCAAAAAAATATCAATCCAAAAAACTGGGCACCAAAAGTTGCTGCTGAATCAGATGTAACGATTTGTGTAGTAGGTATCACCGCTGATATGGAAGGGGAAGAAGTAGATGCGATTGCTTCTGAAAATATTGGAGATAGAAAAGATTTGAAGCTACCAGAAAATCAATTGAACTATGTGAAGGAAATCATTGAAAGTAAAAAAGGACCTTTGGTGTTGGTAGTAGCAAGTGGTAGTCCGGTTTCATTGGAAGGTATTGAAGAGCATTGTGATGCCATCTTACATATTTGGTACCCAGGTGAGCAAGGAGGAAATGCAGTGGCTGATATCTTATTTGGTGATGTTTCTCCATCAGGAAAATTACCAATCACTTTCCCAAAAAGTATCGCTCAATTGCCGTCTTATGATGATTACTCTATGAAAGGAAGAACGTATAAGTTTATGAAAGAAGAGCCATTATTCCCATTTGGTTTTGGTTTAACATATACTGATTTTGCTTTTGAAAATCTTCAATTATCATCTTCTACTTTAAAACAGAAAGATAATTTAGAGTTGTCATTTACGGTAAGTAATACTGGAAAAGTAGATAGTGAAGATGTAGTACAACTTTATATTTCTCCTAAAAACCAAGAAGAATTAACACCTCAATATATCCTTCAGGGTTTCCAAAGAATTGCTTTAAAAGCAGGGGAAACAAAAGAATATACATTTGAATTATCATCAGACAATTTCAAACTGTTCAACGATAAAGGTGAGAAAGAATGGGTGAGAGGAGAATATGATATCAGTATTTCGAATGCACTTCCTTCTGAAAGAAGTGAAGCATTGGGAGCTGCAAAACCATTGGTGAAAACAGTGAAATTAGTTGGTAAAAAATCAAGTAAATAATTAAATCAACAGATTTTTTTAAGGCTTCACTTCGGCACTTTTGCCTAGGTGAAGCTTTTTTAATGCTCAATTGGATAATTACTCTTTGATCAGTTTAAAGCTTTTGGTGCCATTATCTGATTGGACATTAATAATATAAAGACCTGCTCTCTCATACGATAAATTCAAAATATTCTTTCCCGCTAAAAGTGTCTGTTGGAAAATTTCATTCCCCAAAATATCGAACATTGTCATTAAAGAACTACTGTTTACGTCAATTTTTAAAAGGTCTTGAGCAGGGTTAGGGTATATTTTGATATTGTCTTTTAACGTATCAATAGAAGTAGGAATTGAAGGAGTAACCGTGATGCTGACTTGATCGGTTGCCGTTTCCTCTTCTCTAGTAATGGTTAATTCAAAAGTGTAAATAGTGCTTTCAGTAATATTGGGGGCGATAAAGGTTGGTTTGGATGATGTGCTGTTTTGAATGGCAATGGAAGAGGTGGTAGACCAACTAAAATTTATTCCATCAGGTGATGAAGAAGAACCGTCTAAAGTAACTGTTGAACCCGCTTCTACTGTTTGATCTTCCCCAGCATGAGCAACTAAGGGTATAATTATTTCAGAAAGAATAATTTCTTTATCAAAGTTACTTTGATCGATGTTAAGAACTCCCGTTGCAACTTCAAAGTTTTTTTTTGAAACGCTATAAGTGTACTCACCCTTTTCGATGATTTCAAAACTAGCCATACCATTTTGGTCCGTCAATGCTGATTCTTGAAGAGTTTCGTCATTATTTGATAACGTCACAATTGCATCGTTGATCGCATTATTTTCTTCATCAAAAACAGTAAGATTCACAATCATGGTTTTGCTGTATTCTTTCACTACGCTGATATTATCCACCTGATACCTGGCAATATTTTCTTGCCAAGTACTACCTACAGGTCTGATGCTCGATTTGATAATATAGCCATCGCCCAATTCTGGTAAATTGGGCAATGTGATCAATAATTCTTTCTGACTTTCTCCTGCTGGAACCGTCGCTCTTGCTTCGGCAACCCAATTGGAAGAAGTCCAAAATTCTGCAACTATATCTCTTGAAACATTCGCATTATAAGACAATTTTACTTTGACTTCTTGACCTTGAATGATTTCAGACTTAGGACTATGAATATGGATGGCTTCATCTTTTTGCGTATTTTCTTCGTTGTTTTTCACTTCCAAAATCAAAGAACTTAGATACCCTCCTGCATCAGGGAAGGTTACTTCTACAGTATTTTCTTCCTTTAATAATGCAATGTCAACAGGTATTTCAATTACACCAAAAAAGTCATCCCTATGCGCTTGATCTAAGCCTTTCCAATTATTGGGAACAGAAATTTCAGTACCGTTTACTTTAACCGTAGGCTGTTTTGAACGATCATGTTTCCTGCCAATTCCCATCAGAAGAGTGGCAGTACCTTCTTTAATGACCACATCTGAAAAACCAAAAGTCATTGCTGTATTGGTTTTGATCGGTTGTAAATAAGTAGTAGAGTAATACTTGGTTTCTTTTGACGCTTTTGTCTGCTTGATGGATTCATTGTATTCGAATTCCATGACAACAGTTTCTCCCGGAATTAATGTTAATGAACTTGGAGCAGTAGTTGTTTCATCGATGGACATTACTGGGTCTTTATCATCGTATATTTTCAAAGCCTTCGTAGTCATTTTCACCAATGTGCCTGCACTTTCTACAAAGTTTAATTGTACAGTTTGTTCGTTTTCATCTAAATTATTGAAAGCCATAAAAAGCTTTTGATCTTTGACAAAACCATGAACTTGAACGTCAGGGTTATTCGTTTCTACCTGAATTCTTCTCCCTTGAACATTTCTCCATAATTCATAAAAATGAATTTTCGGGGCATATCTCCAATCTTCCACATTTGCTTCACCAATATTTGTAGGAATAAATAATGCAGCACTATAAGGCTGATAATTATTCCCTGCATTCATATGCCACGTCGATTTATCTGTAATGAACGGGATGGAGATTTCAATTACATTTTCTCGATCCAATAAATTAAACAACATATGATTGATACTTCTTACCGTTTGAATACTTTCTAGATCCGTATATCGATCTTCAAAACCTCTTGTAATGCCACCATATTCGGTGATAGCATGAGGTTTTACGATCCCCCATTTGATAAAACTGTATGTCTCAATAATATCAAGAATAGCTTCAGAATTACTGCCTGAACGTAGGTTGTTTTGTCCGGTTACATTCACGCCATCATAAAGGTGAGTAGCAAAAGCATCCATGTCAGCACCTGCTATATCCATAAACATTTTCATGTTTTCATCCCAGTTGGAAAAATCTCTAAGTTCCCAAGAAGGCCATGCCGATGAATAACCAATCACTTTCATTTTTGCAAGACTTGGCTCTGCGTGAATTTTCTTTCCCACAGAAGCAAATAGCTCAGCCATCTGTTTTTTAATTCGATCTTCTTCTGCAAGATTCCAACCTCCCTCATAAAAGTCCTTCGCATGTACAAAAGGCTCATTCATAGGTTCAAAAAACTCAGGTCGACCATTATCATCGACATAGTTTTTGTAGTACTCTACGGCCCATTCTCCAGCTTTAACAGGATCTAGACCATCTTTGAATGCACTTTTAGGGTGTTCAGTACCCACAAATCGAGTTACTTTTCTTTCATTGGAATTTCCTGTCTTTTCCGAAGGGTAAGTACCAACAGAATTTCCTTTACTGTTTGAATAAGAATAAGGACCCCAAAAACCTCTACTTGGAAATGCATTGTAATCCTCAAAGAATTTTTTTACATCAGCATCACCAGAATTAGAGTGGAGGTTGAAGTATTTGTTACGTTCCAACTCCGAAACATTTCCAATATAGCGTTGTACTTTAGGATTGATGTTGACAGTAGTTTGTGCTTGTAATGGAGAAATAAACGCACCGCTCCACATAGAAATGAAGAGGCAATACATAATGCATTTGTCCTTAATGGTAATTAATCGACTCATAAAAAATAGATTGTTAGCACACTGTAAACCAAATTTTTGTGAACTTATAATCGACCTTTCTACAAGATTTTATAGGATCTACTTTCAAGCTTCTTTTCTCTTCTTTTTGTCTTGAAACAAAAAGAAGCAAAAAATTCAAGGCTTAGAAGTCAAAAGCTAAATTCCATTCCTTGAGCCTAAATGATTTTGCTGTTTGAGCTTTAGCGAGTTTAAAATCATTTAGGCTCAATACATGAAATTCTTAACGCTTTTCCCTTCAAGGCCGATGGAAGAAGTGCCAAACGAATTGGGTAGAAAGTCCACTGGCGCGAATGTTAAGCGTGAGCGTCATTCGTGTCCTACAGATCAGCAGAAATCTCCTGATTTCTAAATATTATAACTATTCGAAAAACTTAGTTTACAGTGTAATTAGTAATAATTCAATCTAAAATTACCGTCGAATTCTATAAAAGAGGTTGAAATTATTGATGTAAAAGGGGATAAAAATTTTTTAAGGATGGGATTGTATAGATATTATTGCATTAAAGGATTGGCTTTTAGGGGTTTCAAACGAATTATTGATTGCAGTTTATGAGGGTGTGCAATTCTTCTCACTGTATAGGATCACCTAATTATAATTTTATTCGACTCTAAATCTTAGTACGGTTTTCAATTTATTTTCAGGTACTTTACGAAAATCAGAAAGGTAAATTTCTCGATGTATCTTTGATTTTCGAATAAGCTTTGAATCTTTTGCAAAAGTTTCCATTATGGCAAAGCTTTCAGGTTCATTGTCATAACTTCCAATGTGTAGCATTTGGATGCATCGTCCATCAGAGATTTTCTCAAACCGAACTTTATCTAATAGGGGATGAGGCTTTTTCTTTTTTGTCATTTCAAGAATTTGATCAAAGAAGTCTTGGTTAATAAATTCAGGTTGTCTAATCATAATGTCATAGACTAAATCATCCTTATTGAGTACACCAGTGTAGTTTTCCTTCGCTTCCTCAGAAATATCCCATACTCCTTCCAATGGATAAACCGTCCAATCGTTATAATCAGAGGGTAATGAATCACTTTTTTTTAACGTCATTTTGATACCATAAGCAACACTATAAAGAGCTCCAATACTTTCAGCAAAAAGATCACTATTTGGATTGCCTTTGCCACTCAATACAATATAGTTGTATGTAGGAACTTCAATGATTTCAGGTTTGTTTTTGGGAAGGTAAACCGCTTTTTCTTTTTTTCGCCATTCATGTTTCATGCTATTCACTTTAGGTTTTATTGATAAATGTACTACAAATTTTCTGGATTGTATTAATATAAAAAAACCGGAATTAAACTAATTCCGGCTTATTCAATCTAACTAAAGTGTGATTCAAGTCTACAAGAAATCACGTTAACAATATTATTCTTTGATCAGCTTTACACTTTGATGAGCATTGCTCGTTTTCACTTGAATAATGTAAAGACCTGTTTTAAAATCTGAAACATCTAGTGTTTGTTGTCCTGCTCTAAATTCTTTTTTGAAAATAGATGCACCTTGAAGATTAAGAATTATGACTTCTGCATTTTCCACTAACTCAATCGTAACTTGGTCCGTTGTAGGGTTAGGGAAAACGCTTGTTACAATTTTAGTATCTTCAATTGATGTAGGAATTTCCTCTGGTGCATTAACGGTGATTTTGACTTCATCTAATACTACAACATCACCGATCGATACTTTTACAACGAACGTGAAAGTCGTCTCAACACTTACATCAGGAGCAGTAAATGTAGGTTTAGAAACAGTTGCATCTGACAAAGTTATTCCTTCTGGTGCCAACCATTCAAATGTTACTGTTTCAGGCGTTGAAGCTGATGCATCTAGTGTGACTACATCACCAATTTCAACTACTTGATCCGCACCTGCATTTGCCACTGGAAGTTCGTTAGGACTAATAGTAACCGTTACTTCGTCTGTTGTTGTCATGTCTTTGTATTCAGCAGATAATGTAAACGTATAGGTTGTTTCTTCACTGACTTCTGGAGCCGTAAATGTTGGCATAGTAGCATTTACATCAGAGAGTACGATTCCCTCAGGAGCCGACCATGTTAATGCTGCATTGGTAGGAACAGTAGCAGAAGCATCAAGCGTAACAACTTCTCCAACAAATGTTGAGATAGAAGTACCAGCATCGGCAACTAATTCTGGGTATACTAATACATTAACCTCACTTGTTGCTTCATTACCTAAGTATTGAGCTGTTAAAGTAAACGTATACGTCATTTCTTCAGATACATTAGGCGCCGTGAACGTAGGCATTGCCGAATTAACATCAGAGAGTGTAATTCCTTCAGGAGCTGTCCATACCAATGTAGCATCAGCAGGCGTAGTTTGAGATCCATCCAGTGTTACAGTCGTTCCCATTTTTGCTTCTTGATTTTCACCAGCATTCACTTTAATTTCTGGAGTGACCGTTACTTTTACTTCATCAGTGGCTGTTATTTTATCATTCTGAGCCGTTAAAGTAATCGTATATTCTTTTACAGCCGTTAGTGCTTCTGTTGCGGTCGCTGTAGTTGTTATTCCTTCTGTAGCTGAAAGTGAGATACCCTCTGGTGCTGACCATGTGTAAGTAAACTCCTCTGCTGAGTTTTGACTTGCTATAAGTTCCACTGATCCACCGGCTTGAATTGTGACATCATTTCCGGCATTCAATACAAACTCAAAGTTACTTTCTACTAAACTAAAATCATCAAAATAGACTGTAGTTTGAACGTCTGTAGGACTTTGGATATAGATTCTTGACGCAACGATATCACCATTATTTACATCATTGATCGTATATTCTTCATCAATCAAAATCTCCTTTTCAAAGTAAACCCACTCACCAATAACCGCTTGATAGTCTCCCCAAGTAATGTCCGTATTTCCGATAGCCAATTTATAATTATCAACTGCAGGCCACTCATCAAATGGCATTATTCTGATGTTGAAAACAGCGGCGTTCATGCGGTCTACTCTAAATCTACCACTGAATGTGTATGTTTTACCAATTTCAAGATCAAAGTAACTGTCATCATTCGTTTGAAGGGCATCGATTCTGTCTTCTTCTTCAATTAATAAACTATTCAAGCCTTCACTTTTAGTACTGACCACATCGGAGCGAGTATATTGACTAATACCTTTCCAACCTACGGTTATTTCATCCTCAAATCCACCATTGACAATCAGGTCTTTTCCTTTAAGCTTTGCCTTTAAAACCGTTACTGTTACTGTCGTTTCTTCGGAGCTATTTTCTCCATCTACAACAGTTAGTTTAAAAGTATAGTCCGTTGCTTCATTGACTTCAGGGGCCGTAAATGTTGGCATTACTGCATTGACATCAGAAAGCGTGATTCCTTCTGGAGCAACCCAATGATAAGTTAAAGAGTTGTCTGTTTTTGCTTCTGAAAGTGAAGCATCCAATGTCACTAACTTTCCGCTAAAAGCATTTTGAGGACTTCCTGCATTTGCAATAGGAGTTAAGTCAGGCTCAACTGTGATCATTACTTCATCAGTGGCTTCTCTTTCTCCAATTTTTGCAGTAAGCATAAATGTAAATGAAGTGACTTCTTGTACACTTGGCGCAGTAAACGTTGGCATTTTATCCGTTAAACTCGAAAGTTGAATTCCTTTTGGAGCCTTCCAGCTAATCATAGCCGAAGAAGGAGAAGTAGCTGAGGCATCAAGTGTTACAAGGTCTCCTTCAGTGACAGTTTGATCTTGACCTGCCATTGCATTAATACTTTCTAAAACAGTAACTTTAACAGTTGAATTAAAAGTTAGGTTACCTGTTGTGGCCGTGACCATAAAGTCAAGGTCAGTGATTTCCGAAATGTCATTTGGTGCTGTAAACGAAGTTGACATTTGATCTGTAGAAGTTAGCGTTATACCTTCCGGAGCTTTCCAAGTGTATGTGAAAACATTGGATGAATTATGCATGGCCATTAGATCTACCTTTGTGCCAGGAAGTACGGTTTGATCCTCATTGGTCTTCAAATCCATTGTAATATCAGCTTTTACAAGGCTTAAATCATCAAAATAAATTAATTCATCGGTTGTAATGTTAGGACTTTGGAAGTACACTCTAGCCATCACTTTATCGCCAATTGAAGCCCCCGTCTTAAACGTTTCATCAATGACTAAAGTCTTTTCAAAAGCTACCCATTCATTTAAAACAGGTTGAGCATCACCCCAGCTTAGATCATTTCTTGTAATTGAAAATTTCGTGTTATCTGCATCTCTCCATTGATCTGAAGGCATTAATCTGAAATTATATACAGTGGTAGTCATGCGATCTACTCTAAACTTACCTGTAAACTTATAAGATTGTCCCACTTCAAGCTCCATAAAGCTCTCAGGGTTGGTTTGAACCAAATCAATTTGGCTTGTAGTCTCGATTTTCAAACTTTTTAGACCTTTAGAGTCCGCAGGAACTACCTCTGATGGAGTGAAATTATCGAGCCCTTCCCAACCTACATTTAAAGCTTCTTCAAAACCACCATTCTTTATAAGGTTTAATCCATATAGGATTGTGTTTTTGGCAGTAAATGTCACTGAAGCCGCATCAGAATCATTTTCTCCATCATTGACTACTAGTGTAAAAGTCATTGGAGTGTCAACATCCACATTTGGTACAGTAAACGTAGTAATAGGATTGTTTTCATTGGCCAATTGAATCCCTTCGGGTGCCGTCCATTTATACGTTAACGGATCATTATTTTCATCATAAGAAGCGGCTCCATGCAAAAAGACCACTTCACCTGACTCAATGGTTCTACCAGCTTGCACTACGGCAACCGGCTTTTTATTATCGATATTTAATGTGACCACTTCATCAATATTCTGATCAACCAGGATTTGGTCATTCGTCTCAATATGTAATGTCTTATTGATACTGTACTGATAAGTATCGCCTAGTAGAAGTTCAAAAGTAACTTGACCATTGCTATCCGTGATTTCAGTTTGATCATAACCGTCTGTAATGTACAATCTGAAAGATGCCCCTTCTACAATTTCTTGTTTATTATTTTTTACAGTGAAAGTAGCAGAGTAAGTAGTCACACCCTCTGTAATTAATGTAATTGTGCTAATTTCTGTATTATCATCAATCAAAAATGAACCTGTATATTCTTTGTAGCCGTCCGCATTGATTGTAAAATCATAGCTTCCATCTTCTAAAAGATCATCGACCTTACCTTGTGCATTAGTAGTATAATTAGTTTCATCAATAGTAATTGTAGCTCCTTCAATAGGAGTTGTTCCATCTGAAGTAACAATTAGAGGTATACCAGGGTACTGTTTGATTGATGCAAAAGCTTCAAGAGCAAAACCTTTTAGTATAGGATAAGAATTATCTCTCATAACCCAAGCTCCATCATCTGAAAAATCAAGGTTAGGAAAGTTCGTTTGATTTGTCATTTCCAATGAAGACAACACACTTACTTTTGTACTCTCATTGGCTCCATTGGAGGTTGTACGAGCGTAAAGACCCGAATAATCAATATTTGGTTCAACACTTAGCTTACTATCAGCTACTAGTGCTTTCTGGTCACCAAGGTTGATACATTGACTGATGGCAGTATTGGAATATAGATATTGAATATTGCCTGCAATTCCTGCATCCATTCCCCAGTTATTAGAAATCAAGGTTACATCAGAGATGCAGTTGGTTACCGAATGACCATTCATTTGGCCCACAATGCCTGCCACATGTCCGTTACCTCTAATAGTTCCACCTAATACAAAACATCTGTCAATATAGGTTGTATTTTCGGCTAACCCAATGATTCCACCGACTCTCGCTTTGGATTTGTCTGGCGTACTCACATTGATTAAACCTAAATTTTTGACTGTAGCATTGCGTGCACTTCCCACAAAACCTAACCCAATAGTAGTTTGCTCAGGGTTTGGCGTGATTATAAGATTGGAGATTGTATGGAAATTACCATCAAAAACGCCATTAAATGTTTTCTCTACATTGTTCGCTAATTTGTAACCGATAGGGTAAAACGTTTCCCCATCCATATCCAAATCAGCTGTTAATTTATAGTGTAAATCCCATGATTCATAAGCGGTTGTTAATTTGATCAAGTCAGCATTTGTTTCAATGAGAAATGGGTCTTCGGCGGTTCCGCTTCCGTTCCCCGTAAAAGTTTGTGCTTGTGCGCTGTTAAGAAAGCATAGAAACAACACACTCCAACACATGAATGTAAGTAGACTGTAAAAGTATTTCATACGTACTTAATATTAATTGGTTAAAAAGTGTTCTGTCTGTTCTGACCGATGTCCGACGATCGAAGAGTGTAAATGATCGATCAGAAGCGTAATTCAAAGATGTATATCTTACACTAATAAATGGGGTGTAAAATAAAGGGCAAAAGCGGGGGTATTTTTTAATCTGTTTCTACTTGATACATTATTAGAGGGTTAGCAATAAGTTCGAGTTTCATTTTTGATGTTGTTTTGGTGAAAAACGAGTTGTTTTAGTCTATTCAATCTACCTATTATCTGTTTTTATTAAAGTGATCGGATCTATTTTACCTCCTGCAAGTACTCTATAATTTAGAAATCAGGAGATTTCTGCTGATCTGTAGGATACGAATGACGCTATCGCTTAACATTCGCGCTAGTGGACTTTCTACCCAATTCATTTGCTACCTCTTCCCTTGGCCTTGAAGGGAAAAGCGTCAAGAATTTCATGAAGTGAGCCGTTAAAAATGATTTTGCTGTTTGAGCATCTCAAAACGATGAAGTTTTGATCGAGTTATCCTTTCAATAGGCGAGAGAAATGGAATTTAGCTTTTGACTTCTAAGCCTTGAATTTTTTGCTTCGTTTTTGTTTCAAGACAAAAATGAAGAAGAAGGAAGTTTGAAAGTAGATCCTATAAATGCTTGTATAAAGGTCGATTAAAAGTTGACGATAATTTAGTTTACAATGTATTTATTATATGACAAAAAAAAGAGAGACCATTATGATCTCTCTTACAAACAATTCAAAATATAAAATGTACTTTTTCAGTACTACATCAATTCTAATTTCTTTGTTTTGCCAAAACCTTCACCTCTAAGCTTTGTGAATTCCTCTAAAAGTTGTTTTGTCAACTCAGGGTTTTCTTTTGCTAGGTTATGTGTTTGAGCACGATCTTTTTTCAAGTTGTACAATTGGATTTCATTATCGTTACCCAATTCGATGTTCACTTGCTTGTTTAATTTCTTTCCTTTGTAAGGAGGGATTAAAACGTAATCTCCTTTTCTGTAAGAAGTTCTCGTTGTCGCTTCTAAGATTAATGAAGTTCTACCTTCTTCTTTAGCATCAAGGAATGCTCCTAATACATCTTTAGAGTCATCACTTCTAACATCACTACCAACTAATGCCGCTAATGAGTTTAACATATCCATTTGGCAAACTAAAGCAGTAGATTTACCTGGCTTGATTTTACCTTTCCAGTAAGTGATGAATGGAACGTGTGCACCCGCATCAAATAAAGAGTATTTACCACCTCTTAAACCACCTTTAGGGTCGTGATTTCCGATTAATTCCACAGCATCATCATAGTAACCGTCATTCAATACAGGACCGTTGTCTGAAGAGAAGATAATCATTGTGTTTTCTTCAATACCCGCTTCCTTGATCGTTTTCATCAATTCACCAATACACCAATCTGCTTCCATAATTACGTCACCTCTTGGACCCATTCCAGACTTACCTTCAAAACGTGGGTGTGGAGTTCTTGGTACGTGAGGTTGTTGCATTGTATACGCTAAGAAGAAAGGCTTCTCTGTTTTTGCTTGAGTAGTGATGTAGTTTTTCACTTTGTCAAGGAAATGATCCGCCATATCAACATCGCTCCATAAAGCAGATTTACCACCTTTCATGTAACCGATTCTTGGAATACCATTTACGATCGTATTATTATGACCGTGGTGCCATTTCATTGTGATTAACTCAGGATTATCCTTACCTGTTGGTTGTCCTTCGAAGTTCTTTTTGTAATCAATTTGAATAGGGTCGTTTTTATCCAAACCTACTACATCACCATCTTCAATATACACGGTAGGAACACGGTCTTGAGTGGCAGCCATAATGTAAGAGTGACCAAAACCAACCTCGTTTGGACCTGGAGAAATATGAACGTTCCAATCTTTGTCATGTGTACCTAAACCAAGGTGCCACTTACCAATAATTGCTGTTTCATATCCTGCCCCTTGAAGCATTTTTGGTACTGTCATTTGTTCAGTACTGATCAACATTGGAGCTGAACCGGGTAAGATTTGAGCATTTTTTCTCCAAGGATATTCCCCCGTAAATGCTGCATATCTTGAAGGAGTACAAGTCGCCGATGAAGCATAACCATTGCTGAAGTTAATACCACCGTTGGCCAACGCGTCCATGTTTGGAGTATTGATGGTTGTCGATCCATTTGCACTGATATCTCCATAACCCAAATCATCCATATATACGAAGATGATATTAGGTTTGGTCGTTTCTACTTCTTCTGAAGTAGTAGCATTTTTTTGGCATCCCAACGCCAACATAGCGAGAGGTAGGAGCCATAATTTGTTAATTTTCATTTGTTAATTATTATAATGATGGTTGAAAAGATATTTTAATTTCTGCGTCCTGAAGTCCTTCTGCTTTTGCTGTTAAAGTAATCGGTTTTTCAGGATTTTTTGCCCCTTGAACAATGGCTAGGGCTAGACCATTAAATACTTCCATTTTGCGGCCTTGTAATGAAGTCAATGATGCAGCATCACCATTTCCTACACCTGCCAGTTTACCGTCTCCGCTGACTTCAAAATGAATCATATTGGAAGCAGTAGCACAGAAGTTGCCTTTCTCATCCACTACTTTTACCGTAATGTATGAAAGGTCTTTTCCATCAGAAGCAATCAAACTACGATCGGCTTCTAATTCAATATGATGAGGTTTTCCTGCAGTTTTAATGGCTTTTCTAGCAACTTCTTTACCTTTAGTGTACGCCACCACTTCAATGCTTCCAGGAGTGTAAGGAACTTCCCAACTTAATCTATATTTCGACATCAATGGTCCTTCCTGTTTCCAATCACGGTGGGTCATTTTGATAGGGGTTAAGTCTACGCCTTTCACTTTTTTACCCATTGATTTACCGTTGACAAAAAGCTCTACTTCTTCTGCATTTGTAAAAGCATGAACAGGAATGATTTCCCCTTCATGACCTTCCCAATTCCAGTGAGGAAGTACATGTACCATTGGTTCGCTTGTCCATTGACTTTGATATAAATAATAGCGGTCTTTTGGGAAACCACATAAATCTGCCGCTCCAAAGTATGAAGAGTGACTTGGCCAATCACCGTTCCAATAACCATTGGTAGAGTTGTCTTTTCCGCCATATGGAGTTGGTTCACCTAAGTAATCAAAACCTGTCCACATAAATTCACCTAGAATCCTAGGACTCTTTGCTAACATGTCAAATTCCAAGTCAGGAGGGTACGCCCAAGGTGGGCCTACTAAATCATAACTTGTCACTTGGTTTACCCCTTTTTTAAAAGTAGGAGCAACCGGTCTTTCATAATAACCTCTTGAACTCGTACACGATGATGTTTCAGATCCATAGACCACCCATTCAGGATATTCTTCTAGGATTTTTTCATAACGCATCGGGAAGTAGTTAAAACCTACGACATCAATCTCGTGTGCCAATTTGTTGACGATAGAGGCAGGGTGGTAGTTGAAACCCGCAGTAACAGGGCGAGAAGTATCTTCAGATTTTGTAATCTTAGCCAATCTTCTAGTCTCTTTCCATCCGTCCTTTCTTCCTTGTTCTAAGATTTCATTACCGATACTCCACATAATGATGGAAGGGTGGTTTCGGTCTCTGCGAATCAAGGCACGTAAATCTTCTTCACTCCATTCCTCCCATACCTTGTTGTATCCGTTTTCTACTTTACCGATTTTCCAGTTGTCAAATGCCTCATCAATCACTACCAATCCCATTTCGTCGCAAAGCTCTAAAAGCACTTTAGCAGGAGGGTTGTGGCTTGTACGGATGGCATTTACACCCATATCTTTCATGATTTGCAACTGTCGTTCCTTTGCCCTTCTATTGACCGCAGTACCCAATGGGCCTTGGTCATGGTGCAGACAGACTCCTTGCAATTGTATTCTTTCACCATTTAAAAGAAAACCTTCTTTTGCTGAGAATTTAATAGTTCTTACACCAAAAGTTGACTCATACTTGTCTAACAATTCCTCACCCTTTTTGATTTGAGTGATCGCTTTGTACAAGTGAGGGTTCTCCATAGACCATAATACAGGTTTTAAAAGCGTAGCTTTTTGACTGATGGTCTTTGAGGAAGAAGCATCAATTTTTGCACTGGAAACTACATCACCTACCTTTTCCCCTTTATTATTATAGATCACAGTTTCAACACTGATCTCACTATTATTATCAGACGCATTTACTAAGTCGATATCAATCTCAATTCCTGCATTTCTTTCAGATACAATTGGTGTTTTGATAAACGTACCATCAAAAGCAATGTGAACTGGATTTTTGTATTCAATCCAAACATCACGATAAATACCAGCACCAGGGTACCATCTTGAGCTTAAATCTTCTGGAGCACATTTTACGGCTATTGTATTTTCTTCACCAAACTTTAAGTAAGGTGTCATATCCATTTCAAAACCAATATAACCGTATGGCCTTTCGCCAATTTTTTGACCATTGACAAACACTTCGGCATTATTCATTACCCCTTCAAAATGAACAAATACTTTTTGCCCTTCCATTTGAGAAGGGACATTAAAATCCTTTCTATACCATGCTTCACCATGGAAAGGGAGTCCACCACAACGAGCATTGTAAGCCTTATCAATAGGTCCTTCAATAGCCCAGTCATGAGGAAGGTCTAACGTTTTCCAACCTTCATCATTTAGGTCCAATGCCATTCCGTTTTTAAGTTCTCCTTTCGAAAACTTCCAATTGTCATTAAAACTGATTTCTTCAAGACTTTCAAAATCTTGCTGAGGGAGCTGTTGCGAACAGGCCATAAGCCCACACAAGACGCCAACACCTAATTTCTTTAAACTATTCATTATTCATTCCTTTAGTTCAATTCACTTGATTTAGTAAGTTTATAGAGATGTTTCTTGGGTAAATTTTCTTTATAAATGTTCGATCTCTTTTTATTTATTTCTTCCTCAATTTGATCTACCTTGGAAGCATATTTTTCGTATAAATCACAGGTCTTTTTTTCGAAAGACATACCTCTTTTACCTTTTTGTTGTCCAAAAACAGTACAGCTAAGAAGTAATAAAATAGAAGTGATTGATTTATACATCTTTTTATTTTAGTCGTGAACTATAGGCTTGTGCTTTTGCTTAAACTCGAAAGCAGATTCTTTTGTGAAACGCTCCACTAAAGGTTGACCTTCACCTCTAGCCACTTTGATTTCTTTGGCCCACACTTTTCTCAGTTCTTCTAGTTTCTCTTTGTATTGAGCATCAGTAGCGAGGTTTTTTAGTTCGTTTGGATCTTCTCCCAAGTGATATAACTCCTCATAAACAGGTAGCTCACCATTTAAAGAACTTTCAGCGTAACTTCTATAAACAGGGATTTCTTTATCATTCATACCATAAAGCACACTGTTGACATTCAATCCCAATGCTTTTGCATATTCTACTCTTTTGCTCGCTGAGAAATTATCGTTTTTATAATATCTGATGTATTTCCACTCTTGGTTTTGTACCGCTTCACATCTTGGGTTTCCAAAATGTGTTGACCATAGGTTTTCTGTGTACACATAAGGTCTAACAGAAGCATTTTCATCTGTCAATAAAGCTGAAACATCTTTTCCTTGGTATTCTGATGGAATTGCAATACCTGCTTTCGCTAACATTGTAGGTGCGATATCAATACTTTGTACCAAGTTATCATTTCTATGTACTCTTTTCTTCTTTGGAAGGCGAGGGTCATAAATAATTGTAGAAACTTTAGTACAGTATTCATACAATAGTGCTTTTCCTCCTAAACCATATTGTCCCATTAATAATCCATGGTCTGAAGAGAAAACGATGATGGTATTCTTATCTAATTTTAATTCTTTCAACTTGTCTGTTAAGTTCCCCACCAAACGGTCAATTCCTACCATGGCTTGATACTGACGTGTTAATCTTTCTCTTGCTCCTTCTGGCGTATCGACATGATTATAAATTACCTGACGGTCTTCCACGTGTAATAAATCGGCTGGAAGCTTAGGGTTTTTGATGTCTTTTTTTGCTACATAATGCTCTGGTAAAGGGAGAGTTTGATCTCTGAACAAAGACTTGTAAATATCATCATCACTTTCCTTTTGTTTCATGGTAGAAGTACTTGCACCATGCGGTAAGTTGAAGCAGATATTAAGTAGGAAAGGTTGATCTTGAGGTCTTCCTTCCATAACCTTAATGGCTTCTTTAATTCTAAAGTCATTATTGTCTAATACATCAAATGAAGCTTCTTGTAAAATTTCAATTTGCGTATCATTTTTTGCTCCTCTGAATATCTTATGACGATCTTTTGGATAGAAACCTAAGTGTCTGTGTCCACCATAGAAATAATCAAAGGCGTGTTCCATTACTTTTGAATCATAACCGTTTTTCCCTAGTGGTGTATGGTTTTTACCGACATAAGCTGTAAAATAGCCTGCTTCTTTCATTACAACCGGATAAGCTGTTTTCCAAGCTTCTTCTGATAATGCTGTTCCTGAATTAAAATTGACGCCATGTTTTCTCTCGTATTGAGACATGAACATTGAGACCCTACTTGGCATACAAATAGGACTTGTGATATGAGCATTTGTAAACAAAGTACCTTGATTAGCCAATTGGTCAATGTTAGGAGTCTTGACCACCTTATTGCCTGTCACACTTAAATAATCATAAGGTTGATCATCCGTCAGAATAAAAATAATATTAGGACGGTCATCTTTGGCTTTTTTCTGTGCATTCACACTCCAAAATGGGAGCGTAATAAATAATAGTAATAGATATTTCATGTTGTTAAATTTTAAGCTGGACGAAATAATAGGAGGTACATCACACCCCCTATATTTGTTTCTCGTCTTTCTGTGCTTGCAGTTACATAATAGTCACACTTGCTATTTGGAATTTCGCACCTAAGTCTACACTTCTTTTCATAGGTGAGGCATTTCCGATAGTTATTTTTAAAGCCCCTTTAGGGTCAATGGCTTTTCCTTTATCGTCAAAAATTTGTCTTGCTTCTTGCGTAATTTTAAAAGTGACTTCTTTTGATTCACCTGGCCTCAAACGAACTCTCTCAAACCCTTTCAATGAAGAGTTGGGAGCATCAAACTTCACTTTATAATCAGATAAGTAAAGCTGAACAACTTCTTCCGCTTCAAAATTGCCTGTATTTGTGATCGTTACTGTTGCTTCAATCACCTCTTTTGCTTTTAATTTCTCTTTGTTGAAAGAAATAGGGCTGTATTTAAATTCAGAATAAGACAACCCATAACCGAATGGATACATCGGATCTTTGTCCATGTATCTGTACGTTCTTCCTTCCATAGTATAATCTTCATAGGCAGGAAGTTGGTCTACTGATTTAGGGAATGTAATAGGCAATTTTCCTGAAGGGGAAGCATTACCAAAAATAATATCTCCGATAGCATCACCACCTTCTTGGCCAGGGTACCATGCAAATAAAATTACATCTGCAATTTCTGCGATCTCAGTAAGGTTAACAGGGCTTCCTGCTGTCAAAATCACAATCAATGGATTCTTCGATTTTGAACGTATTTTCTTTAAGTAAGCAATTTGATTGGCAGGCAATTTTAAATCATTCTTGTCACCTTTTGATGAAGACGCAATTGCTTCACCTTCTTCTCCTTCAATCAAACCTGAAATACCCATGACAGCAATACAAGCATCTGCAGCTGCCGCTTCGCCAGTTGACCAATCTATAGGATTACGATTTTCGCTATCTAGCATAATCCCTTGCTTGTAATTGATACTTGTTCCCAAGCTTACTTTACTTACAATGCCCTCTAAGATATTTGTCATATGACCACTTACGCCAAAGTAATTCCCTAACAACACTTCACTGTTATTGGCATTAGGTCCCACTACGTAAAGGGTTCTGATGTCTTTCTTTAATGGAAGTACATTGTTGTCATTTTTGAGTAAGACCACCGATTTTAATGCGGCATCATAGGCAAGTTTTCTGTGGGTAGCACATTCCACCGTATCACCACTTACCTTATTGAAAGGGTTGATTTCGGCAGGGTCTAACAAACCTAATTTAATACGAGTTTCTAAAAGATTTCTTAAACGTTCGTCTACCTCTTTTTCGGTCACTAAACCCGCGTTGACTGCGGCCACAATACTTCCTTTATACACCTTACCACAGTTCAAATCTGTACCGGCTTTAATTGCAGCAGCTGTCGCTTCTTCTGGTGTCGGGTAAACTTTGTGATGGGCATAAAAATCCTTGATCGCTCCACAATCCGAAACGACATGTCCATCAAATCCCCATTCTTTTCTTAGTATTTCTTCTAATAATAAATCACTTCCACAAGCAGGCTCGCCAAATACACGATTGTATGCTCCCATTACCGCTTCTACTTTTCCTTCTTGTACTAAAGTTTTAAAAGCTGGGAGGTAAGTTTCTCTGAAATCTTTCATACTAGGAACCGCATCAAAAACATGACGGTCTTCTTCAGGACCTGAGTGTACCGCATAATGCTTGGCACAAGCTGCTGCTTGAATATATTTTTCATGATCCCCTTGTAATCCTTTGACAAAATGTAAACCCATTTGTCCTGATAAGTAAGGGTCTTCACCATATGTTTCTTGACCACGACCCCAACGAGGATCTCTAAAAATATTAACATTAGGTGACCAGAATGTCAATCCTGCATAACGGGAACTATTATTCATTTCCTGAGCCACTAAAAACTTTGCTCTAGCTTCTGCTCCAATGGCGGTAGCAATATCTTGAATAAGAGCTTTGTCAAAACTCGCAGCCATACCAATCGCTTGAGGGAATACAGTGGCTCTACCGTTTCTTGCTACTCCATGGAGAGCCTCATTCCACCAACTATATTTAGGGATTTGAAGTCTTGGAATTCCTGCACTGATGTCTATCATCTGTGATGCTTTTTCTTCTAATGTCATCGCATTAAGAAGTGCATCAATTCTTTCGTCAGTATCTCTATATGGATCGAGCCAAATAAACTCTTCTTGAGCAATAGTTTCTTGTAAAGGCACTAATAGAAATAAGCACCCCAAAGCATATAAGTATTTAATCATTTCACTACCATTTTAAAAAGTTTTGCCGTTGTGTTTTCAAAAATACTAGATTGATGGTGTCCACGGGGTGTATATTTTACGCAAATAGAGGGGGGAGATTTGTTGTACAGTAAATGTCCATTGATAAGAGTTGAAAAAGATGCAAGTAGAAGTGGGGGATTTATCCTGTTTTTGGAGGTATAAGCCCTAAAATCTCATTTTTTTATTACTGAATCTTTACAATGTATTTTAGTCGATTCTGTGTATATGTTCAATTAATATCCATTTTTTACTTCTGATAAAGAAAAAGGACGTCGCAAAGCAACGCCCTTAAAACAGCGAACTGTTGTAGGTTAATTACACGAAACCATTGCCGGTCAACCGACCATTTTTACCATTCAGTATTTGCTTTTAAACCTTCTAAAGAGAACCAATCATATACGGCTTCATTCTTAGAATCGATGCCGTTACTTGTGGCATAAACACCAATTCCTGCACCGTTAAATTTGGCATTGCCTTGCTCATCTGCAATGATGATCAAACTTCTTTTATCACCAATAGGGTGCATTTCTGAAGTAGAATTTCCATAGTAAAACTGTACCATCATATCTTTGGCTGCTGCCTTAAAAATAACCTCTTTTTGCTTGTAAGGAATACGAGCAATTTCTTTGTCTATTCCTTTGAAAGTTTCAATAAGGACTATCGTATTTTTCTCTTTCATAAGCTTAAAGTGATTCTCGTTGGTGCGGTAGATAGTAAGGCCCGCATGCTCATTTTGTTTTGATGTTTTAAACGATAAATGAGTAGAAGCTTCAAAATCATGATCTACTAATCTTTGAATCAATATAGATGAATTGGTCTTATTATTCATCACCTCTTTTCTCAGTTTTACTTTTAATGTGCCATTCTCTAATTCATAAAATGGGGACTTAGGTGTTCGGATTGTGCACCACTTAAAGGCCAATTGCTCTTTATCAAATTGATCGACAACAGGTAATGCAGGAACTGGTGTCCAAGGTAAATCAGGACGTTCCTGTTCTGAAAGAACAACCCCTTTTCCTTTATTGAAAATTGGTGTTTGACCTTCAAAATTTACCTTTGCCAAAAATGTTTCTCTAGCTAATGTAGTGATGCCATTTTTCCATCTTTTACCAAGCATAACGGCCCACCACTCGCCATTTTGGGTTTGAACCAAATCACCATGACCAATGGCATATGTAGGGTAGTCCTTTCCTAGGTGTCTATGTGTGAACACCGGATTGACAATATCCGCAACATAAGGCCCGTTAATATTATCACTATGATGTACCGACATCGCATGATTTTCTTCAGTTCCTCCTTCAGAAACCAATAAAAGGTATCGTCCATTGATTTTATAGATATGTGGTCCTTCTGTATAGGAGGCATTATTTGCATGACCATTGGTTAGTTCATGTCTTTTACCAATTAATTGATTCGTATTTAGGTCAATTTCTTGATTGTATACCACAGTTTGTGTAGCCCATTGCTTCTCTTTTACAGGTCCAGTTCCTGTATAATAAACCTTTCCATCATCATCCCAAAAAAGAGAAGGATCAATTCCTGTTGCTTGCGGAAGCCATATAGGATCAGACCATGGTCCCGCCGGGTTTTCAGCAGTGATATAAAAATTCATTTTACATCCCACACATGTATTAATAATATAAAAAACACCTTCATGATGACGAATTGTTGGAGCAAAAAGACCTAACCTGTCTTTTAAACCATCAAAATTGACACTCTCAGGATTAGAAACTGCATTTCCAATCTGTTCCCAGTTCACTAGATCTTTACTGTGATAGATGGGTAGTCCTGGAAACCAAACAAATGAGGAGTTGACAAGGTAGTAATCGTCACCCACTCTACAGATGGAAGGGTCGGGATGATAACCACTGATGATCGGATTTTTAAAAGTTTGTGGAGGTTCTTGTCCCCATACATGGAAGTAGGCCGTAATAATTAATAAAAAGGAGAAAAATGCTTTTAGCTTCATACTTTGTATTATTTAAAAAGTTATTTATTGATACTCTAAAGGTAGTTCTAATAAAAAAGTACAACCGATAATTATTATGATCAAAAAAGGGGGAGAATTTTTGGGGTTCAATCTCATAAAATTCTTTATGCCTGTCTTCTATAGGATTGATTACTTCACAAAGATGAATTATTTATGAATTGATCTTTTTTCATTTTATATCACATAAGATTAAACTATATTTGTTTAAACAATACATGTAAAAACGAATATCATAAACATGAAACTATTTTCATCTTATTCTCTAGGCCCATTATCATTACAAAACAGCATTGTGATGGCTCCAATGACACGTTGTAGAGCAGAAAACAATATTCCAACAGACCTAATGGCAGAGTACTATGCTCAAAGAGCATCTGCAGGTTTGATCATCACCGAAGGTACAGCACCTTCAAAGAATGGTTTGGGGTATGCCCGAATTCCAGGTATTTACTCATCAGATCAAGTAGAAGGGTGGAAAAAAGTAACTTCTGCCGTACACGAGAAAGGAGGGAAAATCTTTATGCAACTCATGCATACGGGCCGTGTTTCTCATCCACTAAACATGACCGATGACGCAAGAGTTGTAGCACCTTCGGCTATTGCGATGAGCGGTGAGATGTATACAGATGCAGAAGGTAATCAAGCTTACCCTGTACCAGAAGAAATGACTTTAGAAGACATCCAAGAAGCCATTCAAGAGTTTGTAACTGCGGCTAAAAATGCCATAGAAAGTGGTATGGATGGTGTGGAATTACATGCTGCAAACGGTTATCTGATCAATCAGTTTTTAAGTCCAAATTCTAATCAAAGAACTGATGAATATGGTGGAACTGCAGAGAAGAGAAATCGTTTTGCAATTGAGGTTGCACAAGCGGTAGTAGAAGCCATTGGTGCTGATAAAGTAGGAATTAGAATTTCTCCATATGGAGTTTTCAATGATTTAGCTCCTTTTGATGGAATTGATGAACAATATCTAGCACTTATTGATGCACTCAATGCATTGGACTTGGTGTACCTTCATATTGTAGATCATAGTGGTATGGGAGCTCCTGAAGTACCAAAATCAATCAAACAAAAATTAAAAACAGCTTTTAAAAACACCTTTATTTCAAGTGGTGGATTGGACAAAGAAAAAGCGGAAGCGATATTAGAAGCCAAAGAAGGTGATCTAGTGGCTTTTGGAAGACCCTTTATTTCTAATCCTGATTTGGTAGAACGAATGAAAGAAGATCTTGAGATCGCTACTCCAGACTTTGACACTTTTTATACTCCAGGTGAAAAAGGATATACAGATTACGAAGTAGCTGTAGTTCAATAATCACTAACTTTTTAGCGGACCAATTTTTCCTAAGCTCTCATTGACTGACTATCAAATCAATGAGAGCTTTGTTTTTACAATGTTATGAGTAATTTTTAAAACTGTAGCGTTTTGACTGCTATACATTAAAATTTAATATTCTTCAGGTTCCCTATTAGGACAAAACTCCTGATGAGCAGGTTCACTTGCACAGTCCCCTAACTCTTCATAACACATAGAACATACTACTGAGTCGCATTGAGAACAAGATGTAAAACCTACTGAAATTATTCCAACAACAATTAAGATCTTTTTCATATTTATTTATAATTAGGTAGTTAAGTACTTTGTAAACTAAATTACCGTGAACTTCCAGTCAATTATTCTGCAAGCTTTTATGTCCTACTTTCAAGCTTCCTTCTTCTTCATTTTTCCATTGATAAAAAACGAAGCAAAAAATCTAGGCTTAGAAGTCAAAAGCTAAATTTCATTCCTCTCGCCTAAATGATTTTAAACTCGCTTTGCTCAAACAAGAAAATCATTTTTAACGGCTCAATTCATGAAATTCTTAACGCTTTTCCCTTCAATGCCAGGGGGAGTACTACCAAACAAAAATGGTAGAAAGCTCAATGGCGTGAATGTTAAGCGTTAGCCTCATTCGTGTCCTTCAGATTATCAGAAATCTCCTGATTTCTAAACACTGTAAATTTCCAAAAATTTAGTTTACAATTTATTAAGTAGTTGTATCATTAAACTCGGATTTTCTGGACTTCCTTTTTTGTTTCCTAAGCCTAAGATGAGCATTCATTACTATCGTCTTGCTCCTAAATACTACCTTGGTTGTTCTCAAAAAGATCATCCAACTTATTCAAATTCAACTCTACAAATACTTAATTGCAACAATGTTTTTTGATTTAAATAGGAGGTTATGATAATGCTTTATCCCACCTACATTGAGTTATTTTTATTACTGATAAAAGTAACAACCCAATATACTGACACTTAAGAAGCATAATTGTAACACTGTATTATATTTTTATAACAAAGTATTTATCGATAAAAAGTATAGATGATTCAAAGTCAAACTATTAATTCATTTCTACCTTTAGCATCTTAACTTTTTGATTGATTTTTTAATAAATCACTTCGTTTCTTTTTGGTATTGAGAATAGTTATGGATTTTTGTTAAATAGAAATAGGGTGTGTCTACTTAATCATGATGGGTACAAATCAATTTATAGTTGGAAATAATACTACTAATTTTGATTCTTACAATAGAAGTCTCAAATTGAAGTCTAAGCAAACCATTGCAACTCTCAACTTATATCACGTTACGTTATTATAAAGTCCATAATTGGTTAGGTTTTCAACTTATGAAAGCTAAGAAATTAGAATCAAAATGATGATAAGATTATTTATCAACCTATCTATTTTATTTATATTTTTTGGATGTAATAAAACAGAAACATGCCCTGACGAAATATTAAAAAGTCAGATGAAAAAGATGGATTTCCTATCAAGAAAAATCTTGAATGAAAATCCAAAACTATTAGCTGTTGTTCCTAACGATTCAATAAAAATAGATATATCAATTAGTTCACAAATAGACTCTTTATTTAAAGATTTATGCTTTGAAATAAATGAAACTAAGAGCTTTGAATCATTTGCACTAGTCTATTGGTTCAACGTAAAAAGGCAGTGGATAGTAAATTATCCTAATATTGGAACTTCTATTGTGCCTGAAAATTTTTTAGATGAAGATAAAAGCAATTCTAGGAGAGTAGAAGCGAGGACACTTTATATTTTGATGAAAAAGAATAATATCGATAAAAAACTTCTGAGAAATGGATTCACCATGAGTGAAATTAAATTTCCTAAATCAGAGATTAATATGTTATATGATTGTCCATATATTAAATCTATTTTGAATGAAATAGATCTTCTTGAAAAAGAAGTATATAATCCTACTCTTCTCAATATAAAACCATAGATGTGACTTAGAATTGTTCAATTGAAAAAGTTAATAACTTATGATGAAGAAGCAAAAGAGATATTAAAGAAAAATGGTTACAGGATGTACTAAAAGTTACTAAAGTATTAACCGCGATAATGGTCAGAAAATAGAGTGAATTTTTCATGAAATAAGTATTATATATTAGAAGATTCCACTGGAGATGAAATTGGGAATACATACCCACAAACAGATGGTATGAGTAACAATTATAAGTTTAAAAAGATTGATTCTGTCTCGAACTTACCAATCCTGAAAGTTCCAAAAGTAATTCCCGATTTAAATTCTGTGATGTTAGGTAAAGGTTCCAACTTAACAGATGTAGTGAGTAGTACATTATTCAATAGCTATAGCTTTTTGGTAAATAGTAAGTTTAAGGCTTTAATGACAAAATTCAACTTACCAAAGCATGCATTTTTTGAGGCTACTTTATTAAAATATGATAGCGATGTAAAGGAAAACTATTTTTTATTTCACTTACAGGAAAGTCATAGTACTTCAATTGACTTTACAAAATCTAGCTTTTCAACATTAAAAATTCCACCTTGGGAATTGCCAAATTGGGATTATGAAAAAACACCTTTTGAGATAAACTCACATGATGATTTAGTAATAAAGGATAAGGAACTTGAATCATTTAAAAAGATTGTTCCTGATCGATTGACATTAGCTAATCATTTTGATCAAAGTTTGGACCTATTTACTTTAACATACTTGCAAGGAAAAATACTTATTTCTGAACGGTTGAAAGAGGCTCTTGAAATAAATAAGATTTCAGGTGTCCAAATTACAAAACCTTCTTATGAAATATGTTTATAAAAAACCAATTTTTATCTCACTGTTAAGCCGTAGGTGTAGCTTAGAATTCTCCATCAAAAGCCCATGAATTAATTCTTGGGCTTTTGATGAAGAGTTCAGATCCATACAAAATTCAAGATGCTATGCAATATCCTGATCGATAGAGACTTTACTTCTCGAAGATAATATTCCTTTGAGAATCCTTCTTATATATATTTTTTGCCTTTAGAGCACCTTTTTTATGACTTGGTCGATAATGGTTATTATCTGGGTCAAGAATACATTTGACTTGGTATTCTATCATTTTCTCAAATGGAAGAAGGAAATCATTGGTGTTACTTTGTTCAAGTTCTCCTTTTTTGAGCAAATTAATGACAGTATAGACCGACTCAATGGTACTAAGACAAAGTGATTCGGGCTGTTGTTTTAGGATGAATTTTGATTTTATAGTATTATCAAAGCTCACTCTAGGAAGTGCTTGTAAATTTGTACTCAATCGCAGCATTTTACGAGCACATGGCCATGTCCCGTCAAGAATAAAAAGGTAGGGGTTCTTCCCTAAAAAGCTGTTTATTGCTGTACCTTTTTGTTCCGATAAATTGAAGTTTTCTTTTCCAGGGTAAAGTAAGAATGATTTATTTTCTTCGTCATTTAGTATCTCGTTGACGCGTTCATTATTTGTGAAATCAACATCAACAATTACTTCTGAATTTTCAAGTTGAAGGTTTGTCATCAACCCCGTTCCGTTTTTTTCTTTCTTATACTCCATTGGATGCATAAGAATAACAAAACGAGTATTTGTTTGTATAGGATTTGTGTATTTACAACTACAAGAGACGATGGGTCTCATGCATTTATAACATTTTTTTCTAGGATTTTCTATGTCTACTCGCAAAGTGAAATTCTTTTTTTTCTAATTGACTAAACCTGAATTCTAAAAACTATGGTCTAGCCTTCTCCGGTCTACCAAGCCATCGCTTGAATTTGGGTGCTAACTTAATTATTTTCAAAATTGAAGCAAAAGCTTTATTTGAAATATTTGTTTATTGAGGATGAATAAGAGCGTTATTCGTTTTGCTTTGATGAATTTTTTGACAAAAATAATGAGCTTATTTTTAGATTACCAGTTTTGTCAAAGAGTAAAACGCTATGATTATCGGGTGGAGATTTTAGGGAAATAAGGGGGTGAAATACCTTTTTAAAGAATTACTAAATTTCCCATTAATTCTTTCGGTTCTAACTTAAATAAATGTTTGTAATTGGAATTAGGTTATCGCTGAAAGTGCTAATTCAGTGTACTTAGAAATGAAAAATTGAATTATATAATTACAACATGAAACTTAATTACTACTGGACCATTCTTCTATGGTTGGGAGGGGCATACCAAACGTTTGCTCAAAACCCACTCATCACTCATCGATTCTCTGCTGATCCTACAGCAAGAGTAATGAATGATACACTTTTTGTATTTCCGTCATCGGATACTACATGTACGCAAATTCAAGGGAATAACGGTTTCTGTATGCCAGATTACCACGTTTATTCTACAACTGATCTAACAAATTGGAAAGATCATGGTGAAATTTTGTCTCACAATACTGTACCATGGGTGGAGAAAGACAGTTACGGAATGTGGGCTCCAGATTGTATTGAAAAAGACGGCAAATATTATTTTTATTTTCCTGCAATGCCGAAGGATAAGAGTGCTTTTAGGAGAATTGGTGTGGCAGTGGCAAATACGCCATCTGGTCCTTATACCCCAGAAGAGTCTTATATAGAAGGGATTGAAGGCATTGACCCCAATGTATTTATTGATGATGATGGTAGCATCTATCTTTATTATGGAGGTGGGGAAAACCTTTATTGGGTGGAGCTCAACCAAGATATGAGGTCTATAAAAACTAAACCTCAAAAAGTACAAGGTTTACCTTCAAAATACAAAGAAGGGCCGTTTATGTTTAAACGAAAAAATAAATACTATTTCACATTCCCACATGCACCTTCAGGTTCAGAGGAAATTTCTTATGCCGTGGGAGATAGTCCAAAAGGACCATTTGACTACAAAGGAAAAGTACTAGAAAGATGGAAAGACGGTTGTTGGACCAATCATCACTCTTTTGTAGAATATAAAGGCGAGTGGTTATTATTCTATCATCACATGGATATTTCAGGTAACAAGCATAGAAGATCGATGTGTGCTGATCGAATCTTTTTTGACGAAGAAGGAAATATCCCAGAAATCAAAGCAACACAAAGAGGAATCGCAAAACTGTATGCTAAAGATGCGATACAAGTGGACCGTTATAGCCTATTGGAAAATGGAAAAGTAGAGAAAACGAGTGCTTCTGATATTAATTGGGTTGTGAAGCGTATTTCACCTTCAACAAAATTAGAAATACATGATATTAATTTTGAAAAGGAGAAGTTTACTCAGGTCGCTATATGGGTGAGTTCTAAAACTGCTGCAACAGTTGATATTTTAGCCAATGGTAAAAGCTGGACAACATTTGATATTCCTGCAATGAAAGAAGGAGAGTGGAGAATAGTGAAAGCGAAAACGAAGTTTACTCCTAAAGGAATGCAAGATCTGTCTTTCCAATTTAAAGGTGATACAGAAACTTTACAATTGGATTGGATGCAATGTATGAGAAAGAAAGATGTTCTTTTAGGTAAATCATCAGATATTGAATTATTCAATCAATCAAAACAAAGAATAATTTTTGAAGCAAATCAGGGTTTGATCTATACTCCTAAGGAATTGAACACAGCCCAACCCCATATTTTAAAGGATGCTTTTGTAAAAGGTGATTTACATATCAATGGAAAAAAGGTCACGAAAATGTCTACAATTGAGGCAGGTGATGTTGTTAGTTTTAGTTCTGATAAGGAAAAGCAAATGTATGATGCCTTTGCTGGAATTGAAGCCTCTAACTTTTCTGATCAAGAGGGTGTAATGACTGAGTCATGTAAATTAGGAGGAAAAAATGTGGGCTACATTGAAAATGGCGATTATCTGATGTTCAATAACCTACTTTTTAATCAGCAACCGCAAAAAGTGACAATTGGTGTGGCTTCCGCCAATACAGGTGGTGTTGTAGAAATTCGAAAAAGTGATCTAAAAGGAGAAGTATTAGCTTCTTTTGAAATACAGAAAACGGGTGGTTGGCAAAAATGGACCAACCTTACTTCTGATATCAATACTCAAGTAGCAAAAAATGAAAAGATCTTTATTGTATTTAAAGGCAATAATGGGTTTCTGATGAACTTGAAAGATGTAAAGTTTGAATAAATAAATCAGGAAAATTAAAGCAACAACAACAGCCTAAGACATGATCAAAAAAATTATAACTGGAGCCTTATTAGGGGCCTTATTAGCGGGGTGTGCCACCACTGACAAGGTAAAAGAAACAACTAAAATCGAGTACGAAGCAGATTGGGAATCACTGAGTCAATACCAAGTGCCAGAGTGGTGGAAAAATACAAAATTTGGTATTTATTTTCACTGGGGACCTTATTCTGTTCCGGCTTATGAGACAGAGTGGTATTCTATTTATATGTATAGAGAAGGACACCCAATTCGAAAATACCATGAAGAAAAGTACGGTAGCTTAGATAAATTTGGCTACAAGGATTTTATTCCAATGTTTACAGGGGAGCATTTTGATGCAGACGAATGGGCCAAACTTTTCAAAGAGGCAGGGGCTCAATTCGCAGGACCCGTTGCAGAACATTCAGATGGTTTTGCAATGTGGGATAGTGATTTGACGCATTGGGATGCCAAAGAAATGGGTCCAAAAAGAGATATTGTTGGTGAAATGGCCAAGGCTGTCAAGAAGCAAAACATGAAGTTTATTGCGACTTATCACAGACACTGGACCTACGCTTGGTATCCTACTTGGGACAAAAGTACTGATGCAGGAGATCCTCAATATACAGGTTTATATGGACCGTATGCTCCAAAAGGAACTTTCACTATGGCGGATGTTAAAAGTGACCCTCTTCCCGATAAACAGTTCAATGACGATTGGTTAGCCCGTTTGGATGAGCTCATGGATAAATACCAACCGGATATTATTTGGTTTGATAATAGAATGGACATTATCGATGAAAAATACAGACAACAGTTCTTAGCTAATTACTATAATAATGCTCAGAAATGGGGTAAAGAAGTGGTCTGTACTTATAAGTTCCATGATTTGAAAAAGGGAACTGCAGTGCTAGACTTAGAGCGTTCGAGAATGAAAGATAAGCAGCCTTTTGTCTGGTTGACGGATGATTCTATTGATTGGAAAGCGTGGTGTCATATTGATGATCCAAAGTATAAGTCAACAAATAGATTAATTGACTTTTTAGTAGATGTAGTATCTAAAAATGGAGCCGTTTTATTAAATATTCCACCAAAAGCAAATGGTGAAATACCTGTAGAAGTGGCAACACGTTTGAGAGAAATGGGACAATGGTTGAGAATGAATGGAGAAGCGATTTATGACACTCGCCCTTGGGTAATTTATGGTGAAGGACCACAAGAAATCAAAGAGGGACATCTGAGTGAACATAAAAACAAAGAAGCTGTTGCAGAAGATATTCGTTTTACAACCAATGGAAACAACCTTTACGCGATCTCTTTAGCTTGGCCAAAAGATGGTAAACTTTCCATCAAAAGTTTAGGAACTGAAAAAGCGTATTTAAAAAGCGATATTAAAAACATTCAACTGTTAGGAGCGAAAGGTGAATTAAAATACACTAGAAAAGGAAGCGGATTAGAAATAGAGCTACCTCAGGAGAAACCATGCGAACATGCATTTGTTTTCAAATTAGAATTATCTGAAAAAGCGATGTAATATAATCTTATAAGAAACTTTCAAATTTTGATTTGTTTCTTTTTGAATAAATAAGAACCCATTATCATAAATGTCACGATCCTTTGATATTTGTGTTAGTGGGCTATTTATATTATTAGTCGTAACTACGCAGTAAACTAAATTTTCGAATATTTATGGTATTTAGAAATCAGGAGATTTCTGCTGATCTATAGGACACGAATGATGCTATCGCTTAACATTCGCGCCAGTGGACTTTCTACCCAATTCATTTGCTACTTCTTCCCTTCGGCCTTGAAGGGAAAAGCGTTAATAATTTCATGTAT
The DNA here is from genome assembly GCF_014534745.1 of Flammeovirga sp. EKP202. Classification (GTDB taxonomy): domain Bacteria; phylum Bacteroidota; class Bacteroidia; order Cytophagales; family Flammeovirgaceae; genus Flammeovirga. Next base: position 109,839 of record NZ_JACVVP010000011.1, read on the forward strand.
TGAGCCGTTAAAAATGATTTTGTTGTTTGAGCTTTAGCGAGTTTAAAATCATTTAGGCGAAAGGAATGGAATTTAGCTTTTGCGTTCAAAGCCTTGAATTTTTTGCTTCGTTTTTGTTTCAAGACAAAATTAAGAAGAAGTAAGTTTGAAAGTAGACCCTATAAATGCTTGTATAAAGGTCAATTGAAAATTGACGATAATTTTAGCAGTTCAAAATGGAGAAAAAAAATCTCTTCTGGGTGAATCAGATTGTATTTTGTAATGTCGGAACTATGATCAATTAAATTAAATCCTCTTCGAAAGGTTATATCTTAACGATTATTTGTAATAAGTGAAATATTGACGTTTATCATTATTTCTTTAATTGAAAGTGTACGTTTATGGACATTTTTTAATGTTGCTTTAGGCTTTTAAATTAAGACTACTTATTTTCATGGAATAAATTTTACTAACCGTACCACAATGAGTAAACCACTGGGGAAAATCCTTGTAATAGACGATAATGAAGACATTTTGCTAGCTGCAAAAATGTTATTAAAGAAACAGGCAGATTTAGTTCAAGTAGAGAGTAATCCTGGCAAGATACCATTCTTACTAAAGAATGACTCTTATGATGTGATTCTTTTAGACATGAACTTTACAAAGGATACCACAAGTGGAAAAGAAGGATTTCATTGGTTGGAGCAAATTTTAGAAATTGATCCCAATGCAGTAGTAGTGATGATTACAGCATATGGTGACGTTGAAACTGCTGTAAATGCAGTCAAACAAGGTGCAACGGATTTTGTGTTAAAGCCTTGGAATAATGAAAAACTGATTGCGACCTTAACTTCTGCTGCTCGCTTGAGAAAATCCTATGATCAAGTGAAAGTTTTGAAAGAAGAAAAAACACAGCTTTCATCAGCATTAAGTAAGACGGGTAGTGGAGAAGGTATCGTTATCGGTGATAGCCCTGCAATGAAAAAAGTTTTTGCCTTGATCAGTAAAGTAGCAAAAACGGATGCCAATATTTTGATATTAGGTGAAAACGGTACGGGTAAAGAGGTGATTGCAAGAGCAGTTCATGAGCAATCCCTAAGAAATGAGAAAGTGTTTATCGGTGTGGATATGGGATCGATTTCAGAGACACTATTCCAATCCGAATTATTTGGTCATAAAAAAGGAGCATTTACCGATGCCCGTGAAGATAGAGCAGGTCGTTTTGAAATTGCCAATAAAGGAACGTTATTCTTAGATGAAATTGGTAACCTTCCTATGACTTTACAATCTAAACTTTTAACGGTACTTCAAAAAAGAGAAGTAACAAGAGTAGGTGATAACCGACCAATTAGTATTGATATTCGATTGGTATGTGCGACTAACATGCCGGTTTATGAAATGGTAGAAAACAAAGAATTTCGTCAGGATTTGTTGTACCGTATCAATACTGTAGAGATTCATTTACCACCACTAAGAGATAGAATTGAGGATATTCCTTTATTGGTGGCACACTTCCTCGAAATTTATGCTAAGAAATATAGAAGAGGCCCATTGAAAGTAGCTTCAGCTACCATGAAGAAACTTCAAAAATATTACTGGCCAGGTAATGTAAGGGAATTACAGCACGCATTGGAAAGAGCCGTGATTATGGCTGACAGTGACACTTTACAACCAATGGACTTTACTTTCTTAGTCGAAAAAAATAAAGAAGAGGAAGAGTTCGATTTATCCGAGTTCGATTTAGATACTGTAGAGAAAATGATGATTCAGAAAGCAGTAAGTAAATACTCTGGAAATATTTCTAAAGCCGCTAAATCACTTGGTTTAACAAGAGCCTCACTGTACAGAAGACTCGAAAAACATGGTTTATAAACAATTCAAACTTCAAGTATCACTTAGAGTTTTTCTTCTCGTTTTAACAGCAATTGCCCTGAGTTTTTTCTTGTTGAAAGAATACTTGGCGACCACCATATTTATTTTTGGATTACTTTCTTATCAAGTGTATCTGTTGATTCAAAAATTAAGTGGTATTGCATTTGAAATGAAGAAGTTTTTAGACGCTATTAACTACGACGATTTTACACAGACTTTTTCAGTAAACGCTTCAGGTGATATTCAAAATGAACTCAATAAGTCATTGACTTCTGCATTGGACCGTTTTAAGGAATTAAGGTCCAACCGAGAGTCTGATTTAATGTTTTATAAAAGTATTGCCCAGCATGTGGATTCGGGATTAATAGCCTTTGATCCTTCCGGAAAAGTGGTTTTCTCTAATTTGACGACAAAACGACTTTTTTCAGGTATTAAAACTGCCAATATTTTAGATTTTAAAGAGGCATTTCCTGCACTTTACACCATTTTTACAAATGATGATGACATTGAAAGTTATCAATGTGAGTTGAAGGGGAAATATAATGTAGACAAAGTACTAATTCAGAAGATGACAGTCTATGTAAAGGGTGAAGTCATCAATGTATTCAACATTACGAGAGTAGCGGAAGAGCTAGAGAAAGTAGAAATCAAAGCATGGGAGTCATTAATTACTGTTTTGACGCATGAAATCATGAACGCGATGGCACCTATTTCTTCTTTGAGTGATACTGTAAGTGCCGAATTAGAATATATAAAAGAAGGAATTTTAGAGCGATCTGAAATTCCAACAGCTGAAGATTTTGAAGATTTAAATCTTGCATTAAATACCATCCAGCAAAGAAGTCATCAGATGTCAAAATTGGCAGAGGACTTCAGAGTGATGGCTCATTTAAGAGAAAGTGAACCTAAACATATCAACCTAAGTGAACTTTGCAAGGAGATATTGATCCAATATGAACCGATCAGTATCGAAAAAGGAATTGAGATTGAACTAGACATACAGGTTGAAGGTTTGATGGTCACTTCCGACCCTCAACAATTAAGTGATGTGATTCAAAACCTCATCAAAAATGCTTTGGAAGAACTAGAAGGGAAGGAAAATGGAAAGGTAAGTATTATCTGTAAACAGGATGATCAAACCAACCGACCGGTGCTTCAAGTCGTTGATAATGGTTCTGGAATTGAAACGGATGCTTTAGCAAGAATCTTTGTTCCTTTCTTCACAACCAAAAAAGGACATACAGGTATTGGGCTAAGTTTATCGAGACAAATTATGCGAAATAACAAAGGCCGATTGACGGTTATTTCTTCAATTGATGAAGGATCTGAATTCACGGTTTGGTTCTAATAAGTACTAAGACAAAAATAAATCATAGTTAATTCTTATTTATTTTTTGTGAGTACAACGCTAAAAAACGTATAAATAGTGGTTCTATTTAAAGTTTTTTGAAAGCAGTAATCGCAAAACAATAAATGGAATTAGTGGTATATAATTTTGTCTTGGTACTTATCATTATAAATATATACCATGGCCCGCTAGGATATAGTAATATAACTTCCTAGCGGGCCATTTTTTTCTTCAGATTTCGAGAACTGCTCTAAAGGTATTTTTGCAATTCAGCTTGTTCTTTTTCAGCATCATACTTAGGATTGGGTTGCGTAGGAATTTTTCCATCTCTTTCTTTTAACCAATCTTGTAAATATTGATACATCTTATTGGCACGTTTAGAATACTTATCTGCTACGTTATGACGCTCCGAAGGGTCTTTTACCAAATTGTAAAGCTCCATTTTCTGGTCTTCATAATAGTAGTGTAATTTCCAATCTCCTTGGATGACAACAGTTCCAGGCCTTGTTCTGAAAAGTGCATCTCTGGCATCATCTCCCCCTTTTTCATAAGCTTGTAAATAAATAGGGAAGTGATAGACCAATGACCTTTTATCGTTAAATTTTCCTTTTCCAGTCAGAAGCGGTGCGATAGAATTGCCATCTACGATATAATTTTCAGGCATTTTACTATTAGTAATTTCTACAAGTGTAGGTAAGAAGTCAAGTTGCGTCACTTTGGTGTCCACCTTTTTACCAGCCTCCCAATGTCCTTTCCACTTGAAAAGCATAGGTACTTTAAGCCCTCCTTCATAGTAAGAACCTTTACCAGCTCTTAAACCTAATTGATGAGAGATTGAATAGATTCCGCCATTATCTGAAGTGAATATAATAATTGTATCGTCTGTCAATTTTAATTCATCAAGAACATCCAGTAACCGTCCTATATTCCAATCTGTATTTTCAACCAATGCTGCATATTGAGGATTTAAAGGAGCACCATCAAGTTGCTTTTTCCCTTTGTATTTTTTAGCAGTACCAGGCTTTGCCATCAATGGAGTATGAACGGCATAATACGGTAAATAAACTAAAAATGGTTGCTCATTTTTTCTTTCATTTTTTAAGTAATGGATCACTTCATCGGTAATTCTATCCGTTAAGTATTCTCTCTTTGGTCCATCTTCTAGATTAGTAAGTTTATAAGGACTAATGTATGATGGAGGGTGCCCTTGGTGGCTTGTTCCTCTTGCATAATCGAAACCATAATTTTCTGCTTTTCTACTCACATGCCATTTTCCAAAAGCAGCCGTTTGATAACCATTTTGCTTGAAAATATTACCAATAGTTAAGGCTTCTTTTGGTAAGTGCACATGGTTTTTGATAGGTTCAATTTTTCGTGTAAAAACTTCACCTCTAGTAGATGGCCCAACAGTATAAATACCATGACGTGTTGTAGTCTGACCAGTGAGTAAACAAGCTCTAGACGGCGCACAATTAGCAGCACCAGCATACCCATTCATAAAAATTATACTTTCCTTTGAAAGTTGATCAATGTTGGGTGTATGGTAGACATCATTACCCATGTACCCTACATCAGTCCAACCCATATCATCTACATTAATAATTAAAATATTAGGTTTTTTGTCTTCTTGAGCATTTGAAAAAATAGGTGTAATTAAGAGAAAACTAATAATTACACTAAAAAATCTCTTATTCATACTTCTAAAAAATAAAATTGAAGTCAGTGTCTTAAGATGAATATCTTATTATGTAAATGTACCAATTTTCATCAATTTTAGTTGATGAAAATCTTGCAAAAACTTATTCAACGAATTTGATGCTATATTTGAATGTTTTGATTAAATGATAATCCAAGGGAATTTTTATCATTAAAATAAAAGAAGTAAATAATAGCTTAATATGAATATCGAAGTAACATCAGAACCCAGTAAAGATGATTTAAAAACCATCAGTAAAGGAATCGAAACCTACAATCAAAATTTTATACCAGATGAAGTTGTATTTGAAAAGGATACCAAGTTTGCAGTCTTTGTAAAAAATGATAATGGTAAAGTGTTAGGAGGAATAAGAGCTTGTGCATTCTGGAATTATTGTATCATTGAATTGCTATGGATTTCTGAGGAGGCACGTGGTATGGGAGTTGGAACCCAATTGATGGCTTCAGCAGAAGAATATGCAATAGATAAAGGCTTTGAATATATGCGTACTGAAACATTGAGTTTTCAAGCACGTCCTTTTTATGAGAAGCAAGGTTATATGGTTTATGGTGAATTGAAAGATTACCCCAAAGGACAAACCACTTACTGTTTGGTCAAGAAACTTTAAATATTAGAGATAAAAACTTTAATAAGTCAACAATTATTGGGAGTTGTTTTTTCAATGTTTTCATTATCAATCCGTAGACGTTACTTAGAACTATCCACTTGTATAAGTTTTCAACTTATCCCCCCCCCCACGAGCCAATAAACTTGTAGGGGCTTCTTTTACTCCAAAAATCCCCCTCTCAAAAACAGAGTAGCATGGGTCAAAAGCAGTGGCAGCGACAATGGTTTCTCATCTGAGCCCGCCATTACAGTCTACGACTACGACCCGCATGGCAACGTAAAAACGATCTTTCAGCACAACCCCGAAGATACCCTCACTTTCCGCAAGGTTGCCTATGATTACGACCTCGTAAGTGGAAACGTAAACAAGGTGTATTTTAATAAAGGACAGCAAGATCAACTTATTCATCGCTATGTTTACGATGCTGACAATCGCCTTTTAGAAGTATACACCTCCCGTGACGGTCATTTGGAAGCCTTAGAAGCCACTTATATTTACTACCCTCATGGCCCGTTGGCTCAAGTGATTTTGGGGAGTTATAGTGTGCAAACATTAGATTACTATTATACCTTAGAAGGTTGGATCAAAGGTGTTAATCTAGGCCTATCCGAAGAAGAACCCGATGCCTTTGCTTATGCCTTAGGTTATCATAACAACGACTATCAGCCGATAGCCTCTACCATTCAATCACCGCTGAAGACCTCATCTGAGCATAATCTATATAACGGTAATATTGCTCAGATGATCACGCAGCTTCCCAAAACCACGGGAAGTATCACAGACTCCTTGCCAACAAATGTACTCAGTGTTCATTACCAATACGATCAACTCAACAGAATTCGCAATGCATCACAGGAGCAAGACGGAGCAGGACGTAAACAAATGGCGAATTATTCTTATGACGCCAACGGCAATCTGATGACTCTGCAACGTAATACCTTAGAGCAAGCGGAGATGCACGACCTGTCGTATGATTACTATCCCAACACCAACCGTCTGAAGCGAGTAACCAACAGTGCAACTGGAGCGCCCGACAGCACCAATATTTTCCACTCCCAAGCCGACAACAACTACATTTACGACGCCATCGGCAACCTGATCGCCGACCGCTCAGAGAAAGTCCGCATCTATTGGAATATACAAGGCAAAGTAGAACGCTCGGAGCATTATGCACAAGTCTCTGACTTCTTGGACACCTCCGGCAATTTCAAAACAAGCCCTCAGGATCCTCAAAAAACAGTAAAATACCGCTACGATGCCTCCGGCAACCGCATAACCAAAGTCGTCTCCACACCTGAAAGAGAAATCAACACCCTCTATGTTCGAGACGCCAGCGGAAACATTATGGGTGTTTACAGCGACACTCTCAAAACCGAAGGAGGTCAGCCCGTATACGTTCCATTACAGCTTGCCGAAATCCCCATCTACGGCAGTAGCCGATTGGGGCAGTACGTTCCAGAAGACACCCTCCAAACCCAGCTAGGTCTAGGACACCGCCGTTATGAGCTAAGCAACCACCTTGGCAACGTTCTTGTGACGTATTCCGATGCAGGACACGTTCTTTCATATAGTGATTACTATCCTTTCGGGTTGAGGATTACGGCTAGGAGTAGCGGTAGTGAGGGGTATAGGTATGGGTTTAATGGGATGGAGAAAAATCCATCTGGAGAGCTCGGAAGTGCTCAAACTTACACTACTTTATTCAGGCAATATAATCCTGTGATTGGCAGATGGTTGAGTATTGATCCTGTTGTTCACCCTTGGCAAAGTCCTTAAACTTCATTTGATAATAGTCCAATTGCATTAGGTGATCCAAATGGTGATTGTACTAGTTGCCCAGATCCACCAAGGAGTCATAAAGTTAAAAAAGGAGATAATTTAACTAAGATTGCTGAAGAGTATGGTACTTCTATTGATCAAATAGTAAAATGGAATGGAATAAAGGATGAGAATAAAATTTTACAAGGTGATAATCTTTATGTTTCTGATCCCACAGAATATTTAAGTTTCAGGAACCAAACTGTTGGAGAATATTATGGAATTGAAAGTGGAAATATATTGATGAAACTAAATCCATTAACTGATGAGATATATTCATTACGGTCAGAAGATGCTATAGCTGATGAAAAAATGATTAATTTGATGTTGTTTACAGCTCAGACTGCTATTGAAGTATCAAGCGGGGGGTTACTGATTAGAGCTCCTAAGGGGGCAAAAGGTTTTTCTCCAAAATCTGGATATTATGGAAGTAAAAAAGCTTTTCCTGGTTATTCACCAAGTGAAACAACATATTTCTCAGGAGTATATAATGTTAAAAATGGAAGAATTACTTACCAGCCAAGTGGTAGTACTCGATTATCAAATGGTCAAGTACCTCACAATCTAGTAGGAAGAAATACAGGGCATAGGACTGTATTAACAAATAGTAAAGGTAGTTTTAAGGATAATGTGGCATTTACATTACATTACAGATCATCAAAAGAATTGATAGTAGGATTTAAATCAAGTAGTGTTACAAGACAGTTTAATAGACAAAATGGTTTAGGAAGAAGTGTCTTTCCAAATGAAGAAATTAAGTCTAAAATGATTTCATCTCTAAGAAGAGCTTTTCCTAATATGAAAATCACTCCGAAAATTGAAAATTAATAAATATGATAATTAACAAATTGGAATTACCTCAACAATTAATTTGTTTAATAGAAGCAAATAGATGGAAAACGCCATCAAAAAAATATTTTGACCGACTTTTTAATAAAAATTGTTTTTGCCCAGAATTATATGATTTAGATGATATAAAAATGGAAACATTATCAATATTAAAACTCAACAGCGAAGATGATGTTGATGCATTTGTAGGTTCTTATCAGGATGGAATTAACCCTGGTGCTATTGATTTACAAAAAGCTTTAATAATAGGACATACCGATATATCTTCTCCTATTGCTCTTTATTATTCAAGAGGTAATGTGTCAGTAATACATCTAGAGGAATATAAAGATGATGAAGTTTGGGTTGAAATAAGTGATGATTTTGACATTTTTTTAAAAAAAATAGGGTTCTCCCAATGTTCGTAGGAATTGACTTAAAAGTCAAGTAATTTCAATTTACTCGAAATATTCCTGTTAAATTTATTGATGTAAATGGATTATATGCTGGAGAAAGGTTACGAGCATTAAAAAGAACCCAACTGTTCGTTGTGCTAAGCTGACAGGCGTCACTACGAACTTTCCCACAGTTTAAGTTTGTAACTTAAAAAAACAAAACAAGCCAATCTACCCTCACGTAGATTGGCTTGTTTGCATATTAAAATTAGCATTAAAATGTGGTTTGAAATAAGCATAACCCGCATAAAATCAATCCATTTTGTAGTAATTACGCATTAAAGCCATGCAAGTGCTAGGACTTACATCATGTACATAGTAGCACTTACAGTGTGTAAGTCCTAGCACTAGCACCCTGTACGTTCCGGCATGTACAGTGTGTACGTGCCGGGACCTACGATTGCAACAAAAAGGAATTGTCTCCTACTCATGGGAAAGAGGGGCTCATAGTAATGGGAAAAGGTGTCTCCTCCACTTGTATAAGTTTCCAACTTATCACCCCAAAAAAACAGACCAACCTCATCCAAAAATCAGGTTGGTCTGTTTTTACAAAAATACTTACCTTTACCCCCGGAAACACCAAAATTTCCCTCACAAAAAAATAAGGTACTATTATGAAAAATGATTTAATACGTTTTGATTGGGCAATGAAACGCCTCTTAAGAAATAAGGCGGATTATGTAGTTTTAGAAGGATTTCTTTCAGAATTAATGCAGGAAGACATCACTATCGATAGTATTTTAGAAAGTGAAGGAAACCAAGAAACCGCCTTAGATAAATTCAATCGTGTTGATATTCTAGTCAAAAACCAAAAAGGCGAATACGTTATTGTCGAAGTACAAAATCAATTAGAATATAACTATTTTCAACGCATGCTTTACGGCACATCAAAAGTGCTTATGGAGTATATTTCATTAGGGCAACCTTATCACCATATCAAAAAGGTTTATTCCGTAAATATTGTATACTTTGACTTAGGACAAGGAGCCGATTACGTCTATCATGGTAAGACTAATTTTCAAGGTATTTATCAGAATGATGCCTTAGAACTATCAGGCAAACAAAAAGTATTTTTAGGAGAAGATAAAACCCCTTCTGATTTATTTCCCGAATATTACATCATTAAGGTAAATCAATTTGATGATGTAGCCAGAAATACCCTTGACGAATGGATTTATTATTTCAAAAACAACGAAATTAAAGACAACTTTAAAGCAAAAGGTCTAGAACAAGCCAAAGAAATTTTAAAAGTAGATAAGATGTCAAAATCCGAACAAGTAAGCTATAAAAAACATATTATCAACCTGATGGAAGAAGCAAGCAGGGAACGTACTTTGGAGATGGAGGCGATTATTAAGGAGAGGGAAATAGGACAGGAAATTGGAGAGAAGAAAAAAGCCATTGAAACTGCTAAAAACTTCCTTCAAATGAACTTATCAATTGAACAAGTGGCTGAAGGTACAGGTTTATCTATTGAAGAAGTTAAAGAAATAGCGAATACAATGTAGAGAGGTTGAAAGTAATATAACGGAGTCTATGAAATATAAACTTCCAATCTCTATAAAAAAAAACTAACCCCCACAATCCCAAAAAACTTGTGGGGGTTATTCATAAACATCCCTTCAATTTCCAATACCCCTCTGGAAATCCGCCCTAGGCATCAGCAACGAACACCCCAATCAAAACCAGCTGATTCTAGAGATGCTCCAAAAAAGAATCAAACTTTATCAGGGCATCGAACTTGCTAATAAAGACTTGATCTCCTATTGGCCACTGCACAATGCACAGCTTTACAGTACTGCTAAGCGAGCAGGCTACCCTACGCGTTTAGAACTGCATAATACTGATTATTTAGCGGATAGTTTAGGTAACAGGGCACTTTTCAAACGTAACGATTGTCCGCTGACTATGCTGTCTTACACCTATGAAAACCGCAAAGGAGGTATTTTTGACTACGATAATGGTCCGCTAGCAGAAATGATCAAAAACTCAGTAAGCAATAGTTATTACGCCTCTTTGTGCAGTATCAATGTCTACAACCATTATACAGAGCTAATTTACGCTGAAGCGCAACAAGCTTTCCAGCAAGAGCTCGAACGTGCCAAACAGGAAGCCATCAACCGCTGTATCAATAATCTATCAGAACAGCATATTGCCCGTATTCCACAGCGTGAGCATCATTATACTTTGTATTACTATGATTTGGTAGGCAACTTGATTCAGACCGTACCGCCGAAAGGTGTAGTATATCAGGATCAAGGACTAGGCGATCATCAACTGAAAACCGTTTACAGGTACAATGCCCTCAATCAGCTCATCTGGCAGAGTACCCCTGATGCTGGAGTCACCGAGTTCTGGTACGACCGATTGGGAAGACTACGTTTCTCTCAGAATGCAAAGCAGAAGGAGGAGGGGAATTTTGCCTATTCTAAATTCGATGACCTGGGAAGGGTGATTGAAGCGGGACAGTTGTCTTCCACGGGTTCAATTACTGTAACAGAGGCCCTTATCAAAGCGGAAGTCAACAATATCACCTTCCCATCGGAAGGGATTTCACAGGTCACGCATACCTATTACGACCATACCGAAGATCTTCCCGCCTCCAACCGTCAAGTCTTAAGAGAAGATGCTGATTACGAGGGGCTGTACCTCAAAAACAGAGTAGCATGGGTCAAAAGCAATGGCAGTGACAACGGCATTTCAGACGAGCCCGCCATTACAGTCTACGACTACGACCCTCACGGCAATGTAAAAACCATCTTCCAGCACAACCCCGAAGACACCCTCACTTTCCGCAAGGTCGCTTATGATTACGACCTCGTGAGTGGCAATGTGAACAAGGTCTACTTCAATAAAGGTCTAAAAGACCAGTTTATCCATCACTATGTCTACGATGCCGACAACCGCTTGATGGAGGTGCACACTTCACGTGACGGACATCAGAAAGTATTGGAAGCCACCTATATCTACTATCCTCACGGACCATTGGCACAGGTGATTTTGGGTAACTACAACAGTCAGAGCGTAGATTATTACTACACCTTGGAAGGGTGGATCAAAGGCGTCAACCTAGGGCTGTCGGAAGACGAACCCGATGCCTTTGCGTATGCTTTAGCGTATCACAATAACGACTATCAGCCAATCGGTTCAGCGATGGGATCCATCAATTCACAGCTGAGTACATCCCCAGATCGAGACCTGTACAACGGCAATATCTCACAGATGATCACCCTGCTTCCACAAGCAACAGGCATCGTCACGGACTCCTTGCCAACAGACGTACTCAGCGTCCATTATCAATACGATCAGCTCAATAGAATCCGCACTGCCTCTAAAGAACAAGAGGGAGAAGCCCATAAGCAAATAGCTTCTTATTCTTATGATGCCAACGGCAATCTGATGACCCTGCATCGTAACACTTTGGATGAAGCGGAGATGCACGACCTGTCGTATGATTACTATCCCAACACCAACCGCCTGAAGCGAGTAACCAACAATGCAACAGGAGTTCCCGACAGTACCAACATTTTCCACTCCCAAGTAAACAACAACTACATTTACGACGCCATCGGCAACCTGATAGCTGACCGCTCAGAGAAAGTCCGCATCTACTGGAATATCCAAGGGAAAGTAGAACGCTCGGAGCATTATGCACAAGTCTCTGACTTCTTGGACACCTCCGGCAATTTCAAAACAAGCCCTCAGGATCCTCAAAAAACGGTCAAATACCGCTACGACGCCTCCGGCAACCGCATAACCAAATTCGTCTCCACACCTGACAGAGAGATCAACACCCTCTATGTCCGAGACGCCAGCGGAAACATTATGGGCGTTTACAGCGACACCCTCAAAAAATCCGAAGGTGAATACATCCCCCTTCAACTCGCCGAAATTCCGATCTACGGCAGTAGCCGACTGGGGCAGTACGTCCCAGAAGACACCCTCCAAACCCAGCTCGGTCTAGGACACCGTCGTTATGAGCTAAGCAACCACCTTGGCAACGTTCTTGTGACATATTCGGATGCAGGACACGTTCTTTCATATAGTGATTACTATCCTTTTGGGTTGAAGATTACGGCTAGGAATAGCGGTAGTGAGGGGTATAGGTATGGGTTTCAAGGTCAAGAAACCGATTCAGAGGTAAAAGGAGAGGGAAATAGCGTAAACTTTAAGTACAGAATGCACGACCCACGTATTGGAAGGTTCTTTGCAATAGACCCACTTACGAAATCTTACCCTTGGAATAGTCCTTATGCTTTCAGTGAAAATAGAGTGATTGATTCCAGAGAATTAGAAGGGTTAGAAAGAGTATCAATCCATAATTATGCATTTGCACCTTTTGATGATTTTGGTGGTGGTTTTCACGGAGATGGTGAGAATAGAGGTTTTGGAGACAAAGTGAACCCAGGTTCAGATCTTAATGAGAAGTTTAGAATAGGTAGTAAAGTTACTTTAAGCCTAACAGGGGATGCAGATGTGAAAAGACAAGCTTACGGTTCTTGGTCATTATGGACGGGGGATGCAGACTTTTCCGCAGCAAAATTTGAAAGCTTCAATTATGCTAATGGAACTATGAATTATCATTATGCAGGTGGTAATGCTGAACCTCTTGCAATATTGCAACCCTTTGTTGCAGATATTGATGTGAAACTGAATATAACATTCAAGCAAATGACAGATAATCAGAACAAATTTCAAGTAACAGGTTTAATAAAGGGAGATAGATTCCCTTCAAATGAAACATACCTTACGGATGCAGAAGATAATAAGCTGTTTTTTGGAGTGTCTGGACCAGATGCGATGTTCAATGAAGCATTAGGTCCAATGACCGAATTGAATTTTGCAGGAAATGAAAGGATGCAGCAGTTTAATTTCTTTATTATTTTCAATGATGACGATACTTTTAAGGGTATTTCCTTAGGGAATGGTACTTGGTATGAGTTAGATGCTTGGAATAAGATATTTACCGATTTAAGCCCTAAAAATCAGAATACAGGAACAAATGTTACAAGAGATAAAGTACAGACAGATTATGACCCGGATTAGTATGTTATTGTTTGTGTTTTTAAGTTGTGTAAACACAGAATCACCCAATGAATATGTTTTTTCAGAACCAACAGCCGATTGGTATGTGATAGTAAACGGCTGTAAGGATGGAGGAAATTTTAATGAGGGTAATAAGCGAAGATTTGTTTTTCCTGAAAATGGGATACTCTTATCAAATATGAATGACTTTGATATTACTAAGAATGATGTTTTTTTAATAGGAGAAAAGTCATTTGACCCAAATTCAGAGGACGAGAGATCCTATAAGTTGTGTTATCATATGATGTCTCGAAACTCTGGGTATGATAAAGAGGAATTTGATTTTTATTTTTTCAGAGTAGGGAAAACTTGTGATGATGAAAGTAATACAGGGTTAGATACTTTTTTTGATAACCTCTTGAATAAATTGAAAAAAGATAAAGTACTATCTGTTAAGTAGAAAATATATATGAATTTAGAGAAGCCTTGCAGCAATGCTGGGCTTTTTTTATTTACCGATGTTTTCTTGAAAGAACTGATTGAATTTCCCCACTGTTCTAAGTCTATCTCCACTGTTCGTAATGTTAAGTGCTAGTGTCATTACGAACTATATTATTGTTTAAGTTTCCAAACTTATAACAACAAACCAAGCCAATCTACCCCACAAGTAGATTGGCTTGTTTCATTATGAAGAATACGTCTGCTTAGTTTTAAAATCCCTCACCACCCTATCCAAAAATTGTTCAATCATTTTTCTATTACCTCCCACACTGTTCTCAGTATTAAGCCGTAGGCGTTACTTAGAATTATCATAAGTTTTCAACTTATCACAACAGAACACCAACCCCTAAAAAAAAGCTTGTGGGGGTATTTTATCATTGGTCTCACTTTCCAACTCAAAGTCAATAGACTAGATGTATTGACAATTTAACGAAATAAAAAATCCCTCCTAGTCTAAAAGTCTAGGAGGGAAACACAATTTATGAAATGAAATATTATTACTATTTTTCTTATAATTCTTTTGCAGAGGTATTCGCTTTGATCTGTCTTAATTCAAATCCGTTTAAAACCACTGGAACATCTTGTGCATGATTTTGTAATGTTAATTTTACATCACCACTTCCATCAGAAGTAATCACAAATTTTGCTTTGGCAGGGTAGAGGTTACCTAGTTTGGTACCACTTGTGGGTTCAATAGCGTTTACAACGGTTCTTTTACCTTTGCTGTCATTTGCAACAATTTGATATGTGTTTAACTTCTTCTCTAAAATTGCCGTTCCTTTTACTCTTGCGAGTACTTTAATCGAATGATGGTAAGTAATAATTTCGTAAGTACCCTTTGGTAAGTTTTTGAATGTAACTTCCAACTGATCATCACCTTTTACCTTCACTGCATCCATGGCTAAGTATGGTTGATTACCTAATAACCCAAAAGCAGTATTCCACTCTAATTTTCCATTTTTAGCACTGACTAAAACTTCAGCATTATCATATTCTTTTAAAGTGTAAGCAGAATTTGATGTGCCATCCCAACGGTTCCACCCGAATTGTAATAACTGATCATCTCCACCCATATCCACTTTTACGATAGGATAGTTTAATGCCTCTTTGATTCGTTGTTGACGAATATCTTTATTGTAAGACACTGTTTTACTTTCAATCGTTGCAGGCTTTAAGCCTTTTGCTTTAGCGGTGATTTTAAATGAACCTTCTTTTAAAGTAGATCGTAATACAATAGAAGCTGTACCCCAATAGGCTTTGTTTGGATTTGCTCCAATTTCAGCATCTCCTACAAGGATACCTTCACCTTCAATTTTAAATGAAACCATCGATTCATTATTGACAACGTGGTTTCCATTTTTATCCAAGATATATGCTCTTACCATTCTCATGTCTGAACCACTTGCAAGGATAGGGGTGTTTTGCTCTTCAATTTCTAATTTCAATTGATAAGCTTTACCGTATTTGTTGAGGGTGAAATCAGCCACTTCAACACCTCTGATAAATCCTTTCGCTTTCAAATCACCTTTCTCTTCATTCAGTAAGAAAGTATAGGAAGGTGAATTACAGTGGCTTCTGTTAGGATCATCATCCGGCTTCTGCTTTGCTACTAATTTACCGTTGTTATAAAGTTCTACCTCATCGCAGTTACTGAAAACCACTACTTTATTGTCTCTACTAGCTCGTTCATCTCCGATATAAACCATTGGTGTAGTGGTCATTTCAGACTTGTACCAGAAGTTGACCGGATTTGGAACTCTGTAAATAGAGAAAGGTCTTCTCGGTTGCATTCCCCAATCTTTTTGGAAAGAGAAATAATCGTGAGCGGTCCAAAGTGCTACACCAAAACGATTGGCTGAAGCTTTTGATTTCGATACTTCGAATTGGTTCTTCAAAGCATCATAAGATGAACCGTGTTCACATAAGAAAGAGAAATCATTTTCAGTAACTGGCATATTTTGATAATCCATTGGAGTATAGATATCACAAATACCCGAGTGAACAGGCCCTGTCCAAGGCGCACCGTTTGAACCTGTCATTCTTGTAGGATCTTCCTCTTTACAAGCATAATGTAATCTCTCTACGGGACCTCTATGGTTTAATCCGCCACTCCACATCAGAATGGAAGGGTTGTTTCTATGATTACGAATCATAATTCTTGTCGCCAACTCTAGATTATCAAACCATTCTCCTTCCACAAAATGAATCCATGAAGGAGCTTCTTCAATCAATAGAATTCCTAACTCATCACATGCTTCAATAAATGAATTATCATGAGGGTAGTGTGCTAAGCGCACTACATTATAACCTGTTTCTTTTAGCTGTTCAGCATCTTTTCGGTGTAAACTATTGGCAACGGCATCACCTACAAACGGGTATTGCTGATGCTTGTTTACTCCAATTAATTCTACAGGCGTACCGTTAAGTACAAAGCCTTTTCCGTCAATGAATTCGAATTTTCTTACCCCTAATGGATTTTCTACCATATCCATCAATTGATTGTCTTGGTATACTAAAGTTTGTACTCTATATAAGTAAGGGTCATCAATGGACCATAGATGAAGGTTTTCAGTAATACCCGTTGTTTGTTGGAATGTATGATCGCTATTAGCCGATATTTTATGTTGATCAACGGCTTTAGCAATCACATAACCGTCCTTATCAACGATACGTTGTTCAATTTTAGCAGCAACGGCAGTATTTTGCTCATTTCTTACCGTGGATCTGATATTGATTGTTGCATTATTTTTAGATACCGTAGGTGTAGTAATAAAAATACCTGCATATTTATCTTCCCAATTGAAGGTGATGTTCAATGGGTTTTTTACCACTAAATAAACATCTCTGTATAAGCCACTAAATAAAATATAATCTCTTCGATCTCCATCAGGTGGGATATTAGGATTTAATCTATTGTCTACGCTTAATACAATTGTGTTGGGTTTACCGTCTTTATGGACAAAATTAGTAACATCAAAATGGAAGGGTGTAAAACCACTGACCATATCTTCTCCTACATACTTTCCATTGATCCAAAGCTTCGTATGCTGATGAGCTCCTTCAAACTCTAAGAATACTTTTTGACTGGCGTTCGCTTCTACCTTTAATTCTTTTCTATACCAACCAATATAACGGTGGAACGTTTTCTGGAAAGAGGAATCCGTACTGTTGTCTAACTCGTTTGAAGACAGTTTCATACTGTGAGGTACATTGACCTTTTCCCATTTAGAATCGTCAAAAGCAGTAGTAGTCACTACATTTTCATCTTGTTCACCTCTGTAAAAAGACCATTGCTCATTAATGTCCAACTTTACTCTAGATTGCTGGAGTTCAATAGTTGTTTGTGCAAAAAGGTTAGAACAGAAAAGAATGCTACCGATCAGTAGCATCCCTCTGAAAAACCCTAAGGGTTTGTTTGTTTTCATTTTATTGTATTAGAATTTTTTTAATGAAATTTTCTTTTTCACCATACACTCTAATCAGATAAATCCCCTTAGAGTAGTGGTCTGTTAGTTTGAAGTTTACCTGAGTGTTTGGAACCGGGTAGTCAAATTGATCAAACAATTTTCCTTTTGTATCCATTACCTCAATTTTATAAATTTTACTATTGCCTTTGATGCCCATCAACTGTTGATTTGTTGTAGGGTTAGGGAAAATAGTAATGTTTTCTTCATTATTTAAGTCATCTCCAATCGATAAAATAGGGTTAAACTCAAACTCTGTCATTATTGCTTCAGCAAGGCTCGTATATGTATTTGACTTTAAGACCTTCGCGACTACCTCAACATTTTCATAATTGAGTGGTTCAGCAAAAACATTTAGATCTACACTGATATTGCCAGTACCTTTTGCTACATTGACTTTCGCTTGCCCTAATAAGAAGGCATCACCCCACAATTCCACAATAATATCTCTATCATCAGAAGTAGTGTAAGTTAAATCAAAGGTGTTGACTTCTCCCATTTTGATTTCTGTATTATTAGAAGTAAATGAGATAGCCTCAGAAAGTGTTTGACCGTTATTGATTTCAATAAAGTCAATCACTGATGTGCCCATTTCTGATAGCATTTGAATCGGATATTGACCTGCGGGAAGTTCTAATGTGGTTTCGCTGATAGTTTGATCCACATTGTTCAGCGTAATTATTTCCCCTAGTGCTTCATTATTTGAAGTAATGGAAACTTTCGCATTGTCGGTTGTACTTTTTCCTGAAAGAGAAAGTGTGTAAGTGGCATTTTCAGGTACATCAATGCTGTAAGAAGTCCACTCTCCCTCTTCAAGAATGATATCGAAGTTGGAGTCATTTTTTTGAATATTGACGCCTTCTGATAAACGGTATTGCTTTGAATTATTAATGTCGTCCAGAGAGAAGTAACCAATACCTTGACCACCAATATCAAAATCTTCTGCCTCAATTTTCTGAGGTAATTGGTAGTTACTTCCATTGAAAGGGAATCTATTTCCTAAAGTATGAATACTATTTACGGAAAGAACTACAGAACTCACAGTACCACCCTCATCACTAAATTTCAACTCTACCGTATTATTAGCTTTCAATAATTGGTAAGGAATCGGCACTTCAATGACCCCAAAGAAGTCTTCTCTGTCTGCCTGATCATAACCTTTCCAATTTTCAAGGGCATTGATTTTTACACCATTGATTTTCACCATTGGTTTTTTAGACATTTCATGCTTTCTACCGATAGCCATCCTCAACCTTGCTTCACCCTCCGTAGAAAGTTCATTAACATCATTGAAGTCAAATTCCATAGTATTGTTGGCTTCAATCTCTTGCATGTAGGTCTTAGAGTAATATTCTTTCCTTACAGCTTTTTGACTAAATGTTACTTCACGGTCAAGTGTATAAGTCAGCACTACTGTTTCATGAGGTTCAATTGTTATGCTTGATGGAATTTCAGTTAAGTCCTCATCATTGTAAATCGGGTTTTCATTTTGGTAGATCTTTAAACTTCTCTTGTTTACGTTTTGAAAATTTCCCATTGAAGAAACAAACTGAAGAGCGACATCTTGGTTCTCTGTATCTATATTATTCAAACAGATGTACGCAGTTTTTCCATCTACAAAAGCTTGTACAAATACATCAGGATTCGATGAAGAACATCGGACACGTTTACCTTGAACATTATCCCAAAGATTGAAGAAATCTTTTTTGGCTGTTAGTTCAAATTCAGTTGGTACTCCATTTACAACAGAAGATTTCACCGGACGCCATAAATCAGCACCATAAGGTTCAAAATTGCTACCCCAATGCCAAGGTGATTTACCCGTGATAAATGGAATAGAAATCATCAATCGATCTTCCCTATCCATCAAACCAAAAATCATGTGGTTGATAGAGCGTACTGTTTGAATGCTTTCAATATCTGTGTAAGTATCACCAAAACCTTTTGAGATACCTCCATATTCAGTAATAGCATGAGGCTTGATTTCATTCCATTTGATATAACTGTAGGTTTCAATCAAATCAAGAATAGCATCAGCATTACTACCAGATCTTTCAGTATCTTGACCTGTTACATTAATACCATCATATAAGTGCGTAGAGAAACCGTCCATATAGTCACCTGCCACATCCATGAACATTTTCATACGAGTTTGCCAATGTTCGAAGTCCCAAAGTTCCATTGATGGCCAAGCAGAAGAGTAACCTATTACTTTTGTATCAACTCCTTGCTCATCAAAAGCTTTACCGATTTCTTTAAAATATTCAGCCGTTTTTCTTCTTACTTCTGCTTCAGTATACTTTCCATTTTCCTGGTACTCATCTGCATGAACAAATGGTTCATTGACCGGTTCATAATACATTGGACGAGTAGCATCTTCATAAAAGTGTTTGAAATATTGTGCAGCAAATTGTCCCGCTTCTTCTGTATTCATCTCCATTCGGATCATAGCGGCTGGGTGATCTGTCACTACAAGCTGACGTGAAATGTGTTTATAATAATCTTGTTGTTTGGTGTAATTGATATTGTTGATTCCTTCTTTTTCAACCTGTGAGGCAATAGGGAAAACATTATTTTTACTGATATAATCTTTATATCTACCAAAAGCACCCCAAAATGATCGGCCTTGTGTAAGCCCCCAATTATTGATGACCTCCATATCTTCATCATTAAGGTCTTTGTTTGCGACCATGTGCATATTGAAGTATTTTTTTCGATCCAATTCAGACACATCTTCTAAGTAGCGTTGTGTTTGAAAGTCGACGGAAACTGCGGTTTGAGCAAATGATTCCTGTGTGTACAACATTACAGAAACACATGCTAAAACCTTGCATATTGGTTGGTAATATCTTTTCATCTTAGATTGCTAATTAGTAATAATTCATATTTCAAATATACAGCTTCACGGAAGGGTAGTGAGGTATAATTTTTATGAAATTGAGGGGGTAATTATAGAATATAAGGCCTTAGGCTGTTTAAAAACGAAGATTTTTTCCAATTCATACGTTTACAGAATTCACTTTAGAGTACGCTAGGTTAACAGCGTAAATAGAGCCCAATATCAAAAAGTAGGGATTCCTTTTCTTTCTATATTAAAAATAACCGCTAATAAATACTATATACATTTTCGGAAATGATGAACAAATACGGTGTAGTAAACAAAATTATTATCAACTCTTTATTAATGTATTTTAAACTAAGTTTTTGAATATTTAGAAATCAGGAGATTTCTGATGATCTGAAGGACACGAATGACGTTAACGCTTAACATTCGCGCCATTGAGCTTTCTACCATTTTAATTTGATAGTACTTCCCTCGGCCTTTAAGGGAAAAGCGTGAAGACTTTAATGAATAGTACCGTTCAAAATGATTTTGCTGTCTGAGCATCTTAAAACGATGAAGTTTTGATGGAGTTATCCTTTCAATAGGCGAAAGGAATGGAATTTAGTTTTTGACTTCTAAGCCTTGAATTTTTTGCTTCGTTTTTGTGTTTAGACAAAAATGAAAAAGAAGGAAGTTTGAAAGTAGATCCTATAAATATTTGTAGAAAGTTTACAATGTAGTTAATGGGTTATAAGCAATTCTAGTGGGTAAAATATCGAAAATAGAGCTTGCAATATTATACTATGTCATTTCTATTGAAAACTGCAATGTTAATCAGTACTACAAAATCAAAAATCACGAAAATAAAAGTGGCTTTTGATCTCTAGAAAAATGGAAATACCAAAGCCAGTCAATGCTTAACCTTTAGTGTATAAAAAAAATCCTTCGCCTATTAATTGACGAAGGAAAATCTGAAAAACTTATTATTCAGCAACAGACTGCCTTCTAATTACTGGATCTAAGTTCTGTAAAATCTTATTTTTAAGTTTTATATCAATGTTATTTTTCTCCAAATAGCTATTGACCCAATCAATGGTTTGTTGCTCTTTACGTTTGCCAATAGTACTTTTCAAATAATTATAAGGAAAGAAAATGTCTCCGGTTTTTTGAATCTCAGGTAATAGTTCTAATGTTGGTCTCACGTATTTCAACGAATGTTTGGCATTCAAAGGATGATTTAAAAGACTTAGTGCACTTTCAACCCAAGGCTCATTTGATCTATTTCCAACTTCCTTTAATCCTTCAAAAAAGGCATCTTTTTCAATTTCATTATTGTTGCTTGCAGGGGAGATAAAGTCTAAATATTCTTTATAATAATTAGAACTTAATGCAGACTTTACAGCCTCTATGGCAACCTCAGATTGATGATGATTTTCCAAGCGTAATTTCATTAAAAGATTAATTCTCTCTCTGTCATTGAGTGTTGGAGTCGTATTTTTTGAAGTTAAAAAGGTATTCAAGTAGTCGAATTGCTCCTCTTGATGTTGTAAGATCTTGATTACATTAAAGTAGAATGATTGCAGTGCTTTTTCGTTACTTTCTTTAATCTGTTTTTCAAGGAAATGAAAGTAAGCTTTACCGATGTTTTTTCGTTCCGCTTCTGTAATATAATACCAATACAACTCATCGAACTGACCTAACAATTGTTTTTTTAGAAGCAGGTTTTCTTCCAAAATCATTCTTTCCCAAATGAAGTTGATGTATCCGTCTAAATAAAGGTTGTCTCTTAAAAAGTTTTCCCAAAGTGTGCTATAAGCAATCGCTTTTTCTAAAGGTGAATATTGATGGATTTGACTTTTTATTTCATTTATCAACCCAATACTTAACTCAAAGTAACCATAATTTTTACCACTTTGATCTAATGGGAAACTTCCTTTAGGGAGTTCTAATTTGACTTTCTCTTGATCTAATAAAACTTCATTACCGCCAATGACTACCTTTTGAGATTTCTTAAAATCTTGAGTAGTGATCAAGAGTTCTTCTTTTTTTCTTTCAAGAATATAATGTGGCATTCCTTCATTTTTTACCCAAAGATTTGCCCAATCTTTTAGGTCTACATTTGAAGTAGTAGAAATGACCTCAATTAAATCATCAAAAGTAGCATTGTTGTAGGCATATTTTTCTAGATAAATCTGTAATGATTTTTTAAGGTTTTCTTCACCTACTAGCAGTTCAATTTGAGCCATTACAACAGGCGCTTTACAGTATATAATAGCGCCATAAAGAGTTCCGGCTAAATTTAGATTTTCAAGTTCTTGCTGAATAGGGTGATTACCTGCAGTTCTGTCAATCTCATAGGCTCTGTATTGATGAGAAAGGAAGAATTGTAAATTATGATCAATTTCAGGGTAGGAAGGGGTGATTGCTTTTGCTGCGATAAAGTTGGCGAAAACTTCTTTTAACCACACATCATCAAACCATTTCATAGTCACCAAATCACCAAACCACATATGGGCTACTTCATGAGCGATAAGCTGAGCTCTGCGTAGTTTTTCTGAAGGGCCTGCATTTTCATCTAAAATCAATGAAGAGGCTCGGTATTGGATCGCACCTACATGTTCCATTCCTCCGTATTGAAATGGAGGAATTAATGCAAAGTCCAGTTTGTTAAAAGGGAGTGAAATAGACGTATAATTTTCCATCCATTGAACCGCATTCGCATGCAATTCAAAAATTTGATCTTGATTAGCTTGTATCTTATCCGCTTCTTCCAAATGAAGCATGGCATATTTTCTACCACCCACCGATTTTTCAATACGCTTAAATTCTCCAGCCACAAATGAAAATAAATAACTAGAGATGGGTTCCGTTTGACCAAAAGTGATGACTTTTCGTCCTTTCTCAGTTGGTTTCGTTACACCATACTCCCCTGCAATGGCATCCCAACTTTCGGGCATATCCAAACTTAAGATATACTTTGCTTTGATATCTGGCTGATCAAAACATGGAAATAACGTTCTTGCCCTATCCGGAACAAGAAGCGTATACATATAATTTTCTTTTCTGTTAAGTGATTGATCACCGGCTATAAAATGAAAGGATATACTATTTTCACCTTTCTTCAGATGATCAGTTGGGATAATAATATGTTCCTGTTTATAGTAATGCTTTGAGGGCTGATTATTGACAATGAGGTTGGTAATTCGTGTAGAATCTGATCTGAAATCTAAAACGATAGGTTCAGAATTGCTGTTAACGTTAAATCTTAAATGTAATGTAGATTGAATTCTTTTGATGGGAGAGTCGGGTAATACAAGATGTAAATCATATTCTACATTTGTAATAGTATTGAATCGCTGTTGTGCTAGTTGTTGAGAAACTCCTGATTTAAGGGGTAAGTCTTCTGGAGATTGACATGAGTAAAACATTAAAAATAAGCCTAGAATAATGTATAGTTTCTTCATATGAATATTTTAGTTAAAAAATAATCCCAAAGTTAAAAGATACATTGTTATAATTTAGATGTTTATTATCACTACCAATGCAATTATATTTTAAACTGATAAAAGTTCCGATGCTGGGAAAAAGATCAGTTGTAATACCCACTTCAGGAGCAAAACCAAAGTGCCAATCCGTAAAGTCTTTGGTAATAATCTTCCCAGGATAATCAAAAGTATTGATGACTATACCATGTGCTTGATGATACATACCAAAACCAATTCCTACATACGGTTTCAAATATTTACTTTCAAAAAAGGAATATTTAATATGTGCTAAAATCGGAACGGATTTAACATTTGTCATTTGTTGGTTGTTAACACCATAAAGCACGGGAATTTCTACGATTTCCTTGTCTTTTGAGTAATGATAACCCACTGAAAGACCTGCTGAAAGAGGTATTTTCTTGAAACGATATTGCCATTCCAACTGAAATCCATTCAATTCGAGGTATCTTAAATCACTTACACCTTGTGAATTGCTGTAAGAAAAAAGAAATTTATTTTCTTGGGCGATTGTGCAATTAGCGAAAAAAGTCAAAACCCCAATTGTTAGTAGAATTAAGAATTTACGGTTCATATTTAAAATTAGGCTTATTTAAGCATTCAGCAAATAGTTTTGACAAAGGTAAAATAAATAATCCTAAAACAATAAATTTTCTTAAAATAATACTATTTAATTTTATTCAGAATATTATTTCTTGATTTTGTCACAAAACCTAAGCGAAGCTTGTTTAGGTAGGTGTCGGATGAATTGATTAGAATTCATTACTTAAATAATTATATTTTTTACAAACACACACATGACAAAAGAGACAGTACATTTAGTACATAAAATTCGCAAACAAGCTGATAAGTATAAAAGCAGAGATGCTGTAAGATTTCGTGTAGCGGATGCCATCTGGGAGAGCATTTCATGGAATGATTTTTCAGCTGAAATAAATAAGATATCATTAAGTCTATTGTCATCAGGTGTGGGTGTCCAAGACAAAATAGGTATTTACGCTCAAAACATGCCTAATTGGACCATTGCTGACTTTGCTTCTCAACAAATTAGAGCGGTAAGTGTATCAATTTACGCAACAAGTACTTCAAAACAAGCCGCTTATATCATCAATGATGCGAGCATAAAAGTACTATTTGTTGGTGATCAAGAACAATATGATAATGCAGCAGAAATTGCAGCGGAATGCCCGTCATTGGAGTGGATCGTAGCAATGAAGCCTAGCATTCATAGAAGAGGACATAAATTAGGTATTCTTTGGGATGACTTTATCGAGAAAGGAGAAAAGTCACAAGAAGAAGAATTATTAAAAAGAGTAGATGAGGCATCATTGACTGATTTGATGACCTTGATTTACACTTCAGGTACTACAGGTGAGCCTAAAGGTGTAATGATGGATTATCATAACTTCGGTAAGCAATTTGATGCTCATGATGAGTTCATTGAATTTACTGATAAAGATATCAACTTAAGTTTCCTTCCATTATCTCACGTATTTGAGAGAGCATGGTCAACTTATGTTTTATATAAAGGGGGTGTCAATAACTATTTGGAAGATACTAAGCTGATCAAAGAGGCATTAGTGGAAGTAAAACCAAATGTGATGTGTGCAGTTCCTCGTTTTTATGAGAAGATTTATTCTACAATTCACGAGAAAGTAGCAAAGGCGGCTCCTTCAAGACAGAAATTGTTCCATTGGGCAATTGGAGTAGGTAAAGAAGTATTCCACCACAAACTAAATAATGAAACTCCATCAGGATTTTTGAAATTCCAACATAAGATTGCTAACAAATTGGTGTTTAGTAAATTCCAGAAATTGATGGGTGGAAACATTAAGTTTATGCCAGCCGGAGGTGCTAAACTTGATCCAGAAATTGGTGAGTTCTTCCATGCTATTGGTATTCCTGTGGTATTAGGCTATGGTCTTACTGAGACAGCAGCCACTGTAACTGCATGGTACATTGATCGTGCTTTCAATCCAAATACTATTGGTACAAAAATGCCAAATGTTGATGTGAAAATTGGAGAAAATGACGAGATCTTAGTAAAAGGTGATGTAGTAATGAAAGGGTACTACAATAAGCCTGAAGAAACTGCGAAAGTATTTACTGAGGATGGTTATTTTAAAACCGGTGATGCTGGTAAATTTGATGAAGATGGTAACTTGATGATCACTGATAGAATCAAGGAACTAATGAAAACGTCAAATGGTAAATACATTGCACCTCAAGTGGTAGAAGGAAAGATCGGTAAAGATCACTTCATAGAGCAAATTGCTGTGATTGCGGATGGTAAAAACTTCGTTTCAGCTTTGATTGTTCCTACATACGAAAACCTTAAGGAGTTTGCTAGTGAAAATGGGATCACTTACAGTTCAAGAGAGGAATTAGTGAATCATCACGACATCCAAAAGTTGATCGAAAAGAGAGTAGAAGCACAACAACACGATTTGGCTCCTTTTGAAAAAGTAAAACGTTTTACACTTCTTTCTCAAGAGTTTTCTCAAGATAAAGGAGAAATGACACCTACTTTAAAATTAAAGAGAAAGGTGATCAATGAAAACTATAAAAGTGAAATTGCAGCAATGTACACAAAGTAAATTTGCAATGCATTTCAAATCAAGCCACTATCTGATTTTAGGTAGTGGTTTTTTTATGAATTTAGGTTCATTTCTTTCATAAAGTCTTTCAATTTAATGTTTTAGATAGATACTTCTTAATCTTGAAAAATGCTGAGGAGTGATACCTAAATAGGATGCAATATGGTTTGCAGATGCTTTTTTAAAAACAATTGGTTTTTTTAGGAATAAATTTTCAAACCTTTCACGGGGTGATTGTAACAAAAAAGACGTCACTTTTTCATGATACATTACAAAACTTTGCTCAGTTACTTTTCGAAGTAATCTTTCAATGTTGATCGACTGTCTTGCCAATTCGTTGAGTTCTTGATAAGAAAGCGTCAATAATGTAGTGGACTCCATAGCAACATTAAATGATTTGCATGGAACTTGAGAAATTATAGAGGGGAGATCTCCTGTAAATGAACCTTCGAAATAGAAACATTCCGTTATTTCTTCCTCCTCAACCATATAGTATTTTCTTAAATATCCTTTAGCAACAAAAGCAACTTGATCAGTTTCCTTTCCTTCATAATACCAATAATCTCCTTCGTCTAAATGTTTTACTGCAATAAGGTTTTTGATCAGTTTTTGTTCTTTGTCAGTTAATTTAGAAATACAATTGAGTTCTTCTATGAGTTGTTGTAGCATAATAAAAATTAGAAATGAATTTAGCTTTTGATATAACGTGATATGATAAAATCACTGATAAGGTAATTAAGTTTTGGTACAAGATGTTGTGTGATATTTACAAACTTAGCTTTAAAACCCGGAATTACAATATATTTTTGCTTCGAAAGCCCTTTTAGCATAGATCTACAAGCATAATCTAAAGGTAAATTCCCCGCGAAATTCTTCAGGATTTTTGATACTTTAGGAGACTCTTTCTTTTCCATTTCTACCAATGGCGTATCAATTTCTGGAGGGCATGCCGCAGTGATATGAATCCCAAAAGGCTTCCATTCGCTCCTCAATACACCAGCTAAGCCTAGCGTAGCGTATTTAGAACTAGAATAGGCTGAGTAACCGTAATTTGTAACAATACCTGCCAGTGAAACAATAAACATAAGTTGTCCTTTGGTCTTCTTAAGGTATTCGAAAGAGACTTCTGCGACATTACGAGAACCAAAAACATTGACATTGATAACTTGTTCGAAATCCTCCTTTGGAAAATCTATAAAAGGTACACACCTGCCTATACCTGCAGAGTGAATTACAATGTGAGGAGTTCCAATGGCTTTTACCCCTTCACCAAAACCATACTGAACAGAGGATAAGTCGGTCGTTTCCATTAAGATGGAATGGACACTGTTATCTACTCTTTTACTTTGAACAATTTCGCAGGTCTCCTCTAAATTCTTTCGGCCAAAGAGTACAATATTTGCCCCAAATGAAGAGAGCTGTTTTCCCATTTCTAAACCGATACCACTTGTTCCGCCAGTAATAAAGATGTTTTTGTTGTTGTAGTACTTCATTTTTAAGGTTTTCTATTATAAGTGAGTTTGGGAGTTGAATTTAAGGCATGAAAAATTTCCATTGGAGTCAGGTTGAAAATGATTTTTTCCTATCAATAATCTTATTATTTCATATTTTGTATCGAGTGTTTTCACCAAATCAGAAACTTCATCTTAGCCTAATTACAATTTGTCATTGAAATTGTTTTAAATCTAAATACTTTAAAAGTAGAATCATAACCCTACTTGAAAATACAATTATAGAGGGGGCATTTTTTTGTAATAGAAACAGAAAGGTTGAATTTAGAAAAATCCCTCTTTATTCCATTAGATTCCTCACCTTTAAGTTGTTGCTGTAAAAGCTAGTTTTAAGCAATACTCATTTATTATTTAAAACTAGGGTTATGCTAAGAAAACTATTGGTCATTTCATTATTATTTTTGATGAGTTGCAGTGGAGTAGCCAACGATCAAAAAGAAGAAAAAAGAAGATCAGAAAACACCACTTTTGAGATCATAACTTTACAAAATAAGAATGGTAGTAGAGTTGACATCACTAACTACGGGGCAAGAATAGCAGCTTGGTATGTGAAAGATAAAATGGATAGCTTAAGGAATATAGTATTAGGTTTTTCTACTTTGCAGCAATATCAAAAAGCAGGAGCTCCTTATTATGGAGCGATTATAGGCAGGTATGCCAATCGTTTACAAAATTTTGAATTGGATGGAAACAAAATTAACCTTACCAGTGATGAGTATATCTTGCATGGCGGGAAATCAGGTTGTCATGATAAATTCTGGAAGTTGGAGAATGTAACTAGTAATAAAGTAAAATTAGGTTACGAGTTTAAGGATAATGAAGGAGGCTTTCCTGGAAACCTTAAAGTTTCGGTTGAATATAAGCTGACGGATGAAAATGAATTAGTGATCAACTACTTTGCGACTACCGACAAAAAAACGGTTTTAAATCTTTCCAATCATGCCTTTTTTAATTTGAAAGGGGCAGGGAATGGATCTGTACTCGATCTTCAGTTAATGGTGAACGCAGATCGATTCACTCCATTAAAGAAAGGAGGATTACCCACTGGTGAGATTAGAGCAGTTGATTATTCTGTTTTTGATTTTAGAAGCTTGAAATCAGTAAGAGAGGTCATTGAAAGTCGGAATGAACAGATCAACCTAGCGAATGGATTAGACCATAATTTTATTAAAAAGAATAACGACATACCATTTATTACTGCTATTGACCCTCAGTCTGGAATTAAAATGGAAATGAAAACAACCTTACCCGCCGCTCAAATTTATACGGCTAACTTCCTTTCGGGAAAAGATAGAAGTGATGACGGTAAAGCTTTTAAAGCAAGGGAATCCATTTGTTTTGAAGCTCAATTCTATCCAAACTCACCTCATCATTCCAATTTTCCAAGTGTTGTTTTGGAAGTTGGAGAAGAGTACAAGCATTCTACGATCTATAAAGTAAGTACATTGTAAACTAAATTTTCGAATATTTATGGTATTTAGAAATCAGGAGATTTCTAATGATCTGAAGGACACGAATGACGCTATCGCTTAACATTCGCACCAGTGGTCTTTCTACTCAATTCGTTAAGTAGTACTTCCTTCGGCCTTGAAGGGAAAAGCGTTAAGAATTTCATGAAGTGAGCCGTTAAGAATGATTTTGCTGTTTGAGCGCAGCGAGTTTAAAATCATTTAGGCGAGAGGAATGAAATTTAGCTTTTGACTTCTAAGCCTAGATTTTTTGCTTCGTTTTTCATCAATGGAAAAATGAAGAAGAAGGAAGTTTGAAAGTTGATCCTATAATTACTTGTAGAAAGGTTGATTGAAAGTTGACGAAAATTTAGTTTACATTGTATACCATATTAAAAAAGTAGTAATCAGGAAACAATAATATTATAGTTTCCCTTTCAAATTTTATTGGTTGGATGAAAATGGATGTTTCTATTCGATATAAATTGAAACCCATTGAGCGATCATTCTTCCAACATATAAAGAATATTTATTTTTAGTCAATAAATGATCAGCTCCATCTAATGAAATAAAACTTTTAGGATGGTGTGCAAAACCATAAATCTCTGCAGCATTTTTGATTTCGACTGTAGTGTCTTGTGGTGAATGAGTAATTAGGATGGGTTTTCTTAATGTAGCCATTAGTTTTTCCATATCTGTAGAAGAAATATCATCAATGAATTGTTTTGAGATCGTAAATGGTCTACCTCCTAACTCTACTAAAGCCTTACCTTTTTCTTTAATTTCATCAATACTTTGCTTAAAAAGATGCTGAACATGGTGTGGAGCGGAAGGGGCTCCAATGGTAGCAATGGCTTCAATCGAGACAATTTGTTTACCTGCATAGATAGCTGCAGCACCACCAAGAGAGTGTCCAATCATAAGTTTGGGTGCTTTATATTCTTTGGATAAATATTCAGCAACATCTATCAAGTCTTGTACATTCGAACTAAAATCGGTTTCACTAAATTCACCTGCACTTTGACCTAATCCAGTAAAATCAAATCGCAAAACTGCTACTCCCATAGCGTTTAATGCTTTTGCAATGTTGATCACTGCATTCAAATTTTTTGAACAAGTAAAGCAGTGTGCAAATATTGCATAAGTTGTAGTTGCTTCAGGAAGCTCCAGTTTGGAAGCTAATTCTATTCCTCTACTATTTCTAATTTTAAGATCAATGGATTGCATGTAGGTATATTATTTTGGGTTTCTATTAGTGGAATTCAATATAGTAATATAAAAAATACGGTTAATTAATACTTATTGAATTGTGAAATAAAAACCTGTATCTATAATTAAAGCTGACTTCAATAAGGAACGTTTTAATGGGGTTAGAAGGTCAAATTCTATGCAAATCGTTTTCTCTATGTTATAGAATACATCTGTTGCAAAAGAAGTAGTATAGTGTTTTTATTTAAAAAATCTTTAGGAATAAAAGTAGAATTCTTTGTCTGTATATTTTTGAGAAAGGAAAACCTAATCCTTGAAATATTACAATAAATTGATTAGATTGTTGTGACTTTAGCAAGTTATTAATTTTAGTGGAGCAAGTCTAGAATCTATATTTTTTTTGAAGGTTAAATCCTCTTATTTAAAAGCTCCAAATTGTGATTCCGTTCATTCTTAATTTAAACACTAACCAATATGACAAACACAAAAAAACACACTAGGGTTGTATTATTATCTAAAAATCATTTATCAGAAGTTATCCCTATCTGATAGAGTTGGTTTTGATTCCTATAATTTAAAATGGGCTTTGAAGAATGCTCACTTTTTATTTACTCTTAAGAAAATTTGAAAAGCTCTTTACTCAAAGTTATAGCTATCAACATCATCTGAGATCAAACTATCGATTGTCCTATTATATATCTGAATTTAAAATTGTATTTAACCACTTCAACAACAGTAAGCTTCTGTATTAAAATAGAAGTTAAAAACTCACACCCTTTATTGTTTGATTGAGATATCAAAATTGAAAAGACCAAATACAATTCCTTTTCTTGATTTTAGTAGCATAGTCGAATAGTATTTAATGAAGAAATGAAATACACTATTACAAATCGAATTGAAATGAAGATTATTTACACTTTAGTATTATTACTTTTAACTACCCTTCCTCTTTATCAAATTACAGCACAAGATTCACAATCTTTTCTTAATCAAAAGTTAGTTTTAGCTCTAAATAATCCACTTTTGAGCTTCAGTACTGAATCGGGAAATCTCCAAAAAATGAGATATGAGACGCTTTTTGGAAGTAAAGAAAGTCACCTTAATGGGCGATATAGAACCCAACAGCCTAATATTACTTTTATGGTGAACCCGATGACGCCTGATGATGCAGTAGCTTACGAAATAAAAGTAGCAAAGGAAATGGGGATTGATGGTTTTAAGTTTCCTCTTGTGATTGATGCAGATCAGTCATATATGGATCGTGCAATTAAAAACATTACTTATTACGTCACCTCAGCAGTCAATAGAAAGCTTGATTTTACATTTTCAATTGAATTAATTTTGAAGAGAGATCCAGCGTCAATGTCTGAAGATCTGATGTATGATGTTTTACAAAATCGATTGAAGGAAATTTTCCAAAAAACGAAATATTCTGATAAGTGGTTAAGAAGTAGTGATAATAAAATTGTAGTTTTTACGAAGTCTCCGCTTCATGTTTTGGATAAAACAAGGGTGGCAAAGGAAAAGGAATTGACAGATCATCCTGAGATGATTAAGGAGATTCATACCACTCTAAAAAGTATATCTTCGTCCCTCAATACAAAACTCACCTATGTCTTTGAAACGAAATATCCCGCTAATCAACGTTTTAATGAGGAAGTTTTGAAACTGTTCCCCGCTATTTCACAGAGTAAACAATCTATGGCTTCAGAAGAAAACGTGAATGCTTTGAAGAACCTTTGTAAATCAAATAACAAACCTTTCATTCAAAATGTATTTCCTGATCACTTAAGTTCTCAAATGAGATTGAAGAAAAATGATCAGTTAGTGCAGGAGAACTCTGAAGTATCTAAAGGTCTAACTTTAAATGATGTATACGTTACAGGTCAAGACTTAAAGCTTACGCATACGTATAGGAATTTGCTCCAATCTGCTGTGGACAATGATGCCGCAATGATCAATTTGATGTCATGGAATTATTTTGATGATGGCTCACACATTGCTCCTGAAGCACACCATGGATTTGGCTATGGGATGTTATTAAGACACTATAAAAAAATGTGGTTAGATGAGGAAGATCAAGGCATAAATAGAGAATTATTAATGACATCTTATAAAGCAACTTCTTCAAAACACATTTCTAAAACAAGACCTGAGGTAAAGTATACTGTCCACTATTTAAACAAAGAAGAACAGGAAGATCGGATTGAAGTATTGACGATCTTAAGAGAGCCAGGTGAGGTATATTGTAATGGAAAATTGTTGGGAGAAGCACCTGCTGGAATACATGCTTTTTACGCTTCTCATCAAGAAGGAGAAGTAAGTGTGGAATTGAAAAGAGGAGCAAAGGAGATAATGAAATATACCACTCCAAAAGTAATCAAAAGCAATGCTGAGAAGATAGATTGGATGACCTATAGTTTTACCAATTTGGATGAAAAAATTGGTCTTTATTATCAGAATATTGTTTTGGATTTTGAGATAAAACAAATGTATCGACGTTTTATTGTGTCAGAAGCAAATCAAAAGATATGGAGAAATGCACTTCAAAAAAGATATATTGAGAAGATGAATGCCCTATATGTTTATGGTGACACACCTCAAAAATTTCTTTCAAACTGTAAAAAAATAGATAAAAAATATAAAGAAACCATTAGGACAATTTTAGATAGCTTCCAATTTAAAGTTTGGTTGGAAATGGAAGAAAATGTGCAAAAAAATATGGGGATATCCACTATTATCGATCCAATGAATGACGTTTTATTAGAGGGTGAAAGCACATTGGATGAGGACGATATTTAAGTTAGAATTATCATTAATGCATTGTAAACTAAATTTTTATTATTTATGATGTTCAGAAATCAGGAGATTTCTGATGATCTGAAGGACACAAATGACGCTAACGCTTAACATTCGCGCCAGTGAGCTTTCTACCATTTTAGTTTGGTAGTATTCTCCTCCGGCCTTGAAGGGAAAAGCGTTAAGAATTTCATGTATTGAGCCGTTAAAAATGATTTTGCTGTTTGAGTGCAGCGAGTTTAGAATCATTTAGGCGAAAGGAATGGAATTTAGCTTTTGACTTCAAAGCCTTGACTTTTTTGCTTCGTTTTTGTGTTAAGACAAAAATGAAGAAGAAGGAAGTTTGAAAGTAGTTCCAATAAATGCTTGTAGAAAGGTCGATTGAAAGTTGACGATAATTTAGTTTACAACGTAATTAATATTCATAAAAAGAGTTTTAAAAGAAAGGGTTGAAAAAATGGATTTCTAGTTGATTTGTCACATGAAAAACAAGATAAAGGTATATTGGTAAGGTTTTGGTTCAATTAAATGATAGTAAATTTGCGAAAATTACGATTGTAATGTTTATTGCAAAAAATGGAATTTAGATGAAATTGATTACTTATACAAAATACCTTTATGAATAGAATCAGTGAAAAAGTTTGCTGAATTTTTTTTAATCAACTAGGTAATGTATGAAAATGGGAGTAGAATAGTGAGTATCATGATAACTGTACTACTTAATAAAAACAGTGCGAATCGGAAAATAAAAGTGATTAGAAAATCAGTCTTAAAATTGATTTTTTGCCCAGTAGTTTCACTTTAATTCAAACAAAGTAGGAACAGATTTATCGACAAGTACTAGTCATATCAGCCTCATCCAAATCTTCCAATTTTATATTTTATTGAACAAACTTACTTTTTTAAAAGAAAAGACTTGAGATATAAAGGTGATCATTCTGTAGTGATTGTTTCACCATTGAAATCCTTATGTTACCAAGTATAACATCCTCTGAAAATTACATTGGTGTTTTAGTATTTCATTAAGGATAGAAAGATATCGTAGGTAGTGTATATCATCTTTTTATGAATTATTACAAAGATATTTTTTACAATATATTTTGTATACACCCTATGATTTTAGATAGTTGGAATTTGGAGCCCGACAGTACAAATTCTAACAAGAAACTACGTAAAGGAAATAACATTCCTCTTACAATAATTTTAAAGCACTTTATCTTAATTGATAAAGTGCTTTATTTTTGGATAGTACTTATGTTAATTTGTTATTAGCAAGGAATGATCTTTTTACTTCATTTTACTGTAAACAAGAAGAATTCAATACATTGTAAACTAAGTTTTCATCAACTTTTAATCAACCTTTCTACAAGTATTTATAGGCTCTACTTTCAATCTTCCTTCTTCTTCGTTTTTGTCCTGAAACAAAAAGAAGTAAAAAATTCAAGGCCGACGAATTTACTGCTAAATAATTGTTTGATAACAGATCAAAAGACAAGAGTTTTATAATTATCTTCTATAATGTAGTGCTGTAGGGTCTCGTTACATTTCAACGTCCTCGCGAGCCATAATACGCTTCCATTTATCCTTCATAAAAGGAATACATTAATTAACGAAAACTTAGTCTACAATGTGCCTAATGACTCTCACTTACCACCAACACAAATGTAGCGTCAAAGAAAAAGTGATGCGTTGAATAAAGTGGGGTATACCTATTCAATCATCACTTTTAATTCACTAACTATTGTTAAATAGCATGTCTAAAAGGAACACTGTCTAGTAAGGCGTCATCTGTATTCAGGATCACCTCATTTAACTTTTCAACAATTATAGATTTATCTCTAGGTAATTGAGCATCGAAACTTACTGAATTGATGGCGTGTATACCCATGTAAAGAGTAGGAACATTTACTAATTCAATAGTTTTGATTTGTTCTTCTAATACTTCTCTTTCAGTAGATATACTAAAAGTTCCCTTCGCAACATCATTTTCTAGGATGGTACCTTTGTTGGCGTTTAAAGTTGTCGGTACGATCCCTAAAGGTTTTACTTTGTTGATCAAACGAGCATTTGCCTCTGCGTTTTCAATACCTCTTTCACCTCCTGCAGCACCAAACATAAAACCATAGAAGAAAGTGATACCAAACTTATTTAAACGTTCTAATTGTTCTTCTGTATCTTGTAAGGTCGCCCCTTTGTTAAGGTAGTCAAGTGCATCACTTAAACCTGTTTCGACTCCGATCCATAAATCTCCGATTCCTAATTTTGCTATTTCGGCCAAATCTTCATCAGATTTATGCATGATATTATTGATGGATGCATACATCGTGATCACTTCGACTTTTGGAAGGTACTGATGTATCAAATCTGCAATTGCTTTTAATCTTTTGGCTGAAAGTACAAAGGCATCACCATTGACTAAAAATATACGCTTAACATCAGGATATAATAATTGTGCTTCTTTTAAATCTTCCTCAATTTGTGCCATTGATGAGACCGAAAATTTCGTTTCTCTATACATAGTACAAAAAGTACATTCATTGTGTGCACAACCTACTGTAACTTCTAATAATAATGTATTGCCTTCATAAGGCGGTCTATAAACTTGTCCTGTATATTTCATTTATTTTAATATTTTATTTGTAAAAGCGATAAGCTTTTCGATTTCATTTTCATTGTAAGCACTTGCATGTGCTTTGGTATATCTACCCGAATCATTGTCATAGTAGTCACCACTATGTTGAAGGTGCTGATCTTCTAATGCTAACTCAACCAATAAATCTGATCCCTTCTCTGCAGGTGACCAGAATTGACCATATGCATCTAAGGCCATTTTTGTTCTCAAAAGTGAACCTGGGTTAACAGCGATGGAAACAATATTTTTATATTCTTTTGATAAAAATGTATTCCATATTGTCAATGCCAACTTACTTTGAGCATAGGCGTTATTCACTTCCAATACCGCTTTTCCTTCTATTTGATTGTAATAAATATCTGCCTGAGCTGCTGAACTTAGGTTAATAATCCTTGGTTGTTGAGCATTGCTTAATGTTTCCATCAATGCATTGGTCAGTACATAAGGAGCCAAATAATTGACGGTAAAACGAAGGTCATAACCCAATAAATTATTTGAAGAACTACCATGAAACACACCAGCATTATTGATAAGGACATCGATATAATCAACGTTTGCCATTATCTCATTGCCCATCATTTTTACTTCTTCTAAATTCGAGAAATCAGCTACAAAGCCTTTTATATTTTCATTATTGGTTAATGATTTAATTTCTTCAATAAGTGCATCAACTTTAGATTGATTTCTTCCATGAACAAACACATAATGTCCTTTTTGTACTAATGTTACAGCTGCAATTTTTCCAATGCCATCTGTACTACCTGTAATTAATATATTTTTTCTTTCCACTTGTTTCTCCTTTTTGTTTTTAATCGTTCACCAAGCATCAACGTTTTTTAAAGTTGATGCATGATGTTTTTAATTTTATCTGTTATGATAAATCGTCTTTTGCTTCAATTAAGAAGTGATGACTAATAGATCCTGCTGTTCTTTCCTTTAAATGAGGAACATAACCTGGGTCTTTCATAAAGTTTAAAGCAGCATCTTTAGAAGGCCATTCAATTAAAATGCGAAGTGCTGCATCTACTTTTTCACCCTCCAATTGTTCGTGACTAGCCGTTCTAGCAAGGTATTTACCTCCATGCTTTGCCACTAACTTGTTGGCAGGTTCTAAGTAATCTGCAATCCATACATCTGTTGTTGGTGTAACATCTAATACTGAGTAGTAAGCCATAACATTTAATTTTTAAGTGGTGATTAATAACAATACAAAGATACTTGGTTGATAGATGGATTAAGTTGTATGTATATTGGTAAGAATTGTATGAATATTGGAAATGGAAGAAAAATAAGATGGTAATTGTATTATTTAGAGAGGTTTGTACTAATTTTATGCTATAAATAATGCTATTAATCCGATATATATACAATGAAGATAGAATCAATCAATAAATTATTAGAAATTCATGTGGAAGAATTAGATACATGGATCAAAAGACCTTATAAAAATAACTTCTTTGAGATCGTATATGTAGAACAAGGAAGTGGGAGACAATGTATTAATGATCATGAATTTGAATACAATGAAGGGAATATCTTTTTCCTTCCACCTATGGATTGTCACTCTTTTAAAATAAAGGAATCCTCAAAATTTTATTTTATAAGATTTACGGACCACTATTTCCTTCAGAAAGATACTTTAATGGACTATAAGGCTTGGTTTGATAGAGTGGCTTATGTAATTGCTAATTACAATAAGGTGCCAGGAGATATTATTTCAACTGATCAAGACCGTCAGTTTATTATCAACAATATCAAATCAATATATAAAGAATATCTTTTGGCGGATGCTTATTCAACTTCTATTATTACGGGGGTTATTGCGTCCATTCTCAATATTTTAGCACGAAGTATCGAAAAAAGATATGTGGACAAAGCAAATGAAGTAGATAGTCGTTTCGGTGAAATATTACGATATATCAATATGAACCTCCTTGATAATGAAAAGCTAAGATTGAATCATCTCTCAGAACAATTTGGTATTTCAAAGTCTTATTTCTCAGAATACTTCAAAAAACAAGCAGGAGTAAGCTTGGGTGACTATATACTGAAATCAAAGCTAAAAATTGTGGAGACAAAAGTCTTACATACTGATTTAAGCCTAAAAGAGATTGCTTGGCAGTTGAACTTTACAGACAGTAGTCATTTGGCTAGATCATTTAAGAAAGTTTACGGAAGTACAGTAAAAGAATTTAAACAAATGGGAAAATTGAAGTGTGATTTATAGTTCAAATCTTTAAACATGAAGTACATAATTTGCTATTAATTGATGTAGTGACTACTTTGTTTAAAGAATGAGACTAACAGATTTAATCGAAATTATTCTTTAAAACGAAAGCAACAAGCAAAATTTAATTATTTTAAAATGATACGAGAAATTACTCTAAACGATGCTCAAGCAGTAGCCGACATTTATAACTATTACATCGAAAATACGGTAGTAACTTTTGAAGAAACTGCGGTCAGCGCTGAAGAAATCAAACAAAGAATTTTAGCAAAAAGAGAAGATTTACCTTGGATTGTGTTTGAAAAAGAAGGAGTGGTAGTAGGTTATGCTTATGCGTCTGAATGGAAGTCGAGATGTGCCTATAAATTTTCAATTGAAAGTACAGTTTATCTCAAAAATACAAACCTTAAAGAAGGCATTGGAACCTTACTTTATACTGAACTAATTGACCGTATTAAAAAGACAAATGTTCATGCTATCATAGGAGGTATTGCATTACCAAATGATGGGAGTACAAGACTACATGAAAAACTTGGGTTCGAGAAAGTTGCTCAATTTAGAGAGGTAGGTTACAAATTTGACCAATGGATTGATGTCGGGTATTGGGAATTGATATTGTAATCTTTGTAGGTGATTTAATTTGAAATTAGATTTTCCTTTAGTATTGATGTGTGACTTTTAAAGCAATTGAAGCAATCATTTATTATTTAATGCTCAACATTATTTTTAGTAATAGATTTCTAGTAACTGTATATTAACTTTGTCAATACGAAACCTATTTTCTATTTTATTATTGCCGCGATGAGTATAGAACAAGCGTATAATAGTTGGGCGGATATTTATGATTCGAACCAAAATAAGACAAGAGATCTAGATGCCAAAGCTACTGTTGAAACCTTGTCAAAATATGATTTTAAAAATGTCATTGAACTAGGGGCAGGGACGGGGAAAAATACCTCTTTCTTATTGTCAAAAGCGGAGCAAGTAGTAAGTCTTGACTTTTCAGAAGAGATGCTCAATAAAGCCAAGGTTAAAATTAAAGATGAACGCGTCTCTTTTAGAAGAACTGATTTAAATAAAGAATGGGATGCAGAAGATGATTTTGCAGACTTAGTGACGGCAAGTTTATGCCTTGAACATATTGAAAATTTGAATCAGATTTTTGCAAAAGCAAACACAAAACTTAAAAAGAAGGGGCTCTTTTTCATCAGTGAATTGCATCCTTTCAAACAATATCTTGGAACAAAAGCAAGATATGAAACGGAAGAAGGTGTGAAAGAACTTGAGGTTTATACCCATCATCTTTCAGAATTTATACACTCTGCACAAATCAACGGCTTTACTTTAAAAGAAGTGGAAGAGTGGTTTGATGGGGAAGCAGAGAATGAGGTACCTAGAATCATTTCCCTCGTTTTTCAAAAATAAGTTTATGACACCAATCCAAGTAGTTGCTGCAATCATGATTAATGATCAACAAGAAATTTTAATCACTCAAAGACCTTTGCATAAATCACAAGGAGGATTGTGGGAATTTCCGGGAGGGAAGATTGAAAAAGGAGAATCAAAGGAAATGGCTTTGGTGAGAGAAATCAAAGAAGAGTTGAATGTTACGATTAAAATAGAGGATTTTGTTCACTCTTGTGAGCACGATTACGGAAGTGTTGTCATTGAACTATTTGCCTATTTTTCTAAAATCATGACTGGTACAATCCATTTGCATGAACACATTGACATGAAGTGGGTAAGTCTTGATACATTAGAACGTTATGATTTGGCTCCTGCGGATATTCCAATTGCAGAAAAAATAAAAGAATTTTTTAAAACTTAATAGAAACTTTAAATGGATTATTGATAATTCTGGAGAGTACAGAGATAAATGGTTTAAATTTCAAGAACAACAAAGAGTTGAATACGTAAGGGAGGAAGTAGAAATGAATGAAGAAGAATTTCTAGATTAAACCCATTGTAAACTAAGTTTTCTGCTGATTTGAAGGATAAAAATGACGCTTATACTTAACATTTGGCCATTGAACTTTATACTGTTTTATTTTGGTAGTACTCTCCCCCGGCATTGAAGGGAAAAGCGTTAAGAGTTTCATGGAATGAACCGTTAAAAATGATTTTCTTGTTTGAGCGCAGCGAGTTTAAAATCATTTAGGTGAGAGGAATGAAATTTAGCTTTTGACTTCTAAGCCTAGATTTTTTGCTTCGTTTTTCATCAATGGAAAAATGAAGAAGAAGGAGGTTTGAAAGTAGGAGGTAAAAGCTTGCAGAATAATTGATTGGAAGTTGGCGGTAATTTAGTTTACAATATATAAAACCCTGACCTAAAAAAGAATCACCTGACTCTTCTCAGAGAAAGGTGATTCGATTGATTGTAAAGAAAATCTTTTCTGATTAAGCTGGGCTTAATGCAGAGATTTCGTCTTCAGAGTTTACGATATCCAACATTACAGAATCAGCAGCGATAGTTTCGCCTTCTTCAGCAATAATATGGTTTACGAAACCACTGAAATCAGAAACAATATTATTTTCCATTTTCATGGATTCTAAAATCACGATTGGTTGACCTTTTTCAACTTTATCACCTGTTTTCACAAGTACGCTAATTACTCTACCTGGCATTGGTGCAAGTACTTTTTTACCCATTTTCATAGGCTTAGCTACTTTTTCCTCTACCACTACTTCTTCAACTGCTTGAGCAGCTGCAGCTTCTTTTTGTTTCGCTTCGAATTGCTCTTTCTTTAATTTCTTAAGGAAACCTTTCGCTACTAATGGGAATAACTCTAATAGTAATTCTTCTTCGTAGTTCTCAGCCAATTTCACACCGCCAAACTCAGCAAGAGTAGGGTTGTCTTGTGACTTGTAAGTACTAGTGTCGAATGGTCTTTCATCCTCGAAACCACAGATTTGCTTTCTAAACTCAGGCTTAACAGGAATTGGAGTCTTACCGTAATCACCTTTCACTAAGCTTTGGAATTGGTTAGAAGTGTTAGAGTACATTTCTTTACCTTGTTTTAAGCTCATTGCTGCGTTTACTGCTTGAGCACCAACGATTTGTGAAGTAGGAGTTACTAGTGGAGGAAGACCAGCATCCATACGTACTTGAGGGATCAATTTCATTGCTTCGTCCAAGATTTCGTCTGAACCTAAAGCTTTCAATTGAGCTACCATATTAGAGTACATACCACCTGGAACCTCAGCTTCTTTCACCTTCGTGTTTGGTTTAGGGAAGTTGAAGTAGTCCTCGATTTGGTGACAGATATCTAATAATGTATCCTCGTTACCAGCATTTACAGCTGCAATAGCATCATTAAATAACTTGTCTACGTGTGGAGGAAGAGTATCTGTAAGAGGGTTGAAAGGATTAGGGAAGCTATCATAAGCATCAAATGCTTTCAATTCTTTACGAACGTCTACTAATTTAGCGTTGATTTTCGCAACAGCCTCCATGTTTACATCCATTTCGATACCTAATTTCTTAGCGAAAAGGTAGATTAATTCTAAAGCAACACCAGCTGATCCACCTGCGAAGTTCCAGATGTTTGTATCTACGATATCCGCACCGCTCATCACAGCACATAATACTGCTGCTAAACCATAACCTGGAGTACAGTGTGTATGGAAATCAACAGGGATAGAAAGGTTTGCTTTAAATAGTTTTACTAGTTTGGCAACTCTCATTGGAGGAATCAAACCAGACATATCTTTGATAGAGATCATATCTGCACCTAACTTTTCCATTTCTAAGGCTAAGTCAAGGAAATATTGATCTGTAAATACTGGCTTAGGAAGTGGCTTACCTTTAAAGAATGCTTTAATTCTCTCCATTGTAGAGAAGTGTGGGTCAATTGTATAACAAACCGCACAGTCAGCAATACCACCGTATTTTTTTACATACTTAATAGTAGACTTAATGTTGTTAGTATCATTAAGAGCATCAAAGATTCTCATGATACCTAAACCATTATTGATAGATGTTTTACAGAAACCTTCAATAATTTCTTCAGTATAAGGAGTGTAACCAAATAAGTTACGACCACGAGATAAGGCAGTCAATTTACTTACATTACCAACTGAATCATGAATAGTTTTTAAACGTGTCCATGGGTTTTCACCTAAATAACGCATTACTGAATCCGGAACAGCACCACCCCAAACTTCCATTGCATAGAAATTGGCGTCTTGGTAATCAGGAAGAAGATAATCAACCTGAGCTTGAGTCATTCTTGTAGCAAATAATGATTGTTGCCCGTCACGTAGCGTTAAATCTCTAATTAATAGTTTCTTTGACATCTTATCTTATGGTTTATTACACTGTTTGTCCAATAATATTTTGTCGAATATTAAGCGGATATAATTCATTTTCGATGGAACATTGTATACATGTGTTCCGGTAAAACATTAATTACAAAGGTTAATTAATATTATACTTCAAAGGTGGGATAGTTTTGCGACGAATGAAGTGATATCCCTTGTTAGAAAATGCTGATTTTGTACACCTTTTTTGGAGACCCCTATTTTTTTTAGTGAGGGTTGTCATTAAATAAATGAATGTGAACAGGGAATAATGGTAAAATGCAGTTCTTTTTATGATTTTAAACCGTTCATTTTCAGTAAGTAAAAAAATAAGCTCATGAATTAACGATGAGCTTAAGCATAAAGGGCAGAAAAAGAGATTTATCAACCTTGAGGTCTGAAAAAAAACTCTTCCTTGACAATTTTGCCATCTTTTACTTCATAAACGGCAATTTCTGTACTTTTTGACCTTTGACCAGTAGGTTTAAAAGTGGCATCCATCATAATAGTACAAGAAAAGAAGTCGTCTGCAACAATTGGGTCCGATACTGAAAAACCATGTGGCTCCATCATATCCATAAACTGTTTGCCTTTTTCAGCAAGTCCATCAAGACCTCTGACTTCTTTTACAGGAGCACCATCCGGCTCAATGCTGACACAATCGTCAGCGAATAATTCTTCTTGTGCTTTTTCGAATTCGCCGATTCGGCACAATTCTACTAAGCGGTGAGCAATTTCTTTAATTGTCATAAGTTAATCTTTGGTATATAATGAGTGTAAATTTATTGACACATTGAATATAGTTTGATTTTTTTAATAAAGTACTACCGCAAATTCAGTATTATAAAAATATCGCATTA
Organism: Flammeovirga sp. EKP202; assembly: GCF_014534745.1. GTDB lineage: Bacteria > Bacteroidota > Bacteroidia > Cytophagales > Flammeovirgaceae > Flammeovirga. Next base: position 153,362 of record NZ_JACVVP010000011.1, read on the forward strand.
AAAAGTGGGGACTATTAGGAATACAATTTTTTGAAAACGGTTATATAATACTATTCACTTCAATGGAGGACCACAATTGGCATTTGTCAAATAATCATAAGACGTAGTTTATCCTCTTTTTTCTTTTTAGTTTTAAAAGCATCAACTTAATTCTTCTTGAGAAGAACATACTTTTGTTCAATTACTCTTTTAATATATGAGAAAGAAAATTATTGTAATAGGTAGTTCGAATACTGATTTAGTGGTGCGAAGTCCACGTTTACCCAAAGCTGGAGAAACAATCATTGGAACAACTTTTTTCCAGAATCAAGGTGGAAAAGGGGCTAATCAGGCAGTAGCCGCAGCTCGACTGGGAGGAGAGGTTACTTTTGTTGCCAATGTTGGCCGTGATGATTATGGAAACAAAGCCATACAATCTTATGAAAAAGATGGCATCACTACTTCCTTCATAAATAAAGTAGATGTACCTACTGGTATGGCAATGATTAACGTGGATGACAATGCCGAAAATTGTATAGTTGTGATCCCAGGTGCGAATGATACTTTATCCAACACACATATTGATGCAGTTGCAAGTAGTTTTAATACATCGACAGTTATATTATTACAGTTGGAAGTACCTTTGCCTACTATTGAGTATGTGGTGAGCATGGCAAAATCAAATGGAGCACAGGTGATTTTGAATCCAGCTCCAGCAAATAGTCTTTCTGATAACACACTGAAATTAGTAGACGTCATCACCCCTAATGAGACAGAGTTAGAATTGTTGACAGGAATTAAAGTAGATGATAAATCCTCTTTAGTAGCAGCCGTAAATTTTTTACATGATAAGGGAATACCAACCGTCATTGTTACTTTAGGGGCAAAGGGCTGTTTCGTTTCTGATGGAAAAATCCAAAATTATTATGCAGCTCCAAAAGTACATGCCATAGATACTACTGCGGCTGGGGATGTTTTTAATGGAGCTTTGACAACGGCTTTATCTCTTGGGAACACTTTGGAAGAGGGAGTGCAATTTGCTTTAAAAGCAGCGTCCATTTCTGTTACAAGAAATGGAGCCCAAGAATCAATTCCAACGCTATCTGAATTATAATAAACAAACTGATTTGAAATGAAATTTATACTAAAACCAATTCTTTTATTGAGTTTACTATTCAACACCTTGTATGGATACGCTCAAAATACGACAGCTAAAGAAAAAGTAATATTTGATTGTGATTTAGGAGATGACATAGATGATATGTATGCTTTAGCCTTATTGTTATCAAGTCCAGAGGTAGAAGTAATGGGTATTGTGATGGATTTTGCGAATACTCCTGAAAGAGGAAAAATGGCTTTAAAACTGCTCTATGAGCTAGGTTTAGATGATATTCCAGTGGTCATAGGTCGTAAAACAAGTGATGTTTACTCACCTCAGTACATATGGTCTGAAGGTTTTAATCAATTGCAGCCTTCAAAAATGGATGCAGTTGAATTTATATCTACAACTTTAGAGAAATATCCCAATGAAGTAAATTTAGTGACTGTGGGACCAGTTCCAAATATGAAAGATCTTTTAGCAAAGGATCCGTCTATTTTGAAAAAGGCAAAACACATTTATTCTATGTTTGGATCATTCAATATGGGCTATAATAGTGCCCCAACCCCTAGCCCTGAATGGAATGTGGTAGCTGATATTGAGGCTTCAAAGGTATTTGTAGAAGCGGATAAAGATCACAATATTACTTATATTCCACTGGATGTCACTGCATTTGTAAAAGTCAATCAGGAAAACATGAATCTCTTACAAATGAGAAATTCAATCCTGACCGATGCCATTTGTGCTAATTATGTGTTGTGGAGATATATGGATTATGCCAAGGACTTGAATTATATCCCTATTGTATATGATGCTGTAGCAATTGGAGCTATTCTTTGGCCAGAACTTTTTCATTTTGAAGAAGGATTTGTAGAAGTGAATGATAAAGGAATTACTTCAATAAATACTTCAAAATCGCCCAATTCAAGAATTGCTTTACATATCAATGAAGAAGAATTTTTAAGAAGAATGATGAAAAGATTATTACTTCAAAATATACAAAGAGACAACAAATAGTAACCTAATTTTAATGAAATGAAACGAATTATTATTGGCATTTTTTTACCCGTATTTTTATATTCATGTCAATCAAAGCAAGAAGAGAATAATCCTCTGAAGCACCCTAGTTTAATTTATCAAAACTATACCCCTCAACCAACAGATATCGTCATATCAAGAGCGGAGTACAAAGAAAGATTATATGGTTTTTGGTTGGGGCAATGTATCGCAAACTGGACGGGACTTGTCACTGAGATGGACAAGATTGGTAATATCGGAGAAATTAAAACTGGTCCTTTTTATACAAGGGAAGATTGGGGCAAGAAAGATGAACCTAGTATTTGGGGACAAGGAGTACCGAGTGACTTGTCAGAAACCATTGATTTTGTGGTGAGGAAAAAAGGGGAAATATGGGGTGCAGATGATGATACTGATATTGAATATATCTATCAGCATTTACTTTATACAAAACAAAAAAGTATTCTTTCTCCAGAAGATATACGCGATGGTTGGTTGAAACATATTCAAAAAGAAGAAGAGAATTACCTTTGGGTTTCCAATCAAAAAGCATTTGATTTGATGCACGAAGGTGTCTTACCTCCAGAGACGAGTAACCCTGAAATCAATGAGCATTATGATATGATTGATGCTCAATTGACCACTGAAATCTTTGGATTTTTTGCCCCTGCACGTACAGATATTGCTCAGAAATTAGCAGAACTACCCATACTTACAACAGCGAGAGGGGAGGCTGCACAAATTTCATCTTTCTATGTCAATATGTATGCTTTGGCTTCTTTGGTAGACCCTCAGAAATCACAAAAAGAGAAAATCTTATGGATGGCTGATCGTGCAAGAGAGAAAATGGAGCAAAAAAGCTACGTTACAAAAATGTATGATTTTGTGAAGGAAGAATACTTGAAAGGGACAAAATGGGAAGATGTAAGAGATGCACTCTATGAAAAATATCAAGTCAATCAAGAAGATGGTTATCATATCACTTCCAAAGCATTGTATTGTAATGGCTGTTTTGCTGCAGGTATTAATTACGCGGCAAGCTTGGTTAGTCTTTTTTATGGTGAAGGAGATCTAAAGGAAACTATTAAAATTGGAACCTTAGCAGGGTGGGATTCTGACAATCCAACCGCTACATGGGGAGGTCTGATCGGATTTATGATTGGTAAAACAGGAGTAGAGCAAGCTTTTGGAAAAGACCTTTCAGATCAGTTTGATATTCATAGAACAAGACAAAATTTCCCATTAGACAGTACAGATAACTTTAATGACATGTCAAAAATAGGGGTATTCATTGTCGATAGAGTTGTGCAAGAAGAGATGAAAGGAGGTATCGATCTTGAGAAAGATATTTGGTACATTCCTGCTATATAATAAAAGAGAGTAGGCTATGTTGCACAAGTTGTGAACATAGCCTTTCATTCTACAGTTCTATTTAGAGTATGTTATACTCCAGGTATAGTTAAAAAAATCAGGATTTAAAAAAGGCCTGTTAATTTGAACATTGTGGTTTGCATATAGGCTCTTTCGAACTTATTGGCATCCATATCCACAATTCCAAAATTGTGCTGAGCACTAATTTTTACATTCCTAAATCTTATACTACCTCCAAGAATAGCATAAGCATCATGCTTTTTGAAGCCAGATGTAGGATCGTCATTTTCTTTTTTGACAAAACGAAGGTCTTCATAATGTTTGATTCCACCACCTTCAGTAATCGCAGTTCCTTTGTATCTATTTTCATAGGCCATACCAATGTCAGCGGCAATAGCCCAATATTTCCCTAATGGGATTTGCGGGTGAAAAATTAATGGGACATCCCATGAGAAAATTTCAGTATTTCTCACTGACTTTACACCCTGAGCATCTGTAAATTGATTTTCAAACCTCTTTTTGGAAATACCTATTCCAATTTCCCATGAATAATGTTTACCATTATTGATATACATCCCTGACCCAAAACGCCAGCCTTCCATAGGTTCAGAAGTTGTAACTTGATCCCCTTCGTAATGCACTCCAGTGTACACCAAAGAGGCGTCCAAGTAAAAATTATCCCAATTATTGTCTATGCACTGGGCAAATAAATTAGAGCTTGACAGAAAAAAGATAAATAAAAAGAGTACAGCATTAGTAGTTGTTTTCATGACACTATTGTAATTGAAAAGAGAATAAAATAATAGCTTGTTTTAGTCCACTTCTTATGAAAATTATCGATTCAATTTTTAATTAATTTGATCACTTTGAATAGATAAAAATCATACTTTTAAAAGTAGATTATCAAACCTGTTTTTAAAGGAATTTATTTATCAATAATTGATAAATGTTATTTAACTAATTCTCTTCTATGACAACTCATAGTGGCAAGGGGACAATATTTTTTAGAAAAAAATAAAAACCAAACGGTTATAATGCGTCTAGGTAAGGTTTTATATTTTCTTTTTCATCGAGTTGATGCCCGTTGCGTTGCAGGAAATTTAATACTTTCGAAGCCACTTCCACATTGAACATTTTATTCGAATATTTTCCTGAATTGATAAGTAATAGTTCTGCATTCGGAAGATCATTAAGATAATATTTGGCTCCTTTGAAATCAGTGCCAGCATCTTCTTCTTCTCCCCATATAATTAAGCTTTTTGGTTGTTTGTCTTTCAGCATTTTCTGCCATTTTGGAAATTGTTGAGCAAGGTTGTTGTAATCTTCCAAGAGTTGTTTAAAAGTTAGTTTTTGTCGATCCATTTTTACAAATTGTAAGTACTCTTGCCAATCACCAATGTTATAATCACTACTATCTTCAATTGTAGCCTTTTCTGAATGAATATCAGCGTTTTCACCACTTAATTTCCATACATAATCCATGAAAGCGTTCGAACTATCACTCTCAATATTTTGATACAATGCTTTTCTTTCTTCAGGAAGGGCTTCAATATAAAGTTCAGCGTTTTGGATGATTAAAGCATTTACTTTTTTGGGTTTCCTTTCCATAAGTTGAAATCCAATATGAAAAGCCGTGTTTTGTACATAAAGTGTGTAATCGTCGATTTCCATTTCATCTAAAAAATGCTCCAAATAGTCAGTCATCATTGAGAAGGTAAAGCTGTTTTTGTGGGCATCAATCTTACTACTCCACCTTGTATTGGAATGATCTGGCGCAACTACATAATAATGAGAGGCTAACATGGGAATTAACTGATCAAAAGTATTCCTATTAGTAGGAAAACCATGCAATAAAAGGAGTGTAGGATTTAAACGGTTTCCCGCAGTTCTATAATAATATCTTACACCTTTTATGTTCTTATTTAAAAGTTTAATCTCAGGCTCTTTAAAAAATTTACTATTTACAAGCCGAGCCTCTTTATTACTATAATCGCAAGAAAAGACGAAAATAGTAAATAAAAAGATAATAAGTCTAGCTGAATTCATAATCAAAAAAAGATAAGTGTCGATAGTAAGATTTAAGTATTCGACAAATATAAAATACTGTAAGAGAAGAACAAGTGGTGAATTTGTATGTACTTAAACAAGAAGAGAGAGAGGTGATATAAAGTGTTGTTTTATAATTTGTTATACTATTGTGAATATATGTGATTATTTGTCAATGTAGTAGGACTAGGTTTAAACGAATCCTTGTTTCTTAAGATATTGATTTTGTACTTTCTATATAATGTATCAATAAAAGTACCATTAATAAGGTGTGCTTTTGAAATATAAAAGAGGGGCCGAAATGATTTTCAGTTATCGCTGAAATAATCATTACGGCCCCTTATTGATGAATTGTTATACTTGTTTAACGAATAGAACTAAACTAGTTTAATGCTGAATGACTGGTTACTTCATTTTCTACTTTTTGGATAAAATCTGTAAGTTGAGTGTTTTTATCAAGGTTCAATTTTTTTCTCAAGCGATACCTTGACGTTTCTACTCCACGTACCGAAAGATTAAGAGCATTAGCAATGTCTTTTGTTGACATATTCATTTTTATATACGCACAAATTTTTAATTCTTGCGTACTTAATTGAGGGTAATTTTCTTTAAAATATTCAAAGAAATCAGAGTGAATCAAATTAAAATGATCTTTAAATCTTGCCCAATCTTTCTCATCATCAATATCTTTACTGATTCGGTTGGCAAGGTGCTGTATTTCTTTGGCAACCGCTACATTTTCAGCCTTTGATGATACTTTTATAAGGTCGGTTTTTATGGTTGTTAAAAGCTCATTTCGTTGCGTTAAATGGAATGTAGACAAGGCTAATTCTTTATTTTTAAAGCTAATCTCTTGATCGTGTTTTTCTTGAACAAGTTGTTTGATGGTATCATCTTGGTCCACAATCTGCTGTTCTTTTTGCCCAACAATACTCAACCACTTTTTCGAATATCTTAATTTCGAAAGCTTTACAATTCCAAAAGTAAACCCACAAGTCATCATGATATAAAAAAGATAAGCGAAGGGACTTCTATACCACGGTGGTAGTACAACAAATGGTATTTCTTTTTGAATGCTCACTTCTCCATAAATATTTTTTGCAGTGACTTTAAAAGTATAATTTCCTTCTTTTAAATTGGTATAAACACTTGCATTTTGAGTAGTCCAAGGTTTTGGAATTTTGTCAAAGCCCTCTAAAAAAGTTTGGTAAGTATTATACTCTAAACCATCAAAATAAGGAGTAGAATAACAGAAGGTGACATCATTAAATTCATAAGGCATTTCAATGGTTTCTTCCTCACTGATTTGAATGGTGTTACTTTCAATTCCATTGGTGTTTTGGAAGTTTCTTACAGATAAAGGAATGCTTTTTTGAACTCCTCTTTTGAACCTAGGGTTAAATAAGATAAAACCTTCTTTTGCAGTAATTAACACATTGGATGGATCAATACATATAATTGTTTCTAGGTCGTCACTGATATATTTATTGATACGTTCAAAAAGTTGTCTTTCCACATAAGGACTATCAGAGTTGAGGTCATAAATTAATCCCACTTTATTATTTTGAATAAAATAGATATTACCGTGTATATCATTCACTAGGCATGACACTCTATCTCTTCCCAAGATGTCAGTAAACTTTTGGTCTCTTTCAAAGGCGTCTTTCTTAGCATTGTATTTAAAAATACCATTTTCACCACAAAATAAAAGTTCATTGTTGACTTGAAAAAGATTGATTAAAACATTGGAATAAAAACCTTTGTCTTTTCCGTAAAATTGGACAGAATTCACCTTGTAATTATCAAAATCAATTGTGAGTTTATACACCCCTTTAAAACCATGACTGATCCAAAGCGTATTATCATTGACGAGTGCTAGAAGTCTGGAAGATTCCTCAAACCCATCAATTTTGTGTGTAATCCATTGATCCTCTACTTTTTCATGGATGTATAGACCATTATAGGATCCTCTAAGAAATATATCTTTCCTTTTATTGACTTGAAGAACATTCCACGCTCCTTTGATAGAAGAAACCGGTTCAATTTTTTCATTGTTGATGACATATAAACCTTCATGCTGTCCTTGAAAAAGACGATTGCCTATGCCTGTCAAATTGTAAGTGTGACCAATATTTAAACGTTGGTAATGCGGTTCATTATAAGGGAGTTTTGGACTGTATTTGTATACACCATTAGTGGTTCCTAAATAAAGTTCATTTTGAAATGAAGTTGCAGCATAACCTCCACCTTCTATGCCTATTTTCTCATTAATCAAACGGAAAGGGGAGTGTAATTCTACATAAGATAATCCATTACGATGTGCAAGCCATAAGTTTTCAGATTGATCTTGAAAAATATTATAGACAGTCACATCCGCTAACCCATTCTTTTTATTGAGGTGAAGTACTATTTCTCCACTTTCATTAAGTATAAACAAACCGTTATTCTGAGTAGCAATTGCAATAGTATTATCCTTTAATAAAGTGGCCTGATTGATTTTTGCTTTTTCAAAGGTAGACCAAATATTGGGCATCCAAGGTTTGAACCCTTCACCGTTGTTGATCAACAATTTCCCATCATGCGACAGTGCCAATAGAGAACCATTTGGGAAATTAATGATTGATCTTAAGATATGTCCGTGTAGAATTTCTGTACCATCGTATTGTGGCAATATTCTTTTTTCATTCCAGTTGAGCAGCCCAACGGTAGGTGAACTAGAGATAAAATCTCCCTTGATATAAAAACTATATCGTATGTTTTTTGGTGGTATAAGTGTTTCTACTTTACCGTCATAATAGACAAAGATTCTTTTGTGAGAACAGAAGATCACTTCATTATTTCTTTTCCCTTGATAAATGTTCCAGATTTCATCAAAACTGACATTTTCATCAATAGATGTTCGGAGGGATTGATAAGACAGTTGTCCCTTTTCATTTTTTTCAAAATACCCGAATTCGTTTTGTCCTCCCACATAAATTCTATTGCCGAGAGCATAAACGCTTTTCAAATTATTGTTCCCTTTATTCAATGTGTACGTTTTCCACGATACACCATCAAACTCTAAAAGGCCGAAATTATTGGCGATATAAATAAACCCATTTTGATTCTGGGTTATACTCCAATTTTGTGAGCCTGCCTTATACGTTGTAGCAGGAAAAGTATTTACAATTGGAATTCCAACGGTCAAGTTTTCTGCTAAAATAATGTTGAAATAACTGCTAATTATAAAAATAAGTAATAATTGATATTTCATAAGATAGTTTTATAGTGTTTCAAAAAGTCGGCATACATAAAGGTTTTTTGCATGCTTGAAGTAGTAGAGCGTTTATTTAACGTGTAGTTGCAATATCGTTAAAATAACGTATAGAGTACTACGTCAATGTATTTTTGGACTACTTCAAATATACTTCAACACCTACTTAAAGCTTTTGAAACGCATGTTTTAGTGTTTTTGTGACATTTAAAAGTGCTAATATCGATATATCACAAAAATGAGCTGGCAAGAGTAGGTCGTCTACTAATTTTTATTGGATGTGATGAAATAAATGAATTAATTATTATGTTGGAGAAAATCAAAAAAGTATACTATCCAGTAATGGTTGCTTCAATTGTTGCAATTGGAGGATTTTTATTAGGATTTGATGGTGTTGTCAATTCTGGGGCAATTCCTTTTTATAAATACACTTTTGGAATATCAGATCAACCTTTATTGATTGGTATCTCAAGTAGTATGATCATATTAGGAGCGTTTATAGGTAACCTTACGGCAGGGTCAATTAGTGATCGATTTGGTAGAAAACCTAGTTTAATGTTGACTTCCATTTTGTTTACAATAGGGGCTTTAGGAACAGCTATGGCTACTAATATTTTCGTTTTTATATTATGTAAGCTTATTGCGGGTCTTGGAGTTGGTATTGCAATCCTTGTGGCACCAATGTATATCTCTGAGATTGCTCCACCAAAGCAAAGAGGTTGGTTGGTTACTTTCAATCAATTAAATATTGTATTAGGGCTTTCTATTGCTTACTTCTCAAACTATTATATTTTACAATTAGTAGAAGATCCAAATAGTAATTGGCGATGGATGTTAGGAGTAGGAGCTATACCAGCACTTTTATATACTCTTTTATTATTGATTATACCTGAAAGTCCAAGGTGGTTGTTACAAAAACAAAAAGAGACGGAAGCATTAAAAGTATTGGCGAAAGTTGGAGGAGAGGAATATGCACAAGAGGAGTTACGTACTATTAATTCATCACTCTCAAAACAATCTAAATCCACCAATCAAAAAGCATTGAGAGGGGAATTATTCCACAAAAGGATGAAATTGGTGTTATTTATTGGGTTTGGTCTGGCTATATTCCAACAAACTTCAGGAATCAATGCCATTTTATATTATGCTCCAATGATTTTTGAAATGACAGGTGAGGGTCAAGATAGTGCATTTATGCAATCTATTATCATAGGTATTGTATTCGTGGTAATGACCATTATCTCTATGCTTTTAATTGACCGATTGGGAAGAAAACCACTGTTGATTATGGGTACTTCGGTAATGACACTTTCGCTATTTTTTACAGCCTATTATTTTTATGATGCGACTTACAGTATAACTAAAGAAAACGTTTCTGAGATTGGTACTTCACTTGAGAGAAGCATTCTAGCGGAAGAATTCAAAAGAATGAATCTAGAATTATTGCCTTTTGATGAATATAAAATTATGGGCGATAAGTTACAGTTGTTGCAAAATGGAAATATTACTCAATCTGCAAGTGGGGTGAATGAAAAAATCTTTGCTGAATTAGCTCAGGTGAGTATGCTTAAAGTAAGCCTTAATAAAACAGTAGGCTTTAAATTTGATTCAGAATTACAGCTTTATAAAGAGGTGAAAAGCGATCTTTTCCTTCAGTTATTTCCAAATGAACACGCTATTAGCCCTCAAACCGAAAGAGATCCGTTTTTCTTAGCAGCAAAGAATGATTTACTGAAAGGTAGTGATTATAAAAAAGCATTTCAGAAATCCATAAATGCGACCTTCTCGTCTCAATATCAATCCATATTGTTGAACCACAGTATTCATATTAACTCATTTTTTGTACTATTTGGTATCCTTGGTTTTATTGCCGGATTTTCAATTTCAGTAGGACCCGTTATGTGGGCTATGCTACCTGAGATTTTACCAAATCATTTGAGAGGTATTGGTATTTCCATTATTGGAGGTGTTAACTCAGCGACAAGTTTTCTAGTGGCTACTGTTTTTCCACTGGAATTAGAATTGTTTGGAGCAGGAACTACATTTGTGATTTTTGGAGTTTGTATGCTATTGTGTTTTGCCTTTTCAGTTTTTGTTGTGAGGGAAACAAAAGGTAAGTCATTAGAGCAAATAGAAGAAGAGTTAATTGGTGAAAAAGTAAGTAGTGATGATGATACTGCTGATGTTGTAGCACCATTAGCACATTAAATTCTTATTGATTATTAAAAAGTTTCATTCAGATTTAATATAGATTTAAGGACAATTTTATGTTTTAAAAACGGAAGATCGATTCTTCCGTTTTTTTTATTCCCAAAATTGAAAGGATAACCCAGTCAAAACTTCATTGTTTTCAGAGACTCAAATACAAAATCATAACTAACTACATTGTAAACTAAATTATCGTCAACTTTCAATCAACCTTTCTGCCAGTATTTATAGGATCAACTTTCAAACTTCCTTCTTCTTCATTTTTGTCTTGAAACAAAAACGAAGCAAAAAATTCAAGGCTTTGAAGTCAAAAGCTAAATTCCATTTCTCTCGCCTAAATGATTTTAAACTCGCTGCGCTCAAACAACAAAATCATTTCTAACGGCTCAATACATGGAATTCTGAACGCTTTTCCCTTCAAGGCCGAGGGAGATACTACTAAATGATGGTCTGATTACATGTTAAAAGACAAAGGTTTTATAATAATTTTCTAAAATGCAGTTCTGTAGGGACGTTGCATTGCAACGTCCTCGCGAACCACAACACACTACCATTAATCCTTCATAAAAGGAGTTGTGTTAATTAATGAAAACTTAGTTTACAATGTTCTAGTGTTATACAATAAACCTTATCGAGTAGCGTCTACATCTTTATGCTATCTAACGTTTCTGATTGTGTAATTCTCTTATGCCCTTAAGTTTCATTACATGTTTGTAATAAGCTCTCAATACAGAGGAATCTAAATTATAATTAACGATTAAGTGATAATTTGATATGCTTTTTTATGTTCTCCTTTACTTTATTATAGGTATTGTCAAATGAGTAAAATGTAAAGAGCTAGACTTAGAAACCCAAAACTAAATTCCATATCTAAGGCTTTAAATATGTAGTATAAATTCTTCAAACTTTCAGATCAAAAGAGAAAATTAGGTGTTAAAATGATATAAGTAGGGGTTTGATTCATATTTAGATGAGGAAAACACTAAATCGCTGGCGAAATTATATTGCTGTAGGTGAAATCAGCTCAAAAACAGTTCTAAGAAGTAGTAATTGGAGGTGGTAATGAATGTAATTGTTTCGTATTTAAGGATAATACTAACTATCAATAAACTGTAGTAAACTATAGTAAATCAATTATTTATCTCATTAAGTACCAAAATATTCATACAAAATGAGGGTGTTTTGTGTATTAATACATCATTTGAAGTATTGAAGTAGCTGATGTAGTGTATAAAAGTGTCTAAAATACACGTGAAGTAAGTTTGCGTGACGCTTGAAGTAGTGTTGAAGTATATTATTTTTTGATGTTTGGGTGTAAATATTCCTTAATTGCGGTATGCAAAAGGTTAAAACTTTTATGAAAGTGCCAGCTTCATTAATCAAGGGTAAAACCTTATAAATAGAAGTTTTAACCGATAAGCACTATCTATTATTCTTTGATCTACACTAAAATTTTAATCTATTGAAGAAAACTGTATGACAATGAAATATACTATAAACTATTCAAATTCTACTTTACTTAAAATACTAAGGAAAGTAGCCTTGATCAGTACTTTTTTCTCAGTTATGCTAGCAGAAAGTTTTGCTCAAGAAAAAGTCATTAAAGGTACTATTAAAGATGGAACTGGACCAATTCCCGGCGTGAATGTAACGATTCAAGGTACTTCAAAAGGAACTGTAACTGATTTTGACGGTCGTTATCAACTTTCAGTAACTGACGATGCTGTATTGGTGATTACTTATATTGGTTATAAGACAGAACAACATCCTGTAAGCGAGCTCACTTCTTTTGATTTTGTATTACAAGAAGAGACCACTCAAATGGAAGAGCTAGTTGTAATTGGTTATGGTACACAAAGTAAAAAAGACGTAACCGGTTCTGTTGCTTCAGTGGACAATGAATCACTGACGGTGGCAGTGGAATCAAGTGCTGAAATGGCCATGCAAGGTAAAGTGGCAGGTGTGTCTGTATCACAAAGTTCTGGTTCGCCAGGTTCAGCATCCACAATCACAATTCGTGGTCAAGGTACTATCGGTGATGCGACTCCATTATATGTAGTGGATGGAATTTTGACACAAAATATCTCTTTCTTAAACCCTGCTGATATTGAAAAGATGGACGTTTTAAAAGACGCTTCAGCAACAGCAATTTACGGTTCAAGAGGTGCAAATGGTGTAATCATCATTACAACGAAGAAAGGGAAAGAAGGTGGACAAGTAAACGTTACATTTGATGGATATGCAGGTGTACAACAAGTAGGGAACTATGTTGAGCTTACAGATGCGTATCAGTATGCTTTCTTAAGAAATGAGTCATTGAGAAACAATGGGCATTCTAATAAGTATACTGTAGAGCAATTACAGAGATTCCAACAAGAAGGAGGAACTGATTGGCAAAGAGAAATATTCTCAGATCCAAGTGAGGCAGCAATTCAAAACTATCAATTGACAGCAAGTGGTGGTAATGAAAAATCTCAATTCTTGATGAGTTTAAACTATTTTGATCAGAAAGGTATTATTGCACCATCTGCTTACGATAGATTATCAGGTAGATTAAATGTAAAGTCACAAGTAAGCGAGAAATTTGCGATAGGAGCGAATTTAGTGATGACAAGATCGAATCAGAGTGTGATACCTCAAAACAATGAGTACGAAGATCCGATTATGCATGCTGTAGGTTCTTCACCTACCGATCCTGTATATCATGAGCTGTCAGAAACGAATCCTGATTATGTTTATTCTACTTCTTCAATTTCAGATGAATTTACAAACCCTGTAGGACGTTTATCTTTGGTTAACGATGAAATTGTTATTGACAGATATTTAGCTAATGTATTTGCGGAGTATGAGCCAATTCAAGGTTTGACTTTCAAGACAATGTTCGGTATGGATAGACAGTATCAGGAAAGAAAAATCTTTAATCCTAAGTTTATCGATAAAGGAAACGTAAAGTTGACAAGAGAAACAGCAAGAATGGGTATTTTCCAGGAAAAACACTTCTCTTACACTTGGGATAACACAGTCACTTTCAAAAGAAACATTGGAAACAAACACGATTTCACAGTTTTAGGTGGTGTATCATTATACAATGAATATCACGAGTTCTTTAACGGTGGTAAATCAGGTATGCCAAATGATGAATACTTAAGATATTTGGATTCGGGTATTGCAACTGAAGATGATATTGCTCCAGCTAACTTCGCACAAGACGCAGGAATTTTCTCTTACTTAGGTAGATTTATCTATGGATATGATGATCGTTATTTACTAACCGCTTCATTCCGTATGGATGGTTCTTCAAGATTATCGAAAGACTACCGTTGGGGTACTTTCCCATCGTTCGCCTTAGCTTGGAAAGTTTCAAATGAAGCATTTATGAGTGATGTGAACTTTGTAAAAGATTTAAAAGTTAGAGGTGGTTGGGGACAAGTTGCCAATGACAAAATGCCAAATAACTTAGGTTTCTACCCGACAGTTTCAACAATTACAACAGGTCTTCGTTACCCAGTTGGTGGAGCAGGAGTTATTCAAGATGGTGCTTCATTGATCACTGGTCCTACAACAAACCTTATTTGGGAAACATCAGAACAACTTAACGTAGGTGTTGATGCCTCTTTCTTGAACAGTAGATTAACAACTACCATCGACTTCTATCAAAAAACAACGCTAGATATGTTATTCCAAGCAGATGTAGTAGGTTCATCAGGATATACTCAAAATCCTTGGACAAACGGTGCTTCTGTAAGAAACTCAGGTATTGAATTAGTTTTAAGTTGGAATGATGAAAGAGAAAGCGGTTTTTCTTACGGAATTACAGGTAACTTCTCTTACAACAAAAATGAAGTATTAGATACGGGTGCTAAAACACCTTACAACACGGCAACTCTTTGGGGACAAGATATCCTTTTGACAACAGAAGGTGAAAGTATTGGATCGTTCTACGTTTATGAAACGAACGGTATCTACCAACAAGACCCTGATGGGGCTGCAGGTGATGTACCATTAAACAACTCAGTGACAGCAGGCGATTTAATTTATGTTGATCAAAATGGAGATAAGAAAATCAATGGTGATGACCGTAAGATCTTAGGAAACTCTCTACCAGTTTACAACTACGGTGTGACAGCCAACTTTGCATACAAAGGATTTGATTTAGTTCTTTTCTTACAAGGTATGGGTGGTCATAAAATCTTCAATGGTATCAAATTCAATTCTAACAAGGCCAACTCAAATTACTTTGCTTCAGTATTTGAAGGTGATCGATGGACAGGTCCAGGCTCAACAAATGAGCATCCCAAAGTAACAGGTACTGAAAACAACAGACAATATTCTGATTATTATTTAGAGGACGGTGATTTCTTAAGAATTAGAAACGTTCAATTGGGTTACACAATTCCTCAGCACATTTCGAACAAGATGGGCATCAACAAATTCAGAGTATACATTGCAGGTCAAAACCTTTATACTTTCACAAAATACACTGGCTTTGACCCTGAAATTGGACAAAACCTTCAAGGACAAACAATTGACTTCAGTATTGACAGAGGTAACTACCCAGTTCCTAGAATTTATACAGCAGGTGTAAATATTGGATTCTAATTTTGTAAAACGATAAAGAAATTTCAAATGAAAAATATATATAAATCATTAATTGCAGGAGCTTTAATAGGAATTGGAACTTCAAGTTGTTCTAACTTCTTAGAAAGAGAGCCATTAGCAAGAGAAACTGCTTCTGTATTCGTATCTGATCCAGCTAATATTGATAGAATGTTGATTGCAGCTTACAATCCGATGTTATGGAGTTTTCAACAATCTCAGTTCTATAATTATTTCATCTTTGGTGATATTGCTTCTGATGATGCTTCAAAAGGTGGTTTGACTGAAGGTGACTTGGGATACATGCAATCTGTCCAAAAGTTCCAATGGAATGCGAGTGATCCAATGTATGAATTAGTTTGGCAAAAGCACTTTGCAGGTGTTTTTAGAGCAAATAACGCACTTTTTGCATTAGAAACGAGTAAAGATAAAATCTCAGAAGAGGATTACAATCAAGGATATTCTGAGGCAAGGTTTTTAAGAGGATGGCATTATTTCCAACTTGCAAAAATGTTTGGTGGAGTGCCATTACTTCAAACAGAAGATGATTATATCAACATCACTCAAATTGCTCGTGCTACAGAGAAAGAAACATATGATTTTATCTTAACTGATTTCAGAGAAGCACAAGTTCATCTTAAATTAAAAGCGGAGTATGATGGTAATTATTTAGGTAGAGCAACAAAAGGTATGGCGCAGTCGTACTTTGCTAAAGCTGCTTTATATTCTAATGAAACGGCTTATTATGATGAGGCTTATAATTTCACAAAAGAGGTTGTTGCTTCAGGTCAATATGCACTGATTGATTTTGAGAAAATCTGGAGACTTGAAAACGAAAATGGTGATTATTCTATTTTTGAAGTACAATTTGAGCCTTCAGCATTCCATAACTGGAATTTACAATCAACAGGTTCTTACTCTAACATGATGACCTCTGTAAGAGCGGGTACTGACAGTGAATTTGGTGAAGGTTGGGGTTTCAATATTCCAAACAAAGAACTAGATGCATTGTATAGAGCTGCAGGTGATGATATCAGAAGAGAGCAAACTTTGATCTACGATGGTGAAGTAGTGTATCCTCAAGATGGTTTTGCAATGGAAATTCCAAGTGAACCATCAGACAACTGGAATAACACAGAAGGGTTAGCTTCTCAAAAGTATTTCTTACCACTTAGCGAGCAAACAAAATCATCAATTGGTGATCATAGATGTAATGGACCTTCTAACTACAGAATGTTTAGATATGCAGACTTACTTTTATTCCAAGCGGAGTTAGCCATTAAAGTAGGTAAAGCGGGTGAAGCTGCAACTCCTTTTAATGCAGTAAGAACTAGAGCAGGTTTACCATCACTTGGTGCACCTACATTGGATCAAGTATATGCTGAAAGACGTTTGGAGTTAGCAATGGAAGGTCACCGCTTCTTCGATCAAGTAAGAACAGGACAGATCACACAAAGATTATTAGATGAAGGTTTTGTGAAAGGAACTCACGAAAAGTTCCCGATACCACAATCTGAAATTGATTTAACAAATGGTATTATCAAGCCAAATCCTAGTAACTAGTATATAAATATTCGTCAGCTAATATTCAGTATTAGCTGACACCTTCAAGATATTTCTTTCTTTCGTTGGTAGTTTTTTACCAAGCTGGCACCTTACTGCCTATTTTTTAACGCTCTCAATAGAGACACACTATTCTTTTTACATTCATAAAATTTAATGAAATGAGAAAATTCGATTTATTAAAATTATTAATTTTAGGTTTAATTGCCCTTGCTTTCGGATCATGTTCTGATGATGATTCAACTACTGTAGATGTTCCTACAGCTGTCCTTAAAATAACTCAGGATTCAGATGATAACTCAAAAGTGACTGTTGAAGTTGAAGAGGCAACAGGAGTTTTATCTTATGCATTCTCTTTTGGAGATGGTAACACTGTTAATGCTGAAGGTCCAAAAGCTTCACATACTTACTTATGGAATAGTGAGTTCACTGTAAGTGTAGTATTAACTTCAGCTCAAGGTGTTTCTGAAGTAACAGGTACATTAACTGTAACTGATGCTGAGTCAGAAGTAATTTGTAATAATAATTACTACCAATTATTGACAGGCGGTTGTCAAGACGGAGGTCCTGGTCTAGGAAAGACATGGAAATTCTCTATTGCTCCAGGTGCTTTCCAAGTAGGTCCTGGTCCTGAGCATGGTGATTGGAATCCTGATCAAAACGTAATTTGGTGGGGTTCACAATACAACCACTGGGGTGGTAACAACGGTGAAGGTATTTCTATGCCTGAAGCACTTAAGTCTCGTTTTACTTTTGGTCTCTTCCCTAATGTAATGGAAGTACAAGCAACACATCAAATCAATAACTGGCAAGAAGATATTACAGCAGAAGCTTACATTGATTTTGAATCAGTTTATGAGGGTGAAGACTCTTACTCTGTATCTATTATTGAGGAGGATGGTACAATGTTTCTTCAAATCATGGATGGAGGATTCCTTGGTTATAAGCAAACAGTAGATGGTGTTGTTAATTCGAAATATGAGATTGTATCTCTTACAGAAACAGAATTATACGTTAGATACTTGAATGTACTTAATAAAAACGAACCAGAAAATGGTATGAACTACCGTTACTTAAAGTTCGTTCAAGAAGATGTTGTAGAAGAAGAGCCAGCTCCAGCAGCTGAGTAATTCTAATATTTAGCATTCTTAAAAAAATGTGAGGAGGGGGTATTTCTCTTAGAGGAGTACCTCCCTTTTGTAACTTTTTAATCAATACTCCATGAGATATTTTTTATTTATTTTTTTATTAACTCATCAGTTATACGCCCAAGAAAGGTCAGCATGTTTTGGTGGAAATGCCAAATTTGTTCCTTCTGATGGAGAAAAATTACTAATTGTAGGGCAGGACCTAGGTGCTGTTGGTGGGTTATCAAATTATACGGATGGATATGTTGATGCTTTTGAATATTATCCAGCAGGTGTTACTTCTTATACAAACATTGTGAACCTACAGGGCTTAATGAGTAAAGCCAACTATGGTGCAGGTGATGTGAATGCGCAACAATATATTGATGATAGCAATTTTACAAACTCAACAATTGCTTTAGGCTTATTTTTGGTAGGGCAAGAAACGGCTGTAATTGAGGGAACAAGAGATTATAATATCAGAAGATTAGCGAATTGGATTAAAAACACTAATCGCCCAGTGTATTTGAGAATAGGGTATGAATTTGATGGTCCCCATAATAATTACAATCCATCAAATTACGTGAAGATGTACCAACATATTGTAGATGTGTTTGACGAAGAAAGAGTTTTAAATTGCGATTTTGTATGGCAATCAGATGGCGTACATGCCGCAAATATTTTAAATGCCTATTACCCAGGCGATGAGTATGTAGATTGGATGGCATTTTCTTATTTTGGAAGAGGAGCGGGAGCATCTTTAATTAGCTTTGCAAAACAAAAAGGTAAGCCTGTAATGATAGCTGAAGCCACTCCTATGGGATATGATCTGGAAGCTACGACTGAAAATGTATGGTCAATTTGGTTTCAACCTTTATTCGATCTTATCAATAATAATGAATCGATAAAAGCGTTAGCCTATATCAATGTAGACTGGAACGCACAACCCATGTGGAGAGATAGTGATATCAATTGGGGAGATTCAAGAATACAGACTAATGCTGTAGTTACCGAAAATTGGAAGACTGCAATCGATGATGGTACTTGGTTGAAAAGTACAAGTGATTTGTTTAATTCTATTGGTTATCCTTTTTCAACAGAAGAAGATTGTTTTGCAACAATTACTGCTTTAGAAGATGAACAATTGGAAAGTAAAGTCAAAGTTTATTCTAGTAATGCTGGTTTAAGGATAGAATTATTGGAATCTATTTTTATTTCAAAATTAATGATTATCGAAATAGGATCCGGTAAAATTGTTGAAGAAATACAAATGGTAAAGCACTCCCAAACAATAGATTTACCACTAGATTCAGGTTTATATTCAATAATCATGTATGATGATAAAGGAAATCAAATCATCAAAAAAGTATTGCACACTAAGAAATAATGAGTGTGAAAATTAAGAGGACTTCATCTTTTTAGGTCCTCTCTTAAAATGCGATTAGTGTTCAGAGTTTTTTTGGAGCCTTTCTGATGGTGAATGATTAGATAAAGTACGTCTATCAATGCCCTGTAAACTACTATTTAACTCAACTTTAAATATAGAAAATTCACTCTTAGTACCTGGGCTCCAAATTAGCTCCAATTAAACAGAAATAAAGCGATTTATTATAAATATATATGTTAAGTGCTAACAACTAAATTAAATAAAAAATGAAACAGCTAACATTACTAATTATTTTTTTTACACTTGTGCTGGGTGTGAATTCCTCAAAAGCAAACACTGCTAATTCTGACAAAGGAAACTTTACTATTTCTGAATTAAACTGTAAGGGTGAAATTCAAGTTGGAAGCTCCATTTACTTAAAGTTTAACAAGCCGAATACTAGCGTTTATTATGCAAGAATTTATGAATTAGATTCTTATTCAGAGAAGTTAATAAGTGAAACACCTATCAATAAGTATAATGATACTTCTTCGAAGGTTCTTTTACAATTTCCTTATGTAACAAGTACAAAACCCGTTAGAATTGAGGTTTCATACAGTGGTAATGGTAAAGATGAAATCAACCTTAAACGTACTACAATTAACTACAACCTCAATGTCTATATCACAAATCAAAGTGAGTTAAACAGTATGCTGACTTACAAAAATGACAGAGTTAAAGTGAAATATAGAAGTTTTTCACCATCAGCAGTGACGTCTTTTAAGTTTAAATCTTTATCACCACATCTAACAGTCTACAGAGATGAATTAATATTAAATACAAATTTTAATAGTTCATTAAAAGATGTTGAACTTCAATTTGAATCCGAAGCCATCAATGCTTGTGGTGAAAAATTTGTGAAAGTTCACAAGCTAAAACTTAGACCACCATTTGAAGATCCTGATAATGTAGTCATCTCAAAGTTTTATTCTAACACCTCTTTTAAATTCACTGAGAATAATACAGACAGAGAGGGTACAGTGCAGATTTGTTTTGCTTCACCCAATTACGGTGGTACTATAGGATTTTATCAGATTAGCAAAGTACCGAATGTTGTAAAGTATACGGATTACCCTTACACACCTGCTTATAAGTATTATATGATTTATAGCGATAACCATGGTAACCATCATAGAACTCCATATTACTATGTAGGTTCAAATGCAAGAACTCGTAATACTGCAGTTGAAGAAAATATAACTTTTTCTACTTTTCCTAATCCAGTAACTTCTGTACTAAATGTATCCTATCCTTCAGAAGGAGAAGTAGTTTTAAAAATACATTCTATTAATGGGATTGAAGTCAAGTCGAAGTCATTTATATCCAAAACTTCAGTCGATGTTGCGGATTTAGATAAAGGAATCTATATCCTATCCATTGATGGCCAATCTTCAAAATTCGTAAAGCAATAATCTAACTTTTTTACAGCACTTAATATATACAGATCCCCTATACATATTCTTATGGATAGGGGATGTTTTATTACATATCTTTCAAGTCTCCGACATAAAAAGGAATATTGGCTGTACCTACTTTTCCTTTTCCATCATACACATAAACAAAAAGTCTGTAATCTCCTTCCTTATAAGGTGTTTTGAAGGTAATTTGCATTTCTTTATTCTCAATGATTTGGAGGTTTATTTTTGGAGGAGTTTGTTCAAAAGCACCCCCTTGACTTTTAACTTTCACTTCTTCCATTAATTCCCAATGAAAACTTAAATTGTCTGTCTTTGGCACTGATAGGTCAATATTTGCAGTCAGTATTTTTTCATCCTTTACAACAATAAAGTCGCTAGCCTTTTTTCCATTTAATTGTATGTTTTTTACGGAAGGAGCTCTATTTTCGGGGTACTTTCCAGACCAATATTTGGTAAGTTCATCAATGCGAGCATCACTTTCTCCTGATACAGTAAAAAGACCATACCATGTAGGTGTTCTCTCTTGTTTTTGCCCCCAATAAAAAGCAAAAGAACCTAGAAATAACGGGTCTTGATTCTTAACCATGCCTTTTTGAATTCGGTCTGCAAGACCTTCTCCTTTTTCAAATGAAGTTTCTTCCACCTCTCTGTTCCAAGGTGTGATAGGCCTTTCCCAATGTCCAACTGCCCCATATTCAGTGACCATATAAGGAATTTTCAAGTGAAGTTTTTTCACACGTTGAGGTAAAACCAATAAGTCTCCATAAACTTGAAATGAGATGATATCCAAGCTTGGAGTTCTTTTTAATGCTCGAACGACATGTTCCTTCGTAATGCCGGCAAATGTTGTCGTTACAGGGTGAATAGGGTCAACACTATGGATAAATTGAATGATCTCTTCCAACGCATCATAAACTTTGGGGTTTACTAGTGCAAGTTGTCCTTGTTCGTCAAAAAGAAGGTTTAATTCATTTCCCACAACCCAACACATTAATTCGGGTTGGTCCTTATACTTTAGTACTTGAGCTTTGATTTCTTCCAATTGCTTTTTTACAGCTTCTTTGTCATTATAATCAAACCCATGCAATTCTTGTTCAACAGCAATTCCTAAAGCGACTTTGAGATTATACTTTTTGGCAGAGTCAAATTTTGCTTCAGCATTTTGTGTACTCCAAGTTCTAAACGCATTCGCACCAGATTGAGCCAAGAGTTTAAACTTAGTAAGACCTACATTGTTGTCAATGCCTACACCTTTAATAAAGAAGTGTTCTTCATTGAATAACTTCAACCTCTCATTGCTTTGAGCAGGGCTAATATAAGGTAGGAGAAGTAACAAAAAGAGGAGTGATTTTAATTTACATTTCATTTCTAATCGTAATTATGTTTGTTGATAAACAAAAGTACTTTTATTCATTTATAAAATGCTGATTTTGATATCAAAAAGGCGGTTTGAAGTAGTTGTGAAGTAGTGTCGAGAGTAGTTGTAGTAGTCTACATATTAAAAAAAATCAGGACCTTTGAAATAGGTAATTGAACAACAGTTTTGTCTTTCAAAATCATTGATCATTTACTCAACGAAAAGAAAGAATATTGCAGACTATTTACTTTAATCAGAGTAAATTTTTTGGATTGGTCATCCTTTAATTTTTTACAAGTATGATAATGAGAACAGTTTATTTTATAGCTGTCTCTTTTGCTTTAGGTTTAATAGGGTGTGTAGAACAGACAACTGATAAAACGTTTATTAAAAGTGCTGTTGCTTCTCCTACTATATCGGCAAAAGTGGATAGACCTTTAGCAAAATATGAACCCGAAGATGGGAAAGTATTGGTTTTTATTGGACAAGAAATTTCAGCCCTTGGTGGGTTAGAGGAATATAACGATGGGTATTTAGATCATTTCAAGGAGCGTCCTGCTGGATTTACTTCTTACTCTTTCTTAACGCCTGGGGATACCACATTTGGATTTGTACATAAAGGATTAGATGGTATTTATAGTTCCGACAACTGGGGTGATAGTGTCTATAATGCGAGT
This sequence comes from Flammeovirga sp. EKP202, assembly GCF_014534745.1. Taxonomy (GTDB): domain Bacteria; phylum Bacteroidota; class Bacteroidia; order Cytophagales; family Flammeovirgaceae; genus Flammeovirga. The sequence continues at coordinate 176,499 of NZ_JACVVP010000011.1, forward strand.
CTTCAGTTAGCTGATTCTGATTATGACAATATGATGTTGGCCATTGGTCTAGGAATGGTAAACCATGAAACAAAAGTTGCGAATGGTGAACATGATGAGATGATTATTGAATTAGGTAAATTTATTAAGTCCATTGCTCCTCGTCCTGTATTTTTAAGAGTAGGATACGAGTTTGATGGTCACTTATGGAACCATTACAATAGAGAAGATTATCTAAAGGCCTATAGAAGAGTAAAAGATGTTTTAGACAAAGAGAAGGTTGAAAACGTGGCTTACGTTTGGCAGTCCACTGGATTTGTTTCTACTCCTGGTCAATTGGAAGATTGGTATCCTGGCGATGAATATGTGGATTGGTGTGGTTTTTCATTTTTTGCAAGATGGCGAGAGCAAGAAATGATTGAATTTGCAAGAGCAAAAGGTAAGCCTGTATTTATTGCAGAGGCTTCACCCACTGTCTCAGGTCCTTATATGAAGTTTGATAATCAAACACTACCAATGGACTTAAATAATGAGGACGAGGCTCAATTGGCATGGAACGAATGGTTTGTTCCTTTCTTTGATACGATTGAGAAAAACGATGATGTTGTAAAAGCATTTTCATACATCAACTGTAACTGGAAATCGCACCCCATGTGGTTTGATAATCCAACATTCAAATTAGTTGACGCTCGATTACAAGTCAATAAGAATCTCAAGAAAAAATGGGAAGCAAAACTTCAAGACAAAAGATATATCATGTCTTCTGAAGATTTATACAAAAAATACACTGTACGGTAGTAAATAATAGATTCAATAAAGTTTATAAAATCACAGGTAATTCATTTTAAGTAGTGTAATGCTTATCGGTTCATAGTCTTCTTGCAAAGACTAACAAACAGATTTTCCATAAGACACATGAGGGGTTAATGTCCTTTGTGTGTCTTTTATTTTAGGAGCATAAGTACCAAGACAAAATTATTTAATACTAATTCTCTAAGTACATGACAAAAAACGTGTAGTTAGAAAATTTTGATCTATATCCACTGGATTTAGTAACTTATCAGAGATATATTCTAACCCATATTTGAAGAAACTTTTAGCTCTTCTACCATGCTTCAATATTCTTATTTTCTTGACATTATGGTGAAG
>NZ_JACVVP010000120.1 GCF_014534745.1 Flammeovirga sp. EKP202
ATTTGATCAAGTAAAGAACTAAGGTTGTTATTTGATAGATTAAGTAGCTTTAGACGGGTCAAGTCGGTTATAGATTCTGGTAAGATATCAATCTTGTTTTCATTAAGAACTAATGTATCTAATTTTTCTAGTTCACCAATTGAATTGGGTAGTGTTTGAATATTTTTATTTGTTAATTGAATTGTTTTTACCCTAAAGAAGGAAACAGTAATTCCATTCCAAGTTTCAATAGGAGTACTCAAATCCCAGTTTAAGGTGTTAGAAGGGTTATCATTATAAATAGAAGCAACAATAATTGAATCTGCTTTTAATTGATTGGTGTCGAAAACATTAAAAGTTGCAGTTTGTAGTGTTAATAAAGGGAAGTCGTCATTTGTGATATGACAAAAATATTCTCCTGTTGTATTGGTCGTATATTGTCTACTGTTTGCGTTGATTATGATTTCATTGTCCTTGTACCATTGGAAGTGGTTATTTGTTGTTGCGAGATCAAAATCACTTGGAACTTCTAATAACACATTTTTACCACCAGTAGCATCTATAAATGCTACTTCCCCGATGATATTTTGAGGTTGGTATATTAAATTTTGAGGAAAAGGTGTTGCAATGTTTTCCAAACTTTGAAAGGTAAGATCATTGTTTTGAATCCATAATGTATCTAAGGCGTCCAATGTACCTATACTATTAGGAAGGGTGTCTAATTTTGCATTATTGATTTTTAATTGATTAATTCTCCCATTGGAAAATTGGACTCCTTGCCAAGTTGTTATAGGAGCATTAATATCCCATTGAAGCGTATTATTATTGTTTTTGTTATAAATGTCTACAGTTGCGAGTGAATCCTGTTCAAAAATGGTGGAATTTAATATATAGGTTGGTTCAGAGGTTAATGTTAATTCAGGGAACGTAATGTTGTTAATGTCACAATGGAAAGTACCCATTTGATCTGTAGTATAGGTGTTTTGATTGGCATCATTTTCAATTACTTTTCCATCTTTGTACCATTGATAGCTATTATTTGATGAATTGATATCAGCAGGCAATGAAATAACAATAGGATTTCCAGAGTGTTCTATAATTTGCGATTTACCAATTTTATTTTGTGGACTATAGTT
>NZ_JACVVP010000121.1 GCF_014534745.1 Flammeovirga sp. EKP202
GTTAGACCAGTGATAGAAGTTGAAGTGATATTCAATCTATAACTATCTGCATTGTCACTAGTCATTGAAGGAATGCTTAACTCTGCAGCTGAACTTTCCGTCGATCCATCGCTGACTTTAGTCCAGTTGTATTCTAAAGAGGAGATTTCAAAACCACCGTCGTAAGAGTAAGGAGCTCCGAAAGTGACTGTCGCCGTTTCCGTATCTGCACCGCTATAGGTTTGACCATCATAACTGCTGATGTATTCACTATTATCAATAAGTTCATCGAAGAATAGGAGGTTATTATCAACATTGAACTGCGTTTTCTGATCATTGGCATTATCAAATGAAGTAAGTGCCACATCTTCCAATTGGTTGTCAGATAGATTTACCGTTTCAAGGTAACCAAAGTTTCCAATCGTCAGACTCGTCGGCAAGCTTGTTAAATCTCTATTTGAAAGGTCAAGGTCGATCACTCTACCGTAGTTGTCAATTTGAGTAGCAACCGGATTACCGTCATTATCGACCCAATCACGCATTTCAATCGCTTTATCAGGCGTTGTGCCTAATTCTACGAATAAGTTGTATAGTGCTACTGAATCTTCCTGACCTAGTGTAAATAGAAGGTCAATTTGTTTTGTGAAGATGGTTAGACCAGTGATAGAAGTTGAAGTGACATTCAATCTATAACTATCTGCATTGTCACTAGTCATTGAAGGAATGCTTAACTCTGCCGCTGAGCTTTCCGTTGATCCGTCGCTTACTTTAGTCCAGTTGTATTCTAAAGTTGAGATTTCAAAACCACCATCGTAAGAGTAAGGATCTCCGAAAGTGACTGTCGCTGTTTCTGTATCTGCACTGCTATACGTCTGACCTGCATAACTGCTGATGTATTCACTATTTTCAATAAGTTCATCAAAGAATAGGAGGTTATTATCAACATTGAACTGCGTTTTTTGATCATTGGTATTATCAAAAGTAGTCAATGCTACATCCTCCAATTGGTTATCAGACAAGTTTACAGTTTCTAAATACCCGAAGTTCT
>NZ_JACVVP010000122.1 GCF_014534745.1 Flammeovirga sp. EKP202
GAGACGGGTGCCACTGGAGCAAATGGTGCAGATGGATCATCCGCTTATGCAATAGCTGTAAGTAATGGTTTTGAAGGTAGTGAGTCGGAGTGGTTATCATCTTTAAAAGGCGAAACTGGTGAACAGGGAGAACAAGGTGAACAGGGTGAGACCGGCGCTGCAGGAGTAAATGGAATTGATGGTTCCTCTGCTTATGCTATAGCTGTAAGTAATGGTTTTGAAGGCAGTGAGTCAGAATGGTTATCATCTTTAAAAGGTGAGACCGGTGCCGCCGGATTCAATGGTATTGACGGATCATCCGCTTATTCGATAGCTGTAAGTAATGGATTTGAAGGTAGTGAGTCAGAGTGGTTATCGTCTTTAAAAGGCGATACTGGTGATCAGGGAGAGACCGGTGCCGCCGGATCCAATGGTATTGACGGATCATCTGCATATGCAATAGCTGTAAATAATGGTTTTGAAGGCAGTGAGTCAGAGTGGTTATCATCTTTAAAAGGTGAAACTGGCGAGAAGGGAGAACAAGGAGAACAAGGTGAGACTGGTTCTGCAGGAGCAAATGGTGTTGATGGTTCATCCGCTTATTTGATAGCTGTAAGTAATGGTTTTGAAGGTAGTGAGTCAGAATGGTTATCATCCTTAAAAGGTGAAACTGGTGAGCAGGGAGAACAAGGTGAAAAAGGCGAGACTGGTGCTCCAGGTTTAAATGGTGTTAATGGCTCTTCCGCTTATTCGATAGCTGTAAATAATGGATTTGAAGGCAGTGAGTCAGAATGGTTATCGTCGTTAAAAGGCGAAACTGGTGAGCAAGGTGAGACTGGTGCTGCAGGTTCCAATGGTTTAGATGGCAAGTCCGCTTATATCTTAGCTCAAGAATCAGGTTTCGAGGGAACAGAATCGGAATGGTTAACGTCATTACAAGGTGAATCGGGTTCCAATGGTTTAGATGGCAAGTCCGCTTATATCTTAGCTCAAGAATCAGGTTTCGAGGGAACAGAATCGGAATG
>NZ_JACVVP010000123.1 GCF_014534745.1 Flammeovirga sp. EKP202
TGGTTAACGTCATTACAAGGTGAATCGGGTTCCAATGGTTTAGATGGCAAGTCCGCTTATATCTTAGCTCAAGAATCGGGTTTCGAGGGTACAGAATTAGAGTGGTTAACGTCATTACAAGGTGAATCGGGTTCTAATGGTCTAGATGGCAAGTCCGCTTATATCTTAGCTCAAGAATCGGGTTTCGAGGGTACAGAATCAGAGTGGTTAACGTCATTACAAGGTGAATCGGGTTCAAATGGTTTAGATGGTAAGTCCGCTTATATTTTAGCTCAAGAATCGGGTTTCGAGGGTACAGAATCAGAGTGGTTAACGTCATTACAAGGTGAATCGGGTTCTAATGGTTTAGATGGTAAGTCCGCTTATATTTTAGCACAAGAATCAGGTTTTGAGGGTACAGAATTGGAGTGGTTAACGTCATTACAAGGTGAATCAGGTTCCGACGGTAAGTCCGCTTATATTTTAGCTCAAGAATCAGGTTTTGAAGGTAGTGAGTCAGAGTGGTTAACATCTTTAGAAGGATCTGACGGTAAATCTGCTTATGAATTAGCTCAGGATGCAGGTTTTGAAGGAACTCTAGAGGAATGGTTAGCAACTATTGGAGGTGGTGAGACCTCGAATGGTAAATCAGCTTATGAATTAGCCCAAGACGCAGGTTTTGAAGGTACTGAGTCGGAATGGTTAACTTCTCTACAAGGCGAGTCAGGGTCCAATGGTTCCGATGGTCAATCGGCTTATGATTTGGCATTTAAATCAGGATTTGAGGGTACCGAGTCTGAATGGTTATTATCGTTGCAAGGCGAAGATGGTGTAGATGCTTATACTACAGCTCAAGAGTCTGGTTTTAAAGGAACAAAGGAAGAATGGTTGGCATCCTTACAAGGTTCCAATGGTCAATCGGCTTATGATTTGGCATTTAAATCAGGATTTGAGGGTACCGAGTCTGAATGGTTATTATCGTTGCAA
>NZ_JACVVP010000124.1 GCF_014534745.1 Flammeovirga sp. EKP202
TTATTAGCTATGACATCAGTAGCAACTGCTCAAACAGATACTCCAATTGATGTTACACCAGAGACGTTCAATAGAGCTGAATCAGACTTTATGTATCAAGCCATCATCAATAATGCAGAAGGAGAGTCAAACACCTATTACCACTTTAGAAATATCACACAGTTAGATAAACAAACGGTAATTAGAATGAACCGTGACGTGTTATATAGTGGAAGTGTTTGGGATAATAAAAAAGGTTTGACAATTACTTATCCTGAAACAGATGGCAGATACGCTACAATTCAAGTGATGGATAACGATCACTATACCTTAGATATTTTCAATAAGCCAGGTACTTATGAATTAGCACCAGCCGAAACGGATTATGTTTATTTAATCTTGAGAATTCAAGTAATTGATCCATTAGATCCACAAGAAATTCAATATATCAATGATCTTCAAAATCAATTTACAGCGGTTTCAAAATCAAATGAGTCATTCCCTCAACATAATTGGAATTTAGAGTCATTGGCAGATTTAAGAGCACAATATGTAAGTGATGCTCTTGAATATGATAGCTTTGACGGAATGCAAGGTAAAAGAGGTGAAGTAAATGAGAAGACAAGACACATTGCTACAGCAGCAGGATGGGGCTTACTTCCAGAAGAAGCGGCTACTTACCTTATCTTTGGTGAAGATGTAGAAAAAGGTGCTCCTTATAAATCTACCTTCGAAGTACCTGAGAATACAGGTTTCTGGTCGATCACAGTTTACAATGCTGATGGTTATATGGAATCGGATAATAATATCGTTAACTCATCTAATGCAACGTTCAATGATGATGGGACTTTTACAGTCTACTTTGGTTCAGAAGAGCAAGTAGGTGATGTTCCCAATAGATTAGACGCTCCTGCTGATGGTTGGAATTACTTATTAAGAATCTACGAGCCAGGACAG
>NZ_JACVVP010000125.1 GCF_014534745.1 Flammeovirga sp. EKP202
TCAGAAAAGTAGGTGAATGTATTCATGATGGTTTGAAAAGATTTAAAACCGCTTTCCTCTACATCATTGTACCACCTTGCCAGTTTTAAATTGGCAACTGACTTAGTGATATCTTCTTCAAATATTGACCTTAAATGCATGGATAATTTATAAGCCTTGTGAATTTTTGGGAACCTCTCAAATAATAACTCGGCTCTTTGTTCTTGTGATTTTGTCCATTTTGATGATGGTTTGAATAATGCATATCTACTTCTTGCTAGTAGTTGCGGTAGTGTGTCGCCATTAGGAAGTAGTTCTGGTATGTATTTTTCCTCTTTTTCACGGCTTTCTTTTATTTTCTCATTCTCAGCTTCCAGAGTTTCCCATCTGATTTTGATACGTTGTTCCTGGACCGCTTCAGATGCTAATTGTTGGACATGAAAACGATCAATAACTATAGCTGCTTTGCCAAAACATTTACTTGCAATAAGATTCATATTATTAGCCATGTCTAAAGTAATCTCTTCCACCTTATCACGTTGATCTTTAGGTATCTGTTTTAAAACTTTAATAACATCTTCAGACTTTACTCCTTCAACCAGAGCAATTAAACTCCCTTGTTTACCATTCGCTAATTTATTCGTTACAATCGTATATAGTTCTCCATTGGACAATGAGGTCTCATCAATACCAATCGACTTTGAAATATTTTCTGGAAAAACAAGGTGGTGATCCTCTGAATGTTCTTTCGACCATTCAGCAAACTCACTCAAATGTTTTTTATAACTCCGAAGAAAGTTAGAGCTTTTAACACCATAGAAAGTTGAAAGACGTTGACTACTTATGGCTTCAGTATCGAGCAAGTGCTTTTAAAAAAGACGCGTATTCCTCTGACATACGTGTTCCCTT
>NZ_JACVVP010000126.1 GCF_014534745.1 Flammeovirga sp. EKP202
AATGCTATGTAGTGTGATTGAGTCCAATTTCTTGATGAAGTCATATATCTTATATTTAAAGATTTATAATTATCAACCCATGCATTAGTCTGTTCAACAGAAAAACGAAGCTTATAGAGCTCATCATCAATGATATCCTTTTCTAAATCAGAAGATTTTGCATTTCTTTTATTGTGATCAATATTGTAAATGATCTCTTTTTCTTGCAGTAAGTTTTTTAATTCTTTGGAATCAAAACCCGCATCTGCATTTAAAAATAAACCATTTAAGCTATAACTAATTTTTAAAACATCAGACAACATTTTGGATACCAAATTCTTAATATTAAATAGGTCATTATGTTGCCCTGATATTGCTTCAGAGATACTTAATGGAAAACCAGACTTGTCTGAAAGGACTAATAAATTTGTTGTTTTCCCTTTTTTTCTTCCTTGATAACCGACTTGATCTCCTCCTTTTTTAGCTAGGGTATGACTTCCATCTAGGTTTAAAAGTGAGCAGTCTAATAAGCGATTATAAGAAAGCAATAAGTCATTATAAATCGACTGGAAAGTACCTTCTTTACACCATTTATTATAATGGTAATAGACTGTCTGATAGGATACTTTGGTCTTACCAAACAATTCTTTAAGAGGTAATAAATACCATTGTACTCCTGTTTTAATTTTATAAAAGATAGCCTTTAATATCCTCCATAAAGGAACTTTAAGTTTTCTTCCTTTGCTATTGTTTGGAATATACTTAGCTACATATTTATTTAGTATTGCTTTATGCATGGTCTGAAGGGATTTGTTTTTTGTGGTAATTAAATATCTCCTTTCAGACTTTTATTTCTAAATGCAATACGAAATATTAAGATCTATTTTTAAATAGCTTC
>NZ_JACVVP010000127.1 GCF_014534745.1 Flammeovirga sp. EKP202
TCCCAGTTTAAGGTGTTAGAAGGGTTATCATTATAAATAGAAGCAACAATAATTGAATCTGCTTTTAATTGATTGGTATCAAATACATTAAAAGAAGCAGTTTGTAGTGTTAATAAAGGGAAATTGTCATTTGTGATTTGACAAAAATACTCTCCTGTTGTATTAGTAGTATACTGTCTGTTGTTTGCATCGGCAATGATTTCATTGTCCTTGTACCATTGGAAATGGTTATCTGTTGTTTCGATATCAAAATCGCTAGGGACTTCTAATAGCACATCTTTACCATTAGTAGCATCCATAAATTTTTCTTCTCCAACCATATTTTGAGGTTGATAGATGAAATTTAGAGGAAGAGGAGTAGCAATGTTATCCAAACTTTGAAAGGTAAGATCATTGTTTTGAATCCATAATGTATCTAAGGCGTCCAATGTACCAATACTATTAGGAAGGGTGTCTAATTTTGCATTATTGATTTTTAATTGATTAATTCTCCCATTGGAAAATTGAACTCCTTGCCAAGTTGTTATAGGAGCATTAATATCCCATTGAAGCGTATTATTATTGTTTTTGTTATAAATGGCTACAGTTCCGAGTGAATCCTGTTCAAAAATAGTTGAATTTAAAATATAAGTTGGTTCAGATACCAATGTCAATTCAGGTAACGTAACATTGGTAATTTCGCAATGGAAAGTACCCATTTGATCTGTAGTATAGGTGTTTTGATTGGCATCATTTTCAATCACTTTTCCATCTTTGTACCATTGATAGCTATTATTTGATGAATTGATATCGGCTGGCAATGAAATAACAATAGGATTTCCAGAGTGTTCTATAATTTGCGATTTACCAATTTTATTTTGTGGACTATAGTT
>NZ_JACVVP010000128.1 GCF_014534745.1 Flammeovirga sp. EKP202
ATTCGGTAAGTTTTATAATTCGAACTACATTTTATAATTTAGAGGATAGTTGAGAGACAAAACTTACCTCAACTGTTAGCTGTTATTGAAGAAAAACAGAAGCATTTCATAATAAATTGAAAATAATGGAATTAACTTGGAATGATGTTACAAAGATAATCGCAATTTTAACTGGAACTGGTTTGTCTCTTGCGTCCCTATCTGCTTTGGTAATTTGGATTTTTAAAGAATGGGTACTGAATCTTTTTAGGAAAGATTTGAAAAGGCAAGAAATTAAATTACAAGAGCAGATTAAGGAAAAAGAAAATATTTGGTCTAAAGAGAATAAAGCAGTTGAATTGAGATTAGGAGAAGAAATTCGAAAATCAGAACTTCAAATAACAAAACTGATTAATTTCGAACAAAAACACTTCGATTTATTATTGACAAGTTATCAAGGAACATGGGAAAAACTTATCGATTTTGAAGACTTTATGATTCGTGAGTTTCCTTTTCATTTTAAGAGATTGACACAACAACCAATTGCTGATATAAATGATATTGGTTATCCTATCCGTGAAAAAATTAAAGAAATTCGAAAATCTTTTCTTTTTCTGCCTAAAGAAACAAGTGACAAAGTTTCAAATCTTATTGAAATGTTTTCAGTTGACTTTCGTGAATTTTTAAAGGTGATTGAAACAACAAAGCAAAACACACCTTTGAATTCTGATGGAAAACAATTGATTGAAGGGCAAGGATTGCAACCAATTAATGTTTCATTAAATATTGTACAGACAAATTTGAACAAAAGAAGTCATTTAAAAATTAAAGTTAACTTTTAATCGGTTTCTCAAAAACATACTCATAAATGCTATGTAGTGTGATT
>NZ_JACVVP010000129.1 GCF_014534745.1 Flammeovirga sp. EKP202
TATGAGCACTTCCGTATTTTCCCTATCTCCAACTGGACTGAAATGGACGTATGGCAATATATCGCTCAAGAAAGAATTGCTTTACCTTCAATCTACTTTGCTCATAAGAGAAACGTAGTGAATAGAAATGGAATTCTATTAGCAGAATCTCCATGGAATACGCTTCTTAAAGATGAGAAATATGAAGAAATGTTAATTCGTTACCGTACTTTAGGAGACATGACTTGTACAGGTGCTGTATTATCTGATGCAGATGATTTAGCAGGAATTATCCAAGAGGTAGCTTCTTCAAGAACTACTGAAAGAGGAAACCGTTCGGATGACAAGAGATCTGAAGCGGCAATGGAAGAAAGAAAATTACAAGGTTATTTCTAAACTACAATCTGCAAAACAATGAGCGAAACATTATTAAACAATCCAAGTATTAAAAGAGAAGACTCTGCCTCAGCAGTAGATCAATCTTATATGAATATGGACTTACTTCGTTTCACTACTGCGGGTAGTGTGGATGATGGTAAGAGTACTTTAATTGGTCGTTTGATGTATGACACAAAGTCAATCTTCGAAGATCAGTTAGAGGCAATCGAAAAATCAAGTAAAACAAGAGGTGACGAAAACGTAAACCTTGCGTTGTTGACTGACGGTTTGAAGGCAGAAAGAGAACAAGGTATCACTATTGATGTGGCTTACCGCTATTTTGCGACTCCAAAGCGTAAGTTTATCATTGCGGATACTCCAGGTCATATTCAGTATACAAGAAATATGGTAACGGGTGCTTCCACTGCGAACTTAGCGATCGTATT
>NZ_JACVVP010000012.1 GCF_014534745.1 Flammeovirga sp. EKP202
AAGGCGAGTGCAAAGGTAAGAAGAGAAATTTAATTTGCAATGCTTATTTTGTTTTATTTAGAAACTTAATTTTTCATCGCTTTAATCAACTTAGAAACAAATTATTATATCTCTCAAAAGTCTTCTTTTACATCATGTTTTTCCCTCAGCCGTTTGCTGAAGGGAGTGCAAAGGTAATAGAAGGTTTTTTAAATACAATAACTTCTATGAATATTTACATTAAATAAATTTCAACACTCAAACAAACACCTCACTAACAGCAAACTACATTACAGATAAAACTCAAAAATTTAATTCACACCTTAGGCTGTACATCTTAAAATTGAGTTTTCACCCTTTTCACCAACCCTTGATTAATGATTATAGTTATTGAATTCCTACTTCTTTCAACTCGTTGTTTCCATAAAAGGTCGGAAAATACATTAATTCTGCTTTTGCAGGATTAAGATGATAGTTTCCATTGTACCTAGGTAGTAGTTCTACTGTAAAAGTACATTTCCCTTTCTTGAGTGTTTTACAGAAAATAGCTACTTCATTTTTGAAATACTCTCGATGAACTTCGTAGTATGTTCCTTTACGCTTTGAAGCATATGAACACCCTGCCGGAATTGGAACATTGACCATTACATAATCAGCACTTTTTTTGACATCCACTTCTACCACTAAATTGACCTTATTGCCTGCTTTAATATTAGTGTTGCTTTGATCTTCAAAATAAGTGTTTACTTCAAAATGATCGCTCTTTGCTTTTGGAGCATTTTCCCAGTACTTCGTGTATTGCGTTAGATAGATAGGCAAGTCTCCCGATTTGATAATTGTAATTTCATCTCCTTTTTGTAAATCCAACTCCATAGGAAAATTGGAAACAGTCTGATTTATGCTTCCTGATATTGTTAAGGTTTGAGGAATTGGCTCTTTATTACCTTTTAATATATCAGGCAAAACTGTCTCAATTATCTTTGAAGAAGTATAAGTATTTACCCAATACCCCGTCTTTCTTTGCTCTAGGAGATAATTTCTGATTTTCTTTAATTCTTTCTCATGATTGTTTACAGAATCAGCCTTAAAAAGTTGATATACCAAGAGTGTGTTTTGTATATCATTATCAATAATTCTATTTCTCCAACCTACTATGGTCTCCTCCTCTTCTTTATTATAATAGATATTGCCAAACATTGTTGTTTGTTGATATTGCTGTAGACTGTTTAAATCAATTGGCAATCCCTGCTTTTGCTTTAACTGCAAAAGTTGCAATTCATAATTTAGCGATGGATTCTCTTTAGCCTCTAATTCTGAAATATATTTCTGATAATGGCCTTCGGGGTCCAAATCACTTATCAATTGTAATATTTTTAACTTATTAGTTTGAAATTCTTCCGTATGAAAATTCACCAATAGCTTTTCAGTAAGTTCAATTCTATCAAAAGGCACATCAAAGTCATATTTTTGAGCTTCAACAAAGGCTTCCAATACATGTTTAGAAATCCAGTAAGATGTAGTGTTTCCTTCCCACCATCCCCAAAGCTGCTCTTTATTGGTATTTTTAGCCAGCTTTTTAATTAGCTTTTCGATTTCAGGAATAGATTTATACTTTTCACCTCTATGCTTACTTATAGCATATGCGGATAAATGTGTTTTAAGCTTGGATGCTAATTGTTCATTACACAAATAACGGTATTGAATTACATGTTCTATCTCGCTTTCTAATGCTCCTAAGTAACTCGATTTTGCATACACTTTGGTAGGATTATCATTACTTTCAAGATGAATTGTTGTATCAGTCTCAAGAATATAAAATCCTCCTTTAGCTAATTCTATTCCTAATGGATATACCGGTATACTACGTTCTTCTCCATCAAAAAAACCATTTTTAGAAGTTACTGTATAACTTAATGCTACACTATCCTTGGTAGAAGTAAAAGATAAGGTATCAATATGAGCGTCTGAAATTGCTATTGTTTTTTCCCATTGTTTTTGTTGGTCAATAGTGAATACAATATTGGATTGTAAAGTATCTCCCATATAATTCAAGGATTTACCAATTGCTTTCGCTTGATCTGAGGCTACCAAAAATCTTGGCAAATTCACTTGACCCGCTAAAGGCATATAAGATTTAATACTGTGTGTAACGCTCCCTGACTGCTTCTTACCATTCATCGCCAGAAAGTGGGTATTCCATTTGGTGATATCGTCAGGAAAAGTCACTTCAAATTTCACTTTCCCTTCTTTGTCTGACTTTAGCTGTGGTTGCCAAAATGCATTATCCTGAAAATTATTCCTTATTGAGTTTCTGTTTTGAGCCTGTGTGATAAAGTCATTCGTCATCCCTTCGCTTCCTGACATGGCTAATTTTATTTCTTGAAAAGCAGAAGAGGACATTTCTATTAAAATTACACCATTTGATCCTTTGGAACCATACACTGCAATACTTGCGGCGTCTTTAAGTATTGTAATATTTTGAATCAAATTAGGATCAATAGTTGAAAAATCACCCGTAAATACTTTCCCATTGATTACATAAAGCGGATCACCATTTCCTCCCGAAGAAGTCACTCCTCTTATCATAATTGTTTCATCAGGATTTTTCCTAACAGCTACTGATGCCACCGCACCTGTTACTTCTTTTTTACTTTGAGTACCATATCCGATGATAACTATTTCTTCTAGTGCTTCCATGTCAGCTTCCAATATCACTTGTAAAGTTCCTCCTTTCACAACAACATCTTGTTCTTTGTACCCTATAAAACTAAAACGAAGTACATCTCTGTTTTTCGGAATTTTTATTGAAAATTTCCCCTCAAGATCAGTAATTGTACCGTAGTTAGTACCAAGTATATTTACATTCACTCCTGGTAAAGGAGTATTACTCCCCTCTTCATATACTATTCCATTAACTATATTACCTTCTCCCTTAAAACTGAATGCGTCTCTATAATGATGTTGTACTTTTATTAAATCCCTGTCCTTCTGTTCACGTCCACTTTTCTGATAAATTGACTTCTCAATTATTTCTGAAACTTCTTTCCCAAATTGGTCTTGCTTATATTGTTTAGATTGGTTAAAAGAATAATAATTAACTCCTTGTGTATGTATTTTTAAAGAGTCTTCAATGTGATAACGATTTTCAGAATAAAAATAAATCAACTGATAGTACCCGCTATCTAAGGAATGAAAAGTATTGATACTTCCTGGATAGACACGTATAAATTCTGGATCATCTAATTTTACTAATAGTTTATTTAAAGGAAGGAGTGTTTGCTTATCTTTTACTTCATGAATATCAACAATTAGTTTTCCTTTACCATTATATGTTCTTCTTGGATAAGAATAAACAGCCTTGCTTTTCCTTTGCTCCTCTAAATAAAGCTTCCATTTTTTTTTGATTTGTTCTTTTGTCAACACTTCATCATAAAACTCTTGAGTAGCTGAAGACTTCAATTGGAAAATGTGTTTACGAAGATCGAAAGGCTTCATACTTATATTGCTTTCAGAAAAGCTATATTTATTTCCTGAATCAAAATAAAAACTACTTTTATAACCGTCCAATACTGTTAAATCAATTTGACCCAAAACTGGCCCTACCAAATCATATTTTTTACGATAGTAATAGGAAGTATTTAAAAAGTAGACGTTCTCCTTTTGCTCAAGAAGAGCGTAATTACTAAATCTAGTTTGATAAGCTAAAGTATACTTTGACCACAACTCCAACTCTTCATCTGAATAATTCCATTTCCTGTCTTCTACTTTTACATTGGGTAATGGATAGGAGCGATCTACACTGATGATCGATTTTACCCCTTCTTCAAATTCTATATCCTTTAAGAAAAGCTCATTCTTTTCTGTTCGTAATCTTATATTATGTTTGCCTTTCGAAATTCTTACCGCATAGGGTTGATCAATTGTTGCCCAAGCAAAATATACTGGCTCATTGTCTACATAGATCACTTTTACCGGTTCGATGTTTCCTTGATGCACAACAAAAGGAACAAACTGTGTGATGTTGTTTTCTACTAAAGAAGTTGTTTGATAAATCCCTTTTTCAGGAAATAAAAACTGGTAATAAGGAATACTATCCAACCCTGCCAAAACCTTCCATGTTGAATAATCCAAGGATAAGTTTCCTTTTCTTGCTTTATGAGCCAACTGAAAATTATTGACAACTGTTTTCGCTTTTTTCTTTTTTGTAAAAATGGGTGGGTTCTTCTCAGTATGATCAAACTTTTTGGTAATTCCATAGGCCGTGATATCTACCCCTTCTACTGGCTTCCCTTTATGATCAGTCACTTTCACTTCAATCGTAGAGTTTTGACCCGGTGATATCAACTGTGGGGCATCAACATCAAGATTTAAGCGATAATCGTTCAACGCACCAATTATATAATTTTCCTTTTTCACTTCACCTCCCCAAAGGTAATTGATCGTAAAGTAGTAGTTCTGATTGTCTTTTACACCTATCTTAAAATGTAAGTCTTTTGTATATCCCTTCTGTTGTAATGCATTTTTCTTATAGAAAGTGTAAACAAATGGAAGATTTCTAGGGTTGCTCACCTCTACCTCAATAGAGTCTGCTGTTCTATCTGTATATACCTGTAAGGCAGAAAATAGATCGCTGATTTTAATTACTTGCTCATAGTCCTCTAATTCTACCTTGTAACTTTCATAAAAGGGCGAAATGGAAAGCTTTAAAGGAAACTTCCCTTCTCTCTGTAGCGTAGTATTCCCGAAGGCATCCACCCCATACACTTTCCCTTTTTTTTCTACAGTATCACCATTGAACAAATAACTCAATTCAAGCTCTTCTTTTTGTAAGCTAGATGCAATTTCATGTTGCTCATACCAGTATTGTAGTGTTTTTGTTTTTTGCTTTACCTCATTGTCAGATGTACTCATGACTACTTTGACTTTATACTCAAAACTTGCTTTAGGAAACAAACTATCTGATAAGACAATCTTCGTTTCTCCTTTTGGAGCTAAATCTTGATGAGTAGTATAAAGTGTGTCTGGCACAAAAACACTTTCCGCATAATATTCACTAATTTTTTTGGTCATTACTATGACTTCCACTTTAGCATCCATCAACGAAAGCTCATTCTCGTCCGTGGCCATTATAAATAAGTTTGCTTTTTTTCCTTTGAAGTGGTTTTCATTTTCCACTCTGACGGTCAGCTCATTTTTCCCCAACTCATAATCTTCATACTTGAATCTTCCTTCAACTATAGTATTCTCTTTCTCATCTAAGAGTTTTATAGTGTAGTTATAATCCAATTTAAGATCTAATGAGTCTACTAGATTAAAATCATAAGTATAACCACCCTTATCATAAGGCACTATTTCTCCGAGTTTCTTCTCTTTAGAATACCTTGATACTACAACAGTCAATGGTTTATGATAAGGTTTCCCTGTTTTCTTGTGAACGATATACGTTTTAAACTTCACCTTTTCATAAGGTTTGTATTTGGGTTTACTAAATACAAAGTAGCCCTTATAATCACTTTGATACCTCGACTTTTTCTTAAAAATATTTTTTGTTTGATAAATCGTTCCGGTGGGATATTGATTTTTAATGCTCTTTACACCATCAATAGGTAAATAAACAATATACTGAATTGGCAGATAAATGTATTTCAACGGAAAACTATACACTACCTTCTTATAGCTTCTTTTAAATGCTGAATTGTTATGTCGTTTCGAAAGATCAATAAAGCTAGTGTATTCACCATAAGTTACTTTAAGCAATCCATCTTTATTTGATTTTTGATCTACATAAGAGTGTCTTTCAGCATCAAAACGCAGCTTGACTTGATTTACTTTTACGGTTGCATTTTCAATACTATTCCCTTCAAGGTCGTACACTTGCACTACCAAATCTTTGTCATTGTTTAAAACAAAGACGTCTATTGCTTCTTGGGAATAAAGCTCAACGTGTTGGAAACCCTTTTCTGCTTTCGTTAATAAATAATGACCCGTGGGATATTTTGTTTTCTGAGATTGAAGGTCTTCTGCTACGGAATCGACTAAAGAGTGATAAAAAGAGTCATCAATAGTTTGTATTCCTTTTTTGAAAATCTGCTCCGCTTCTTGGTTTGTAATCTGATACACATAAGTGTAATAACTTGATTGAGGTGATTTTAATAGACCTTGAGCAAACATCGTTGTCGAAATTAGCCCAAGGAAGATAAAGTATCTTAGCTTGCTTAACATTCTACAGTGTTATTTTTAATTGTGTTAGTTTATAATATTGATCCAGTATTAAACAATAAATATAACCGACTACCTTAAACATAAAAAAGTAGATACTAGGCAATTAGTAATTTATAACCTCATTTTTATTAAAATTATCCCTCAGGAAAAATTATTTTCCTAATAACTGGCAATCCAAGTTCAATGTAAGATAGACAATAATCGCATTAATTTAATAAAATACTCATTCGCAGATAATAATCACTAGTTCGTAGATTTTATGCTGTACTCTAGTAAGCAAAAACTAATTTTATTCTCAACAAAAAACGATAGACAAAATGAAAAAGAAATATTTAATCGGGTTATTGACATTGAGTATTATAGGCTCTGCATATACCATCAACCGTCAATCAAAAGATAACTTGAAATATCCGATTGTTGGAACAAATCAAACTAAAGCTTTTGATAATAAGAAAGAGATAAAATTACCTAAAGAAGGAAGTTCATTTTATGGACAAAATGCCAATTTCCTTGGAAATACACCTCAATATAAAGACAATGGTGATGGCACTGTCACTGATTTAGTTACAGGGTTGATGTGGCAAAAATCATTGGATCATAATGGTGATGGTAAAATTGATGTAAACGATAAATTGTCTTATAAAGACCTTCTGAAACAAGTGAAAAAAGAGAATACAGGTGGCTATACGGATTGGCGTTTACCTACCATTAAGGAGTTGTATTCTTTGATTATGTTTAGTGGGCAGGATATCAATCCTAAAGCAAAAAATGTAAACGCCAACCAACCTTTTATCAATACTGATTATTTTGATTTTGCCTACGGCGATACTGAAGCAGGAGAACGTTTGATCGATCAACAATGTGCTACAAGTACACTCTACTACGGTGAACAGGAACTAATCTTTGGGGTCAACTTTGCAGATGGAAGAATCAAAGGTTACGGTAAAAAGTTACGCAATAAGGAAAAGCTTTTTGGGTACTTTTTAGTTAGAGGAAATACGGATTATGGCACTAATGATTTTAGAGATAATGGCGATGGTACTATTTCAGATTTGAACACTGGTTTGATGTGGATGAAAGCTGATTCAAAAGAAGGAATGAATTGGGAAGAGGCATTAAAATATGCTCAAGAAAATAAGACAGGAAATCACTCTGATTGGAGATTACCCGATGCCAAAGAACTAGAATCTATTGTGGATTATGAGAGAGTTGCTAAAAATGATGATCACCCTGCCATCGACCCTATTTTTGATATTTCTTCTATCCAAAATGAAAGGGGAGAAAATGACTTTGCTTTTTATTGGTCCAATACCACTCATGAAAGTAGTGGTAGAAATGGTGGTGGTACAGCTGTCTATGTAGCTTTTGGAAAATCACTAGGAAATATGCCTACTAGACCTGAAAGAGGTAATGGTAATAGACAACGACCTATGGGCCCTCCTCCAGGCGGAAGGCCTCCACATGGTCAAGGAAATGTTCAACAAGGACCTCCTCCAATGATGCAATCTAATAGCAACCAAGCTCCAAATTGGATTGACATTCATGGAGCGGGAAGTCAAAGAAGTGATCCAAAATCTGGTGATCCTTCAAAATATAAAAATGGTAGAGGACCTCAGGGAGATGCGATCAGAATTAATAATTATGTTCGTTTAGTTAGAACTATTTAATTGTGAGGGAAGAATAAGAGACATGCATACGTGCACCACGACTGAAGTCGTAGCTTGTGATACTTACTCCACCAACACTAAAGTGTTGGCTTCGTTATCAACCTCAAGACTTCAGTCTTGGATAGGTTGCTGTATCACCTGCCCATAGTTTTAACTATGGTGCACGAAACATCTTTCTAATTTAAATCCCAAGATCAAAAAAAATAGCCTTCACAAAACCGTGAAGGCTATTACTCATCTATAATTATTATACAACTTCTGCAATTAGATCAACTCTACTACCTCTTCCATTTCTAATCTCTGCTTCGAAGTTTTAGAAGGTTGGTTACCATCTTCTTCATCTCTGTAACCAATCATTACAGCAACAAGTGGTTGATAGCCCTCTAAACCTAAAATTTCTTTGTACTTGTCATTTTCAATGCCCTCCATTGGTGTAGAATCAATGTTCATTGACGCAATAGCAGATAAGAAATATCCTACTGCTAAATACACTTGCTCAGACATCCAAGTCTTGATTTTTTCTTCTCCTTGAGGCTTTAAGAAATTATTGTAGTACCAAACTGCTCCTTCTGCCAAGTAAGATTCCATTTTGCCTTCAAACTTCGCTAAATCATCTACTACACTAAATACTACAACGTGACTTCCTTCTACTAATTTCTCCTCATTGAAATAAGAAGCTTTACCTAATTTCTCTTTCACTTCTTGATCACCTACAATCGTAAATTTCCAAGGTTGAGAATTGATTGAAGAAGGGCTGTATTGAAGGATTTCTTTGATTTTTTCAATATCAACTGCACTTACTCTTTTAGAGGCGTCGTATTTTTTTGTAGTGTATCTCGACTTTGCTACTTCTAAGAATTCCATAATGTTTATCTTTTTATTGTTTGATTTCTGAACTTTAAATTGAAAAATAGTTGCTAATAAATCTGTTTTAGATGTTGCATCTAAATTATTTTTAGTAACTTTACTTTTGATAGTTACAAACATAATTAGTGTTGTTATAGAAATCAATAACGGGCAAAAATGTAAGTATCTATTTTTAACGTTTATTAAATATAAAAGCAATGAAATTTAAAGTTGACGGGAAAGAATATCCTTGCTGTACCAGCTTGACGATGAAATATATAGGCGGAAAATGGAAATCCGTGATTCTGATCCACCTAAAAGATGGTACACTGAGATACAATGAAATCAGGAAGTTAATTCCTACGGTGAGTGAAAGAACGCTTAGCCTTCAATTAAAACAACTAGAGGAAGATGGATTGATCGTAAGAGAAGTAATCCCAACTGATAAACCTCCTTTGAGGGTTGAATACAGCATGACTGATTTTGGGAAAACGCTTATTCCTTTATTAGTTATGATTTCTGAATGGGGTGAAGAAGCAGTAAAGTGGGACCCGAAAATTGAAGAAATTGAGGAATAGAAAAGGTGAGCCTTTTGACTCATCTTTCCTTTTTTAGTTCACTTCTTCTTCTCTGTTGCGCTCTCCTAACTTAATATCACTAACTTTTAGATGATTATAAGTAGGATAAAACGGCAGATTTGATTCACCTATCAACTCATCTAAATAATAATAACCGTCCTTATTCTTTTTATAGGTAGTCTCCTGTTTTGTGAAAGGCATGGATGCAACTTTAGCCCCGTGCCTTTTAAGTTTTCTATCTCCTTCATAAAATTTCTTTGATTCCTTCTCATTATGAACAACATAACAGTCTACTTTTAGTAATGCATAATCCTCTGCATTAATATGAAGGACTCCATTAATTGTTTCCAAAAACATAAAAACACTACTTCTGAATGACAGATTTTTGGCTTTATATTTAATCACATAAATTTCCTTTCCATCTTCTATGATAACATCCGAAAATTCTAAATCATATTTGGATAGTTTGCCCTTATTTAAAAAGTTATTATTTCTGATAGCTATCACATCATTGTGAGTAAAAACTCTCAACATTGTTGACGATTTTTTCGGATCAAATTCCGTGTAAGAAGGAGAATCACTTTTTAATGAGTCTATTGGACATCCTCGGGCACTTATTAGCTTTGTAAAATTACCAGAATCTCTATATCCAAATAACGGCCAAGATTGATAACCAATATTACGATGTAAATCTATTTCTCTTTCTACATAATAAACCCCATTCTTCTTTGTTTGAGTAATCATATCAGCGTCAATATCATAAGAGAATGATCCTTGGTTATAATTCTTAGGGATATTCTGAATCACCTTTTTCATAATACTTTTCGCTGTTAATGGCTCACTTGAAATCGTTAGTGTAGACATTTCTTCTACTTTTGGCTTTAAACCTATTTCCAAATTGGTTTTAGAAGAGGCAATTGTGATAGTTTCGTATCCCAAAGACGAAATCACAATTGAATCTTGTGGAGATGGAAGTCCTATTTCAAAGATGCCTTTATCGTTGGTTGAGGTTCCTGTTTTAGATTCAGAAGTAAAGACATTTGCATAAGGAATTGGTTCTTTGGTATTCTGGTCAAATACGATTCCTACTTGCTTCTCAAATGTGGAATTGTCTTTAAAGTAATAAACTGGTAGATCCTTTTTTTGACCTTTTTTTAGTTCAAACGTAAAGGTTGTACCCTTTGTATTGCTTTGCTGTATATTATCTGATTTTAGTTGAGATTCTCCACAATCATATCCTTTATAAGTGCCTTTCTTTAATTGATTGACAAAAAACATCCCATCAAATACCAATGACCAATCCGTTTTCAGTTCTTCGATTCCTCCTCCTTCAGTACCTATGACATTACTTTTGAAAACAACTTTCTCATTTAAACTTAAAAAGGCAAAAGCATTTCCTGATTCATAAAAATGATCTTCAATATTATCTTCAGTATAGATATCATCGTCTTGCCCTGTAAAAGCTAAGATATAAGCTTTATCTCCCCACTTCTCTTTAATATAACTCCCCATTGGATTAAACTCATCCAACTCTTCAAGAACTCCTCTTATTTTATTCATCAAATGACCTGTCGCACCCCAAACTATGATTTTTTTGTCATGATATTTATTCGCAAGATAAAGTAAATTCTCACCCATCAATCGATCTCTAACATTGCTGTCTTTTGCTTTGAATTCCTCTTGTGTTTTCTTTTGAGATTTGTTGTAATAATAATCTTTAGCTGTTTCTGAAATAAAATGAAGCGTTTGAATCAGATCTTTTTTAGTCACTTGATCTGACTTAGCAATCGCTTCTTTTAAGTAATTGTTATGGTTTAAGAACTTTTCAATATCTAATGCCTTAGGAAAATCATAATCTTGAATGAACTCCATACAGTTTTCCCAATCTTGATACTCTTCCTCAGAATTGAAATAAGGAGCGAAATCTTTTATCAATGTTTCTTGAGCATAATAACCACTTAATTGATTGTCAAAGCCATGCACTTTCAGCGTTTCATAGTTTTCAGCGACGTAATCCATAAATGGATGAAACTCTTCTTGAGAAGTCAATATTGAGAAAATGCTATTCGTATAGGCAAACTTGATATTTTCTCCCCTTGCGATAGCTTCATGCGATTTGTTTAAGTCATAAAACCCACTTTCAAAGGCTACGATTTCAAATCCCATTTCTTGATGGAGCATTTTCATCACTTCAGTTTTGGCTGTAAAAATATTACCATGGTTGTGATCCGGTTCACCCAAAAGGACAATTCTGGCATCTCCTATATCCTCTTTCAATGCTGAAAACTGATGGAAATTTAGAGTGTCATAGTAGTGGAAATTGAGTTTTTGTTGTGCAAAAAGAGTAGCATTTAATAGTAAGAAGCAAATCGAGAGCATTGCTTTAAGTTGTTGTCTCATTGAGGTTATTATTTAAAGTTATAGTCGTTTTCGTACTCTAAAAATAAAAAACTATATCTATCTCTCAAACAGTAGTGATTCAGAGAGTATTAATAATAGGTAAATTCCATCTGATAACACCTTAAAAGTTTTCAATCCCTCAAAAAATCAATTATTATTGCACCTCCTAAACAAAATAATATTTTGTTACACCCATGAAAAACTTCGAAGAGAAATATAATTTAATAGTAAAAATAGGAAATGCACTCCATAAATTCGGATGTTCATCATTACGAGTGGAAACTTATATACAAGATGTAGCCAAACATATTGGGGTGGAAGTTTCTTGTCAGGTTACAACCAATACCCTCAATTATCAGGTAGAGGACCCTCAGACCAAAGAACGTCAAGTGTTACTCCAATACATTCCTTTGGGAAGTAATAATTTGGGAAAATTGGCAGACCTTCATAAACAAATCAGAAAAGCTTTTAAGGAAGGACACGACTACGAAACAATAACCCAAAACATTGATAAGGTAATTCAAAAGAAGAAGATCTATAATGAATTTAACTTGGCCCTCGCCTATATTATCATACCGCCTTCATTCTTGGGATTGATAGGTGCTAGTTGGGTCACTTTCGGTTTTAGTTTTCTGATGGGATTTATTGGCTATCTCATCACAAAAAGCGTCAGTAGGTTCAATACCTCACGCTATACCGTGGAGTTTTACACCGCCTTTATTTGTTCCTTTATCGGCTGTCTCTGTAAATATTTCATTCCGGATTTGGATGTAATTGAACTAAGTTTGGCCTCCGTGATCTTATACGTACCTGGCTTGACCATTTCTATTGCATTAGAGGAAATATCATTTAACCAGTTCAATTCTGGATCTGGCTTCCTTTTCAACGCTATCATGATTTTTCTGAAGCTATTTATTGGTGTCTATTTAGGAATGGCTTTGGGACACTTTATTTTTGGGTTGAAAGAGGATATTTACCATAATGAAATTCCTCAATGGATGCACCTTTTCGCCCTGCCTGCATTATCAATTGGCCTAGGAGTAGTATTCAATACAAAACCGAAAGACCTCTTTATTGGTCTCTTTCTAGCAGTCATAGCATTTTGGGGACCTATGGTATTCCAAGAAAATATAGGTTGGATTTTTGGGACATTTATTAGTGCATTTCTGATCACATTTTTGAGTATCTTATTAGGTAAGTGGAGCAATGTACCTCCTTCGGTCTATTTACTACAAGGTATAGTTATTCTCGTTCCTGGTAGTAGACTTTTCATGGGATTATCACACCAATTCAGAAACGACCCCATTATAGACAATCCCAGCATAGGTACTTCTGGACTTTTAATGTTTTGTGCCATTGTGGTAGGCATGTTGGTAGCCTACAGTACTTACTATCCCAATCTTGACAATAGAGATGAAGTGATATAAAAAAGAAAGCATCGAATGGAATCTACCACCCGATGCTTTTCTAACACGTTTTATCTTCTAGAGAAAGTCCTCGTGTACAGGAACTTTAATTCGTTATTTTACAGGGTATTTGTTGAAAATACTCTTCACAAAACGATTAATATTTCTCTCTCTTATGACTGGACTCTCCTGCTTTTCTGAAAGCGTACTTACAGCTGCAGCCTCCCAAAGTAATTTTCTTTGTTTCGTGTCAAAAATATCTATTACGAAAGTTCCTTCTGTATATTCATATTCAGAATAGTGCGTAGCACCCATACCCCAAGGGCCGTACCATCCACCGTATCCGGCATTATAAGAAGTAACACTTTTCTTTTCCTTTGTAGTGAACACCATACCAACTTGCAAATCTGCAGTTGTATCTTGTTCAGCATAAGTATATCCTAAGTTTTGCATGTTAGCAATAACAGCATTCTTTACTCTTTCTCTATCAAACTGATTGATTTTAGCGTTTGTTTTTTGGAAAGGTAAAAGACTAAAAGTCTGGTACGCTTTAAAATCCGTTCCAGGATTATAGTCCGTCATTATTTTCGTTGAAGAACATGATGTTACCAAAAACGCAACACTGACCAACATTGCAGCCGATAATAATAATTTTTTGAGATTTTTCATGATGATAATATTTTGATTGTTTAGAACGAAATAAGCCGAGTATCTCATTTTAAGTACCAAGATAAATGTAATTGAAGTTATATTTCTTTTTTCAAGAAAGTCTTCATTTACCTCTATCCTATTACTTATTCCGTAAATATTATAAATACTCACGAATTCTTTATTAAAGTTTACTGATTAACAGTCTGTAAGTTTTAAGAGGTAACAATCTTTAAGTGGATATACATAATTTTAACTTAACAACTTTAAATTTTGTAGTTAAAATTACGATCGTATTTAAAGCAAAAAAAAGACGCTACTAATGCAACGTCTTTCTCTCTATTGTATAAAAAACCGAAGTATAAAATACATGAAATGATTAATATACTTACTAAGACAATCGGTAAAACAGGCAGAGGAGAATTCTTCCTCTGCTTGTATTTAATTCATTGTCCGTTATATTATTATTCACCTAAATTCTATCATTGATTTAGTCAACGTCCCACCATAATGGTGATCCGCCAGTATCGCCAGTAGCTTTAGCATTTTCAGCCTTTAAAGCTTCTACACCGATATTGTATGCTTCTGCATTGTTTACAGTCTCACCGTCAGGGTAACGTAAACGCTTGATATAATCACCTGCAGGAACATCTCCATTACTCTTATTAAATCTTACTGGGAAGATTTGAGGGTAACCAGTTCTTCTAAACTCAGACCAAGCTTCCATTCCCTCAGGGAACATTGCGATCCACTTTTGAGTAATGATTTGCTCTAAAGCTTTTGATGCATCGTATTTAATAGTTACATCACTCATTGCTTCAATGCTATAATCTGTACCATAAGTAGCATCTGAAACATCTACATAGTCAGCAGGTACACTTGTAGCATCCTGTAAGTATGTACCTACCTCATCTGACAAATTATGTCTTTCAAAAGATTGTCTAATACCTGCTTCATAAAGCTCTTGTGCAGTACCACCTGCATTCCATCCGTTTAGAGCTGCTTCAGCTCTCAAGAAGTAAACTTCAGCCGAAGTCATTAATACGATAGGAGTCGTTTGATTTACAAAATCAGGGTTGATTCTTGAGTAATATTGATAATCACCTCTACCGTCAGGTAAATCGATACCAGATCTTACACCTGCAAATCCATTTTTAATTACAGGACCATCTTCAGGACCACCTGCTTCAGTGAAATATACTCCTGCTCTTGGATCATTGAAACCTGTAAGAATAGATTCCATATCAGCACCCATTTTAATATCACCCCATATCTCAGAAATTGTAGCTAATGGATGGATGATTGGAGAAACACCTTGACCTACTTGAGCAATATCTCCAGCTTCAAAAACACCAGTTGCGATAGCTTCTTCGGCATATTTTTTAGCAGATGCAGGATCTACATTTGAGATTCTCATCGCTAATCTCAATTTTAATGAAGCCGCTAACTTTTTCCACATCAAGAAATCACCTTGATACAAATCATCTACTGCTGAGAAAACTGACATTGGTTCTGAATCAGCCTCTAAGTTTGCTATTGCTAGATCTAACTCTTGGAAAAACTTAGTATAAACTTCCTTTTGACCATCATATGTCACCTCTGGTGTACCATACTTTACATATGGAATAGGACCATAGATATCAGTTAGTCTATGCATACCTAATACTTTCAATACCAAAGCAGGTGCATATAATTTAGGTGTTACATCTTCAGAGATACCATCGATAGAACTCGCCGGGTTCATTACATTTTCGAAGCCGATCGACCATGGCCAAACGTTCCAAATAAGGTTGTAGTGAGTAGCATTAGAGTTACCTGCAAATGGAGTTGGAGGTGCCATATACCCTGAGAATACATCCCCATTTAAGTTTTGCTGTACTTGCCATCTCCAGTTTGAGTTATCAAAGTTGAAATAAACTGAACGAGAAAGCTGAGGAAAGAAACCTCTTACAAGCATACCGTCTGCCTTACCTGACTCTTGGTTGATTTGATTTTGATCCTTATTGATTTCTTCAAATTCACTTGTACAAGCCGTAAACATTCCAGCTGCTAGTACTGTCGGTAATATATATCTTTTTACTATTGATTTCATTGTAATGCTTTGTTTAGAATTAGAAATTAACTCTTAAGTTCAAACCTACACTTCTTGTAGTTGGTAAGCTAAAGAAGTTAAGTCCTTGAACACCAACACCTGTAGACATTACTACATCTGGATCGAAAGGTGCTGCATTGTAGAAGAAGAATAAGTTTCTACCTACTGCTGATAGTGTTACATCACTTAAAGGACCTACATTGTTAAATGTATAACCAATCGATAATTCTCTTAATCTAATGTTTGTTTGGTCGTATAAGTATTGAGAAGTAACACCTGCTCTACCTGAAGTTGCATTTAAGTATTTTACTGGATCAAATGAGATACCTTCAACTTCTACTGAACCGTCGTTCTCCACTGCTTCTGCATAAGCTACTGATGTTCCCTCAGCATCCATGTATGAATCAGTTAATGACAATGTTTGTCCTCCAAACTTACCATCGATCACCATGTTTAAAGTAAATCCTTTGTATTTCAATGTGTTCGCCCAACCTGCGATAAAATCAGGGTTAGAGTTTGATTTAATTGACTCTTCTGGAGTAATACCTGCTGCACTTGGTACACCGTTATCATCTACGATGATTGTTCCATCTTCATTTCTAGCAAAATCAGCTGTCCAAATCTCGCCAATCGCTCCACCTTTTCTAAGTACTTGCATGTAGTTGATGTTACCACCATTCGTTACGATATCAAACTCAGCTTCTGTACCATTGTCACGAGTATATAATTCCTTGATTTCGTTTACATTTCTAGACAAGTTCAAGGTAGTGCTCCATGTTAAATCGCCTTGAGAAACTGGCATTGCTGAAATTGATAATTCAAAACCTCTGTTTTCAACATCACCTGCGTTTACATATCTTTTGTTGAAGTTAGAAGTACCAAGACGGTTATCTACTCTAAACAACTGGTTAACTGTATTTGTCTTATAGAAATTGGCATCTAGGTATAATAAACCATTGAATAGTTCTAACTCAGCACCAAATTCGATAGAAGTAGATAGCTCAGGTTTTAAGTTATCTGCTGGAGAAATATCAGAATATGCTAAATCACCATTAAAGTTGATACCGTGTTGTAATATTGTCAAACCTGCATTTGCATCATTACCTAATACTGTATAGTTACCTCTTACTTTCGCTAAAGAAATCACTTCTGGTAAGTCAAACATATTATTTAATACTGCTGTAAGACCTACTGATGGATAGAAGAATGAATTATCTCCTACTGGTAATGTTGATGACCAATCATTACGTCCTGTTACATCTAAATACACCATTTCTTTGTATCCTAATGACGCTGAAGCAAAAACAGATTGTACTTGACGTTGAGTTGCTGCTTCTCTTGGTACCATACCCTCCGGTAAACTTGCTACTGTAAAGATATTAGTATACTTGATCGAACGTTTATCCGATGTTACTCTGTAAAGTGAATTCTTTTCATCTCTAATAGCACCACCTACTAACGCAGTTATGTTAAAATCATTGATCTTCTTGTTGTAGTTTAAGATCGCATCAGCATAAGTCATCGTATTAGAAAACTCATCTTTAAAGTATCCACCATGAGATAAACCTGTACCAGGATCTACACTAATATTGATTGGGTTAGTAGTAGCATGTGCTTTTCTTTCCCATACATCGTCAGTGGCATCAATATTTGCACGACCTTGAATCGAGAAGTTCTCATTGAACTTATAACTCAATGAACCCGACAACATATAACGATTACGTATATCTTCAGAAGTAGCTTTATCTAATAACCAGTAAGGGTTCTCATTCGCAATTTCTGATCTTACAGGAGCAGCATAGTTTTGCTCATAAATCTGTCTTGTCTTATTCCAAGTTTGATAGTTATTCTTTAATTCATCTTGAGAGATTGATCTAGATGAAAGGTATGAACTATAAATTGGGTTCATGTAAGCACCTGCTGAAGGTCTGTTAAAGCCTTCTTGAGTAATGTAGTTTGCAGAAAATCTCATTTCTAATTTATCATTTCTGCTTTTTGTAGTAGTGTTGAATGAAAAATTATGCTTATTGAAAGTGTTCGTTGGCATTACGCCTTGAGCATTTGTATTTGCATAAGAAGCATAGAACTGAGAATTATCTCCACCTTGACTATACGATAATGAGTTTACCCAAGTAGTACCTGTCTCATAAAAATCATCTGACGTATGTGCTTTGTGATTGATTGCATTTCCTTCTGCATCATACTTTGATTGCATTTCAGGGTATAAATAAGCCTGTTCTGCCATAAAGTTAGAAGAGAAAGACACTCTAGACTGACCTGCTTCTCCTTTTTTTGTTGTAATCATGATCACACCATTGGCAGCTTGTGAACCATATAAAGCTGACGCTGCAGCACCTTTAAGAACATTGATACTTTCAATATCCTCTGGGTTGATGTTAGAGATACCATCACCACCATCACGGCTTGGGTTTTCAATTTCACCCGGCTGAGCAGCACCTTGACCTGCCATTGGCACACCATCGATTACATAAAGTGGTGAACTACTTCCGCTTACAGAACGGTTACCTCTAAGGTTAATTTTTACTGATCCACCTGCACCAGATCCACTTCTTGATAATTGAAGACCTGCCACACGACCAGATAAAGAGTTCATTACGTTAGGGTCTTTAGCTGTAATTAAATCCTCTGAACTAACAGATTGTGTTGAATAAGTTAAGCTTTCCGCTGATCTTTCAACACCTAACGCTGTTACTACAACTTCTTCTAGTTGTTCTGCGTCAACGTCTAATGAAATGTCGAAAGTCGATTGGTTTTCAACAAGAACTTCTTTTGAAACAAAACCAATGTAAGAGAAAACTAATGTTCCTCCTTTTTCAACTGATAAGGCAAACTCACCATTGAAATCGGTTGTTGTACCTACAGATGTACCTTTAATTAATACGTTTACACCTGGTAATGGCTCTCCTGTGCCATTTTCTTTTACTGTACCTTTCACAAGTGACTCTTGTGCTTGAAGGAAATTTGTCATTAGTAGTAGGCTAACGACGAATGTTAGTAGTCTGAATTTCATATTGAACTGAAGGTTAGATGAACAGACGATGTGAGCAGAGAGTAATATTTATTGTGCCCACAAGCAAAGGAAACACTCCCTTGCATTTTCTTGATATCGTAAATGTATAACAGACACTTAAGGTTTTTTAAAAAAATAGATTAACAGTGGTTAACTCATGTTATATAACATTAATTTAAGGACGAACAGCATTCATCTAAGGATAAATGTCATTAAATTATATATTTGTAACATAAATCTAATTTAATTGTCTCATTGACATTTAACATATAATTAGTAGTCATTACCAAATTTTCGTTAATAATGGCAATATCTACTGATAACAAAAAGTTCAATGAGCCAATCAATATCTTTGAACATATCCCCGAAGTGATGACGCTTAAATTGCAGAAGCCTATATTACATCATACCATCTTTTGGTTAATCTACTTTGTTTTGAACGGATTGAGATGGGGAAGCTACTATGATGACTACACTTACTCTTTCCAATCTAATATAATAGGTTTTGCGATTCATATCCCCCTTACGTACTATCACGCGTATTATTTACTTCCAAAATTCATCCCTTCGAAGAAATATATCCTTTATTTACTAAATCTCTCAGGTGCTTTAGTGGTAATGATGTACGCCAAAGTGTTCCTTACTCAGCAGTTTTTATTGCCCGTTTGGCCTGAAGCAGGAACGCAAGCAGAGATTTTTAGTGTCAATCATGTAGTCGCTATTATTACTGGTGAATTGTATGTATTAGGTATCACTACCTCTATTGCTCTAACGAGAAATTGGATCATTAATCAGAAACGTACGCGTGAATTGGAAAAACAGAATATGATGACTGAATTAAATTTATTGAAGTCACAAATTCAACCTCACTTCCTTTTCAATACTTTAAATAATATCTACTCTCTCACTCTTGACAAAAGTGACGATGCGCCAGATGCCGTTATTAAACTTTCAGAATTGATGAGCTATATGCTTTATCAAAAAGAAGCCAGAGTATTACTTTCAGATGAGATGTATTATATGCAAAATTATCTTGATCTTGAAAAATTACGTTTCGGAGATCGACTTCATCTCACCTTTGAGATTGAGGGAGATGATGATGGCGTCAGAGTTCCGCAGTTGTTATTATTGCCATTTATTGAAAACACCTTTAAACATGGCACTAAGAATAAATTAAATGAAATTGATATCTCACTTCACTTGAAGATTTCACAAGATTTTATCACATTTGAAGTAGAAAATCCTAACATTGACCAAACACCTCTACCGTTTAATCTCACTACTGATACAGAAAATAAACCTAAAACCGGTGGATTTGGACTTGAAAACGCTAGAAGAAGATTAGGTTTGCTATATGGTGAACGTTATTCTTTGGATATTAACGATGGGGAGAAGATTTTTAAAGTAACACTTAAAATTCCAAGAGATGAGCAAAATAAAATGCCTAATCATTGATGATGAACCTTTGGCTATAAAGGTGATTGAAAACTACTTGTTGCGTCTCAATGAATTTGAAATTGTGGCGAAATGCGAAAGTGCCATTGAAGCCTTCAATATATTACAAAATAACAAAGTTGATCTTCTGTTTTTAGATATAAACATGCCAATGCTTACAGGTATTGACTTTGTAAAATCATTAGAACAGAAACCAGAAGTTATACTTACTACCGCACACAGAGAATACGCTTTAGAAGGGTTTGAAATCTCTGCTTTAGATTATTTATTAAAGCCGATCTCATTTCAACGTTTCTTGAAAGCGGCCAATAAGGCTTCTCAATTTATACATACCAAGGAGGCTGCCAAAGCTCCAACAAAATCGGTGGTTTCTACTCCAACGTCTTCTTCTACTACAACTGACGACGAGCGTTTTATTTTCCTGAAAGTTGAAAAGAAAATGTTGAAGGTATTCTTAGACGATATCATTTATATGGAAAGTCTGAAAGATTACTTAAGAATATATACTAAGGAAAAAGAAATGGTAGTGCATTACACGCTGACTAAAATATTGGAAAACTTACCTGAGGATGAATTTATAAGAATTCATAGGTCTTATGCGATCTCACTGAAAAAAGTCAATGCTATAGAGGGAAATCAAGTGGAACTAAAAAATGGTAAAATGCTTCCAATTGGTCGTCTTTATCAACAAACTGTGAAAGATACCATTTATAGTAAAGGTATAATGCCGAATTCTTAATTAAACGACTCCAAGATGTTTACTTTCAAACCTGCCACTCAAAAGAAATACAAACACCCCCTTGTTCTGATTCATGGAGCATTGTTTAACGGTGAAGCTTGGAGGGGTAATTTTTTGGATTATTTTGCCGCTTTAGGGTATGATACTTATGCAATCCACCTCAGCGGGCACGGACAAAATGAAAGTAAACTCTTTTTAAATCTTTACGGTTTAGACCAATACACTGAAGATGTCATACAGCTCATTACTTCTTTGGAAGAAAAACCCATACTGATAGGACATTCTATGGGAGGACTTGTGACACAGTTGGTAGGTCAAAAAGTAAAACTACAAGCAGCCGTTTTATTGGCAGCTGTTCCTCCTTTTGGCGTCTTTAGAGCAATGTCAGAATTTTTCCTCACGGATCCTTTTAGTTGGGGTAAGTTTGCTGCATCTGCTTTATTTCCTTTCGGAAAATATATTGAAACCACTCCTCCAGAAGGAATTTATACTACACTCCCATCATTAGAAATACGTCAGCATGTTAATAAAAATATGCAACGGGAGTCTATTAGAGCACTGTTAGAAATGATGTGGAGAGACTTTGAAATTGACGCTTCTAAAATCAGTTTCCCCATGGCACATGTTGGTTTTCGTGATGATAAAATTATCTTTCCTGAGGATGTTGAGAAAACAGCTCAATTTTACGAGACAGAAGCTAAAATATTTGAAAACCGAGCACATGCATTCATGTTTGAACCCAATTGGAAAGAAGTTGGAGAATACGTACAAGAATGGCTTCAAGAAAATGCCTTGTACTAATTCATCATCACTTCTAACCCATTGTAATAGTTCACAATCTTAATCAGATCATCCTTGTTTTTATATTGAAGGTTTAGCTTTCTCATATATTCATTCATCTCCTCCTGCTTACCATCGAAAACCTTCATAAAAGCTTTCCTTTTGACATTCAAATCATAAATGTTTTTGCCTTCAATAAGCAAGTAAAGCCTTTCTTTCAGTTTATAGCTATAATAGATTTCGTCTTGTCTACCTCCTCTAAGATCATGTACGTTATTTTCTAATTCCCTTCTTCTTTCAGGATCAAAATGAGAATTAGTTCTATGAATCGTTTTCAATAAATAGGGATAAGCAATAATACCTATTTTCCCCTCCACGATTGTTTCATAAATACCTATAGCAGGATGTTCATCTCTATAGTAGCGTTCGGCATTGACAAAGTGATGCTCCGTTTCAACTTTTTGATCAGATTCGTCTACAGTATGAGCTATAAAATCAAACGCATCAATTTCATGTTGCTCAAAGATCAAAACTGTTGTGTCTTTCATTCCTTCTCCACCATAAAACTCAATATCTTCAACTTGTAATACTTCCACTTGATCTCTTTCAAGGTCATAAAGTAAAGATACATCCTTAAAAGTGGTTCCGTCCTTCAAGGCTAGGTTACCAATTTCCCATTCTGAATGATAAAATACCATGCTGTCTCTCTCATTTAGAGCTTGATTTTCTAAATCTTTGGTGGCGGCATGAATCATGTCATTCTTCTTCTTTTTATCTTTTTTCTGAGCAAAAAGAAGGGAACTTGATACTAAAAATAACAATGTTAAATAAGAGAATCTGTACATTTTTGAATTTAGTCTTGGTTTTCATTTCATCCTCACATCCATTTTATCAAATGGCGTCTTCACATTATTAATATACTGAAGTTAGGGAAGAAAGCAAGTTTTTTGACACAAAAAAAGAGGTTGAACTATGTAATAGAACAACCCCTTCAAACACGTTTATCTTTAATGCGTAACGTAACGCCTAATTTCTAATTAGTATGATTTAGAGATTTCGATGAAGTCTCTAGCTACTAATGAAGCACCACCGATCAAACCACCGTCAACGTCAGGTTGAGCGAATAATTCAGGAGCGTTGCTTGGCTTAGCAGAACCACCATATAAGATAGAAGTAGCATCAGCAACCTCTTGACCGTATTTAGCAGCAACCATATCACGGATATCTTTGTGCATTTCTTGTGCTTGTGCAGATGAAGCTGTTTTACCAGTACCGATCGCCCAAACTGGCTCGTATGCTAAAACTACTTTACCGAAGTCCTCAGCAGAAAGGTGGAATAAACCTTCTGACAATTGCTTCTCTACAACTTCTTTTTGAGTACCTGCTTCACGCTCCTCTAATACCTCACCGATACAGAAGATAGGCAACATACCGTTAGCGATTACCGCATCAGTTTTAGTAGCCAATGTAGCATTTGACTCACCAAAATACTCACGACGCTCAGAGTGACCCAAGATTACGTAATCAATACCATAAGAAGCTAATTGCGCTGCAGAAATTTCTCCTGTATAAGCACCTTTTGGCTCTGTGTAGCAGTTTTGAGCACCAACAAATACATTAGCAGTATCACCAACTAATGATTTTACTTTGCTTAAATGAATGAAAGGAGTACACATGATAACTTTAACGTCTGACGGAGTCTCGTCTTTTGCGATATTCACTACTTCTGATGCTAAAGATTCAGCGTCTTCCTTAAGAAGATTCATTTTCCAGTTACCTGCAACAATTTTTTGTCTCATGATGTAAATTTTCTTTTATAAGATGAATTTTTTAATCAGTTGCGAATATACGTACCTACATCTTATTTTGAAAATGAGTTTCGTCATACTCAGTTAGTAAGCTCATAAAATAATATCACCAATTTATTATTTGTTTTTAAGCTAAATACCTTCAAAAAATTATTATTTCTCCCAATTTTCTAAAATGAAGTTTTCACTTATGATAAAATTTAGAGTTTAACCCTAAAATAATCTAAAATCCAGGCATTTTCTTCAATATTTCCTGCCCAAATTTCGAAGAAAATTCAAAAGTGAAGGAATTATAATGAACAACTTCCTCTATTTTTCCATATTATGGAAAAATTGTTTCATTTTGAAACTTAAAAATATGCCAAAAAACATAAAATAAATCAATATAAACTGATTTACAGATAGTTAACTTATTTTCAACTTTATGGCACAGTAAGTGAATAAGTATTAATGGGTAAAGAAACATAGGTTAGTCACCTATTGTATGGCATGATACACCAGTAACATTAACCAGCTGTGGAAAGACACTTGAAATATTTCAAGTGTTTTTTTTGTCTATACTTTAGTAGACAAAAAAAGCCATCTAAAAGATGGCCCATTTTGTTATATAATCTAACTACTGTCTATACTACTTTTTCATTCTATCTACTTATAAAAACGAAAGACAGTAGAGTTCGATTTATAGAATCCTATCATAAAGTATCAAAATTTAACTTTTTTAGTTTGTTATCAAACAAACTAAACACTCAGTTTTCCTTAATTAACATAATTGCTTTTATGAAGGATAAATGGTAGTGTATTATGGTTCGTGAAGACGTTGCAGTGCAACTTCCCTACAACACTGCGTTTTAAAAGATAATTATAAACCCTTTTATCTGTAATCAGGCAATCATTTAGTAGTATCTAAATCGGCCTTGAAGGGAAAAGCGTGAAGAATTTCATGGATTGAGCCGTTAAAAATGATTTTGCTATTTGAGCGCAGTGAGTTTAAAATCATTTAGGTGAAAGGAATGGAATTTAGCTTTTAACTTCTAAGCCTTGAATTTTTTGCTTCTTTTTGCTTCAAGGCAAAAACGAAGAAGAAGGGAGCTTGAAAGTAGATGCTATAAATGCTTGTAGAAAGATGTATTGAAAGCTAACGACAACTGAGTTTACAACACATCTAAACATTAAAAAAGGCTTTACTTAAAAAGTAAAACCTAATTACATCTCTTTGTTGTCTAATTTATAATCCAATTCAAATATTTTGTGTTGATGTCACTCGTACTATTAAAACACAACGGAGTAAGTAAAGGTTCATTTCGATTTTATTATTTTAAAAAATAACAAAACACTGACCATTACTTACAAAATAGTTTGATTCATAAAACAACTATTTCAAATCTAGAGTGCTCTATTATAGAAGTAAAATAATAGTCTGAAGGCGAATAGGAACATTTTTTAACTACTAACCTATTCCAAAAAATATCTTTTTGTTACTTTACTCACATGAACAAGTTTGTATCAAAAAAACTTCAATTACGAGAATTGATAAAAATGGCATTAATTACTTCACCAATTATTGCC
The DNA here is from genome assembly GCF_014534745.1 of Flammeovirga sp. EKP202. Lineage (GTDB taxonomy): Bacteria > Bacteroidota > Bacteroidia > Cytophagales > Flammeovirgaceae > Flammeovirga. The sequence continues at coordinate 25,218 of NZ_JACVVP010000012.1, forward strand.
ATATACACGATCAGCCCAATGGTGATGCATATAGTATCAATTCCTTCTCTCGAAAAAAGTCTGACCACACTAAATCATTTCAACCTCATGAAAGCTCTAATTGGGGTGTCAATTGTCATTCTTATGCTGTGGCTGTTAAATATCTGGCTCTTTCATTTTTTAGATGATCAACTTAACAGAAAGATCAATAAGAATTTGAAGTATTTATTTTCGTTTTCTATCGTATTTATTTTTTTCATTCTTCTTAAAGAAAAAAGAGCACAGCACAATACCATCGACTTTGGAGTATTTGGTTACTATCCTTTAATAATGACCACTGCCAATAATACTTTCATTTTAATTCTCTATCGACTAATTACCGGCAAGCATGAAAACGCTCAATTAGAATTGGATAAAACGCGTTTGGAGTTAGCACAATACGTTACACAACAAGAGCAATTGAAAAATAAAATTCATCCTCATTTTATTTTTAATGCATTAAATACGCTCAAATTGTTAATCAAAAAGGAACAAAAAGCCGCGGAAGATTACCTTGTACGTTTATCATCACATTTAAGGTTTTCTATTACAGAAGCAGCTAAAGACCAAGCCTTAATAAAAAATGAACTGGAATTCTGTCAAAATTACATTGAACTACAAAAGGTTCGATTTGCCAATTCTATTCAATTTGAGCATCTTCTTCCAACTGAAGTTATCAATAATGAATTTCTTCCAGTGGTTACATTACAATCTTTAGCCGAAAATGCCATAAAGCATAATGCATTTACTCGAAACAATCCTCTCATTATACAAATTCAACAAAATGAGAATGGATCTATTACATTTCGAAATAACCTGATTCCAAAAAGAAATAATGAAACCACTACAGGTACAGGCTTGAATAACCTAAAGAAAAGATTCAAACTACTAGGAAATGATGAACCCGTAGTCCTCCATAATGTCAAAGACAAACAATTTGAAGTCACTTTTAACACCCTTAAAAAATGAAGATTGTAATCATTGAAGATGAATATTTAATGGCCGATGAATTGGAATCATTGATCTTGGAATATGGTTCTGATAACAGTGTAGAAGCAAAGCTTACAACCATTGATGAGTCTATTGAATACCTCAAAAACAACCCTATGCCTGACCTCTTTTTTTCAGACATACAACTTCCTGATGGTTTGAGTTTTGAGATCTTTCAAGAAATAAAATGTGAGGTTCCTATTGTGTTTTGTACGGCATATGATGAATATGCTTTGGAGGCTTTTAAGGTCAATGGAATTGATTATATCTTAAAACCATTTGATAATATCATCATCTCTGAAACGTTGCAGAAGGTCAATAGGATGGTCAAAAGCAACGCTCATAACACAACGGATTTTACAACTGTAATTGAGGAGCTATCGGGAGAAACGAAAAAGAAAATCAAAAAAAACATTCTCATTTTTAAGGGTGAAAAAATCATTCCTGTCAAAACTCATCAAATTGCTTTGATTCACCTATATTCTAGTGTGACATATATTCACACTTTCGATGGAGAAAAATACACTACCGATCAGTCTTTAGACAACCTTGAATCTTGTTTGAATGAAGATTTTTATAGAATCAATCGACAATTTTTAGTCAATCGAAATGCCATTCATCACGTCTCAAAATATTTTGCCAGAAAACTTTTAGTAGAAACTCAAGTGAATATTCCAGAGGACATCATTGTTAGTAAGGCCAAGGCCAGTGACTTTTTGAGGTGGTTGCAAGATTAATAACATCTTAAAAAATGCTGCCCGTTTAAAGTTTAAAATTGCCCGTTTGACCTCTTTTTTTATGACGTTCGCTCATTAGGAAGTTAATATTTGTATGAAATTAAAAACTTAATTTTAACATGAATATTAATTCTTTCTTGACTCTCATCTTACTTCTTATCTCTTCTTATTCATTTGGCCAAACAAAATACACCCTGAGTGGCCAGATTAAAGATGCTTCAAATGGTGAAGACCTGCCATTTGCTACGATAACAGTAAAAGAACAAAAAGGTGTTGGCGTAACGGCCAATACGTATGGGTATTATTCTTTGAGTTTACCCGCAGGAAACTATACGGTGATCTATCAATACATTGGGTACAATGTCATCGAAAAATCAATCGAATTAAATCAGAATATCAACATTTCACTTGAGTTATCACCTTCTGCTCAAAGCCTTGAAGAAGTTGTAGTAACCGCTGAAAGAGAAGATCGAAACATTACTTCCAACGAAGGAAGTGTGACCAAGATCGATACAAAATCCATCAGAGAATTACCTACTTTTGGAGGTGAAGTTGATATCATTAAAGTAATGCAAACCCAGCCCGGTGTAAAATCTTCTGGTGAAGGAGGTTCAGGCTTTTATGTACGTGGTGGTGGGCTTGACCAAAATTTAGTGCTTTTAGATGAAGCTCCTGTCTATAATCCCTCCCACCTATTGGGTTTTTTCTCTGTTTTTAATGGTGATGCCATTAAAGGCGCTACCATGTACAAAGGTGGAATGATGCCCGAATACGGCGGTAGAACTTCCTCTGTATTGGACATTAGAATGAAAGACGGGAATGCCAAAGAGTATAGTGTTGCAGGTGGAATCGGTACTATTGCATCGAGACTGACAGTAGAAGGCCCTATCGTAAAAGACAAAGGATCATTTATGATTTCCGGTAGAAGAACTTACGCTGATATATTTTTAGGGCTATCCAACGACCCTAGCTTCAGTAATTCGAATCTCTATTTTTATGACCTCAATTTAAAGGCAAACTATAGAATTTCTGAAAAAGACAGAATCTTCATTTCGGGGTACTTCGGGCAAGATAAATTAGGAATGGATGGATCTGTCAATATGGATTATGGAAATGCGACAGGTACAATGCGTTGGAATCATGTTTTCAACAGTAAGTTATTTTCAAACACTTCATTTATTTACAGTAATTATAACTACGAATTTGGGTTTGGTGCTGATGAAGATCAAATTAGTTTAGAATCTGTCATCAAAGACATCAATATCAAACAAGACTTCTCTTATTATGCGTCAACAAAGCATACCATTAAGTTCGGTTTTAATGCCATCCATCATACCATTGAACCTGGCAATCTTTCAGCAGGTGCCAATACAGGTGTAAATTCTAAAGATTCTGAAAAGAAGTATGGTATTGAAGGTGCTTTGTACATTCAGGATGAATTCAAAGTATCTGACCGCTTTAGTTTGAAATACGGCCTGCGCTATTCTCTATTCCAAGGAATTGGAACAGGTACCGAATACGAATACAATGATAAAGGAGAAGTAATTGGTACCAAAAAGTATGATGATGGGGAACCAATGCAATACTTTGGCGGTTTTGAACCCCGTCTTTCTGCTAATTATATTATTAATACTAAAAGCTCTGTAAAATTAGGTTATAACAAGAACTACCAATATTTACATATGCTCAGTAATTCTACGTCTTCTTCTCCAACGGATACTTGGATTATGAGTTCCAATAATGTGAAACCGCAAGAAGCTGAGCAAATCTCATTGGGTTATTTTAGAAACTTCAAAGAAAACACCTTTGAAACTTCCGTAGAAGCTTATTACAAAGACATGCGCAATGTCATTGACTATAAAACGGGAGCGAATGTTTTTCTAAATGAACAACTCGAAGGCGATTTAGTGTATGGTAAAGGCAGAGCATATGGTATAGAGTTTATGATCAAGAAAAACAAAGGTAGACTTACCGGATGGCTAGGTTATACTCTTGCCCGCTCTGAAAAGCAATTTGATGAGATTAATAATGGGCAGTGGTTTGCCGCAAGACAAGATAGAATCCATGATATTAACCTTGTTGCGGTTTATAAGATCAATCCAAAATTAACCCTTTCAGGAAACTTCGTCTACTATACTGGAGATGCTGTCACTTTCCCTTCAGGAAGGTATGAAGTAGACGGAAAAGTAGTGCCTTACTATACAGAAAGAAATGGTTATCGAATGCCTGATTATCACCGTTTAGACCTAGCACTTACTTGGATTAGAAAGAAAACAGACAAGTTTGAATCGAGTTGGAATTTCTCTCTTTACAATGTCTATGGAAGAGAAAATGCCTATACGATCAGCTTTGTCCCAAGTGAAGAGGACCCAAACAAAACGGAAGCTTTACAGGTCGCATTATTCAAATGGGTACCTTCAGTGACTTACAATTTTAAATTTTAAAACGACTGCTTAGTTATGAGATCTATACAATTTATTCTTGCTGTAATTACGGTTGCTTTTCTGGTTACAGCTTGTGAAAAAGTAATTGATGTTGATTTAAAGGATGCCACTCCAAAAATTGTAATTGAGGCTGTATTAATGAAAGGAGAAAATGTTTTTGAAGTGAAAATTTCCAAAACAGCACCTTATTTTGATAATTCACCCTCAGAAAAAATTGATAACGCTGACGTTACTTTAACCTACTTAGACCGTTCTGTCACTATTCCTAATACTGGAAATGGGAGTTACACTCTTCCTATTAACGCTATTATTAATACAGAATACCACTTGGAAGTGAATGTGGAAGATGAGGTTTACAATGCATCTACTACCATGCTGGACAAAGTCCTTATAGATAGTATTTATTCTGAATACGAAGAAGGATTTGGCCCAAGGGAATCAGGGTATTATGTCTATGTCAAATATACTGACCCAGGTGATATTGAAAACTTCTACCGACTAACACATGATGTTAATGGTGAATATCAAAACACGGAAGATGATCTCAGAGTATTTAATGATGTGAGAAATAACGGTAATCAACCAAGAGTATCATTAGGTTTTAAAGTATTTGAGGAGGGTGACGTTGTAGATGTAAAACTCATTCATTTTGATGAGGCATCTTATGATTATTTCAGTTCACTCAATGACATCATTGGTGGCAGTGGAGGTGGTCCCAGTGGAGGAGCTGCTGCACCAGGAAACCCATTGTCCAATTGGTCAAATGATGCTTTAGGCTATTTTTCAGCTTATAATTATGATTCTGCAAGCATTATTATAGGCCAATAAAAATCAATATCTATCTTCTAAAAAGTGAGGAATAGTGATTTCAGTTGTTTTCTTTAGTTTAAGTCACCTGAAGGTTATTTCTCACTTTTTTTCATTCTTACAATAGCGTAAAGAGGTCCCAATGCTAATAGTAAAAATAAGAGCCTGACTTCAAGAATACTTTGTAAAAAAGTCAGTAACTGAATACTCACAATTGTGATGGCAAAACCAATACAATTCACTATTGTCAGTGCTGTACCTTTTAATTCTATGGGAGCGTTTTGAGCAACAAGAGTAGAAAAGAGTGGAGAATCAGCAATTACAAACATTCCCCATAATACCAAGAAAGTGACAAAAACAACAGAGGAATCAATGCTTAAAAATAAAGGAGAAAGCAAACAACATAAACCCGATAAAGTCAAGGATAGATAAGCGGTTTTCTTCACACCAATCCTTTGTGAAACAAAACCTCCGATGACACATGATAAACTGCCTACTGCAATGATAAAAAAGGAAAGTAGGGGAATATTGATATGACTCGCATCGTGCAGTTTTTGATAATACTTTAATATAATAGGAACAAAAGCCCAAAATGTATAGAGTTCCCACATATGGCCAAAATATCCCATGGCCGACTCACGAAAAGCAGGTTTCTTAAAAATATCTTTTATCGCATAAAAACTAAAAGTAGAAGATGGCTTTCTAAATGGCCCATCAGGAACAAACAGAACGATAAGAAATGCTCCAATTGTTGCTAAAACAGAAGTTGTAATAATCACATATTTCCATGGTAGCACGCCTGTAATCACTTTCAGCAAATGTGGGAAAGCGGTACCTAATACTAATGCTCCGACTAAAAAGGAAAGCGACTTTCCGAGCCCCTTTTCAAAATAATCTGCCGCTATTTTCATTCCGACAGGATAAACACCTGAAAGAAAAAAACCTGTTAAGAACCTGAAAAACAATAGTGAACGGAAGGTATTTCCTTCCCATATAATCCCGATATTGAATAAGGCCCCTAATAATGCACTCACAAAAAATACTTTAGAAGGCGAAAACCGATCAGTAATCATCAAAACTGCAAACGTGAGTGTTCCTATGATAAAACCAAACTGAACGATAGATGTCAGAGATCCCAATGCTGAGTCAGATAAGGATAGACTTTCTACTAAATCAGCCATCACTGCATTGCCTGCAAACCATAATGAAGTACAACAAAACTGAGAGATGACAATAAGTGGTAGCGTAAGTTTATTTTTCATGAAGTGTTTGTTATTGTAGTTGTAAAAGTTGAAATGAAAGTAACATTTGAATCTAAACCTTTATAGACTTAAAAACAAAAAAGGTCATCCATAGGACCACCTCTTTCATTTTCTTTAATCTAACTACTGTCTATACTACGTTTTTATCATTTTATCTACAGCTTGTTTAACGTTGGTGTTTAGAGACGATATTGATAAAATATGACTATTAACTACCAAAAACTGTTTCTTCAGAGCATTCAATTGAACAGCAATGATTAAAAACAAAAAAAGAGGCCTTCATTCACTTTCGTGAAGAAAACCTCTTCTATATTTTAAATACTAACTAACGTAGCTGCAATGATCAACTACTTTGTTAATTATTTTACTTCTTCGAAGTCAACGTCAGTAACGTCATCAGCGTCGTTACCACCTTGTTGTGCACCACCTTGAGCAGCGTTAGGATCAGCACCAGCTGCACCTGCAGCGTCACCACCTGTAGCTTGGTACATCTCTTGTGAAGCCGCTTGCCATGCCGCATTTAATGCGTCTAAAGCAGGTTGGATCTTGTCAAGATCTTGAGCAGCGTGAGCTTCTTTCAAGTCTTTCAATGCTGCCTCGATAGCAGTTTTGTTACCTTCAGAAAGCTTATCACCATACTCTTTTAATTGCTTCTCAGATTGGAATACCATTGAGTCTGCTTCGTTTAATTTCTCAGCACGCTCTTTAGTAGCCTTATCTGCGTCAGCGTTAGCAGCTGCTTCGTCTTTCATTCTTTGGATTTCCTCCTCAGTTAAACCTGAAGAAGCCTCAATCTTGATTGACTGCTCTTTACCAGTTGCTTTATCTTTTGCTGATACACTTACGATACCGTTCGCATCAATATCAAAAGTTACTTCGATTTGAGGTACACCTCTTGGTGCTGGAGGAATATCGTTCAATTGGAAACGACCTAATGTTTTGTTACCAGCTACTACAGGTCTCTCACCTTGAAGTACGTGAATATCTACTGACGGTTGGTTGTCCGCAGCTGTAGAGAATACTTGTGACTTCTTCGTAGGGATTGTTGTGTTAGACTCGATTAATTTAGTCATTACACCACCCATAGTTTCGATACCTAAAGAAAGTGGAGTTACGTCTAATAAAAGAACGTCTTTTACTTCACCTGTTAATACACCACCTTGGATTGCAGCACCAATTGCAACAACCTCATCAGGGTTAACACCTTTAGAAGGTTTTTTACCGAAGAATTTCTCAACTTCTTCTTGTACTTTAGGGATACGAGTAGAACCACCAACTAAGATTACTTCGTCGATATCTGAAGTAGATAAGTCAGCATCTTGTAATGCTTTACGACAAGGTTCTAATGATCTTTGTACTAAAGAATCAGCTAAACGTTCGAAATCAGAACGAGATAATTCTTTCATTAAGTGTTGAGGTACACCGTCTACTGGAGTGATGTATGGCAAGTTGATGTCAGTTTTAGCACCTGCAGAAAGCTCAATTTTTGCTTTTTCAGCTGCTTCTTTCAAACGTTGTAATGCCATTGGGTCTTTACGAAGATCGATTGTTGGGTGATCTTTCATAAATTCTTCCGCTAACCAGTCAATGATTACTTTATCGAAGTCATCACCACCAAGGTGAGTATCACCGTTAGTTGATAATACTTCAAATACACCGTCACCTAATTCTAAGATTGAAATATCGAAAGTACCACCACCAAGGTCAAATACTGCGATTTTCTTATCTTGATTTGCTTTATCTAAACCGTAAGCTAATGCTGCAGCAGTTGGCTCGTTTACAATACGAGAAACTTTTAAACCTGCAATTTCACCTGCTTCTTTAGTTGCTTGACGCTCTGCGTCGTTGAAGTATGCTGGTACAGTAATTACCGCCTCAGTTACTTCAGTTCCTAAGTAATCCTCAGCAGTTTTCTTCATTTTTTGAAGTGTAATTGCTGAAATTTCTTGTGGAGAATATTCTTTATCACCAATTTTAATTCTTGGTGTATTGTTAGCACCTTGAACAACATCATATGCCATTTGAGATATCTCATTACCAGCATCTGAATATTGCTTACCCATGAAACGTTTCACGGATGCGATAGTATTTTTTGGGTTTGTAATTGCTTGACGTTTGGCTGGGTCACCTACCTTACGCTCTCCGTCTTGTAAAAATGCTACGATAGAAGGAGTAGTTCTTTTACCTTCTGCGTTTTCAATAACAACTGGCTCGTTACCTTCCATTACGGAAACACATGAGTTTGTTGTTCCTAAATCAATACCAATGATTTTTCCCATGATCTATATTTAAATTTTATATCTTAATTCAATTTTTAATGCCCTGTTTTTCAACAAAGACACTTTCTACTAGACAATGTATATGCCAATTGAATTTTGCAGACATTTTGACAGAAATCATGGAAATAGGTCTGACAAAAAATATTAAAAAGCAGAATTTTAATGACGAATACTGTCAAAATATGCAGTATTTCTACTGATAACGCCTATTTCACCGTGCCAAAGTACAATTAAAAAGCACAATACCCATTTGAATATTGTGCTTTGGTCTAACTGGTTGAATTAAAATTATCCTACAAACTGTTGCTTAATCATGCCGATAAACTCTTCATCAGACATTTTCTTTCTATTATCTAATAAGAAGTGAGCATCTTCTCCCGCTCTATAACGTAATTGGTCTGTGCCATCAGTAGATGCTGTATAAATTACATCTGCCACCACTGAAGCAGATGATGCTTGCTTCATTGCATCACCCCATCCATTCATTAATGATGCAATGATTGGCTGATATTCCTCTAGACCTTCTGCCTGTTGGAAATCAAATGATCGTCCACCAAAATCTGTATTAATAGCTCCTGGCTCTACAATTTTTACTTTTACTCCTATTTCACCTAATTCAAAACTTAATGCTTCAGAAATTCCTTCTACAGCGAACTTCGTTCCGTGATATAAACTACCCAATGGGAATGTCATTTTTCCTCCAATAGAAGATACATTGATAATCATACCTTCTTTATTTTCTCTAAAATGAGGTAAAACTGCTCTAGTTACATCCAACAATCCTACTACATTCGTATTGAACTGTCTTACGATATTTTCTCTTGGAAAGGCTTCTAATGGACCATATGCACCATAACCTGCATTGTTTAATAAAACATCAATCTTTCCAAAATGACTAATCGTTGATTGTACTGCATTTTCGATTGTTGAGAGATCTAATACATCTAATTTTTCTACTTTGACACCTTCTAATTGCGTTAGTTCCTCTTCTTTCTCAGGAGTTCTCATAGTAGCCACAACATTCCACCCTTTACTGTGAAATAATTTTGCTGTTTCCTTACCAATACCGCTACTTGCTCCTGTGATTAATATTGTCTTTTTCATCTGACTAAAATTACTTAGGGTTATAAATGAGTTAAATGAATTGTGCTCGTTTCCAATGACTTGCTCAACGATCACATTACAAATATGACAGTTACTCTTTACTTGCTTTAACACATATCAAGGAATGAAAAACACGAATCGCAGATATTGTTTTTCACTAAAGAAAAAAGGTTATTTCCTCATAGAGAAAATAACCTAACAAAATAAATAATTCAGAGTACATCCTCCCGAGAGCGAGAGGAGAATTTTTTAATTTAGTATTGTTGATCGATATTGTTGAGGTGTCTTTCCAGTTTTCTGCTTGAACAGCCTTCCGAAATAATGAGGATAATTAAAGCCTAATGAATAGGCAATTCCACTTATTGAATCAGAAGAGTTTACAAGCATACTTTTGGCCTTGTCAATAATAAAATCATTGATATGATCTTTTGCTGATCGGCCTGTTTCTTTTGCTAACAAATCACTAAGGTAACTTGCAGATATAAAGCACTGATCGGCCAAATATTGAATTGTTGGCTGTCCAGACTCTACTAGCTCATTTTTTTTATAATAGTCCTTTAATAGCACTTCCACCTTAGAAACAATATCTGTATTCTGTGCTGACCGAGTATTAAACTGTCTTTCATAAAATCTTAAACTATAGTTTAATAATAACTCAAGGTTTGATACTAATACTTGTTGTGTATGATTATCAATTCTTTCTCCTATTTCTGATTGCAATAAATTGGCTATTTGAGTCAACGTCTCTTGCTCTTTTACAGAAAGGTGTAAAGCTTCATGAACCTCGTAGTTAAAAAAGTTATAGTCATCAATCTTCTGCCCCAAAGCTGTATTTCTAATTAAATCGGGGTGAAAATAAATCATCCACCCTTTCACTTCTCCTAACTTTTGAGCTTTTCGAACGGAAAGAACCTGATCTGGTGCTGTGAAAATCAAAACGCCTTCATTAAAATCATAATGATTACGACCATAATCCAAACCACAGCTTTTATCTTTTAAAGCAATGCAATACATATCAGAAGAATATTTCATCCCAATTCGTTCTTCACCATACGCCAACTCCTCGGTGCTTAAAATTGTGATCAATGGATGTTGAGTATTCTTCATTCCGAAACAAGCGGCCAACTCATCGATTGATTTTGAATGGATTATATTTTGACTCATAACTTTATTCTTTCTTCAAAAGTATGGAATGAAAAAATAAAAGTTTAACACAAAACGCAGATATTTAATTATTTATCATAGGTGCTATTCTTTTGAGATAGAGAGAAAAATAAATACTTTCTTTTTCACGGTTCTTCAAATCTTCATGAACTTTTTGTAGTATTTCAAAAGCAGAGGACTGAATAAAGAAATCATTCGGGTTAATCTTGGCTGTTGACCCTGCTTTAAAACTATCATTTCCAATAGCATAATCTGATTCTCCCTGACTAAGTGCTAAAAGGTTAAGTATAAAGCTATTTTGAAGCGTTAAATTATTTTTTGAGGCTATAATCCTTTTATCAAAAAGCGTTTTATACATCAACATCAAATAATCTGATGACTTAAATTTCTGATTATTCACCTCCAATCGTTTCAAAAACTTTTGCTGCATAATCTGATCAAGAGCCGTAACATTTAATTCAATTATAATATCCTCTTGATTCCCAACCTTCTGATTAATTTCTTCATTCAACAACCACGAATTATTGATTATAGATTCTAAATACCAAAGTAAAGATTCTTCTTGCAACTTTTCATTTACGGTTACCTCAAAAGGTTTTGCTTCCGCATTTACACCAAAATAAACATAATGCCCTCCAATATTGGCTGCTACATGCTTGACATAACGTAAATATTGTTTTTGAATTTCTTTATAAATACGCATCATATAATCTGTCCCTTTATTGGGCTTTAATGTCCATTCCGGAAGATGATTCACAATGAATTTTAAATTATTAATACCATACTGACTTGCTTTCAATGGATTATTCCCAAGGCTTTCACTTTGAGCTGAAGGGTCTTCTGAAATACCTTTAGTATAAGTTACAAATCGGTAAACAGGATCTCCCGAATGATCTGTAATCCACTGATTTAAAATATCATACTCTGTTTTTTCAGTAGTATTAGGAATTAGCTGATACCCCCACTTGATACTAAATTTGTCAAATGCTCCTACACCTTCAGTGGTTGTTTTTACACTTGGATCATCTCCTATTTGTTTTACGTAATTGTATCTGGCATAATCCATTATTGAGGGAGTTAACCCATTCTCTGATGTAAATGTAGGATTTCTAAGATCTTCTACATCATAAGCAAATGAAGATCTCATATTATGCTCCAATCCCAAACAGTGCCCAATTTCATGAGCAGCCGCAAAACGTATTAGCTTACCCATTAATGCTTCATCATAAATTTCTTTTCGGGCATCTGCTTCAGTAGCTCCACATTGTATAAAATACCAATCATGAAGAATCTCAATAATATTGTTATAAAATGCTACTTCTGCTTGTATGATCTCCCCTGATCTTGGATCAACCCTTCTTAATCCCATTGCATTTGCTTTATCTTTTATGATATATCTAAAAACATTGATTCTCTGATCTGCTAAATTAAAATCAGGATCATTGGGAATATCTTTCGCCACAATAGCATTTTTAAAGCCTATCTCCTCAAATGCCTCTTGCCAATCTTCAATACCAGTCTTTATATATTTTCGCCATTGTACGGGAATTGCATCATCCAAGTAAAATACGATTGGATTTTGAGGTTCAACCAATTGCCCCTTAAAATAGGCTTCTCTATCTTCTACTTTTGGTTGAATATTAAAACGGGTGATATAGTTTGTACCCTTTTGTGCCCTGCCATCTGCATAGTAAGTATTGACTGACTTTTTATAATAATTCATTCGTCTATCAAAAACTCTCCCTCTCATTGGTTCTTCTGGTAATAGCACAATTGAGCGATTAATGATAGCAGCAAATGGCATTACTTTATTTGCATAATTGACCCTAGACTGAATCTGAATACTACTTTTATCTCCTTGGATTTTCATAAAGCAACCAGCCTCCTTCATGAGGGTCCCCGGCTTTCCAGCACTTGCAAAAGGTGTTATTTTACTGATTTCTTTTGAGAAAAAATCAGTAACATCAATGACTATATTTTGATTTGTTGGGTTAATAGTAATAATAGGAAACACTTTTAATGTAGGAACAATCGCATTTTTTTCTATTGCTCTTTGAATTCCTTCATCATTACTCTCATTAATTCCATACCATGAAGGCTGTTGTAATAATAGTTTTTCATTGTCTTTTTCAAAATGTAAGACAATGGGGTCTCTTCTCATTTCTCCTGCATAAGCCTTTTTCGGATCACTCACTTCCAATATTCTGGTTGATAACATAAATGGAGTTCCCATAAAATCTTCTGAGAGTTCAAAATACAGTTTTCCCTCATTGGATAAGTGCACTGTAAAAGGCCCATGTGTAGTTTCAGTTTCTGAATTTACGACACTCTGATATGGTTTCAACTTTCCAAAAACAAAAGCAGGTATCAAAAATAAAATTAGAAAAGAGGTGTATTTCATAATGTTTTTAGCTTAAAAACTAAATAGAAAAGGGCGTAGTAATACTACACCCTTAAAAAAATCTTATTATTTATTACTTATGTATTTAAATACTTCTTTGTGCGTATTACCTCCATTTTCAGCAATGAAATCAGCATCTTCGCATTCATAACTGATAGTAACAATCACTTCTCCTGTATTCACATCATAAGTTCCTTCACCTGTAATATGAATTTTAATTTCATTCAAGTTGGTTGATTTTGATACATCACCTTTAGTCAATCTTGAATCTTCATATTTTATATCATTCCACACTACACTTTCTGGAGATTTATATACGATCAAATCTTGTTCTGGTACAATTACAATACCTTGTGCTGTGTTTGCTTTATCCAAAGCGACAAAACGCATCATTGAGTCTGTAGAAGCCCCAGTCTGACCATAACCTTCAATGTATGATGTTTTTGAGAATAGATTTTTAACACCAAAAATATTTCCTAGTTGGTTATCATATCTTTGTTTTTCTGATTCATCATACCATTCAACGCCCTTAAAATATATATGCTTATGAGAAGCCCACATATTTTCGTCTTCACTATTTACCTTTACATATGGGAATAACGAACGGTTAGAGAAACTTCCACCTTCTTTTTGGTATTGTTGTTTCACTTGAAATATACTGTCCTGATCTACAATATGTTGTTTTTGATCATCAAATAAATATAAGAATAAGTTCTCTGGTTTTAACCATACTGTCGTGAAATCTACTTTCGGGTCAATAATATTGACAGAAGCTTTTGTAATATTCTCCTCGGTAGCAAAAACATAATCTGTTGATGTTGGAGCTCCAAATGTCACCTCAAACATTTTATCTAAACCAACCTCTTGATGAAACTTCACTTGTACATTAAAACTAGTCTCAATTTCACCTTGGGCTAAGGTGATTGTATTATCTTGATTTATATCTACTAAATCGAAATCAATTCCATTTTCAGCATCTCCTGAAAAAGTCAATGGAATTTGAATATCGTGATCCAATGCTTCTGATATTCCAACTTTTACAGTTATTGCTTGTTTCAAATAAGCATTTGTCACTGTTTGTTCTAATGGAACAAACTGCACTACAGGAGCATCTGAGGCTGCACTTGTATTGTCTTTTATTACAATTTCAGTTGCACTCATATCTCCTAAAGTGTATGTTTCGCTTTGTGCTAATTTTAAAGAAACTGTCTTATCCTCATCAATTACAGGATTATTGATAGGTTGAATAAAGATAGTTGCTTCTTTTTCACCAGCTTCTAGAGTTACTTTCGTTTCAATGCTTACAAAGTGCTCTTCAGCTACCGCAGTTCCTGACACTGTAAAGCTCACTTCCGTGTTCTCTCTTACTTCAACAGAAGGGATTACTTTCACCTGAAGCGCACTTGTTTCATTCTCTAAAGTAGAGTAAGCTTCTTGTTCAAAAGAAAGAGTAGGTAGTGTAGTTACATCCTCGTCATTTTTACATGAGGTCATGGCAAATACAGCCCACAATAGTAGTGAAAGATTGAAAAATTTAGTTTTCATTTTCGAAAAAATTTAGATGAATTATTATATAGTTTAGTATCCTTCATTCTGCTCCATATTACTATTGTAATCAAGTGCATAATTTGGAATTGGTAATATCATTTTGTGATTAGGAAAGGAAAGGTTTTGATTTAATACTCCATTGTAATCTGCTCTATTGATATCTTTAGCATTTCGGATCAAATCAAAATAATAATGTCCCTCAAGGGCAAGTTCTTTTCTTCGTTCAATTAAGATATCTTCAACCAATGCTTCTCCTGAAGTTTTAATATCTTCCGCATTGGGATTTGCTCTTTTCACAATACTATTAAGGTCACTTCGAGCCACAACATTGTCTCCAATCCTTGCTGACGCTTCAGCTCTGTTTAAGTAGATCTCTGATAAGCGTACCAAGCGATAAACATTTTCTGTCAATGTTGTTTCATCGTTATTGTATTTATAGGTTAGGGTATCTTTTGTATTTGTATTTACCCAATACAACGACTTACGAACATCCTGATCATCATATAAATCGTACAGATCAGTAGTAACAGAGAACTCTGACTGCTGTTCCCTATTTACTCCTATTATCCTTGATAGAGCCTCTTGAGCAACACCTGTAAAATCTAAGGTCCAAATATCTTCCGTGTTTATCGTGTTATGAGAAGAGAAAGCATCATGATAATCTTCATTAGCTACTAAGGATAAACCTGACGTATTGATTACTTCTGTACTCCATTTGATGACTTCATTCCAATCTCCTTTATATAAATTCACCCTTGAAAGAAGAGCTTTTGCTGCAACAACCCTTAACCATGACTCTTTTCTTACTCCTACTCTGTCTTGATTGTATAAAGTCAAAGCCTCATCCAAATCATTAATAATAAAGTCGTAGGTCTGATATAATTTTGAGCGTTTTGGCTGATCAAGAGGATCAGGTGTTACCTCTAATAAAACTAACCCTATGTGTTGAGCATTTGAAGAATATTCATAAGGTTGACAATAAAAATTTGCAAGGTAAAAATTAAGATACGCTCTTAATGTGAGTACTTCTGCTAAGTATTGTTCCACAAGCAATTTTTCAGATTCACTTTTGGGTGAATACTCTCGTATTCCATGGATAGAATTGTTTATTCTATTCATCATTGAGTAAGCATTTCTATAAGTAGAATATGTAATCTCATCTTCATCTACTTTGTCATGGTTAAACTCATAAGAATTTCGCCACCTATTTTGAGTAGAAACACCTATATTATGACCATATTTCAGGTTACCCCCCTTTAGTTCTGGATAGAGAATAAATGCCTCTTTCCCTAGCGATTGGTTTTCAAGCAAAGAGTTGTAACAGCCAATTACAGCAAGTTCTATATTTTGTATGTTTTCAAAAGCTTCATTCTTTGCAATACTTGTTTGTGGTTCTCTATTCAGAAAATCAGAACAACCTATAGAAAACACCATTACTATGATGTATAAAATATTTTTCATAACGTTTTCAATTCTATAGTTAGAAAGTACATCTTAAGTTGAAAGTAAATGTTCTTGCCTCAGGAAAACTATATCGGTACTCCTGTACAGTATTTACTTTATTTACATCTTTATCTTTATACCAATACGCTACATTAATTACTTCGGCTCCAACACGAACATTACTGATATTCCATTTACTGGTTAATACTTTTGGCAATGAATAACCAAAACTTATACTCTGTAATTTTATATTAGTGCGATCAAATAGATATTGTGTTGAATACTTAACAGGAACACCAGCATTATTTGCTAAAAGAGGAACATCAGTGATATCTCCTTCATTTTGCCACCTGTCCAACTGATCTACACTTTGATTTCTGATATTGATTTGATAACCGTTGGAGTTGTCATTTATATATTGCCAAGGTAAAATGATATTTCCTCCTACATCAAAAGTTAGCTTTATTCCCAGATCAAATCCTTTGAAATAGAATCTATTCACCCAACCTCCATAAAAATCTGGATTTTGTTTCCCTATTATAAATTTATTTTCTAACCGAGAAGTCTCACTCTTGTCCTTAGTAATTGTACCATCTGCTAATTGATACATTAGTTGTCCATCTTCAGGGTATACTCCTTTATAGATTGTTCCTAAAATGCTTGAAACATCCTCCCCAATTTTCATTGTATACTCAGAATTAAAAGATCCATCAATTGAGTATTGTTCCAAATTGGCCATTCGTGTTACTACATTCTTATTAGTTGCAATATTGAAATTACTTGTCCAAAAAAGGTTGTTTTGAATAATTGGTATACTATTCAAACGTAATGTCATTTCAAATCCTTTATTTTCCATATCAGAACCGTTTACAGGAATCGTTAAGAAACCAGACTCAGGAATTGCATTTAAATTTGAAATAGCATTTTTGATAAAGTCATGATAATACTCTATTGTCACTCCGAAGTGTTTATAAACAGCATCTAACCCGATATTTGTTTTGTACCGATGCTCCCATCCTAAATCTGGGTTAGCAGGAGTTGACGGAACTAAAGAACTAAACCCATTATACCCAGTATTATTGTAATTATAAATTCCTTGAGATGCATAAGTTCCTATTCTAGAATTGCCCGTTTTACCAACAGAAGCTCTAAGTTTCAAAAGGTCGAGAGGAGAATTATCCATCCACTTTTCTTTATTGACAAGCCAAGATGCTCCTATAGAAGAAAATAAATCTTTTTTAAAATCTCCACCAAACATACTAGATTCATCTTGTCTAAGGTTGGCAGTAATGTTGTACTTTCCATCATAACTATAATCAAATCGACCATAGATACTTCTTCCTCCGACTGAGAGGTAAGTACCTGAAACCTGCGTATTTTCATTTTGACTTAAACCTGGTACTTTTACGCTTTCTGTTAATAAGTTCTTTTCTAGTACAGACAGTCCGCTTGTTTCAGCATCTTCAATTTGAAAACCTAAAGTCGCTGTTACATTATGTCTTTTTGATTTATCTAAAAAATAGTTAGCATTTAATTGCGTGAAATTCAACCAAGAAAATCGAGTAGATCTTTTGTCACTTATAAAACCATTTCTTGACATTCCTCTTTGATTATTAGCGGATGCAAAAACATAATTTTGATTATTGGACACATCAATACCTGTAGTATTACTCAATGTTAAACCCTTTACTATTTTATAATTTAAGGTAAGAGAACCATTGGTATAATTTGTTTTCACATAATCCTCATTTTCATATAAAGCTGCTAGAGGGTTTAATTGATTATCAAAAGGTGAACTATTATTTAAATTACCATCATCGTCATAAGGACTTAAAAAAGGGAAAAAGGGATAAGACTCGAAGGGTACTACCGTTTTTTTGAGATTTGAAAATCCAAGCACCAAATCCATACTCAACTTCTTGTTTACTTGTGTATTTAGTGAAACTCTTGTAGTAAACCTTTTTGCTGAATTCCCCTCAACGATAGTATTCAAATCACTGTACGAAGTAGAAACTCTATACTTTGTCTTTTGAGTCCCTCCCGAAATAGAAATATTAGTTTGTGCTGAATAAGCTGTTCTCAATAGAATATCTCTCCAATTTGTATCAATATCCTTTGTTGGATCATATCCCAAATTTAGCAAAGCACTCATAGCTTCAGTTTCAGAATACCCTGAATTAGTATAGGTTTCTAAAAAAAGTTCAACATATTGCTCAGTATTTAAGAACTCTACCATGTTAATAACAGAAGACATTGAATAATTCTGTGAGAAAGAAACTGTAGGTTTACTATTTTCACTTCCTTTTTTAGTTGTAATTAGAATCACTCCATTTGAAGCATTTGCTCCATAAATAGCCGAGGCTGTAGCATCTTTTAGTACCGTAATACTTTCTATATCTTCTGGATTGATAAAAGATAATGGATTCACTTTTTGATCGTTAAATTCATTTGCTTGGTTGGGAGCATAAGCATCGTGGAGAGGAACTCCGTCAAGAATATATAAAGGCTGAGAGGAAGCCACAATATCAGAAGATTTAATCTGAGTCATCGAGCCTTGTCCACGGATTCTCACTTTGACTTCTCCACCAAAATCACCCGTAGATTTTTCTACTTGAACACCAGCAACTAATCCTTCTAACATCTCGTCAAAGCTAGGGGTAGTAGTTTCAATTAACAGTTCCTTTGAAGATACTTTTTCGGCACTACCAATGATTTTTTCTTTGGTTTTAACTGCACCATATCCCATGACAACTGCTTCATCTAGCATTTTTGTATCTGGAATAAGATGAACTGTCAGATTCACTGTGTTATTAACTACAACTTCCCTCTTTTTCATACCTGTATATGAAAAAACTAGGGTGAGTGGGAATTTCTCGTCTTTCAACGGAAGTGTAAAATGACCATCAATGTCAGTTATTACGCCTTTATAAGAGTTTTTCACAAAGACAGATACTCCTATCAAAGCGGTCCTATCTTCTTTATTAAGGACAATACCCTTGATCGTATTATCTTGAGCTTGGGTGTAGAAAGCCAACCCCAAAAAGAAGCTTATTAAAAATTTAGCTTTTTTTGAATACATCAAATGAATGATTTTTTGTAATGAAAAAATTTGAAAGTAGTAATAGAAACAGTTAAGTCATCAAAGATTGATTACCCAACTATTATTATTCAAGTATGTATAATTTTTTGATTCTAACATTTGGCCCCGGACATTGGGATTCATGACAATTAATACACTGAGAAATTGTCGCATTGTAAAACTCTACCTGCCCTTCCAATGGGATTTGTTCTTGCTGCCCAACATGTTCTAAGAATTGTTTCGCCATGGCTTGATAAGCTGGTGAAGTTGTTTTTCCTTCTTCTGTTGGAACAGCAGTTAGAATATGATTTACATCAAGAAGTAATTTGTTAATTGAATCTCCATTAAGAATTGCTTTTTTTTGAGCTTCCATCTGATCTGTTGCGTCTCGCATCAACCAAGCTAATTCCGAACCTCCATTAGGATAAGAGGTCGAAGTTCTTTCTGTATTTTTAGAATTATTACAACTCCATAAAATAATGATCAAGAAAGAAAAGGTCAAAAAGGTACAAATACCCTTGTTTATTCGAAATGATAGCATTGAATAAAATTTAATTTTCAATGGCTACACCTTCAGCCATAAACATATACTTTGTTTTTGGAGATTTAATTTTAGCAATTTCCTCTTCTGATTTACCGGCATCTTCTGCGTAATGCTTCAATTCTGCCACACTGATAATCTCCTTTTTTGCAATCCCATTAATCACTGCTTTTTTCCCTGTTGCATCCATAGGAACAAAAAACTTGTAATCTTTGAATTTGACAAAAACTTCAGCTCCGTCTTGATCCATTGGTAATGTTAACCAACATCCTTTCGTTTGGCAAACTCCTGTAATCTCTCCTTCTAGTTGGATATTAACAGTGTCATTTAAATCTAGCTTAGATTTTAATTCAGTGGAAGGTGATACATTTTCAATTTCAAATGTATCTCCATAGAATGCCAAATCTTTATTTTGACCAATTTGACAACTAATAAAAAAAATAGTGAATAGCGGTAGTAATTTATTAAGTTTCATGAATAGAAGTTTAGTATTAAAACAACAGATTGTATTGTATCATAACTTTGCTAATTATAACACTGCAAATATGTGTAAATCATGAAACACAAGTACAAAAAAAACTCTTAATAAGATTTAATCTAAATAAGAATAACAAGAAATAGATAAAAAAGTAGCCTGAAACTTAAACCTTTCGGGTGTAAAGAATCTTCAGTTCAAAACCGAAAAAAAAGCGAGATATAAAATGTTTACACCTCGCTTACTATAAAAATTAGATTTTTGCTTTCCATCCTTCAGTTTCAACTTCAGAAGCAGATGTTAAGACTTTATCTTTCATCTCTTGCATGAAGTTTTCAATATTTTGAGATACCTTCTCGTCTGTAGCACCTACAATTTTAGCGGCTAAGATACCTGCATTTTTAGCACCGTCTAAAGCTACTGTAGCTACAGGTACGCCTGAAGGCATTTGTAAGATCGAAAGGATTGAATCCCATCCGTCGATTGAGTTTCTTGACTTTACAGGTACACCAATTACTGGCAATGAAGTCATTGATGCCACCATACCTGGTAAGTGAGCTGCTCCACCTGCTCCGGCTACAATTGCTGCCAAACCTCTTTCTTTTGCAGAAGTTGCATACTCAAACATTCTTTCTGGTGTTCTATGAGCTGAGACAATTGTCAATTCGTATTCAACGCCTAACTCTTCTAAAACTTGAGCTGCTTCTGACATTACTTTTAGGTCAGATTGACTCCCCATAATGATCCCTACTTTCATGGTAATGGTGTTTGTAAATAACTTGATTATAAAATTGGGGCAAAAATAAGGGCTTTGCAGTTGTCCTACAAAGCCCTTTCTATATTTTATTGATTTTTAGTTAAATCTAGGGTCGTTTGGATAATTGGCTTTCAACCATTTCCAATACAGTTGCGCTTTTTGTTTTTGCCCTGTTTGCTCGTATAAAGCAGCCAAAGCATAACGTAATGATGGGTCTTGCTTCGTGAAACTTAAACCTTTCAAATACGTTTTTTCGGCTTTCTGAATTTCTCCCATTTGCTGTAATACCAATCCCCAATTATAGAATGCTCTAGAATTTTGAGGATTCAATTCGGCAGCTTTACCTAAAGCTTCAGCAGCTTTTGGCCAATCTTTCATTTCTGCATATAAAAGACCTTTAGAGTAATAAGCTTCTGAAGAATTAGGATCTGTCTTGATTGCATTATCCAATTGTACTTCAGCTTCTTTAGGTTTTCCTTGAATCGAATACACTCTCGCTAAACTAAATCTAGCTTCATTCATTAAAGTATCAAACTCTAAAGATTTCTTATAAGAGGCGATTGCATTTGTGTAATCTTTTCTTCTCTCATGGTACTGTCCTTCACCAAAAGGTCCCTCTCTAAAATCTTTTGCTTGAAGGAAATAGTTTTTCATTTCAGCGGTTGCCAACTTAAATGCTTCTTTCCATTTCCCTTTAAAGCGATCTTCTGGTGCATCACCCAAGGCTATGGCAGCTGCAATTCTTACAGATCTCACTGGATCTTTTAAGTAAGGACTCAAATATGAAATTCTTTGATCCAAATTCAATTGAGATAGGTTTTGAATAGAAGTAAAACGAACTAAAGGTTCTGGATCTTTCAAACCATTCATAATTGCTTCAATTGACTCATTACCTGGAGTACGGGCTAAATAATAAACAGCAGTAGCTCTAGCGATAAATGGTGCTTTTTGATCTTCTACCATTTGCTTCAACTCAGAAACATATTCTTCTGAATAACTTCTACCCAAGGCCAATGTGTCTCTCCAATCGTAGTGAGGTTCTCCCCACATTTTCTCGAAGTTTGCAACAGCCCACTTCGTAGATTTATCCGTATGACATTGGTTACAAGCATTCGGTGTTCCCTCATACTTCAAACTCAAATCAGGTCTTGGTATTCTGAAACTATGATCTCTACGGTAGTCATTACCCATATAAACCTCACCTACCATGTGACAATCTACACATCTCACATCCTTTCCAGTATCATGAAGCGTGTGTGATTTCACTTCGTATTCTTGAGGTTCGTGACATTGAGCACAAACTTTATTCAAGTCTTTAAATTTCAACTCCGCTTTGTGAGCATCATGACAGTCTGTACATTTTACACCCTCATGATACATTTTACTTTGTATAAATGATCCATAAACGTAGACCTCATTCAGGATTTGACCATCGTGATAGTACATGTTTTCTCTAAGGATCTCTGGAGCAAATTGATCATAAAATGTTTGACCATATTTAAAGTTTTGAACTAACTGTGATCTTCTTGAGTGACAAGGAGCACAAGATTCTATTAATGTTTTTGCATCATCAGTAGTTCTAAACTGTTGGATATATAATCCTTCTACAAAGTCTTTTTTCTCTTCAAACTCTTCAGAATTAGCAAACGCTACGTGTTCTTTACCAGGTCCGTGACATGACTCACAACCTACATTGATCTCAGACCATTTCGTGTCGAATTCATCCTTTTCGAAGTCATAATTCTTTCTGATGTTCGTAGAGTGACAATCCGCACACATTGTATTCCAGTTTCCACCACCATGAGACCAATGTAGCCATTCGTAATGTTGAATATCATCCATCTCATCATGTTGGTTGAACCAAAGTCCTTTTTCAGAATCCCAAGTTTCTCTAATCACTTGAATCTTCCCTTTCTCCATCTCTACCATGTAGTTTTGAAGAGGCGTAATACCAAATGTATATTTTATCTCATAGTCATGATTAGCGCCATCAGGTCCTTGAGTATTGACATAAAACTTATCTCCTTTCTTGAAAAATCTACTTTTGACATTATTCTTTACGAAAGTGACATTATTGAAGTCACCCAAAACCGTCTCATCGGTAGCAAGTTTCATTGAATTATCGTGATCAGAACCTTTCCATTTATGGTATTCCTCCTCATGACAAGAACGACAGGTCTCAGTTCCCACAAAGATTGAATCAGGATATTGTAGATTTAGATCTGCATGAGGATTTGTAACCTCTGAAGTAGTCTCCACTTTTGTTTCTTTATTGTCTGCTTGATTGCAACTTATATAAATTGCTCCTGAAAACACTAAAGCCGACAAACTGATTAGTAAGTTGTTTTTTAATTTCATTAATGTTGATAGAACTAAGTAATTATCATCCCTATTTAACTATACGCATCACCTGCTAATTTGTTTAACCTTTAACTTATTATTTTTTAAAGAGATAATCAAAAAATGTTTCGTAAGATTATCTAAAGTAAAAGTTAATGTATTTGTATTTGAATCACACTTCCAATTTCCTTTTGTAATTGCAGGCTTGTCATTGCTCATCGCTTCTTCCCATGTCATTGTTTCATCTTTAAACAATTCGAAGTTAATTCTACCTCCTCGAACAGTTTTCAATTGCTGATGATGTACAAATACAAGAGTATCTAAATTATCTTCTTCAGAAAAATGATACCAATGATTTAATAACTCATCATCAGAAATACGACTTGTTTGAACACTTTGACAAGCAGAAGCTAAGATCACTATAAAGATAGAGAAAAAGGAGCACTCTATTAATCTAAAATTCATCATATTTTCATTTATTTGTAATAAAGTTGGGGATAATATTTTTTTATTAAAAACATTTCCCTACTTTTGCACTGCAATTAAGAAAAACAGTGCGGGGTGGAGCAGTTGGTAGCTCGTCGGGCTCATAACCCGAAGGTCATCAGTTCGAGTCTGGTCCCCGCTACCAAGTAAAGGTTATCTCTATTTTGAGGTAACCTTTTTTTATTTACAAGCCCAATATCTAAATAAAATACTATCTTACAAGAGCTAACATAATATAATCTTTAAAAATGAAATTACCTTCAATACAATACCTTTTCAATTCTTTTTTAAAAAGTATAAAAACCTTTCCATTTACAATCTTATCAGCCATTCTACTTACCTTCCTTTTATTTTTCACTATCGACTCTGACAATACTAAGAATATTTGGATGGTAAGAGGACTACACGGAGCTCAAATTGGTATTCCAACCTTTATAGCTATCACTTTTTTAAGTCAAAAATTAAAATTATCGATCCTAAAAACCTACTCTATCAGAATAGTTGGCCTTTTACTTCTATCAGTTTATGTAATGAGTTTGCCTGATGAACTCACTTATATTCATTTTTCAAGAGGTGCCTTATTGACTGTATTCTCCTTTTTATTGCCCTTCCTCGGTATTAGTGTAAAAGAAAGTAATAACCTGAGTTATTGGTTCAATGCCAAAAATATTATAAGCACCTTTATTGAATGTTTATTTTACAGTGTTATTATCAATATTGGTATCTCAATCGCCTTACTTGCTATTGAAGCATTATTTGATGTAAGCATTAAACAAAATACTTACCTTAAGCTGGGCACTTTCAACTTTGTTTTTCTCAATACCGTTTTCTTCACGAGCAAAATAGATTCCTTTTCTTCGGAATCTGATCCTATAGAATATCCTCCATTACTGAAGAACTTGGTTCAATTTATCTTATTACCATTAGTCTGTACTTATTTGATCATACTGTACACTTATGGTTTTAAAATAATATTGGCTCAAAATTGGCCAAAAGGTTGGGTTTCTTATCTCTCCATTGGCTTTTCTTTCCTGGGTATTAGTTCACTTCTAATTATATACCCTATTCGAAATGATAAAGGTTTAAAATGGATTTCATTATTCAGTAAAGGCTTCTATTATGCTCTATTTCCTGTAATTCTTTTATTTTGCTCTGCTATTTACAGACGTATTTCTGAATATGGAATTACTGAGTTCAGGTATTATTTGATTGTACTAGGGCTATGGCTCTTCTTTATCGCTTTGTACTTCCTGATACGGGGACAAAATAATATTAAAGTGATTCCTATTGCTTTGGCACTTCTCACCTTTACATCTGCCTTTGGGCCATTGTCTGCGTTTAATGTCAGTAGAAAAAGTCAGTATGATCGATTATACTCTTTAGGGTTAAAAAACAATTGGATTAATACTGAAGGACAATGGGTAAAAAGTGATTTTAAAGTCAGTGAAGATTATCAAAATATTCGTTCAATCGTAGTCTATCTCATAGATCACCATGGCTACAACACATTACAACCTCTTCTAAAAGAGGTAAATCTTGATGAAATAGTCAAAGAGGAAGATTCAAGATGGAAGAAAAAAGAGGTCATCTTGGCAGAAATGAAATTAAAAGAATATTATAAACACACAGAAACAGATCAGATTGAAAGTTATACTCCAATTAAGTTTGTGGAAAAGTATGACCTCCTCTATGATATCGAAGGTTATCAATATTCTACCTCTATTAGTCTAAGAGAAAGAAATCTCACATCTGATGAAGAAATAAAAACATATCAATTCTCAAATTCTGAAATCACTGTTTCATTTCAGTTGACGAACAAAACAAAAAATATTGGTATTCTAACAATCAATAACAAACAGTTCGATATTCCATACACTTCATTTGAGAAAGGTTATTTTGAACACAAGGGATTCAATAATGAGAACTACAGAATTTACCTCAAAAGGTTATCAGGGTACGAAACAGAAGACCTCACAAAGACAGATAACATCTCTTTCGTCTTATTCTTTAATAAGCCGTAAGTACTAGGAGAAGATTATTGAATACTAATTCTTATTTATTTCTGGCTTAGCCCTAAATAAAAAATAGTACTCCAGTAACTAGAAGTACTATTTTAGAATTCTAATTTGATTAAGTACTAAGCCAAAAATAAATCATAGTTAATTCTAATTTATTTTTTGTGAGTACAACGCTAAAAAATGTATTAATAGTGGTTTATTGAATGTTTTTTGAAGGAAGTAATCGCAAAACAATAAATAGAATTAGTATTAAATAATTTTGTCTTGGTACTTAATTAGAATAAATAGGTGAAAAGTAGACAATTGAAAAATAAAAGCTCTATTGAGAAAATCCCAATAGAGCTATTACTAATATAAAAATCGCTCGGAATTAAGCGTTAGCTATTTCGTCTTTTAATTTACCCAATGAAGCTTTCGCGTCACCGAATAACATCTTCGTTTTATCACCGAAGAATAATGGGTTTTGCACACCTGCATAACCTGTACTCATACCACGCTTGAATACAACAACGTTTTTCGCCATTTCAACATCAAGGATTGGCATACCATAGATTGGTGATGAAGTATCATCTTTCGCAGATGGGTTTACTACGTCATTGGCACCAATTACAAGTACAACGTCAGTAGAAGGGAAACTGTCGTTAGCAGGCTCTAATTCTAATAATTTGTCATAAGACACATCAGATTCTGCTAATAATACGTTCATGTGACCAGGCATACGACCTGCTACTGGGTGAATTGCATATCTTACTTCAACACCTTCATCTTCAAGAGCATTTTCGATCTCGTGGCAAATGTGTTGTGCTTGTGCTACCGCTAAACCATAACCTGGTACGATAGTCACTTTGTCAGCATATTTCAATTGGATAGCTAAATCTGAAACGTTTACTTCTTTCACGATCTCTTCACGATCAGATCCAGAACCTCCGCCAGACGCTCCTAAGTTACCTACTAATACGTTGATCAACGATCTGTTCATTGCCTCACACATCATTACTGTAAGGATGATACCTGAAGCACCTACAAGGATACCACCGATGATCATAATGTTGTTACCGTAGATCAAACCAGCACCTGTTGCACCAATACCCGTTACTGAGTTTAGTAATGAGATTACTACTGGCATATCACCACCACCAATTGGCGTTACGAAAGCGATACCGTAGAATAATGATAGACCAAGTAAAGCATATACTAATGCCATGTTCAACTCAGGTTGTGTCATGATCATTACTGATAATGCAATGATACCGATCAACGACGTGATGTTGATAAGTTGCGGAGCAGGTAAAGTAAAGTTATCTCTTAAAGAACCGTTTAATTTACCATAAGCTACTAACGAACCTGTTAATGATACAGCACCTACAAACATAGCGAAGATGTTTGTCAAAACAGCACCACTCATCATTTCAGTTCCTGCAGGAAGGTTTCCAAATTCAGCAATACCGATCAACATGGCACAAGCACCACCTAAACCGTTGAATAAAGATACCATCTCTGGCATTTTTGTCATGGCTACTTTCTTTGCAGAAGTTAAACCAATACCACCACCTACTAGCATTGCACCAATGATCCATAGGTAATTGTTATCTCCCGTTTCAGGAGCAAATAATGATATAACGATGGCCATACCCATACCTAAAGCT
Source organism: Flammeovirga sp. EKP202 (assembly GCF_014534745.1). GTDB lineage: Bacteria > Bacteroidota > Bacteroidia > Cytophagales > Flammeovirgaceae > Flammeovirga. Next base: position 52,757 of record NZ_JACVVP010000012.1, read on the forward strand.
GCTACTTGGTTACCCTTACGAGCAGATTCCGGATGCGAAAGACCTTTTAAACCAATAATAAATACGATGATACTTACTAAATATAGTAAGTCGATTATATTCGAGTAATCCATTTGTTTACGAATCTAATTTCAGGTGAATAAGTAATTAATTTTTACGTTCTTTTTTCTTGAACATATCTAACATTCTGTTGGTTACTGCAAAACCACCTACAACGTTGATCATTGCAAGGGCAATACCGATAAAACCAAGCACTAATGTTAAGTAATCTGTAGCATCAGCTCTTCTGATTAGAATAATCGCACCGATTACTACGACACCTGAGATTGCATTCGCTCCTGACATAAGAGGAGTATGTAAAACTGTTGGTACTTTTCCGATAATCTCCATTCCTAAAAACGAAGAAAGTACTAGTAACGATAACATTGCTAAAGTGTTATCGTCTAAGAAATTTATAATTTGTTCCATATTAGTATCGAATTGTTTGTTGTTAGTTTAGCTTACGCTTCTACGCTTTCCTCTACTTTCGCAGGAGGAACTAATTGCTTTTGTTTTTCTTCGTTTCCATAGACAACGTCTCCTTTGTAAACGATACAGCTTTGAAGAATGATCTCATCATTGAAGTCGAAATCAAAACCTTCTTTTGTTAAGAACAATTTCATGTAGTTTTGAATGTTCTTACTGTATAAAACAGAAGCTTGCTCACTAATATCCGCAGCTAAATTAGAGTTACCAATGATTGTTACACCGTGCTCTCTTACAACTTCTTTATCTTTAGTTAAAGCACAGTTACCACCTGTTGATGACGCTAAGTCAACGATTACAGAACCTGCTTTCATTGTCTTCACAGCCTCTTCAGTCACAAGTGTTGGAGCTGGTCTACCTCTTAATTGTGCAGTTGTAATTACTACGTCTGCTTTTTCAACTTTCTGAGCGATCAACTCTGCCTGTCTTTTCTTGTACTCTTCCGTTTGCTCTACAGCATAACCACCAGCGTTTGTATCATCAGTAGCCCCTTCTACTTCTACAAACTTAGCACCTAACGACATTACCTCTTCTTTTGCTGCAGCACGTGTATCAAATGCTTCCACTTGAGCACCTAAACGTTTTGCTGTTGCAATAGCTTGAAGACCTGCTACACCTGCACCCATTACTAATACTTTAGAAGGAGGTACTGTACCAGCCGCCGTTGATAACATTGGCATATAACGTGGTAAATAGTCAGTTGCTTTCAATACTGCTTTATAGCCTGAGATTGAAGCCATAGACGATAGAATATCCATTGACTGAGCAATTGTAGTTCTTGGAATCATGTCAAAGCTAAAAGCTGAGATTCCTTTTGTAGCGTACACTTCACAGATTGAAGCGTCCTGGAAAGGTTGGAAAGACGAGAATAAGAAAGTACCCTCTGCCAATTTAGCAACATCTTCCTTGCTTAATGGATCTAAAGTAATTAATACATTAGATGAGCTTAATACCTCTTCTCTACTTTTTGACTTTGCACCGATACCTTCGTATAGTTCGTCGCTAATAAAAGCACTTTCGCCAGCACCTTTTTCATAAATAACTTCATGTCCCTCAGAAATGAATTTCTTCGCTAATTCTGGAGTAACGGACACACGTTGATCTTCTTCTTTTAAAATTCCAAATAGCATACCTATGCGATTTTAAATAGTAATATATTCCGTATTCAATAGGATAACCTTACCCTATCATTTGTTAGTTAGTTTGTTAATAAAACATTCAACTTAAAGCCGAACGTTTTAGCAAATATACAATAAAAATATCGTTTTTTTATAATAACAATAATCATCCTTTGGTTGTATTAAAAAAGTTTCAAAAATACACTTATTTTTGTTTACTTTTATTTACCATGATAAAGTGCAAATTCAAGAAGGAAGTATTCAGTTATAAACTATACAGATATATAACACGTAGTTTAAAATAACACAAAACATTTGTTAATTAACTTCTATCTCTTTCAGATCGAAGATTGCCCTAAAATTAAATGTGAATTAAACAGTTACAAAACAACATTAGAAAAGTACAATTTTATATTTTAACTGAAGATAAAGTACTGATAGAAAGAAATTTGAAAAAATATTTACTCAATTGTAAAAAAATAGCGAAAACATTAAAAAAAGGGTCTTTTTAAATACGAAACCAAAACTTCTCTACTCCAAAAAGAGTACAAAAAAAGCCCCTCATCTTGCGATGAAGGGCTCTATTAAACCGCTTGCAAATTTTTAGAATCCTGTAGTCAGGTGTCTTTCTCTAGAATCAATCAATGCTTCATACTCTTCTTTAGAGCCCACACGAATTGTTTCATAGTCACGAAGACCTGTACCCGCAGGAATCAAGTGGCCTACGATAACGTTTTCTTTCAATCCAACTAATTCATCACGCTTACCTCTAATAGAAGCTTCACTTAATACTTTAGTTGTCTCTTGGAAAGAGGCTGCTGAAATAAACGACTTCGTATCCAATGACGCTTGAGTGATACCTTGAAGCGTAGGTCTTGAAATTGCCGGCTGTGCATCACGAACCTTCATTTCTTTCATATCTCTACGTTTCAACGATGAGTTTTCATCACGCATCTCACGGAATGAGATTAACGCACCCGCCTTGAATCTTGCTGAGTCACCTGCATCCGTAACGATCTTCATGCTAAGCACTTTATCGTTTTCTTCACGGAATGTGAATTTCTCAACTACTTGACCAGGCAAGAATGTTGTATCACCATTATCTTCGATAACGACTTTTTGCATCATTTGACGTACAATCACCTCAATGTGCTTATCGTTAATTTTTACACCTTGTAGACGGTATACATCTTGAATTTCATTTACCAAGTACTCTTGTACAGCAGTTGGTCCTTTAATTTTCAAGATATCTGCAGGAGTGATTGCTCCATCTGAAAGTGGCATACCCGCTCTCACATAGTCATTTTCCTGCACTAGGATGTGCTTCGATAAGTTCACCATATAACGACGTTTCACACCGTCACGAGACTCAACGAATAATTCACGGTTAGCACGTTTTACTGCACCGTAAGTCACAATACCATCGATTTCAGATACTACAGCTGGAGATGATGGGTTACGCGCTTCGAATAATTCCGTTACACGAGGAAGACCACCGGTAATATCTCGAGATTTACCAGCAGAACGAGGGATCTTCACTAGAATATCACCTGCCTTCACTTTTTGACCATCTTCAACAGTTAAACGAGCATCTGTTGGTAAGTTGGATGCTACTGTTTCACCGTTATCACCCGCGATATGGATGATTGGGTTTTTAGTTTTATCCTTAGTATCGATAATTACTTTCTCTTCGTAGCCCGTCATTTCATCCGTTTCTACGCGGTAAGTAATATCTCTTTCGATTGATTCGAATTCAGTTACACCGTTGTATTGAGCAAGGATTACGGCGTTGAATGGATCCCATGAACAAATCACGTCCCCTTCTTCAACCATATCACCTTCTTTCACACTTAGGTATGAACCGTACTGAATATGAGCATTGAATAATACTTTACCCTCGTCGTCTAAGATGTTTAATTCAGCTGTACGAGCCATTACTACATCTTTAGCGTCACCTTGAGGATCTGTACTCTTCACTGACTTCATTTCAATGAATTCAACTTTACCTGCTTTCTTCGCTTTCAATGAAGCATCAGTTGCAATGTGGGATGCCACACCACCGACGTGGAATGTACGTAGTGTAAGCTGTGTACCTGGCTCTCCAATTGATTGTGCAGCAATTACACCAACTGATTCACCTTTTCCTGCTACGCCACCTGTTGCCAAGTTTTTACCGTAACATTTCTCACAAACACCCTTACGAGTTTCACAAGTCAATACTGATCTTACTTCAACTTCCTCGATACCTGCTTCTTCAATTTCCTGTGCAATTTCTGGAGTAATAGATCCAGTTGCAGGAACAATGATTTCGCCAGTTTCAGGATGCTCTACATCGTTCAATGAAGTACGTCCTTCGATTCTGTCTGATAAAGCTTCTTTGATCTCATCATTCTCTTTCAATGGAGTTACTGTAAGACCACGTAAAGTACCACAGTCTACTTCAGTAACAACCACGTCTTGAGCAACGTCTACCAAACGACGAGTTAGGTAACCCGCATCGGCAGTTTTCAAGGCTGTATCGGCTAGACCTTTACGAGCACCGTGAGTTGAGATAAAGTACTCCAATACATCCAAACCTTCTTTAAAGTTTGAAAGAATTGGGTTTTCAATAATGTTCGCACCTGAAGCACCACCTAAGTTTTTCTGAGGCTTGGCCATTAGACCCCTCATACCACCTAACTGACGAATCTGCTCTCTTGAACCACGGGCTCCTGAGTGCATCATCATATAGATAGAGTTGAAACCTTGGTTATCCTCTTCCATTTGCGTCATTACAGTAGACGTCAACATGTTGTTTGTCTTCGTCCAAACGTCAATCACTTGGTTGTAACGTTCGTTATCAGTGATTAGACCCATCATGAAGTTGTTACGGATGATATCTACTTCACCTTTCGCATCTTCAATTAATTCTGCTTTTTCTTTAGGGATAATGATTTCATCCAAACCGAATGAAAGACCACCTTTATAGGCCATCTGGAAACCTTCGTGTTTGATATCATCCAAGAACTGAGCAGCACGAGCCATACCTACGATGTCTACCACTTTCGCGATAATCACCTGTAATGCTTTCTTAGAAAGTAGTTCGTTTACGAAACCTACTTCTTCAGGAACGTGTTGGTTGAATAATACACGACCAGCTACTGTCTCGATGAATTTTTCCTCAAGCTCACCAGTCTCATCATTCAATTCTTTTCCTTTTACGTTGATCCATGCGTGACGAGAGATTGCTCCTTCGTTCAATGCAATGATCACTTCTTCTGACGAGTAGAATGTCATACCTTCACCTTTCACGATTTCCGTGTCAGTAGTACGACGTCCTTTTGTCATATAATATAGACCTAATACCATATCCTGAGAAGGTACGGCGATAGGTTTACCATTGGCTGGGTTTAGGATGTTATGCGATGCTAACATCAATAGAGATGCCTCTAATACAGCTTCATGTCCAAGAGGAACGTGAACGGCCATCTGGTCACCATCGAAATCGGCGTTGAAGGCTGTTGTTACTAATGGGTGTAATTGGATCGCTTTACCTTCGATTAATTTCGGTTGGAAAGCTTGGATACCCAATCTGTGAAGTGTAGGGGCACGGTTTAGTAGTACTGGATGACCTTTCAATACGTTTTCAAGGATATCCCAAACTACTGGATCTTTACGGTCAACGATTTTCTTCGCTGATTTTACCGTTTTTACGATACCACGCTCGATCAACTTACGAATAATGAACGGCTTGAATAATTCAGCTGCCATATTCTTAGGAAGACCACACTCGTGTAATTTAAGCTCTGGACCTACTACAATTACAGAACGACCTGAGTAGTCCACACGCTTACCTAATAAGTTTTGACGGAAACGACCTTGCTTACCTTTCAACATATCTGAAAGTGATTTCAACGGACGGTTACCATCAGAACGCACTGCATTAACTTTACGTGAGTTGTCAAATAATGAATCAACTGCTTCTTGAAGCATACGCTTCTCGTTACGTAAGATAACTTCTGGTGCTTTAATATCGATCAGACGCTTCAGACGGTTGTTACGGATGATTACTCTTCTGTACAAGTCGTTCAAGTCTGACGTTGCAAAACGGCCACCATCTAGAGGTACCAATGGACGTAATTCTGGTGGAATTACAGGAACCATACGGATTACCATCCATTCAGGGCGGTTTTCAATTCTAGTTTTCGCATCACGGAATGCTTCCACTACACGAAGACGTTTTAATGCTTCAGCTTTACGTTGTTGCGAAGTATCGTTGTTCGCTTGGTCACGTAATGCAGCCGCCATGTCTTCCAGTTTAGTACGAGCTAAAAGCATTTCTAATGCCTCAGCACCCATCTTAGCGATGAACTTATCTGGATGATCGTCTTCTAATTGTCGGTTTTCGCTTGGTAGCTTATCCATGATGTCAAGATATTCATCCTCTGTAAGGAAGTCCATCTTTGCGATGCCGTCGGCTTCTTTTACACCTGCTTGGATTACTACATAGCGCTCGTAGTAAATGATTTGATCAAGTTTCTTCGTTGGTAAACCTAATAGGTAACCAATCTTGTTCGGTAACGAACGGAAGTACCAGATGTGAGCAACAGGAACAACTAATTGGATGTGTCCCATTCTTTCACGACGCACCTTCTTTTCTGTTACCTCAACACCACAACGGTCACAGATAATACCTTTATAACGGATACGTTTGTATTTACCACAGTGGCATTCCCAGTCCTTTACAGGTCCGAAGATACGCTCACAGAACAAACCTCCCATTTCCGGCTTATACGTACGGTAGTTGATGGTTTCTGGTTGAGTCACTTCACCGTGAGAGCTTTCCAAAATTGATTCTGGAGAGGCCAAACTCACTGTTACTGAAGTGAAATCGTTATTGATCTTTTTGTTTTTTCTAAACGACATTTGCAATTTGCGGTTTTCTTGAATCTGCAAATATAGAAACTAATAAGCAAAAATTCCATTATACACAAAGAAAATAGCTCTAATTTTTAAATAAATAAAAATTAAAATTACAACATACTGAAAATCAATCAATTTCAAGGTGAGTGTAAATTCATAATTTTCTTTAACAGAAAAAGTTTGGGTTGGGTTTTACTTATTACTTTATTACAGTTCTATGAAAATAACTCTTTTATTGTCAAGTATTAATCAATTTGCAGATTATTATTTCTGACTTTTGTCAATAAAAAAGGGCCTTCTAAAAAGTAACCACCAACTCTTCTTTCAAACTCAAATTGATTCTTTCCTTTCCTTCCGCCATTAATACTGCTGTAAAATTTTGTTCATCGACTTGATGACGGTCTTGAAAAGCATTAAGCGAATCTGTATTCGTAAAAAACTCTACAGCAGCCATTACGCCTATATCATGATTCGAAAAGAAAAAGAATTGCGTTCTTCCTTGAGGTGTTTTTGTTTTTGAAACTATGGTAAAGTCTTTTTTCAAATCCTTGTTACTACTTTTAAAAAACCTCTCATCTCCAGTAACTTTGTTAGTATATAACAATTTCTTATCGTCTATTTTAAAGTATGGGTTGAATTGATTGAATAAGTACACGAAATCATTTTGGTTATAAAATCGACCTACATAAATGAGATTGCCATTTTTAATATTGGTAAAAGAAGTATTCGTTGCATATTTAATAAAGAGTTCTTTATCCCACTTCTGAAAATACCTTCCCAAATCATAAGTCGCATGTTCTGCCATTCGTGTCGAATAATAAAGGTCTGTAATTCGGGTTTTGTCTTTCAATTCAGGATGTTCTTCAATTACTTGTAAATACTCTTCTATATTATTGATATTAAAATCTCGTGTCCAACCTTCATTTCCAGAAATAGTTTTTCCTCTATATCCAAAAGCATCACCTATATATAGATGTGTAGGCTGTTGGCTATCCATAAATTCCTGCCACAATGGAGAAATTGCTTCAGGTCTATTCCACCAAAAACTAAAAAATAACACCAACACCATAACACCATAAGGCAAGTATTTTGACACCAGCACAAGTTGTTTTTGCAAGTGGTCATTTGGTGATTGATTGTGAGTGTTTTTTTCAAAGTGTACTCCATACTGCCCTTTTTCAATTAATAACTTCCATTCGTCATTGACTCCATCAGAATCATAATAAGTAGCTAACTTCTTTCTAAGGTTATACACATTTACTCTTACCCTTGAATTACTTTTCGCTTCGGGATCACCTCTAAAAAATTCTATTTCAATCACTCCTTCCTTTAGTGGAGTATTCTTGAATGTCGCTTCAGAAAGGTATTTCAATAATGCGATCGATGTCGGTGCATTTTTAAAAGTATTACTCTGAAGTATATGATCTACAATTTGTTGTTGTTGCTCTTTGGTTGGTATTTGTTGCCTCATAAAAAAAGGATAAAAATGATGAAAAAATAGGGGCAAATCATGTTTTTAACGATCACTTTAACCGTTATAGTGACCGTTATGGTACTACTGAAGGTATAGTTTCTCTTCCAATAGTCTGTTATTTGAAATCAAATCACAAAGTATTATGAAGATAGAACAACAAATTAATTTCAAACGACAGATAGTACCTTTTTTCGGTCTATTTGTAATTTACTCCCTATTTTTTTTAGCATCTACGACTGCTCAAAATACTCAGCTAACAGAAATTAGATATTTAACAGGAACGGATAAAGATCATACGACACCTTGGGATTTCTACTGTTCATCGGGTCAAAACAGTAAAAAGTGGACGACTATTGAAACGCCTTCGTGTTGGGAACTCCAAGGATTTGGACATTACAATTACGGTCACGATCCTTTTGAGAAAAGAGTCAATGAATATGGTTTATATAAACATCAATTCTCTGTCCCGAAATCTTGGAAAAATAAAACAGTCAAGATTGTATTTGAAGGAGTGATGACAGACGCTGAGGTTAAAATCAATGGAAAGTTAGCCGGTGCAATTCATCAAGGAGCATTTTATGAATTCAAATATGATATTACGAATCTGCTTAAATATGGAAATGAAAACCTCATTGAAGTCAAAGTAAACAAAGCCTCTAGTAATGAATCCATCAATCATGCAGAACGTAAAGCAGACTTCTGGATTTTTGGCGGCATCTATCGACCTGTATATTTAGAAGTGTTACCTCAAAAGCACATCAACCGAGTAGCTATCGATGCAAAAGCAAATGGACAGATTACTGCTGATGTGTTTTTAGGGAAAAATACAGAAGGTGATCTAAAGGCTAGCCTATTGGATATAAAAGGTAATCTTGTCCAAAAACTTGACCTTGACCTTTCAACATCAGATCAGAAATGGCAAATAAAAACGCTTGCAAGTAACATTAAAACATGGAATCCTGAATCTCCCCACCTCTATCAATTAGAATTGTCATTATTCAATAAAAAAGGGCAACTACAACATCAAATCAAACAACGCATTGGCTTCAGAACAGTAAAACTCTATGAAGGTGATGGTATTTATGTGAATGGTCAACGTATTAAATTTAAAGGAGTCAATCGACATTCTTTTTATCCCTCTTCAGGAAGGACTACAAGTAAGGCATTAAGTATTGAACATGTTGAAATGATGAAAGACATGAATATGAATGCGGTTCGTATGTCACATTATCCTCCTGATGTTCATTTTTTAGATGTATGTGACTCCTTAGGACTTTTTGTCATTAATGAAGTTTGTACATGGCATTCTCCCTCATTAGATACAGAGGTAGGTGAAAAGATTGTAAAAGAAACAGTAGTCAGAGATGTCAATCACCCTTCCATTTTGCTTTGGGCAAATGGTAATGAATCGGGTTGGAACACTGAATTAGATGATGACTATGCACTATGGGATATTCAACAACGTGAGGTGATTCACCCTTGGAACATTTTTAATAAGACCAATACCCTTCATTATTTTCATTTCCATGGCTTAGCAAATGATGGTCCTGCAACTGACAAGATCTTTTTCCCTACCGAGTTTTTACATGGGCTGTATGATGGTGGGCATGGAGCTGGCTTGGAAGATTATTGGGAAAAGATGTGGAATATGCCCAACAATGCAGGTGGGTTCCTTTGGGATTTTGCAGATGAAGCTGTCGTCAGAACAGATAAAAATGGTGTTTTAGATACAGACGGTAATCACGCTGCAGATGGAATTATTGGACCTTATGGAGAGAAGGAAGCGAGTTATTTTACCATCAAAGAAATATGGTCTCCTATTTTCATTGAGGACCGTACAATCAAAAATGATTTCAATGGAATTTTTAGAATTGAAAATCGATATCATTATACTTCCCTAGCGTCTTGCAAAATGACAGCAAAATTGATCAGTTTCAAAGGAAACAAGAACAAGGTAATCGAAGAAAAAGCTATCCAACTTCCATCACTAGAGCCTAGTGAAAAAGGTGCTTTCAAAGTCGAAAAAACGGATTCATGGAATAAAGCTGATGCACTTCATCTTACCGCTTATGATCCTAATGGTAAAGAAATATTTACTTGGTCTTACCCAATTAATGCACCTGAAAATATCAATCAAAAACTAATTGAGGAAAAAGGTGACAATTCAAAAAAGGCCTTAAAAGTAAAACAGGAACAAGATAAAATCGTCATCACTTCAAGCTCATGTGAGTTCACTTTCTCCAACCAAACTGGCAAATTAAAAAAAGTCACTAAAAATAATCAAGTTATTCCTTTATCAAACGGCCCTATTCTTTTAGGCAAAAAAGATAAGGTAGACACTGTTAAGGTTATTCCAACAGAAAACTACGTTGATATTATTGCTGTTTTCGAACCAAAAAATAAAATGCCAGAGTGGACCAAAATTGTGGTATTAAGTTCTGATAGTATTAAGTGGAGAGTTCATCAAAATGGATTACTCGACCTTGAAGTTGAAATGAAAGGAAAGAAAAGAACAAAAGAGGTGTTAGGCATTTCTTTTAATTATAAAGAAGAAGATGTAGCGGGGATGAAATGGCTTGGAGATGGTCCTTACAGAGTTTGGAGAAATAGAACAAAAGGTACTCGTTTTCAAGTTTGGGAAAATGACTACAACAATACAATTACAGGAGAATCGGGTTTTGTGTACCCAGAGTTTAAAGGTTACTTCTCTCATTTCTATTGGGCTGAACTGAAAAGTAAATCAACGAATGGCTTTAAAGTGTACTGTCATTCGCCTAATGTATTTCTAAGAATGCTTACGCCTGAAAACCCAAGTGGAGATCCAAAAGGTAGAGTGAGTCCATTTTTCCCTAAAGGCGATCTCTCTTTTGTCTATAATATCCCTGCCATTGGTACTAAATTTCAAGAATCGAGTAGTACCGGACCTCATGGCAATGAAGAAATCTATTATGGAAATAGTGACGATCCATTAAGAATTAAACTGACTTTTGAATTTTAAAAAATGATATTGAAATGAATCAACTAACAAAATTTTCGTGGTTACTTATCCTTTTAGGAATAACTATAGGTTGTAAAAAAACGACTCCTAAGGCATCTGAAGAATACAAACCAACATGGGAATCCCTATCGAAACATGATGCTACTCCCGAATGGTTTCAAGACGCAAAATTTGGTATTTACTTTCACTGGGGGCCTTACAGTGTTCCTGCTTATGGTAGTGCATGGTATCCCTGTAATATGTATATCAAAGGATCCAAAGTCAATAAATTTCACGAAGAGCATTTTGGAAACATCAATGAGTTTGGGTATGAAGATTTCATCCCACTATTCACTGCTGAATATTTCGACCCAGAAGATTGGGCTGAATTATTTTTACAAGCGGGAGCCAAGTTTGCTGGTCCTGTAGCACAACATCATGATGGTTTTGCAATGTGGAAAAGTGAAGTCAATCCTTGGAATGCTCAAGAAATGGGGCCAAAAAGAGATATTTTAGGTGATATGTTTCATTCACTGAAAAAAAGAAATATCAAAACACTGGCTACTTTCCACCATGCACGTAATGGTCAAAGAAATGCATTAACTCCTGAAAATTGGGGTAGAAATGGCTTCAACTCCCACTATCCTTACCACCCTGATTTACCTACTTCCACCAAAGATCCTAAATTGAAAATGTTGTTTGGGAATTTTGATACCGAGAAAGAGTTCAATCAATATTGGTTAGACCAAGTCAATGAAGTAGTGGATCAATACCAGCCCGACATGATTTGGTTTGACTCTTGGCTCAACTTTATTCCTTCTTCTTACAGAAAAGAAATGTTAGCTCATTTTTTCAATGAAGGAGCAAAAAATGGTCAAGAAGTAGTCAGTTGTCACAAGCAAAATGATTTACCGATGGAATGTAGCGTTTTAGACTTTGAACAAGGTGGAAGGCGAGATATCTACCCTACTCCTTGGATGACGGATATTACATTGGGTGAACATAAATGGATATATGTTGAAGGGCACCCTTACAAATCCTCTGCTTTGGTGCTAAGAAATATGATTGATGTATGGAGTAAAAATGGCATTGTGCTGCTGAACGTATCCCCTAAAGCCAATGGAGTGATCAATCAGGAACAAAGAAGTATTTTAAAGGACATTGGGGATTGGTTCAAAATTTACGGAGAAGCCGTGTACGGTACTCGCCCCTATTATGTTTTTGGTTATGGTAATGCAAAACCCTCACAAAGCTCTCATGATGGTCAATCTGCAAAAGTAAAGTATACTGCCAATGATGTCCGTTTTACTATCTCTAAAGACAACAAATCAGTGTACTTGTTTGTATTAGGCAAACCCAAAACAGGAAAAAGAATGAAAGTAAGGCCACTTGGTCTACATCGAAACTGTACACCTACACCTATCAAAAAGATGATTGATTTAGGAACAGGTAAAGAAGTCGAATGGGAAATGAAAACGGATAATTTTTATTTCACGATTCCTGATGCACAACATCATGCGATTGCCAACGTGTACAAACTGGAATTAGAATAAAGATGAAAATTGATTTTTTTTAAAAGATTTTGTCAATCTCTAGATTTCAGTTTTCTATAAAATAACTCTTTTATCAATATGATTTTTTCCTAACTTCTCATATTGGTCTATATTTGAATAGAAAATTAAAATGTGTCTTTTTAATTAATCAATTACAAAATGAAAAAAATCAATCTCTTTTTCTGTTTCTTACTTTTTAGTTTATGTTCCTTTGGACAAAAAATACCAGGAAACTTCTATTTAGACTTTGGAGCAACAATGTGGCAAGATGATAAGGGACTTGAATTAGAAACCCAATCCAGATCTATCTCTTTGGCCTATATGTATGAATTAGTATTGGATCAAAATGGGCAATTTACTTTCAACCCAGGAGTTGGTTATACTGCCGATAATTACTTTTTAAAAAATGGTGTGACGCTTTACAACAATGGTAGTCATACAGAACCTGTTGGTGCTATTGACAGCAATCAAAAATTACGCAAAAGTAAGCTTGTTGGTAATTATGTAGACGTACCCTTAGAATTTAGATTTAGAAATCACCCCGGTAGAAATGCTTTCCGATTAGCTGTTGGAGCAAGATTAAGTCTTTTAGTCGATGGTCATACCAAAGTAAAATATGAAGATGAATTTGGAAATGTTCGTGTCTCTAAAGACAAGGGAAATTTTAATTTAAATCGTTTCAAAGCAGGTTTAGTCGGAAGAATTGGTTACGGGTGGATTAACTTCTTCTGTTATTATGGCCTCACAAACACTTTTGAAAGTGATAAATTATTAAATACAGATGGAAATGCGTTCACCGGTACTGACAGACCTATTACTATTGGTATTACTGTTTCGAATTTCTAGATTAAAATACCTTTACTGGAAAGGCTACTTCGACAAAATTAGGGTCGAAGTAGCCTTTTTTATTTCTGTATTCTATAATTATCATAAGATTATAACCACAAAAAGAATAATTTAAATAAATTCGTCACTGAACCTGTATTATAAAACCGTCAAATGATTTATATTTACTAAACATGAGTTCTAAAGAGTTGGTAATCAAAACGAACAGCATAGATGATTTAGCATCGGCAGCTCAACAAGTAATTGACTTTACTAAAGGCGAATCCAATGTCTGGCTTTTTCATGGTGAAATGGGAGCTGGAAAAACGACTTTCATAAAAAGCATTTGTAATATACTTGGTGTTTTAGACCACGTAAACAGCCCTACATTTGCACTAGTCAATGAATACATGACAGATAATGCCGATACTATCTACCACTTTGATATGTATAGAATCAAAGATGAAACAGAAGCATTTGATATAGGTTTTGAGGAGTATATTTACAGTAAAAACCTTTGCTTGATTGAGTGGCCTTCAAAAGTAGAGCGACTATTGCCAGAAGACTGCATTGATATTGATATCAAAGTAGTGGATGAACACTCAAGAGAAATTACAATTAGATTAAATTAAACTTTCTTCTCTAGATAACATATGGGAAAGCAACGTGAAGGCTTCGAGAAAGCTACTGAGAGTTATTCTCAATTCCACCCTCAAGAGGTGATGGAAGGGCCTGTATCCAAAAAAGGGAATCCCCTTAAAATTGGTTTACCAAAAGAACTAAATCCAGATGAAAAAAGGTGTGCTTTGCGACCTGGAGCTGTTTCTATATTAGTCAACAACGGAGTTGAAGTTTTAGTTGAATCCAAAACTGGCCAGCACGTCAATCACCTCGATCAAGAATATGCTGATGCAGGTGCTACTATTGTGTATACGCATAAAGAAGCCATGGAAGCTGACCTTGTCATTAAAATTGCTTCTCCCACTGTAGAAGAAATTTCTTATATGAAGAAAAATAAAGCCATCATTTCGGCCATTCATATGAGGGATATTCAAAAAAGCGTACTCACGGCTTTAAACGCTAAAAAGATCACTGCATTGGGTTTTGAGCTTTTAGAAGACAAAGTAGGTGGTTTACCTTTAGTAAGAGCGATGAGTGAAATTGCAGGAAGTACAGTCATGCTGATTGCTGCCGAATATTTAAGTAGCTACAATGGCGGTAAAGGTATTATTTTAGGAGGAATTACAGGTGTACCTCCATCAAAAGTAGTTATACTTGGTGCCGGTACAGTTGCTGAATATGCTGCAAGAAATGCCATAGGTATGGGAGCTGAAGTGAAAGTTTTTGATAATGCCATCTACAAGCTTAGAAGACTAAAAAAAGAACTCAATCTTCCTCATTTATTCACCTCTGCTTTTGATAGTACTTCTATTCAAGAAGCTTTAAGCAGAGCAGATATTGTCATCGGAGCCGTGCATACACATGGCACCAGAACCCCTTCGATTGTAACCGAAGAAATGGTGGCAAGTATGAGAGAAAATTCGATTATTATTGATGTCTGCATTGATCAGGGAGGGTGTTTTGAAACGTCTGAACCTACCAATCATAGACATCCTGTTTATAAAAAACATGGAGTTATCCACTATTGTGTCCCTAACATTGCATCTAGGGTATCAAGAACGGCGACTGCTGCAATCAGTAATATCTTCACAACTACCTTGATGAAACTCAATGATGAAGGAAGTGTAGACACAATGATGCGAAGACATTCTTGGTTTACCAAAGGGGTTTACACCTACAAAGGGTGTGTGACTAATCAAATGATTGCAGAAAAATTTGATCTCCCACTTAAGAATTTAGATTTAATTCTTGCTGCTGGAATTTAAAACCCTTCAATTTGAACAGTTTCACAACTGCTTATATAATTCCATTTTGTATTAAAAAATTAGATAAAAAATAAGGTAAGAGGAAGTAATACATCTTCACTCTTACCTTATTTTTTATTCCTGATTCAAAGTTGTTTTTCCATTCGCACAAAAAGAATTCCTTTTCTGACGAATGAAGTATCTGTTTGGTGTAAGCCCTCTCGTTCATACAAGATTGTTGCTGTAGCTCTAGCATTACACCATAATAAATTTGCTCCACCTTCTTTGGCTACTTTCATCACATGTTTCAACAACATGCTACCATAACCTTTTCCTTGCTCCTCTTTTAAGGTTGCAAATTTTCGGAACTGTACATTCTTATCTGGATCCATAAATAGGGAAATCACTGATGTCAGTACCTCATTTACAAACAATCCCAAATGTTGTCCCCTTTCATCATCTGGAATTTTCACATAGGATAGAGGCTCATTGGGCCACATTACCTTATGTCTTAACGCCCAAGTCTGAGGGGCGGTTATTTCTTTAATTTCGATTTTCATACGGTTAAAAAAAGCGACTGAAGAGCCGCTTATCCTCTTCTATATTTTGTTGCTTAGAAAGCGACTTCAACTCTAATGACCCATGGAGAATTAGTATAAGAAGTTTTTTCATCATAAGAGAAGTCATAAAGTGCAATAATATTCACACCGCCTTTTCTACCAATGCCTTGTGAAATACCGCCACCCAATAAAAACTGATCTCTCCAAATACTATCTTTTACTGTCTCTCCTTTATTATCCCTATATTCTCTATTATTACTAAAACCATAATATTCTGCTTGAGGGAAAATCCTTAACCCATCTTTTAACGGGATCATATATCTCATAAATGGTCGAATACCATAATTGTTTTCTTTATAGGAAACATCTTTTCTCTCAAAGTACTCATAAACAAAGCCCATACCTACTTGAAAGTTTGGTGTCACCATGTATCCAACCATAGGTAAAATAGCAACCTGTGTATGTATATTAGAAAAACCTAATCCCAATCCACCTCCAAAGAAGATTTTATCTTTTAAAGGAAGGTCTTTATGGCTTTTGTCTTTAAAAGCATCCACGTCTGATTCTGTTGGTTTCTTGTATTCTGACGATGGTTTTGCCGTTTCTGTAGAATCTTCAACATAATTATATACTTGAGCTGATGCTGAAGTATAAATTAACATAGAGAGCAAAAGTGCTAGGGTAGTTATAATGTTTTTCATATCAAGTATTTCTATTTTTACTCAAATTAATTAAAATTTTAGCCAATTTCATGAAGTGATCCACCAATTTCTGTAGATTACTAAGATAAAATAAATGATCTCCACCATGAAGACAAATACAACTCCACAATATACTCAAGATCCTTCTTTTAAAACGTTAAAAAAAATCAGTACTGTGATGGATGAAGCGATCAGAGTTCCAGGAACCAAATTCAGAATTGGCTTGGATCCTTTTATTGGTATTATTCCAGGTGTTGGAGATACTTTGTCCATTATAATTTCTGGTATTTCTTTGTATACTGTGGCCCGAAATGGCGTTCCCCCAAGACTCATCATGGCCATGACATTTAATTTGATCATCGATTATTTGATTGGGTTAGTACCCGGCATAGGTGATTTTATTGATATTTTTTACAAGGCCAACAGAAATAATACACAGATGCTCATCAACTATTATGAGAAAAATCCAGAAGCCATTGATCAAGTACAAAAAGGTTCTTCCGGATTAATTGTCTTTGCAGGGTTAATGTTTCTCCTCATTGTTGGAGTAGTCGGAATCTGTTTCTACTTTATTCGTCTGGTTATTTTTCAATCTATGGGTTGGGAATAAAATTACATTTCCAAAAGATACTCTACCAATTGATACACATTGGTGTAGGGTTCTCTTTCATAAAATTTATAATGGGTGTTTACGCCATGAGTATAAGATTCTTCTAACTTTTTAGCCCGTTGAATTGCCAAGGGAGTTAAATCCTTTATACTTTGATAGTTTTTACCATTTTTATGATAACGAGCAACATGATTTTGTTGAATATACTTGATAAGCATTCCACACTTTGCAAAATGTTGATTTACGTCCAAGTCTTCATAATGCAGTAAAAACCAAAGTTCAAAGCAGATATTAGAAATAATAATTTCGATGTCATGCTCATTGGCTAACTTAATGACGTCTTCAATATGCTTATGAAAATCCCGATCGAATACCAACCAAATTGTCTCATAGGGGTTACCTTTGACCAATGCTCTTTTTTTCTTGATGATAGCCTCCCGAACAAGGCCAAGCGGGCTATGACTTTTAGGTTGATAAACCTCTACATCAACAGCTGTCAATGCTCTTCTTTTCTGACCGTCGTGCTTTAATCCATTAAAATAATTAGGTTCTGTTTTCGCTCCCTCACATAATATAAGGACTCTTTTTCGAAGTGATCTAGTTTTATCTTTTCTTCTATTCCTCATCATCTGTAGGGTTAAAGTCAAAATCCAAAGCCATTTGATTAATGGAAGGTGTACCTCCAAATTTCCCCGTCAGGTACCATTCCTCTAATGGTAATTCTCTTTTGAGATTTGGAATATCAGAAACAGAAGAAATTTCGGTAATACCATCCTCTGACCTTTCAGAAATAAAAATCTGATCAAAACGGAAGAGTTGATCATTTAATAGTGATGCATCGTGCGTTGAAAAAATGAGTTGTGCCCTATGAGGATTTGTCTTAGGATTATGAAATAGTTTGATTAATGCTCTCGTTAAATGAGGGTGCATACTCTGATCCAATTCATCAATAGCCAAGGTGTCTCCGGCCTCTAACACTCTTAATATTAGTCCACCTAAAGCCACTAATTTTCGTGTTCCAATCGATTCTTCCTTCAAGTCAAATGAAATAGGAGGATCATCCGAATAAGGCAGCTTATGAATGGTTTTGATTTGATACCTTCTTCTCCCCTCAAAAAGTCCCATCAATTCACTGTCTTCTTGAAAAACCTCAATGCCACTCACTCCTGTATCTGCATGACTTACTAGTTGACAGAGATTTTTCAAAAACCTTTGAGAATCATCATTGACAATATGCTTTGCAATACCTTGCAATAAAGCATCGTCATACACTGAACGGTATAAAATATAAGCCCTTAAATGATTCTTGAAAAATTGCCAAGGTGCTACCAATTGTTCTAAACCTAATTGAGCCCCTTTGGAAAGAAAAAGTTGATAGGGTAAAACATGTCTTGCAATGGTCTGCTTATCGCCTTTTAATTTCTTACCGAAACTAGTCAACTCCCCCTCATTCCTCTCAAAAAACTTTACCCTTCTAGAATTTGGATAAGCATACAATGCCTCATGAGTCACTTGATCCACATCCCTTGACATTTCATATTCGTATTGAATACCGTCATTCGCAATAAAGCGAATATAAAAATCAGTGGGAAGTTCTCTTGATAATCGATCTAGACGGAAGGGAACATAGGCTTTTGCACCTTCTCCAATGGCACTGTCATGTCCCTCTTGTACCATCACTGTCAACGCTTCTAATGCTCTTAATAAATTACTCTTTCCTGAAGCATTGGCACCAAAAACAACTGCTGTTGCCAAAGTCTCTGTCTGTTTGTAATTGGGATGGATAAATAAACGGTCTTCAGTTCCTGTTTTACGTACTCGCCCAGAAGGTAAAAGAGATAATACCTGCTCATCTTTGATAGACCTAAAGTTGGAAACAGAGAATTCTATTAGCATTGTTTTTTGAATGAATAATTATGGATTAAAAAGGAACAATTAGGCTTTGTTCCTCCGTTAATTTACAAAAAAATAAGGTATAACGCTTCAACATTAAAGCATTATACCTTACTCTTCTATTTTTGTGGTTCTGATTGTGGTGCGGTGGGTAGACACATAGGTCTGCCCCTACGGATTAATCAATGATTTCACCCAACAATGTACCACCTGTACAGTCGTGAATCTTCACTGTTGCATACTCACCCAGTTTTGCATTTCCTTTCGGGAATACAACCACTTTGTTGTGAGAGTTTCTTCCTTGGAAATGCTCTTTTGAACGTTTTGAGTAGCCATCAATCAATACCTTCTGTACTTCACCCACATTCAATGCGTTTCTTTCTGCTGAATGCTGTCTCTGTAAAGTAACAATTTCCTGAAGTCTACGCTTTTTGACATCCAATGGAATATCATCTTCGAATTTCTTTTCTGCTAAAGTACCTGGTCTTTCAGAGTAGAAGAACATATAGCTATAATCAAACTTCACATATTCCATCAATGATAATGTATCTTGATGTTCCTCTTCTGTTTCAGTACAGAAACCAGCAATCATATCTGAAGAAATACCACAATCATTACCAAATACCTCACGGATTTTATCAATTCTATTAATATACCACTCACGGTCATAGGTACGGTTCATGATATCCAATACTCTTGAGTTACCCGATTGTACTGGCAAGTGAATGAAGTTACAGATGTTTTCGTGCTTCTTCATTGTGTAAAGCACATCATCCGTAATATCTTTTGGATGTGACGTAGAGAAACGAATTCTTAATTCAGGAGAAACTCCGGCTACCATTTCCAATAGCTGAGCAAAGCTGACAATTTCAACGTCTTCCTCTTTAAGTTCTTTTTTCTCTAAACGAGCTTTATTGTTTTCCTCATCAGACCATTTGTAAGAATCTACGTTCTGACCTAATAAAGTCACTTCTTTGTATCCTTGATCGAATAGTTCTTGTGCTTCTTTTACAATAGAGTGTGGGTCTCTCGAACGCTCACGACCTCTAGTGAAAGGTACTACACAGAAAGAACACATGTTATCACAACCTCTCATAATAGAGATCATCGCTGAGATACCATTTGAGTTCAATCTTACAGGAGCAATATCTGCGTACGTCTCAT
Organism: Flammeovirga sp. EKP202; assembly: GCF_014534745.1. Taxonomy (GTDB): domain Bacteria; phylum Bacteroidota; class Bacteroidia; order Cytophagales; family Flammeovirgaceae; genus Flammeovirga. The sequence goes on from NZ_JACVVP010000012.1 coordinate 72,924, forward strand.
CTCTTGACAAGAATACATTTACTCCTTTATCTCCTTCGTCAACATCGCCTACTAATTTTGGAAGATCACGGTAAGAATCGGGACCCGCCACGATATCTACCATTTTTTCTTCCTCAAGAAGCTGTGTTTTCAAACGCTCCGCCATGCAGCCAAGTACACCGATAATCATACCCGGCTTACTCTTTTTGACTCTATTGAATACTCTCAAACGTTGACGAACTGTTTGTTCTGCTTTTTCACGGATAGAACAAGTATTCAAGAATACAAGGTCAGCTTCTTCTACGTTAGAAGTCGTTCCGAAATTGTTTTTCTGCATAACAGAAGCTACAATCTCAGAATCCGAGAAATTCATTTGACAACCATAGCTCTCAATATAAAGCTTACGTTGTCCTTCATTTGCCGTATTTTCTGTGACTTTTACCTCACACGACACTGATTTTTCATCAACCTGCTCACCGACAAGGTTGATATCTTTAATCAAATCGCTCATTCTTTAGGAATTTAAGACAGAAGGTTGAGGATTTTCAGTCCTCCTATATTCTGAGCTTAATCTAATTGTTATTAAATATGAAAGTGATTGATTTACAAAACCTTAAAAGGCTCAAAAACCAACCCCTTATTTCTTAATCTCTTCAGCTTTAAATAAAGCCGAATGCAAAATTACTATTTGAAGTGAGAAGTGTCAATTATGTTTACAAATGATTGACTTTCAATGTAATTTAGAATTAATAAAAATAAACAACCCTTACTCATTTACCGAACGTGCTCATTGTTAATTTTATCATAATAAACCTTAATTGTTGAATAATTCTTCAAAAAAGGGGGGCATAATCATCATTATTATATTACCTCATTGTATTAAGGTATTATAATTGCGAAATTTATTTTAAATAAATATTTGAACTACTAGAGCACTTATACTATTAACGTGAAATCCTTTTCCTACCAACTTATCACTACCCTCTTCCTATGTATCTTCATTTCGACTTTATCACAAGCACAACATACTTTACATCGAATGAATATACATGCTTGGGCCGCAAGTGAATCACCAAAGATTGATGGCGATTTAGATGATGCCGTATGGTCTGACCCATTGCATATGAGTAACCTTACTGCAAGTGCGAACAATGTATTGTATAATGCAGATCCTGCTAAATATATATCTGAAGGTTATTTCACTCAGAATAGCCCTTACAATAATCAACCTTCCGCTTTTAAATCAAGAGTTCAAATCGCTTATGACGATTATGCTATTTATGTAGCTGCTCAATTGTATGATCCTGCCCCGGATTCAATTCGTACGAATATGGGTGCAAGAGATTCAGGAGGAAACGGAGCTGATGTTTTTGTTGTTTCATTTGATACTTACAACACACAACAAGATGCGTTTGAATTTGTCGTGACTGCTTCGGGAGTTCAAAGTGACCGAAAGAGAGGAACATCAGGTTGGGATGGAAATTGGAATGAGGTCTGGTCAAGTGCTGTACAAATAAATGATGAAGGTTGGGCTGTAGAAATGGCAATTCCTTACAGAGCATTAAGAATGCCCGATTCAAAAGAACAAATTTGGGGATTAAATTTCTCAAGAGGAATTTCTCGTAAAGGAGAGACTTCTTTTTGGAATCCTGTAGATGCTAATAAATCAGGTTATGTAAATCAATTTGGTACACTAAGAGGAATCTATGATGTAAAACCTCCTCTTCGCCTTACGCTTTCTCCTTATATCAGTAATGTAGTGGTAGGAAAACAAGGAAGCGACAAAATGGCCAATACATTTTCTGGAGGTGCTGATTTAAAATTAGGTTTGGGGCAAAGTTTCACATTGGATGTGAGTTTAGTACCTGACTTCTCTCAAGTGCAAGCGGACAATGATGTTCTAAATTTATCAGCTTTTGAAGTAAAGTTTGGTGAATTCAGGGACTTCTTTACACAAAATACTACAATTTTCAATAAATGGGGACAGTTCTATTCAAGAAGAATTGGACAAAGTCATCATTCTCCAAGCAATGATTTATTGGAGGAGCATGAACAATATATTTATAAGCCTTCTGATGCTCCATTGATCAATTCCATTAAACTGACGGGGATTACCGAAAAAGGATTAGGTGTAGGAGTATTAAACTCCATCACAAACGAGAGTTTTGCCATTATTGAAGATACACTTACTGATGGTCTTAGAGAGGTGAAAGTAGACCCTGTCACTAACTTCAATATGATTTCTTTGGAACAAAGTTTACCCAACAACTCCAAAGTAGGATTTATGAATACGAATGTGATGAGGGGTTCAGGGTATAAAAATTCCAATGTCACTTCTGGAGAATTCAGCCTATTTAATAGAACAAATACCTATAGAATTAGAGGTTTTGGATCGCTATCGCAAGAATACCTTCCAGTAGATGATGATCCATCAACAGAAGATCAAAAGTTAACAACACTTGGCCATCGTATCAATCTAAGTGGTGGAAAAGTGGCTGGAAAATGGAGATATTGGGGATCTACAAACATTGAATCTGATACTTATAATCCTAATGATTTGGGCTACAACAGTTCAAACAATCAGATTTATGCTTCGGCCAATGTTTCTTACAATATTTTTGAACCTAAAGGTTTTTATAGACGCTATTGGGTACGATTGAGTGCCAATGAAAACTGGCTGTATAATCCTCGTACTTTTATTTCAAGAAGAGCTTGGACTGATGGTTGGATGCAATTCAATAACTTATGGAGTGTTTACTATGACTTTTCTGTCCAACCAGGGTTGTCCTATGATTATTTTGGGCCTAGGGTAGAAGGTTATCGATTTAAACAATATCCTTCTAATTGGGGAGGTTTAACCATCAATACAGATGGTAGACAAAAGTACTCTGTAAGTCTCAGAACAAGCTACTGGCAGCGTCAAGAGTTTAATCAGTTTGATACTTACTATCGATACGGTCAAACTTTTAGAGCTTCTGATAAATGGGATATCAACCATTCCATTTCATGGAACAACAAACAGAATGAAAAAGGGTATGCTACCACAGTTCGTGATGAAAATGATGACGTAGAAAACGTGATTTATGGCGACCGTAATGTAACTACCTTAGAAAATAATTTCTGGACACAATACACTTTCTCTCCGAAGATGTTTGTGAAGTTCAGACTAAGACATTATTGGAGACAAGTAGCATACAGTGAATTTTTCAACCTTACGCAAGATGGAGACCTGTCTGAATCTGACTACTCGGATATCAATGAGGATGGCGAAAAAGAACACGATGCGAATTACAATACTTTCAACATGGAGTTATCTTACAGTTGGGAGTTTTTACCAGGAAGTTTCTTTACTGCCTTATGGAGAAATCAACTAGGTTCATCTTCTCATAATTCACATTACGGATTTAATGAAAACATCAACGAAATGTGGAAAGAGGCACAAGTGAACACTGTTTCTGTAAGAGTAATGTATTTCTTGGATTATCAACAGGTGAAAAAAGGATTTAGTAGAAATTAATTTTTCCTTCTATCATCATATAAGAAGCACTTGATTCCGTCAATATCAAGTGCTTTTTTATTAAAAAATAAACCCCTTAACTGCTTTTCACAATTAAGGGGCTTACCATAATTTCAATAGATGGTTTATTAAAATTTCATCTCAGCATTTAATGCATCTAGCATTCCTTTTGCTTTCAATAAACATTCTTCATACTCTAATTCTGCATTGGAGTCGATCGTAATCGCACTACCAATTTGGAAGGATAAGTATTTATTTCTTGCATTGTAAAAGGCACTTCTGATCACTACATTAAAATCAAAATCTCCTTCTGGAGTGATATAACCTATAGAACCAGAGTATAAACCTCGTTTCGTTCGCTCATACGTTTCAATCAATGCCATTGCCATCACCTTTGGTGCTCCGGTCATACTTCCCATTGGAAATGCATTTTTCAATACTTTCGCAAAAGGAATACCTTCCTTGATTTCTCCTTCAATTGTTGAAATCATTTGGAAGACGGATTTGAAACCATAGATTCCAAAAATCTCCGGTACTTTGATCGTTCCTGCCTTACAAGTTCTAGCTAAGTCATTTCTCACCAAATCCACAATCATCATATTTTCTGCCACTTCTTTTTCATCATTACGAAGCTGTACTTTCAATTGATGATCTTCTTCCTCAGTCTTTCCTCTTCGGATTGTTCCCTTAATAGGCTGAGAAATTACTTTATTGTCTTCTTTTTTCATGTAGCGTTCCGGAGAAGAACAAGCGACAAACTTGTTTTTCACTTTATGGAATGCTGAAAAAGGAGCAGGTGACAATGCTGAAATTCTTAAGTACAAATCAAACGGATCAATCTCCGCTTCTCTTGCCAAGAATTCCATACAGATATTGACCTCATAAACATCTCCTTCTACGATATGTTCCTGTATTCTTTCTACAGTATCGATATAGATTTTATGAGAGATTTTTGGACTCACTTCTCCACCCCAGCCATCAATTGAAGGTTGAGGTACTTCTTGTTGAGAAACTTGATAAAAAATAGCTTCAGCATCACCGTCTGAAACAATTTGAACTTCATTTCCTTCAAAAATGAATAATGTTTTAGGGATATAGAAAAAGGCATTTGCCATATCAATCCCATCTTGATGGTCAGAACATAACAGTTCTACCTCATTTTTAAGGTCATATCCCCAATGACCAAACAACCAACTTTTGTGTTGATTATGGAATTTTTGAACGCTTTCAAAAGAGTTTCCTTCCTCAATATCACAAACTTTTTTAGCCCCAACAGCTAATAGGTGCTTAAAACCTCCATTAGGGTAATCTATTCCGTGATCGTACAAGTAGGTGCAGTAAGTTTCATCCTTACCCCAATTCCATGCTTGCAGACGAAATGACTCCACATCTTCGACTTGAAAACGCATTCTTTTTTCTTCTATTTCTTCCAAAAACATCACAACACAAAATTAATCATTTATAATTGATCTTTACACAGTTTAATCAATTAAGAATCTGTTAACTGAAAATTGCTAATGCATTCGATCTCCTCGGACATCCATTGTTTTGAGTAGTTCCGCTTCAAATTTCAAAAACTCTTGCCAGCGAATGTCCACTTCCTCTCTTGGTTTGTACTTTCTTGCCAACTCAATAAATGTGACATAATGCCCTGCCTCGGATATCATCAATTCATAATAGAAACTCTTCAAGTCTTCATCATCCAAGCCTTTCCAAAGTAATTTGAATCGCTCACAAGATCTCGCCTCAATCAAAGCACTCACTAAAAGCTTATCCACCAATTGGTCCATTCTTGATCCTCCTTTTTTGGCAAACTTCACAATCGAATTCACATACTCATCTTTACGCATACGCCCCAAAGACAAACCACGTTTACGAAGTTGCTTTACCACTCTCTCAAAATGTTCCCATTCTTCTGCAACAATCGGCATCAAAGTATCCACCACATCATCTAATTCAGGATAGTTGACAATAATCGACATACTTGCTGTAGCCGCTTTCTGTTCACAGTATGCATGATCAACTAAAATTTCCTCAATATTGTTTTTCTCCACCATGCTTACCCACTTCGGATCAGTCGGTAATTTGAGGTGAAGCATGTGTCCTTGCCCTTTGAATTCTTCTTCCATCGGATCAATAAAATGTTAAGTGTGAGTATTAGAGCATGTTTGAAACATCTCTTTTAATAAAAATATATTCCAAACATGCTCTTAAAGTGCGAACTTACTTCTTTTTTAGAGTTTTATTGAATAGAAAGAGCTTTAAATAGTATCTACATATAAATGATAGTGTTCTCTTATTCCATATAATCAAGTTTTGTTAGTATAAACTTCGCTCTCAGCGAAATCAATACTATCACTTACCTCTGTAATTAGTTTCCTAAAACGTGACTTTCACCCACATTACTCCTTAAAAATCATTTATAACTAATTTTAAACTAGTCTTTTAATTTTTATTTATTAATTTTGCCACACTTTACACTTTAGGGGTGTTCGTTAAATCGAACTGAGAAATACCCTTTGAACCTGATGCGGTTAGTACCGACGAAGGGAAAAGTCATTTCTACTCTTGCACGCATTCCGTGCATTCCCTCCTAAGGTTTATTGATTGTATTGATTTTGAGTTTTCATCACTCATGATAACTCCTACATTTCAAATTTTATTGAAGAAATGAATATCACTGTAAACAATAAGTCTGTTTCACTTCCAAGTGCTTACTCTATAGCACAATTATTAGAGCACATGAACATTTCGGTGGCACGTGGTACTGTAGCGGTCGCCATTAATGATGAAATCATTTCCAAAGAGGCATGGGAAAACCACGCTATCTCTGAAAATGATCATGTAACCATAGTCGCTCCTGCACAGGGAGGATAATTTGATTGAAGAATAAAACTGAAGAATTAAGAACATTGGTGATCTTTCACTTCTATTCTTTACTGATTTCTCAAAACAAAATTGATTTTTTGGGATTGGTAAATCAGATGTTTTTATGAATTAAGCATAGGAAACACCCCGATTTTCTTAATTCTTCACTCGAATAAACACTTACGAAATAATGAAAAAGCAAGACAAAATCCCTAGTCAGGAAGTCATCAGCCGTGCTCCTTTCACTGGATCGAAAAAGATCTATGTAGACGGTGAGATTCACAACATCAAAGTAGCGATGCGTGAAATCGAGCAAGCGGACACGAACCACAAGTTCCTGAACAAAGTAGAGAAAAACCCACCAATCACAGTTTATGATACATCTGGACCATTTACTGATCCTGACATCGAGATTGATGTAAGAAAAGGTTTAGACAAACTTCGTAAGGATTGGATTCTTGACAGAGGTGATGTGGAGGAACTTCCAAAACTATCATCTGAGTATGGTATCGAGCGTCTAGAAAATTCTGAGTTAGATCACTTACGTTTTGAGCACATCAAAAAGCCTTTGAAAGCGAAAAAAGGTCAAAATGTTTCTCAAATGCACTATGCTCGTAAGGGTATCATCACTCCAGAAATGGAATACATTGCTATTCGTGAAAACCAAAGAATTGAAGAGCAAGAAGGTAAATTCGGTACGCAACACCCTGGTAATAGCTTCGGTGCAAACACTCCTGTAGGTAAAATCACTCCTGAGTTTGTTCGTGACGAAGTAGCAGCGGGTCGTGCTGTAATTCCTAACAACATCAACCACCCTGAGTCTGAGCCAATGATTATTGGTCGTAACTTCTTGGTGAAAATCAACGCTAACATTGGTAACTCTGCGGTTACATCTTCTATCGAGGAAGAAGTAGAAAAAACAGTTTGGGCTTGCCGTTGGGGAGCTGATACAATCATGGACCTTTCTACAGGTAAAAATATCCACGAAACACGTGAGTGGGTTATCCGTAACTCTCCAGTGCCAATCGGTACAGTGCCAATTTACCAAGCGTTAGAAAAAGTAAATGGTAAAGCAGAGGACTTAACTTGGGAGATTTTCCGTGATACGTTGATCGAACAAGCAGAGCAAGGTGTCGATTACTTCACAATTCACGCAGGTGTATTATTACGTTACGTTCCAATGACTGCGAAACGTGTGACAGGTATCGTATCTCGTGGTGGTTCAATCATGGCGAAATGGTGTTTAGCACATCACAAAGAAAACTTCTTGTACACTCACTTCGAAGAGATTTGTGAGATTATGAAAGCATATGACGTGGCCTTCTCATTAGGTGATGGTCTTCGTCCTGGTTCTATTGCTGACGCAAACGATGAGCCTCAACTTTCAGAATTGAAAACATTGGGTGAGTTGACTAAGATTGCTTGGAAGCATGACGTACAAACGATCATTGAAGGTCCTGGTCACGTTCCAATGCACATGATCAAAGAAAACATGGATGCTCAGTTGCAAGACTGCTACGAAGCTCCTTTCTATACATTAGGTCCATTGACTACGGATATCGCTCCTGGTTATGACCACATTACTTCAGCAATTGGTGCCGCTCAAATCGGTTGGTACGGTACAGCAATGCTTTGCTATGTAACACCAAAAGAGCACTTAGGTTTACCAAACAAAGCTGACGTAAAAGAAGGTGTAATCACTTATAAAATTGCAGCACACGCGGCGGACTTAGCAAAAGGTCACCCAGGTGCTCAATACCGTGATAACGCTATGTCAAAAGCTCGTTTTGAATTCCGTTGGGAAGATCAATTCAACTTATCGTTGGACCCAGATACTGCTCGTGAATATCATGATGAAACACTTCCTGCTGAAGGTGCAAAAGTTGCTCACTTCTGCTCAATGTGTGGACCAAACTTCTGTTCGATGAAGATTACTCAAGATGTTCGTGATTTTGCTGCGAAGCAAGAGAAAGAAGAAGGGTTGAAGCAGAAGTCTGAAGAGTTTAAAGAATTAGGAGGAGAAATCTATCACTAAAATGAGAGAAGAGGTTAGAGGGAAGAAGGAAGAGTTAAGAGAAGCTGAGGTGCGTGAAAACGACAATCACCTCTTACCTCATACTTTTTCCCTCAAACCTCCGATTATAGGTTTAACCAAAGAAAGTTTTTACGACTCTGAAGCGGATCAAATTGTTCGTTGGCTGAACAATGGCATTGACATTATTCACCTTCGAAAACCTAATGCCACTGAAGAGGAGATCAAAAACTTACTAGAAATTATCCCTGCTCATTTTCACTATAGAATAACTATTCACCAACATTATCATCTTACTAAAGAATATAATGTAGGTGGCATTCACTTTAAGGAATCTCAAAGGAAGGAATTAAAGTTAGAAGCGTTAAAAGATTGGAAAAAGAAAGGGTTACGATTGAGTTCCTCTGTACATCAGATGGACGAGATTTCAGAAATCCCGACACTTTTCAATTACTTGTTTCTGAGTCCGGTATTTGATAGCACTTCAAAAATCGGGTACAATTCCAACAAAGAGATTCTGAAAAGGATGAAAAAGGAACGTTTTCCGCATCATCAAATCATTGCATTAGGAGGTATCACTCCTAAAACTCTTTCAATGTTAGATGGGTCTTCATTTACAGGAGTAGCAATTTTGGGATACTTATGGAATGCTTCTTCAGCAGAAATCAAAAATAAAGCCTTCGAATTACAATCGTCATGGAAAACACTCGACCTAATGCCTTAATACTTGCAGGGTTTGATCCCTCAGCCGGAGCTGGCGTATTGTCAGATGTCAAAACTTTTGAAGCACATGATGTTCATGCCTTCGGAATTTGTACAGCCCTGACCTATCAGACCGGTGAAGATTTTATAGGGATGAACTGGGTAAGTGCTGATGTGATTACCGCACAGCTTTTACCGATTATAGAACGCTACCCTATTCATGTATTAAAAATCGGTATCGTTGAGAATTTCCAGTTGATGAGCCATTGGATTGACCTTATCAAAGGATTTTACCCGATGTGTAAAGTAGTACTCGATCCTGTATTGAGTGCGAGTGCAGGCTTTGATTTTCATAATGAAGCAACCATTCGTCAGTTGGACAAAGTTTTAAAGAAAGTGGACGTAATCACTCCCAATTGGAAAGAGATGCAACAGCTTTCTGACAACGATCCAATAGAAGAAGCCATCAAAATCAGTCAGTCAACTCACGTTCTTCTAAAAGGAGGACATCATCCCACAGAAAAAGGTACTGACTCACTGATTTACAAAGGTGAAATCACCAAAATTGAAGGTCGTGAAATGGAGATTTTCGAAAAACATGGTTCAGGTTGCGTATTGGCATCGTCCATCAGCAGTTACCTCGCCCATGGAAAATCTATTGAAGAAGCTTGCCGTTTAGGTAAAATTTATATCGAAGATTACCTAGCAAGTGACCTCAGTAAATTTGGACAGCATCATTTCATAACAATATCATGATACACAAACTACATTACATTTCGACTGAGAAAAAAGACAAAAACCACCTCGTACATATTCAAGAGGCGTGTGAGTCGGGTTGTCGCTGGATTCAATTAAGAGCCAAAGACATCAGTACTGAAGACTATATTACTCTAGCGAAAAAAGCGAAAGTAATCACAGATCTTCATAATGCTATTCTTCTCATCAACGATCGCCCCGATGTGGCCAAGGCTGTAAATGCAGATGGCGTACATGTAGGGAAAGAAGATATTTCTCCAGCGGAAGCAAGAGAAATTTTGGGAGAAGGAAAGATTGTAGGAGGTACAGCCAATACCATTGAAGACATTCAAAGGTTGTACGATTACGGTGTAGATTATATTGGATTGGGGCCGTTTCGTTTTACACAAACGAAGAAAAAATTGAGTCCAATCTTAGGTTTAGAAGGCTATCAGTCACTTTTAGACCAATGCAAAGAAAGAGGCATCGATACACCAATTATTGCGATTGGCGGTATTGAAGTGACAGATGTGGAAAGTATACTAAAAACGGGAGTTCACGGCATCGCTGTTTCAGGCGTCATTGCCAATGCCATCAATCCTGCTGGTGTAGTCACTGTTTTAAAAGATATTTTGAACAGAACTACCTCTCCTGTTTTATAAAAAAATCGAAAAAAAAATTATCCTCATGGATCAATTAAAAATAGCTGATAAAACTTTCAATTCTCGCCTTTTCACAGGTACAGGAAAGTTTATGTCAAATGATCTGATGGAGAAATCTTTAATTGCTTCAGGATCAGAATTAGTCACTGTTGCTCTAAAAAGAGTAGACGTTGACAATCCTGATGATGATGTATTAAAGCACCTTCAACACGATCAGTTCAATTTATTACCAAATACTTCTGGTGCTAGAACGGCCAAAGAAGCTGTCTTTGCAGCACAATTAGCACGTGAAGCACTAGGAACCAACTGGGTAAAATTAGAAATTCACCCCGATCCTAAATATTTAATGCCTGATCCGATTGAAACACTACAAGCGGCAGAGGAATTAAAGAAATTAGGTTTTGTGGTATTGCCTTATATCCATGCTGATCCGGTTTTATGTAAAAGATTGGAAGAAGTAGGATGTGATGCAGTAATGCCTTTAGGTGCTCCAATTGGAAGTAACAAAGGACTGAAAACATTAGATTTCTTAGAAATCATCATTGAACAAAGTAACGTTCCTGTTGTTGTTGATGCAGGTATCGGTGCCCCTTCTCATGCAGCACATGCCATGGAATTAGGAGCAGATGCAGTTTTAGTCAACACTGCCATTGCTGTTGCCGGAGACCCTGTTGCTATGGGTAAAGCATTCGGTCAAGCAGTAGAAGCAGGTAGAGCGGCACACTTAGCACAAGTTGCTCAACCAAGAGTAACTGCTGAAGCTAGTTCGCCATTAACAGGATTTTTGAACCAACTTTAATGTTGAGGTAAGAGGTAAGACGTTAGAGGTAAGAGGTAGAGATTCAGATTTCTCTCTCCTTTTCCCTGTTTCTCTTCCCTGTTCCCTCTTCCCTGACTTATGTATCAAGATTTATTTTATCAACATAATTGGGATGAAGTAAAGGCGAGTATCTACGCCAAAACCGCTCATGATGTGGAGCGTGCTTTGGGAAAAGAGAAAAGAAATTTAGAAGATTTCAAAGCCTTAATTTCTCCTGCGGCTGCTCCTTATTTAGAGCAGATGGCACAATTAAGTCATCAGTTGACGAAAAAGAGATTTGGCAACACGATTCAGATGTACACACCAATGTACCTTTCGAATGAGTGTCAAAACATCTGTACGTATTGTGGTTTTTCTTTGGACAATAAAGTAAGAAGAAGAACGCTTTCGGACGAAGAGATCATTCGCGAAGCAGAAGCTATTCGTGATATGGGTTTTGAGCACATTCTTTTGGTAACAGGTGAAGCCAACAGAACGGTGGGCGTAAAGTACATTAAGAACGCCATCAAACTGATGAAACCTTATTTTTCTCATATCTCAATGGAGGTACAACCAATGGACCAAGATGAATATGAAGAATTGATTGAGGCAGGTTTGAATACCGTTTTGGTATATCAAGAGACTTACCACAAGGAGGATTACAAAAAGCACCACCCGAAAGGAAAGAAATCTAACTTTGACTACAGAGTTGATACACCGGATCGTTTAGGTAAAGCCGGTATTCATAAGATTGGTGTCGGTGTTTTGATTGGTTTAGAAGACTGGAGAACAGATTCATTCTTTACCGCTTTGCATTTGGACTACCTTGAGCGTACCTATTGGCAAACGAAATACTCTATTTCATTTCCTAGATTAAGACCTTTCTCAGGAGGTTTGGAGCCTAAAGTGGAAATGAATGATAGAGAATTGGTACAGCTGATTTGTGCTTACCGCTTATTTGATGAAGAAGTTGAACTTTCTTTATCGACAAGAGAACACCCTATCTTCAGAGATAATATCATCAAGTTAGGTATTACTTCTGCTTCAGCAGGATCGAAAACAAACCCTGGAGGCTATGTAGTGGAGCCGGAATCATTGGAACAATTTGAAATTTCAGATGAAAGATCTGCTGAAGATTTTGCTGCCATGGTGAAAAGTCAAGGTTACGAAGTAGTTTGGAAGGATTGGGATTTAGCACTTCAGTAGTAACGTAGCCTGCTACGTTTAATACTTGGGAAAATCCACAGAAAATGAAGATTTAAGAACTTAATTATGTTGACGAAAGAAGAATACAAACGATACGACAGACATATCAGGTTAAAAGAGATTGGAGCAGAAGGACAGGAAAAGCTGAAAAATGCTTCTGTTTTGGTGATTGGTGGAGGTGGATTGGGATGTCCAGTATTACAATATCTTGCGGCAGCAGGAATTGGACATTTGATTATTGTTGATCATGATGTCGTTTCAGTTTCTAATCTTCAACGTCAAGTACTTTTTTCCACTTCTGACATTGGCAAACCCAAAGCAGAAGTGATCAAAGATCGCCTCATTGCAATGAACCCTGATTGCAATGTGGAGGTGATTCTTCAGCAGTTTTCTAAAGAAAATGCTTTATCCATCATCAAAAAAGCAGATGTGGTGGTAGATGGAACAGATAATTTTTCATCGAGATACCTTATCAACGACGCTTGTGTGATAGAAGACAAACCATTGGTTTCCGCCTCTATTCAGAGTTTTGATGGACAACTTTCTGTATTCAACTATAAAGGTGGTCCTACGTATCGCTGTATTTTCCCTAATCCTCCATCACAAGAAGAAGCTCCAAATTGTAATGAAATTGGAGTAGTTGGTTCTATGGTGGGCATTATGGGAACCATGCAAGCCACAGAAGTGATTAAGTTGGTCACAGGAGCAGGAAATGTATTAAGCGGACAACTTTTGTTGGTAAGTGGCTTAGATATGCAATTTCAAACATTGAAATTCAAGAAAAATCCAAAAGTTGCCAACATATCAACATTAGGTGATTATAATTTTGATTTTTGTGCGATTCCTGATGACGAAATTGAGATAAGTTATGAACAAGTGGAGCAACTACTCACCGACAATGTTGATAACTCAGTGTTAATTGATGTCCGCGAAGAATACGAAAGAGATATTGATGATATTGGCGGGATCAATATCCCATTAGCTGAACTGGAAGAAAGGATAGATGAAATTCCGGAGGTGGATCATATCATTTTCTATTGTCAATCGGGGAAAAGAAGTAGAAAGGCGATAGAGATATATCAATCTACATTGAATACTACTGCCCAACTTTTTAGCCTAAAAGGAGGAATGGAATTACTCTAAAAAGAACGGTTTTGTGCACCTAATATTAACAATAATACAAGTCCAAATAATATTTTCTGTTTAACGAAGATTAACCTTCCTTAGCTATTAAAAATTTTTATCTTTGCGGAGTGAAAGAAAATCTAGTAATAACACCGACTTACAACGAGATTGAAAACGTAGAACTAATCATACGTGCTGTTATGAATCTCGAAACTTCATTTGACATGCTGATTGTTGACGATGGATCACCCGATGGTACAGGTCAAAAAGTCAAAGAGTTAATCAAAGAATTTCCTAACCGCCTTTTTTTAGAAGAAAGAACGGAGAAAAATGGATTAGGAACGGCGTATATACATGGTTTCAAATGGGCATTAGAGAGAGATTATCAATTCATTTATGAAATGGATGCCGATTTTTCTCACAATCCAAATGATCTTGAAAAGCTGTATAAAGCCTGTAAAGAAGATGGTTTTGATATGTCGATTGGTTCTAGATACAAATCAGGTGTCAACGTGGTCAATTGGCCAATGGGAAGAGTACTGATGTCTTACTTTGCAAGTAAATACGTTCAGTTTGTGACGGGTCTTCCAATCAACGATACTACAGCCGGCTTCAAATGTTATACTAATAAAGTGCTAAATACCATCCTTACAAAGGACACGATTCACTTTGTAGGCTATGCTTTCCAAATTGAAATGAAGTTCAAAACGTGGATGTACGGTTACAAAATTAAAGAGGTACCCATTGTATTTACAGATAGAACAAGAGGCACTTCAAAAATGAGTACAAGTATTTTCAAAGAAGCATTTTTTGGTGTAATAACACTAAAAATCAGAAGCTACTTCAGAAAGTTTCAAGCGTAAATAAGAAGAATTATATACCTCTTAAAAGGTTATTATATATAGAAAACTCCCACTGAAATGAATGCATTTCGGTGGGAGTTTTTATTTGTCTAGAGACTTGATATTATTTATTCTTAAACTTGCCAATACCCAAAAACTTATAGACTTGAGCTTTGTATTTCCTTACGTGTTTGTCAAACTTATATTGAATCGCCAATCGTTGTTTCTCTTCTGGGTTCATCGTACGTCTATGCCACCCAATATGATCAACAATCTGATAATCAGTCAATAGAGAAGTAAATCCTAATTTTGAGTAAGCAGCAGAAATTGTCTGTTCGATAGGTCTTTCATAAGAAGAGTAAGGAGCCACTTTTTTGTAGTTTTCCAATTTTATCAAACTTGGAGAGAAAGATAACGGCTCTTCTTCAATGTGATAGTAACTCTTATTTTCAATCGTCACTTTTTTATTTTCATCGATAAGGCGCTCTACCTCTTCCTTATTTCTCAACCAAAGTGATAAATACTGGGGGTGCTCCACTAAAACTTTGACAGATTTTTCTATAAATCCTTTTTCCAAGAAGATCCAATCATCTTCCATATGGAAAACATAATCGCTTTTTACCGTAGCGTAAGCCTTATCAATACTATTGAGCTGACCTAGTCGCTTACCATTACAGATATATCTAAAGTAAGAGGGTTTATCTTCCAGTAATTTTTGAAGTTCCTTTTCTTTATTAGAGTCCTCAATAATGATGAATTCATCGATGGGATAAGTATTCATTTCAAGGAAACTATCTAAAGTCTCACTTAATAAATCCAGGCGTTCGCAACTTGTTAAAACAACGCTGACGGATACTTTTTCTTTATTACTCATAATATTTCTGTATTCCATTATCACAAAACGCTAATTTATTGTCGATTGCATTCTGTAATAATTCATCATTAACGCCTAAATTTCCTCTTGATCTTTCTTCATGATAGATATGATAAGCAACAGCTCCAAACCTGAAATTAATTCTCTTAATTCCTGAATTCAGCATTCTTACCACAAACTCACTGTCTTCTCTACCCCACCCTTTAAAATCTTCATTAAAGCCATTGATACGGTCAATATCTTCTTTCCAGAAACCCATATTGCACCCTTTGGTACCAATATCAGTTTTCTTTCTCTTAGAAAATAGTGACGATAAAAGTGGACTATTAATCGCATTAAGATGGTTTTTGATGCCTTTGCTAAAGAAGGACATCGAAGATTTATTTTCTTTCTTCAACGCTTCACTCGCCTCTTCGCTGATCATTACTCTACTACCTTGGTAATAGCGACCTTTCTTGACCTTAAGGATATAACTTTTAATAAAGTCTTTGCCAAGAATCATATCACCATCCACCATGATGATAAAATCCTTTGATGCTTTTGCTATGGCTTTATTTCTAATTTCAGCTAATCTAAAACCACTGTCTTCATGCCATACATGATGTATATTGAGTCTATCTCTGAAAGAATCGATCAGTTCTTTGGTCTCCGAAGTAGAACCGTCATCAGCAATGATCACTTCATCAGGAAGGACAGTTTGTGCGGCCACACTTTGAAGTACTAAATCTAACTCTTGTGTCTTATTATAAGTAGTGATGACTAAAGAGTTAGACACACTTTTATTTCTTTCAAACAGCTTAAAATATTTATAGAAAACGCCCATTGTATTGGACATTGAAATCAAAATACCTCTCCAACCATATAGAAAACCTCTCTTCAAGAAGTAATTATCCAAGAAAGAAACAAAGGTTTTGAATACAATCATCCATGGACCACTATTCTTTCTTCTGTAATGTTGGTCTGCATAGAGATCTGAATAGTATTGAAGTTTTTGCAATAATTCAGAAGCATTATCAAATGCATCATGCAAAAGTTTACCTTTCAGGTTGACTACTTTTACGTTTTCTAGATTAATAGACTCATGCACCTGTACATCGTGGTAGCGTGTCGCAGTTCTATTAAACAGTCTGATTATTTTATCATTATTCCAGTTACAGCCATTGACTATTTTGCCTTTATAAGCATTTAGTCTATGAACTTTTCCTACTTGATTGTCTTGCAATTTCAGATTCGAAAGTTCATTAATGAGCTGTTCTGTAGGATATTCATCACTGTCTATTGATAAAACCCAATCGTTTTTAGCATGTGATGCTGCCAGATTTTTTAATGGACCAAAACCAATAAATTCAGAATGATGAATTTTTACATTATCGAATTGTGCTGCTATCTCTAAAGTTTGATCAGTAGAGCCATTGTCAAGCAAAATAATTTCTTCAAATGCATCAAGGCTTTTCAGGCACTTTTCTATGGTCGGTTCTGCATTTTTTACAATGATAGCAACAGTAATATTTTTAATTTTCTTATCTGTCATACCCTTGCAGTTCTTGAAGCTTTCTATATTCTCCTCCTTCTTTTGCAATCAACTCCTTGTGCGTACCCTCTTCTACAATCTTACCTTTATTGATCACCACAATTTTGTCTGCTTCCATAATGGTACTCAATCTATGGGCAATCACTAGAGAAGTACGTCCTTTCATTAAGTGCTGAATGGCATCTTGTACTAACTTTTCAGATTCAGTATCCAAAGCTGAAGTTGCTTCATCCAAAATCAAAATATCCGGATTACTAACTACGGCCCTTGCTATACTTAACCTTTGTCTCTGACCACCTGAAAGACGGGATCCTCTATCACCAATGACCGTTTGATAGCCATCTTCCAATGCCATAATAAAGTCGTGTGCATTGGCAATTTTTGCTGCTTTGATAACGTCTTCCTCCGTAATAGAGTCCATACCGAAAGCAATGTTGCTATACACCGTATCATTAAATAAGATAGACTCTTGCGTCACTACACCCATATGAGAACGTAGTGAAGACAATGTATAATCTTTAATATTTAAGCCATCAATTTTTACAGCTCCTTTTTGAACATCATAAAAACGTGGAATGAAGTCAGCAATTGTAGATTTACCTCCACCGGAGCCACCTACAAGGGCTACTGTTTGTCCTTTCTCAATGCTAAAATTGATACCATGAATTACTTCTTTGTCTCCATAAGAAAAACGAACATCTTCTAACTCAATGTTTTTCTCAAATGACTTCAATTCCTTAGCATCTGCTTTATTTACAATCTCAGGTTTGGTATCAATCAATTCAAAAATTCTCTC
Organism: Flammeovirga sp. EKP202; assembly: GCF_014534745.1. Lineage (GTDB taxonomy): Bacteria > Bacteroidota > Bacteroidia > Cytophagales > Flammeovirgaceae > Flammeovirga. The sequence goes on from NZ_JACVVP010000012.1 coordinate 90,592, forward strand.
TGTAGCCGCTACACCTCTTTGAATACGGCTAATATTACCCGTCAAACTTTTTACGGGGTTCAACACTTGAGTGAAAATACCTAAATAGGCTAAAAATTGACTGGCAGAAAGCGTAGGATCTTCTCCTAAAACTAACACACCACCATAGTACAACAACACGCCAATAAAGAATACCCCTAAAACTTCTGATGTTGGAGACGCTAATTCAATACGTCTTACCACTTTGAAGAAAGTATTGACATAATCATCATTGTGCTTTTTAAAAGCTTTGTTGACATAAGGTTCGGCATTGAATCCTTTGACAACGCGCATCCCTACAATAGATTCATCCAAAACGCCTAACAACTCACCATTTTTCTCTTGTAGTGAATGTGTTTTCTTTCTTAAAGATTTAGAAATCAATGCAATCATTCCACCTGAAATTGGTAAAATCAAGAACACGAATAAAGTCATCTGATAAGACAACATTATCAATGAAACGAAGAATATGATGAGGGCTACAGGATCTTTGATAAACGTAATCACAGAAGCCAAAGAGTTTTCGGTTTCTGTCATATCCGTTGTAGATCTTGCTATAATATCTGATTTTTTCTTATCGGTTAAGTAGCCAATATCCAGTGTTAATACTTTTTTAAACACTGAAGTTCTTAGATGAGAAATTGTATTTACTCTAAAGTTTTCAGCGATCATTTTTTCCACATATCGCATGATGTTCGTTAGTAACGATGCACCTACAGTCACTAAACAGATCATCATCAAAGCATATAGCTTTCCATTTTCATTCATCAACAAGCCAAATTCTTGATAGAAATAATCTTTCAAGAATTCTATTGAGCCATCAAAGTTCTTCAGCTCTAATAATACACCGTTTACTTTGAAGGATTCTTCACTTGTAAACAACATATCAAGTAAAGGAATTGCTAAACCAAAATTTGCTAAACTAAAAACACTTACTAAAACAGTCACAAAAAAATAGGGAATTAAAAAACCGGAAAGGCTCCCTGCATATGTCAGCAATCGCTTGTACGTTTTCATGTATTTTTATTACAATCTTTTTCAATAATAATTTCACACAAATGTAATGATTGTATTTCTATTAGTAAGTTAATTTTTGGGAGAATAGGAGGTGAAATGCCTGTTTCTTATATTTAAGTACTAAATCAAAATTATTTTGAGCTAATTCTCATTATTGTTGTGCGATGACTACCTTCAAAAAACTTGCAACAAACATTGTTATAAGGTTTTGCATTGTGATTATATCCACAAAAAATAATGCTTAATTGCCGTCAAATTCCTTTTGTTTTAGTTTCAAATGCAATTAATACAATAAAGATGAAAGAGAGAGTAGCACTCATTATTGGTAGTACAGGACTTATCGGGAGCCATACCTTACAAAACTTAATTCAAAATGATAGTTTCACACAAGTAATTTCAATATCGAGAAAGCCACTCAAGGTCAATCACAAAAAACTTAAAGAAATCATTATTGACTTTGACAAACTTGATACTGTTGAACTTAACACTCCTATTGATGCCGCTTTTTGCTGTTTAGGAACCACTATGAAAAAAGCAGGTAGTAAAGAGGCTTTTTATAAGGTAGATTTCACGTATTGTATTAATTTTGGGAAATTAGCGTTGCAAAATGGTGTAAAAAGTTTCCAAATTATTTCTTCGATGGGAGCTAACGCAGACTCTTTATTTTACTACAATCAGGTGAAAGGAAAAATGGAAAATGAATTGGCAAACATGAATTTTCCTACACTAAATATCCTTCAACCTTCGTTGTTATTAGGAGAAAGATCAGAAACTAGAGTTGGTGAAGACTTTGGCAAAATCATGAATCAAGTATTCTCTCCTTTTATCCCTAAAAAATATAAAGGTATAGAAGGTCGTAAGGTGGCTAATTTTATGATGCAAAAGGCTATGGATACAACATTGAGTGGAGTCAATAGATTCACCTCAGATCAAATGCAATAATTCTCATTTCAACTTCGCTATAATCTACGCTTCATTTTATAATATCTATTACTATCTGACAAATATGTACCCCAAGATTAAAGCCATTGGGTTAGGCATTTTTTTCTACGTATTGTGTTTTTTTCAACTCAACATACACTGCCTGGCTCAACACCACAAAGGGCTTGCACCTTCTACTGATAAACATTGGGCTTTATCTTTTCAAACAGGTGTCAGCAATTACTTTGGTGATCTTACAAAAAGTGCTTCTCCCACTGCCATTGACCCTAGCCTTTCGGGGATATATATAAGCGGTGCCTATGAGAAGAGATTTTCACACCGTTTCATTTTGAGAGGTGAAATCTCATGGTCCAGAATCAATGGTGATGACGCTCAAACTGCCGATATTGGCACTTTTGAATACAATAGAAATCTACATTTTAGAAACGATATTTTTCAACTTTCTGCTCTCGCACAAATTGACATTTTTCCTCACTTTGGGCATTATACGGAAAGAAAAAGAGTCACTCCATATGTACTGACCGGATTGACCGCATTCTTACATAATCCCAAAGGCAAAACGACCAACGACTTCGGTAGTACATGGGTAGATTTGGCCCCTTTAGGGACAGAAGGGCAAGGAGGTGAAATTTATAAACCAAAATACAATCAGGCGGGATTAGCAATTCCATTAGGGATTGGTGTCAACGTCAAAGTTACTGACCGTATCGATGTAGGAGTTGAATGGGTCAGCAAATATACATTTACGGATTATCTAGATGATGTAAGTTTACATTATGTTGGCGATGCCCATTTTGGAGATAATAAACTTGGCGCTGCAATGGCCGACCGCTCCCAGGAAAGTGTTGCCGTTTTGACTGGTGAACAACGACAAGTTCCAGATGAAAAATTCGGACCTGGGGAGAAAAGAAGTAGCAATAACAGTAATGATGGATTTTCAAATTTTTCAGTTCGTGTTCGCTATATTCTGTCAAAAAATAGACCTCCTAAATCATTATCCTGGTTACATAAAAACAATGAATTTTATAAACCGACGTTGCATGCAGAAAAATTAGAAAAAAGTACTCATGAGCCTTCTGAATTTATGAAATACAAGGATAGATATACTATTCAGAATTTAGCCATCAATACAGCTGGGTCTGAAAGGTCACCTTATTTTTACCAAGATGGTTTGATCTATACTACTGATAGAAACGACAGGAAGCATTTCAATAAACATTATAGAAAATCCTACTATAATTTTTACTTTGCTCCATTGCATGACCTTTATAGAAACGAACAAACAAGGCCAATTGCCATTGACAGTAGTGCTTTCCATCATCATCATCATCATTCTGCTTTTCAAATCGATGACCACCATATGATTGCTACGCTGTATGAGGCTGATGTTCCGCACTTAGAAGTCGCTCAACACAAACTCTTTTTAATTGATGTATTAGGCGAAAATATTTGGTCTAACATCAGAGAACTTCCTTTTAACAACGAGCATTATTCTATCTCTGAACCTTCTTTCTCTAGAGATGGCAATACGTTATATTTTGTCTCGGATATGGAAGGTGGCTACGGAGGCACTGATATTTATGTAAGTTATAAATACAACGGTCAATGGACTTATCCTATCAACTTAGGGGAAGTAGTCAACACTCCAGGCGATGAGGTTTCCCCTTACATTCATCCTGATGGTACTTTGTATTTTGCCTCTGATGGACATGATGGAATGGGCGGTCTTGATCTTTATGAAGCATATACCAAAAAAGGAATCATATTCGCCGTTGCTAATTTAGGTGCACCCATCAACTCTACACATGACGATTATGGATTGATTTTGAATTCCGTCAAAAGGACAGGTTATTTTACTTCCAATCGCTTAGGAGGTAAAGGTGGAAATGATATTTACCAATTAAATGTCAATGGTATTAACCTCTCAAGAATGTTGACAGATGAGCATGAAAACTTGTTTACTATTGAAGCTATGAAACTAAAAGGAAAAGTGGTTTCAAAAGATACAAAAGTCGCTTTACCTCGAATTCTTGTCAGTTTAAAAAATCTAGAAACCAATGCCTTGATAACGAAAAGAACGGATGAAAATGGTAATTATGATTTTGATATTTCTAATGAATCCAATTACGAAATCTTCCCTTCTGCTTTTGGTTACAAAAGAATGAAACCCACCAAAATTTCTACTGTTGGGGTTTTCGGTAAAGATGTTATTGAGAAAAAGTTGGTGATTGAACCTCTTGCTCAAAAAGTGAAATTATATGGTCAAGTAACCAATAAAACAACTGGTGAACTTCTGAAAAACATTGAACTTGTTTTTATCTCTCCTAATGAGGATGAAAATATTTATGTAAAATCAGATAATGAGGGGAATTACACAATGGAAATCGATAAGGATAAAAAGTATTATTTCTTTGTGGAAGAAAAAGGCTTTTTAGAAAAGAACTATCAGATTCCAGATTTATCAAAATATAGAACAGTTACTTCTATGAAATATAACATTAGGCTAGAACCTAAGGAATAATCATAGATCTTTAGAGCATAAAAAAGAGGGAAGAAATGGTTTGTTAATTAACCACTTCTTCCCTCTTGTTTTATTTTTTCTACTAATAATTTAATACCAAATTATCAATATCTAGTTTACTACCCACAGCACCTGTAAAAGTATCACCTAAAGCACTTGATGAGAAAACTATTAAAATATGCGTTGGAACATCATTAGGGTCAGCAAAACCGACTTCTTCTTCACCCGGATTTTGATTTAGTCCCATAAACGCTGGTGACCCTGCCGGAAGTTCACCATATTGCATCTCTAAAGTAAGCGTTGTCCAATCAGAAACAGTATCACCGCTTCTATGCCAAGCTGTTCCCAATCTATAGCGCTGTCCATCTACCCTTTTTTGGAGAATAATGTAGATATCACATTGATCATTTCCTGTTGAAGGGTTGCGGTTTTCATAATAATCAGTTCCTGGATTATATCTATAATCAACATTGACAGAAGAAGGTCTTCCACCGAATGTGATGCCGAATTTTGTATTACTCCTTGGGTTAGCAGCGTCAGGAGGAAGATCATCTGTAAAATAACCTGCAAACAGAGAACCTGCTGCAATATTATAAATAGGCACACTGATACTTTCCAACTGAGCATATTTTCCTCCATCTCTATCTTGAGGAGTAGTGTTACCACCATCAACAAATGAAGCAACAGCACCTCTATTGGCCGTATCCCAAATTCTTGAAGTTAACTCGTCTGATTGAGGCGTTGGTGTACTATAAGTATATTTATTGAAGAGCCAAGTTATTTCTGTTTCATACCAAGAATCAAAATTACTATTCTCTATTTGAACTTCAGCGGTTTGACGGAAAGCTTTCACTTTCCAGTTTACCTTAGTACCGTCTTCTGCAGTCACTACATAAATCACGGTGTCTGAAAAGTTTGCTATTTCCCCAACCATAGGGTTAACTGTTGCTAAAGAAGAAATATTAATGTTTGTCGTTTTAAGGCTATCAAGGTTGATAACTTCATTCACGGGTACTAATATTACTCTATTCGCTGAGTCTATTTGAGACGTTCCTGATTGTCCCTCTACTTCAAATGCTGTAATTTCAGCCTTTGGTGATAATCCAAAATAGTCCCAATCAATGCATGAGGAAAGAGAAAATGCTAAGGCACTAATTATTAATAATCGTAATATTTTCATCATTCAATGTTTAGAAATAGTAGGCTACAGCCAGTTTAATTTGTAATAAGTTCACTCTAAAATTGAGATCAAAATCAGTTCTTTGAGACTCCTCTGTATAATTTGTCACTGCTTTTCTATGTTCCATTTCTAACCCTAGTAGCCCCACTGAAGCTTCAAAAGCAAAACCATCTGCTATAAAAGCCGCAAGACCTGGCTGGATACCAATTCCAAGTAATACTTTATCGGTCATAGTTTTATTAAGGTCAGTTCCTGATTCTGTTTGTCTCATGGTTCTTGATGCTCCTACTTGTAGTGAGGTTTGATTGAAAATACTAAAACGTCTTGAACTTGAGAGAGGAATATAGTTTCTGATGAAAGGGGCAAAAAAGTAACCGTGTGAAATAGACTTCAATTGTGTTCTAACACTGTTAGAAGTATAAATCTCATTTTTATTTTGGCTTGAATAAGAAAACTCCATCCCTACCATAAAAAAGTCTTTAATAAAATATCCACCTTGAACACCTACTTCAAAGTCACCATTATCTTGTTTGTGCAGTTGTCTTATAAACTGATCTTCATTTTCAGCACTACTTGATGACAATTGTACAGTCAAGGAAGTATACCATTGACCTTTAGATTCGTTGTGGTTAAAGTCCATATCTCTTGGGTCTGGATCTTCTTTTATTTCACTTTGTGCATAAATAGATTGAATACTCATCAATAATATGAGTACAGTTAATATGTGTTTCATAAATTAGAAATAGATAAGAGTTATTAGAGCATGTCTAAAATCTAAATTTTAAGGAGTGAAGCACTTTATCTTTTTGAATAATAAGGAGATTAATTTCAAATAAAATAATGGTTTTACTTATGTTGGTGAAATAAATACACCCCTTACATAAGATAGGTCTTCACCGATAGAGAGCTTTATAAAGTGCAAGCTAAGCACTGTAGTTTTAATAAACGGTTTGCTACTTTAATATAATCAAAATTGAAGTATTTGTAAACAAAGCCGAGTTATTGTTTCTTCTTTATTCTTGGTTCAGTATAAATAGGCCAGAAAGGTATTCTGTAAAGCAATCTATACTGGAAATTTATCCTTGAGCGGTCGTCTTTATTATGATACCATCCTGGTATATGGGCTTTTGTAATTGCCGTTGCAGGAAAATCTTTTTTGATAACATAGGCGAAGCCGAAATCAGCAGTTAAGTTTTTGATCAATACTACTTTTATACTAACAGTGATTTCATACCAATCCACATTCACATTTTTCTCTGTTAAATGTTTTAGTGTAGCACCTTCATCCCAATACCCATTACCTGAGCTATAAAAATCTGCAGACTGATCAAAAGTGGAATTCGCATATTTAAAGCCAAATGATAATGCGTTATCAATCGACGACCTCTTCATTACGTTGTACTCTACACCAAATCGGTAAAATGCCCCGTTACTTCTGTACCTAAAAAAATCAGCATCAGGATTTTCTACTGTTCGATCCATTCTACCATATTCTCCAGTAATAAAGAAATCATTTCTGATCATCAAATCAGCATATAAAGTGTAAGCACTCATATTAGGTTCTGCCATGGACTGTACAAGTGGTCTCATGTCAGTACCCAATCGCATTCCTGACAACACTAAAAATTGAGACCCTTTGGGTTGTCCATTCTTATTCAACGGCCAAGGTTCCTTTATGATGCCTGTAGTATCTTGAGCATATTCAGAAGAATCTGACGTAGCATCTCCAGCTTCATTTTGAGCATAAAGCGTCAAAGTACCTCCTAGAAGGCATAGCGTTATCGTTAATATTTTAGATAAATAACTTAACATTCGGAATGTTTGGGTTAGTATTTACTGTTGTTCTATCTATTTGCATCTTCTTAAAGTGAGGGCCGGCTGGATAATTAAATTCCTTGCCTGTGGTACCTGCACTATCTAAAAGCACATCACCTACACCATCAAAAAAGATACAACCTGTTTCATCATCACTGATTGTGGTCGTAGTATTAAAAACTACCTTCAATTCTTGATCTGTATTCACGCCTTCGCCACTTTGTCTTCTAAAAACAAAGGTTGTGCTATCACTTCCTTCTAAGGGAAGGTAGATTGTACTAAAACGATCCGAACCATCATAGATAGGATCTTCAAATTCTTTTCCTTTTACAAAAATTGATGAAAAAACTTCTTCTCTTGCGTTACCTGTTACAAGGTCGAAATAAGTAACAATTAGGTTTTTGCTTGCTGATTTATCTTCTGAGTTACAAACATCTATCACAAATCGGATATTTTCCGTAATCGTATCAGCAATCACTGATGGCCAAGCAACGGTCACCGAATCAAACAATGCACCGAACTCTCCAACATAAGCATCTTGTCCCGCGCCTCCTTCAGTTGGAGATACTTTCAAGTTTGTGATCTGCTCAAAAGCACCACAATCAGGACCATTTACTTCAACAGATGTTTCATAACTTATATAGGTTGTATCTGCCAAGCCAGGCATTACAAATGAAAATCCTGTTTCCCTTGCCGTCACTTTCAATGGCAATAAATATTTACCATTTGCCATTTTTGTGATTTCAGAACCACCTATTCCATTTACAAACTCAAAATCTTGATCAAGGACTGTTGAGTAATCATTTTTATCATAAAAAGCTCCAACTGCATAAGATGATGGATTGGAATAAGCATCGCAATCTCTACAAGATGGGGTCGCTAAAAAAATTGATAGGGGTATTAAAGACCATAACCCTCTTTTGATTAATTTCATCAAGTTCATACAACAAATTTAAGGAGCAAAACGCAATTTAAAAGGATTTTCCAGTTAGGATTGTGTTTTCGTAGTACAAATCAATTAAAACTTAAGATTTGACAGTTATCTCTTTATTGTTGACACTTTAGTTCATAAAAAAAGCGACTCCGAAGAGCCGCCTAATCAATTTAGAACATGCTTGAACCTCCCAAAAAGAGGATAAGCATTTCTTTTATAACGTGAGAGTTACTGATTTATTTCAATAATTCATAAATACCTGCTACACCTTGTCCGCCACCAACACAAGCTGTTACCATACCGTATTTCTGATTACGTCTTCTCATTTCATTGAAAAGTTGCACTGAAAGTTTTGCACCTGTACACCCTAGTGGGTGACCTAATGCAATCGCTCCACCGTTTACATTCACAATACCTGGATCGATATCAATATTTTTCAATACTGCCAAAGATTGTGCTGCAAAAGCTTCATTCAATTCTACTTGCTCAATGTCTGACAATTTCAAACCTGCTTGAGCTACTGCTCTTGGAATAGCCTCTACCGGACCAATACCCATAATTCTTGGGTCTACCCCTGCCGATGCATAAGACACCATTCTTGCGATTGGCTCCAATTTCAGTTCCTTTACCATACGTTCAGACATTACCATCACGAATGCTGCTCCGTCTGAAGTTTGAGAAGAGTTACCGGCTGTTACTTGTCCTCCTTGTTTAAAGGCAGGCTTTAAGCGACCTAAGCCTGAAGCATCAGATTTACGTGGTCCTTCATCCGTATCCACTACAAATTCTCTTGTCTTTTTACGATCACCTTCCAAATACGTTTCTTTCACTGTAATTGGAACGATCTCATCTTTGAATTTTCCATCAGTAATCGCTGCCAAAGCTTTCTCATGTGATTTTACTGCAAATTCATCTGCTTCGTCACGGTCAATGCCGTAATCCTTCGCAACTTCTTCTGCCGTAAGACCCATGTTTAAATAATACTGAGGTGTTTCCGTGGCAATTTTGTAGTTCAACCCTGTCTTGTAGCCCATCATTGGTACCATAGACATGGATTCTGTACCACCTGCAATAATACAGTCCGCCATTCCTGCACGGATCTTGGCCGTTGCCATTGAGATCGTTTCTACACCGGAACCACAGTATCTGTTCACCGTTACACCTGGTACTTTTAAGTTATCTGGAGCAAAAGCAAGCAATGAAATCATTCTTGCCATTTGCATACCTTGTTCTGCTTCTGGAATTGCACAACCTACAATGAGGTCATCAATTCTTGTGGGGTCCAAAGCCGGTACGCTCTGAACGAGATGTTGGATGACATCTGCTGCTAAATCGTCAGGGCGTGTGAATCGAAATCCACCTTTTTTCGCTTTGCCAATCGCTGTTCTATATCCTGCTACTATGTAAGCTTCCATTGTTTTATGATCAGTTGTTTAATGGTGATTAGTAAAATTAGTTTCTTAAAGGTTTCCCTTTGAATAGAATACTTTGGATACGCTCCAATGTTTTCTTCTCGCCTGATAAACTCAAGAACGCTTCACGCTCTAAGTCCAATAAATATTGCTCAGAAACTAAAGTTGGAGCTGAAAGATCTCCACCATTGATCACATAATTTAATTTACGAGCAATCTTAGCATCGTGGTCTGAAGCCCAATGTGCGTATTGCATTCCTGCAACACCTGCCTCAAACAATGCCATACCGCCACGGCCTTGTACTTTAATATCTCTTCTAGGATTAGCTTGTGCATAACCTAAGGCTGACAATTCCAATACACGTGTTTTGGCATCTGCAATCACACGCTTACGGTTAAGAGTTACTCGAGATTGAGCATTCATAAAGCCCATGTTTCTCATTTCCTCTGCTGAAGTTGCCACTTTTGCTGTCGCAATGCTCATAAACGCATCTTGCAGACGGTTGTACTCCGGATCACCTTCTTTTAATGAATCCGATACTCGAAGTGCCATTTCTTTGGTTCCTCCACCTGCAGGAATCAAACCAACACCTACTTCTACTAATCCCATATAGGTTTCAGCATGTGCTTGAATAGCATCACAGTGCATTGATAACTCACAACCACCACCTAGTGCTAGACCAGAAGTTGCCGCCACAACAGGTACTGAAGAGTAACGAGCTCTCATCATTGTTTTCTGGAACTGAGCAATCATCAAGTTGATTTCATCATATTCCTGATCACAAGCAAACATAAATAGCATCGCTAGGTTGGCACCTGCTGAGAAGTTGGCCGATTCATTACCAATTACAAGGCCTTTCCAACCTTTCTCTTCCGCAATTGAGATTGCTGTATTTACCCCCTCAAGGTTTTCAGCACCTAAGGCATTCATTTTGGTATGGAACTCAAGGTTCAAAACGCCATCTCCAATATCAAATAATGTTGCTCCTGCATTACTCCATACTACATTTTCACCACGTAATGTTTCTAACATCACTAATGATTCTGTACCAGGAACAACTTTGTAAGATTTAGAAGGAATATCATAGTAGAAACGTTTGCGGTCTTCATTTTTATAGAATGAAGTATGGCCTGCTTCCAACATTTCATAGACCCAAGCTGCTGCCTTTTCACCTGCAGCTTCCATTTTCTCCACTGTTTCTTTCACGCCAAGAATATCCCAAGTCTCAAATGGACCTAATTCCCAAGCGAAACCAGCTGCAACTGCTTCATCAATTCTGAATAATTCGTCTGCAATTTCTGGAATACGGTTCGAGCAATAACGGAATACGTCATAGAAAGTCTTACGGTAGAAATCACCTGCTTTATCTTCAAAACCTAGTAAAATTGGAAGACGTTCTCTTAGGTTGTCAATGTCTTTTACCGCCTCAAGTGCTTTGAATTTCGCTCTAGTTTTTGGCTGGTATTCAAATGTTTCAAGATTCAATTCAAGAATAACTTTTTTGCCATTCTCGTCTTTTGTCTTTTTATAATAACCTTGTTTTGTCTTATCACCAAACCACTGACGGTCATTTAACTCGCTCACGATTTTTGGTAAAACAAAACGCTCTTTTGATTCATCTTCTGGCAAACCTGCATGCAAGTTGTTCGATACTTTCACCATTGTATCCAAACCAACCACATCACTTGTACGGAATGTTGCCGACTTCGCTCTACCAATCAAAGGACCTGTCAATTTATCTACTTCACCTACAGATAATCCCATTTCTTGAATAGTGTGCATACCCGACATAATTGCATAAACACCAATACGGTTGGCAATAAATGCAGGAGTATCTTTACACAATACCGTTTCTTTTCCTAGATGAACGTCACCGTAATGCATCAAGAAGTCAACAACATCTTGATCAGTGCTTGGTCCAGGAATAATTTCTAATAGACGTAGGTAACGTGGAGGGTTGAAAAAGTGAGTACCACAGAAGTTTTTCACGAAGTCCTCACTTCTACCATCGCACATAAACTTCATCGGAATACCTGATGTATTTGATGTTATTAATGTACCTGGTTTACGGTGTTGTTCTACTTGTTCAAATACTTTCTTTTTAATTTCAAGGTTTTCTACCACGACCTCAATCACCCAATCACATGAAGCGATTTTTGGCATATCATCCGTGAAGTTTCCAGTTGAAACTAAACGCTCAATCCCTTTTTTAAAAATAGGTGCAGGCTTAGATTTTAGAGCGGTTTTTAGAGCATCATCAACAATTCTATTACGAACTGATTTTGTTTCAAGGGTTAATCCTTGTGCTGCTTCTTTCTCTGATAATTCACGAGGCACTATGTCTAACAATAATACCTCTACGCCAATATTGGCAAAGTGACATGCAATTCTAGATCCCATAACTCCGGAACCCAGAACCGCCACTTTATTGATAGTTCTGTTTTTCATCGGTTTACCGATTGGTGTTGTTTATTGTATTTATTTTAATTGGGTGTAAACGCTTTGAAAGTAAAACTACTTTTTATTCACGTTTTCCTCAGTTATTCCAAAGCCTTTGAGTTGATCTCTGATCTCATCAAACATTTGCCCTTTCGGGTCTTTGATTACTTCGTTAATGCTATCCATCACATTAAAGAAGGTTCCTAGTTCTTCAGGAGTAATTTTTTCTTCTACTCTTCTTTGAAAAACTTTTACGGTCTGTTTCGACATCTCACGCTTCATCTGACCGTAATCTGTTAAACGAATAATTACTTTTCGTTTATCTGTTTTGTCTGCTACCCTCTCAATGAGTCCTTTTTCTTCAAAGTTTTTCAACATTCGAGTAAGGCTTCTTGCCTCCATACCCATCAAGGGAGCAATTTTTGTAGCAGGAGTTCCGTCAACAGGGTCAATATTTAAAAGCACAAAACCGATGGAGTGGGAAATTTCATAATCTGCACCTAATAAATTGTACATTTTTGAAATTGCTAACCAAGTTGCTTTAATGCTTAAATCGACCGACTTTTTCTTTTTTTCAGTTCTACGTAATTCGCCCATGCTTTCATAATAATTTTGTGATGTGTGTGTGTTTGTGTTATTGGTGAGATGCATAGGAATATTTTACGTCTAAAATACGCTTATCCTCTCCTTCAATTCCAAATATATAAATATTTAGTATGCAAGCATAACATTTTTAAAAAAGTTTTATTAAAATTTATTTAGAAATCTATTAATTATCACAAAAGATCTATTACAAAACATACAATTAAATAAAGGTTTCAGAGCTTGTTTAAAACAATTAGTTACATTTGTGTGCTATATTAGTTGTGACAACAACTTTTATCAAAAACATCGGAATAATTTCAATAGAAAGCTGAATGAAAGAACTCGCTTATCTTAATAAATATATCATACGCTATGGCTTTAGGTTAACATTGGGGATCATTTTTATGATTATCTCCAACATATTTGCTATTGCCCCGGCACAAGTGGTACGCTATGCATTAGACTTAGTTGTAGACACCTTAAAAACACAAACTTTACTGAAAGGAAGTGGCATTTATGACAGTTACATTAATGAATTTTTCCAAATCGTATTGCTTTATGGTGGTGTAATCGTAGGTATGGCGTTTATGAGAGGAATATTCTTATTCTTTGTTCGTCAGACTATCATTGTGATGTCTCGTTTAATTGAGTTTGACTTGAAGAATGACATTTTTGAACATTACCAAAAACTACCTTTAAGTTTTTACAGAAAAAATAATACGGGTGACTTGATGGCCAGAATTTCTGAAGATGTCAGTAAAGTAAGAATGTACCTGGGACCTGCCATTATGTATAGTATTAATATGGTGATCTCCTTCATATTGACTATTTCTATCATGGCAAGCATCAATGTGGAATTGACAATTTGGGCCTTATTTCCTCTTCCATTACTTTCTATCAGTATTTATTTTGTCAATAATATCATCAATAAAAAGTCTGAATTGATTCAACAGCAATTGTCTGCCATGTCAACTTTTGTACAAGAAGCATTTTCAGGTATTAGAGTATTAAAAGCCTTTGTCAGAGAGAAAGAATCACTCCACAACTTCACTGCTACTGCTGAAGAATACCAAGATCGTCAATTAGAATTAGCGAAAGTAAACTCTATGTTTTACCCGTTAATGCTCTTTTTGATTGGGTTAAGTACAATCTTAACTGTGTATGTAGGTGGTTTAGAAGTTGAAAAAGGAGCCATTACACCAGGCGTTATCGCTGAGTTCATCATGTATGTAACGCTTTTAACTTGGCCAGTGACATCATTAGGATGGGTAACTAGTATTGTACAAAGAGCTGCCGCCTCTCAGAAAAGAATCAATGAGTTTTTAAGTATAGAACCTGAAATCACTTCACCTACCAACAAACCTTTTGAAATTAAAGGTAAAATCACTTTCAAAGATGTTTCTTTAGTCTATCCTGACTCAGGGATCAAGGCATTAAATAAAGTATCGTTTGAAATAGAAACAGGTAAGACATTAGCAATTTTGGGGACAACAGGTTCAGGTAAAAGTACTGTAGCCAACTTAATTTCTAGATTATATGATCCTACAGAAGGAAAAATTTTGATAGATGATCATGACCTCAAAACATTGAATCTTCATGACATCCGTTCTCAAATCAATATGGCTCCTCAAGATGTATTTTTATTCTCTAATACATTGAGAAATAATATCGCTTTTGCCAAAGCAGATGCTACTGAGGAAGACATCATTAGAGCAACTAAAAATGCGGGGCTTTGGGACAACATCCAAAATATGGACAACGGTCTTGACACTATTGTAGGAGAAAGAGGAATTACGTTATCCGGAGGACAAAAACAAAGGGCTACCATAGCCAGAGCTATTTTGGGTACACCGAGTATTTTGATTTTAGATGATAGTTTATCTGCGGTTGACACCAATACAGAAAACGAGATTTTAAACAATTTACAAGAGGTGATGAAGGATAGAACTTCAGTAATTATCTCTCATAGGGTTTCATCTGTAAAATTGGCAGATAAAATTATTGTACTTCACGAAGGCAATATTATAGAGCAAGGAACTCATGATGAGCTACTTAAAATTGAAGGACACTATCAATCACTTTACCAACAACAATCAGAGAGCAATAATTAAAGAATATTTGCAAATTATTAATTAGATTTGTTTCGATTCATAAGACAAATTAAACATTGAGTACCTGAAAAATGGTGTTCTGATTTACCCGTTATAATGATTCAAATTTTTATAGTCTAATGATGGCTATAAGTAAAGACCTAATTTTAAATTAATTTTAGCTTACATCATGTAAAGTTGATTTTCAATTTGTAAATTATCTGACATATCCTGTAAGCCGACAACGCTATCTTTTTAAAATTTGAATACTCAAAACCAAATACATAAAATCTCTGAGAAAGAATTCAAAGAGCTCTTTGATAAATACTATGATAGTATAAGGAGTTTCATCTTCTATAAAATTGGCGATATCGACCTTTCTGAAGACATTGCTCAAGAAACTTTTGTGAAATTTTGGGAGTCAAGAGAAAAAGTAATTCTTGATACTGTAAAAACTTACCTCTATACCATTGCAAATAACTTAATGCTCAACCATATTAAACATGGAAAAGTTGTACTTCAATTTGAGCAAAAACAAAACAAAAAAGATGGGGAAGTAGAAACAAACCCTGAATACAAAATGGAACTTGATGAGTTCCAATCTACGTTAAATAAAACCATCTCCGAGATTCCTGACAAAAGTAGAACCGTTTTTTTAATGAATAGAATTGATGGACTTACCTATACTGAAATAAGCGAGAGGTTGGGGGTCAGTGTCAAGGCCATTGAAAAAAGAATGTCGAAAGCCTTAAGTATTCTTAGGAAGGAATTGGATATTAATATCTAAAACAAGAGTCCAATTTATGCTTAATAGTTCAATATAAACCGGTTGTAGAAAGTTTAGAAATCATAAATGAGAGTTAATTTCATTAGAAAACTTTAATTGATTTTTGTATGTTTGCCATTTCTGAGTAGAGTCCTCTTACTCAGAGTAATATTTAATAACAAATAAACAAACAATAATAATATGATCAATCTTGTATTATTTGGCCCTCCAGGTGCAGGAAAGGGAACACAAAGTGATATGATTAAAGAAAAGTATAATCTTGTTCACTTGTCAACTGGAGATCTTCTTCGTGGTGAAATCAAAGCAGGGACTCCTCTTGGAATCAAAGCGAAAGAATTGATGGATCAAGGTCAATTAGTGCCAGATGAGGTTGTGATCGGAATGATTGATTCTAAAATCAAAGCAAACAAAGAAGGTAACGGTTTCATCTTTGATGGTTTCCCTCGTACAGTTGCTCAAGCTGAAGCTTTAGATGGTTTAATGTCTGAAAATGGCATCGCTATCTCTGGTATGGTTGCTCTTGACGTTGATGAGGAAGAATTAACAAAGAGAATCTTGAAGCGTGGAGAAACTTCTGGTCGTACTGATGACCAAAACGAAGACTTGATCCGTAACCGTGTAAAAGAATACAACACGAAAACGGCTCCAGTAGCTAATTTCTACGAAGCACAAGGAAAATATAAAACAATTGGCGGTGTAGGTTCTATTGAAGAGATCTTCACAAACTTATGTGCAGCTATCGATAGCTTATAATCAATATATTTATATTGCAAAGAAGGGGTATTACGCAGGTAATACCTCTTTTTTATTGGCTTAAAAAATATTCTACTCTTATTTTATTATTTAATTCATTGGTTTTTATACTCTTATTCCAATCAGTTGTTAATAATAGTGATAGGATTTAAGTTCTTTCCCTACCTTTGCAGTTCGGCTTGAAAGTGAGTATTGCATCAATGCATTTTTGTCCTGTGCACTCCCCTCTCTTAAAAGCCTTATTATTCGACATTTAGTATAGAAAAAATGGCTTCATCAAATTTTATAGATTACGTAAAAATATTCACACGTTCAGGTTCAGGCGGATCTGGAGCAGTATCTTTTCGTAGAGAAAAACACGTACCGAAGGGTGGTCCTGACGGTGGTGATGGTGGACGAGGTGGACATATCATCTTAAAAGCTGATAAACAACTTTGGACTTTATTACACCTGAAATACCGTAAACATGTTCATGGTAACAATGGACAAAGTGGTCAAGGTACAGGTAAAAGTGGTTCTGAAGGGGAAGATATTATCCTTAATGTGCCTTTGGGAACAATCGCCAAAGATGCAGAAACGGGTGAAAAACTTTGTGAGTTAACAGAGGACGGTCAAGAAATCATCTTAATGAAAGGTGGTCGTGGCGGTTTGGGTAACAGAAACTTCAAAACGGCTACCAACCAAACTCCTCGTTATGCTCAGCCGGGTGAAGACTGCCAAGAAGCTTGGGTGATTCTTGAGTTAAAAGTATTGGCAGATGTGGGTCTAGTAGGATTCCCTAATGCGGGTAAATCTACTTTACTTTCTGTACTTTCAGCAGCAAAACCTGAAATCGCAGATTATCCATTTACGACCATGGTTCCTAACCTAGGTGTAATTTCTTACCGTGATAACCGTTCATTTGTTATGGCGGATATTCCTGGTATTATTGAAGGAGCCGCAGAAGGAAAAGGTTTGGGTATTCGATTCTTAAGACATATCGAACGTAATTCTGTTTTACTTTTCATGGTCCCTGCCGATAGTGAAGACGTAGCTCATGATTATCAGGTATTAGTCAATGAGTTGACGAAATACAACCCTGAGTTATTAGATAAAAACCGTCTTTTAGCCATCACGAAAAGTGATATGCTAGATGAGGAATTAGAGGAAATGATCTCTGAAACTTTACCTGAAGGCATACCTTATGTATTTATTTCTTCTCTTGTTCAGAAAGGTATTCCTGAACTAAAAGATATGCTCTGGGAAGCCATCAATGACGGCGTAGAAGAAGAGGTACAAGAGTTTGTAGAAGAAGATTACGAACCTCTCCCTGATGCAGACTACAATCCTTATCAAGATCGCATTGATTTGGAAAATGAGTCAGATGAAGAGGAGTAAAAATAATAAGAGGCAATTTCGAAAGAGATTGCCTTTTTTGTTCTAAAGATATTTTTGCTTTATCAACTCTTTACGCAACTGAGCAATCGCCAAACCCATATGATTCTCTACTGTTTTTACAGATATATTCAATTCCTCAGCAATCAATTTATAACTCTTCCCTTCATTTCTATTTAGTGTAAAAACTTTCCTTCTCATTTCTGGCATTGACCCGATCATGTTTTCCAAAATCAAGGCAAACTCATTATTAATTACAATATCTTCTGTAGAATTAGAAGTGGGATGTTGATGTTCTTCAAGACTTACATGGGAAAATTGTTCGTTGTTTTTCCTTGCATTTTTCTGATAATAATTGATGGAATTATTTTTAACTGTCTTTGTTATATAAGCCTCCACATTAATATCAAGAGGTAATTCCTTCCTTTTAGTCCATAATTTGATAAATGATAAATTAATAACATCTTCAGCATCTGCTTGAGGAAGTATTGATGATGCAACGCGAAGTAATTTGTGGTTTAGTTTTTCGTATATCTCTTTGAAAGCCCTTTCATCATCATTGATAAATGACCTCCAAAATGGTTCTAGCTGTAGTTTCATTATAATACAAAGCTACTGTTTTTTTATTCCAGCTATGGAAACCGTGCATTAAATCAATCCATTGTATCATTACCCTAATGTTACATGATTTACCCTTCTGTTAAATTGAAAAAAGTGATTGGGGGTAGCTGTTCTTTTTTCTTGTTCTATTAGTGAGAAGCAAAAAATATGATAGAAAACAGAGAAAATATATTAATAGCTAAAAGCCTTTCAGGAGAATTGAGTGAGGAAGAACAAAGAGAGTTTAATCAATTATTAGAAAATAACTTCACTTTGAAATGTGAGTATGACCTTCTGAAAAAAGCTTGGGGCACGTCAAATAACCAAGTTGTTTCCAAGGAAAAACAAAACAAAACCATCAATTGGAGATTTGTCGGTGGTATAGCCGCTTCCTTTTTAGTATTAGTAATGACTACTCTTCTTATCAATAAGAATGACAAAGAACAAGAGCAGATGATTACTTATCAAACGGGAATTGGGGAAACAAAAGAAATTATTTTAGAAGATAATTCTAAAGTGACCCTAAATGCGATGAGCAAGCTATCCGTTCCAGAAAAGTTTAAAGAAACAAGCAGAGAAATCTATCTTGAAGGAGAAGCATTTTTTGAAGTAACTAAAAATAAACATCAACCTTTTCGTGTAGCAACTGCCACTGTTAATGTTGAAGTGTTGGGTACCGTTTTTAATGTTAGGAGTTATCCTGAAAGTACTAACGATCAAGTTTATCTATCAAGTGGTAAAGTGGCTTTGACAAATGAGGCGTATCAATATGAAATGTCACCGAATCAACTTTACAACTTCAATAAAAACCAAAAATCCAACCTAATTAAAATTCAACCTAAAGGACATGAAATAGATTGGTTAAGTGGAGATATCAACTTTAATAGTTCGCCCATCACTGAGGTGATCAAAAGAATAAAGAGGAATTATAATATACAGGTGGATGTGAAAGGAGTTACTTCCGAGGATATTATAACAGCATCATTTAACAAGAAACAATCCGCGGAAGAAATTCTGCAATTGATTGGAATAATTACAGACAAAAATCTAATTAAATTATCTAACAATAGATACCAATTAAAATAAAAAAGGCCTTACTGCGCCAACAGTAAAAGCCTTATTCTAATTAATCTCGTCCATAAATTTATGTATTTTTTTACTAGAACCAAAAAAGCGGTAGGAGTATTTATTCTATCGGCAGGACTCTGTATTGCCCAAAATTCTGTGGCAAATGCAGAAAATCACTTAAAACTAAGTGCCCCTTTTCATTACCATAGTGATGAAACTACTTTAAAAGAAGTAGTCGTAAATCTTAAAGAAACGTATGGTGTGAATTTCGCTTATCCAGAGAAAATTGATGATAATCAGATGATTTCAATTTCTTTGGAAGGAACATCACTAGAAGAAGTGATTCAACAATTGACTCAACAAACGGGTTTAAAAATTCAAGTTGTTGGAAATACAGTCATCATTAAAAACAACACTTCTTCAAAAGTTGAACAACAAGAAGTTCAAACAAAAAAAATCAAAGGAGCTGTATTTGATGAACAAGGTGAACCAATTTTAGGGGCTACAGTTTCGGTTGTAGGAACCACTATTGGAGCCATCACTGATATTCATGGTGAATTTATGTTAGAAGTACCTAACGATGGAGAATTGAAAGTGAGTTACGTAGGTTTCCATGATCAAATCATCAGTATTGGTAATCAAACTTCGATCGAGATTTTCCTAAAAGAAAACTCTAAAGAACTGGAAGAAGTCGTTGTAATTGGTTACGGTGAAACGAAAAGAGGAGACCTTTCTTCTTCAATCACCACTGTGAAATTAGACGATATAGAAACTAACCTTTCACCATCACCAAATGAAATGTTACAAGGTCAAGTGGCCGGTGTAAATATTCAAGGTAACGGTGCTCCGGGTAGTGCATCAAGAGTTTCGATTCGTGGTGTATCTTCTATCAATGGAGCAAACGAACCTCTTTATGTTGTGGATGGTGTGCCTTTATCTAGTAATTCTGCTTCGACGCTTACAGTAGGTGATTATCGCCAAGATCCTTTATCGATGATCAACCCTAATGATATTGAGTCTATTGAAGTATTAAAAGATGCCGCAGCTTCTGCCATCTATGGTTCAAGAGCGACGAATGGTGTGATCTTGATTACTACGAAAAAAGGTAATGAAGGAAAAATCAAAGTAAACTTCTCAACAAAAACAGGTTTCCAAAACCTTCCAACTTCAATCGATATGTTGGATTCTGATTCTTATATCAGCCTTCAAAGAGAAGCTTCAAACAACTACAACAACGATATGGGCTTCAAGCCAGGTGATAATGGTTTTGTAGATGTCAACAATGTATTAGGTAATGTACCTGAAAACCCTCAAACATTGGATTGGTTGGGAATGGTGACTAATCAAAATGCTTTAATTACCGACAACAACATTTCCCTTTCAGGTGGTGGAGAAAATCATTTATTCTACATCTCAGCCAACTATTTCAATCAAGATGGTCTTTTACCTGGTACAAACTTAGAGCGTTTCTCACTAAGAGCTAACGTGGAAATGGATCTAAGCAAATGGTTAAAAGTGGGTGCTTTGATGAACATCTCTCAATCAACAGGTTATGCACAAGCCAATGGTAATGTTGGTACAGGTGTATTGAGAAGAGCTATCGAACAAAGACCTTATGACAGTCCTTATTTAGAAGATGGTTCTTATGCCATTGGTGGTCAGCATATCTTAAGACACAATGGTGTGCAAGTATTAGAAAATGAAGAGACGGTCAATAAGAATGTGATGAACTTGATGACTTTCTTTGCGGAAGCGAAATTAGCGGAAGGATTAAAATTCAGATCGACGGTAAACAGTGAGACTAGAAATGTCAATTCTTACAACCACCAAAGTATGTTGCACCCTTATGCATATGGCATGGGTAAAAGAACAGAGAGATCAGATGATATCCATAGTTTATTGATGGAGAATTTCATGACGTACAATAAAGAGATTTTCAGTAAAATGAATATGTCATTAATGGGCGGTCACTCTTTTAACTCTTACCAAAACAAATATGTGCAAGGATATGGTGAAAACTTCCCTTCTGATGATTTCACTAACTTAGGATCTGCAACACATACAACCTCAACGGCAGCTATTTCATACAACTACCTGAATTCATTTATCTCTAGAGCAAACTTCAACTACGATGACCGTTACTTATTAAACGCCAATGTAAGATATGATGGTTCATCAAAATTTGCTCAAGGTAATCGCTACGGTGTTTTCCCATCGGCATCAGTAGGTTGGGTACCGACAAACGAAAACTTTTTCCCCGAAGTTGAAGCAATCAGTTCTATGAAAATTAGATCAAGTTATGGTCTAACAGGTAACCAAGCAGGTATCGGAAACTTCAGTTATATCCCTACTGCTGTTGGTGGTTACAACTACAATGGAGGTACAGGTATGATGGTTACAAACATTGGTAACCCAGACTTGAAGTGGGAAACTGCGACACAATTCAACATTGGTACTGATCTAATGATGTTCAATGGTCGTTTAAAAGTGACTTATGATTACTTTATCAAGGATACTCATGATTTATTATTTGACCGTCCAACGTTGGCTACAAGTGGTTTCACTACTCAAACGGTAAATATTGGTTCAATGAGAAATACAGGTCATGAAATCAATATCTCAACGGTGAACATTGAAAACAAAGATTTCTCATGGACTTCAGACTTTAACATCTCTAGAATCAGAAATGAGGTGACTCAATTAGTTGATGATAGTCCTTACAGATACGGAAGCTGGAACGTATTAAAAGTAGGTGAGTCAATTGGATCATTCTACACTGTAAAAACGGATGGTATCTATCAAACAGTAGACGAAATTCCAGAGAAATTATATGCTCAAGGTGTACGTCCTGGTGATTTCAGATACGAGGATTTGAATGGTGATGGCATCATCAATGATGAAGACAGACAAGTGACAGGTTCTGCTTTGCCTGATTTCTATGGTGGTTTGACCAACACATTCAAATACAAAAACTTCTCATTATCGATTTTAGCTACATTCTCAGTAGGTAATGATGTGGTAGCAGACTGGAGAAGAGATTCAGATCACATGGGTGCAATGGATTACAATCAGCTAAGATCGAGCTATGAAAACAGATGGACTGGTCCAGGTACAAGCAACGACGTTCCAAGAGCAACAAAAGGTGGTCAGAACCACTTGTTCTCAGATTACTACATCGAGGACGGTTCTTACTTAAGAATTCAGAACGTCACTTTTGCTTACAACTTACCAAATCACATTGCTTCAAAAGTAGGATTAGGAGGAGCACAGATTTCAGTTTCAGGTCAAAACCTTTATACATTCACAAAGTATAGTGGATTTAGCCCAGACGCATCTTCTTCTTTAGATGCAAAGTCTTACGGAGTTGACTTCCTTCAAGTACCTAACCCAAGAAGTATCATTTTCGGATTGAACTTACAATTCTAAAAACGACCAATTAGAAAAAATGAAAAAGCTAATCAAATATATAACAATTGCCCTTTTTGCGGCAACTTCATTTTCTTGTGATCATTATCTAGATGTTAGTCCTCCTGATGCTGTTGCTCCGGATGAAATCTCAGATAGTAACTACCAGTTCTTCCTTAACGGTGCTTTTAGACAAGCAACGCCAGATAGAGATCAATTTTTCACTGCAGATGCTCGTGGTGGTAATTATGATTATACCAACTTATCGGGTATGAATTCTACTTGGGGTAAATTGATCCTTGGAGGAACAAACATTGACGATAACCTACCCACTGCGGATGGTATTTGGGCAAGACAATACAAAACGGTTTATAATGCTAATGTGATCATCAATGCCTTTTACAATGGTATGATTACAGATAATGAAACCAATAGAAGCATTAGAGCGGAAGCTTTATTCTTAAGAGCATTGTCTTATTATAATTTAATGGTGAATTTCAGTGGAGTACCTTTAATCAGAGAAAATACAACTGAAAACTTACCTAGAAATACAGAACAAGAGATCATTGAAGCTATTATCGAGGATTTAGAAGATGCTCAAGAAAGCCTTAACTCTTTTGATGGTGCGACACATTATGTTTCAGTTGAGGCCGTAAAAATGTTAAGAATGAGAATTGCACTTTGGGAAGGCGATCATACTACTGCTCACACTCTTGCTGAGCAAGTAATCAACAGTGATTTATTCCAATTAGATACTGATTACGGTAGAATTTTCAGAGCGGTTGAAAATAGTAACGAAGTCATTTTTGCATTCAGCAACAGAGTGGAAGAGCAAAATACTCGTTTCTCTCAATTGTTCTGGCCTTATGGTACGGATTGGAGTGGTTCTTACTTCGTCAGACCTTCTCAAGATGTTATCCAAAATCTTTTTGAAGAGGAGGACAAGCGAAAAGAGGTCAACATGCAGGTGATTGACAATGATACTCAAGATGATATTGTTTCTAAATACCACAGTGTTCAGCCCATTATCATTTTCAGAATTTCTGAAGCTATTCTAGCAAGTGCCGAAACTGCTTCAAGTACTTCTGAAGGGCTTGTAAGATTGAATCAAATCAGAGAAATCAGAGGGTTAAGTCCGCTAAATGCATCAGATATTGCAGGTAAAGAATGGGTTGATGTTGTATTAGAAGAACGTCAAAGAGAGTTCTATTCTGAAGGAATGCACCTTTATGATCTTATCAGAACGGACAAGGCAATCAACCTTCCTAACATTCAGAATAAGAACCAATATTTATTACCAATTCCTGCATCTCAAAGAAACTTATCTCAAGGTGTACTTGAGCAAAACCCTGGTTATTAATCATGAAAAAGTTAACAATATTCTTATTGAGTCTATTCCCCTTAGTGGGAATGGCTCAAATTCAAAGACATGCTATCACCCAAGAGGTGACTCCAACAAAATCACTGACTTGGGAAGAAAAAAATATAGCTGAGGGCATCGTGTTAAAATCCTTTTTAGGATATATCGATGATTTCAAAAGTCAACAATCCATCAATGTTTTGGAAATTGACCTTGATAAATCAGATAAAAAATTAGCCATTTCCCATGTCTATGATTTAGATCGGTATATGACTATTGATTCAATGAGTATGCGTGTAGATGCTATTGCCGGTATTAACGCCACTTACGCTGATGCATTTAGAGAGAAAGGTCACGACCGTACGATTAGTACTGTAAAAGTAGATGGAGAGGTATTACAAACTAATGTTCTTCCATTTGATCATATCTATTCTTGGAAAGAAGAAGGGTGTTTTTACTTTTCAAATGATAGAAAAAACATAGGTATTCTTAGAGGAAATAGAGCCGTATATCAAAACCTTCCTGTTGAAAATGTGATTTCAGGTTCACCGATGTTGATCGAACATGGAATTCCTGTAGGATATGATTTTGTACCGACTGATTTACCAGAAGTACCATCAACAATTGACTCTTTAAATACATTGGATTATGAAAATCCATATCGTCATCAAGGAGTTAGACATCCAAGAACTGCAATTGGTTTTGTGGGAGAAAATAAAATTGTGATGGTAACCATCGATGGTAGAGCACAACAAGCAGAAGGTATGTCTTGTGCTGAAGTCACAAAATTGATGTATGATTATTTAGGATGTGAAGATGCTTTGAATTTAGATGGAGGAGGTTCAACAACCATGTGGGTGAAAGATTTCCCTGGCAATGGTGTTGTCAATTATCCTTCAGGAAGTAAAAACGAGGATGGAACTATTAACCACGAAGGATTAAGACCGCTATTAAACGGTATTGCGATCCTTCCGTAAAGATTTCACTTAAATCGTTAGTGAATATGTAGACGATAATAAATTTTGAAAATTAAATTAGGAACAAAAAGCAGCTAAAATTTAGCTGCTTTTTTTGCTATTTAAAACTAATCTATTCTAATATCAATTTTATTTCAACCAAGCCGCCAACATCCAAATCGTCTTCTCTTGCTCGCTGATCAACTCAGAAAGTAATGCTACTGTACCTTCATCGCCAGCGTCTGACGCTTGTTCAATTACTTCTCTCTCTATTTTCAATAATGTTGATAAGTTGTTTACCACCAACTCTACTGATGCTATATCTGTTGTAATATTTTTACCTTGTGTAATTTCTGAAGCCTCTAAATAATCTGAGAATGTATGTAATGGCTGAACTCCTAATGTTAGAATTCTTTCCGCTATCTCATCCACACGATCATTTGCACCTGTATATAATTCTTCGAATTTAGCGTGTAACTCGAAAAAGTTTTTACCTTGAATATTCCAATGTAATCCTCTAAGGTTTTGGTAATACAATTGAAAGTTGGCTAATAATGTGTTTAATCCTTGTCCTAGTTCAGATGCTTTTTCTACATCAATTCCGATAATGTTTAACGCTGTTGTATTCATGTTTATATCTTTTTTTATTTGTTTCTGATTGATTACATTACAAAGGTGGCGGATTTAAGTTATAAATAAAAATAATATGTTTTTATATAGATATAATAAAAAACTATAAACATGAAAAGCACAAGTCCCCTAGCGCAAGTGTTAAGCGATAGCGACACTTGTGCTGACATCTGTAAAAAGTCTGAAGACTTTTAGATAATAAACTATTTCAAAGAAATAATGTAGAGCTTTGTCTAAATAAGCTCAACATCCAATACTTTCAAGGTTTTACCAGAATAATTTCCTGCACTTGAATACAGATATTCATCAGGTTCATTGACTATTCCCTCTTTTACAGGGTTATCATGAATATAATTTATCTTTTGAAAGAGTGACTCAGAACTCGTGAGCATTTTTGGGCAATTATGCTGTTGCCAAAATTGATACCTGGTATTATTTCTTTGACCTGTTTTTTCAAACATCCAAATCAACCATTTTTTCCTACTCTCACCAGGATTGTCTTTAATTGCATTGATGATTTTAAGAGACGTAAACTTCTTCATATCTCTAAGGATATATTCCAGCTTATTATCTTCATTATTCGATATGATAAGATGTATAGTCATGATCACGTATGCATGTAATGCTAAGCCTTTATTTTTTTGACAGTATTTCAAACTATCAATAATGATGTCTTTGTATTCTTTTCTTGTAAAAACATCAATCCAATGAACTACAGTTAGGGTCACAAAATAGCATTTAGTCTGATCTAGAATTTTGAATTTTCTACTCATTTTGAATCGTTATTGTAATAGTTAGTTTTTAATGTCACCACTTTGAGCATGTGAGCTTTTCTTGTGGAGCTATAAGTCTACAGACTTTTTAAAAATACCAGCACAAGTCTCGCCTGCGGCTTAAGACTTGCGCTAGTAAATTATTTATTGCGTTTATTTCTTATCGATCAATCGCCACCATCTGCTCAGGAGCTACAATAGCAAAGATTGTTGCATATTCAAATGCTACTTCCTTAAAACGTTGGAAACGGCCTGAAGCACCGCTATGTCCTGCCTCCATATTTGTTTTAAGCATAATGTAATTGTCACTTGTACTTTCTTCACGAAGTTTCGCTACCCATTTCGTAGGTTCCCAATATTGCACTTGAGAATCATGCAAGCCAGAAGTAACCAACATGTGTGGATAACCTTTTTTCTCTACTTGATCATAAGGAGAGTAAGAAAGCATATAATCGTAATATTTTTTCTCATTAGGATTTCCCCATTCATCATATTCACCTGTGGTCAATGGAATAGACTCATCCAACATCGTTGTCACTACATCTACAAACGGTACGTCTGAGATGACGAATTTGTAAAGATCAGGACGAGCATTAACAACAGCACCCATCAATAATCCACCGGCAGAACCACCGTTGATCACAAACTTTTCTGCAGATGTATATTTTTCTTCAATCAAGAATTCTGAACAAGCGATGAAATCGTTAAATGTGTTTTTCTTTTTCAACATTTTACCGTCTTCATACCAAGCTCTTCCTAAATCTTCTCCTCCTCTTATATGAGCAATTGCGAAAGCGAAACCTCTTTCCATCAAACTGATTCTTGATGGTGAAAAAGCAACATCATAAGAAATGCCATAAGATCCATAACCGGTCATGTACAGTGGGTTTTGGCCATTCAACTCAAAACCTTTTTTATACACTACAGAGATAGGCACTTTTACACCATCTTTTGCAGTAGCATACAAACGCTTTGCTTCGTAATCTTGTGGATCAAATTTGCCTAAAACCTTTTGTTGCTTTAATAAAACTCTTGATCTGTCCACCATATTATAGTCGTATTCTGAATAAGGTGTAGTCAAAGAATTATAGCCGAAACGTAAGATATCTGTGTTGAAATCAGGGTTGGCTCCAGACCATGCACTATACGTTTCTTCGCCGAAATCTAAATAGTGCTCTGATCCATCTTCCCACTTAATGATACGGATATGTACTAATCCATCTCTTCTTTCCTCAATTACATAAAAGTTCTTGAAGATATCCAAGCCTTCAAGAAGGGTGTCTGTTCTGTGAGCAATTACTTCTTCCCAATTGTTTTTATCAGTAGTATCCACATCTTCTGCCACTTTCATCAATCGGAAGTTTTTGGCCTCCCAGTTCGTCACGATATAAAAATGACCATTGAAATGAGATACGCTGTATTCGTGTTCTCTTTCTCTTGGAATAAAAGGTTTAAATTCTCCAAATGGGTCGTCTGCCTTTAAAATTCTTGTTTCAGTCGTTAGTGTTGAACCCGATTCAATGGCTAAATATTCTCTTGATTTTGTTCTTCTAACTCCAATCCAGAATGTATCATCTTTCTCTTCATAAACCACTACGTCTTCTGACTGAGGAGTACCTAAAGTGTGTCTCCATACTTTATCAGGACGTAATGTTTCTTTGTCTTGAGTCGTGTAGAAAACTGTTTTTCCATCAGCGGCCCAAACAGCATCACCTGTTGTTTCTTCTAAAACATCTTCTAGATTTTCACCTGTAGAAAGGTCTTTGAAACGAATCGTATATATTCTTCTTCCAACAATATCTTCTGCGTAGGCCACTTTATTTTGATCCTCACCTACAGTCATCCCTCCTATCTTATAATAAGATTGATCTTTTGCTTCAATATTAGCATCAATTAGAATTTCCTCTTCGGCTTCCAACGTCCCTTTTTTACGACAGTAAATCGGGTACTCCCCTCCTTCCACATAGCGTACATAATAATAGTAATCTCTTGCTTTATAAGGTACAGATTCATCTTTCTCTTGAATACGTCCTTTTAGCTCTTCGAACAAATCTTTCTCGAATTGCTTGTGTTCAAACATTACATCATCAATGTATTTATTTTCGGCATTGAGATAATCAATTACTTCTTGATTTTCTCTATCTCGCATCCAATAATAAGGGTCAACTCTTTGGTCACCATGCTTCTCTAATGTCTTAGGCTCCTTGCGAGCTATAGGGGGTTGGATATTTTTATTCATATTTATGTCTTTATCCTACAAAAATAATCAGATCTTAAAATAAGTAGGTCATTCGTGTAACCTTTTATGTTGTAAAACCTAAGTTTATTGAAAATGAACACTTTAGCTGTTCAAACAGTGTATTTACTGTTCGTTTTCGAACGTGATTTTAAATTAAAAAGTGACAATTACCAACATATTTAACTGACTTTCAGTTGCTTATATTTTTATGGCACAGATATAGAATAATTGTTAGTGTGTCAAATTAATTTCAAAAACATAATTCATAAACATCATGAAAACTATTTTCTTAACGCTTACAGTATTAATCTCAAGTTTTGTTTCAGTATTTGCAAATACATCAGATTTAGAAGCACCAAACGATGAAAAAAGTGCAATGCTTATAAAGAAGGTTCAAAAAGCAGATAAAAATGATTGGGTTACTTTAAAAGATGCAGCTTTATTTACAATCAACTGGAATGGTGATTTAGAAATGGCCAAACAATGGATTGATAAAGCAATCACAATAGATAAAAATGCTTTAACATTAGAAGTTTTAGGAGATTATTATGTTAGAACTCGCAATGTTGAAAAAGCAACTGAAACTTATTTTAAAGCTCTTGAAGAAGGAGTTACAAATTTAGGTAAAGAAGACATGGAACGTATACAACGTAAAGTATTAGTTTACGCTCGAATGAAATAAAAAAGATTTGGAATATCCGTATTCCGATGACTATCATATATTCATAACACTCATGAAGCCAAGGGGTTTGTTTGCCTCTTGGCTTTTTCTTTTTTATATTGATTGATAAGTACAGTGTAAACTAAATTTTCGAATATTTATGGTATCTAGAAATCAGGAGATTTCTGTTGATCTGTAGGGCACGAATGACGCTATCGCTTAACATTCGCGCCAGTGGACTTTCTACCCAATTCGTTTGGTACTGCTTTCCTTGGCCTTGAATTTTTTGCTTCGTTTTTGTTTCAAGACAAAAATGAAGAAGAAGGAAGCTTGAAAGTAGACCCTATAAATGCTTGTAGAAAGGTTAATGATAATTTCGTTTACGATGTAAGAAGTACTAAGACAAAATAAATAAGCATTAACGATGATGCTTTTTTTAGCTTAGTTCTTAGAAAAAAGTAAACTCAAATTATAACGATTCAAGCTAACGATTCTCTCATGAAAGAAGACTTTCTTTACTTCATCTGGAAATTCCAATATTTCAAGTCTATTCAGTTACGTACTGATCAAAATGAAAACCTTGAAATCATCTCTACGGGGTTACAAAACCATGATGCCGGCCCTGACTTTTTAAATGCCCATTTACGCATCAATGGTATAGAATGGCATGGCAATATTGAGATCCATGTAAAAGCTTCTGATTGGAAAAAGCATCAACATTCTCAAAATCGTGCTTATGATAATGTAGTCCTTCATGTTGTTTGGGAAAATGATTTTAATGTTTTCCGAAAAGATCACTCCTTGATACCAACGTTAAGCATTAAAAATTGTGTTGACCCAAAAATACAAGAAGGTTATGCTTCTTTTCGTCTCAATGATGATGTCATTGCATGTGGTCAACAATTGGAAAATGTTTCTCGTCTTCACAAACTTGCGATGTTGGATCGTGTTTTTTTAGAGAGAATCGAAAGAAAAGCAGGGAAAATACTTCAACAACTCCAGCTTTCAAATAGAGATTGGGAAGAATGTACCTACAGAACTTTGGCAGAATATTTCGGTTTCAAGGTAAATAATGATGCCTTTCAACGCTTGTCTTCGATTGTTCCTATCCGTTTATTAAAACTTCATGCGTATCAACCCATTCAAGTGGAAGCGTTTCTTTTTGGTAGTGCTGGCTTTTTATCTGATGAGGCTAATTCACCATATATGAAAAAACTTCATCGGGAATATAAGTTTCTGAGTCACAAGTATGCCATTAAGGAAAAGGAAATGTCTTTACATGAATGGAAATTTTTAAGATTACGTCCTGCTAATTTTCCAACTATCCGTATTGCTCAACTTTCTAGTATTATCATCAATATTCCGCATTTGTGTTCTGCATTTCTACATATTTCTTCCTTAGAAAGCTTTATCCGATTCATGCAGCATCCCACCTCAGAGTACTGGCACTCTCACTATCATTTTGGTAAAACTTCTCAAAAACCAATTAGTGCATTTATTGGCAAGTCTGCACTACAATCTTTATTGGTCAATGTCGTCGTTCCCTTACAATTTGCCTACGGAACAGATAGAAATGAAAGTCGATATAAAGAAAAAGCAATTCAACTCTTAGAAGCTATTCCCCCAGAAAACAATAAGTTCACGAAACTATGGAAAGGGTATTCCATTAAAAATAACTCCTCTTTAGATTCTCAAGGATTGATTGAGTTGTATACTCAGTATTGTCAAAAAAACAGGTGCTTAGAATGCAGCTTAGGCGTTCAGGTTTTGAACAGTAAAAATAAGCATTAACACTTCGATACATGAACATGTAATCATAAGTGCGTATATTTGTTTTTTCCATCATCCAAGTATTTACTTAATCGAATATATTATGGAACACGATAAGATAGAAAAAGCTGCTTTTATATTAAAAACTATTGCACACCCTGTAAGGCTTAGAATCTTAGAATTATTAGATTGTACGAATCGTTTATCAGTAAGTGAGATCTGTGCTAAATTAAATTGTGAGCAATCTTTAACCTCTCATCATTTATCAAATATGAAGTTGAAAGGCATTTTGTCTTCACAAAGAGAAGGGAAAAATATTTATTATTCTTTGAAAGAGAAGTCGGTTGTCAACATTATTTCATGCTTGGAAGATTGCGACTGTAATATGGGCTAAAGATCTACTAAATAATAAAGGTAGAATCCTCCTCCACGTCCATGTCTGTTGAATGAGTATTCAAGCTTTAAGACTGAACTATAAAAAGTAACGAAGTCCATTCCAAGACCATACCCAATTAAAGGTGTATTGGTTAAACTTTCGTTTGATGGATCTACTCCTGGATAATAAACATACCCTGCATCAATATATGCCTTAAAGAGAATATCAATTGGAATTCTTTTGGCATGCTTTGATTTTATGATGTTCTGAAAATTAAGTGCAGTAGATAAGGCTCTAAACTTTAAATCATTTTTAATAATTGCAGTGTTTTGCCCATCAATCACATAATTATCGTATCCCCTTATAAATAAGTTTTTGTAACCAATGGCCCTCATTTCATTGTAAGGTAGTTTCTCAGGGAATCCTAATTTACCCGCAAAACCAATAGAGTAATAGAACCTTTTTACTTTGTCGAGAGGCATAAATTTATAAGCCGACCATTCCATAATGACTGCGTTAAGGTCATCAAAGACTCCTAATCCCAACTTCTCTATACCGAGCTTCAAGTAATAGCCATTCAATGGATAACTTGTAATATCTCTTTTATCTCTAGTGTAAGTATACCCCAATGTAAAGTACCTCAACTTTGTTCTTCCCTCAAGGAAAAAGTCTGGATTAAGCATTGCAACGGTATCCGCTACTTGGTCTTGATCATAGCTCAATGAAAAATTATGATGATCATAAAAACCATATCGCTTTCCAAAGTTGATAATACCATTCCAAGATCTTCTTAAAACTTCAGTATCTTTTTCTACTTCCACAAAGATGTTGTCTTCTGTTTTATAAGCCACCGTAGTTTCTTCTTTAAAAGAACCTGCGAAAGACAAGCTTGTCTTTTGTTTTTTATCAATATAGGGGAAAGAGTAGCCAATACTGAACTGTCTTGAAAAGCCCAACTCAATCAAAATATCCAATGTTTCATTTCGCCCACGCATATTACGTTGTTTGAAATCCAACCCGTATTGTATCCTTCCTAAGTCTGCCCCTCTATTATTCCACCACTCATTAAAACTTCGATCTGCCAACTCAATAAGAGGCACCGGCCAAGTGTACCATCGCTCTACCATAATGAATTCAATATTGATAGAATCACTTTCCACTTCGATGACCATGACATCTACAGTTTCAAAAAGTTGAGTATTGAAAACTTTGTTCCTTTCAGAAGTGATATACTGTTTAATATTTTTTTTAGGAATAAGTCCACCTTCTTTGATATCAAGCTCCCTATTGATAATCTGAGGTTTGGTTTTATTTAGCCCTACAAAATTAATTTTATTGATATGTACATATCCAACCGTATCTACATCAAATTGGTCTAAACCCGTGAGTAGCAAGTCATTTTGTGCACATACAGGTTGAGTTAATGATAGCAAAAAAGTCAAAAAAATCACCTTAATGGACAGTGCAATAATGGGAGTTCTATATATATTTGTTTCTAATTTATTCACTATGGCTTGCTATAAAAAAATCAAGCATTTATATGTATGTTTAATATTGTCACTCTAAAGATAGAAAAAGCACAATTAGTCAATTATATTTGTATTAACTTCAGAGTGATTCTAGAAAAATTAAGTTCACTAATATAATATGCTTTTTAGAGGTAGGCACATATTATACCAAGTATTTTAAAATTTAAAAGACAGTTATTATTAACAAGGCAACAAAAATAAACGATATGTTCAATTACAAGAGCATCAAGCGTATCAGTACTATTGCTAGTATTGTGAGTTGGATACTCTTGTTGATGATTGGTGTACGTGAACAATACCTCACCGATTATAATATCGCACATGCTCCTTTCCCATCATTTGTAAAAGGATTAATACTCAATATATGGATTATTTCTTCTTACTTTCTGATTTGGCTTTATTTTCAGCCTAAAGAACGGGATTTTCAAGGACTATTGTGGCAGATTTTTGTCGTTGCATTATTGTCTACACTCCTTTCTATGGGAGTCAATTTATTGCTCACCTGGCTTAGGGATGAATTACAATATAACCTACCTTTTCTCTATGCCATCTTTTTCCATATTGAGTTTTCGCTTCTGATGACATTACTGATCAGTACTTTTGTCACCTGGAAAAAACTCATATTATTCGAACAAACACAATTCACGCATTATACATGGCTTGCATTTGAGATCTTTTTAGGATTAACAATGCTTGCTCACTTTATCAGAATTGGAACTATTGATGATATCTATTTTAAAATCCCGATTGCATTTTTAATCATTTGGATTCTAATGATTTCGATTAATGTAAGATGGGTTCCTCATCTCAATTTCCAACAAAAAGTTCAAGGTATTTTCAAGCTGGCATTTATCATGTTGGCTTTTAGTTATTTCGTTGCAAGTTTTAGATTTTACTTTTATGAGCAATCTTTAATTAGTGATGATTTAATCAAAAACTTATTCCCTGTTACACTTTTCCTCTTTGTTTTTGTTTATGCTGTATCAGCAGCTTTATTTATGCTGTTCAGTTTGCCTACTTCTTCTGTTTTTGAGAAAAAAGAACAAGAGATTAGCAGTTTCAGAGACCTAAGTTTAGCGGTAAGAGATGGGAAACAAGACACTGATGTTTATAAAGTATTATTGCATAGTTCACTGAAAAGTATTCAGGCTGATGCCGGATGGATTGTAGATAATGACTTCAATGTGAAAGTGATATATGGCATCGATAAAGAAGATATTCTTGTGGTCAACCAAGACCTAAAGGATGCCGAGTACAATGGTTCTCAACCCATCAAACTCAACTTCCAACCTTACTTCCGCAAGGAGAATGTCAATAGAAATTACCGTTCTATTATTGCACTTCCTATCATTGTTGACACAGAAGTCAAAAGTTCTCTAGTTTTAGTGAAGAGACTTCATAACGCCATTGACTCTGTAATGCAGTCTACGGTCAATACCTATGTTGCTCAAGCGGGCATTGCACTTTTCAACCTCGATCTATTATCCAATGCGGTCAAGAATGAGGTTTATAAAAACAGTATGCAAATTGCCAAACAAACGCAAGAAGCATTAATGCCGAAGAAGCAAGAAATCAATGAAAATATAGAAGTTTATGTTACTTGGGAACCTGCTATTGTGGTAGGAGGTGACTATTATGACATGCACCGATTAAACGACCATGAAGTAAGCTTTATCATTGCCGATGTATCTGGTAAAGGACCTAAAGCGGCTTTCAACATGGCTCAGATGAAAGGTATTTATCATTCATTGGCTCGTGAAGAAGGTATTAAACCTGATGAGTTCTTTACTAAAGCCAATGCAGCTCTAACAGGCTGTATTCAAAGGGATACTTTTATTACTGCCACTTATCTTCATATCAATACTGAATTACAAAAAGTAGATTATGCGAGAGCAGGTCACTGCCCTACATTATATTATAGTAATGCTACAAACGAAGCTACTTTCCTAGACAATAGAGGACTGGGACTTGGTATTGTGAGAAACAACTCCTACAAGAAATTCATCCACAATCACGAAATCCATTATCAGCCTGGAGATATTATGATTCTTTATACTGATGGTATTACTGAAGCGAGAAGTAAAAATGGAGTTGATGAATATGGCTATGATTATATGAAAGCTATCCTTGAAAAAAGCAAAGACGAACCACTAAAAATTATTGCTAATAAGATACTTTTAGACGTCTATAATTTTATGGGTAAAGAAGCAATGGATGACGATTTCACTTTATTGATCATCCGTCTATAAAAAGGCTTGGGACCTCATTTCTATTAAAATTTGCTCACTCAACACATTATAAACTAAAGTTTCGTTAATCATAGTGATCCCTTTTGTAAAGGATAAATGGTAGTGCATTGTGGTTCGCGAGGACGTTGCAATGCAACGACCCTACAGAACTGAATTTTAGAAGATAATTACAAAACCCTTTTCTTTTATAATCAGGTAATCATTTAGTAGTATCTAAACCGGTCTTGAAGGGAAAAGCGTTAAGAATTTCATGGAATGAGCCGGTCAAAATGATTTTGCTGTTTGAGCATCTCAAAACGATGAAGTTTTGATCGAGTTATCCTTTCAAAAAGCGAGAGGAATGAAATTTAGTTTTTGACTTCTAAGCCTAGATTTTTTGCTTCGTTTTTCATCAATGGAAAAATGAAGAAGAAGGAAGCTTGAAAGTAGGCCCTATAAAATCTAGTAGAAATACGGATTGAAAGTTAAAGAAAGTTTAGTCTACAATTTAGTACACAATGCAGCTTGGAAACTTAAAGCTATTTGCAAAAACACTTCTATCAATACTCCCCATTATTTACAACTTCCCTTTTCGTCTCTCCCTTTTTCATTGCGGTTTATACTTCAGTTACGGCTAACTAAATTAAAGCCCATAATAAATTTCTAAGTAAAATAACAGGTATAATTAGAGGTCAATTCAGTAGAAGAATAATAAAAATCATCATCATAATGAGGCTTATCATAGTATTATTTACACTCCTTTAGCTATTTTTGCAACCGATACCGATTACTTATAACTACACTTCGTTTTCCTATTTATTAATTTACTTTACTATTCAACATTATTACCATAAACTGTTTTAACTAACAAATACAGTTCGAAATGAAAAGATTAATTTGTTGATTGATGAGGTGAAATCGAAGAAATTGATAGTATATAATCTCGCAATTTTTATTTAAACCAATAGCTATGTCAATTCAGGACAAAAAACAGATCGTCTTAACATTAGATGCCGGTGGAACTAATTTTGTATTTTCTGCTATGCAAGGTGGAAAAATGATTGTAGATCCATACAGACTACCTTCAAATGGAGACAACCTAGAACAAAGTTTACAAAATATTTTAGAAGGTTTCAATCACGTGATCAAAGAATTGGGTGATCGTAAACCTGAGGCAATTAGTTTTGCATTCCCTGGTCCTGCTGATTACCCTAACGGTATTATTGGTGATTTAAATAACCTTCCGGGTTATAGAGGAGGGGTTGCCCTTGGACCAATGTTACAGCATCACTTTGGTATTCCTGCATTTATCAACAATGATGGCGACCTTTATGCTTACGGTGAAGCTATTGGCGGTTTATTGCCTGAAATGAACGCTATGCTTGAAGCAAATGGAAGCGAAAAAAGATATAAAAATATTATTGGAATCACTTTAGGTACTGGCCTTGGTGGAGGTATTGTAAGTAATGGCAACCTTCATATTGGTGACAACAGTATGGGTGGTGAAATTTGGTTGATGCCTTCAAAAGTATTGGACCATATCAATGCAGAAGAAGCTTCTTGTATCCGTGCCGTTCAAAAATTCTATAAAGAGTATTCAGGTGTTGACAATGCTGAATTGACACCAAAAGATATTTTTGAAATTGCAAAAGGTGAGCAAGAAGGTGATAAAGCAAGTGCTCAAAAAGCATTTGACACTTTAGGTGAAAACCTTGGTGATGTATTGTGTACTTTAGGAACTACAATTGATGCATTGGTTGTTATTGGTGGTGGTCTTTCTGGTGCTGCTGAATTATTTATGCCATCTGTATTGAAAGAGATGCGTTCTAAATACAACCATGGAGAAGATAGACTTGTGGCTGAAGTATTTGATCTTACAAACGAGGATGAAAAAGCAAGTTTCGTGAAAAACAATCAGCACGAAATCAAAGTACCTTTTACTGATCACGTAGTGATGTATGATGCTTCTCCTAAGATTGGTGTAGGTGTTTCTAAAATTGGAACGAGTGAAGCGATTTCATTAGGTGCTTATGCTTACGCTGTAAGTCAACTTGAACAATAAAAATACTAGGTCATAGGTTAAAATTTGTTTTCACTTATTTTATGATTTCATTTTAACCTGACGACCTAAACGTCTAATAACTAGATATATAATTACACTATTGTCATAACTAATTGTACTATCTCAACAAAGAGAAACTTTTAGATTGATGACAATAGTGTATTTTTTTGAACTTTAGTAAATTGCTAAAGAAGACAATAATCGGAGCTTGACAATTGCTCAAGACCTTAATAACCACAAAAAATTCAAAACAAAATCTTGTCCTTTACATTAAATAGATTGTCTTCATAAAACAATAACTAATTTTTATTTCAAACTCAATTAAATTATGGAATTACTTGCATGTGTTTTCGTGCTTTCAGTCTTATTTATGGGTTCTTACAGACTGTTAGCTAAATCGAATTAATTTTACCCTTAATTATTTATTCACTCCCTTAAACAGATTACATTTCTAGTTTGTACCTTTGCTGAAAAATTAAATTAAAGATACATCAATGCGTACAAGATTTGCTCCAACACCCAGCGGTTTCCTTCACATCGGAAACGCATTCTCTTTTATCCTTACTTGGATTCTAGCCCGACAAGAAGATGGAGAAATATTATTACGTATTGATGATATCGATAGTACAAGAACTAGAGACGAGTACATTGAAGATATTTTCAGGTCGATAGAATGGCTTGGATTAGACTATGACAATGGTCCTTTCAGTGTAGAAGATTTCCACAAAAACTGGTCACAAAAAATCAGAAATCACCGTTATACTTCTGCTTTTGAAAAGCTGAAAGAAAACGGTGATTTATTTGCATGTCAATGCTCTAGAAAACAAATACTTGAAACTTCACCTTCTGGAATTTACACTGGTACTTGCAGAGATTTGAGCCTACCCTTCGACACCCCTGAAACCGCTATTCGAGTAAAAACTTCTGATGTTCCTATCCTTTTGGAAGACCTTTTTATTGGAGACATCGCCGTCAATCTAAATGAGGTGATGAAGGATTTTGTACTCCGAAGAAAAGATGGAATTTATGCTTATCAATTGGCCTCTTTGATTGATGATATTGATGATAATATCGATTTTATTGTAAGAGGTGAAGACCTAGTTGAATCTACTATTGCTCAAACTTTCTTGGCCAACAAATTAGAAGTTGATTCATTTGAAGAAATTGAATTCCTACATCATCCTTTGCTTGTTGATGAGAACGGTAACAAATTATCAAAGTCTCAAGGTGCTGACTCCATCAAAAACTTAAGAGAAGAAGGCATGACTCCTCAAGAGATTTACAGTCAATTTGCAGAATTTTATTTAGGAGAAGAAACACATATTGAATCCTTAGATCAACTCTTAGAAATCAACTTTTTAGGATCTGAAGAGGATTTTGAAGAAGAATAAATCATTCCCACAACATTGAACATACTACTCAAGCAGAGAATAATAGTTATTGATTTTTAATAACGTTGGTCATCACATCTTTATCGAGATAAAAGTAATTTTGGAATATCAGTAAGTTACAATACCCTATTTAGCAATCACTAATATTAGGACCAATGAACCGTAATGTATTTACGGTAATGTAAGTGCCTGATCACTTCAAGATTTACTACCATAACAATTCATTAACATGAAAAACATTTTCAGTTCTCGAAAAGGAAATGTAGTTACCATCTACTTACCAAACCAATGCTTGAACGAACTATCAAATGATAATACCATGCAAATCATCAATGAAATCAATGTAATCAATGATGATACTTCTGTGGATATGGTAATCTTTAGGACGATTCAAGAAAACTTCTTCTTAAAGCAATCAAAAAGAGATGAAAATAAGTTAGTCATCGAAAGCGATTATTTTATTTCTCTAAAAGAAAAAGTCCAAAATATGAGACCAATGACGGTTTCTATTGTGGAAGGAACTACCAATATGATAGGGTCTGAGTTTATCAAAGCTAGTGACCTTTCTTATGCTACTGAAGAAGCTACATTTGCCAATGGATTTGACCTTCAGAATCAAAGTCTAGAACAATATTCTGCACAAAAAGCGGAAGATCTTGGCATAATTACACGGTACGTTCCTTCAGATAAAATTGATATTACCCTAGATTACCTCCTTCATACATATGAATAATTCAATTTATTTTTAGAAAAAGTATCTAAATCAGGGATTTATACTATCAATTTCTCAAAAAATACAGAAAAAATTTCAAATCCGTCAAAAGGATTTCTTAAATCGTTTTTTCCTCTACAAACTACTCCTTATTTTTGCAGTCGGTTTAGTGGCTTCTCATGTCTCATGATTTGATAAGTCCCTTTATTCAAGAGAATACAATATAAATAAAGACATAAAATGCTTAGAACGCATAACTGCGGAGAACTCCGTGAAGGCCATATTGGGCAAAAGGTGACATTAAGCGGATGGGCGCAAGCTGTCCGTGATAAAGGTGGTTTAATTTGGATCGACATTCGTGACCGTTATGGCATCACTCAGTTGTTGATCGAAGATGATGGTAATGCTGCTGCTGAACTATTAGAAACTGCTCGTAAAGTAGGTCGTGAGTTTGTATTGCAAGCTACAGGTGAAGTAATCGAAAGAGCGGCTAAAAACCCTAATATCCCAACTGGTAATATTGAGTTGCGTTTAAGCGATTTGGAAATTTTGAATGAGGCACAAACTCCTCCTTTCAAAATTGAAGATGAAACAGACGGTGGTGACGAGCTTCGTATGAAATACCGTTACTTAGACATCCGTCGTAATCCTGTTCGTGAAAAATTAGTTTTACGTCACAAGATTGCACAAGAGGTAAGAAGATATTTATCAGACCAAGACTTTATTGAAGTGGAAACTCCAGTATTGATCAAGTCTACTCCTGAAGGTGCTCGTGACTTCTTGGTACCATCAAGAATGAACCCAGGTGAGTTTTATGCTTTACCTCAATCACCTCAAACATTTAAGCAATTATTGATGGTCGGTGGTATGGACCGCTACTTCCAAATTGTAAAATGTTTCCGTGATGAAGATTTACGTGCTGACCGTCAACCTGAGTTTACTCAAATTGACTGCGAAATGGCATTCGTTGATCGTGAGGACATCATCAACAACTTCGAAGGAATGATGCGTCACCTTTTCAAAATGGTGAAAGGTATCGAACTTCCTGAATTCCCAAGAATGGAGTATGCTGACGCTATGCGTGACTACGGTTCGGATAAGCCTGATACTCGTTTTGATATGAAATTTGTAGACTTAAACGACGTTGCTCAAAACAAAGGCTTCAAAGTATTTGATTCTGCGGAGATCGTTTTAGGTATTTGTGCGAAAGGTTGTGCTTCATACACGCGTAAGCAAGTAGATGAGTTAACGAAGTGGGTACAACGTCCTCAAATCGGAGCAAAAGGTTTAGTATATGTGAAGTGCAACGAAGATGGGTCATTCAAATCTTCTGTTGACAAATTCTACTCACAAGATGACTTGAAAGCATGGGCTGAAAAAGCAGGTGCTGAAGCAGGTGACTTGTTATTAGTTTTATCAGGTGAGTTGGACACTACGCGTAAGCAAATGTGTGAACTTCGTTTAGAAATGGGTGAGCGTTTAGGTTTAAGAAACCGCCAAGAATTCTCTCCACTTTGGGTTGTGAACTTCCCAATGTTCGAAAAAGACGAAGAAACTGGTCATTACCACGCAATGCACCACCCATTCACATCAGTACTTCCTGAAGATGCTGAAATCTTGAAAACGGACCGTTACAATGCTCGTGCTAATGCATATGACATGGTCATCAACGGTGTTGAAGTTGGTGGTGGTTCTATCCGTATCCACGACAAGTCGGACCAAGCTGATATGTTCGATGCTTTAGGATTCACTCCTGAAGAAGCACAAGAGCAGTTTGGCTTCTTAATGAACGCTTTCGAATACGGTGCACCTCCTCACGGTGGTATCGCATTAGGTTTCGACCGTCTTTGCTCATTATTTGGTGGTGTGGATTCTATCCGTGACTTCATCGCATTCCCGAAAAACACTTCTGGTAGAGATGTAATGATCGAGTCGCCATCAGTTGCTGATGCTCAACAATTGAAAGACTTAAGTATCCAATTGGATATCAAAGAATAGATTTTTAAACGATACCGTTTAAAAGAATTAGCCAATCTGCATTATTGTAGGTTGGCTTTTTTTATCTTTAAGCTAAACTCCATTCATTATGACTTACCAACGCAACCGCCTGCTTTATTTTATTTATATCGTCATTGTAATCGGCTTAGGCCTTTTATCAAGAACACGCATTACTCCCGAATTTATCTACCCGTATTTAGGCGATTTTTTCTATGCGGTGATGTTCTATTTTATCATCGCATTTTTACTCAATAGAAGTCCTTCAAAAACGATACTTATCATCAGTGTATTGATTTGCTATCTTATCGAATTACAACAAATCTTGGATTATGATTGGCTGGTCGCCATCCGAAAAACGACTATTGGTAGTTTGACCTTGGGGCACGGATTCCTTTGGAGCGATATAGTGAGTTATACTTTTGGTGGGATCGTGGCTTATGGAATGGAGCATTATGTTTTGAGGAAGGTTTAATACTTACTTGTGTCACAAAGTGCCACTGGCGCAAGTGTTAAGCCGGAGGCGTCACTTGTGTCTATATTTTGAAGGAGTCTGTAGACTCCCTAACCCCCAAACCATAGGTTTATAAGGGAAAAGGTTTACAAAATTTGAACTTCCTCTCATATCTGTTCCTTCGTTATGTTGATTCGGAAGTCGGGAGACTTCTCCGATTGTTGGACACAAGTGACGCCTATCGGCTTAACACTTGCGCCAGGAGTGATTAGTTTAAAATCTCTTTCTCTAATATGTAAAGATCATCTAAATCATCATCTAACATTACTTTATATCTTTTCTTTTTTTTATCAATTAATAAGCAGGAATTAAAACTAATAGAACCATCATCATATAAAATTTCGATATTTAAATGAGATACTAAAAATTCGATTAAAGCTTGTAAAGCAAAAGAATCAATCCCTGTAAAATATAACTCTATATGCATTAAAAAATCTCCTGATTTATAATTCTCAGTATCATAAATCAATAGTACATCCGTTATAGGTGCGTCAATTTCATCCATATGCTTTATTTGATTGTCTTCTAATTCAAAAAAGCTTTTAAGAACTTCTACTACTTTATGATTTGAGATTACTTTGCTAAATATGATAGTTTCTGATTTAAACATTTCTTTTGTTTTTTAAAATACCACCATCCTATTGGCACAAGTATTAAGCCGAAGACATCACTTGCGCCAGAGAGGTAGCAAGCTATTATATATCAGCTAAAAAATGTACCTTTAAATAGAGCAAATAGTGTATCCAAAATAAACGACTTCAATGAAACTTAGTGTAAGCAGACTAGAACTATCCGCAAAAATCAATTGGGGTAGAAAACATCTTACTTCTATTCTCAAAAAAACATTGCCTCTTTTGGGGATTGGAACCGTTATCAGTTTTACGGCTATCCCTTATCCTATTTTTGAAACGTGGATCAAAGGTTTTACTTTTTTGGGGATTCCTTCTCTATTATATTTTGGTTCATCTGCAATTCTTTATTTAACAAAAGGTAAATCAAAAATACGATGTACAAATGAGGAGTTACATATTCAAAATGGTAAAACGGAATTTAGAATACCTACTCAACAAATTGCCCAGTTTTATTTAAAGTATAATTCTGACAAAACTAGAAATTCAGATCACGCGAAAGTAGATCTTATGTTGATTACTAAAGACCATCAAAAGTATGATTGTTTTAATGCAAAAGGACTGCCTGCAAAGGATGGAAGGGAACTAGAAGATACACTTCAACAATTTTTGGGAATAGAAGATTATTACGTGGAAGGTGAGTACCAAGTGGTAGGACATCAAAAAGAAAGTTTAATTGAAAGTGATCTCCCAAAAGGTGAAAGTGTTGGGCAAATACTTTCCTTTGGTACAGAAGAAGGCATCATCCTCAAAAAATTTCAATACAACTGGGATCAAAGTTTACCTGACCAATTGTTTTGGGTAGAAACAGGAAAAGACCTTTCTATTCTTTATAAAAAAGAAGAACACTTCTATAAAGAAT
This sequence comes from Flammeovirga sp. EKP202, assembly GCF_014534745.1. Taxonomy (GTDB): domain Bacteria; phylum Bacteroidota; class Bacteroidia; order Cytophagales; family Flammeovirgaceae; genus Flammeovirga. The sequence goes on from NZ_JACVVP010000012.1 coordinate 134,220, forward strand.
CTAAAATTAATACTACTCTATTTTTCAGAGAAACAGGGTTTACAAGTAATATTTCATGGGAACATCTTCCAAACATTTTTCATTATAAAAATGAATTATTTGAGTTGATTGAAGAAACATCAGGTCTCTTCCTAAGTAGCTATGCAGAGAAGAAAGAAATTCCTGTTCAGCAACGATTCTATAAAAATCTGAATCAGAATAATTGGTTCAGAATTGTACTTTATTCCAATCTTACAATTGAAATTTCTAAAAGCTAAACGATGAATATTATAGAAACTAGAAATGGTGGATATTTATTTACCATAAAAGGAAAGCTATCGAAACCATTACAGGAAGAGTATAAAAGAAAAATCGGAAATGAAGATAAGAAAGGCGAATTGTTCCTTTTCATTTTTTCCTTTGTAGCTACTTTTCCGCTGACTTTATCAAACCCTGAGCTATTATTCCTTATCCCTACTGCTTTTATTACTTATTTTTTGGGGAAACGCTATTATCTAAAAAATAAAGAAGATACCATTAGGATCGTAATCTCAGAAGATAGTTTTGCCATTAATATCATTTTTGATGATGACCGTTATTCGAAGCATTTTGATCCTGAAAATATTGAACAACTTTACATCAGAAGAGTCGAGTTGAATAAGTATTGTCTATGTGCCATTACAAAATATCCTTTCAGACAACAAATTGCTTTAATCACTGGAAATGAAGATAAACTTGCAGAATTAGTCGATTTGAAGAATCAAATCCATGAGTATTTCAATATTCAAGAAGATGAATTAGAGGGAGAAATTACCTATCAACAAGCTGAATTACCCAAAAGAAAAAGACAGTACTTTAATCTCTTCCATCAAGATATCAATGATATTCGATTAAATAGTGTCATTCATTTGAAAGGAGATGATCATCATATCACAAAAATCAATCAGCTGGACTGGAACAACGGTATGGTCTCTTATCAATTTATGCTTGAGACAGAAGAGGCGTTATTTTATCATTCTTCTCCTGCGGAGCGACTTTTATTTCTAGAAAAAGAGATGACGGATAGTAGTGAAATTGGATTGAATCCTTATCAAACAGAACTTGATAAGTTCGAGAAAATACTCTACTATGAGAGTACTAACTTTTACCAAAGTGAACAAAATAAAGGAAAGCTCTTCGAAGGTAAAAAACTTACTCATAACAATGTGCTTCAACTCCTTTATGAAGATGAAGAAAAGAAACGATTCTTGAGAGTCTTTATATTGGGCAGTGGGATCAAAGTAATGTTGGGAGAAGTTATTGAAGAGCATCAATTACAAGAGATTTTACCTGAAGTGGAATAGTAATACACAACTACCACTTGCACTAGTCAATATCTTTGAGCGAGGTAATAAAAAAGCACATAGCATTTCTACTATGTGCTTCAATAGGAATTATTAGTCCTTATTTTTTAATAAACTTCTTCGTGATGATCTGATCTTTGACTTCAATTCTGATAAGGTGTAAACCAGAAGTAAGTCCTTCAGTATCCAATTTAAGTTGTTTATTTACAGCATTAAACTGAAGTTGTGCTGACGAAACTATTCTACCATTTAGGTCGAAAATCGTGACTATAGCACTTAATGCTTCTTGAGAATTTAGTGCAATTGTAAGCTGCTGTGTTACCTCAGTTGGATACACGTTTACTTTCAATTCTTCCACTAATGAATTACTCAAACGTGATACGCTCAACTCTGGATTTCTATCATGCCAGACTCCGTCTTTATACCATCCCTCATTCGTTCTGGATAAATCAGCAGTTTGTGTTCCGCTACCGTTATGAAAAAGTAGATTGGTAGATGTAGCACCCTCGATGGTGTACTTATACCAACCGCTTCCTTCATCTATCATGTTTTCTCCGGGCCAAGCTGATGATCCTCCGTTGGAGGCATTCCAATAGTGAATCATTGTGCTATTTCCCCATGAACTTTTGAAGTGGATGGTCAAACCTGTTGGATCGATCGGCTTTTGGTCGTACCACTGTCCATCTCTATACCAACCTGTTGAACTTCTTGATAAATCGGGAGATTGATACCCTGCATTATTATGGAACAATAGGTTGATCGAAGACACGCTTGATGGAAACTCAAAAAACCACCATCCATCTGTTCCTTCTGACAATGTTGCTCCCGGCCATGTTGTGCTTGCGATGCTTCCTGCTGGAGAGGCATTCCAATAATGTATCAATGGATTATCTACTCCTTGGAAGTACACTGTAAAACCACCTGTTGCTTCCGTTACTTCGTAAGTTGTGGATTGAGTGGTTGAAGTATTTCCTGATGCGTCTACTGCAAAAGCAGAAACTACGTGTGTTCCTACAGTGTTTAAAGCAATGGATACGCTACCTACTCCTGATGAAGATGAAGTGGTAGGCGTAGAACCGTCTACAGTGTAATAAATGGTAGGAGCAATTCCTGAATTATCCGAAGCTGTAATACTTACGGTACCTGATCCACTGAAGGTTGTTGAAGGTGTCATTCCTAATGTTGGATCGGTTTCATCAACTCCTGTATCTAACACTATCCATTGACCATTTTCGAATCCTTTACCTTCGTTGCCACAAGTACTTCTATCATCGGTTTGGCCTGCTCCTCCATTAGAGAAAATCACATTGGCACAAGTACCACCGGTTACTTCATATTTCATCCATCCGCTTCCAACTTCAGGGGCAGAAACCATTGCTATACCTGGCCATGAAACAGGATTTTCCTCAACCACAGTTCCATTTTGAGAAACCTCCCAATAATACACATGAGAATATCCTTTTGCGTAAATCGTAAATGACTGAACAGGGTTGAAAGTGTAAGTCGCTGTTTCAACAGTTGATGCTCCTACTTCATTGTAAGCAATCGCTTTTAAAGTGACCGATTGCCCTTCTGTTCCTTGAATAGAAATGCTACTTGAGTAGGGTGTTGAATTTTCGTCAGGAGTTGTCCCGTCTAATGTATAATAAATCACACCCTCATTTGTAGCTGTCAGTTGCACACTCACATTTCCGGTTGGGAAGTTTCCACCATTTGGAGAAATCATCACATCGGGTTTTTGTGGACCAGGGCAATTTCCAGGACAAGTATCCGTCCATTGACCGTCTTTGTACCAACCCGTTCTTTCTCTTGACAAATCATCTGACTGTGCTCCTCCATTGTCATTAAATACAATTCCTGTACTTAAAGCGGTAACGGAAGCTTCATACCAGCCACTGCCGATATCAGTCATTTGAACACCCGGCCAAACAGTATCATCCGTCACACCAACTGGCTCCGCATCATAGTGATGCATATGGGCAGAACCCCAATCTGATGGTTTGTAGAAATACACTGTGATTGGATCAATCTGACCAATAGAATATGATTTACTTGCCGAACCTGTACGTCCTTCGGCATTGATGCCTACGGCTTTTACAGTTGCTGATTCATTCAATGTGAAAGGTCCTGCATAAGCCGTCCAATTCATATAATCCGCTGGATCTGCAGTCTCATCCAAAGTGTAGTAAATACTAGGATTTGGATCGTCTGCATCTACTGCTGAGATAGAAACCGTGATGCTGTTTTCGTCATATCTTGTATCGGGTGAGATAGTGAGCACTGGTCTAGACACGAATGTATAGTTTTTACTGTATAATAGAACGATGCCCTCGCTGTCTGCATTAAATGAAACCTGACCACCTGCTACTACCTGCATAGCACCCGTGTAATGATCTACAATCGTATCACCTTCCTCATAATATTCAGAGACATTGAAAGTCACATTGCCTTGTGCACCCACTGCTACAATCACGCGGTCGGCAATTTCCAATTCTTGGTTATTGTAATCACGAACAAAAGTATACGGTGCATCTCCGATTTTTTGATGTGATCCTGCTCCTACTGCAGGGTGATCTCTACGGAATGTTCCTAACTTTTTCCATACTTCATGTTGGCTGGTATTGAAGTTACCCCAGTTCATATCTGAACGTGTATTTTGCTCTGCATCACTCCAATTTCCTTCCGGACGACCTGATTCATCACCGTAGAAAATTTGAATACCACCGGGTAACAATAAGAAACCGGGTGCGGCAGATTGTAAGCTATTTCTGTCAAACAATGGCACTACATCATGAGATGATAAGTAGCTTAATGAGTTCCAAGTTGGATCGTCGTTGATGGTTGCATATTCAGAATACAATGATTCCAATGAAGAAGCATCACGTGAAGAAACTCTTGCATCATTTTTCAGATTAAAGTTGATTACAGAATTAAACTGACCGTCTGTATGGTATTCCGATTTGTTTTTTCCGTGACCCCAAACTTCGGCTGTCATCCAAAACTCCAGATCATCCATTGCTTTTTCTGGGTTCTCCGCTTTCCAATCTTTTAATGCTTGAATGGCATATTGCTTCAGTCTTGACCAACGTTCCAACTCTACGTGTTTGGCTGTATCAATTCTAAACCCATCAATACCATATTTTCTTACCCAATCTGTCAACCAGAAAATCATGTAGTTGGAAACTACTCTAGGTAGTCCTGTCGCATTGAAAAAGGCATCTAATTCCGCTTTTTTCTGATCGAATTTTCCTTCTTGCGTCCACTTCGTCACTAAGATTGGAGGAATCCCCACTTCTCCTACATCTTCCGTTTTTAAGTCCGGTAAGAAACCTACACAGTTATCAATTCCTCCACCGGAAGAACACCCATCATAACCGTCAATATCTGGGTGACGCATCCAATCTGGCCCCCAATAATTCGAGATCCATGTTCCCCCACTATTGTAGTCTACAAACTTCTCGTGATAAGAATGCCATGATTCACTTCCAGAAGGTTGCCAAGACCTCCAAGCTGGATCAACAGAACCGTAGTTGTATTGTTCCATATCTTGCATGGTCACATAACCCGTGTGGTTCATTACTACATCCACCACGATACGGATTCCTCTGCTGTGGGCTTCGTCTACAAACTCTTGGAAGTCTGCTTCCGTACCCATGTTCTGATCAATTTCCGTCCAATCCATAGCATAGTAACCGTGGTAGCCGTAATGACGGAATGAACCATCAGAACTACCGCCTACCCATCCGTGCATTTGCTCTACGGGAGAAGTAATCCATATGGCATTGACACCGATAGACTCAAAATAACCTTCGCGAAGTTTGGCCGTCATCCCTTTCAAATCTCCCCCATGGAATTCACCCGCTGAAGAATCATCGGTATAGTCTTGACCATTTCCATTTTTGCCTCTGTTGTAAGGATTATTATTGGATGGATCCCCGTCATAAAAACGGTCCGTCATTGTAAAATAAACGGTGGCATTGTCCCATGTAAAGTTTGATTTCTTTGCTGGAACCGTAATGATAACATCATCTTCCTCTTTAGTATAAGTGGCTGAAACTTCTGTTGAAGAAGTACCCTCTAAAACTGCGATTGCTTTGACAGTAGTTGTGGCTGTAATTGTTAATTCACTTTGATATACATCAGAAGAAATAGTGGGTGTGCTACCATCTAAAGTGTAGTAAATTGTAGCATCCGTTGTCCCTGAAAGAGTAACAGAAATCTGATTTTCAAAATTGGTCGATTGAGGTGAAATACTCGCATTCACTTCTACAGGAATAACAATATCGGGACAATCCACCGTACAAGTGGAAGAAACGACCCCTTGATCGTACCATGCAGTGCCAGTTATCGTAATATCTTCATCTTGGTTGTTATCGTAATCATGAATTACAAAACTCGCTTCCTCAACTCCAGGTAAGGTAACTTTATACCAATCTTGTGTATCAGCAACTTTTTCCATTACAACACCTGGCCACTCTGTATCTGCACTCACTCCTGCTGGAACAGCATTCCAGTGATGAGCATATAATGTTCCCCAGCCTGCAGGTTTTCTGACATAAACCACCATCTCAGGAAGTGACTCTCCTATATAATATTTGTGCTCAGCATAACCTATTTTTCCACCGCTATCTACTGCAATTGCTTTCACTGTTGCCGTAGAAGATAATGTGAACTCACCGGTATAAAGTGTAGATGAAGTAGTAGGTGTTGAACCATCAATAGTATAATAAATCGGTAAATCAATATCTTGATCATCAACTACTGAAAGCGTTACTTGAACGGGAATATCTGATTGTAAAATAGAAGGGTCGATGCTCACTAATGGATTTTCGTTTACACCTTCACCTTTATCCCAAATAGAATAATTCAATCCATCAGCTTGTAATACCCAACCATTTCCACCTGGCGACCAAGAGGTATTACCAATACGAACAGCAACTTTATCATCAATAATCGCTGCATAGCCGTTTCCACCTGATTGTTGGATACTTACTGTACTGTTGTTATAGATGCCATTTGCTTTACGCAAAGCGACCATCTTGGCAATCTCATCGTAAATTCCATAATCGAATAAATGAGAATAAAAGACCATCGGTGATCCTGCATGGGTCAAAATGTAAGCATATCCTTGTAAAATTTGAGAGTTTGAACTTGGATCATTTGGGAATGCCGATCCAGGATGATCTCCTTGACGGACAGGTTCTGTATCATGATTCTCTAAGAAAGTCACTGAATTTTGTGGCCAAACACCTGCAACACCTGGCATTTTTCCTCCATTATTCAACGCTCCATAATTTCCATTTACAGCTTCATGCAAAGCAAATTTCAAAGGAAAATCGAAAGCTGTAGAGGTACCTTGTGTACCATCCATCCAATTGATGATGGTTTGTGTATCACCTGTCCAGTTTTCACCGATAGAGATATACGGATTGGTAGCATTGTTGTATTCTGCGAAGAATCCAGCTCCAAAGCCATGAACAAAATCGTATCTCCAACCAGAGTAACCAATATCCGATTTCAGCCAGTTCATCCAATCCTTAATGGCCTGTCTTGTCTCGAAATCATTGTGGTTGATGTCTCTTGCTGCACTGTAAGGTGTTCCTGTATCAAAATCACCACAGCCTTGACCAGGAAATTGTTGGTTTACCTCATCATCAGCCGTAATGGCATTACAGCCTAATTCAGGTTCGCAGAAATCTGCCCAACCTACACAACCCACTCTGTGATTGATCACAATATCAGCAATGGAAACAATGCCTTTACTGTTGAAGTGTGCAATAAGATCAATTAATTCTTGTTGAGTACCATAGTTAGAATTTAAGTCGTACCATTTACGTGGTAAGTAACCTGCCCTATCTGCAGCATCGGAAGATGGCGGTAACCATACCCCATCGATTTCTGCTGATTGAATAGCATTGACTTTGTCGTTTAGATTGATCCACCAATCCTTGGTAGTAGCATCAGCGGATTCCCAGTGAAAGCCTTGGAGGTAGACTTCTCTACCGTCAGCTTGTTGGGCGAATAGACTCAAGTTTGACCACAGAAGGCAGCCAATAAGCAAGAGCCATTGAGAGAGCAATAGTTTCATTTTCATTTCAAAAAAATTTGTACACAGTTCTGTAATGATGCCGGCCAATCATTACACTCATTTTATGCTAAATTAGAAAAGGTGTTATTCTAAATCGCACCGATGAGTTTTCGGGGAGGTTCAACGCTCAAAAGCACGTGCCATTATACAGATTGGTACTTGATAATAATGAGGCTCAAAGGATGTTTATGGGTTTTCTTATTTAGTAATGCAGATTAAAAAGGAGTTATAACTTTTATTTTTTGGTCTATTCGTGTATCAAATTTTATTGGGATAGAGTGACTTTGTGAGGAGGCATTTTTTTAATTGAGACGTTTTGGGGAGTGTATCTCTCTGTATGCATCCTCCCTTCACTGGCGCAAGTGTTATGCCGGAGGCGTCACTTGTGTCTATATTTTGAAGGAGTCTGTTGACTCCCTAACCTACAAACCATTAGGTTTACAAGAGAAAGGATTTAGAAAATTTGGTCTTTCTATCTTATTTGTTCCTTCGTTATATTGATTCGGAAGTCAGGAGACTTTTCCGATTGTAAGACACAAGTGACGCCTGTCGGCTTAACACTTGCACTAGGGGGAGAGTAGTTCAGTAAGGGAATTGAAGTAACTTATGCTTGACCTTCGGTTATTTTGTATAGAAACGATTCCTTATCTCATAAAGAACTCGATTAATTTTATCGCTATTGGGAGTAGATTGTAATGTTGAATTTTTGAATGCTTCTTTTAATTGTTTTTGTTTATCATTCGCTAATTCTATTAAATCATCATATTCATACTTTCCTGATTTTACCCCTAATAGAAATCCTCTATTGGGACGTTCAACCATGACCTTCTTGTTTTTTCCAATCTCAATAGCCATATCCAGTAATCGGAAAACATGCATCATATTTTTAGCATCATAATTTTTCCCATTACTTAATGTGGATTCATACCGGCTCTTATTTCTTTTCTCAACCCAATTCCAATACTCTTTATATTTCTTACAATAAGTCGAAAAACCTTCCTTATTACAATATAATAGACCTTCTTGTATTGCCTCTTTTGATACTGAACTTAGAGCCACTTCAGTGGATTGCTCATTTTGAATGATACCATTATAAATCCCTTTTTCTGCATGGTAAAGACCATAAATACCTTTCATATGAGGAATTTGAACTAACCCTATTTCCTCTTGCTTCCATCCTTTTTTATTCAAAAAATCCAAAACTGGAATAGAGTCCTTCTCTTCATTTACATAACAGAACGAAAGCAAGTTTTTTCTTTCTTTGGACATAGGATTCACTATTTTCTTTTTTAGTCCTTTTGCTTTTTTTATCTGTGACAAAGCATAGTTACCAAAAGTCTTTTCACATAGTTTTGAGAGGAAAATCGAAGGCTTTAAATCAGACAAATAGGGATGTTTATAAAGGACCTTAGAAGAAGGAGTATAAAGTAATTCCAGAATATTGGGATTATTGAGTGATAACAATTCTACAAAGCGACCTAATTCGTAAAATACAATATCGTTTGTTTCATTGCTGACCTGTGGAATGTACTGATTGGTATAATACATTTCTTTGGGTAAAATGAATACACCTTTGATATCTGTATCAGAATGTTCTGTCGCTAAACCGTATGCTCTGCTACCGCTAATACACTCCAGAATAATCAACTCCTTTCTTCTAAGCTCTTCAATTGTCATTGTATTGTTTTACTGTTGTTTTAAAAAAGCGTTCTAGTGATTCGTAATTACCATTAGATGCAGGAAGCGATTTTGCTTTTCCCTTAACGGAAAGGATTCTCTCTTCTATAAATCCAAGAAGGGCCTCCTCTCCAAAGTGTCTATACGATTCCTCTTTTTCCGTTTTCAAACGAAGAAGCTCAACAATCTTATTTTTCACCTCAACAGGTAATTCTAAGTCATTCAACATTACCTCAAATTTCATAGGAGGATAAACGTCCTTTTCAAGAACCCATAAACAAGCAAGTGTTGCTCTCAAAGCATAAAACAATTTCTTCAACTTGTACGCTTCGTGCTCTCTAAGCTCTTTCATTGCATTATTAGCCAAACCCAAATAATGATGAATAGACGCTATTTTGGAATAGTTCTCTTCAGACAACTTTAAGAATGACGCTCTAAAACCTTCAGCTTCTTTATAGACATAAGGAGAACCAATTCGTTCAAAAATGGAAGCATTTGATTTCGCTAAGAGTTGTAAGCTTTTCTTCAAATCCCATCCACAAATATCAATTTCTTTCTCTTGATAAAAAGCATCTATAAAATCTCTTTTTTCGCTTAAACCTAAGTACCAATCTGTTTTGTGTACATAGATTAACCGGACATCAAAATCACTATCTGGAGATGCAAATCCCCATGCTCTTGAACCCGTTTCACAAGCCAAAAGTATTTTTATATTATTCTCCTCTTCTAATTTATCGAGGTATTTTATGATTCTATTTCTCATGTTTTCTCTCTCTTTTTCTTCTCCAAGGTCTATCCCTTTCCCAATCACCAGCCATGATTGAGCCGTAAGGAAGCACTTCGTCAATCACTTCTCCCAAACCAAATTCATACATTTGATTTCTAACTTGAGAAGCATTTTTGTAGGCGGAAGGAAGTTCCGTCACATCAATTTTATCAAAGAAGAAACGAACATCTAGCCCTTCAGTTTCTTGTGCAAAAACTTCTTCATTGGTCATCGCTTCTTTGGTTTTTCGATGTGCCGATCTGCTGACATTTCTACCCGCACCGTGAGGAGCAAAACCAATATTAGTGTCGGTTGCTTTTCCTTTGACAATCAAAATTGGTTCTGCCATGTTCATTGGAATCAATCTTCTTTCATCCTGCTCTTTGGAAAAAGGCGTATGAATTGGCGTTGCTCCTTTGGCGTGGTAAAATTGGTCACCTTCTTTGAAAACGAAATTATGCTCGTTCCAAAAACGGTCTTGTACGTCCACTTTTAATTGCTCTGCTACTGCATCATGGATGCAGATGTGATTCTGTTTTGTCCATTTTCTAATCACTTTTAATGCATCCCAATAGGCTTGTCCTTCTTCTGTATCGAAAGGAATCCAAGCATTTTGCTTTAAAGTAGTTGGGGAAAGTGTTCTTCTGAAACGCTCGGCGGTTTGCATCGCTCTTTTGAAAAGTTTTGCTCCTACACCTCTTGACCCGTGGTGAGTCACTAACATGGTATTGCCGGTGGCTTTTGAAGTACCCACAAACAAGAAGTGATTCCCATCGCCTTGCGTTCCTAAATGTGCTCTCGCTGTTTTGATGATTTCTTCTCTGTTAGTAAAGAAATTACTTTCGAAAGCTTCTAGTAAATCAGTCGGAAACCTAAACTGCGTATCTCGATCTCTTCCGCCAGGACCAAAATGGGTAACGTTTTGTGCTACATCCAATACCTCTTTAGGACCTACTTTTCCTAAATCTGTCAACATCAAAGAACAGCAGATATCTGCACTGTGCATACCAGGGTGAATTGCATTTTTAGTGACTACAATTCCGCCAACTGGTATCGTTCCTTTACTTCCCGAAGGGCAAGCATCCGGCATTACTGCACCATTGACTACAGTAGGTGTTTTCATCACCAAATCCATCGTATTTTTCACCGACTGAACATTGCTTTCTTCCAATTCATTTTCAGCTTTTATGTTCATGGCATACGGAATAGACTCTTGATGTAATTCCATTTTGGGAGTGGTTTTGAATTGCTTCAAATAGTCCTTCATTTCTTCTTCTGACAACTCATTCGAATTGATGTACTCAAGGGCTTCTTTGAACCACTTTCCTGGGGTATAACCCATCGCTATTAAGGTATTTCCATTAATCATTTTGTGTTTTATTTTTTGATAGTTCAAAGGTGAAAAGCTACTACGCAATCATTTTGCGTAGTTGTAAATAATTTCTAATTTTATTTTATGGCACAAAATAAAAACGCTCTAATTCGCTATAAAACCATCGATAAATGTCTTCAGAATAAGTATAGGAAATGGACTTTGAATGACTTGATTGAAGAATGCTCGGAAGCTCTTTTTGAATACGAGGGAAGGGATATTAATGTGAGTAAAAGAAGTATTCAATTGGATATTCAAATGATGAGAAGTGATAAACTCGGTTATAATGCTCCTATTATAGTTTATGATCGAAAGTATTATAAATATGAAGATGAGGAGTATTCCATCACCAATATTCCTCTGACTGAAAATGATATGAGTGTACTTTCTGAATCGGTAGAAATGCTCAAACAGTTCAAAGACTTCTCTCTTTTTTCTGAATTAAATGGCATCATACAAAGACTAGAAGATAAAGTCTACAGTGAAAAAAGTGACCAAAATGCTATTATTCATTTAGATAAAAATGAAGGTTTAAAAGGGTTAGAACACCTAGATACTTTATATCAAGCGATTCTTAAAAAGGTTTGTCTTGTGATCGAATATAAATCTTTTAAATCAAGAGCATCTTCAGTAATTCACCTCACTCCTTTTATTTTAAAAGAATATAATAACAGGTGGTTTGTTGTTGGTAGAAAAAAAGGTCGGGAATTATTGACTTTAGCTTTAGATCGAATCATCAAGGTCGATTACGATTTAAATAGAGAATACTCTGATGAAAATTTCAATGGCGATGAATATTATAAACATACTGTTGGCGTTTCAGTACTTCCAATTAGTTACCTGAAAAAAATTCAATTAAAAATTGATGGAAAAAATGCTCCTTATGTTATCACAAAGCCTTTACACCACTCCCAACAAATTCTTAGTAAAGAAAAAGATGGAAGCATTACTATAGAAATTAATGTTCATATTAATTATGAGTTAGAACGTCTTCTTTTAGGATTTGGATCTTCTCTTGAAGTTATCAAACCTCAAGCATTAAGAAATAGAATTAAGACCATCTTCAAAAATGGATTAGAACTCTATCAAGATGAAGAAACTCAATAACTGGCGCAAGTGTTAAGCCGGAGGCATCACTTGTGTCTATATTTTGAAGGAGTCTGTTGACTCCCTACCCCACAAACAATTAGGTTTACAAGAGAAAGGATTTAGAAAATTTGATTTCCCTATAATATCTGTTCCTTCCTTATGTTGACTCGGAAGTCGGGAGACTTCTCCGATTATTAGACACAAGTGACGCCTATCGGCTTAACACTTGCGCCAGGGTGGTGGATTAGAACTCTATCAAGATGAAGAATCCCCATAAACTTCAAATCATTAAAACTTATGGGGATCTTAATTAACTTCTAAAGTCAAAACAAAAAATTTCACCTTCGAAATTTCGAATTCTTTTCTTTAAAAACTGTTCCTCTTGCCAAAACTGAGGCATTTCTTTTGTCTTCTTAAAACCAAACTTCTGAGGAAGCTTGGTATACAAAGATTTTGGAGGTGGACAGTCTTCTAATTTTTTAAAGTAATTTCCACTTTCAAAAGTGTGATAATAGATTTTATCGACACCAATCTCTTTCAAAAGAAATTGGATAGAACACATCAACATGGCTTCAGACCAATATTTATTATACTCTTTTAAAGTAGTGATATATTGATCTAAATCTTCCAAGGATACATAATCTGTAATCCAATGATTCTTCTGTTTTTTCTCTGGTGTTGATTTTATTTTTCGATGAGTACTTAACGCATCTCTTAACCAATCATTCTGAATTTCTTCAATAAAAGCTTCACCAGTATCAAGATTAAAATCAATTCTCGACCAAGCCATGGTGTTATTCTTTTTCGATATCGGATGAGAGTAACTTACGAAAGGATGCCACTTTTTTACTTTAAAATTTTTTCTGTAAAATAAGTCATGTTCAAAATCAAAATTCAGTTGTAACACCAAGTTTTCTCCCGGCAGAGAGGTTTGATACCAATCATCATTTCGATGTTTCTCAAACTCCCCCCAACGATCTAAAGTGACTTTAAACTGCTTTAAACTTTCTTGCTTTACTAAAGCTAAATTCTCTTTCGAATAATGAGTACTTCCACTTTGAGCAGTTAAGCGATTAAAAGCCGATTTATTCAATAAAAATTCAAAAGCACTTTTCTTCAATAACGATTTTGAATTGAGGTTTTGTGCAATGGCCATTTCTAAGAAATGACGTACGTATTCTTCTTTTTTATATGGAAAATAATATTGCTCCACATCAACAGATGCTAGAACAAGTTCTAAAATATCGGTTTGCATAACGATTTGTGATTGCAATTTGGACTTCATGTTTTATGCCCGTCAAGACATGGGAGTCCAAGCCTCACCAAATCAGTACTCTGCTTCCTGTTTAATGAGGGTATAGACTCAATTGAGTTATTTCTTTCCTATACTTCATTACTTTTTGATCATTTTTTTGAAAAACATAATTCTAAATTTTAATAGTTTTAATTGCTTTATTACTGCTTGAATTGAGTTCCTTTATAAACCTTTACCGCATTACCTCTTTCCAAGGCTAGATGATTCATCCATTGCTGTTCCAATTTTTCTTTGGTCTGCTCAAGGCGTAAAAGTTCAAATTTCTCTCTCATCTTCTCCAACGCTTTTTGCTTGTTCTGATGCTGAGATTTACCATCTGATACTTCCACACTGATACCACTTGGAACATGCGTTACTCGAACGGCTGTTTCTACTTTATTTCGATGCTGTCCTCCTGGACCTGATCCTCTAAAAGTTTGAAATTGCAGGTCTTTAGTATTCAATTTTTCGATTGTCTTTTCTTGAAAGAAATCAATAGCTACAAACCAATTCTTTCGCTTGTGAAACTTCCGAAATGGACTTTTCCCAATCCATTGAATGGTTCCTTTCCACTCCTTCAGTTCCTCTTCCAAATCATTTCCAGTGACTTTAATAAGTACTGAACTGATGGTATGATGCAATGGACCTTCTGACCTAGAAAGTACTTGATGATTGATATTTTTTGATTTCAAATCATCCAATACTTCTTTCAAAAGCTTAGCGACTACCCAACAACATTCCGCCGGACCTCTTCCTGAGGTGATCTGAATAAATAATTCTGAATTATACTTTCCCATCTTCACTATGCTTTATCCATTCGAACTATTTTAGGAGAAAATGTCCCCACTACATCTACCAAATTGGTTTGGCTTTGCATCACTTCTTCTATGTTTTTATAAGCGATAGGTGCTTCATCCAAACCTCCTCCAATCAATGTCACTTGTTCTTTTTGAAGATTTTTTTTGAGTTGACTGCCCGTTATTTTCTCTTTGGTTTTTGATCGAGAAAACTGACGCCCTGCACCATGGGAAGCGGATTGTAAAGATGCATTTTCACCTTTCCCTTGCACGATGTAACCATTAGCAGTCATAGAACCAGGAATAATTCCCAACACTCCTTTTCCTGCAGGTGTTGCTCCCTTACGGTGTACAATACATTCTGTACCATCAGCCTGCTTTTCTTTCCAAGCAAAATTGTGATGGTTTTCTACTTTCGCTACAGCTTTAATCCCTAAAGCTTTTGCCAAATGATAATGGATTTGATCATGACAAGCTTTTGCATAATCTCCTGCCAAATTCATCGAAAGCCAGTATTCTTGTCCTTCTTGTGTATTCAAATCTAACCATGCTAGATTTTGAGTCGGTGAAGGTAAAAGGCATTTTTCTTTGGCGATGGAAGTGTAGTGATTGGCAACCGTTGCTCCTAATCCCCTTGAGCCAGAGTGAGCAAGTAAACCTACATATTCACCACTTTCCAAATCAAAAGGATTATCAGCAGGAAGCATTACTGTACCGAATTCCACGAAGTGATTTCCAGAACCCGAAGTTCCCAATTGTCTCCCCGCTCTTCCATGCAATTGTCGCAATAATGAAGTGGCTAAAAATTCTTCTCGATCTAAAACCTCATGTTCTTGAGCAATTCCCAACTCACCGCCAGTACCAAAATTGGTGTATTCCTTTAAGGCTTTTTTGATTTGGAATTCATATCGCTTCAAGAAATTAGTAGGAAGAGGATAAATCGTCAAACTCATACGGCAACCAATATCTACTCCCACACCGTATGGAATGACTACATTATTGGTCGCTAAAACACCTCCGATAGGAAGTCCATATCCTTGGTGAGCATCGGGCATCATGGCTCCGCTATGCACTACCGGTAATTTCATTGCCCATCGCATTTGTTGGTAGGCATTGCTACTGATATGTTGGCGTCCAAAAACGTTAAAGTCTTTGGCTTCCGGTAAGAGTTCTACTTGCTTTCGCTTAACATTAATTTCTGGTTGAAATACCTTGGCAATTGGTGATAGTACTACATCTTCCAAGTATTTCGAATAATTGTTTTTGACGTCCTCAAGCAACGATAATTGATCTTGCATTGAGGTATGTTTATAATGCTTCGCCATTATTTGAACAGCAAGACTAATGGCTTTATTCGAAGCATATTGAATGGCACGAAGGTGTTTACCCTTCAGTTTCTGTTGGCCCATAATTTTTGATATACAAATCAACCCACTGTAAATAATATTGTATTACTTTTTATGTAAAAACAATAGTATACAGTGGCTCAGGATTGAAAATTCAACCTGATAGAAAAAATTAAATTAAAATGGTGATAGACTGATATAGAGATTAGGCCATGCTTTTTGATAAAGATGGCGGAATTCAAAACATCAAGAAATTTTGAATTTCAGTCTACGATTCGATATGTAAATTAAAGACCAACATAATGATACCCCCTTTTTTAGTTTTAGAGTAAATTGTGTTATTACGATCACAAAGGTAATTGAAAAAAAGTCAGCAATGCAAATTTCCCTCTCAAGTTAGCTCTTGAAAATCTGCCTTTCACAAAAAATGAATAGCTAAAATAAAAACTAAAAAATCACCTAAATGACCCTTCTAGCTTCAATTTTAGCTATTTTTTCAATCCTTCGTTTTTTCTATAAATAAATTTCAAAAAAAGACTCAACAAGGACTGTTTTATATCTCAAAAACACTAATAATAGATGAGTATAAGTATCTATAGAAAAGCTGTATTATCAAATAAAAGGCATAAAAATAAGGCTAACTCAATGGAGATTGAACTAGCCTTAAACCTTACTATTTTCAATTTATCATTCTTCAATTTCTAATTATAGAACTTCAATTTCTGAGTAATAAACAGTTGAAACCTATGTTCATTAGGATGACCATTTTTTGATAAATACATGTAACCTGACTGTAGGTTTAATGTAGGTGTCAATTGATATCCTAACATGGCATAAGCTCGGTTCTGATTTAATTGTGCACTTGGTGTTACATCCACTAGAATTTCATTACCAAAAGTGGTAAAGATAACTCCTTTCTCAATGACTTTACTGGTTAATGGAATACCCATCTGTAGTCTATATCGGGCTCTTGTTTTAAAGTCACCTTCAATAGACCTTAACTCATATCTGTAACGATGCTGAAGGTGCACCCTGCCGAATGCTTGTTTACTGATCACCTGCAAGGTAGTTCTATACTCACTACTATTGATTTTTGATTGGCCATCAAATGGCTCAGACCAATTGGAATGATATTCCTGACTTAATCCAATTTGTAAATTTTTATCCACGGAATAACTCAAAAATGGACGTACAAAAAAACTTTGTGCATCTGATGCAAATTCATACGTTCTCACTTGGCTTTCAAAGAATAATTCCCATTTAGGGTTTAATTGATAAAAGCCATTGTAGACATACCACGACCCTAATGAGGGATTGTCTTGTGCGAAGGAAAATTGACTGATAAATAGAGTTAAGATAAAAATTAGTTTTTTCTTCATTTCTGTAAATTATAAATAGGTTTAGCTTAAACTCAAATCAAATTTAACCTAAAATTCATATTATATTCATATTGTGTAATATGAAAGATGATAATAATAGCATTTATCAATAAACATTTACAATAAGTACTATACTTACTTGAATTAAGAGCATGTTCGAAACAGCTCTAAAAGAAATAAAAAAGCTACTCCAATCTAAACGATTAAAGTAGCTTCATTTGAATCAAGAATTTAAATCCCTTATTCGTTATATAATACTTGGAGTAAAGTTACCCCAACAGCATTCAATGATTCTTTGCTGATTGCATCCATATTATCTTGATGCGTGTGCCAGTGCTTGAAGAATGTTCTCTGTCCCGTAGGGTCAAGGTCGATAATATCAATCATTGGGATTCTTGCGATGCGATTTACATACACGTGATCGTCCATTAATTGAGGGCCGTCTTGATTGACAAACAACCCGCCGAAACCTTTTCTCTCTGCAGTTTTCCAAACTTTTCTTACAATTCTTGGAGCATATTGTCTTGATTCACCTTCTTTTAAGAAAGTAGGATTTTTACCACCCACCATATCTAAAAGAATTCCATAATAGGCTTGGTAACCTTCTACGTGAGGGTTTTCTGCCCAGTATTTAGAACCTAAGCAATATCCAGAATCTCCCGACTGATCTTCTGCAAATGCCGGTCTACCATAATCTTCTACATCAAAGAAAATGATATCAATACCTACTTCAGGCTTTAAGTTCGAAGAACCTAACTGACGTGCAAGTTCTAATAAAACACCAACACCACTGCCGCCATCATTTGCACCCAAAATAGGTTCATGTTGGCCGACTGTATCTTGATCGGCAACAGGGCGAGTATCCCAGTGAGCTGCTAATAAAATTCTTGTTTTTTGTTCAGGGAAAAAGCTTCCGATAATGTTTTTACCATTCAGTGTTGTTCCATCATAGGCAGGAACAAATACTGGCTGTTCGATCACTGTTGCCCCATGGCGGATTAATTCACTTGCTAAATAAGAACCACACATATCATGAGCCATTGTGTTAGGTACTCTTGGGCCAAAATCTACTTGCGCTTGAACATATTGATAAGCAGAGTCTGCATTGAAAGTTGGAATAGGTTTATCTTTTACTGTTGACGTCGTTGAAGAAGTGCTTTCGTTATTTCCACATGAAAATAATGATAAACAACTCAACACGGCAATAATTATTTTTTGCTTAAACATGCTAATAAATTATACACTAAAAAATTTTAATTTTTCTTGATTCTCAAAGGTAATATAAATCCTGAAAGAGCCCTTATTCAAATCACATCAGTTAAAAATTAGGTATAAAAAAACTGCTTTGATCTCACAACCAAAGCAGTTTTTCTTTTTAAGCCGTTGCTTATTTTTCTTTGAATACAATACCCATTGGTACACCTTCAAAACCGAAATGCTCTCTAATTTTATTCTCTATGAAAGATTTGTAAGGACCTTTCACATGTTTAGGATAGTTAGAGAAGAATGCAAATACCGGTGTGTGAATTGGCAATTGCGTAATGTATTTGATCTGAATGTGATGCCCTCTATGTGATGGAGGTGGTCTACGTTCGATCTCTTTTCCTAATACCTCGTTCAATACAGAAGTCATTACCTTCATCTTACGGTTTTCGTATACCTCAATCGCTTTGTCGATCACTTTGGCAATACGTTGTTTTTCATGTACCGAAGTAAAGATAATTGGTAAGTAAGCCGCACCACCTAAACGCTGACGGATCTCTTCTGCAAATTCCTTGGCTGTGTTTGTTTCTTTTTCGATCAAATCCCACTTGTTGACCATGATTACCACACCCTTCTTGTTTTTCAAAGCAAGGTTGATAATACTTAAGTCTTGAGATTCAATACCTCTTGTAGCGTCCAAGATAGCGATACAGACATCTGATCTTTCAATCGCCTTGATGGTACGCATTACAGAGTAGAATTCAATATTTTCATTTACTTTCGTCTTTCTTCTAAGACCGGCCGTATCTGTTAAGATGAATTCTTTATTATATGCTTTATATACTGCATCTACAGCATCTCTTGTAGTACCGGCAACATCAGTTACAATACTTCTTTCTTTTTGAAGTAATAAGTTAACTAATGATGATTTTCCAACGTTAGGTCTACCAATTACTGATATTCTTGGAATTTCTTCTTCCTCTTCTTCCTCCGTTTCTTCAGGGAAATGAGAAACTACGTCATCTAAAAGATCACCCGTTCCAAAACCTGAAGCTGATGCAATAGCCATAGGCTCACCCATTCCTAGTTCATAGAATTCAAAAGCATGTAATACTTTCTCTGAAGTATCTGCTTTATTCGCCACCAAGTAAATTGGCTTATCACTTTTACGTAATAAATCAGCGAAATCACGGTCTAAGTCTGTTAAACCTGTTTCCACATCTACTACAAAAAGTAATACAGAAGCTTCATCAATAGCGATTTGAACTTGCTCACGAATGGCACCTTCAAATGTATCTTCTGAACCTACTACATATCCACCTGTATCAATTACAGTGAAATTTTTCCCCGTCCATTCGGCCTTTCCGTAATGTCTATCACGTGTCACACCACTTTCATTATCCATGATAGCGTCACGACGTTCAACAAGACGGTTAAATAAAGTAGATTTACCAACATTTGGTCTACCTACAATTGCGACAATATTTGTATTCTTCTTCATTGAGAATTTACCTTTTTCAAAACTTCGAATTACCCTAACACTTTCGGTAGCGTAATGATATATGTTTTTCCACGTTTGATCGTCAACTTATTTGACCTCAACCATGGATTATAGCGTTTTAAGATCTTATAATTTATTCCTTGCTCTTTTGCAAAAGAAGCTAGATCAGGAATAGATGTATCTATTTTCATAGTTTTGATGGCTTCCTCAGTATATAACTGATGTGTCGAAAGCTCAAAACTATATTTATCCGGTTCCAACATGATTTCTTTCAAGGCTAGTATACGGAACATGTACCTTGAAGTCTCTTCATTTAATAACAGATCATAGTAACTGCTTACTTTCTGATCTTTGAGGGCTTTTGCGATACCGCTCGGTCCTCTGTTATACGCCGCCGCTGCTAATGTCCAAGTACCTAGCTTTTCTTTGGCTTTTTTGAGGTAAACACATGCTGCTCTTGTTGCCTTCTCAACATTGTAGCGTTCGTCTACTTCTTTGTTGACCGTTAATCCGTATTCCCTTGCAGTTGAAGGCATAAACTGCCAGAAACCTGCTGCTCCTGCTGAAGAGCGAGCATTCAGCATCAGATCACTTTCTATAATGCAAAGATATTTAAAGTCATCCGGAATACCTTCCTCTTTCAAGATTTCTTCAATTCTTGGAATCCATCTCTCCGCTCTTTTCAGTACCAAAATCGTATGCGAATGCCAATACGAGTTCACATACAACTCTCTATCGAACCTTTCATAAACGTCCGGATCACTAAGAGGTACTTTTTCATCACAAAAAGAAAAAGATTCAGGCATTGGCAACTCATAACTGTTGGCTTCCAACTCCTTCACAATCACTTTTTCAGTAACTACCTCTGATTTCGGACTTACAAATTGTGGAGCATACGTTAACAGTGCTACGGAAATTGCTCCTAAAAGGAACCATAAAAATGATTTCATATTGACTTAAGAAACACGATAATGGATACTAACTCACAAAGGTCGAATTATTCTGTTTAAGTTCTGAATATAAATGCATTAGTTAACAAATATTCTTTAGAGAATCCTTCTTTTTATCAAACTTTGCAAGTCTTTATTTGAAATAAATATCCTGTTTGGGTATTACAATATTCACTGATCTTTTCCCAAAAGAGGTGCAAAGGTAAAAAAAATAAGGTTGCCATACTTCATTTATTGTATAACAACCTCATTATTATTTTGTTGGATGATTTTTTAGAAATTCGGAGACAATAGATATTTCCCGTAGAAGTCTTCAATTATTTTCACCGCTTCTTGTGGTGTATCCACTAATTGAATCAGGTCTAAATCCTCTGGGCTTACATTCTTTTCTTTCTCAAGTAATGTTGACTTGATCCAATCCATCAAGCCCTGCCAGTAATCTACTCCTACTAATACGATCGGGAAGCGTCCAATCTTCTTCGTTTGAATTAAAGTATAAGCTTCAAACAGCTCATCCAAAGTTCCCAATCCACCCGGCATTACAATAAAGCCTTGAGAGTATTTTACAAACATTACTTTTCTTACAAAGAAGTAATCAAAGTTCAGCATCTTATCTCTATCGATATAAGGGTTGCCGTCTTGTTCAAATGGCAATACGATATTCAAACCTACTGATTTACCATTGGCTTCTGAAGCACCTTTATTACCAGCTTCCATAATACCAGGTCCACCGCCAGTAATTACACCATAGCCATGTTTCACTAAAAGTCCGGCTACTTCTTCTGCCATTTTATAGTATTTGTGATCAGGGGCAGTTCTTGCTGATCCGAAAATAGAAACACAAGGGCCAATTTTCGCCAGCTTGTCAAATCCATCTACAAATTCAGCCATTACTTTAAAGATCACCCATGAGTTGGCACTTTTTATTTCAGACCAATCCTTTTTGATAAAGGCTTCTCTGATCCTCTCTTCTTCATTTTTATTCTCTTCTGACATAAGCTAATTTTTTTCGGTTTCTGTATTTAATTGAAATTTTATCATATTGTCTTCATCACTTTTCTGTGGAGAAGCAATTTTAAACGCTTTTTGATGCTCCATTTTCACTCCATCCAAATAAGCTTCGTACTTCTTGCCATCAATTGCTTGAAATTCTCTTAATCGCTTGGTCAAGGCTACTTTTTCTTGTGCTGCATCTCCGTATTTCAGATTCAAATAAGAAGCACCGTGATATTTTGCTCTTGGCAAGAAAACCATCTCAAAGCTTTGAACACTGCTGAACATTGGCTGATAGCTTTTCATTTTTGAAAGACCATCTTGATCTATCCAAAGTGGTAAATCTTGATATAAAGCTCCGCCATTACCCCAGATATACATGGCTGATTTCGGGATTTTCGTTTCTTCCAAATTGATTGTTCTCTGATCTAATTTAGCATCAATCATTCGTTTCAGAGATTTAGGATGATTAGAGAAAGCAACCGCATTTCCAAGCACTGTATAGTAAGGTCTTTTTATTCTATCAAAAGCATCTCCATACACTCTTGGCAGTAATTCTTCCACCCCAATATACCCAATAGCAAATCCTCTATATTTTAATTCCGAAAATCGCTCTAAAGTAAAACCTTCTACTTTTTCGTTTAATGCTCTCAATTTTTCAGAAGCTAGCGCGGGATTATTTGTTTTCAAAAGCATTACTTCTCCGTCTCTTCCTTTCAACTCACTTGGCATTAATTTGACCCAAGCGGCTTCATCTCCTACCCAGCTATCAAAATCTTCTTCAATAGAAATGGATAATCTATTTTCAATTGCTCTCCAAGGAGCAATATTGGCACGCATCAATGCATCTCTTCTCTCTTTTACTTTAGTAGACATTCCCCAATGAGAAGCTACTGAAATGTGAGTGGGTATTACATTCAACAATTCTTTACTGGAAGACGTTCCTGACCACATCCACCATACAGGTTCTAACTTAAAGCCTTTTTCTTTGGTATCAATTTGAGCTCTCAAAGACAAACCTTCATCTGTCCACATCCAATGCTGATCCCCCAATAGTCGTCCAATCCCTTTTAATGATAGTTGAGGTTCCACAAAATTTGATTCTGATAAAGTATAAATCGCATCAGGGTTCATCCATACTTCAGCTAATTTTCCTTCTTCAAAAGCTCCTACTTCCAATTCTGTCATTTCACCCCCCTGTTCCAAGGCTTCATAAGCCCTTTTGGCAAGTGTCTCATGCGTTGAGAAAATAAGTAAATTGTTATAAACAAAGTAGATTCCTAGTTTGGATGTTCCTCTCTTCAAAACAGTCGCTTCACCATTTTCTCCCAACTGCTTTTGTTCCAATGTAAATTTCTTACCAATGATAAAACGAAGATGATCTGTCAATTTGGATTGCCAACCTAAATCTATAGCCAAAAGCTGAGCTCTTCCCTCTTTCTCCGTTTTGTAAATGGCACCAATACTTGGATAATCCGATAAAAAATAGGGAAGAAAACTGTTGTTCAATATTCCATTGTTCCAAATCTTTTTTCGATTGGCAGTTAAACTCTCTTCAATAGCACTACTCCACTCCGAAGCATGCAATCCCTGCCACAAATGCAAAACATCTGAAGTACCTATAATCACACCAGCACCAGCAGGCAACGTTTTCCATAATTGAGTTTTAGGTAATGATTGCGTCCACCATCCAAAAATTCCAAACAATAAAATAAGTATGCTCAGGAATATTATTCCCTTGTTACTTTTTTTGGGTTTCTTTTCTTCAATGTGTGAGGGTTCCTCATGCAATTCTTCCACTGTATTGTCTTGCTCTTCCACGTTTTTTTTAGGTTTAGTTGTGCTGAAAATATGTGCTCCAAAAGGTATTTAAAGCTAACTAGATAGTTCACTATCTAAGAATCTATTTTTCGTAATAATAAATTTACTACTATCTCCTCATCCTTAAAAGGAAATAGGTGTCCTTTCTTCTCTAAAACCATAGTATCGACCTTAATTGACCAATTATCGACAACATACTGAAGGTTTTCGAAGGGAACTAACCCGTCTTCAGTACCGTGTACAATGGTCGTTGGTACTTTTACTTTATTCCAATCACCTTCTATTTTCTTTAAACTTTCAGCATGATTAGCTTTCTCGTCAGTTGCTACTTTAAGTCCAGAAGGTAATATAGCATAGATGACTTTGCTTTGTGCCCACCTTGAATACCATTTCATCAGCTCTAACTCAGAAGACATTGCCGGAGCTAATAAAATCACTTGAGCAATAGCACTACTATCCTGTACACTTGTATAAGCAGCAATAGGCCCACCGTAGGAATGCCCAACAAGTATATAATGTTGTGGCTTACCTATTACTTTTTCCCAATCATTCAATACGCTTCTTACTGCTTTTCCATGAAGACCAATAGCATCTTCTTCATTTCCTTTTTCGCTCCCATACCCCAGTCTTTCAACAGATAGGACGTTTGCTTTCTCTAAAAGTGTTTTGTTCTTAAGATAGCTTCCAAAATTGTCTGCTCTCCCGGGTGCTCCATGAATAAAAACTATGGTAGTAGAAGGATTATTTTCTCCTTTTACCGATAAATAATTAATGGTTTTATGCTCAAGTTTTGTATGTCTGACTTTCATCTCCACACCATCCTTAGCATAAGATTTTTCTAATTTATTCCATTCATTATTTGCATTCATATCGGAAGCACATCCACCAAAGATCAAGAGTAAAATCAATAGGACGCTCTTATACTCTATCATTTTTGTAGGTTTTTATTTTGATAAGTGTTTAATTCGAAAAAAATTGAAGAGAATCGCTGAAACACTTTCATCAAAATAGTAGTTTTTGATGGTGAAAAGTTATCAGATGATTTGAAAAGATTTTACATTCATACGACCCTAAATTAAAAATACTATAAATATGGATAAGAAGAAAAAATATGGCTTCTCAACTATAGCAATTCACGCTGGACAAGAACCTGATCCAACGACAGGAGCCGTTATCCCTC
The DNA here is from genome assembly GCF_014534745.1 of Flammeovirga sp. EKP202. Classification (GTDB taxonomy): domain Bacteria; phylum Bacteroidota; class Bacteroidia; order Cytophagales; family Flammeovirgaceae; genus Flammeovirga. The sequence goes on from NZ_JACVVP010000012.1 coordinate 158,998, forward strand.
CAATTTATGCTACCTCTACTTATGCTCAAACTGCACCGGGTGAGCATAAAGGATTTGAATATACTCGTAGCCACAATCCCACTCGTTACGCTTACGAAGATGCAGTTGCAGCTTTAGAAGGAGGTGTAAAAGGATATGCTTTTGCAAGTGGATTGGCCGCTTCCGCTACTATTTTAGATATGCTGGAAGGTGGTTCACATGTCATTGCTATGAACGATTTATACGGTGGTACTTTCCGTCTTTTTGATAAAGTAAGAAAGTTCTCTTCAAAATTAGAGTTCTCATTTATCGACTTGAATGACATGGAAGCATTAGAAAATGCGATCCAACCGAACACTAAAATGATCTGGGCGGAAACACCTACCAACCCAATGCTTCGTTTAGTCGACTTGCAAAAAGTCGCTGAAGTAGCTAAAAAGCATGATATCATTACGGTTTGTGATAACACTTTCGCTACTCCATACCTTCAACAACCATTAGCATTAGGTTTTGATATTGTGGCACACTCTGCTACAAAATACATCAATGGTCACTCAGATGTAGTCGGTGGTGTAGTTGTAGTAGGTGAGAACAAAGAATTAGAAGAAAAACTGACGTTCTTACAAAATGCCGTTGGTTCTGTACAAGGACCTTTCGATTCTTTCTTGGTGAATAGAGGATTGAAAACATTAGGTGTAAGAATGGACAGACACTGTTCTAATGCAATGAGTATTGCAGAGTGGTTAGAAACTCATCCTTCCGTAGAAAAAGTTTATTATCCTCATTTACCATCACATCCTGATTTCGCTTTAGCTAAAAAGCAGATGAAAAAAGGTGGCGGTATGATTTCAGTGACTTTGAAAGCGGACCTTGAGCAAACAAAAGTATTCTTATCGAACTGTAAGCTGTTTACATTAGCCGAAAGTTTAGGTGGAGTAGAAAGTTTGATTGAGCACCCTGCCATCATGACGCACGCTTCAATTCCTGCTGAAACAAGAAAAGAATTGGGAATCGATGATGGTTTCATCAGAATTTCTGTTGGTATCGAAGACCTAGAAGATCTGAAAGAAGACCTAGAAAACGCATTCGCTGCTGCGGGACTTTAATCTTTTGAATTAAAATATTTATTCCTTTTATAAAAATGGCAAATCAACAACATCTTGAAATCGAACGTAAGTTCTTGGTAAAATCTTTTGATCCTTCTCTAGCCTCAAAATCGTTCCGTATAGTACAAGGCTACATTTGTGCTGAGGAAAATAAAGCAGTGCGCGTGAGAATTAAAGGAGAAAAAGGGTTTATCACTATCAAAGGTAAATCTCAAGATAAAGGTCTGTCACGCTATGAATGGGAAAAAGAAATCTCCATTGCAGAAGTCGAGCAATTGCTTCACTTATGCGATGGAGGTACTATTGATAAAATCAGGTATGAGGTTCCTGTAGGAAATCATACGTATGAAGTCGATGTTTTTGATGGAGACAACAAAGGCTTAACTATCGCTGAAGTTGAACTTTCTTCCACTGATGAGGCTTTTGAAAAGCCGAGTTGGTTAGGTGAAGAAGTAACTGGAGAAGCGAAGTATTATAATGCCATGTTGATGAAGGAACCTTTCAAAAATTGGTCATAAAAAAAATAGACTTCCATTATCAGGAAGTCTATTTTTTTGTCCTTTGATGAAATCAAATTAGAATAAACACTTCGTACAAAACTCATCAAAATACTGATTGAATTCATCGTCCTTGATTGCAGGATCTGTAATATCATATACCGTTGAGATACCTCTTTTATATCTTACCAAGTTGGAAATCGGTGAGTAGAAAAACTCCATTCCGCCAATACCTGCCAACTCTTTCAGCTTTTGATGTTCAACGGTCTGATCTTTTTTATTGACAATACCAAAAACCTCAAACTTGTAACCTTGCTTCTCCTTCATTTCCTTGATCATCGGCAATGTTTTCAGAAAACGGATTGTTGCTCTCATATCTAAAACACTTGCCACTACAGGCACTACAACAACATCTGAAACCAAGACACTAAAGTAGATTTCCTTTCCTTCAATACGTCCTGGTACATCCAAGAAAATCGCATCATACTTTTTCTCAGCCAATGCGAGCGTCTTATCAAAGTTTTCTTCGGCTCTAGGTTGTTTCCAATTGAAGGCAATCACATCATAAGAAGACTCCTTATCTGCGCCCTCTGTGGAATAAATATCTTTTACTGATTTTTGTGGATCACAATCGATCACCAAAACCTTTTTGTTTGTTCTATTATGTACAGCTGAGGCTGTTAACATCAGCAGGGTACTTTTACCAACGCCTCCTTTTTGAGTTGCGAAAGAAATTACTTTAGCCATACAAAATTTAAAAAATTGCTTCCTTATTTGGTGACCTTACTTCCTAAGAATGAACATAAACCCACCAAAATCTTTAATAATCCAATGAAAATACGATAAAAAACCGAATATTTCCCAATATAAACATAAGAGGAATAATCGGAACTACCCAAGCAAAAAAGGGATTTTGTATGTTTGCATTCTGAATTATAAAATTTTTGAAAGATGGGTCGCCATAAGTTAAAAAAATTCGCTCAAAACAAAGAGCGTGCATATATTATAGAAGAAGGAAAACCTTTGTATGATAACATCAAAGGAAACTGGAGAAAAGAGGTTTTCAAAAACGACAATCCAATTGTTTTAGAATTGGCTTGTGGTAGAGGTGAATACACTACAGGACTTGCTCAAGTTTATCCTGACAGAAACTTCATTGGTGTAGATATCAAAGGTGATAGAATCTGGAAAGGTGGTAACGTAGTGGATGAAAAAGGTCTGACAAATGCTGCTTTCTTAAGAATTCACATTCAAAACTTAGCCAACTATTTTGAAGCGGGCGAAGTGGATGAAATCTGGATCGTTCACCCTGATCCTCGTCCAAAAGACAGAGATGCTAAAAGAAGAATGACGCACCCTCGCTTCTTAAACATCTATAAAGAGTTAATCAAAGAAGGTGGTTTAGTTCGTTTTAAGACCGACAGTAAAGAGCTTTTTGAATACTCTGTAGAAACATTGGTTCAAGAAAAAGTACAATTAGAAGCGGTGACTTTTGACCTGTATGAATCGGACTTAATGAAAGATCATCATGGTATTGTAACACGCTACGAAAAGCAATTTACAGAGCTTGGTCACAAAGTACACTACTTAAAATTCAGATTCTAAAACACCTATTTTACTTCTCCAATGAAAGTACTAATCGATTTACATTATTTCCCTAACCTTGAATATTTCACTATTCTAGCTCACTGTGATACGGTTTATATTGAGAAATTTGAGACATTTCAGAAGCAAAGTTTTAGAAACAGATGCTTTATCAAAACAGCTCAAAAAGTAGATCGATTGAGTATTCCGGTGATTGGTGCCAACAAAGGAAAGCCCATGAGAAAGGTAAAAGTCAACCAAAATGACAACTGGGCGATCAAACATTGGAGAAGTATTCTTTCTGCTTATGGTCGATCTCCTTTCTATGAATATTATGAAGAAGCCATCAAGTCTACATTGTTAAGTGGTGAGGAATCTCTTTTTGAGCTAAACATTTCACTTTTAAAGTGTGTTATTAAACTATTAGGATTAAACACAAAGGTTGAAATCACTGAAAACTACAAAAAAGAGACTGAAGATGAGGTAGTTGACCTAAGGAACAAGATTACAGCTACTGATTCATCAACTTTTGTTAATGAGATTTCGTATATTCAAGTGTTTGGTGACACTTTTGATCGAAACCTGAGTATTCTCGATTTACTTTTTTGTGAAGGGCCTAATGCCATCAATATATTAAAATCACAGAATAGTCAATTAATCCATCATTAAGAGTTGTTTAATAAATATTATATGCTTTATTTTAAGAGACAGAATCCATTATTAAACGTATCCATTATCCTGATTTAAAAATTTTCACTCCTTTTTATTTCGTTAATGAATATTAATTCTGTATCTTATTCTATAGAACTAGAAATTATTTAATACATAAAATTCCCTAACCATGGAGGCAAAATTTTCGAATAGAGTCAAAGAAGTGATCTCTTTAAGTAGAGAGGAAGCTTTGCGCCTTGGCCATGATTATATTGGCACAGAGCATCTCTTGCTGGGTATGATTCGTGAAGGTGAGGGATATGCGATTACTTTATTGAAGAAGTTAAGCGTCAATCTTAACGATTTGAAGGACGCTATTGAGCAGTCTACAAAAAGTACTGCCAATTTCAACGTAAAAAATCTCGCAAACATCCCACTAACGAGACAATCCGAAAAAACGCTTAAAATAACATATTTAGAAGCTAAAATCTTTAAATCTAGCCTAATTGGTACTGAACATCTGTTATTATCAATACTTAGAGATGAAGATAACTTAGCTACCCAAATTTTGCAGCGTTATGATGTAAACTATGATGTAGTCAAAGAAATGATCGAATTCCAAGGAGAAAACCCAACAGCTTCATCAAGCACTGATGACGATGAACCTCAATCAAAAGGAGGAGGATCATGGAGCTCTCGTCCAGAATCATCAAAGAGTACAGAGAAATCTAAAACTCCTGTCTTGGATAATTTTGGTCGTGACCTTACTAGCTATGCCGAAGAGGGAAAACTAGACCCAATAGTCGGTAGAGACAAAGAGATCGAAAGAGTAGCTCAAGTGCTTTCGAGAAGAAAGAAAAACAACCCTATCCTAATAGGAGAGCCAGGGGTTGGTAAGACAGCAATTGCTGAAGGACTAGCTTTACGTATAGTTCAGAAAAAAGTATCAAGAGTGTTGTTCGGCAAGCGTGTCGTTACATTAGACCTTGCTTCTTTAGTGGCCGGTACTAAATACCGTGGTCAGTTTGAAGAACGCATGAAGGCTGTAATGAACGAGCTGGAAAAAGCACCAGAAGTAATTCTATTTATAGATGAAATTCACACGATTGTTGGAGCAGGTGGCGCTTCAGGATCGCTTGATGCTTCCAATATGTTTAAGCCAGCGTTAGCACGTGGCGATATACAATGTATTGGTGCCACTACTTTAGACGAGTACAGACAATATATTGAAAAAGATGGTGCATTAGCACGTCGTTTCCAAATGGTAATGGTAGACCCTACTTCTCCAGAAGAAACGATTGAAATCTTGAATAATATCAAAGGAAAATACGAGCAGCACCACCACGTAGATTATTCTGAAGAGGCGTTGCAGGCTTGTGTGAAATTCTCTGATAGATATATTAGTGACCGTTTCCTTCCAGATAAAGCGATTGACGTTTTAGATGAAGTGGGAGCACGTGTTCACATCAACAACATCCATGTTCCTGATAATATCTTGAAACTCGAGCAAGAGATTGAAGATATTAAAGAGGAGAAAAACAAGGTGGTCAAAAGACAGAAATACGAAGAAGCTGCAAAACTGCGTGATTCTGAAAAGAAATTGATCGAAAGCCTTGATACTGCTAAAGAAGCATGGGAAAAAGAGACAAATGAAACTATCTACCCTGTTACTGAAGATGATGTAGCAGCAGTTGTAGCAATGATGACAGGTATTCCTGTTAACCGTGTTGCAGAAAGCGAAGGCAAAAAACTGCTAAACATGTCTGAAGACCTTAAGGGTAAAGTAATTGGTCAGGATCAAGCAATTGAAAAATTAGCAAAGGCTATCCGTAGAACACGTGTAGGCTTGAAAGATCCTAAAAAACCAATCGGTTCATTTATCTTCTTAGGACCTACTGGTGTCGGTAAAACAGAGTTAACGAAAGTATTAGCTTCTCATTTATTCGACAAAGATGATTCATTAGTACGTATCGACATGTCGGAGTATATGGAGAAATTCTCTGTATCTCGATTAGTTGGAGCGCCTCCGGGCTACGTTGGATATGAAGAAGGTGGTCAGTTGACTGAAAAGATCAGACGTAAACCTTATAGCGTTATCTTATTAGATGAGATTGAGAAAGCACACCCAGATGTGTTCAATATCTTACTTCAAGTATTAGATGACGGTATCTTAACAGATGGTTTAGGTAGACGTGTTGATTTCAGAAACACAGTGATCATCATGACATCAAACATCGGTGTGAGAGATTTGAAAGATTTCGGAACAGGTATTGGTTTCAATACACAAACGAAATTAGATAATCAAGACGCTGAGATGCAAGGAACAATTCAAAAAGCATTGAAAAAGGCTTTTGCTCCTGAATTCTTAAACCGTTTGGATGATGTGATCATTTTCAACTCTTTAGAGAGACAACATATCCATCAAATCATCGATATTTCATTATCTAAATTATTCGAAAGAGTAATTGCAATGGGATATCAAATTGAAGTGACTGAAAAAGCGAAAGATTTCTTATCTGAAAAAGGTTATGATCCTCAGTACGGAGCGAGACCTCTTAACAGAGCAATCCAAAAGTACCTTGAAGATCCAATGGCTGAAGAGATCCTTGGTGGCGATATCGCTGAAGGTGATACTATTCTTGCAGATTATTCTGGAAAGGGTGAAGCTCTGACAGTTACGATCAAAAAGAATGTAACAAAAACAGAATCTGAAGAAGATTAATCTTCTTTAAGCATATTTAAAAAGGGTCGTTTCATTTTATGGAACGGCCCTTTTTGTCTATATTTTGAAGTATAGAATTGAGCCCATCTATCAAAACATGGTACTATTCGGTGAAAACAATCTAGGAGTAGGTCCTTTTTATTAAATTTGTGAATCATTAAATCAAAACACCCGTATTAAGGATTATTAAGCATTACTTTGTTACGTTTTATAATCCATCACTAAATTACTCTTTATTGCCATGAAATTAACTACTGAACGCTTATCTTCTTTACTCATCACAAGTGCCTTATTTGGCACTAATATAGAATTAAGCGAAAAAGACAAATCTATTATCACAATAGAATCACCTGTACCACAACATAATCTGTCTACTTTTGATGAACTAAAAGACAAAATCACTGGCATAGCCATAAGTGAATTGATGTCTGGCAAAGAAGTCTTAAACCAACTTGTTCCTTCCACTTTAGACCTATCCTTTGTAAGCACAGGTAACTACATCCTTTCAATTAAAATGAAAAGTGGTGAAATTTCCAGAAAAATGTGTGTTCAACAACTTGGAAATTATAACGTTGTTCGAGCTTAGTTGAAAAGTCATTACCTTTGTCATGAACTTTTTAAAATAAAGTCATGACAAAGAACTTCATTAAACATTTATTGTTTACCTGTATTTCACTTTTATCCATTTCTTCATACGGTCAAAACTTGATTCCTAACCCTAGTTTTGAAGACTACCATGAAGCTACCAGGGGCCATGCCCATTTGGATAACCTAAAAGAGTGGTACAATACCAATCAAAATAAACCTAAAACGTTATATGGTACGCCTGACCATATGTTCATCAATGAAAATCAGCCCTTAAATGGTATAAAAGATAACTTCTCTCCAAGAACTGGACAATCTGTTTTAGGCGTTATTACTTATATGCAGAGAGTAGTAAACTACAGAGAGTATGCATCTATTAAGCTAAATAAGGTATTGAGAAAAGGTGAAAAATATCAATTCACTGCATACATAAGTAGTGGAAATAAGGTAGCTTATGGGGGAATAGCAACAAACGGGTTGGGTTTTGCCTTTACCAATGAAAAACTAAAACAAAATATTTACGAACCCTTATTAAGCGCTTCTCCACAATATCAATTAGAAGATATTTTTTATGCTACAGGTTGGACCAAAGTCACTTTTTCATTTGTTGCCGAAGAAGCTATTAAGTATTTAACCATAGGAAACTTCAGGGATGACTTACAAACTGATTTAAAATACATCAATTACGATATAGACCCACAATGCTATATTTATGTCGATGACCTATCTTTAGTTCATATCCCAAGCGATACTCCCCCAGAAGAAGAGAAGGTACAAGAACCTGAAGTGGTCGTTGAAAAACATGAAATAGTGGTTGATGAAGAACCTGAAAAAGTTATAGAAGAGCAACCTAAAGTACCTGAAACTTTAGTTTATGAAGATCGACCTGTAGAAAATCAATCTTCCATTTACATCACAACTTACAGCATTACAATTCAAATCTGGGATGATAAAACCATAGATGGTGACATTGTTTCAATTTTTTGGAATGGAGAACATGTCGTTGAATATTACGAATTAACTGCCAAGAAAAAGAAGTTTAAAGTCACCTACGAACCTGGAAAGGAAAACCGCCTTATTTTATACGCTCACAACCTTGGAAAGATCCCTCCCAACACAATGGCAGTGGGTATAAAAGCAGGAAAAAAGAAGCGTGAATTAAAGATTAAATCAGACTTGGGAAAATGTGGCGCAATTCAGTTCAAACGATAGAAATTAGATCACTTTTTTCCTTTAAAAAACCCTCATTTTTTGTATCTTGCATTTCCTTAAAATGGAGATTTTTTCTTCATTTTTTCAGATGTGAAAACATATTCTAATAAATATACATGGCAGACGAAAATATCATCTCTATCAACATAGAGGACGAAATGAAAAGTGCCTACATTGACTACTCAATGTCGGTGATCGTTTCTCGTGCTCTTCCAGATGTAAGAGACGGTCTTAAGCCTGTTCACAGGCGTGTATTGTACGGTATGGCTGAGCTTGGACTTAGTTATAACCGTTCATATAAGAAATCAGCAAGAATCGTAGGTGAAGTACTTGGTAAGTACCACCCTCATGGTGATTCTTCTGTATACGAAACAATGGTACGTATGGCTCAACCTTGGTCATTACGATACATGTTAGTCGATGGACAGGGTAACTTCGGATCAATTGACGGCGATTCTCCTGCAGCAATGCGTTATACGGAGGCTCGTATGAAAGAGATCTCTGGAGAAATGCTTGCCGATATCAAAAAAGATACTGTCGATTTTGAACCTAACTTTGATGATTCCTTAAAAGAACCATCGGTTTTACCTGCAAGAATTCCTAACCTTCTTTTAAACGGAGCATCGGGTATTGCAGTAGGTATGGCAACAAACATGGCACCTCACAACCTTCATGAGGTGTGCGATGCGATCATTGCCTATGTCGACAACCCTGATGTGACAATGGATGAGTTAACGGATATCGTTAAAGGTCCAGACTTCCCTACAGGTGGTATCATTTACGGTTATGACGGTGTGAAAAAAGCATTGGAAACTGGCCGTGGTAGAGTAGTAATGAGAGCAGTAACTGAATTTGAGACACTTTCTTCGGGACGTGAGCAAATTGTAGTTTCTGAAATCCCATATATGGTCAACAAAGCAAATATGATTGAAAAAACTGCTGAGTTGGTCAATGAAAAGAAAATCGAAGGAATCTCTGCTATCCGTGATGAATCGGATAAAAGCGGTATCCGTATCGTATATGAATTGAAAAAAGATGCAGTGCCAGACGTAGTGTTAAACCACTTATTCAAGCAAACTGCTCTTCAAAGTTCTTTCAGTGTTAATAACATTGCTCTTGTAAAAGGAAGACCAAAACTTCTTAATCTACATGATATGATCAAGTATTATGTAGAGCACAGACATGATGTTATCATCCGTAGAACACAATTCGAATTAGCTGAAGCAGAAAGAAGACTTCATATCTTAGAAGGTTACTTAAAAGCTTTAGATAATCTTGATGAAGTAATTGCTTTAATTAGAGGTTCAAAAGATGCTGAAATCGCAAGAGCAGAATTAATTTCTCGCTTTGAATTCAGTGAACTTCAAGCAAAAGCAATCTTAGAAATGAGATTACAGCGTCTGACAGGTCTTGAAAGAGATAAAATCGTTCAAGAACACGCTGAAGTTACTGCATTAGTTGAAGATTTAAGAGATATTTTAGCTCGTAGAGAACGTCAGATGGATATCATCAAGACAGACTTAGTAGAGTTGAAAGATAAATATGGAGACGAAAGAAGATCGAACATTGTTTACAATGCTGACGATTTAGACATCGAAGACTTAATCGCTGACGAAGAAATGGTCATTACTATTTCTCACGAAGGTTACATTAAGCGTACTCCATTAAAGGAATACAAATCACAAGGACGTGGTGGTGTTGGATCAAGAGGTGCATCTACAAAATCAGATGACTTCACTGAACATATGTTTGTGGCTTCTAACCATAACTACTTGTTGTTATTCACTAATTTAGGTAGAGTATACTGGCAGAAAGTATTCCGTTTACCTGAAGGAAGTAAAACAGCGAAAGGTAGACCATTACAAAACCTATTGAATATTCAAGAAGGTGAAAAAGTACAGGCAGTAATTTGTACTAAGAACCTGAATGATCAAGATTACATCAATAATCATTACTTATTAATGGTTACTGAAAAAGGTATTGTGAAGAAAACGGTATTGGAAGCGTATTCAAGACCAAGAACAAATGGTATCAATGCCATCAACATCAATGAAGGTGATAAACTATTCAATGTGATGTTGACTAATGGTCAAAACGATATCATCATCGCCACTCGCATGGGTATGGCAACTCGTTTCAACGAAGACAAAGTTCGTTCGATGGGTAGAGGTGCTACTGGTGTGAAAGGTATTGTTCTTAACGGTGACGAAGATGCTGTTGTTGGTTTAGCGGCTATCGCTCAAGAAGAGTTAGAAGCGAAATCACTAATGGTTATCTCTGAGAATGGATACGGTAAGCGTACTTTATTAGAAGAATATCCATTACGTACCAATAGAGGTGGTAAAGGTGTGAAAGCGATGCAAATCACTGATAAAACAGGTAAGCTTTCAGCATTATTCTCTGTTGAAGAAACAGACGACCTTATCGTAATCACTAAAGAAGGTATCACAATCAGAACTGCTGTTAATAACTTCAGAACTATGGGTAGATCTACTCAAGGAGTGAAAGCAATTCGATTAAATGATAATGACGAAATCTCATCTGTAGAAATTGTTCCAACAATTGAAGAAGACGAAATTGTTTCTGATGAAGAAACAACAGAAAACCCTACAAATGAAGCAAGTAATGAAAACTCTGAAGACACAACATCGGAAGAATAAGACTTACTTTCATTGATTTCATAAGAAAGGTACTTGTGCACAACGAGTACCTTTTTTTGTTGAAATTATAGTATATTCGATATATGATCTTAAATTTCTATCATTATTGTTTTTGGGCATTTATCTTATTCCTTTTTAATTTCCACTCTAGTCATGCTCAGATAAAAAGAATTCAAGAAAAAAACTTGAGTATAGCTCGCCTTGCTATCAACAATAATGAACCCCACAAAGCTTTAGATCCCTTAAACGAACTTTTAACATACAATCTTACTCGTGAAGGTGAATTGGAAGTAATGACTCTTCTAGGGAAAACTTACTCTATCCTTTCTCTAGATGACTATTGTTCGGACCCAAGTAATAAGGACGATTGTAACGATTATGTTCATTCGGCAACAGATTGGTACAATAAAATTTTAAACAGAACCGACCGTAATGAAATTTTCAATTTATATACTAAAGCTGAATTAGACCGTTTTTATGATAATTTACTGACAAAGGGCGTTAATGCCTTTATCAATGAAGATTATATAGAAGCTGAATTCTATTTTGATCAAACTTACATAATGAATAGTAATGATAAAGTAAGTTGCCGATATGCAATGATTTGTAGTGAAGCATCACATCATTATGAAAAAGCACTTACCTACTCTGATAGACTTTTAGAATTAGGCTATGATAGTACAGATGTTTATGAAAGTAGAGCGTTTTTCTTTGAACAATTAAATCAACCTGAACTGGCCTTAAGTGAGGTGCAAAAAGGAATTAAAAAACACCCCTCACAACATTCATTAATTTATCGAGGAGTAGGTATCTGTATTCGGAAAGAATGGTACACACAAGCTCTTGATATCCTTAACAATTATATTAAAATTAATCCTTTTGATACTCATACTCTCGTCGCTATTGGAATGGTATACGAAGAGTTGGATGATTTTAATCGAGCTGTTCTAAATTATACCAAAGCGATTTATAGTAACCCCTACAGTTTCGATGCTTATTTTAATTTAGGACAAATTCAATTCAGAGAAGCAATTGAAAATCAAAAAATTCTCTATAACTGGGGTAAACTAAAAAAAACAGAGGATTTCAAACACATTCACAAAGGAGACATTCGTAAAACCGTCAAATTTCATCTTGATCAGAGTGTTTTAAACCTCAATGTAGCCTTTGACTTAGACCATGAAAATGAGGAAGTAATCTTAACATTACGTAACGCTTATGGTTTATTAAACAAAACAAAAGAACTAAAACGTATCGATGACACGTTAGATAATATGTAAGTGCAAAATTTATGTCACACATCATCAAAAATATGCTTGGAAAATACTATGTTTGCACTTTGAGGAATAAATAATTGTATTCTAAGCTATATAACATATAATATTTCTATGAAATTTACGAAAATCATAACTGTTCTTGCATTATCTGCTGCATTTTCTACTGCAGCGATGGCACAAGAAAAAGGTTCTGCTACTAAGGCGGCGTCTTATTTAGCAAAAGGTGAGGTTGATCAAGCAAAAACTGAGATTGAAAATGCAGTGGGCTATGAGAAATTCAAGCTTGAGTCTAAAGGCAAACCAGTTGTCGTAAAAGAAAAAACTCTTGAAATTCAAGGTGACGTATACAGTTTCATTGCTAGATCTGCTGATACTCCTGCGGAAGAGATTCCTACTGATATCGAAAAAGCAATGGGTGCTTTTGATGAAATCAAAGCTAGAAAAGAAGAATCAGGTAAAGAATCTGCTTCTTACAAAGCGGTTTGGGATAACCAAGGTGTAGATATTGCTACAGGTCAAATCAAACCTTCTAAAGTAGATGATCTTTGGGGACACTTCTTCAACATTGGTGCTGAAGCATTCAATGAGCAAGATTACAACAAAGCTATGAACAGCTTCAAATTAGCTTTACTTGTAAAAGGTGATACTACTACAGGTAAATATGGTTTCTATGCTTCTGCATTAGCGGAAGACGAAGCTGCTGACGAGGATGTTGCTGAAATCCGTAAAACTACGATGATGTTCATCAACAAGTTATTCGAAATGGATTACCACGATCCTCAACAATATTTCGCTTTATTACGTTATGCTCAAGCTGATGCTGAACCAGCTGAAATGAGAATTGACGAATTAAAATATGAAATCAGAGACGCTGAAACTGTAATTGAAAAAGCTACTAAAACTGCTGAACAATCAGGGGAGCGTTATGAATACTACACTAAAGGTGCTGGACGTAAGTATGGTTCTGCTCGTCAAAAAGCTGCTCAAGCTAAAGCTGAAGTAGATGAAGCAACTGCAGAATTAAACAAAGCTCAAGCAACTTTAGATGCTGCTAACAAAGAAACAAAAGAGTTAGAAGCAAAAACAATGGAAGTATACGAGGAGTGTTTAGCAATCACTACTAAAGGTGTAAAAAACAATCCTGGTAACCCTAGCTTAACTTCTCAAATGGTTTCTTACTATGTGAAGTTAGACAAATTGGATGAAGCAATCGCATCTGTAAAAGAAGCTATCGCTAAAGATCCATCAGACGAAGGAATGAACTTCAACTTAGCAGTTCTTTATGATCAAGCTTCTGAAAAAGCTAGATCTAACGACGATGATGCTAAAGCGGACGAATACTTTAACTTAGCAGCTGATCAATACAAAGCAGTTCTTGAAATCAACCCTGAAAGCAAAAACGGTTTATTTAACTTAGGTGCTTTATACTATAACCGTGCAGCTGCATTCAACAAAGATTTACAAGATCTTCCTATGAAAGGAATGAACTATGAGGATCCTGCAAAAGCTGAAGAGTTAAAAGGTAAAATGATGGAATATGCTAAGTTAGCTGCTCCTGCTGCTGAGAAAGTTTCTGAACTTGCTCCAGATGAAAGCAAATACTTAGTTCTTCTTTCAAGAATTTACTACATGACTAAAGAGAACGATAAATTAGAAGCTGTAAACAAAAAGTTAGAAGCAATGGAATAATTCCTTTCTAAAGCTTAACAGTTTTTTAATTTTACATAGAAAAGCCCGAACTTCGCACTGAGGTTCGGGCTTTTTACTCTCTAAATCAAAAAGTTGTGATTTTGAGATCAAGTATATTTTACATCCATGATGAAATCGAAGAAAAAAGACATACGTAAACTATCATCTGATAAGATAAAAGATTTTCTAGTTGAGAATGGAGAAAAGGGATTTAGAGCAAAGCAAATTCAAGATTGGCTTTGGAAAAGCTCTGTTACTTCATTTGATGAAATGACTAATGTTTCTAAGAAAACAAGAGAATTATTAAATGAGCACTTTGAGATATTACCTATATCTGTATTCAAAGCTCAACAAAGTAGTGACGGTACTATTAAGTCTGCTTTTCAACTTCATGACAAGCACCTTGTTGAAGGAGTATTAATACCCGCTGAACCAAGGATGACAGCCTGTATTTCCTCTCAGGTTGGATGTTCGCTTACTTGTTCATTCTGTGCTACAGGTTATATGGATCGTAAAAGAAATCTCGATGCAGCTGAAATTTATGATCAAGTTGTAGCGATTGATAAGCAAGCCCAAGATGCTTACAGTACTGGGTTGACGAACATTGTTTACATGGGTATGGGAGAACCTCTATTAAACTATAAAAACGTACTTGAATCGGTTGATAAGATCACATCTCCTAATGGGCTTGGAATGTCAGCAAAGAGGATCACTGTATCAACAGCTGGGATTGCTAAAATGATTCGTAAGCTTGGTGATGATGAAGTGAAGTTTAACCTAGCTCTATCTTTACATGCTGCTAATGATGAGAAGAGGAATAAGATTATGCCTATCAATGAGCAAAACACATTGGAGGTACTTAGAGAGGCTCTCAAATATTACTTCAGCAAAACAAAAAACCCTGTTACATATGAATATATAGTTTTCAACAACTTTAATGATTCATTACAGGACGCAGAAGAGCTTTACCAATTCACAAAACACCTCCCTTCTAAGGTAAATATCATTGAATACAATCCTATCTCTGAAGCAGATTTTCTCAATGCTAAAGTAGATAAGATTCAACGTTTTGCGGATTATTTATCTAAAAAAGGAGTCAATGTTCATGTGAGGAGAAGTAGAGGAAAAGATATTGATGCTGCCTGCGGGCAACTTGCAAATAAAGAAAAATAATAAAAAAGGCTAGGTTGTATTCCCTAGCCTTTTTCGATTTATTAATAATGTTGAAATTCTATATGCTCATCGTTCTTTACTTGATCTGTCATATATTTATCCAATTCATAATGGGTTATTCGATCTATCTCTTTCTTATGAAATAGATTGACAAAATGTGTTCTTACCAAGGAGAGGTTATCAAGGTCATATACCTTATCAATAGCATTATTAAATACTTTCATTTTATCATTCTCATAATTATACAGTGAAAGTATTCCATTCAATTGACGTACTGAAATTCCCTTTCCTTCAACCTGATCTATAAAAACTTCTACTTTTTCACTTGAAATAGATTCCAATTGTATTGCTCTTTGTACATTGAAAAAATCAGACGATGACATTGGCTTTTCATGCCCAATTCTTCCTCTATATTCTGGAACATAAACTACTTTGACTTCATAATCCTCAATATCCTCACCATTTTCCATCGCTTTTTGATATTCTACAATCTCTTGTTCCGTTGTATGTAAGCCATCAGAAATGTTCTGGTGCATATCACTCAAAAAAGAAACAAAAACTTCTTGATAAGCTTCATCCTCAAAATGAAAATTAGTATTTACTAAACTTGATTGATTATCTGTATGTGAAAATGCATAATATAAAAACTCAATACGATCTTGATCAGAGTCAAAGTAAGAGGATAGCTCTCCTAACTTATCGCTATCCATACAGTATTTTTCTACAAATATTTTCGCAGATTCTAGTAGAGATGTTGGTGACATCACTTCGAATGAAGTTAAGACCTCTTTAAAATGACCATTCGATATTGGAGTGCAATTTGTCGTTTCTATGTTTTGTCCAAAACTAATGGTAGCCAAACATAGGAAACTTAAGATAGTTATTAGGTTTTTCATAGTAAGGATAATTCTTAAACTGTAAAATTAATTTCAATTATTACAGTGAAAAGCAATAGTAATTATGTAAGAGTATTCTAATGTCTTTAACATATCCCTTCTATTTTTTGTTACATTTATACAAATGTCTGATATAATATCTTAGATAGATACAATCCATTTATTTATTAAACACAAAAAAAGGTTAGTCAACATCTTGTGTTAACTAACCTTCTGTATTTAATGAATGTGGCGCCGACTTACTCTCCCGGGGGTTAACCCAGTACCATCAGCACGGTAGGGCTTAACTGCTC
>NZ_JACVVP010000130.1 GCF_014534745.1 Flammeovirga sp. EKP202
TGAAATTTAGCTTTTGACTTCAAAGCCTTGACTTTTTTGCTTCGTTTTTGTGTTAAGACAAAAATGAAGAAGAAGGAGGCCTGAAAGTAGCTGCTATAAAATCTTGTAACAAGGTCGATTGAAAGTTGACGATAATATGGTTTAAAAGGCACCTAATAAACGAAGTAAAAGCTAGGATTTGAGGTCAATATTTTACTACCTTTCCTCTAATTATTTCACAACGAAACAAACTTTATCTCAATGACTCTTCAAGAAAAACTACTAGAACTCGGTTATGAACTTCCTAACGCCTCTACCCCAGGAGGAAGCTATAAATCCGTTAATATTAGAGAAAATATAGCCTACATTGCTATTCAATTTCCAATTTGGAATGAAGCCTTCCAATACCAAGGTAGGTTCGGAGAAAATATCTCTACAGAAGAAGGCTACAAAGCCATGGAAATGTGTGCGTTGAACGTAATTGCTCAGATAGAAGAAAAAGTAGGGATTGATCAAGTAGTTGGACTCAATCATATTGACGCTTATTTTCAATCAGGAGAAGATTGGGACGACTCCCCTATTGTTGTCAATGGTGCCTCTGACCTTTTCGTGAAAGTTCTTGATCAAAAAGGAGAACACTCTAGAGCCATTTTTGGTGTTGATAAGTTACCTCGAAACTTTAGTGTTGGGCTTACTGCATCATTCACTCTGAAATAAAAGTATGAAGGCGTTTTAATTATTTCACTGACCTTTCGCTCACCAAAAATTTGCGAATGGTAAAAGTATAAATATAAGGATGCTAAATTAAGCTGTTTTTAGA
>NZ_JACVVP010000131.1 GCF_014534745.1 Flammeovirga sp. EKP202
AAACGTATGAGCGAAGCAACAAATATACATCCGATTTTTAATTCTCTTTTATCAAGAGAGAAAAAACAAGAATCATTAAAACAAAAAGGTATTGTACTTTGGATGACAGGTCTTTCTGGATCTGGAAAAAGTACATTAGCAAGAGCTTTAGAATTTGCTTTACATGATTTAGGTTATCATACTATGCTTTTAGATGGTGATAACTTAAGAACAGGTATCAACAGCAACTTAGGTTTCTCTGAGGAAGATCGTACTGAAAACGTAAGAAGATCTGCTGAAGTGTCAAAGCTTTTTGTAAGTTCAGGATTAGTTACCATTTGTTCTCTAATCAGCCCTACAGAGGAAATCAGAGCACAAGCAAAAGATATTATTGGTGAAGAAGATTTTTACCAAGTACATATAGATGCACCTTTTGAGGTGTGTGCGGAAAGAGATGTGAAGGGGCTTTATAAAAAAGCACTAGCTGGTGAGATTAAAAACTTTACGGGTTTGGATTCTCCTTTTGAAATTCCTGCTGACCCATTTGTAAGAATCCCAACGCATACTCAAACTTTGGAAGAGAGTTTAAAGCAACTACTGGATGCTGTTCTTCCTGTCATTAAATTATCAAACATCAAATAACTTTAGAATGCAGTCTTATACACTGACCCACTTAAAACAACTCGAGTCGGAGGCTATCTATGTATTTAGAGAGGTAGTATCTCAGTTTGAAAGACCAGCAATGCTATTCTCTGGTGGCAAGGACTCTATTGTCATGTTGCACCTTGCAAGAAAAGCATTCTGGCCAGGAAAAGT
>NZ_JACVVP010000132.1 GCF_014534745.1 Flammeovirga sp. EKP202
GTCTAAAAACAGCTTAATTTAGCATCCTTATATTTATACTTTTACCATTCGCAAATTTTTGGTGAGCGAAAGGTCAGAAGATAAGTTTCACTTTTATTTTGTTAAAAGTAAGATTGCCAAAGTTTATAGCACTTATTGATAAATCTAGAATTGGTATGACTTCAAAGATTAGATTTCCATTTGTTGAACCAGAAATGTTACATATTATACCATCTTTTTGTTCATTAATTATATCTTGTTCACTACTAATGTGAAAACTACTATCAAAACTACAATCTGAAATGTATAAACTATTTAGGTTTGCATTATATGTAAAACTAAAATTCTGTTTTGAATAAATATTTGCAAGAAATAGACTATCAATTTGAGATTTGTCTGTTATCACAACTTGCTCATAAAAATATGATTTATGGATGTAAGCAAATCCATTTACAGAACACTTATTTATGTCACAACGCCCATAAATATTTGAAGATATTATATTTAGGTTATTGATTTCTAAATCATCTCCGAAATAAATTGATTTATTAATGTTTGTCTTTGAAAAAGTTAATTCCTTAACCTTAGCAGAGCTAAATTTTAAAGGACTATAGTTACCCCATCAAAATGGACTGCAATCAAAATTAATAATTAAGTAAATTGCAGTATTATGAAAAGTAAAAG
>NZ_JACVVP010000133.1 GCF_014534745.1 Flammeovirga sp. EKP202
GTTGACTACTTATGGCTTCAGTATCGAGCAAGTGCTTTTAAAAAAGACGCGTATTCCTCTGACATACGTGTTCCCTTGGCTACTAATTTCCAATCTCTTGAGAGCTTCAGGTGGTTATCTTTCTCTGCCCATCTGCGTCGCTTTACTATTAACTTTACCTTTTTACCCCGAATAGGAAAATCCTCTATAGTCTTAGGGTTATGAAAGCCGCGCTTTTGTAAGCTCAAATGTGAGTACTCTACAGGAGGTATATCTTTTTCTTTTAAATAAATTTGTAGTTCTGTTGAACTGTTGGTATAGTCTTCGATTTCGAAGTAATCTAACATCCCTTCAGGGAAAAACAAGGCTAATAAATCATCATTCATAACATGACAAAGATAACAACATTATGTTTTTTGCCCACTTTTTGTTGTTGACCCATTAATAGCTATAAAGTGATAAAGAAAATAGTGGAAATAAAAAAAAAGCCCAAGGTAATTATACCTTGAGCTTTTGTAGCGAGAACGAGAGTTGAACTCGTGACCTCCGGGTTATGAATCCGACGCTCTAACCAACTGAGCTACCTCGCCAG
>NZ_JACVVP010000134.1 GCF_014534745.1 Flammeovirga sp. EKP202
CTCTTTGATTTATCTATTATAGAATATATAACGGCTGACAGGGAATTTATTGGAGGAAAATGGTGGGACTATTTGGTACATCATAAAATACCATTTTATATCAGATTTCGGGATAACTTTGATCTTACTTTAAAAGGAGGAAAAGTTATAAAAGGACATTGGATCTTAAGAACACAAAAGTTAAATACACCCTATTTTCATCCATCTATAGTGACAGTTAATAATGTTTATGTCTATTTTTCAGGGATGAAATATTATGAAAAAGGGGAATTACAATTTTTGATGATAGCTTCCTACAATCAAGTGGATCAAAGTTTTGAGATTTACAAAAACAGATGGCAGATTGAAACGATGTTCAAAGCTTTCAAATCATCAGGATTCAACTTAGAAGACACACACTTAATTCACTATGATAGGATTAATAAACTCTTATATATCATTGCTCTATCATTTGTATGGTCTTACAATATGGGCATTTTTCTTCACCATAATGTCAAGAAAATAAGAATATTGAAGCATGGTAGAAGAGCTAAAAGTTTCTTCAAATATGGGTTAGA
>NZ_JACVVP010000135.1 GCF_014534745.1 Flammeovirga sp. EKP202
CAAGTAGGGACAAGTAAAGGTTTTATTACAGGAGTAACTTTACATCAAACTTCAAGTGATCAGAAGGCCTTTATACCTCATGTTGAAAAATATGAAGAATGGTATGGGAAAGGTACATTGAAACATATCGTAGCGGATGGTGGCTATGGCTCAGAAAGAACTTTTACTTGGATGGAGCAGCGTAAAATAATACCTTATGTGAAGTTTCCAGGTTATTACCAACAGACAAAAGAGGCTTATAAAAAGAATCAATTTATCGCGAAAAATATGCCCTATTACGAGGATGGTGATTATTATTTATGCCCCAATGATCAAAAATTAGAGTGGTACGGTCAACGTATCAAAATTCATAAAAATGGCTATAAAAACATCATACAAGAATACAGGTGTAAAAAATGTAATACTTGCCCTTTAAAAAATAAATGTACGACAGCTGAGTATAGGAAAATAATGATATCAGAAAATGCAAATAGATTACGAGCAAAAGCCACTCACTTTTTAAAAACGGAAGAAGGGAAAAAGAAAAGTAAAA
>NZ_JACVVP010000136.1 GCF_014534745.1 Flammeovirga sp. EKP202
TGGTGTTTATCAAATGTTAGTGTTGAATAGTCGAGCCAATGTGCAAGACTTCAACTTTTCGAGAAAATAAGGAGATTAAAAATGGGATGGAAATGTGTTTTTGAGTCTTTACGGAATACCGTTTCAAGTCTCCAACTTGTATGACGAGTGTTACGTCAAAAAGACTCAGGTAAGTTACTGAAATAAAATTCAAATATCAATGACTTTCAGTTACTTAAAATCCCTTTTTAATTGGAATAGACTTTAATGCATTTCTCGCAAAATTCCTACATTAATTATCTAGAGATAAGTTCCATAGTAATTTTTGAAAAGTTGGAGAGTCGTGGTGTGGAAGGTTTTGTCTCACCTACTACGCTTGTTTTTGTGGAGCGTTTGAAAATAAAATAAATCTTATGGTTCGTAGTGGTACTTAGTGGTTCAAACGGAACAAAAAAAGTCTCAACATAACATTCGGTAAGTTTTATAATTCGAACTACATTTTATAATTTAGAGGATAGTTGAGAGACAAAACTTACCTCAACTG
>NZ_JACVVP010000137.1 GCF_014534745.1 Flammeovirga sp. EKP202
GCAATGCTATTCTCTGGTGGCAAGGACTCTATTGTCATGTTGCACCTTGCAAGAAAAGCATTCTGGCCAGGAAAAGTGCCTTTCCCGTTAATTCACGTGGATACTGGACACAACTTCCCTGAGGCCATTGATTACAGAGATTGGCTGGTAGAAGAATATGACTTAGATCTAATCGTAGGATCTGTTCAAGGGTCAATTGATAAAGGAACTGCAGTTGAAGAAACAGGCATCAACCCAAGTAGAAACGGTTTACAAGCGGTGACTCTTTTAGAAACATTAGAAGAGTACAATGTAGACGCTGCTTTTGGTGGTGGTCGTAGAGATGAAGAAAAAGCAAGAGCAAAAGAGCGTTTCTTCTCTCACAGAGATGAGTTTGGACAGTGGAACCCTAAGAACCAACGTCCGGAATTATGGACGCTTTACAATGGTCGTTACAATGACTATGAGCACTTCCGTATTTTCCCTATCTCCAACTGGACTGAAATGGACGTATGGCAATATATCGCTCAAGAAAGAAT
>NZ_JACVVP010000138.1 GCF_014534745.1 Flammeovirga sp. EKP202
GCAATGCTATTCTCTGGTGGCAAGGACTCTATTGTCATGTTGCACCTTGCAAGAAAAGCATTCTGGCCAGGAAAAGTACCTTTCCCGTTAATTCACGTGGATACTGGACACAACTTCCCTGAGGCCATTGATTACAGAGACTGGCTGGTAGAAGAATATGACTTGGATCTTATTGTAGGATCTGTTCAAGGGTCAATTGATAAAGGAACTGCAGTTGAAGAAACAGGCACTAACCCAAGTAGAAATGGTTTGCAAGCAATTACTCTTTTAGAAACTTTAGAAGAGTACAATGTAGATGCAGCTTTTGGTGGTGGTCGTAGAGATGAAGAAAAAGCAAGAGCAAAAGAGCGTTTCTTCTCTCATAGAGATGAGTTTGGACAGTGGAACCCTAAGAACCAACGTCCGGAATTATGGACTTTGTATAATGGTCGTTACAATGATTATGAGCACTTCCGTATTTTCCCTATCTCCAACTGGACTGAAATGGACGTATGGCAATATATCGCTCAAGAAAGAAT
>NZ_JACVVP010000139.1 GCF_014534745.1 Flammeovirga sp. EKP202
GGCAATGAAATAACAATAGGATTTCCAGAGTGTTCTATAATTTGCGATTTACCAATTTTATTTTGTGGACTATAGTTGAAAGAAGCAGGAGGTGTTTGAGTAATTTTTTCTATTTCTTCAAAAGTAAGATTGTTTTCTTGGATTTGTAACACTTCCAATGCATCTAATTGATTAATGGAAGTGGGTAAAATAGTGATGTTTTTATTGTTAATTACTAGCCCTGTAATTCTTTCTAATGGGTTTCCTGAATGAGTAACTCCTTCCCAAGTACTGATTGGTGTATTTAGATCCCAACTTAAAGAATTATTAAGGTTTTGAAGGTAAATATTTGCAATAGCCGTAGAATCATTTAGGAAAGGTCCTGCATTAATCATGGTATATTTACCAGTTGTAATATTATTTTGAGAAGGATAATCAGGGTTTGTTATAATACAATGATAAGTACCATCTTCAGAAACAGACAAATTTCTATTATTTTCATTGTTTAA
>NZ_JACVVP010000013.1 GCF_014534745.1 Flammeovirga sp. EKP202
GTTGACTACTTATGGCTTCAGTATCGAGCAAGTGCTTTTAAAAAAGACGCGTATTCCTCTGACATACGTGTTCCCTTAGCAACTAATTTCCAATCTCTTGAGAGCTTCAAGTGGTTATCTTTCTCAGCCCATCTGCGTCGCTTCACTATTAACTTCACCTTTTTACCCCGAATAGGAAAATCCTCTATAGTCTTAGGGTTATGAAAGCCTCGCTTTTGTAAGTTCAAATGTGAATACTCTACAGGAGGTATATCTTTTTCTTTTAAATAAATTTGTAGTTCTGTTGAACTGTTTGTGTAGTCTTCTATTTCGAAGTAATCTAACATCCCTTCAGGGAAAAACAAGGCTAATAAATCGTCATTCATAGCCGTGCAAAGGTAACAATATTATGGTTTTTGCCCACTTTTTGTTGTTGATCCATATGTATGAGCATGTTTGAATTTTGGATATTAACATGCTCATATGTTATTGTATATAGGATTATTTTAATTTCTTAATTACTCTAGCAGGGCTTCCCACTGCAACTACATTTGGCGGTAAATCTTTGGTGACAACACTATTTGCACCAACTGTTGTACCTTCTCCAATTGTCACTCCGGGCATGACTGTTACACCGGCACCAAGCCAACAATTTTTCTTAATGGTGATTTCTCCCGACCTTCCTAAATGTGGTCGAGTCAGTGGATCCGTGGAATGTGTATCGCCTATGAGATGAACACCCGGTCCTAGCATCACACCATCTTCTAAAGTTACTATTAAGGAGTCTAAAATAAGACAATTGAAGTTCATCGAAACATTTTTTCCACAGTGAATATTAAAGCCATAATCACAGTAAAAACCTGGTTCAATGGCAATACCTTCCTTTACGCTTCCGAATAACTTTTTTAAAAGTTGTACTTTTTGATCCTGTTGTGTTATGCTCAATTTATTAAATTCTTCACAAAGCAAACGGGCATCGTATCGTTGTTTTAGTAATTCCGGATCGTTGAAACAATACAACTCACCACTAAGCATTTTTTCTCTTTCTGTTTTCATTTTAATTGAGGTTTTAATTAGACTAAACTTTATTCTTGAGCTTCTTTTGGTAATTCACCTGTAGCGTCAAATTTTGGTTCATGAATTTTTTGGAGTCGATAACCATAGATAGTAATGACCATAAAACATAGGAGGACTAAAATAAAGGAAGCATTGACGGCGGGAATGCCCCATAATTGTCCTGTGGTATTTCCAATATCTATTAATTTACCTTGTAATGGAGGAAGAAGTGAACCACCTCCGATCACTACTATCATTCCAGCTGAAGCAATTTTTGAATCCGACTTCATACCTGTTAAGGCAGAACCGAAGATGGTAGGCCACATCATAGAAAGGCATCCCGAAATACCGATAAAACTATAAATTCCCCATCTGCCATCTATAAATATGAGCGAAAGCGTAAAACCAATTGCAGTTAGAGCTACAATTTTTAAAAGTTGACCTGATTTGATGTAGTTCAATAAATAAGTAAATAGAAAACGGCAGATACCAAAAGTGATCATAGCATAAATATTATATTGTAAAGCAATTTGCTCTGCTTCTTTTTCGGTCATTCCCTCGTTCATAAATACCCGTACACCATAATGAATAATAAAGGTCCAGCACATCACTTCAGCACCAACATAACAGAACTGAGCCACTACACCTTCCTTGAATCTCGGATTGGCTTTTAACCTTTTAAGCGTAGCCTTAATGTCTAGAGGAGTTTTGCTGTCAAAATGATGAGGCATTTTACTTAAATAGTAAATAACGATGAGTACTACTAATAATCCACCTATGAAAATATAGGGAGAACTTACCACATCTAAATCTGATAATTGGATGCTTTTAAATTGTTCAGGGTTGGTTTCAAACAATACTTTACGAGTAGCCGTATCTACATCGTTGAGTTTTACTTGGATATAATTTTTTGCCGTAAACATTCCGATCAACGAACCAATAGGATAGAAGGATTGAGCGAGGTTTAAACGTTGTGTTGCTTTTCTTGCATCTCCCATGGATAAAATATACGGGCCAGCACTGGTTTCCAGAAAAGATAATCCACAAGTCATGATAAAATAGGAAATGAGGAAAGGATAGAAATCAGCAATCCACGCCGATGGAATAAACAAAAGAGCACCTGAAGCATAAAGTCCTAACCCCAGCATTATACCTGATTTATAAGAGTGTTTTCTGATAAAAATGGCAGCAGGTATTGCTATTGCACAGTAACCTCCATAAAAGCAGAATTGAATCAACGCTCCTTCAAAATTACTGATCAAAAAGATTCTTGAAAACGCGGCGACTAATGGATTGGTAATGTCTGCCGCAAATCCCCACATTGGGAATAAAATAGTCACTAATAGAAATGGAAATATTAATTCTCTAGGAATTAAAGTCTCCTTTTTTTGATTGTTCATAAGGTTTTAAAATTTATTATTGAGTTCAGTTTTTAGTAGCATTGATAAAAAGCGAGTCAGAAATAACTTACCCAAAGGGATAATTTTTTCCATCTCATACATTCTATAAATGCTCCGAGTCACCTTACAATATTAGTAGTAACAGGAGAGATACGAATAGGAAAATTTAAGGATTAAAAGGGTAATAAAAAAGGTGAATTATTTTACACCCTGTATAGTATTTAATATTTCATCTTTAATTATGTATAACAAAATATAAAATTATTTCTTACCTTCGTACAGTTACAAATTATACTTTAAACTGTATGTTTGTTAGTGATTGTCTACTCATTAGGGTATTGTGAATCATAAGTTTTTTTGACTAAAACATAATCTACAATTACTATCCCTTCGGTATGAAATTAAATCGATGGATGTAGTGATTACAACAACAATAAATTAATATGAAAATTATTGGAAATAAATTGAAAAAAGCTGTTTTAATCTATACGGTAATTATTGTAGGAATTTTTGCTGTTATTTTTATTTACAAGTTTGATAATAGTATTAATAATGCAATAGAGGCTAATTATAAAAATGATGGTTTGACAATAAATTTACCTATGTATCCTAAGTTTAAATGGGAAGATAATAATAACAAAAGAGTTATAGTACAATACTATATTAGTGATGGTAATTCAAAATTTTTAAATACTTATTTTCTTGAGATGGAAGATAATCATTGGAGAATTAAATCGATTAACTCTGATTTAATGAAATTAACTTTTAATTCAACAATTGACCTAACATTTGATGACTTTTGGAACGAAAATAATAATGACTAATCTCCTCCGTTATTTCCCCACTGTTCTGGGTGTTAAGCACTAGCGTCACCCAGAACTATAGTAATTGAATAAGTTTTCAACTTATAACCCATATGAAAACTTCTTGGGCAAAAATAGAAATGTTTAGCGATATACTTTTTGTATTAGATTTTGGGTAGGTATTAGAATGCTGTAAGAAAATAGTCAACTATAATTTTCTGATTTAAAACCATAATTATTCTTTTTCTCTTCTTATTTTTGAGGTAAATAAATAGATACAATATGGCCACGTCAAAATATATCAATCCATTTACCGATTTTGGTTTTAAAAAGCTCTTTGGAGAAGAAGACAATAAAGATATCCTTATTGACTTCTTAAATACCGTTTTGCCTGAAGAAGATAAAGTATTTGATTTGACGTATAAATCCACTGAAAAACTATCCGCTCATCAGACGGATAGGAAAGCCATTTTTGATTTGTATTGTGAAAATGAGAAAGGAGAGAAGTTTATCGTGGAGTTACAGCGTGCCCATCAAACCTTTTTCAAAGACCGAACAATTTACTATTCCACTTTTCCCATTCAAGAACAAGCCACCAAAGGTCAACCTGATGGAAAAGGTTGGAAATACGAACTAAAAGCAGTCTATGTGATTAGTTTGATGGATTTCAAATTTGACTTATCAGAAGATTTCCATCATGTGGTAGAATTGAAAAACCAACGTAACGAAATTTTTTACGATAAGTTAAAATTTATCTACCTAGAACTACCAAAATTCAAAAAGTCAGAAAGTGAATTATCGAACCATTTCGATAAATGGATCTACATCTTAAACCGACTAGAAAGTTTTACCGAAGCCCCTGCATTTTACCAAGAGTATATCTTCAAAAAAGTATTTTCTATTACCGAATTTACAGCATTAGACAAAGCAGACCAACTGAGGTATGAAGAGGACTTGAAAATTTTCAGAGATTACTTGAATACGTTAGATACGGCAGTTGAAAAAGGGAGAAAGCAAGGTAAAGAGGAAGGGTTGAAGGAAGGTATGAGAGCAGGAGAGCGAAAGAAAGCGATTGAAACTGCCTCTAACCTCTTAAAACTAGGTTTAGAAGTAGAGCAAATATCAAGAGTAACAGGTTTAAGTATTGACGATGTTGATAAACTGAATAAAAATGATCTAAGCTAGATATTATTTTTCCCTTTCTTAAGGGAGACTTTTAAAATTTAAAAAAGAAAGGAAGAGACAGTACTTAAACCACACTCCTTCCTTCCTAAACTAAAGTTTAAAAGACTTTCTCATACAAGTATCTTCTAGCATTTTTAAGCTTTTTCTTCATCCAACTCAAAAATTTCAAAAACATTGTTTTGAATACTTTTGGCCATATCTCCTGTCGGTAAATTATTACAATCCAGACCAAAAGGGTCTTCAATTTCTTCACCCATGAGTTCAATCCCAATAAAGGCAAACATCACTAACATGACTACCGGAATAGCAAAATAACCCATTTGTGATGTAAGTGCGATGGGATGGGTAATGATAAAGTATAAGTATGAATAAGTTACATTTCAAACTATTTTAGTTATCAACAGACACCCCCACAATCAAAAAGTAGGAGAAAATGTAATTGTTACACCTCAATCCATGATAACCTGAAGAACTTCTTCAGTAATGTCATTAAGAAGCTTCACCGCTGTTTAATGGCACTTCTTTGTTTTTCGCTCGATATTCAGAAGGGGAAATATGATGCACTTTCTTAAAACTTGTTCTGAAGTATTTCAAATCATTATACCCCACTTGATATGCGATATCAGAGATACTTTTATTGGTTTTCAATAATAAGTAGCTCGATTTTTTAATGCGAATATTTCTGATGTAAGCAGTAATTGTTAAACCGGTGAGTGCTTTTAATTTCCTATAGAAGGTTGATTGACTCATTGGGAAACTTTCTTCTATCTGTTTTTTTATTAAATCAGAATCAATGATATTTTCTTCAATGATACGTTGTAATTCATACAAGAATTCTTCATTTTCATCCTTAAGGTCTTCTTCTGGAATAGAAACGATAAACTCGTTACTATAATACTTTTTGAGCTTATCTCTTTTCTCGAAACAGTTGTTAATTTTGGTCTTTAAGATTTGAGCATTGAATGGTTTCTTAATATAATCATCGGCACCCAACTTTAGACCTTGTACTTGAGACTCTTCGTCTGTTTTTGCAGTTAAGAAAATCATTGGAATATGAGAATAATCAAAGTTTTTTTGTAGCTTTTTACAAAGTTCAATACCATCCATTTCAGGCATCATCACATCGGATAAGATAAGGTCGATATCGTTTTTTTGGATGACTTCTATGGCTTCAATACCATTTTGTGATTTATAGATATTGTAATCTTCCACAAGAGTGTCGTACAAGTAATTGATCAAATCAGTGTTATCCTCCACTATGAGAATATTTTTTTGATCTTCTTTCATCGCCACCTCATTAACTGGGGTCTCAGCATCAATATTCTCATTAGACAAATCAATCTTATTAGTCTCTGCTTTTGAAATTACTATGTTGTTCTTATTCTTTTCCATTTGCTGGTAGAATAAATCATCTTTTGGGAAAGAAATTTTAAACGAACTCCCTACACCTTCTGTACTCTCAACTTTCATTTCACCACCATGATAATTCAGTAGTTTAGAAACCAATGATAATCCAATACCTGCTCCTGTATTTTTGATATTATTATTGACTTGGTAAAATCTGTTTGTGATTTTCTCTATAGAATCTTTAGAGATCCCAATGCCTTGATCAGAAACGATAATACAGTAATGATCATCCTCTTGAAAGAAAGTCACTTTTATGGTACTTTCAACCTTACTAAACTTTTGTGCATTCGTAAGCAAGTTATATAAAATCATCTCAATGATGGAAGGGTCATAGTAGACATTAAGTGATTTTGTACTGGTATTGAATTCAAAATTATAATCTGGCGTATTTTTATTATTGAACTCGTTGGTTATTTGTTCACATAGTTGAACAATATTACCCTTGGATAATTGTACCTTAATGGTTTCACTTTCAATCTTTCTAAAGCTGATCAGTTGCTCAGATAAGTACATTAAGCTTTTGACATTTCTTCGCATAAGATCCACTCTATCTATAATACTCTTATCTAAGTTTTGTTTTCGTGAAATATCTTCTAATGGAGCTGAAATCAAGGTTAATGGAGTTCTAAGTTCATGTGATATATTAGTAAAAAACTCCAACTTCAGTTTTGTTAGCTCATTGCCTTTTTCACGTGTTACCTTCTCATACTTTAAGCGTTCCCTCAAGTTGTTATGTGTAAGAAGGGCATTGATAATGATATAGATGACTGAAAATAAAGCTATGAAATAAACAACCTTAGCAAAGGTAGTCTGCCAAATAGTGGGTTTCACTTTTATATTAATATCTCTCAGAATTGTAGATTCATTGATTTTCTTAATTTGTAGTTGATGTGCACCAGGTGTTAAATCATTGATAATAATTGAATTATTTCGTCTAAGTGGTACCCAATTTTTACCATCTACATTTGTAGTATACTCGTATTTTGCGTTTTGATTATTAAAATAGTCAAGATTAGAAAAGTCTATGATGACGGTATGTAAACTACTGTTTAGAGTAATGTTTGTTGCAGTGGTAATATTTTCATCGATCACTATATCACCATCATATTTCTCTCCAATTCTGATAGGAATTCCCTTAGCATCTAAGATGTTTGTAAGTACTAAGTTTTCTTTTTGAGTTGGTGTTTCAAAATTATCAGGATTAAAAAAAGAAAGCCCATTATTACCACCTACCACAGCATAATTATCCTTTTTTATAAAGCAGTTGGTAGAAATATGTTCATTGAGGAAGAAGGTAGGTTCATTGAAAATTATATTTTCTTTGGTTTTAAAATCATACTTATTCACTCCTTCATTTGTACCAATCCAAAGAAAGTTAGTATCTGGTTCAGCATATAAGAAGTTGATAATATTGGAAGAGATACCGTTAGCTGTTGTTAAAAAAGACTCGAATTCTTCTGTTTTAATATTGAAAGAATAAACACCTCTATTGGTTCCAAGTAATAATTGGTCATCAGAAATCTCTATAACAGAATTAATATAAGTAGTCGTAATGGTCTTGATATAAGAAAAGTCTTTTCCTATTTCATACAGTCCGGTATTTGATCCAATATAAATTCTACCATCCGATAATATCTCTAATGATTTGATGGCATTGATTTCACTTGCTATATGACCAGGGAATAATTTTTTATGATCAACAATATCTTGAATTTCTCCTTTATTGTTCGTTGTTATTTTTACGATTCCCTTTCTTTGGGTACAAATAATAAAGGTATTTTTATCAATTTCTTTAATGATGGATATTTTTTTGGCTTTCAAAGGGATTCTCTCAATAAAGTTTTTATTGATATTTTTATACTCATCAATTTTTAAACGATAAAGTCCATTGTCATAATCACAAACCCAAAGATAATTTCGACTATCCAAATGAAGATCCCTAATGTTGGAAACTTTGCTGTAGGGGTAAGGTAAATTCTTGATTCTACTCACGGATTTATCATAGGCATTGACAATATTGATTCCTCCTAATTCTAAACCTACAAAGAAAATATTTCCAGTGGGTTCAATACTTAAAACCCTATTCTTACTAAGAGAGTTTTTATCTAAAAAGTCATGGTGAATATTCCAAATATCAGAGGGAATAGGACGAATTGCATTTATTCCCCCATTTTGTGTTCCTACCCAAATTATTCCAGATTTGGAAGCATATAGGTCTAGAATGATATTATCTTGTAATCCATCAGGTTTGGAAGGATTACTTTTAATATGTCCAATTACCTTATCATTTTCAATGACATAAATGCCATATCCCCATGTCCCAGCCCATAACCTTCCACTTTGATCTATAATTAGAGAGTAGACATCATTTGGAGAAAAGAAATTACTTTTTGAGGGGTTCTCTTCAAATAAGATTTGTTTTACTTTGATTTGTAAACGATCGGAAAGGTCAATTTTGATAATACCGTCTTTCCAAGTAGAACACCAAAACACAAGATTTTTCTTATCAAACTTGATTCTCCTCACATCTAAAGTTTTAAAATCAATTGGTAAGTCGTGTTCAATATCAAATTGTCGCTGAGTCTTTGAGACAGGGTCATAAATTACAATTCCATTTTTATCTCTAGCGATCCAAAATTTACCATCAGGCCCCACTGCAACTTCGTTGAGTTTTCCAGGGATATAATGATTTTCGAATTGACCATTCCCAATGTGTTTATTGATGTAGCTCAGCTTAGATAGAACCCATAGAGATCCATCATGCTCAAAATACTGACTGAACCTTTTACCTAGTAAAGTTGATGTACTATCTAGGGATGGAGAGTAGTAATGTTTGGATGACTTCTTTCTGTAATTATAACTTGTAATGTGGTTTGTACTTCCACTCCATATATTACCGTTTTTATCTGTAAATAACGATAAGGTAGGATTATAGTTAATTGGTTTGTTGTCATAATCAAAAGATTCAAAGTTATTACCGTCATATTTGGAGATACCACTTTTACTCCCGACCCAAAGCATACCAAATTCATCTTCTGTTAAAGATTCTACTCTGTAATCAGCAATCCCATTTGTATTATTAAAATTTTCAATTTGATAATTAAATTCATTTAGTTCGAGTTCCTGCCCTATTGAAAAGAAAGGACAAAGCAGTAAATAAATAGAAGCAAGTGTAAAGATTTTCGTAACCTCGTTCATTCCTCTGTATAATCTTTAATATTCATTTCAATTTCCTATATGCAAAGTAAAGGAATTAGGA
This sequence comes from Flammeovirga sp. EKP202, assembly GCF_014534745.1. Taxonomy (GTDB): domain Bacteria; phylum Bacteroidota; class Bacteroidia; order Cytophagales; family Flammeovirgaceae; genus Flammeovirga. The sequence goes on from NZ_JACVVP010000013.1 coordinate 9,090, forward strand.
GTAAAAAGGTTCAAATGACGAAAAATTACCCTCCTAAAGACTAAAACACCCCCATTTTAACACATCTACTTAAATATTTGTTAACTGTATAAGCTACATTTAACGGAATACTCCTCATGAATTATTTTAAGGTTTCATAACTTTGTAACATAAAGTTTAGATAAAAGGCCTTTATTCTTTTACTTTTCTTAACAATAACTAATCAGCTTATATATAGAGTTGTTTAATTATTCTCTCAAAATCAAACTTTGTAATTGTATGAAAGGAAATGGTTTAAGACAAAGTTTACTTCTGAAAGTAACTTTGTTTATGACAGTCTATCTAGCAAGTATGGCTGCATATGCACAGGTAAGGGTGACTGGTAAAGTAACCTCATCTGAAGATGGACAGCCTGTAATTGGTGTCAATGTAATGTTAAAAGGTACTACAAACCATGGAACGGTAACGAACTTTGAAGGTGTTTTTAATCTTGAAGTTCCATCAGAAGAAAGCGAATTAATTTTTTCATCTATTGGCTTTGTCACTGTAACAAGAACGGCAGGATCTTCTCCTATTAATGTAGTGTTAGATACAGATGCTCAAGCCTTAGAAGAGGTTGTGGTTGTAGGTTATGGAGGAGCTGCTAAAAAATCGGACATCACTGGTGCGATGACAGTAGTGAGTGCTAAAGATTTTGATAAGCAACCTATGATCAATGTGGATCAAGCATTACAAGGTAGAACAACGGGTGTACAAATCACTCAAAATTCAGGTTCTCCTGGTGGTGGATTAAAAATCAGAGTAAGGGGTGCAAACTCTATTACAGGTAGTAATGATCCTCTTGTAGTAGTTGATGGCCTGATTGGTGTAGATATCAATAGTGTAAACCCTTCTGATATCGAAACGATCAACGTATTGAAAGATGCGAGTGCGAGTGCTATTTATGGTAACAGAGCTTCTAATGGTGTAATTCTAATTACAACTAAGAAAGGTAAATCAGGTAAAGCAACAATTGAATTTGGCACTTTCGTAAGTGTGGGTGAGTTGGCGAATAAATTTGATGTTTTATCAGCAAGAGAATATGCAGAGCAAGCCAATGCCAAAGCAATTGGTGGAGGTGGTGAAGCATTATTTACCGAAGAAAGAATTAATGAATTGGTAGAAACATCAGTTGACTATCAAGATGAAGTATTTAGACAAGCAGTAACACAAAATTATCAACTATCAATTAGAGGCGGAAATGAGAATACAAACTACTTTATTTCAGGTAATTACTTAGATCAAGATGGAATTATAATCAATAGTAATTTCAAAAGATACAACTTAAGAACGAATGTAAATTCAAAATTAAGTGAGCGACTTTCATCTGCATTAAATGTCAATTTTATGCGTACTGAAGGTCAAAATAACTTTGATAGAGGTTCTCAAGATGTTGATGTCGTGAAAGGTAGTGTGACATTTGATCCATTAACTCCGGTTAGGGACGAGTTTGGAGCTTATAATGTCTTTTCAAATTCAGGAGCAGGAACAATTCTTAAAAACCCTGTTTTTGTAGCTAACGAATACTTAAATGTAAGAACCGAAAATACATTACAGAGTAGTATCAACTTCGATTATCAAATCATGGAAGGATTGACATTCTCTCTTAATGGTGGTTTAGAATATTCTAGTGTGTTGTCAAAAGGCTTTAGTCCAGAAGATGAAGTAAATCCATTAAACTCGGCAAGTCAAAATAATGATCATTTACTGAGATGGCAGAACAATTTGAGGTTGAGATACAATAAGTCATTTGGAAAGCACAACATTGATGGTATGTTGATTTATGAGCAAAGACAAACGACATTCAATCAAACTTGGGCAAGTGGTACTGGTTTAACTTCTTCGGGTTTAGGTTTTGATAATATCGGTTCATCAGACATTCAAAGAGTAGGATCGAGTTATTCAAGAAGATCATTACGATCAGGTATCGGTAGAGCTGTTTACAACTATGATGAAAGATACTTAGTAACTGCTTCTGCTCGTTTGGATCAAAGTAGTGTATTCCCTAATGAGTCAACAGGTATTTTCCCTTCATTTGCATTAGGTTGGAATATCTCTAACGAATCATTCTTCTCGTTAGACGCTGTTAATAATTTAAGATTAAGAGGTGGCTGGGGTGTTACAGGTAACGAACAGATCCCTACTCGTGCAGCCTTTAATTTCTTAAACGTAGGTACACCTTGGAATCCTAATGGTGGAGCTGTACCAACAGCTACGGTTGGACCTTCTCGTACAGCAGCTAACCCTAACCTTACTTGGGAGAAAACGATACAAACTAATATTGGTGTTGATGTTGGGTTATGGAGTGATTTAGTTCGTCTTTCTGTTGAAGTATACAGCAAAAGAACAGAAGATCTTCTATTACAAACGATCTTGCCAGGTTACACAGGTGTAGGTACGCAATATGTAAATGCAGGTATTGTGGATAACAATGGTTATGAAATTGATTTAGGGATCAACCCAATTAGCACTGATAAAGTGAACTGGGATGTCAACTTTAACTTCTCTCAAAACAAAAACGAAGTAGTAGAATTGGTAGACGGTTTAGAAACGCTATTCTCTAATGTGACGATTGACCAGGTAAACCCTACGATAGTACAAGTAGGTCAGCCTATCGGATCTTTTTATGGATACCAATACCAAGGGGTAGATAGAGAAACAGGAAATGCAATCTATTATGAAAACGAAGATAATGATGATGACCGTGTAATTATTGGTAATCCTTTTCCTGATTTTATCTTCGGTATAAACAACACAGTGACTTTTGGTAATTTTGATTTCAACTTATTCATCCAAGGTGTTCAAGGTGTAGATGTATATAACCGTTTAGCAATGATTTCATTGGGAAGAACTGGTAATGCTCCATATGCCACGAGTAAAGAGGTCTTGAACTCTTGGACACCAGAGCAACCAGATAATGCTTTGCCTTCACAAAACGCTACGAATACGAGACAAGTATCATCAGAGTTTATTGAAGACGCTTCATTTATTCGTATTAAAAACGTAGCACTTGGTTATACATTACCTTCCGTATTATCTGAGAAAGTAAGTTTATCAAAAGTAAGATTTAATGTAAGTGTTCAAAACTTATTGACGTTCACAAGTTATTCAGGATTTGACCCAGAAGTAAGTGCAAACAATTCAGACGATAAGCTAGCGGGTATTGATAATGGTATTACACCTAATCCTAGAGTTTTCTCTTTTGGTTTAAACGCGACATTCTAAATTAAAAATGAATAAAATGAATTTATTTAAAGGATATAGAAAGGCTGTACTTTCAGCTATCTTACTAGGTTCAACAACATTTTCATGTGTACAGCTAGAAGATGATACAGTGGGGACATTAAGTGCTGATAACTTCTACAATAACGAAGCGGACGTACAGAAAGCTGTTTTAGCTACTTATGCTCCACTAGGAGATAGAGTGTTTTCAAACAGTGAAAGATATACTCACTTATGGGGAGGTGATGATAGAACTGCAGTGACGGGTTCAAATAAAGCATTGTTCTTAGAGTATGATCAATTTGATCCTTCTTCTACCAACTGGATGCAGAATAGTACTTGGAAGACGTTTTGGCAAATTGTTTCAGCAGCCAATGCAGTATTAGATAATGAGGATAAGATTAGAAACAATATTCCTCAGGAAGAAGTAGCAAATAGATTAATTGCGGAAGCAAGATATAATAGAGCATTAGCTTATTTTGAACTTGTAAGAGGTTGGGGTAGAATTCCTTTATTAAAATCAAATAATGGAATTACAGGCGCTGAGTCAAGATCAGAGTTTCCAGAAATCTACGATTTAATTATTTCTGATCTAGAATTTGCGAAAGATAAATTACCTAGTGACCGTCCTGCAGATGGAATTTATAGAGCCACTACTTGGACTGCACATGCTTTATTAGCCAATGTCTATTTAACTTCAGCTGGATTCCCATTAAAGAATACAGCCAATTACGCTAAAGCGGCTGAAGCGGCTAAATATGTGATGGATAATGGTGGTTTTGCTATCGATTCTTACGAAAATATTAATAGCAGACCAGAAAATAATTTAATGGCTCAAGGAAATACTGAAGTAATTATTGCTTTCCCTGCTGATGATGCTTTAGGCTGGAACAATGGTAATTTCAATGGACCTGCCATTGACTGGGAAGATAAGAATGTGGAATGGGCTTTCTTCGAGAGTTTTCCAGAAGGAGCTAGAAAAGAAAACACATTTGATTATGATCCTGCAGAACCGGACGTAAGACCAAAATATGGTAGAGATAACAAGAAGTTTGGTGAAACGTGGTTCTTAAAAGGTGATATACACTATTTAAGATATGCAGAGTTATTATTGATCTATGCTGAAGCTCAAATCATGGCTACAGGTAATACTTCAGATCAAAGTGCGATTAATGCCCTGAATGAAGTGAAAACAAGAGCAGGTGTGCCAACGGTAGCAAGTGCTACGCAAGAAGACGTTTTCTGGGAAAGAGGTTGGGAAACTGCCGGAGAATGGTCTAGATGGCATGATATGGTTCGTTTACAATTGATCGAAGAAGTACATGCTTTGAGAGATCCTAGAGATAATGAATTAACACCACTTTTAGGAGTAATTGATGAGGAAAACCCTTTTGCTCCAATTCCAGCGGATGATGTAAACCTAAATCCAAATTTAGGAGACGAATAATGTAAACTAACAAACACTTTACCTAGGTTTTACCGAAGCGTTTTGGAAGGCGATATGGTAAAGCTTAGGTGAAAAATGAGAGACATTGTAAACTGAGTTTTTGATGGTTTATGGTATTTAGAAATTAATACTGAACTAAAAGACATTATTGCTTAACATTTATACCAATGGTTTTTCTACCATTTATTTGGTAGTTCTTCCATTGGACTTTAATGGAAAGTTATAATTCGAGACTTTAAAAAACTTAGTTTTCAATGTTTTATAAGACTGTCATAAATAGGTGTAAATCCTAAAATCTATACCCAATGAAATGAAAATTTACTCTTAAATAACATGAACATGAAATGTTTTAAATTACTTTTAACAACACTAGCATTTTTATATTTCACTAATACTTATGGACAAGGTGATCCTAATATATTAGTTGAATTTTCGGGCTTTGATCCAACTTTTGAATCAGGTCAAACTACCGGATTATGGGGAGGTTCATCTATCTCTTCGAGTCAGGTAAACAGTGGCAGTAATGCAGCCGCATTAGACAACAACTCACAATGGGGTGGAGGCTTAGAAATATTAATCACTGGTCTATCTCCAAACACTAAATATGAGTTGTCAGCAATGGTAAAACATGAACTTTCAAATGGTCAAGGGACTGTTTTTGCCAAAGAGTTTGGAGGACAAGGGGTGTCTACCGCTTTTAGTTCTACTAATTATGAAAAAGTCAGCGTTGAGTTTACAACTGGAAGTTTTAATACTTCAGCAAAAATTGGCGTTTATAATCCTTCTGCAAATGCAGGGTTAATTTACACGGATGATTTAGAGCTTTATGATCTTGGACCAGATTTCTTAGTGAAATTAGATCCAATTGAAGACACCGATTATCATCTGGTTTGGAGTGATGAATTCAATACAGATGGAGCGATTGACACCACAAAGTGGGATCACGAAAGAGGGTTTCAAAGAAATAATGAGGCACAGTATTATCATCCTGATAATCTAATCCAAAAAGATGGTGATCTTGTGATTTCTGCCATTAGAGAGCAATTTGCTAATGAAGATTATGACCCATCATCGTCTGATTATCGCAAAAATAGACAGTATGCGAACTGGACATCAGGAAGTATTTACACAAGAGGAACTTTTGATTTTTTGTATGGACGTGTTGAATGTAGAGCAAAAGTAACCAACCTGACAGGTACATGGCCTGCGATATGGACAGTAGGACAGATTTCGGGAGAACAAACGTATGGTGATTCTCTTGACCTATTAGGTTGTCAAACAAATGAATGGCCAGCAGCAGGGGAGATTGACATTATGGAAAACTATGGAGGTAAAATTCTCGGAAACTATGCAGTAGCGAACAAAAACAGATGGTCAGCGAAGTGGGATGCAAGAGCAGTTGAGGTTTCAAAATTTAATGACCCGAATTGGGCTGATAAATACCATATTTGGACGTTGGATTGGACTGAAGATAAGTTGAGAATTTTTGTAGATGGTGTATTTATCAATGAGATGAGTACTGATGTAGCCAATCATGCAGAAGCTTATGATTGCCCAGGCAAAGCACCATTTAAAAACAGCCCTCAGATGCTTTGGTTGAATCTTGCACTAGGTGGAAATGCAGGTGGGTCTACGGCTAATCTTCCTGACTCTACAGTTTACTTGGTGGATTATATCAGAGTATACCAAAAAGAGACCGATACCAACCTAATCAGTGATGGAGGTTTTGAATCTGGAACATCCAATAATTTATGGGGTGGTAGTACAGTAGTACAAAGTAATACTAACTCTGGTGATTATGCTGTCAAATTAGACAATAATGATTATTGGGGAGGTGGCTACGAAAAGCAAATAACAGGGTTGAAGGAGAATACTACTTATGTTTTTTCTGCGGCAGTGAAATCAACAGCAGGAGGAGAAGGAAGAATAGGTGTGAAAGAGCATGGCGCCGCACAAGCTTACACTACTTTTTCTAATTCGGTTTATAATTTAAAATCAATTGAATTCACAACGGGTGTAGGTGTAACATCAGCAAAAGTATACGTTTATCATCCAAAAAGTGAGGCAGGTTATTTATATGCTGACAATTTGTTCCTTAGAGAAAAAACAACAAGTAATCTGAGAACTAAAGGAGGAAACATAGAGGATGAAATTCAAGACGAGGTGTCGTTTTCAGTGTACCCAAATCCTGTTAGTGATGAGTTGACGGTATTATTTGTTGGTGATGAGGTACATGATTTCAATATCATGTCATTAGAAGGTAAGGTAATTAAAAGCCTAAAATTAAGAAGTAATCAAAAAATTGATGTGAGTACTTTCATTAGAGGGGTGTATATCCTTAATGATTTGACTACACATCAACATAAAAAGTTTATAGTTAAGTAATCAATTGTAAGGAAAGACAATTAGTGGCTTGTATAATTCTTATTTAAAACCTAAGAATTGTACAGGTCATCAATTAAAGTGTGTATTTAAAATATTGCGAACCTTCACTTGCATTGACTAGAGAAAAAAAATGATTATTAAATAGTACAGTTACCTCGTTTATACTAATTAAAATTATCCTTTTCTAAAAAATGTGACTACTCTTTTCGAGTTAATTCTGGTGTAGAAAATAGAACTATTAAATAATGGAACAAAGAAGTAAAAAAATCAAAAAGGAGTTAATAACCCTCATAACGAGTTTTGCAATTACTATAGTGATTGCTCTAATAGTAACAATGTTTTATTAATAAGCCAACTAATATTTAATATCAAATAAATTAAAATGAAGTATTGTATTAAAATTTTATTGATCCTACTGATTCAATCTAAAGTGATGGCAGAGGTCTATTATGTGAGTTATTCCGATGGGAATGATAAAAACAATGGATTGTCTGTAGATCAACCTTTTAAAACATTAGAGAAAGTAAATAACTTAAAGCTATCTCCTGGCGATCAAGTTCTTTTTAAATCCAATAATGTTTGGGAAGGTCAGTTGGAATTAACTCAACTTATGGGGTTGATCACTCAACCAATTATCATCAGTAAATATGGGAAAGGAGAGAGACCATTGATTAATGGAAAAGGGGAAAAAAAGTATACCGTTTTGCTTCAAAACTCAGAATTTGTGACGGTTAAGAACTTGGTGATATCAAATACTGGAAAGAAAAGAGAGGCAAGACGTGTTGGTGTTTTAGTGGAAGCAATAGATTATGGAGAGAGTCATGGCTTACATTTGGATAGCCTCAAAATTCAAAATGTGAATGGGAGTTTAGTAAAAAGAGAAGGTGGTGGAAGTGGTATTTTCTGGAAAAATCACGGTAAAGTAAAGCGTTCTAGATTTGTGGACTTGAAGATCACAAATTGTCATATTTATAATTGTGGAAGAAATGCTATAACAAGTTCTGGTTATGCTGGTAGGTCTAACTGGTACCCTAGCTTAGGAGTGATTATCCGTAATAATTTAATAGAAAAAGTACCAGGTGATGGTATTGTTCCGATTGCTACAGATGGATGTATAATAGAGTACAATGTCATGAGAGATTGTCCTGATATTTTATCACATGAAGAGGCTGCAGCTGGCATCTGGCCTTGGAGTACAGACAATACTTTGATCCAATATAATGAGGTATCAGACCACAAAGCAAAATGGGATGGTCAGGGTTTTGATTCAGATTATAACTCCCGAAATACGATTATTCAATATAACTACAGTCATGATAATTATGGTGGATTCTTATTGGTATGTAATAAAGGCCACGATTTAGGTGGAGATTATAACATAGGAACTGAAAACACCATAGTGAGGTATAACTTGAGTGTGAATGATGGTGTTCGACCTTATCAAACGGAGAGAATGGGGTGGTTTTCACCTGTTATCCATATTACTGGCCCTGTAAGTGATACCAAATTTTATGGAAATGTGATCGTCAAAGAAAAAGTAGCAAATGAAAAGAGCAATCACTTCTTTTATATGGACAATTGGGGTGGACCTTGGCCAATAAATACTCAATTCTTCAATAATGTATTTTACACGACTAACGCCACAAAAGTAAAATACGGAAAGGATATCAATACTTTTTTCAATAATAACTTCTTGTATGGTATTGAAGATCCAGACCTTCAAAAAAGAAATGATTTAATCATCGATGAGAATGTATCCTATATTCTTGATAAAATTTCATCTGATGAGGATAGCAATAAATTTAAAAGGGCGAAAGAAATAATTATTCATTTAAATCAGCCTTATATCAATAATTAAAAAAATAGAAATGTGTGTTTGAATAATAGTCATGGAATTATTAAAGCCATAGAGACGGTTTTCATGGTAATTAAAATAGTGCATGTAAGGACATTGCATTGCAGTGTCCTTACATATTTTTACGTAACGTTAAGTCTCTAGTATTACTTCGCAAAATTAACTACAACTTATCTTTAATGTACTCTAGATTATGGGTAGATGTGGAACAACATTATTAATGTTTCATGTTTACCCACTTTTTCTTCTAAAACTGCGAAAACAACCTCTAATAAGGGTTTTTTGAATAAATTGCACCTTCATTTAGAGAAATATGCCCCATGAATAAGTGACAAACGGCCTACCTTTACATTACTTTCAAAGCTAGTTTAGAAGTACTCAAGTACTATAGTGAAAGTTAGTAAGGTTAATAGAGCAGGGGTGAGTTAAAGAACGGAGTGTAATAAAAAAGTGTGACGAAACAATTTCTTTACTCATCCCCTATTATTATTGAAATGAATATTACTTATTATCTACTTCTTGTTATGAAAAATATCTTCTTCTATCTCTTTATTTTGACACTCACTAACTGTTCAAAGCCCCTAAAGGAACAAGTGAACCATGATAATGGTTTCCATAAATTAGATGGAGCTGACACTGGAATCAATTTTGAAAATAATCTTTCAGAAAGTGATAGTTTGAACTATTTCACTTACCCTTATTTATATATGGGAGGAGGCGTAGCCATTTTTGATTGTAACAATGATGGATTGGAAGACCTTTTTTTGACGGCCAATCAAGTAGAGAATAGGCTTTATTTAAACAAAGGGGAATTAAAATTTGAAGATATTACTTCATCTTCTCAAACAGGTGGGAATATCCAAAAATGGTACAACGGAGTCTCTATTATTGACATTAATAATGATGGTTTTCAAGATATTTATGTAAGTGTTTCAGGTTTAGGAGAAGATCGTAAGAACGAGTTATATATCAATAACGGAGACCTGACTTTTACGGAAAAAGCGGAGCAGTATGGTATAGCAGATAATGGAGATAGCTATCAAGGTTACTTTTTTGATTATGATTTAGATGGAGACCTTGACTTATTAGTGATTAATTATCCTCCAACAGATTTTGATAGATCTCCTGGTTACTATCGTTATAAGATGGATAAGCCAAAACTAGAGGAGTCCAATCATTTTTTCAAAAATGAAAATGGTAAATATGTTGATATCACTGAAGAGTCTGGGTTACTTAATTTTGATTTGACCATCAGTGCAGCCCTTGGAGATTTTAATAATGACGGTTATATAGACATCTATTTGTCCAATGATTTTGCTTCACCTGATTATTTATTTTTAAATCAAAAAGGCGAAAAGTTTATTGATGTACTGAATCAAAGCGTCCAACATACTTCTTTTTATAGTATGGGGTCAGATGTAGTGGACATTAATAACGATGGTTACCTTGACCTAATTCAACTTGATATGAGTCCTGCAGATAACTATCGTTCTAAAGCTAATATGGCAAGTATGAATATTCCACTGTTTTGGGATATCGTAAAGAAAGGGCTTCATTATCAATATATGCACAATGCACTCCAGTTGAACGCTGGAATCAAAGAGGATATTCCAATGTTTAGTGAAGTGTCTCATCTTGCCAATATTCATTCCACAGATTGGAGTTGGGCTTCCTTGTCTTTTGATTATAATAATGATGGATGGAGTGACTTTTTTATTTCGAATGGTGTTCGTAAAGACATCAATAACAGAGATTTTTTTAATGAAGTTCGAAAGTCATTTGCGTATAGTTCTCCCCACCAGAAATTTGAGTATACTAAAAATATGCCTTCTGAGGCGATTCAAAACTATTTATATACGAATCTAGGAAATCTTGATTTTGAAAACAGCAGTGATGAAGCAGGACTCACAGATTTAACCTTTTCCAATGGAGCAAGTTATGGAGACTTGGACAATGATGGAGATTTGGATTTGGTGATCAATAATATTGATAGTCCTACTTTGGTATATGAAAACAAAACCAAGAACCCTTATTTAGAACTAAAACTAAAAAACCATCATGGCATTGGCACCAAGGTGACTTTATATCAAAATGGTAAAAAGCAATATAAAGAACATTACTTGGCAAGAGGCTATTTGTCATCTGTTACTTCTACTTTACATTTTGGGTTGCATCAAGAGGAGACAATAGATAGTGTTGTGATCGAATGGGAAAAAGGCGTTTTTTCTAAATTGACAGATTTAGCCCCAAATCAACTCTTGTCAGTAGATTACAAATCTATTTCTCCTTACAACTCCAAAAATAATGTTTCAAAACAATCATTACTTCAAGAGAAAAACGTATCAGAAATAGGGATCAATTACACTCATATTGAAAACAAATTTGATGATTATTCTAAACAGATTTTACTCCCTCATAAAATGTCTCAATTCGGACCAGCAGCAACAGTTGCTGATTTTAATAATGATGGATTAGACGACATTTATATAGGAGGAGCACATGGTCAAAGCTCATCTTTGTTTTTACAAAAAAATAATGGACTTTTTACGGAAATTTCCAATACGATCTTCCAACAACATCAACATTTTGAAGATGTTTCTTCCATTGCTTTTGATGTGGATAATGACGGAGATCTAGACCTTTTAGTTTTAAGTGGAGGAAATGAATTTGAAGAAAATTCAGAGAATTATCTAGATCGTTTATATCTCAATAACGGGCAAGGAGAGTTTGACTATGATGTTAATCTCTTACCAAGCCATAAAATGAGTGGTGGGATTGTAAAGACTTATGATTATAACAAAGATGGATATACCGATATTTTAATAGGCAATCGTCATCGACCACATCAGTACCCACTTCCTGCTTCTAGTTTGATTTACAAAAATGCAGGCGGAAAATTTATTGATGTTACTCATGAAGTAGCTCCCGATTTAAGAGAAATCGGAATGGTAACGGATGCAGAATGGGTAGATATTAATGAAGATGGGTTGGAAGATTTTATAGTGGTAGGAGAATGGATGGAACCAAAGGTTTTTACTCAAAATGCACGTCAACAATTTGAGCTTACAGAAGGATCAATAGTTGGTTTTGAAGAGATGGCAGGATGGTGGTATTCCATAGAAAAAGTGGATATTGATAATGATGGCGATATGGATTTACTTTTAGGAAATTTGGGCGAAAATTATAAATATAAAGCATCAAATGAGCAACCTTTCAAAGTATTCACAAAAGATTTTGATCAATCAGGTTCACAAGATATTGTGTTGTCCTATTCTCAGGATGGAGATTATTATCCAGTTAGAGGAAAACAATGTTCATCTCAGCAATTACCGGCACTCAAGAAGAAATTTGAGACCTATGATCAATTTGCCAAAAGTGATTTGGAAGAAATTTATAAAGATTTTGATATCGATAATTCATTAGAATACAAAGCCACTACTTTTGCTTCTATACTAATGAAAAATGAGGGAGGAAAGTTTGTTAAATCCAAGTTGCCGAATTATTGTCAAATATCATCCATTAATGATTATTGTGTGATTGATATTAATAATGACGAAAAACAAGACATCATTTATGCAGGTAATATGCTCAATGCAGAAGTGGAAACGACACGAAATGATGCAAGTTATGGAGGTGTTTTATTAGGGAATTCAGAAGGTACATTAGAGTGTTTATATCCTTATGAGTCAGGTCTTTTTGCAAATGGTGAAGTAAAGCAAATATTGCCACTGACTATACAAAATGAGTTACATCTTTTGATCATGAGAAACAATAATACTCCGATACTTTATTTAGTGGGAAAGGAAGAAATTATATAGAAATGTTAATTTAAAGGGTAGGACAACCTAATTGTTCCAAGCAACCATAATTGAAATTAAACTACTAATTTTAAGAACTCATCATCATTCTACTTATGAAATTCTATTCTATATTAATCTCTTTTTTACTTCTAAGTTGCACTAACCTTCAAGATCAGAAGCATGCAAGTACGAGCAATGGGCTGATTTATGAAAGTAGCCCTTATCTGTTACAACATGCACACAACCCCGTGAATTGGCAACCTTGGAAAGACAGTGTGTTAGAACAAGCGGAACAACAAGATAAACTCTTGATTATTAGTATTGGTTACGCTGCTTGCCATTGGTGTCATGTAATGGAACAAGAGTCGTTCGAAGATTCATTAGTAGCAGTTAAAATGAACGATTCATATTTCTCAATAAAGGTAGATCGTGAGGAACGACCTGATATTGATCAAGTGTATATGAATGCCGCACAGTTATTAAATGGTGAAGGGGGCTGGCCTTTAAATATCATTGCATTGCCGGATGGTAAACCCGTTTTTGCAGGTACTTATTTTCCAAAAGAGAAATGGATAAAAGTAATTGAATATTTCTCAGAATTGTACGAAAAAGAACCTCAAAGACTAATAACTCAAGCCGAGAAAATCACACAAGGCATTAATGAAATCGAGCAACCGACTTTCAATAGTGAAAAGGTAATTTTCAATGATTCTCTATTAGCAGATATTAACACTAGGGTATTGAGCCAGATAGATATTATCAATGGAGGTAAAAAAGGCCAACAAAAATTCCCAATGCCCTCACTTTTTGAATATTTACTTACCCAAGATTTCTATCAACCAGATTCCAAGCTTGAAACTTTGATGAAGACGACTCTAGAAGCTATGGCCATAGGAGGAATTTATGATCACTTGGGAGGAGGATTCTCGAGGTATTCTGTAGATGAAAGATGGGAAGTGCCTCATTTTGAAAAAATGTTGTATGACAATGCACAGCTGATTAGTCTTTACAGTCATGCTTATCAGAAATACCATGACCCACTTTATAAAGAGGTTGTCAAAGAAACGATAGCGTTTTGTAATCAAGAACTAAGAGATGAGAGTGGAGCTTATTATTCTTCGATTGATGCAGATAGTGAAGGAGTAGAGGGGAAATATTATGTATGGTCAGAGCATGAAATTGATAGTTTACTTGGTGAGGAAGCCCTATTTTTCAAATCAATGTATGGTATTCATAATGAAGGAAACTTTGAAGGGAAATATGTACTCAACAAAAAAATGACTGCAGAGGAGGTCGCAGAGCTATATCAAAAAGAGCTTCATCTAGTCAAAAGATCGATTACCATCTCAGAGCAATTGCTAAGAGTACATCGAAATAAACGAGTAAAACCAAAAGTAGATGATAAGTCACTTACCTCTTGGAATGCTTTAATGATGATAGGATTGTTAGATGCGTATGCTACGCTTGGAGATTCAACCTATTTAGATGATGCAATTAAAACAGCAAACTATATTCAAAGACATCAAATAAAATCAGAAGGTGAAATACAGAGGAATTTTAAAGATGGAAAATCTTCTATCCATGGTTTTTTAGATGATTATGCTTTTACTGCGTTAGCTTTTATCAAACTTTATGAAAACACTTTTGATGAGTTCTGGCTTTATAAAGCAAACGCAATTAAAGAGTATGTCAATTTACATTTCAGGGATAAAAATTCTCAAATGTATTATTACACTTCTGATCAGAATCAAGAATTGATTGTAAGAAAAATGGACTTGTCAGATAATGTCATTCCATCCTCAAATTCGGCGATGGCTAATGTACTATTGCTATTAGGTCAATACCTCTATTTAGATGAAGATGTACTTCAAGCCAAACAGATGATTGCCAATAGTAAAAACGATTTTAGTGCTTACCCTGCCTTTTACAGTAATTGGCTTAGACTTTATAGTTTGATAGGGCATACTCAATATGAAGTTGCAATTGTTGGTCCAAAGGCAGAAGAAAAAAGGGTAGAAATTGCAAAGCATTATTTACCGAATAAGATTTTACTTGGAGGGAAAGATGAAGGATCATTGAAGTTATTAAAAGGGAAATCTATGGAAGATAGAACCTATATCTTCATTTGTAAGGATAAATCATGTCGTTTGCCATTAACAAGTACTTTTGAAACTTTAAAACAATTGAAATTATAAGTTGTAGGACAAAAAGTAAAGTCAAAATAACCTTAGCCTTTCTATTTTTAGTTATGTAGAGTTTTTTAATATTGAATTGCAAAATATATATTCTATTCTTAGCTAAAATAAATTAAGAAGATAATATGGTGAATTAAGTTTGATTTTAAATTCAGATCAAAACTTAAGTAATGACAAATAATACCCCTGCATTTGAAAGATGTGCCCCTAATTAAGGGTGTTTTTCTCGATAACTTTGAGATAAATAATTTTCAAATGACTATGAAATGGAGTAAAATGATTTTTTTAAAGAACTACATTTATATCACTTTTGCATTTGTGGTAGTTGGACTTGATGCTTATTCACAAGATAAAACTGATGAAAATACGAACCTTTTTAGAATAGCAAATGATGTGGTAGAACAGACTACTTTAACGCTACCATTAAGTGACTCAAATCCTCAACCAAGCCGTTACAATGCATGGATGTATCAAAATTATATGCTTATTGAAGCTATGGATGCACTCTATGAAGCAACAAAAAATGAGAAGTATAAAGAGTATGCCAATTTAAATATCGACTATTTTGCCACTTACCAAGCATCCTTCGGTGATGTGATGACCAATACACCGTCAGGTAAACAAAAATGGTATTCACAACCCACTGAAATGTGGCAGTGTGGAATGATTGCCAAATATCCAGAACGTCAAATTGATAAACCTAATCAAGAATTTGAAAGAGGAATGGAAATATTTGATTCACTGCTTAATAATGTTCCAAGTTTTGATGATGGTACACTAGTGAGAGTGAAAAAACCAAATCTAGGTTTAGGTTTACAAATTGATGATTTATACATGATTGCTCCTTATTGGTGTAGAAAGGCAGTACTAACGAATAAGGTTGAATGGTTAGATCGTGCCATAGAAGAGTCATTGCATTATTATGATTATTTATGGAATGAAGAATCTGAATTGATGAAATGCCTTTGGTTGCAAAATACGGGTTCAGTTTACGGTCACTACTGGGGCCGAGGTAATGGCTGGTATATTCTGGCGATTACAGATTTATTAGAATTCATACCTGAAGACCACCCTAAAAAGGCATTAATAATGGCAGACTATACCCATTTTATGAAAGGAATTATAAAATACCAAGATAAGGATGGGTTATGGCATCAATTACTGGATCATCCTGAAAGCTTTTCTGAATCTTCTTGTTCAGGCATGTTTACCTACTGTATTTTAAAAGGTGTGAATGAAGGTTGGCTTGATCCTGAATTTATGCAATATGGAATAAAAGGATGGCAAGGATTACAGTCTAAAGTAAATTCAGATTTCCAAATTACTGATGTTTGTCCTCCAACAGGTATGAGTGACGATGTCGATTATTACCTTAAACGAGAGCGTATTGTACATGATCAACATGCTATAGGTCCTTATATATTAGCAGGGGCAGAATATTTAAAGGCTACAAAACATCAGTAGAAATAAAAAGTAGATTGAAAACAAGTTTTCTTGATCATCACCAAAATATAAAAAAATGGACTTCCGTAAATTTATGAGTGGCATTTTTGCCATGTTCATTATAGTTGGTATTTTTTCTTTTACAAAAAGAGCGTTCAATGAGAATACTATTCTTTTTAAAATTGCAAATGATGTTATAAAACATACTGCTTTAGAGGAACCAAAGAGTACAAGCACCGCAAAGCTGAGCCGTTATAATGCATGGATGTATCAAAACTTTCTTTTGATGGAAGGTATGGATGCACTTTATGAAGTGACCAAAAAGAAAAAGTATAAAGAATACTCTAATCAAAACATAGATTTTTTTGCTAATTATCAGGCTAAATTTGGAGATGTAATGACCAATACTCCTTCAGGCAAGAATAAATGGTATTCACAACCCACTGAGATGTGGCAATGTGGTATGATTGCCAAATATGCCGAACGCCAATTGGACAATCCAAATCCTGAGTTTGAGAAAGGGATGACAACTTTTGATAATCTACTGAGTAATGCTCCAAGTTTCAAAGACGGTACATTGGTCAGAAAAAAAGACCGTAACCTTGGACTAGGATTACAGATTGATGATCTGTACATGATTACACCTTATTGGTGTCGAAAAGCAAAACTTACAGGAGATGATATATGGCTAAACCGTGCTATTGACGAATCATTGCATTACCATGACTATTTGTGGAATAACGAAACCCAACTAATGAAATGTCTTTGGTTACAAGACAGAGGAGGTACTTATGGTCATTACTGGGGACGTGGAAACGGCTGGTACATTATGGCATTGACAGATTTAATAGAATTTATTCCTATTGATCATCCTAAGAGAAAATTAATATTGGAGAATTACACAAGCTTTATCAAAGGAATTATTAAATACCAAGATGAAGATGGTTTATGGCATCAGTTATTAGATCATCCAGATAGTTTTTCTGAGTCTTCATGTTCAGGCATGTTTACGTATTGTATTTTAAAAGGTGTGAATGAAGGGTGGCTTGATCTTGAATTAAAAAGTTATGGAATAAATGGTTGGAAAGGGTTATTGACTAAAGTGAATTCTGATTTCCAAATTACAGATGTTTGTCCTCCTACTGATATGAGCGAAGATGTAGACTATTATTTAAAACGTGAACATGTTTTACATGATCAACATGCTATTGGTCCTTTTATATTGGCAGGTGCAGCGTATTTAAAAGCTATTGATCTGTAATTTTTCATTCATATTAATATATATAGTTGACTAACGACTCAGCTTCGTTTTGAATTTCCCTGAAAAATGTAATTAATGTTTTCAGGGATTTTTTATGTGCAACAATACTTTGATATACGTAATAAAACTACCCCAAATATTTTTCGATGGAATTATTAAATTGCTATATTAGCAATATAGTTAATTTCGTCCATGATGAATGAGTGTGACTTCTTACTATTTGTGACTTTATTATTTTGTGTGTAAGTATCAGTTATTTGTAATTGAGCAAAAAAGTAGAGCACTTTTGTGATCATGATAATACAAGATTATGCTATAATGTTTTAAAAACTATAGAACTATTGAAATGAAAAAATATCAACTGATAATTTTTATGATTTTGGGCACATTACTTTTAACCTCCGCCCGATTTACAAATGGAAAAGAAAAGAAGCCTAATGTAATTATTATTTATACGGATCAACAGCGATATAATACTATTCAAGCATTAGGAAATCAGTTCATCAAAACACCAAATTTAAACAAGTTGATGCAGGACGGAATTGCTTTTAAAAATTCATTCGTCACCGCACCCGTTTGTACTTCGTCGAGAAGCAGTTTGCATTCTGGAATGTATGTATCAAGTCATAAAACTTATTCTAATCATCACGGTGGAGGAAGACCTCAAACAAATTTGCCATTAGAATTAAAGAAAAATGGGTATCAAACTGCTGTCATTGGTAAAAATCATTCCTTCTTGAACAAACAGGATATTGATGTATTTATTCATACACCACGCTTCAAATCAAAACCGGAAGACAAGCGTTCGGCAATTAAAGCTATGCCATGGGAAGTAGAGGAGGACCCGATGTTTAAGTTAACAGATAGTGCCATCAATTTATTAAAAGAGAATGATGATCCTCAATTCATTTGGTTGTCTTATCTGTATCCACATTCTCCATTTATGTTACCAGAACCTTATTTTTCAATGTATGATACTATTGATATTCCAAAACCAGTAGTGGAAGCCAATGGGTTGAAAGAGGCCAATAAACCTTTCAGACAGCAAATTCATCAGAAAAATAATGATTTACTTTTACCATATGACTTGAAAACAACAATGCGGATGAAGCGTAATTATTATGGTATGATCTCAATGATTGATGCTGAAATAGGTCGTTTAATCTCTTTTTTGAAGAAAGAGAATTTATATGATAATACCATCATCATTTTTACTTCTGATCATGGTGATTATATGGGTGATCATGGATTATACACAAAAAGCCCTGCAATGTATGACTGTCTCGTTAGAGTACCATTGATTATCACTTATCCCCAAAAAGTTGGCGGAAATATCATTTCATCAGAATTGATTTCAAACATTGATCTTATGCCCACAATTTTAGACTTTGTGGATATAGATATTCCATCACAAGTGGAAGGTATAAGCTTTGTAGATTATTTAACCGATGGGAGTGAGAAGCATTTAAGAAAAAATGTAATTGCTGAATATGGCCTTCCCGGTAATAGTATTCATTCATTTGAAGAATTAGAAGCACAAGTACCGAGTTTTCCTGAAAGACCATTCCAATTCTCCAAAGGAGTTCCATGGGAAGCTAATCCAGTTGCTTTAGCAGGGCGTTTTCGTATGCTAAGAACAGAAAATTGGAAACTTGTTTATGATAATGACAAGAATTCAGAATTATATGATTTAGAAAACGACCCTAATGAACTTCATAATTTATATTTTGATGAGAGTTATTCAAGGATTAAAAATAGGCTTATCAAAGCGTTGAAAAAAGAAATGAAAAAGTATAACCTTGATCAATCAGATGCTCTACCAATTTCAACGGAGAATATTGAGAGGTATAATGAGTACATTAGTAAAGATTTGAATGTGATGAAAATGTATTAATCATAGTGTTCATCCCATCAAATATTTGTCATTAAGATCGATAACCATTTTTAAAGTGATATTTTATGTTTTTAGACTGAAATTTCACTTTTTTTATTTTGTAAAGCAGATGGGCTACACTGTAAACTCCAAGTCTTTTTTACAGAGACTCCTGCTATTACACCTCAGTCATTGTAGTGATAGTTGATAACTGAATTCAACATAATTATTTTATTCTTTTTCCAACCCTCTGCCATGACTGATTTTCTTTGATATCATAATACTGATAAGTTGCTTAGAACTTCTTTCCGATTTATAGAGTTTCCCGTATTGGATAAGGCAGATTAGTAGAGGTATGAAGAAGATCTGAAATTTTTAAGCGATTATTTAAATATGGCTGTTTAAAAAAGGAAGAAATAAAGGAGAATGAAAAAACGATTGAAACTGCCTCTAACCTCTTAAAACTAGGTTTAGAAGTAGAGCAAATATCAAGAGTAACAGGTTTAAGTATTGACGATGTTGAAAAACTAAATAAAAATGATCTAAGCTAGATATTATTTTTCCCTTTCATTAGGGAGACTTTTAAAACTTAAAAAAGAAAGGAAAAAGGCAGTACTTAAACCACACTTTTCCTTTCCTAAAAACTAAAGTTTAAAAAACTTTCTCATACAAGTCTCTTTTAGCATTTTGAGCTTTTTCTTCATCCAACTCAAAAATTTCAAAAACATTATTTTGAATACTTTTGGCCATATCTCCTGTTGGTAAATTATTACAATCCAGACCAAAAGGGTCTTCAATTTCTTCACCCATGAGTTCAATTCCAATAAAGGCGAACATTACCAGCATCACTACCGGAATAGCAAAATACCCCATTTGAGGAGTAAGTGCGATGGGTAAAAGTAAACCATAAGTAGTAATGAAAATTTTCATAAATACGGCATAAGAAAACGGAATAGGGGTTTTCTTAATTCTCTCACAAGCTCCAATTATATCCAAAAGTGATTTATGTAAGGGACCATAATTGATCAAGTCAGGATCGGTGATATTACCTTTTCTGTGTTCTTGAACCATGGCACTGTAAATCTCTTGTGTAATTGCATTGGGTACATGACCTCTTTGGTCGTATTTTTTTCGATCCTCTTCCGTCAAATGGATTAAGATTTTAAGGTCTGTTCCTTCTCTCAAATGCTCTACCATAGCATGGCAAAAATTACTGATTCGGACCGCTAGATAAAAGCGTAGAACGTGGTTCTCCTTTGGAAGAATAGTATGAGCATATACTGCGAGATTTCTTGTATTATTGATTAATGCTCCCCATTGTTTTCTACCTTCCCACCATCGGTCATAGGCACTGTTGGTCCTAAAAACCAATAGAATACTGAGGACAATCCCCAACAAGGAAAAGGCAGAACCAATGACACTTTGATCTTTTTCTGGGAAAAACTTAAAATGGAGTAGCCATATTGTAGTGGTATATACCCCAAAAAATAGGACCGCTCTCATTACTTTCACCATGGTCCAGCTTGTTGCAAGATGTTTGATATCTCCAAACCAATTGTCATTCGCTTTGTATATGATCATAGCTTAATACTCACTTAGATATTTGTGTACAAGAGAAATACTCATTGCTCCTTCGCCAACCGCGGAAGCGACTCTATTCATGGCTCCTGATCGTACATCACCTGCAGCAAAAATTCCAGGTACTGAAGTTTCTAACAAGAATGGATCTCGATCTTCTTTCCAGTATTTTTTGAAATCCAACCCGTTCAAATCTCTACCTGTAATGACAAATCCTTTTTCATCTTTGTTGACGTTCTCAGGTAGCCAATCCGTGTAGGGCTTTGCTCCAATGAAGATAAAAACGGCTCTAGCATCATAGGTTTCTTGCTCTTTGGATTTCATATTTTCTATCACCAAAGATTCTAATTTATCTTCCCCGATGCCCTTTACAATTTGAGTGAAAGGTTTGAGGTCAATATTTGGTGTGGCTGCTATTTGATCAATCAAGTATTGTGACATGGTAGAGGAAAGGTCTTCTCTACGAATCAGAATGCTGACCTGTTTCGAAAATTGAGACAGATACATGGCACCTTGGCCTGCTGAATTTCCTCCTCCTACTACAAAAACATGACTGTCTTTACAAGCATTGGCTTCAGTCGTAGCAGCACCATAATATACTCCGGCTCCTGTCAATTCTGGAAGTCCTTCTGTCATTAATTTTCTATAATCAACACCCGTTGTTAATACAACGCTTTTGGTTTTTACTGTTTCCCCACTATCTAAAGTCAGCACCTTATATTTGTCTACAAACTCGATCTTATGAACTGACTTTGGGTTGAGGAATTCAATACCAAAACGGGTAGCTTGGGTGATGGCTCTTCTTGCTAAATCTTGCCCACTCAATCCTTTTGGAAAGCCTAGATAATTCTCAATACGAGAACTTGTACCGGCCTGTCCTCCAGGAGCCTTTTTCTCTATTAAAAGCGTTTTCAATCCTTCAGAACCACCATATACAGCGGCGGCTAATCCGGCAGGACCCGCACCAATAATGACCACATCATATACTTCTTCTTTGGCTTTTTCATGAAAACCTAGATTGGAGGCAAGTTGAGTAGGGGCAGGCTGACGGATGATATTACCATCTTCCATTACCACCACTGGAAGGTCAACGGAAGTAAGATTGTTATTAGCCACTAATTGTTGCGCTTCTTCATCTTTGGTGACGTCTAGCCATTGATAAGGAATAAGATTGGCGGCTAAGAAATCTTTAATGTCATGCGATAATTTTGAAAAAGGATAGCCCATCACTCGAATGCCTTTGAAAGTAGGTTGGAACTTGGCGTGCCATTCCGACAAAATATCGTCAATTACTGGATAGAGTTTTTCCTCCGGCGGATCCCAAGGTTTCAATAAATAATAATCTATTTGAGCGGCATTAATGGATTTAATGGCTGCATCAGTATCGCTATAAGCAGTGAGTAGTACTCTGCCTGCGTTGGGATAAACGGCTTTTACTTTTTCTAAGAAATCAACCCCTTGCATTTCGGGCATTCTTTGATCACTTAAAAAAAGGGCTATTTCATCTCCTTTGTTACGAAGTTCAGTTACTAAATCTAAGGCCTCGTTTGCAGAGTCGGTCGCTAATATTTTGTATTCTTTTTTGTATTGATTTCTCATATCCCTCTTCACGGCTTGAAGCACTTGAGGGTCGTCATCTACAAGTAATAGTATCGGTTTCTTATCCATTATCTATTCTATATTATTATTAATAGGAAGTGTAATTCTAAATTCAGTGTTGCCGGGTTGGCTTGTGACCTTGATAGTACCTTCGTGTTTATCAATGATTTTCTTGGTGATGTCTAAGCCAAGACCTGTACCTTTTCCAATGCCTTTTGTGGTGAAAAAGGGCTCAAAAATTCTACTCCTGATTTCTTCCGGAATACCTTTTCCCGTATCAGAGAGGTAGATTTTTACATTTTCATCATCAAATGAAGTGCGTACACTTATGGTGCCTTTGTCTTCTAAAGCGTCAATGCCGTTGGCTAAAATATTCATCCAAACCTGATTTAATTCGCCTGGCATACCATCTATTTCAGGGAGGTTAGGATCCAATTTCATATCTAACTGATGCCCTTGTTTCTGGATTTTATGTTCTAAAAGTTTGACGGTGGATTGAAGTCCTTCGTGAACATTCATTTTCTGCATATCCTGACTTCTATCCATATAAGAGAAGGATTTGATAGAAGTGATCAATGATGAAATTCTTTCAGACGCCTCGCTGATGTCCTGTACCATTTTTTCTGTAATCAGCTGACTGCCTACCCATTCTAAAGTGGCGGAGAAATTTTGATCTCCCAATTCATCATACATTTCTTCAAGGTCTTCTTCTTGAATTTGAAAGTCGACCAAAGCCCCCACAATATCATCTACATCTTCCATTCCTTTCTCTTCTAGGAAATCCGTAAGGTCATCTTCCAAATTACTTTTTTCCATTAAAGACATTGCTGTTTTAGGAGCGTTTAGTTTTTGATGTAGAAAAGAATTGACATGATCAATTTCATCTTCGTTGACGTTCATAGACATGACGGCTTTGAACCTTTCAGGTACGGAAGAAAGATGTTTTTTCAGTTCTTTACCACTTCGAGCCATAGCACTGGCAGGGTTATTCAACTCATGTGCTAAACCTGCACTCATTTTACCCAATGCCATCAATTTTTCGTTTTGGGTTTGCACTTTCGCAAACTCTCTTACTCTTGTGGTCATCGTATGTACAAGGCATTCTGTCAATTCGTAATTGTGACGAATCATATCCCCTAACAAGTCTCTGTGCAGACGAAAAATAGTACTTTCCCCACATGAATGACAGAGCATTCCAAATTCCTTAATTCTTGAAAAAGGGAGGACACCGGAAACGGTATTCACACCAAATGAATCCACATACTTTTTCCCTTTATCATTAAAAATATAAGTTCTGAATTCACCCTCCAATACTACAAATAGGTATTCAGCAGGATCGCCAGGATGAAACATCGCTTCTTTATTTTGGAACGTTTTGAGTTCTCCATGTTCCACTAACCATTGAAGCTGATCTTCAGGTACGTGTTCAAAAGTGGGGACTTCTTTTAATTTATGAATAGACATAGTTTTTGTTATATCGTACGTTTGGTTTGAAGTGTATTGAGTTATGTCTAATGAAGATAATTGAAATTTTACGAATTATAAATTTAGACCACTGTAAACTCTATTTACATTAACCCTAGTTAAGGTTTGAGCTTACTTTCTATGTTCTACTTCCAAACTTCCTTCTTCTTCATTTTTTCCATTGCTGAAAAAACGAAGCAAAAAAATCTAGGCTTAGAAGTCAAAAGCTAAATTTCATTCCTTTCGCCTCAATGATTTTAAACTCGCTGCGCTCAAACAACAAAATCATTTTTAACGGCTCAATGTATGAAATTTTTCACGCTTTTCCCTTCAAGGCCGGGTTTAGAACTACTAAACTGAAAGAGTAGAAATACCACTGGCACAAATGTTAAGCGATAGCGACATTTGTGTTATAAAGATCTACAGAAATCTCCTGATTTCTATAACTATAAAGTTTCGAAAAGAAGTTTACAATATAATTTGAAGTGTTTCTGAAGTAAAAAAATAACCCACATGTTGAGTGTGGGTTATTGTTACAGAGTGGCTTCTTTGATGATAGTATAGCCTATGTTTTATTTAAATGATCGATGATTTCTATTGCACATCCAATTTATAATCGTGAGCACCTGGAGCATAGTTACTGCGATGAACTTCTGTTCCTATGGCTTTCATGTTTTTACCATAGTTGTCACCACCCCAGTTGATTTCTGCACGCCCATCACCAATCACAATATCAATCAGTTTCTTTTGCATTTGCTTTGCAATTTTTTGATACTTTTTATCAAAAGCAAGGTTGTTTGTCTCGTCAGGATCAACGCTTGTATGATAAAGTGCAGGGTCTAATTCTTTGTAGGAAGCCGTGGTAGCCCATTCCATATCAACACCTCTTTTTGAATGCGGTCTTGTTTTTACAGAGAAGATATAGTCTTTGGTACGGATATAAGCTCTAGGACCAATAGCATGATGACTTTCGCCGATTACATAATCACGAACAGGTGCTTCACCGGAAGCGATTTGCTGTAAATCCAATCCATCCAAATAATGGAATTCCTCATCTTTTACATTACCACCACCAGCAGTGATTAATGTAGGAGCAATGTCTACAAACTCAGTAAAATCAGTGACTACTTTTCCTTTTGGAAACTTCTTTTTGTCTGATGATACAACAATAATAGGATTGTGGGCATCCATTTCCCAAGGCGTATTTTTGGCAATTGATCCATGCTCATTCAGTTTCCAACCGTGATCACCACATACAAATAAGATCAACCAAGGACGATCGTGTTTTTCACTGTACTCGACAAATGCCTTTGTTGCTTTACCAATTAGTTCATCACCATAGGCACAAAAAGCATAGTAATCTTGAATCATTTTCTGTTTTTCCTCATCAGTAAAATCGTCTGAATAGCTTTTATTGACTCTTTTCTTGAAGGCTTTTGCTAACTTTCTGTATTCCTCATCAGTAAGTTCAGGTACTTTATAGGTGTGCTTTTGGAAACGCTCTCTAAACTCAACAGGAGGTAAAACAGGTGTATGCGGAAAATCATAACCAAGGTTACAGAAAATAGGTTTTGAAGTATCTGCACCATCAAAGGTTTTACTACCTACTGAGAAAGTTTTATCTTCATTTTTTAAGAAATCAATAAACGCTGTAGTGTAGAGACCATCACGAGTTTTCCCTGCTGGTTGAGGGCTAACTCCTGCTAAAATTCCTTTACTAAATACAGTTTCAGGTTGTCCCATTTTATTATTGTGCTTATACATTAAATCAAATTTATCATAAGCCTCTTGTGCCATCCCTGCGAACTGAGGATTCTCTTCTTCTAATTGCTTAGAGATATAATAGATTTTCCCATTTTCATCTCTCAAGTAGGCCACTTGCTTTACAGGGTTTTTCAATTTTTGACCCTCTACTTCCGTTAGTTTATAGATTTTGCCCCATTCAGAAAGTCTTTCATCTGAAAAAAGCCTTGCATCAACATCCGTTTCATAGAGATTCTGTTTTAATGCCTTACCATTTTTTAGCTTTCTTACACGCACGCCCAATTTGCCGGTATGCATAGTTTGATACCCTAGCTTCGCCATAGTTTCAGGTAATAACGGGTAAGAGTTGTCAGTACTTTTATTGAAGTACTCAAATTGATAAATACCCGAACGGAAGGGATAACGCCCCAAGTGCATGGATGCTCTTGAAGGGGCACAACCTTGTGCTTGACAGTAAGTATTAATATAAGTCACACCCATTTTAGCGAGTTTGTCTACATTGGGTGACTCTACATAGCCTAGCTTACTGTTTTTTTGTCCATGAATGATTTTGTTGAATGAGCTGATTGCATCATAGCGTTGATCATCCGTTATTATCCACAAAATGTTAGGTTGCTTTTGTGCAAGGATCGTTTTAGTAGTTGAAAAGAAGGCCATTAAGACCAAAATTGAGATTTTGATATTATTCATTTCTTCATCTAGATTAATGATATCACTTTTTAGATAATGTCACATCAAAAAGTGATTGGTATAAGTAGTCAAAAGTTCAGTATCTATATTTTTAAGTAAATACTGAACTTATTAGAATACAACCTAGAAAAAGAAAAGAGAAGTGATGGGGTGACAATGACATTTTCAATAGTCTTGCTTAAAATTCCCCCTATTTTTATAGTATACCTCAACCTAGGGTGAGGTACTCTCATGTTTTTCCTTACACCTTAATTTTATTTTGTAAACTAAATTTCCTTTAACTATTAATCTATTTTTCTACCAGATTTAATAGGGCCTACTTTCAAGTTTCTTTCTCCTTGCTTTTTGTCTTGAAACAAAAAGAAGCAAAAAATTCAAGGCTAAGAAGTCAAAAGCTAAATTTAATTTCCTTCACCTAAATGATTTTAAACTCGCTGCACTCAAACAGGAAAATCATTTTTACGGTTCAGTCCATGAAATTCTTCACGCTTTTCCCTTCTAGGCCGATGGAAGAACTACAAAATGAGAGCATTTGTAATACTAATTTGAAGTGTGAACAACAATAAAATTAAGGCATAGGAAAATTTTTAAAATTCTATTTTTTCACAATGCTCACTCTGACAGATTTACTGATAGGAGTATTGCTTATTGTCGCAAACTGATCATTTGGAATTAAAACATTGGCTTCTGGAAAGTAGGAAGCAAGGTTTCCTTGGGGAATTTCATAAGGAACAATAATGAAGTTTTCGGCTTTACGTTCCACACCATTATAATCACTTTTTAAGTCTACGATCTCGTTAGCCTTTAATCTTAAGTCTTCGATATCTTTTGGATTGATTAAAACCACTCTTCTTTCGTTGAAAATTCCTCTATAGCGATCATCAAGACCGTAGATGGTTGTGTTGTATTGATCATGAGAACGAATGGTCATCATCAAAAATTCTCCTTCCTTTAAATCGTGATCAGGCAGTTGATTGATCGAAAATTTAGCGACTCCGCCTGGTAATTTAGAGAAGTCTCCTCTTCGAGTATGATTCGGTAAATCAAAACCTGATTTTTTACTTCTTTCGGTATAATCTTTAAAACCATCAAACACTTCTGAGATCTTGCTTCTAGTAAAATCATAATCTGTTCCAAGGCGATTCCAAGGAATAGAAAAATCTTCTTTAAAATAGCTTTTGGCTATTCTACTGACAATCTCAGGTTCACTCATCAAGTGCTCCGATGCAGGAGCAATTCTACCGACAGAGCGATGCACTCTTCCCATACTATTTTCAACTGTCACAAATCTTGACTTTCCATCAGATGCATCTTTTTCCGTTCTACCCAATGTAGGAAGGATTAAAGCTGTTTTACCAGTGACAAGATGTGTACGATTGAGTTTTGTACTGACGGAAACAGTTAAATCACAATTCTGAAGTGCTTTAGCGGTATAATTAGTATCAGAGGCGGCAGAAAGGAAATTACCCCCCAACGCCATAAAAACTTTCGCTTTTCCTTCATACATTGCTTTGATACAATGTACAACATCCAACCCTTCTAAAGTAGGAGGTTTAAAGTGGAAAGTTCTTTCAAAAGCAGCATTAAGTTTTGGAGAAACGTGATGTGTAATGCCTACAGTACGGTCTCCTTGCACATTACTATGCCCTCTTACCGGACAAGTTCCTCCACCTTGAACTCCAATACTCCCTTTCAGCAATAACAAATTGACGCACTCACGAATATTATCTACACCGTTTTTGTGTTGCGTCAAACCCATTGCCCAACAAATAATAACTTTTTTCTTTTGTGCTAATAACGTGACAATTGGTTCAACTTCTCCAACCTTTAAACCTGTCTTTTCTATTAATTCAGCTTTGGTATATTGACTTAAATCTTTGAAAAGATTTTCAGTGCCATTAGTGTTTTCTCGAATGAAATCCCAATCAATTACATTTCCCTCTTCTTGTTCTATTTCGATTAATCGTTTCATGATGTACTTTAGAAGAGCCACATCTTGATTAATCTTAATTTGGAGGTAGAAGTCTGAAATAGCGGCTCCATTTCCAACTACTCCTTTTACTTCTTGAGGATTTTTAAAACGAACTAATGCGGCTTCTTTTAATGGATTTACACTCACTACTTTTCCACCTTTTTGTCTACATTTCTCCAAAGCATTTAACATTCTAGGGTGATTAGTTCCGGGATTCTGACCCATCACCATAACGACATCTGCGTATTGAAAGTCTTCTAAAGTAACACTTCCTTTACCGATCCCAAGCGTTTGAAAAAGTCCGGCTCCACTTGATTCATGACACATATTTGAGCAATCGGGCATGTTGTTCGTACCCAATTTTCTTGCAAATAAACCATATAAGAAAGCAGCTTCATTACTAGATCTTCCCGAAGTATAAAATATTGCTTGATTGGGGTTGTCGAGTAATTGCAGATGTTGACCAATAATTTCGAATGCTTCCTCCCATGCAATTGGCGTGTAGTGTGTATCACCTTCTCTCAGAATCATGGGATGTGTGACTCTACCACTTTTTCCTATTTTGAAATCAGACCATTGACTCATTTCTTTGACCGAATACTTTTCAAAGAAAGTAGGTGTTACTCTTTTATTGGTAGCTTCTTCCGCTATGGCTTTTACGCCATTTTCACAAAATTCTCCTAAGTTCGATCGGTGGTCAGGATCAGGCCAAGCACAACCTGGACAGTCTATGCCTTCCTTTTGATTTAGCTTGGATAAGGTGGCAATTGATTTGGCTAATCCCATCTCTCTCATAGCATGTTCCAATGCAATTTTCACGGCAGGTACACCTGCAGCATATTGAGGAGGAGCCGTTAATCGTAAGCCCGTAAATTCGATAGGACCTATTGCTTCCGCTACGGTTTGGAGTTCGTTATTTTTGGTTTCCATTTGAGTGTCGTGAGTGTAATCTATAGTGTTTGAAAAAGTCCATGAAGGGTTCCATGGACTTTTTGCTTAGTAATAATTCAATATATATATAAAAGTAGAAAGTGGCTATTTATTGACTGTTTTTTCAATCTTATCGAAGAACAATAAAGTGTCTTCTAAATGCTCATACCAATATTCCCATTGATGCCCACCTTCAAACTCCTCATATACATGCTCAATATTATTTTCATTGAGTTGTTGATGTAAAACACGGTTGAAAGTGATCAATTCATCTGTATTGCCACAATCAAAACGGAAAGGAGGTAAAGTTTCTTTATGCTGAAGAACGGCAGTTAGTACATCTTCATCTTCACGGCTATCCTGAGCATAACTATCTAGTTTTTCTTCAACAAATAATTCCATTTGTTGGATTTCTGTAATAGAACTATGTCCACTCACCCCGTCATAAAGGTGCCCATATTTAGCACCAATTCTTAATGCTCCAAAACCACCCATAGAGAGTCCTGAAATAAATAAAGTAGAGGCTTCACTGGTTTGTGGAATATTTTCTCTGACTGCTTGTGGTACATCTTCAGCAATCCACTTTTCAAAACTGTAGCCGTGATGATCGTTATAAGCAGATCCGTCCCCCCACAATCCATCGGAAGGCATTGCTAGAATCACCGGTTTTATTTTCCCTTCTTTGATTAACCGGTTAGCTGTAACATGAGCACCACCCATCATTGCCCAAATCCATGCACTTCCGTATACCCCATGAAGAAGAGTGACAATCGGAAGGTCTTTGTGATCCCCTTCAGGAACAAAAACACATATATCACCTCTACCTTTGAGGTTGTCCGTTTTAACAGTGATAAAACGAAGTCCATCCATTTCAAACTTTGGATTGGACAATTCTGTAGTTCTAAATTTTGATTTACTCATGATCGAAAATGATTACACCTTTAGCATTTCTACCCTTTAACATATCATCAAAAGCTTGTTCTAAACTTTCCAATGGATAAGTTCTTGTCACCATTTCATCCAACATTAAGTCTCCTTTTTTATAAAGATTAACCAATTTAGGGAAATCTACCTCAGGTCGGCATTTTCCATAAAGAGGGTTGATATAGATTTTATCCCATTCAAATAGACTCATGTCAATCAAAACTTCTTGTTCAATTCCACTCACCTGAACAGCGGTTCCTGCATTACGGACCATCGCTAAAGGTGCAGCTCCTAAAGCCGGAATGGCAGTACATTCAAAAGCATAATCAGCTCCTTTTCCTCCGTTCATTTCTTTCACTTTTTGAGCGGCTTTTAATAATCCTTTATCGTCTTTATCCGCTAAAATAGTATGTGTAGCACCAAACTGAATTGCCATACGTAAACGTTCTGTGTTGATGTCGATGGCAATGATTTTTTCAGCACCAGAGAGTTTTGCTCCTTGGATCGCATTGAGGCCAACACCTCCTGTTCCTAAAACTACAGCCGTATCACCCGCAGAAATATCAGTAGCATTCACAACAGATCCATATCCTGTCATTACTCCACAACTGATCAAACTTGCAGAAGCCATTGGTATATCTTTATCCACTTTTACACAAGCAGATTCTTTTACTAATGCATATTCTGAAAATGTGCCAAGGTTAAAAGACCTTTCGATAGGTTTTCCATTCCAAAGACTGCCTTCTAAGTGAGAGTGACCAGGGGTATGTCCATTTCCTCCAGCGACAACAGGTGAGTTGGTGTCGCAAATATGTTGATTACCATCTTGGCATTGATCGCATTTCATACATGGAGTTGCCCAGTTTAAAATAACCGAGTCGCCTTCTTGAAGTTTCGTTACATTTGGGCCTGTTTTTACAACTACCCCTGCACCTTCATGCCCCAAAACGATGTCTTTTCCCCAGTGTAAAGAGTCATGATCTGTATGACACAAAGAGGCTGCCAATATTTTAATGATTACTTCATCATCAATTGGATCACCTATTTCAATATTCTCGATCGTAAACGTTCCTTGT
This sequence comes from Flammeovirga sp. EKP202, assembly GCF_014534745.1. GTDB lineage: Bacteria > Bacteroidota > Bacteroidia > Cytophagales > Flammeovirgaceae > Flammeovirga. The sequence goes on from NZ_JACVVP010000013.1 coordinate 40,586, forward strand.
CCATGACCGATAGCGGCCTTACATTGTATTCCCATAGTGTAAAAAAGTTTGTGAGTTGAGATAACTTGTGTTGTCGAAAGCAAATCTCTTTTGTTTTAGATGGAATCTTATTCTCTATTTTGATTAAAAAGTTATCTATTTTGTATTTTATATGTCTAATGTGTTATTTTGAGGATTAAAATACATCACTTTTTGATCTATGAAAACATTTTTTGAGAAGGTCGTCACCCAAGACACTTCCAATATCAGAGCCTTTAAATATTCTAATAAAGCCTTTAATACACCTTGGCATGTTCATCCTGAATATGAGCTTACTTTTATTTTAAATAGTGTAGGGAACCGCTATGTGGGGAATAATATTTCAGATTATCAACCGGGGGAATTGGTCTTACTTGGGCCCAACTTACCACACTGTTGGAAAAATGATTTAGAAAGTGAGGATCGAGCAGAATCTTTAGTATTACAATGGTCAAAGGAGGTGATTGCACCCTTGATGGGATTTGATGAAATAAAATCGGTTTTTAATAAAGTAGAAAGAGGCATTATTTTTCATCAACCAGAAAGTATTGATGTGGAGACCAAAATGAATAAAATTATCGCTTCTAAAGGGATTGAACGATATCTTCATTTTGTCAATTTATTAAAGGAAATGGTAAAGTTGGATCAGCGTCAATATTTGGCAGGGGCTTCTTACGCTTATGATGAATCGAGTGCCACCAATGATAGAATCGAGAAAGTGCAGAATTTTATTTCAGATCATTATGATCGAAAAATTAAGCTCTCCGAAATCGCCCAAGAACTCAATATGACAGAACAGTCTTTTTCAAGGTTTTTTAGTAAAGCAATGCAGCGTCCTTTCTTTGTTTTTCTCAACGAATATAGAATTAATAGAGTCAGTAGACTCTTATTGGAAACGGATATGCAAGTGGCGGAAATAGGGTATAGATGTGGTTACGAAAGCCTTCCATTTTTTTATCAGCAATTCAAAAAATTCAAGAATTATAGTCCTTTGGAATTTCGGAAATTGTATAAGAAAATATAAATATTGATAGAGTTAAGAAATAGTAATTAGGACGTTTTTATCGTTAAAATAAGAACGTCCTAATTACTAAAAATACTTTTTCTTAAATTATTCTTTCCAATCCGATAGCAATCACCTTAGCGTTTTCAGGATTATTTTTTCCTGCAACGTCATTTAAAGTAAGATAAATATTTGAATCATTCTTCTTAAGTTGGAGTGATCCCAAATTTGACCTTTTGATCGTTTTTCTAAAAGTAGATTTCAAATCAAAATTTTCCCAATATGCACTTTCTCCTTCTATTAAAGTTCCAAAATCATTTCCCCCGTTATCTTCTAAGTGTGTTACCGAAGTAGATGCATTATTGGTGGATAAAGAGAAGGAGTAATCTTGGAAGTCTTCAATTTCATGGACTAAGAAAATATTGTAAGTGCCTTCAGTGTGAACTTTAATATCATAAGTCGCTTGATCGTCTTTTGCAGACCAATTTTCTATATTATGATTATTATTTTTCAGATTTTGAGATATTGCTGAGGGGCCACAAGTATAAATCTGTGTTGAGGTCCTTCCTTTAAAACCGATTTGGAAAACAGGCATATTATAAGACTTAGAAGCGAGTACACCATCATACCATTTTTCCAATTCTTCTTCCAAAGATTTTGCAATTTCAGGTTTTTCAGCGATTAGATTTTTCGTTTCTCTAGGGTCTGAAATTACATTATAGAGTTCTTTATTATTTTGGTCTTGATTTTGGATAAACTTCCATTCTCCCTTTCTATACGCCAAACCTTGATTTTTAAAAATGAAACTCTCTTTAAATTGAGGGGTTAAGGGCTCACTCGGAGTACTCATATTTTTATCCGCTTTGTCAGTTCCAATATTACCTTTAGGGCTATGACTAGCAAAAACTAATTCACTGTCAGGAACTTCCTTTTTATCAAAAATCGGTGAAAAATCAATACCATCTAATTGCAGTGAATCATGTAAAGGAAGGTTACACATTGCGGCTAAACTAGGGAAAAGATCTTCAATTTTTGTCAACCTATCAATGTGTGTTGATTTCAGTTGGTTGCCAAATTTGATAAATAAAGGTGACTTCACACCATTCTCCCAGTTCGTTCCCTTATTGCCTCTAAAAGCAGAAGGGTTTCTCAATTTCCATTCTTCCTCCGTTAAGCCAAAACGATAACTTTTTGTCCAAGGCCCATTATCACTAAGAAAAACAATAATCGTATTATCAGCTAAACCTTGTTCTTCTACAGTTTGCATGACACGTCCTAGATTTTCATCAAGGTTATCAATCATACCATACAAAAGTGACATTGGCTCAGATAATCCTTTTGCTAGATATTTATCTACATTTTCTTGAGGAGCTCTCCACGGGTTATGTGGTGCCAAATGAGAAATATAAGCAAAGAAAGGCTGATCTTTATTTGATTTAATAAACGAAATGGCCATATCAGTAAGAGCATCCGTAGTATATCCATTCGTATTTACTTCTTGCCCATTTAACAGTCCAGTATTATCAAAATAATTATACAAACAGCTATAATAGGCTTCATCAAAACCTCTGTCCCATGGTAAATAACCATCCGTTTTTCCGCTATGCCATTTTCCCCACATGCCAGTTTTATAACCATTCGATTGGAACACTTGAGAAATCAGCGTTTCATCTAAATTCATATAATCTCTACCACCATGTACTGATGTGACGCCCGTCTTCAAAAAGTTTCTACCGGTTAATAAGGCAGCTCTTGATGGAGCACAAACCGATTGCAAATAAAAATTATCAAATTGAACAGAAGCTTCACCCAAAGCATCGATATTCGGCGTTTCAATCATCGTATTGCCATGAAGGCTTAAATCATCAAAACCTAAATCATCAACTTGTATAAGGATAACATTAGGTGGTTTATTTTCTGTCTCAGGTGAACAAGAGAAGAATAAAAATAAATTTAGAAAAGGGAACAGAAGAAAAAGGTTCTTCTTTCTTGTCGTTAATTTGTAGTCTTGAAACATAATATTTTTGTTAGGTTTTAAATATTTAAAAAAATCAAAAAGTGAGTTTTTAGAGCTATTTAGAATAAAAATTTAAAGTTGTTTTTATTTCGGACATAGTAATACAAAATAAAATTTTTATTGACAGTTTTCCAATCCAAAACATGTTAAAATATACTACTACATTATTGAAAACGAGGATCTAAAAGCGGTTGTTAGAGTCTACCCTTTAAATTTGCAACTTAAAAAATTCATCGATTATAGCTCTTTTGGGATTTAAGAAATTATATAAGAAGATTTAGTCTTGTAACACCGATAATTATCTATCTTTAAACTATTAAATAAAACTCGACTTTTACGAGCAACTATTAGCAAGAAGCAGATTGTGTTTTAATCTAAATAAATAAATTTTGACAATTAACTTAAACAAACAATGAGACATTTTTTTGTATTACTACCGTTATTAATAGTGCTTCAAACCGAAGCTTTTTCCAAAAAACTACCCACCAAAGTCAGCGGATATGTATTCGAAGACATCAATCAAAATGGCGTACTAGACAAAGGCGAACCGCTCGTAGAAGGAGTGGCAGTTTCGAATGGTTTAGAAGTGGTATTGACCAACGAGAAAGGTTTTTATGAATTACCCCTTCAACCGAAACAAACCATTTTTGTAAGCAAACCAAGTGGTTATGAACTAAGAAAGAACAGCTATAACACGATGGCTGATTTTTTACATTTCTACCCTGAACCCACTTCCGAATCGTATGCACCAACCGTGGCACAAAATGCGGAAGTTCCTACACAATTGAATTTCCCTTTAAGAAAAATTGAAGAGCCTAAGACTTTCACAATGGCCATGCTTGGTGATATTCAAGCACGTTATCAGCATCAAGTCAATTATGCCCATGAAGTAGCCGAGGAATTGTATCAATATCCTAATTTGAAAGGTGCAGTGATGTTAGGGGATATGGGTGATGATAACGCCATGATTTTTCCGGCCTTAAATGAGCTTTTTAAACAATTTACAACTACTGTTTATCCGGTGGCAGGGAACCATGATAGAAACTATGATATTGAAGATTTGACAGAAGATTTCAGTGGCTTTAAAAAGTACTATGGACCAGATCAGTATTCTTTTAATATAGGTGATGTGCACTTTATTGCCATCAATAATGTAACGACAATCAAAGGCATTCAATACAAAGATTTTATTCCTAAAAACAGAATGGAATGGATCAAAAATGATTTAGCTACGGTGCCGAAAGAAAAACTAATCGTCTTTTTACAGCATATTCCACTAGGGCATATGATGCAGGAAAGCAGAGATGAATTGATGGAAGTGATCAAGGACTTTCCGAATGTTAAATCATTCTCTGGACACCTTCACTCTATGACCCATTTATATTTACCTTATGGGGAAGATAAAGTTGTACATGATGTAGTAACCGGCGCTGCATGTGGATTATGGTGGGGAGGTGAATTAGACCTCGATGGCATCCCTCATGGTTTGATGGGTTGCGGTTCACCAAAAGGATATTACATTGCTCATTTCAATGGTACTGAAGTTAATATGGAATATAAAGCGTCAGGTAAACCGAAAGAAAAACAAATGAGAATTTGGGTGCATCAACCTGCTAATGAAAAGAATGACCCAACAATTCATATCCCGGAAGGTTTAACTGAAAATCATTTCTTAGCGAATATCTGGGCAGGGTCGATTAAGACGGAAGCTTATGCTCAAATAGATGGAGGAGAATGGCAAAAATTAGAACGAAGAGATAAAATTGTGGATCCAACAGCAAGAAGAATTTTCTTGAGAGATTCCTTAAAAATATCCAATCATAAATCACATATCGGACCTGGCTATCCTAAAAATATCCCATCACATATTTGGGTAGGGGAGTTTCCAGAAGGTTTCAAAGATGGAAGCCACATCATTAAGATAAAGGCTGTTGATCCATCAGGAATGACGTTCGAAGGTCACCGCATCTTTACGAAAGGTAATTTTGATGGTGATTATGAAGAAGTGGATTGGTATAATATGAATTAATTATGGTTTAGTTGTTATTCGACAGCCCATTACCCTTAGTTGACATTGGGATTAGAAGTTTTATTGTTTTTTCTAATCTCGGTGTCAACTTTCTCTTTAATTCTGTTTTTTACCTCTTAAAATCTTCATTTTTATTTAAATAGGATAAAATACATAACTAATTAACGAAAAAACAGAAAGATTCCCCCATTTCAACTCCATTACTTTGTGGTATCACTCAAGCATTAGAAATCATAACTCATAATATAACTTCTAAATTAAATAGGTAAGAATAAGTGCTCTTATGCTTGATTTTTTCACATTCAAACGACACAAAGTATGGAACACTTGAAAGAAGATAAGAAAACCAAACTAAGCGAATTCCCGGATGCATTTGAACAAGCAAGAATTGAAAAAGGGTATGGTGAAATAGATGACCAGAACGATCCTGTTACAATGTTGCTACGCTTGAAGGATGTTCGAAAAACAGCACATAATTGGAAGACATTTATCTCAGGAGCAGAGCCTGGACGTATCGTAGTACCGTCAGAAGTGCATATTAGAGACATTCGTCAAATCCCTTTTGAAGTAGACCCGCCAGAGCATAAATCGTATAGAGATTTGGTAGAGCCTTGGTTCAAAAGACCGTTGGGGGAGGAGTATCAAAAAGTGTTGAAGACGATCATTGATGAATTGATTGATGAAGTTCTCACCATGGATCAATTTGAAGTAGTAGGAGATTTCTCTTTGAAATTACAATCAAGAGCGTTGACGACATTATTAAATGTGCCTTACAAAGAATCTGAGACTTGGATTGATTGGGGAGTACACGTTTTCCGTTCTGAGGATACTGATTTGGATGGAGGAAAAGCCAATATTCTTTTTGATTATTTAGATGAGAAAATTGAGGAAGCGAGTAAGAATCCAGGTGATGATCTTTATTCATTATTACTTTCTGCTGTAGTGGACGGTAAGAAAATGACAAAAGAAGAAGTGAAAGGGGTGATGATCTTAACTTTTGCGGGAGGTAGAGATACAGTGATCAATGCCGTAACGAATTCTATCGCTTACTTCGCAGAGCATCCTAATTCATTAAAAAGAATTGCTCAAGAGCCGGAAATCACGGGTAGAGCAGTGGAAGAATTAGTGCGTTACTTCGCACCGTTGACCCATATGGGAAGAGTGGTAACAGAAGATACGCAGGTGTGTGAGCATGCCATCAAAAATGATTCAAGAGTATCCTTATGTTGGGCTTCAGCCAATAGAGATTCTGCTGCCTTTGAAAATCCAAATGAGGTAGTTTTAGATCGTAAGGTGAACCCTCACGTAAGTTTTGGTTTTAGTACGCATAACTGCCTTGGTGCTACACATGCCCGTCAAATCTTGAAGATTTTATTGACTTCTTTAGCGGAAAAAGTAAAAGATATTGAAATCAAAGACGCGAAAGAAAATATAGAAGAGTGGGGTGAGTTTAACCGTAAAGTAGGGTTTAAAAACATCACTGTAAGTTTTAATTAATACACACCATCATCAGCCCATGACTTAAGTCGTGGGCTGATGATGGGACATCCAATATAACACGAATAGAAATGGCTAAAATAACATTTATAACAAAAGATCAGGAGTCAATTGTAGTAGAAGGAACGGCGGGGTCGGTAATGGAATTGGCGGTACAAAATAATGTAAAAGGAATAGACGGTGATTGCGGAGGAGTATGTTCTTGTGCTACATGTCATGTACAAGTGGATCCTGCTTCTGCTGATAAGTTGGGAGAAGCAAGTGAAATCGAGCAAGATATGTTGGAGTTAGATGATGACGCAAACGAATACAGTCGTTTATGTTGTCAGTTGCAAGTGACTGAAGCATTGGATGGTGTAGTGCTTAATGTTGTGAAGTAAATGGATAATAATAAATGTTGTGTAATCATTGGGGGAAGCCACGGAGGTGTGAATGTGGCTTTCTCCTTGAGAAAAGAAGGGTGGGAAGGAAAGATTGTTGTCGTTGATAAAGACCCCAACTTACCTTATCAGAGACCTCCACTTTCTAAAACTTACCTTACAGTAAAAGATGAAAGTGGCTATATTCCATTGAAGGGAGAACAAGCGTATACGAATGAAGGTATCGAATTACTTTTGGGGCAAGAAGTAACAAAAGTAGATAAAAGTACACAATCTGTTGAACTGAATGATGGAACTGTAATATCGTATGACTTTTTGGTTTTAGCGACAGGAGCTTCACCCATTATTCCACCTATTAAAGGAATTGATAAGGCAAAGCACCTTTTTGTAATGCGTAATATTCAAGACGTAAAAGGTATTCAGGCCGCCTTGGAAAGCGGGGTACAAAAAGTGGCTATTGTAGGTGGAGGATATATTGGTTTAGAGACGGCAGCTTCTTTAAGAAAGTTGGGGTTAGAGGTTATTGTTTTTGAGAGGGAGCAACAATTATTACCCAAGGTCAAAGCTAATGTTCTTTCTGAATTTCTCTTGGAATTGCATCAAAATAATGGGGTTCAAATTGAACTTCAATCAAGTGTTTCTGAGATTAAAAATGAATGTCAAATTCAGACCATTATTACATCAGAAGGTAAGGCATTTGAATGCGATATGATTATTATGGGGGTTGGTGTTTATGTCAATCAAACTATTAGTAATCAATTAGAATTAGATTATAATAATGGTATTACTGTCAATGCATACTGCCAAACATCAGCAGAAAACATTTATGCCGTAGGAGATTGTAATACACATTATAACGCTATTTATGATCAATCCATCCGGTTAGAATCTGTTCAAAATGCCGTAGATCAAGCTAAGATCGTCGCAAAATCCATTACAGGAACTTCAGAGGAATACAACAGCCTTCCTTGGTTTTGGTCTGATCAGTATGATGTGAAATTACAAATTGCAGGTTTAACCATTGACGCAGATAATCATATTATTAGAAAAGAAGACGAGAAGAAATGGTCGATATGGTTTTTCAAAGGAGATCAAATACGATCGGTGTATGCCATCAATAATGCAAAAGCATATGTGGTGGGCATGAAACTGATCCAACAAAATGCTAAACTAGACAAAGAGAAGTTGGTAGACTTGAATGAAAAGCTATCACCTAAAACTCTTTTGATACAAAACGAGATCAATGTGTGATCACAAAGCTTCATTTCACTTTCCTTTAAACAGGTAATAAATAGTTAAGTTAAATAACCTCATGATGTGTGTCATGAGGTTTATTTTTCACTAAGATATTTTAAATTCTAATCCCTTCTATGCTGATATATGTACCAATTTCTGAAGTATTGATATCTATTTTACCATTAATGGTGAACACTCTATTTTTGAGACGTTGAAGTGTGTTTGTGTTTTTAAACTCTAATTCGATATTGTTTTCGAAATAAATATCTACTTGATCATCTTCTGCAAGTAGGCTCAGATGAATAGTCTGATGATGGGGATGTTCTAATGATAGATCTAGAAGAGCTTGTATAATTCTGTAAATCTGATTTTTGATCAGTAAATCAGTTTTAGGTTGTAACGTAGGGATACTTAGGTGAATTTTAGCAGAACTATATTTCTTTTGAAGGCATAAATCTTCAATTACATCATAGAGTGATTCGTTTTCAAAATCAGGAGAAACTAAATAATGACTAATGGATCTTACTTTTGAAATGGTATTGGTGATTGATGATAGTATGGAAGGAGTATCCATATTATCTGCTTTTTGAATTGAATCCAAATTATGATTTATTTCTTCATCAAGTTGAGCTTTGATTTGCTTTCTTTCTTTTTCCTGTCCTTCGATTAATGCTGAGGTATACTTCTGACTGATCTTAAGTTGCTCTTTTTCTAAATCTACTTTCTCCTTGTAAATGATGTACGTTTGATAAAACATTAGGATAAGATAGGCTGTCATATCAAAGGAAATAATGATATGGAAGATATAGCGATTTATTTCTCTTTTCTCAATAAGGTTTGCATTAGGTAATACAGAAAATAAAATAACCGTCATGGTTGTGATGCAGAAAATACCCAAGGCATAGTAAACCATTTTTCTTTTCTCTTTGATACCCAAATAAAGTAAACTGATAATACCAATATCAGATACTGCAATTAAGAGAAAAGCCAAGTTGATAAGGAACTTCTGAGACTCGATCATGAATTCAGTTTCACTGAAAAAGATGGCAATGAAATGGAGAATGATGATCGGTAAGATTGACTTTTCAAAGATCAACCCATATTTCCCTAAACGATTTTTTTGTTGAAATATAATATGACTGTAGAGCTCAAAAGCAACATAGTGATAAGCCCCTGAAATAATCAGAAGTAGGTATTTGGTATGGATGGCAACGCTTAAATTAAAAAGATTGGCAAAGAAACCATATTCCATATCCGGGTAGGAGACGTACAAAATTGCACAAAGTACGTAAATGACAAAAACACGCTTTTTTAGAAATAAACCTCCAATTATACTCAAGAAAACAGTAATCAATATCAATGACCTACAGACTACCTTAATTATTTTCTCTTGATCGTAAACCTTTTGAAAGGTATCACTATTATATATTTTAATACTCTGATTAATAGGCCAGTATTCGTCATAGATTGTAAAGTAAATAGTTACTTCCTGACCTGCTTTAATATTAAAAGGTTTGCCATAACCGTAACTTATGTTTTCGGGAATATTATTATTGGCCCATCCATATTCTTCAGCTGTTATTATATCTTTTTCATCAATGATCCACAATTTCAAACTTTTAACCAAGACACTATTGATCTTTAAAACAAGTTCTTGATTGATTGAACTATGTACGGTTACTTTGAAATAGTGGGTGTCACCATAACCGTAGGTAATGTCTTGGCAGGGAGCATCAGCCAATAAATTATCTTCTTCAATGGCGTTAATATTGCAGATTTCGTAAGTGAAGCTATTATCTGTTTTCGAAACGCAAGAGAAAAGGCAAAGAGTCAATAACAATAAAAAGCAATAATTTTTCATGATAAAGATGTAGTGCTTAGTGCATTGATTTGAGCATTAACAAAGCTAATTTTAGTGCCATTTGGCGTTCTTTCAATAAACATTTTGCCATTCAACTTTTCGATGTTGCTTTTCATGTTTTTGATTCCAGAGCCATTATAATTTTCTTCACTTGCGAATCCAACTCCATCATCCATATAGAAAAGACTGATCTGCTTTTTGGAAGCGTCTTCATTAATTTCAATGAATACATTATCGGCCTGACTATGCTTTAAAGCATTTGAAAGAAGCTCTTGTATGATGCATAGTATTATCTTTTGAACTGCTGGAGAAATAAAAACATTGACACTCACTGAGGCTTGAATATTGAGATGATAGGCTTGATATTGTTTTAGAAATTCTAATAAAATATCATCAAAATTCTTTTGGGTTTTAGGGTTAAGTCCATAAATCATATCATCTAAACTTCTTATAGTATCTGAAAGAATTTCCGATTTATTGACTTTGAAAAGGCCTCCCATTTTATCGATGAGTGCAAGGTTAGCACCAATATGATCATGTAATTCTCGCCCGATCCTATTTTTTTTATCTTCTTGCCCTTCCATTAATGCCAAAGAATAGTTTCTTTGCACATTATTGTACTTATGTAACAATTGTTTTCGGTCCTGAATCAATCGATAATATTTATATAGTATTACACTAATGTAATAGAGTGCATTAAAGGTAAATAAATAAAAGAAGATGGTTCTTGAGATCTCATTTTTTTGGATTATTCCGAAGTTTGCCAAACCTGAAAAAGCCATTATTATCACCCCATTCAGTATAAATGCATAAATTATAGGTTTTACAATTAATAATTTTAGCTTATACCCTTTGTATAAAATATAAGTGATGAAAGAAAAGATAACTGTCATACCTGTACCACACAATAGTACGTAGAGTGTATTAACAATAGGAGATTCTTGAGGGAAAATGAAGAGTCCAATGATACTAGAAAAAGCCATCACCATGAAAAACCTCATCGTTTTAGGGATTCTTTTATCTAAACCTTTACAATTGAAGATAATAGAATAGTAAAAGCAGAAATAAGAAAGGTGATGAAATTGGATAATCACGGCCTGTATAAATTTAGAATTGTAATCATCTGGAATGAGGTTGACTAGGAAACCGTATTCTGCTTCTATAAAAGCTAAACCTGTAAGGGTGGATATGAAATAATATAGAAAAATTATTTTCCTGAAATAGAAGCCTAGAAAAATGCCAATAGATAAGAGTATACCTATTAGTGTACGACAAATTATTTTTACATACCTTTCATATTCAAAGTATTTTTCTAATTCGTTCGGGCTTTTTAGGCTAAAACTATCATTATAAGCAAAACCAAGGTCGTGTAGGCTGTAGATAACCTTTTTCTTTTCACCAGCTTTAAATGCTAAGGGAATAGAGATGCCTTTTGATTTATCTTCAGGAAATTTGTTGACAGTATTTCCATAGTGTAGATGAGTGGAAATAGTATCATTTTCTATCACCCATAATTGAAAATCATAGAAAGTAGATCCATTGAAAAATAGGATTTGTTCTGTGGCTTCCTTTGCTTCTAGATTTATCTCAGCATATTTGATACTCTTGATCAAATAGTGTTGATCGGGAGTAATAGGTACATATGAAGGGAGTGCATCAACTTCAAGTTCATGGGTTTGAACGAGAATTTGATCCGATGATTTTTTACCGTAACATTCTGTGTTAATAGCAATGATGATAAGTAAAAAATAGAAATTAGCTAATATTTTAGTAAGCATAATTTACTACCAATTGTATGATACAAAAAAGTCGATGAAGGTAATTATTGCACACAATTTACAATTAATCTTTGATTAATCTAATGCCAATGAATTTCAAAATTCAATAAATATGATTTTAGGGTCGAATAACACCCTTTTGTTATGTATTTTTTTAGTACGAAAAAAACGTACCAATGACTCAGAAAAATGAGATTGATACGCTTTTGACAAATTTAAAAGCAAATGATTAAAGTCCTAAATAATAAGTGCATAGGACTTTGTTAGTAATAGAGTATTGCTGGTTTAAATACTTTTAGGAAGTTTCCAATCTTCTCTTTCCTTTGCGAATAATCTTTTTACTTTCAGGACCTTTAATGATTCCTTTTTTGTCGTCTAACCAGACAATTGCACCTGTAGGGCAACGTTGAATGGCGTCTTGTGACTTGTGATCTTTAGCGTAATCGATGGCAGGTAAGTTATTGATCATTTGGATCAAGTTGCCTTTTCCATCCACTGCACATTTTCCACATGCTGAACAACCCACTTGACATTCTTCTAACACTGCATCACCATTTTCAAGGTTCTTACAGTTGACCCACAAACGATGACTGATAGGGTGGATAGAGAACAGGCCTTTCGGACATGCTTCTACACAATCACCACAAGCTGTACACTTGTCTACATCGACTACAGGTAGTGAATGTTCATTAAGAGATATTGCATCAAAATCACATGAAACGGCACAATCTCCCAAACCCAAACAACCCCAGAAACAGCCTTTGTCGCCTCCTGAAATTAATGAGGAAGCTTGGCACGTTTTGAGGCCTTCGTATTTTGATCTATTGACCGCAACGTTGGTACCACCACCACAAGCGAGACGAGCCACTTGTTTTTCTTCCTTACCCAAGTCTACACCCAAGTAAGAAGCAATACCCTGCTGACCTTCTTCTGTATTTACTGAACATTTTCCAGGTAATATTTCACCTTTGACAACTGCTTCTGCAAAAGGTTTACACCCTGGAAATCCACAAGCACCACAATTGGCCTGCGGTAGTAGATCGTTGACAACATCAATTCTCGGGTCTTCATAGACGTAGAACTTTTTGTTGGCAACAATCAGCATGATGGCGAGTAGGAGTGTCAGTCCTCCCAAAGCCAAAAGTGCAGTTATTATTGTCATATCTTGTTCTTTTTTTTAGTTAAATAAACAGGCCTTTTTCTCTAAAATACAACTGGTTCAAGTCTTAAGCTGAAAGCGTGACTTGGACCTATATTTGAAAAAAGTCTGTAGACTTTTAGCTCTATTTTTATGTATCTATAAGTCTTCAGACTTATAGAAATTACAAGCACAAGTGACGCTTCGCTGAACACTTGCGCTAGTTCATGGTATTTTATGAAGAAGTCCTTATATGATGTAGTAGCGCCAAAACAAAGTTCTGACGCTACGGACCACCAAGTACACCCCTTAGAGGTGAAAAAAAAGTAAATCTTTTGTATACAAGAGTAGTAATAAACCACCTATCGCAAGTGTTAAGCCGTTAGGCGTCACTTGTGATTTGCCATTGGCGAAGTCTCCCGACTTCGAACGGATTTGAATGGTTTACTTACTTCGAAGTCAGGAGACTTCGTCAATAAACAGTTCCAAGTGACGCTATCGCTTAACACATGAAACATGTACTGCTTGTACAAAATACCCCAGCACTTAGTAAATCACCTCAGCCCACTTTTGACCAGCAATCAACTCTGCCTTACGTACTAACCACGCTTCTTCACTTCCGAGAATTTTAGCAAAAGCCTTGTCTAAATTCTCTTTGATTTTCTCATGACCAGCAACGTAGATATAGGTATTATTTTGATTTAATAACTTCAATACTTCCTCCGCTTTACTTTCAATTGTGGCATCTAACGTGATCGTATCCGACCATTGACCATGAGACGTCACGGCTTGGAATGCTTTGAAAGTAGATTGATCGTAGTATTGTGTCAAGTCATCGTTTTGTTCATTCATGTACAACATTTCCAAACCGCTCTTTGCACCGTAGAACAAGCGAACAGCACCTTTCCAGTCTTTGACGTTTTCATAGATATGCTTTACAAATGCTCTAAATGGAGCGATACCTGTCCCCATACCAATCAAAATCATATTGGCTGATTTGTCTTTCGGTAATTGGAAAGCTAAATCGAAAGGACCAGTGATGATTACTTCATCCAATACCTTTCTACTGCAAAGGAAATTAGAACTTACGCCTTTGTATTGCTCACCATTAAAAGCATCTACGTAGTTACATCTTTTGACCAAAAGTGTGATTCTAGTTTTACCATTTACACGTACTGGAATATCAGATACGCTGTATAATCTATGATGGTATTTTTGACCAAAATCGCCTTCTTTTTCTACTAAAACACCAAAGCTTTGATTGACTTTGCACTCAAAATTAGGATCTTCTACTTCTAAAATAATTTCCCTAACTTCTTCTGCTTTAGCCGGTGATACTCTAATACTAAGAATCACTTTGGTTTTATATGTTGTCTCTGTTTTATAATCTGCTAATGAACTCATATCAATATCTTTTTTAATTTAAACATTCGCTTTTTTGAATTGCTTTTTGCAAACTGCTCCACACGAACAGCTTCCACATTGTGATCTATGCTTCAGCACGTCTTCGTCATTCAGTTCTTCTTTGAAAAGTTGTCCCCAAAGCGATTGAACTACGATCCATGCCACTAAAATGACAACGAGAATTAAGAGTGCTGTGAAATATTTAATTAGCATAGTATTACCCATTTAGTCCTGAAAATCCCATAAATGTGAGTGATAAAATACCACCGATCAACAGCGTTAAAACTGTTCCTTTGACCACATTGGGTACTTCAGCAAATTCCATTTGTTCACGTAATCCGGCCATCAGTAATAGGGCGATTGTAAATCCAGCGCCTGCTCCTAAAGCGTAGAATACACTTTGAAGAAGGTCATACCCTTTGTTGGTTTGGAATAATACAAGACCTAGAATGGCGCAGTTTGTCGTGATCAAGGGTAAGAAAATACCCAACGCTTGGAAGAGTGAAGGACTCATCTTTTTGATGATCATTTCCACCAATTGTACCGTAGAGGCAATCACAACAATGTAGCTGATCAATTGGAGGAAGGGTGCGTCAATCATCACAAGCAAACTATGAATGCCGTATCCACAAACTGCACTTATGAGCATTACGAAGGTCACCGCTCCCCCCATTTTTGTTGCCGTATCTACCTTTCCCGAAACACCAAGGAAAGGACAAATTCCAAGAAAATACGCTAAAACAAAATTATTGATTAGACAGGCATTTAAGAAAATGCCCCATAAAGGTTCGTTGTTCATGATGTTGTCTTTTTAGATTTGAAAATGTTGAAAATCAAAAGCCAAAAAGCTAGTGTAAAGAATCCTCCTGCAGGTAGAATCATCACGATCCAGTCTTGAAACTGATCGGGGAATACCTGAAAACCGAAGAGACTTTTACTACCTAGTAATTCTCTCACCACGCCCAAGCACAAGAGACCAAAAGTGAAACCTACGCCCATACCCAAGGCATCCATAATGGATTTACCAATGGTATTTTTAGAGGCAAATGCTTCCGCTCTACTCAAAATCAAGCAATTCACTACAATCAAGGAGATAAACGCACCCAAGCTTTTGTGTAGCTCTACACTGATGGCTTGGATTACATAATCGATGATTGTTACGAAAGTGGCGATAATTAATATATAAGAGGAAATCCTTACTTGTTTTGGAATAAAATTACGTAATGCGGATATTAAAATATTCGACATCAGTAATACAAAGGCAGTCGCTAAGCCCATCGCTAGGGCGTTGCTTGCCGTGTTGGTTACAGCCAAAACAGGACACATTCCCAAGACCTGTACGAATACAGGGTTCTCTTTCCATAATCCTTTAATAAACTCATCCGTAGATAAGTCTTTCTTTTTCGGAGGTTCTTTTTCCAATACTGTACTCATCGTTATTGTATTTTAAATTCCGAAATATTACGCTGTATAATTGGAAGCATTTCTGAAGTACTTTCATTCAGAATATTTCCAATGGCTCTTGATGAAATAGTAGCACCCGTGATGCCATCTACTTCCCATAAGTTGTTCTTTTCTCCACTTTTTACGGTGGTGACAGAGTTGACCAACTGTGATTTATCAGCATTTAGCTTTACATCCATCGCTTTGAAGTTGGCAAGGAAAATTTCATCTTTTTCGATTTTATCTCCCAAACCTGGCGTCTCTTTACTTTCCAGTACATAGAAACCCACAATCTCTTCTTTCTGAGGATTGTAACCATACAATACCTTGATCACATCAGCATACCCTTGACCAGCTCCTTGAATCGCTAAACCTGCCAATTCACCTTGACCTGTAAACCCTGCATAGACTACCGTTGCTTCTTTTTGGTTTTCAGCTAGAGGTTTGAAATGCCCCTCTTTGTCCAAATAAAAAGCTCTTGTTTTCTCAATGCCTGGAAGTACTTTGAAGATGGCATTTTGCAATGCTTCTTGTTTTAGGAAAGCAATTCTTTCGGCGGTTCCTTCATACGTCAGTACAATCAATAAAGCACACAAGGCTCCTATACCGACCATCGCCGTCAACATCTTCTTGCTATTGGATGTTGGTTGCTCCTGTTGTTCTATAGTTGCACTCATGACTTTTTCTTTTTAGATGTACCGTAAACTCTAGGTTTTAGCCATTGATCCAATTGTGGAGACAATGCGTTGCCGAGTAAGATGGCGTACATTACCCCTTCAGGAAGTCCACCCCAAATGCGGATGACAACAACTAAAATTCCTATAAAAGCACCGTAAACTATGATTCCTTTTGTGGTCAATGGAGATCCTACCATGTCAGTGGCCATAAAACAAGCACCTAACATTAATCCTCCAGAGAATAACATAAACAATGGAGAAGGGTAGAGTTCTGCATTAAACAAATGCAAGGCACCACTTAGAACGATTACTGAAGTCAGAATACTTACCGTAATCTTCCAGTTCGCCATTTTTCTTATCATCAAATAGACACCACCTGCAAGGATCAAAAAGCTACTTGTTTCACCCAATGAACCTCCAATCATACCAAAGGCTAGATCGAAGGAAGGGGTAATATGATGATCGAATTTAAAAGCGGATAATGGTGTTGCTCCCGATGTGATATCGTATACAGGTTCCATAAATGGCAAGGCCAAAACGGATGATGGAATACTTGTAAAACGATCAGCGGATAAAGCATCTGTCCAAGTGGTAATTGCTACAGGGAAAGCCGCTTGTAGAACCGCACGTCCTACTAAAGCAGGATTAAAGACATTGTATCCTAATCCTCCAAAAACAAACTTTCCTAAGCCAATAGCAATGAATCCTCCACAAGCTACCATCCACAACGGAAAGGCAGGAGGGAGGGTCATCCCCAACAGTAAACCTGTGATCACTGCAGAATAATCCGAAGTGGTCACTTTTCTTCCTGAAACTTTACACAAAGCATACTCTGTGATAAGACAAGAAGCAACTGCGGTACCCAAGACCAATAAAGCGGATAAACCAAAAGTGAAAACGGAAAATAAGGCTGCCGGAATTAAGGCATACACAACATTTTTCATTATCACTTGCGTACTATTCCCCTTCACAATGTGGGGAGAAGTACTGATATGTAATGTTTTATTAAGCATGTTGTTTCGCAGATTTTCGTTTTCTAACGATTGATTTTGACAATCTGAAATATTGCACCAGCGGGATATGTGAAGGGCAAACGAATGAACATGAACCACATTCGAAGCAGTCCAATAAATTCTGTTCTTCCGCCATTCTATCATAGGCTTTGAATTTCGCCATCAGACCCATTCTTGATGGATTCAACGATAAAGGACAAGCTTCCACACAAGCACCACATTTGATGCAAGGGTGTTCTTCATTTCTAGAAACCACGTCTTCGTCATTGAAAACTATGATGCCAGAAGTTCCTTTTACAATTGAAATATCAAGGTTGGAAACGGCCATACCCATCATAGGGCCACCCATATACACCTCACTGATGTTGTCACTAATTCCCACTTGATCCAAAACGTAACGTAAAGGAGTTCCCATTGGAATAAGGTAATTTCCTTTGTTTTTCACACCAGGACCAGTGATCGTGACCACTCTTTCTTGGATGCCCCAACCGTGTGGAAGAAGACGTCCAATCTCTGCAGCTGTTGCCACATTGACCACTACAGCACCTACATCAATAGGCAACCCACCAGAGGGAACTTCAACTCCCATAATGGACGTGATCAACATTTTCTCAGCACCTTGAGGATATTTTACCGGAACGACTTTCACTTCGATTGGAAGATCTTCTGGAATAAAACGTTCCAGATGTTCCGCTGCGTCCATTTTGTTGGCTTCAATACCGATGATTGCTTTCGGTGCACCCGTTGCTTTCATCAAGTATTTAATGCCATGAATGACATCCTCAGTCTGTTCTAACATTACTCTATGATCGGTCGTGAGATAAGGCTCACATTCGATACCGTTGATCAAGAGTACTTCACAATTCTTATCATCAGGTACTTTCAATTTGACGTGAGTCGGGAAAGCCGCTCCACCCAAACCAACAATACCTGCATCTTGAATACCTTTCAAAATCTCATCTGCACTTGCCGTCTCTAAATCGAGGGGCATTCCTTCGGCTACTTCTTGACCAGAAAAAGGGAATACCTCCAGGAAGATTCCTGGAGACATTTTTCCTGAGATGGTAGGGACATTCGCAATCTTACGGATGATCCCTGCTGCAGGAGCGTGAATCGGCACTGATACATAGCCCGTAGACTTTGCAAGCAGTTGACCTCTTTCCACTTCCTGACCCTCTCTTACTACAATTTCTGAAGGAGACCCAATGTGCTGTGCCATGGGTATAATTAGCACCGGAGCGAAATCAAATTGACGAATCGGCAGGTGATTGGTCTCTTCTTTGTACTCCGGTGGATGAACCCCATGTTTGAACGTATCCTTATGAATATTCAACATTTTCATAGGTTCAATCTTTAATTAAATTTCTCTCCTCTTTTAATCCATTTTTCCACGTCTTTCTCCGCCATGTTAGCAGGAGTACCAGGGTGAATCACTCCAGCAGTACATTTTTCTGCCGCTTTCACGATGTCTTGGTACGTTCCGCCGTCAGAGTTTTTGACAAAGGCTTTTTTATCTGAATTATAGCTAAATATCTTGCTGTTGATTTTAATACACTCATCGCAAGAAGTACATTCTTCTGTCTCTAGCCATGGTGCGATATAATCCGCATTTTGTTCAGCAGCTGGTGACTCAGGGGATGATGCAGTGTCGGAAGAGGCAGTTGAGTTTACCAAACTGTCCATATTTAAATTACCTCCACCGGCTAATTTCATCAAACCCTGAGCAATGTTTCCAACCACTTCAGCTTTGATTTTCTCTTCGATATTTTCTTCAGGTTGTTCTTTCACACCTGCAAGACCTTTCAGCATGATCCAGAAGTCTCTTCTTTCTTCACAAGACTCCACAATCGGATCAGCCACTAACACTCTATTTAAGTGTTGTTTTCTATCTACAGCCCAGATGAATGGATATTTACCTTCTCTTTCATCTGCGTCCATTTCAAGGTACTCACTGATCACTACCATATCCTCATTCCAAGCATCACGAGGAACTTGTCTGAAGTGCTTTCTGAAACGAGCTTCAGTCAAGGCAAAGTCCGCAAATGTCATATCCAATTCCATTTCCTTCTCTTGCTCATTCTCTAGGTACTTCAATGTATATGAAGGCCAGTTTTTCTCCATATCAGGATTACCTGTCAAGTCGAAGTTCTCTTCAGTCGTTTTACCCATTTCTGGATTATACTTGAAGATTGGATAAGAACGAGACTCTAATGCCAATTTCGCTTGGTGTGCTCCTAAATCATCTGCTACACCGTGCTCCGGCTGACATGTTGTATACAAGTTGAATAAAGCAGGGCGTTTCGCTTGAAGACCATCAATAAATCCTTCGATCATCTGCGTCGTATTCGCCAATGTACCTTGCAATACATATGTATTTCTGTGTGCCATTGCCAATAAACCGATCTCCTTACGAGGCTCTGATTTACCTTTCCAAACCTTACCGTACTGTGCCATATCTGATACTTGACCGATAAAGCCTGATGTACATGCTTGACCACCTGTGTTAGAGTATACTTGCGTATCTACAACGATTACTTTGATTGGTTTACCCGAAGCCATCATTCTTGATAGGTTTTGGAAACCGATATCGTACATAGAACCGTCACCACCAAGTGCCACTACAGGAGGGCAAAGGTGCCACTCATCGTCTGAGAATTGCTCCCAGTTGAAGTAAGTGAAGAAGTCGTCATGTTCTGCTGGATTGTATTCTCCGCTTAATTCCAATTCCGCTTTACGGATTGCTTTGAATCCTTCTGCCATTTTCACCATGTGCCCTTCAAATACACCCATTGCTAATGAGGTAGAATCTTGGAATAAGTGGTTGGCCCAAGGGAATGGATAAGGGTTATAAGGATAAGTACTACCCCAAACTGATGTACAACCTGTGGCGTTACAAATACCCATATTCGAACGACCATCACCCGTTGTGCCTTGTGTATATTTCCATTTCAGTTGCTTCAATTGAGCAATCAGCTGACTTGTATTTCTTAGCCATTCTTGATCAATTGGTTCACTGCCTTTTTCTTCCTCAAATCGGTTGGTGATATCTGCCATTGTCAAATCTTTGTCCTGCATTTCAGTGACAATTTTCGACATCATATCTGTATCATTCAGATTGACAGTACCGACAAGTTTCGTTTGAAGATGTTTCTCCATCTTACCGATCAACTCGTCTAAGTATTTCACATGCTTCTCAACTCTTGGATTCATCAATGATTCCACTGTTGCAGTAAATAAGTGAACTACTGTTTTCTCTGAACAACCTAAACAAGCACCGTCACCTGATGCGAATGCACCGTAAGCGTCCTTGTTCAATAACAATGTTTCTAGAGGTCCGATTTTCTCCTCCAGATCATCAATTCTGTTGTACTTTTCAGGAGTAGTAGGAAGATCTTCCCATAGATCCCACTCACTGCGTAATTTGGCAACAGCACCTTCCGTTTGAATGACCGTCTTAAGGGCGTCATCATTACAAACTTTCACACATTCCATACAACCTTTACAAGTGGCAGGGTTTAATGTGATGCTGAATAGACCACCGCTATTTTTCTGTTTTTTCTCATTCAGATGGTAGTAAGGTCTAGTCAAAGCAAATTTGAAGTCCCCTAGTTCCTCTTTGAACCATCCTAATTCTTCCACTAATTTTGCTTCTGTATCAGGGTTAGCAATTACCTCATCAATTACTTGATGGATTTGCTGATTCACTGAGATTTTCTCATCATTCTCTCCGTTAAATAAACCCCTGATTTGGCTTTCCATCTTACGGATTGCTCTTGGAAGTTCAGTTACTTCGAAATGATTTTTCTTCACTCTCTTCACTACAGTATCTAGTACCGATGAAAGCTCAGAAACTAAACCTGGAAGTGCTGTATCAGGACAAACTGTATAACAGTCACCACAAGCTGTACAATTTTCAGGCACCCATTCCGGATATTCAAAACGAATACCAGTCATGTCTCTGAATAGGGAAGTAGTCGCAGGCATCAAACTTAGACCGATAAATGGATCCGTCAAGTTATCATTACCCATACCTCTTTGGTAGAAGTTACCTGTTTGCTCCCAGAAACGGTGCACATCACTCAATTTCGACTCACTGACAGGACGTTCTTTCAACATTTTCGGCACTGTAACAGTACCCGCATCTTTTTTCTGAGATGTTGTAGTTAATTCCTTATTCGTGATCTCATGAATTTCCGTGAAACCTCTCTTCACCACACGCATGTTGTCATCTACAACACGTTGTCCTTTGGCTCCGAATTTATATTGTAATTGGTCTTCGATGGCTTTCAATAAAGTCTCATCTGTCAGACCTGCTTTTTCTTTTAATGGAGAAGCTGAGAAGAACGCCCCTTGGAAGGCGATACCTTGCATACGAAGCTGTAATTCTGGATCTGTAGCTTCCTCTCTTGCGATCTTAAATCCATCGATATACCAGATATGAATATCGTTTTGGATGATCAGTTTTTGATACTGTTTTGGAATATCAGCCCATACCTCTTCAGGTGTTTCTTTTTCACTTTGAATAATGAAATGACCACCTTTTTTTAAACCTGCTAACGCATTGGTGTGCTTGAATACGTTAGGGTCTGGAGAAAGAACCACATCCACGAAGTAATACTCGCAGTTGATACGAATTGGCTCTGGTGCTGCTGCTAAGTAATAGGTAGTAGGTTGACCTTTTTTCTCCGATCCATATTTAGGGTTGGCTTTGATATCATAACCCAATAGATCGAATAATGTCATGGCTAAGTTCTTACCCGTAGTAATGGCACCCCAACCACCAACGGAGTGGAAACGAACCGTTACCGCACCATCAGGCATTAAGTTAGGATTTTCAGAACCTCTAACTGCCAAGTCTTGAATATTTGGATAAGCCTTTTGGATGCTTTCCTGATATGCTCTTTGTTTTGGTGAAAGTGGATTTTCCTTTAAGAAATCAATCGACAAGTAGAACATCTTCTTCTGAGCACCGTCAGGCAACATGTTTTCTACTGCACCAATAATTCCTTCAGGTTGTAAATCTCTACTACCCATACCAAATGATCCCGAGTACAATACAGGGAAATCTTCTGGCTTCGTATAGCTTGCCAACGTAGGATAAGGAACATTCTTACGGTGTGCACCATTCTCAATACACTTCGTCACTACAGATCTGATCTCTCTCATGATCGGAAGATCTTCTGCTAATGGCTGATCCAAACGTTCTAATACAACTACACCTTTTCTTCCCTTCAAGATATGACCCAACATATCGGCAGGGAATGGTCTAAACATCACTAAATCAACTACACCAATCTTAAGACCTCTTGTTTCTCTTAAGTAATCAACTACCACTTCTGCCGAAGAAACTACACTGCCTTGACCTAAGATCAAGTAATCCGCATCTTCAATTTTGTAAGTCATTACTCTTTCATACAGACGACCCGTCAATTCAGAAAAATCTTTGAATGCCTGGTCTGTAATTTCTTGAATATGATCAAAGAAGAATGGACGCTGTGCTGCAACACTCTGCATATAAGCATCTTGGTTTTGTACCAAACCTGCCATCAATGGATTATCAACATCCCAGATTTCAGGAATTCTTCTTCTTTGGTCTCCATAAATCAGGCGTTGTGCCTCAGTAGGAGTATCTATAATATCATCCGGACGACCTAAGTACTCTTTGATCAACTCTCTCTCTGGAAGATTCATTGACTCAATAAGGTGAGTCGTCAAGAAACCATCCTGAGCGATGATACCAGGAGTCAGTGCCAGCTCGGCAATTTTATGGGAAATAATATTTAAATCAGCAACGTGTTGTGCCTTTTTGGCAAACAACTGGAAGAATCCAGTATCGTCTACTGCATGGTAATCATCGTGTCCTGCATGTACATTCAGTGTAGACTTTGTCATGGCACGAGCACCGATGTTCAATACATAAGTTAAACGCTTACCTACAGCGGCATAAAGAGATTCATGCATGTAAGCGATACCTTGTCCAGAAGAGAAGTTGGTGGCACGCTGCCCTGTCATTGACAGACCTGCCGTTACAGCTGCTGCTGCATGTTCACCTTCTGGTTCTATAAATATTAAGGGTTTGTCTGAAATGTTCAAATGTCCTCTGGCAGCTTCTTCTGCCCAATATTCACCCATTTGAGTAGATGGGGTAATCGGATACGCACCAGCTGCATCCGTAGACTCTCTTTCACACATGATGGCAACTGTATTACCATCCATTGCTACACGCTTTCCAGGGTATTTCGCTTTAGAAGATTTGTGGTCCTTCATCGTCGTTGATTTAGTCTTAATTGTATATTTTTTCGTTTTCTTTAGGGTGTACACATCCATCCTCAAAAAGTGATTTTTTTGAAGTCAATAAGAAAGTGTTGGTGGTATATTCCACTTTCTATGCTTTAAAGAATATGCACACGATGAACCTTAGTTCTGTAAGAGGAAAATCCTCAGAATATTAAAGGTGTTCCAAGTAGTAGTTGTTTTTCTATAGGCTTAACGTAAGTAATAGGCCAAATAACTTTGACATAGAACTCATTATCCTTTAAGAGTAACCTTAATGATTAATGCACTCTAATTGGCAGAAGATGGCTTACTTCAATTATTTAAATAGGACTGCCATAAGAGTTGGTAAGAACGGATCTTCAATTCATACTTTGCTTTTCTATGAAGATTTTGGATTGGTTACGGCTCAAAAGTTAGTGCTAAGACATCCCTTTTATGGAACACTTTTTATCAATTGTATACATCTAGAGTTATAGAAACGCTAATGTGGCTTTAAATTGATCATCATTGCATTGGTGGTTATTGGTCCTCAGAACATGTTCAAAATCAATTGAAAATGCCCTTAATTACTTTTCATTCACTAATGTAGGTTAACACGATGGGTTGCGACATGATCGTCCTCAATAGAAAACATGACGAAAGTCAGTTTTGTGATAAAAAAATGCATTTATGACACTTCTAGCCTATTTTTTATGACTTATGTTATTTAATTATAAATGTCGTTATAACACTAATTTAAAATTAATACAAATAAGATTAAACGTGTCTGAAATACACTAAATAGCGAAATTTCGCCTTGCTTTCATCATAATACTTTTTAAATTGCAGTATGCTTACTTCACCAACAAACGCAATACCCGATGATACGAAACCAATCACACCAAAAAGAGATTCAGGAATTACTTCGTTTCTGTAAAAATGCTCAAAATAATGTAGAGCAGTATCTTCGTACAGATAGTTACTACAATAGAAGTATGATGCTAATTACGTTTGAACATTTGTTTATTCATCTTGAAGATTATCTTGTTGATACTTTTCAAGAATTTGAAAGGCAAAGTTATGTGGACTGTACGCCTTCTACAATGCCTGTCTATGATTATGATGGGAAGTTGTTTACGTTGGAATGTGCATCGGAGTGGGTAGGCTGTAAGATCTTTGGAGATGCTGAGGAGATTGAACAATTATTGATACATAATGATATTGTAGATTGGAAGATTGTTCAAAACAACTTGAGAAAAACAAGAGCATTGGTAAAAGGTCTACGCCAAGATAAAAACAAAATGCCGACAAAAAGAAACAGAATATAAATTGCATTTTTTTGAAATTAAAATTTTAGGAAGCCACCTTAGATGTTAAGGTGGTTTTTTATTTGCATGAATATTTATTACTCCGTAAACTCAACTTTCGAATATTTATGATATTTAGAAATCAGGAGATTTCTGATGATCTGTAGGACACGAATGACGCTAAAGCTTAACATTCGTGACAGTGGTCATTTTATTTCATTTGTATGGTAGTGCTTCCATCATCGGCCTTGAAGGGAAAAGCGTCAAGAATTTCATGAAGTGAGCCGTTAGAAATGATTTTTCTGTTTGAGCTTTAGCGAGTTTAAAATCATTTAGGCGAGAGGAATGGAATTTAGCTTTTGACTTCTAAGCCTAGATTTTTTGCTTCGTTTTTCATCAATGGAAAAATGAAGAAGAAAGAAGCTTGAAAGTAGGCCCTATAAAAGCTTATAGAAAGATCGATTAAAAGTTAACGGTAATTTAGTTTACAATGTACTAAGCTTTCCAATATTTAGATGAACTTAAGATATATCAATAACACTCAACAGACCTTTTACAATGAGGCAAAAAAAATTCGTGTCAAATGCTTTTTTGAAGGGCTTGAAAATGCAGATTACTTCATAAATGATCCATTTGAACAAGATGGTTTTCATTTGGTTTGCCTGAACGATCAAGAAAAAGTGATTGGAACGGGCAGGTTAAATATCGTAGATAAAATGGGTGTTATTTCTCAGATGGCAATTGCTCCTGAAAATCAAAATCAAGGAATTGGTAAAATAATTTTGAATGAGCTGATTGAGAAGGGTAAATTGTTAGATGTTGATCAAATTAAATTAAGTGCAAGATTGACTGCTCAGTCATTTTACGTAAAAAAAGGATTTGAACCTTTAGGTCATGTTTATCCTTCTCAAAAAACAGGAATTATGCATATCGATATGATTTTGATGCTTTAGATGAACTTAGTGTTAAAATGCATTTCAACCGGTTTAAAAGTTTGATTTGGTGATGATTGTCATCAAAAAAATATCAAGGTTTGGATATATTGCATAAGCTTTAAAAATCCAATTACGAATGAAAACTAACTAAAGTTTTCACCTTAATAACCCCTACTAAAACAGTTCCGCTTACATATATGGGATGTAAGTAATCACACATAAAACTTTTACTCAAATGTATAATTCAAATCTGAAAGTCAAAAAACTATTAATTGGCCTATGCCTTAACGAAGGAAGAACTATCGAAGAAGTTGCACAACACTTAGGTTTATCCTCTAACCAAGACGAAATCAAAGAAATTGTGGATATCCTAGAAGATGAAGGATTGATTCAAAACACATGTTTAGGGTACAAAAACACAACAACAGAACTTACCGCGAAAGGTTCTAAAGAAGCTTCGACCTTATTGGAAGTCGCCTATTAGAAAAGAAATTTAAACTGCCCTTAGTTTTTCACTAAAGGGCTTTTTTTGTGGTTCTCTTTTCTCCAGATTCGTATGTATTCAATCACAAATAAGGAGGGAAGTTCATTTTCTTTTGGTAACCCGTATTCCTTAGCCAAACTAGCATTTACCCATATTTCGAATGGCTCTTTTGAAATTGGCCAGTCGATTTCAAATTGTGTATTCTTCATAGAATATATCTCTTGGCCATCCAAGAATAATTTTAAGTAGTGCCTTCCCCATTCAAAACCGTAAATATGAAAAGCATTGGTGAGGTTTCCTTTATTCAGTAAAGGAATGCTCAATAGCTTTGTACGGTGTAAAGGGGAAGTGGAGTTGATGGAATAATAACTAAAAAGAAATGGAGTTCTCTCCATATATTGGTAAAAACGAGGTCTTCCTACAATATCAAATAGGTGAAGTTCAAACAATGAATTTCGAATACCAAAACTACTTTTAATGCTTGAGTTAGCAACCTTTGCTTTGATCTCTATGTAGCCTTCCTTGATTTTATTTTTGCTGACTATACCTCCAGTAGTCACATTCTCATATATTTTTCCGTTATATTTTTCTTTCGAAAACTCGGAGTTCGGTTGCCATTTGGAAGAAATAATCAGTTGTTCTTTGGACAGTTGAATGTTCTTGCTAAAAAATTGCGATGGAGCATCTCCTTTCCAGAGATGATAATTATTGTTACTTCCTTGCACAAACCATTTTGCAGTATCTATTATCCCATTTTGAAATTCATCACTGTTTCGGTCATCTAAAGTCCATTCATTGGCGGTAGGGTGTATGGAATAAGGGACAATTTTTTGATATTCATCCTCTATTCCAACATTTGCTTTTTGTGGTAATTGCTTTTGGCAAGAAATCATTAAAATAAGTAGTACCGCTATGTTAAAAAATTGCTGCATGTTATATACCTATACATTTGAGATAATTTTGGACTAATTTAACCGCATTTTTCGTCATTCAATTCCTTGAAATTACCAAGTTTCTTACCTTCAATTATCTTCTTTCTATAAGTATTGGTAGAATTATTCAAGACTGCCTATCTTTAGATAACCTTGTTGTAATGAAATAATACACCATCATTTTTTTATCATAGAATGAACTATCAGTTTTACTTTTTTAATACCTCAGGAAGATTCTATTTAGTATTCTTGTTTTGTTTCATCAATAGCTTTTTTGTTCAGGCAAATAATGTAGAAATCAATATCACCAAGCAATTGACTTACAAAGAAGGGTTGTCTCACTTTGGTGTAACTTCTTTGGAATTGGATAAAAATGGTTTGCTTTGGGTAGGGACGTTCAAGGGGTTAAATATTTATGATGGTTATGAGTTTAAAAGCTATTATTACCAAGACACGCCGGCTCTTTTAAGCAACCGAATCACGACTCTTTATAAAGACCATCAAAACAATATTCTGGTCGGAACAGAAAAGGGACTCTCGATATACAGAGAACATCTCGACAAGTTTGACTCATTATTTTTAACGGAGAATGTGATTAAGAGGAGAGAAGCTACATCCATTACAGATATAGTGGAAACGAGTGATTATATCGTTTGTAACACCTCCAATGGTTGGTTGATTGTGATGGATAAAGAGAATTATGAGGTGATAGATCAACTTTTTACATTACCTCAATACAGCAATAACTTCAAAGCCTTTCATATTTCTAATTTTGTAGAGAATCAACTTTTAATCGCTTCTAACAGAGGGCTATTGACCTATGATATTGATAAAAAAGCCTTTCGAAATAACAGTTACGAACATTTCAACTATTGTGTAGATGTTACTTTTGATGGTCACAAAACAATCTATGCCTTAAGTTATACAGATGTTTACATTTATCACTATGACAAGCAATCAAATACGATAAAGTACGTGACAACGATTCTTAAAGATGAATATTTTTCTGAAGTAGAAATAGGATTAAATGGAGAATTGTGGTTGTTGAAAAATAACAATACTATAGCACTTATTACCGAACCTAATTATTACAAAAACATCCATCAAAATATCATTTATTATAATTTCATGGATGATTTTACCCGTTTAAGCAGTATTAAATTGAGTAAGTATGGAGGGTGGTTAGGAAGTTTTAATCAAGGTGTTTTTCAAATCAAAACGGATAAACCTTTCTTTCAATATACAGGTTTGAAGGAGAAATATAAGGAAAATAAATCAAGTCAAGTCATCAATATTGTACCTTATGCAACAAATAAAGTTTATGTGACTCTCAATGCAAATGACAATGAATTATTTGATTTGAATGATTTGTCTATCAAAAATATAAAACATCCCAAGATAAATAATCAGTTGATCTCTAAAGTTTTAGTAGATAAACATAATAGTATTTGGGGCGGAAGTAGGAGGAAAGGAATATTTCGTAAAAAGAATATCAATGCAAATTGGGAACAGCTTAAAATAAAAAACAATCCAGATTTTATATTTGAAGGGGCTCAGACAATTATTGAGGATGGTCATGGAGATATTTGGTTGGCAGGGTTGAATGCACTTTATAAGTTTTGTTTGGATAATAAAGGAGAAATTAAAAAAGTAGATCAGCTCAATCAATTGGACAATTTGGAGTATGATACCAATTTAGGAATTAATGTAATGTATTATGATGAGCTGGAAGATTGCATTTGGATCGGAACAAATGGAAATGGACTATATCAAGTTTTATTGAATGAAAAGCATACACTCACTGCTCAGGATTGTAGAAAAGTAAAGATGTCGGCTTCATGCCCATTACAAGGTTCTATAATTACATGTATCAAAAGATTACCCAATCAAGAACTTTGGGTTGGTGTTTTGGAAGGTGGTATTTCTAAGGTGTCGAAAGATGGAGATGCCTATTGCTTTGAGACATTTACAGAAAAAGATGGCTTGGATGATAATGATGTGATGACTTTTGAGTTTGATGTATTCAATCGATTATGGATTGCTACTAATAAAGGAATCAATCAGTTTGACCCCGCTACCAAAACCTTCGTCAATTATACTACCAGTGATGGTATCGTTCCTGCATCTTTTGAGGTGGTGTCTACTAAACTGCAAAATGGTTTGATGGTCTTTGGTGGCAATAATGGGTTATGCTATTTTGATCCCAATCAGATTTCGACCAAAATTGATGATCCAGCATTATTATTCGGCGAATTGAGAATTCACAATAAGAAAATAGAAGTAGAGGAGAAAGAGGGGGCAGTGTTGACCAAAGTTTTGAATGAAACCTCTAAAATAACACTTGACCATGATCAGAATTCACTGTCATTTGAGTTGATTTCTTTGCATTATGAAAATGCGAATACCTATGGTTTGAGGTACAGGTTGCTTCCTAAAGAAGAGAATTGGAATACGATCACCTCCAATAATAAAATCGCTTCCTACAATTTATTGCCGGCGGGTGAATATACTTTTGAAGTACAGGCTTCTAATTCCAAAAATGAATGGTCAGAAAGTCGGACCATTAAAATACAAATCCGTGAAGCTTGGTGGAAAACACTTTGGGCGAAAGTGATTTATCTCTGTTTATTTTTGATTGGAATCATTATCGTAATGGTCGTAATCATTCGAATTAAATCATTGAGCTATAAATTAAAACTAGAGCATTTAGAAAAAAATAAATTGAAAGACCTGGATGCTGCACGTTTGAAGCTATTTATGAATATCTCTCATGAATTCAGAACACCACTCACTTTGATCAATGGCCCCATAGCCTTATTGAAGAGCATGTTTGAAAACAATCAGGATGCTTTTGAGCATATTGATTTGGTACAAAGGCAGTCGAAGAAAATGTTACAGCTAGTGGATCAAGTTCATGAAATTAGAAAAGCGGATCAAAATCTGTTGAAACTAAAAAAGAGGCATTTCGATTTTACCCACCTTATTACTGATGTAAAGAAAGATTTTGATAAACTGGCTGAAAATTCTAAAAAGACGTTGAAACTCATTGGTACTGATCATCAATTAATGGTGGATGCGGATGAAAGTAAGTTGGAAATCGTGATCAACAACCTTCTTAATAATGCTTTTAAATTCACGGAGGCAGAAGATACAATTACTATTGCCTATGATTGTAAAGGAGGAACATTGATTTTGAGTGTGGAAGATACTGGACGAGGTATCTCAGAAGAAAATCAAAAAAATATTTTTAAGAGATTCTATCAGTCAGATAATAAAGACATATACACTGCGGGATCAGGTATTGGTTTGGAGCTTTCTAAAATGATTATCGACTTGCATGGTGGGGCAGTTAAAGTTGATAGTGAAATGGGGAAAGGAACTAAATTTACCATTGAATTGCCTGTTGATGTAATTGTAAAAGAAGAATTAAGTGATATAAAGGTCGAAGAATCCATCAAAGAAGAATCTCATGATCAACGCCAAAGAACTTTAACCGAAATGGTAGATATTTCTTTCCTTACCAAAGGAAGTAATTCTAAAAACAGTTTGATCTATTATGTAGAAGACAATGTAGATCTGAGAAACTTTGTATCCAATATTCTTTCCCAACATTATAAAGTTAAAACGTTTGATCATGGAAAAGCATGTGTGGAGGCATTGGAGAAAGAATGGCCTGATCTAATATTAAGTGATATTCTGATGCCCGTTATGAATGGTTTAGAGCTTTGTGAAATTGTAAAAGGAAACGTAAAGACGAGCCACTTACCCATTGTTTTATTGACCTCAAAATCCTCAAGCGATGAAAAAGTAGAAGGAATGAACGTGGGTGCAGATGCGTACCTGACAAAGCCTTTTGAGATCAAACAGGTCGTAGCCACAATTGAGAATATACTCAAGAGTAGAAAAGTACTTCAAGATAGATTTCAAATGGAAGTACCACTTCCAATCAAAAGAAAAGAACTCTCTGATTCCGATCAAAAGTTCTTGGAAGACTTTACCAATTTGCTCAACGAAAACTTATCCAATGAAAACATAGATCTTCAAGAGTTTTCTAAGGAGTTATTAATGAGTAGAAGTCAATTCTTCAGAAAGATCAAAAGCATTACCAATTCAACACCTAATGATATTATCAGGACTTTTAAATTAAAAAAAGCAGCGGAGTTATTACTGATCAAAGAAAACACAGTAAATGATGTAGTGATAATGACCGGATTCAAAAACAGGACACACTTTAGTAAATTATTTAAAGATCACTTTGGTGTTAGCCCAGGAAAATACGCCAGTGAAACGAATGATCAACTGTCCAAGTAATACAAAACAACCCTTCAGAACTATCAGTGGATAGTTTAAGATAATGTTATTAGTATCAAAGTAACCTTCCTTCTTTTAAGAGGGAAGGTTTGATTTTTTATAGGGTAAAATAATGAAGCTGTTATTATGGTTCCCTTAGAGAATAATTCCTGTTCTGAGTACTTACAAGTACATTTCAAGCCATTATTTATAAAACCTGTAAAATCAATGTCGTTTTTAGTCTCATGGATGTAAAACTGCGTATTTGATAGTGAAAATGCTGTTTTGAGACGCAAAATGACACTAAAAACAACAAATTTGACACGCCTTCAGATCACAATTCAAGGAATAAGTGTGAATTTTACGATGTCAACAATGGAGAATTAATCTATAACAAAGTTGAATGATCTATCTGACATTTTTTACACTAACTGTACCTCTTATAATACTACGGTAGGTACAACATGAAATGAATTATTAACGCTCTCTTGATTGAGAATTTAATTATCTGAATTATGAAATTGGTTTTTAAAGACACTGAATCGAAAGAAAATAAGGCTATCACAGTTTCTCAAAGAACAACACCTTGTTACGACACACTATGGCACTATCACCAACAGTATGAACTGATCTACATTCAAAAAGGAAGCGGTCTTCGATTTGTAGGAGATGACGTGACTTCTTTTTCGGCTGGAGATCTTGTAATTGTTGGGCCTTACTTGCCACACCTATGGCGCAATGATGAAGGGCAAGATGATGTAAGCATTTTAGTAATGAAGTTTGATAAAAACTTTATGGGACAAGGTACTTTTGATAAACCTATTTTCTCCAAAATCAAAGACCTTTTAGAAAAATCAAAATTCGGAGTTTCATTCTCTAATGACCTAGGCTTGTCGTTAGAAGATGAATTAATAGGGTGCCTTGATCAGTCAACGGCAGAACAATCTATATTTTTATTAAGCTTGTTGAATCGTTTGGCGAATGATAGTGAAATGAAAAAACTATCTACTTCAGATATGAGACAACAAGGTGATACAAGTTCTGATAGAATTGATAGAGTGTTAAAATACATTTCAGACAACTACGAAAAAGACATTGATCTTCAAGAGATCGCTGATATAGCATGTTTAACGTCGAATTCTTTCTGTAGATTCTTTAAAAAGGTGACGAATAAATCTTTTAAACAGTATTTGAATGAGGTGAGAATTAGAAACGCCAGCAGACTTTTGGTGCAAGAAAATTATCAGATCTCAGACGTTTGTTATGAGGTGGGTTTTAATTCGATTACCAATTTCAATAAACAATTTAAAATGATCATTGGTAAGACACCAAGAGAATTTAGAATGGCCATTTAAGAGTATTATTTAGTAGGGTAATTTTGAGTAACCTTTGGCTAATTATAACGAAAGAATCGAAGATTATATGATATAATTTTACATTAAGTTCAAAGACAAAATATTTTTTACAAGCAATACCTATTTAGTTATGAAAGGGATAGTATACCTTCTGATTTTTTTAATTCCATGTTTTCAACTTTTCGCTCAAAAAGGAAAAAACAAAACTAAGAAACCTAATATCATATTATTTTTTACGGATGATGGAGGGTATGCTGATTTTGGTTTTCAGGGTAGTAAAGAGATCAAAACACCACAATTGGATAAGTTAGCCAAATCAGGTTTAGTGTTTTCACAAGGCTATGTTACTGCTTCTGTTTGTGGACCTTCAAGAGCTGGATTGATTACTGGTCAATACCAGCAAAAGTTTGGTTATGAAGAGAACAATGTACCAGGTTATATGAGTGAATCTTCGAAGCTTTTGGACGTGGATATGGGATTGCCTACAGATATTATGACAATGGGTGATTACATGAAAGAACTAGGGTATGCGACTGCTTTTTATGGTAAATGGCACTTAGGAGATGCAGATAAATTCCACCCTACAAAACGAGGTTTTGATGAGTTTTATGGGTTTAGAGGGGGAGATAGAAGCTATTTTGCTTATGAGAAATTTCCTCACCCAGATAAGAGGATGGAAAGAAACTTCAACAATTTTGAGGAGCCCAATAAATATGCAACAGATGTTTTTGCAGAAGAAACAATCAAGTTTATTGAAAAGCATCAAGATGAGCCGTTCTTTATTTTCCTTTCTTATAATGCGGTGCATACACCAATTGAAACAACGGAGGAGGATTTGGCTTTATTTCCTGAGTTAGAAGGAAGAAGAAAAGAGTTGGCCGCCATGACTTGGGCCATGGATAGAGCTTCAGGAAATGTATTGCAGAAATTAGAAGAGTTAGGGTTGGATGATAATACATTGATTGTATTTACGAATGACAATGGAGGTCCATCAGATAAAAATGGATCGATCAATTTGCCGTTAGCTGGTACAAAATCCAATCATTTAGAAGGGGGTATTCGAGTACCATTTACAATGACATGGAAAGGGCAGATTTCAAAGAAATCAAGATTTGATTTCCCAGTAAGTACATTTGATTTACTTCCTACTTTCTACGCTGCTGGTGGTGGTGATGTTTCAAAATTAAAAGATGTAGATGGTGTGGACTTAATGCCTTATATCAAAGGTGATAAAAAGGGAAGACCCCATGAAACATTGTTCTGGAAAAAAGAAACAAGAGCAGCAGTAAGAAGTGGAGATTGGAAATTGATCCGTTATTCTGATCGCCCGGCAGAGCTTTATAATATTGAAAAGGATGAGTCTGAGTTGAATAACTTGGCTTACCAAGAAACGGATAAGGTAAAAGAACTTTTTAAACTATTGTATGAGTGGGAATTGACATTGGAGAGACCGTTATGGCAACTGAAAAGACAGTTTGAAAAGTATGATAACGATAGAATGGACAAATATAAACTAGGTAATGAACAAAATAACTAAACTAATACAGCTGTTATTTTTAGCAGCTGTATTTACAAACAACGCTTTAGCACAAACACCCGTTTCTCACCCAGATTTAGTATGGGAGAAAGAAGAAACACACTCAGATGAATTTGAATCATTAGATACTGACAAGTGGGAAAATGACCCTAATGATTGGGGCGTTTGGTCATGGGAACCGTCACTAGCTTATGTAGAAAATAATGAATTAAGAATCAGAATGATTCAGGAGACGCATAGACGCAATACGAACTATGGTCAGAATGAAGAATTATATCATAAATCGGGCATTATCAGAAATAATCAAACCATTACTTATGGTTATTTTGAAGCAAAGATTAAAGGAGCCGATCGTTTTCCTGGAGTAAGCCCTGCTTTCTGGTTGTATAGTATCAACCAACCTGACCCAACGGAAGATGGACAAGCAAAGTATAGTGAGATTGATGTTGTGGAATTGACCCAAAAAGAATGGGACTTTGATAAAAATGAGTGGGAAGGTCCAGAAGCAATTGATATGAACTTACATGCTGTTGCAAGAGAAAACGGAGAGTTGATTCAGATCAGACCACACGGCAAACCCGAAATTGCTCAAAATAAATGGTATGCAGATTTTGATCCAAGAGATGACTATCACACGTATGGAGTTTTGAGTAGAGTGGATTCAATTTTTTGGTACGTAGATGGTATTGAGAGAGGTCGCAAAGAAAATCTATACTGGCATTTACCGATGCACATTACAGTGTCTATGGGCTTAAGAAATCCATTTGTAAAATATGTTGACGGTGTTCGTTATCCAGTAGCAGATTCTACTACAACAGTAGGTTTCCCTACAGAAATGGCTTGTCAATATGTTAGAGTTTGGAAAGCAGCTTCTCAAATTCAAGCTTATGCAAAAGAATATGAAAACGTTGAATTTGGGAAGAATAACGGCTTGAATTTTAACTGTTACTTTGATGCAGGAAGTGGTTTCAAATCGACATCAAATATGGATGTGGAATTGGTAGAAATGAACGCATCAGGCGAAATTGTAAAAGTGGCAGCTACTTCCCAAGCCTCAATTAATGGTAAAGCGGCAGGACAAGCTTCAGCATTTTTTAATCTGCAAGGTGTTTCTAATTCGGCACAGTTAGAGGCTGGTCATTATTATGAAATTCATGCACGTTTTACTTCATCAAAAGAAAATCAAACGGTAGAGTTAACACCGCTTAAAAATATTCTAATAGTGGACGAGGTGACTTCAATTGATCAAGGATTAGGAAGTACGATCGAAATCTTCCCTAATCCTGCATTGGAGTCGATCAACATCAAAGGTCTACAGAGTGCAACAAATATCTCGATTCATAGCATTTCTGGAAATGTGATGTTGGAAAAAGAGATTGCACCTCAAGAGAGTATTGATATCAGTGAATGGACAAATGGTGTGTATATCATAAAAGTTAGTCACAATAATGTTGTTACAACAAAGCGTTTTGTGAAACTCTAACGCTCACCATTCTAAAATCACGAGTAAAGTTGTGAAATGATGGTATCAAATATCGCTTAAATACGGTATATAATTCTAAAGAGACTTATCGTAATGCATAAAAAAATCATTTTTATTTCAATACTTTTATTTTCAACACTGTCTTCTTTTGCACAAAAGGACTGGGAAAATGAACATGTATTTGAAATCAATAAATTAGATCCAAGAGTAGCCTCTTACTCTTATCCATCTGTTGAAAAAGCATTGGAAGGAGATAGAGTGCAATCAAGATTTATTTCATTAAATGGAAAGTGGCAATTCGAGTTTGTTCCAAAAGAGGAACTGCGTTCACAAGATTTTATGAAAGCGGATTTTGATGCTTCTCAATGGGATCAAATACAAGTGCCCTCTAACTGGGAAATGCTAGGTTATGGTCAACCTATTTATACGAATATCACGTATCCATTTACACCAAATATTTTGGATACAACTTTGGTATACAATTGGAAAGGTCCCCAACCTCCGCTTCCTCCCAAAATATATAGAGACAACCCCGTTGGTTCTTACCTCAAAGAGTTTGAAATTCCTACTTCATGGAAGGAAGATCAATCCATTATTCTTCACTTTGGTGGAGTAACATCAGCCTTTTACCTATGGGTAAACGGTGAGAAAGTCGGTTACAGTCAAGGAAGCTGTTTAGCAGCTGAGTTTGACGTGACTGATTATGTTCAAGCCGGAAAAAATAAGTTAGCTGTTCAAGTTTTCCGTTATAGTGACGGAAGTTATTTGGAAGATCAAGACATGTGGCGATTGAGTGGTATTCATAGAGATGTGATGTTGATTGCTCAACCAAAGATTGCCCTCAATGATTTCTATGTAAAAACAGATTTCAATGATGATCGTTCAAAAGTAAAACTACGAATTAGACCTAGCTTATGGATGGAAGGTGATGTGAAAAAATTACCCCAATTAAAGCTAAAAGGAATGCTTTATGATGATGAAAACAAAGCCGTTCTTGAGAAAGAAATGCAGGTTTCACTTCAAAAAGTATACGAACAGAGATGGCCTCCTAGAGATATGCCTAAGTTTGGTTTATTGGAAGCTGCTTTTGAAAACCCTAAACTTTGGTCAGCAGAAACACCTCATCTGTATCAATTGGTGTTGTGGATTGAAGATCAAAAAGGAAATGTAGTAGAAGCTAGAGCCCATACTTTGGGTTTCAGAACGATTGAATTTGATGAAAACAATGCTTTATTAGTGAATGGAACTCCGATTAAAATCATGGGAGTCAACAGACACGATCATCATCCGACCAAAGGAAAGGCGATCAGTAGAGTAGATATGGAAGAAGAGATTCAATTGTTGAAACAATATAACTTCAACGCGGTTCGTACCTCTCACTATCCAAACGATCCTTATTTTTTAGAGTTATGCAATAAGTATGGTTTGTACGTGATGGATGAAGCCAACATTGAGTGTCATCACTTGGGAAGTTATATTCCAAACCAACCTTCTTGGGTTGCAGCTATGATGAGTAGAGTTACAAGAATGGTGGAAAGAGACAAGAATCAACCTTGTGTGATCTCATGGTCATTGGGTAACGAATCTGGTACAGGGCCAGCTTTTGCAGCAGCGGCATCTTGGGTAAAAGATTTTGATCCTACACGCTTTGTTCATTATGAAGGAGCACAGGGCAATCCAAGTCACCCGGATTACAAAGAAGGTGATAACGTGGGGTATACTTCTCAAAATTGGGAATCAATGGCCAATCCTTATGATGCGTTTTATGTGGATGTAGTAAGTAGAATGTATCCTAATTTTGCTCAGGTGGTACATCTTTCAAAGAATGAAAATATCAC
The DNA here is from genome assembly GCF_014534745.1 of Flammeovirga sp. EKP202. Taxonomy (GTDB): domain Bacteria; phylum Bacteroidota; class Bacteroidia; order Cytophagales; family Flammeovirgaceae; genus Flammeovirga. The sequence goes on from NZ_JACVVP010000013.1 coordinate 78,496, forward strand.
GCGTCCTATCGTTTTGTGTGAATATATGCATGCAATGGGAAATTCGATGGGTGGTCTAGGTGAATACTGGGATTACATCAGAGCAACACCAAATGTGATGGGTGGTTTTATTTGGGATTTCAGGGATCAAGGTTTGGTCCATAAAAATAATAAAGGAGAACAATTTTATGCTTACGGAGGTGATTTTGGTGATTTACCAAATGATCAAAACTTTTGTATCAATGGTGTCTTTGCTCCTGATTTATCTCCCAATCCTCATGCTTATGAAGCAAAATATGTATTCCAACCTGTAGCGATTATTTGGTCTGACAAAGACCAACAAGTATTGGATATCAAAAATAGATTTTCATTTACGAACCTTTCCAACTACACTTTTGAATATACAATCCAAGAGGAAGGAAAAGTGATACAACGCGGACAACTTCCAACGGTCAATTGCGATCCATTATCACACACTCAATTATCATTATCAATGGAAAATGTAGAGTGGAATAATCATAAAGATTATTGGATTACGGTAGAGATGAAAGAAGGGAAGGACCAATTGTGGTGTAAGAAAGGAAGTGTTGTAGCGTATGAACAATTACTTTTAAAAGCAGGATCAAAAGCCGTTGTAAATCAGTCAAAGCCAGAGAAGATCGAGTTGACCAAAACGACTTCAGAGTACTTGTTTCAAGGTGGTCAAAGTAGTATCGCTATTGATGCGACAACCGGAGATCTTAAAACATTTACTTATAATGGAAAAGACCTGTTGAGCAAGCCATTACAACTCAACTTCTGGAGACCTTCTGTCGATAATGATGTGAGAGGTATTAGTGCACGTCCTATCGGAAAGTCTACCAACTTTTGGAAAAACATTGAGCGTCGATGGACTGATGTGAAAGTGAAGTCCAAAAAAGTGGATGGCAAGACTTTTAAAATAGAAGTAGAGAAAGTTTTAAAAGATAGCGTTGAGGTGGTGGTGACATATACCATTACAGGTCAAAAAATTGACGTTGATGCAGAAGTTACGAGGTTATGTGATGTACCAAACCTTATTGCATTTGGTGTTCAATTTGGTATTCCAAAGTCATATAATGAGGTAGAATATTATGGTAATGGCCCTTTTGAATCGTATGCAGATAGAAAGAGAAGTAGTTTGATGGATGTTTATACGATGGGCACCAAAGACCTCTATTATCCTTATATCAAACCTCAGGAGACGGGAAATAGAACCGATACCAAATGGTTTAAAGTAAGTGGTAAAGAAGGACAGTGGATGTTAGAAGCTGAGAGTACATTCGATTTTTCGATATGGCCTTATTCTTCTAGTAAAATCAAAAATGCCAAGCATCAGTATGAATTGGTAGAAGACGATTACTTCACGGTCAATATTCTTGCTGAACAGGCAGGTTTGGGTGGCACATTATCAGTGACTCAACCCCAATTTAGAATGGACAAAAAGACGTATAGATTAGGATTTAGTATTCATGGTGAATACATGAAAAATGATTTTAAGTAGTTTAATATATATAAATAGTGTAATCAACCCTTAGTTAAAAGCGATCAATTCATTGAAAGTCATAATTGTAGACATAGACTTTCGATGTACCTATGATAGATTTTGATGTAAAATTTCATTTCATTTCATTGTGACTAACTCCTAAGTAACTTTTACTTAGGAGTTTTTTATTACATTAAAATGACTTTGTAAACTGTAAACTAAGATCTTGTTATTTTTTATGTGAATAATAAATGGTTCGAGAGGACGTAGCAATGCAATATTCCTACAGCACTGCACTCATGAAATTCTTCATACTTTTCCCTTCAAGGCCATGGGGAAGCATTACCAAACGGATTGGGTAGAAAGTCCACTGGCGCGAATGTTAAGCGTAAGTGTCATTCGTGTCCTACAGATCAGCAAAAATCTCCTGATTTCTAAATATTAAAAATATTCGAAAACTTAGTTTACAATGTACTTCATTAAGTCATGGAGCTTCTCCTTAAACCTCAGATTCTTGCATATTAGGTAACAAAACAGGAATAATTAGGATAAAAACGTTGGGTAAATAAGGTTTATAGATAACATTTTTTAGCGTTTTAAACTTAAAATTTACCCCAGAGAGGCACTTTTTTACCCTAAAAACTATCGAATTCTAACCAAAACTAACTCCTTTTTACCCTCTCTTCTTAAGATGTTAAAAAAGTGTAAGTAAAGGGTAATTATTACACATAAGCTCTCTCAAGTCTTAAGTAATATTGTAATGTAAGATAGCAACGTTCGTCTACATTAATTTTTTTCAGAGAAAGCGTGGTTCAGCTCACTCTTTCAACATCTGTTCATTAATCATAAAGTTATGTTATTCTTAAGTAAACTTAGTATGAATCGGAAAGTGATACCAAAAGCAGGGTTTATAACCTTCTTCTTAATGATTTTTTATACAACTATTTCTCTTGCTCAAGAAGTTGTTGTTTCAGGTAAAGTGACAGATAATGGTCAGCCACTCCCTGGTGTAAATGTATTGGTGAAAGGTACAGCAAAAGGTACTGTAACCGATTTTGATGGTAACTTTAGTATCAATGTTCTTAAAGAAGATGTTCTAGTATTTAACTATATCGGTTATGTACCTCAAGAGCACGCAGTAGGAACAACTACTAATTTCGATATCAGCTTAAAGGAAGATCTAGAATTACTAGATGAGGTAGTAGTAGTAGGTTATGGTACTCAAAAGAAAAAGGAAGTTACGGGTGCTGTAAATAACGTGGGCTCTGAAGCACTTGAGAAAATGCCAACTCCAGATTTAGGAACAGCATTACAAGGTCAAGTTGCCGGTGTTAACGTTCAAGCATCAAGTGGTGCTCCAGGTGCTTCTGCTAACATCCAAATTAGAGGTGTAGGTTCAATTACAGGTTCAACGGAGCCACTATATGTAGTGGATGGTATTCCTTACCAAAGCAACCCTAATATTGCACCTTCGCAAATCAAATCGGTTGATATCTTGAAAGATGGTGCATCAGCAGCGATCTACGGTGTAAGAGCATCAAACGGTGTAATTTTGATCACTACAAAAACAGGTGATCCAGGAAAAGTAAGAGTAGATTTCACTGCATGGGGTGGTGTTCAAAACATTACATCAGGTACGCCATTGATGGATACACACCAACAGTTCTACTATGATCAGTTAAGAGCGGATGCAACAGGTATTCCTTCTTCAGTATTATCAGAAAACCCAAGAGCTTTAGAAAATAATTCAGACTTTATTGGAGCGATTCAAAATGACAACGCAGCGATTCAAAATTATGAATTAAACGTAGCTTCAGGTAAAGGCGATTTACAAATCAACGCCAACGTTAACTACTTCAACCAAGAAGGTATTATTATCAACTCTGGTTATGATCGTTTAGCAACTCGTTTAACAGGTTCGATGAATAAGAACAAGTTCAAGATGTTTGCTTCAGTTGGTTTCCAAAACGAAAACACAAACAGTGAGCCTTGGGCAATTTATGAAAGAGCAATTACACAAAGACCATGGAGTACTCCTTTAGAGGAATTACCAACAAACGGTGATATTGTTCAGATTCCAGATCAAAACGAAATTACTTACAGTTATTTATCAGGAATCATGTCCAATACAGATGAGACAAACACGAAGAGATTTAATATTGCATTAAGTGCTTCTTACGAAATCTTAAAAGGTTTAACTTACCAAGTAAGAGCAGGTAGTAACTTCTTAAACTCAACTAGAGATCGTTTCCAACCAAAATATACTATTATTGATGCAGGAGGTAATTATGTACCTGCAGCTTCTAGACCACAAGCAAGATCAAACGAAGACTATACATGGAATGAAAGATATACTTTAGAAAATATTTTGACTTATAATAAGTCGTTCGGTAAGCATAACTTAAACTTCACTGGTACTTACTCATTAGAGCAGTACACTAACAGAACTACAGGTCTTTTAATGGCATTTGCTGAAAATGGTAATAACGATATCAGAGTACCAGGTGCAGCGGTATCGATCTCAAATCCAGTAGGTCAAATTCAAGAAACAGCATTAGTAGGTATGATGGGTAGATTGCAATATAGCTACGACAGTAAGTACTTACTTTCAGTATCACTAAGAAGAGATGGTACTTCGCAGTTCAGAACTGACAACAGATTTGATGTCTTCCCAGGTGTTTCATTAGGTTGGAACGTAGACCAAGAAGATTTCTGGAATGTTGATTTTATCAGCGGATTAAAACTAAGAGCATCATATGCAGAGTTGGGTAACAATAGAGTAGGTTCTAACCCTTACATCGCTTCTCCAGTGATTGAGCAAGGTGTTAACTACTTATACGGTTACAACCAAGAGTTAACTCCAGGTTTAGCTCAAAGAAGATTTGCTAACCCTAATATCTCATGGGAAACTGCCATTGCACAAAACATTGGTATTGACGTAACAATGTGGAATGATCGTGTTCAGTTTACTGCAGATGTTTACAGAAACCAAAAGCAAAACATGATTCTTGGTCAGCAACTACCATTATCAGCAGGTGCTAACGTAACAAGAGAGAACAACGAAGTAGAAATCTACAGAACGTTCACATTGAATGCGGGTGATATGACCAACACGGGTCTTGAATTAGCACTAAATTATAAGAACCAAACAGAATATGGTTTAAACTATAATATTGGGTTGACATTTACGAAAAACGTGAATGAGGTAACGAACCTAAATGGAGTACAAAGAGGTTATGCAGGTGGTCGTCCATCATTAACAATGGGTTCAATGGATTACACTACGTTTATGGCAGTAGGTCATGAGGCAGCATCGTTCTTCTTAGTACAAACAGACGGTATCATCAGAACAGATGAGGAGTTGAAGGAATACCAAGAAACAATCAATCCTACTGCTCGATTAGGTGATGTAAGATATGTAGATCAAGATGGAGACGGTGAAATCACTGACAATGATAGAGTATACGCTGGATCAGGAATGCCTGATTTTGAATCAGGGATTATCGCTTCATTAGGGTACAAAGGATTTGATTTCTTCATCCAAGGTTACTATTCACACGGTGCTAAGATTTACAATGGATCAAGACTTTTTGCATACGCTCAGAGTAGACACACTGATTTAGTTGGAATGTGGAGCCCACAAAACCCAACATCTGATATTCCATTAGTGACTTATTCGCAAAGTGAAAACGTGAGATCTCAATCTGACCTTTGGTTAGAAGACGGTACTTACTTCAGAATTAGAACAATCACTTTAGGTTATGATCTAAGCAGAGTAATCGGACAAGAAACAGGGATTTCAAAAGCAAGAGTATATGTATCAGCAGTGAACCCGTTCACTTTTACAAAATACAGAGGTTATGACCCTGAAGTAGGTGGTGAGAACCTTGCAATGAGAGGTGTAGATAGAGGTAACTACCCTGTATCAAGACAGTTCTTAATTGGTGCTCAAATTAGTTTTTAATTTAAAAAAGTATCACAATGAATGCTTTAAAAAAGATATTAGTCGTAAAATTACTAGCAGGGTTGTTCTTTATGACATCGTGTAATCATGATGACTTTCTAACCAGAAAGAATCCTAACGCTATTACAGAACCAACATTCTGGAAAACAGAAGCAGATGCTGAAGCCGCTTTGACAACAGTTTATGCAGCATTACAATTTCAATCTGTAAGTGGAGGCCACTTGACTTACGAAATGATTAGAAGTGATTTAGGTGGAACAAATGACTGGGTAAGACACTTCCCTTACACTGAATTAGTAATTCCTGATAACAGTACACCTGTATTTAACAAGTGGGCAGAATGTTACAATGGTATTTTCAGAGCCAATCAGGTGATTGACAATGTGCCAACAATTGAAGAAATTTCTGAGGAAAGAAAAGAAGAGATTTTATCTCAAGCACGTTTCTTAAGAGCCTTCTTCTACTTTGAAGTAGCACATACTTTTGGTGGAGGTGTAATTAAAACTTCTTCTAAAATTACAGATCACAATGTACCATTCTCAACAATCGTAGAGGTAACAGGTCAAGTAATTATCCCAGATTTGCAATATGCTATCGAGCATCTTCCATTAACAAGACCGGAGTCTGACTTAGGTAGAGCAACTTGGGGTATGGCTACTACATTACTTGGAAAAGTATACCTATACAACAAAGAATGGTCAAATGCAGCTGTTGAATTCAAAAAGGTAATTGACTCAGGACTTTATCAGTTGTCTTCTAACTATGCAGAAAACTTCAGACATGATGTGATTTACAATTCAGAGTCTATTATGGAAGTACCTTTTGATGGTTCTATCAACTCTGGAGCTCAAGATGCAAGTATTGTTGACGATGGAGGAAACGTATCAGGTGGTGAGTCTACAAAGTTAGCACGTTGGTATGGTCCTTATTCACTAGGTGGATGGCAAGGTATGATGCCTACATATTGGGCACATGAATTATTAGTGGCCGATTCAGTAGCAGGTTCAGATGCTCATTCATCAAGATACACTGCAACATTAGCAGGTCGTGATGCAGAGGGGTTATATTACAACAAAACAGCAGCAGACTTAAAAGCAGAAGTAGGTAGAAGATGGGGTAACGGTGAGTCGTCATACGTGAAAAAGTATGCAAACTGGTACCACATGGATACAGAGAATATTGAAAACAGATCTTCTATCAACTACAAGCACATGAGATTGTCAGATGTTTACTTAATGTATGCAGAGGCGGTATTAGAAGCATCAAGCGATTTGAATACGGCGATTGAATACATTGATAAAGTAAGATCTCGTGCAGGAGTTGTAACTATTCAAGACTATATCAGTAACGACGGTGGTATTCCTCAGTTACACATCTCTCAAGATTTATATGGTGCTCATCCAATTGTACCAGCTACATTGGAAAACATCAGAACTCACCTTCGTATGGTAGAGCGTCCAACAGAGTTAGCGTTCGAAAATACAAGATGGAGAGATTTAGTAAGATGGGGTATGGTAAAAGATGTTTTCACAAGCCATCACAATGATGAGGTTTTAAGAATCGAAAACTTCGAAAAATTACAAGATGAAAATGAGGTAGTACCTATTCTTCCTCCACTTTATATCGAAGGTCGTATTCGTCCTGACTTTGTAAACAACTGGAGTTTCTACAGTCCAGATCAGCACGATTACTTCCCAATTCCAGCAGCTGAAGTTCAAGCTAACGAAGCAATTTAATAGAGATCAATCATGATAAATATGAAATATATAAAATTATTCATTATCTCATCACTAGCCTTTTTATTGGGGGCTTGTGGTGAAGAGATGAACAATCCAACAGTGCTAACACCAAGCCATAGCGTGGTGAGAGTATCACAAGTGGGCAATGATAATGTCATCAATATTAATCAACACATTGATTTTGCAGATGTGTCTCAAGGTGTTGAAACTAGACAATGGATTTTCCCAGATTCAAATGTAACAGTGGAAGGTAACCCTCAAGACGCTCAAGTGAGAGGTACTTTCCATAAGGAAGGAACTTGGGAAGTGACATTAAGTCAAGTATTCCAAGAAAATGCTTTTGTAGGTTCTGAAACAGTTCCGAGAGAGACAAACGAAATTGATACAACGATTGTAGTAACTGTAATGCCTGCAGTGAAACTCAACAGCATCAAAGCAAATTTATTATTGTCTGATGGTACATTGGGTGATGAAATTTCAATGGAACCAACAACTCCAACAGAGATTCCTTTCGGTAGTATATTACGATTTACTTATGATGCAACAGGTAATCCTACATTGATTCAAGGAGAGTTACACGGTGCAGAATTAGTAGCTGAAGATGCTAATGCTAACACATTTGATGTGAAATATGTAACATTGGATAAAGTATACAGCTTTGCTCCTGTATTCGTGAGACAAAGACCAATGAGTTCAGATACTTTGGTAGTTGTAGATTTCGTGAAATGTGTTCGTTCAGATGAGCCATTACTTTTAGAGCGAGTAACGACTGATGCAAGCAAGAAAATCAACTTAGTGTACTCAAGAGGTTTAAATGCCAACTCTCCAAAAGCTTCAGATTATAGCGTAACACTTACTACAGCAAAAGATGAAGTATTGACTCCTGAAGTTACTGCTGCTTATGTAAGCCCTGACAATGCAAGTTTCCTTGTTCTTGAAATCGGTGATGAATTGGTATACAGTAATGATGAAGTAACGGTTACTTACACTGGAAACTCATTAGAATCACAAGATGCAGCAATTGCTGATAAGTTCACTGATGAAGTATTAGTTGGTTCTGAAGAAGATGTATTAAAATCATCAGGTTTCGACTATAGCTATGAGAACAGTGCAATGGTTTACAGAGGTGCAGATCCTGCATGGTTAGGAAATGTTGTTCCAGATCTCTTAGAGCAATCTACAGAAGAAGTTTCAGAAGGAAGTCATAGTTTGAAGGTTACAATTCCTGCAGGTACAGCAGATCGTCCAGTGAAGCCATCGGCAATCCAAACTTACTTAAATGGAGCATTACATAAGTTTGATTTCACTGAAAACGAAAACAACAAATTAAGATTAGAATTCGACATCTTTATTGTTAACAATGGTGGAGAAAGACACCCAGGTGCCACGTTCGATACGAACATCCGTTTCCACTTAAGTAACAAAGGTTCTGACTGGCAAGAAGTAGCTCACGGTTATGCTAATGCAGAAGAAGGAAAGTGGTTAACATTCTCGAATGTAATTGATGTGAAAAACGTAATCAGTGAATATAACTTGATTATGAAGATAGTGAATACTGGTAGTGAGCCAACGACAGTATACATTGATAACCTTCGATTGAAGAGATATTACCCAAGACCTTAATTTAAAGAGAGGTTTGTAAGTAAATAGGGATGGAGTTTTGCAATGAAAATTGTAAAACTTCATCCTTTTTGTTTTTGAGATTTTATGGGAAGCCGCAGTTGTACTATTACCACTGCGGTTTTTTCGGTTATAAAGATGAAGAGCATAAAAAGCAGAGATAATGATACAAAATCGTATAAATGACGCTTAAAATGTGCTATATCAGCGTTGAATGTCAAATATATTATAAATAATGAAAGATTATTTTCAATTGAAATGTGACCTAATGCATAATTTTGTTCAACAACTCTAGAGAAAAGTTCTTTTAAAAAATCAGATAGAATAGACAGTAAACTAATTCTGATTTTGGTTACTTATATTTAATGACAAGTGAAATGAAAATTCAAAAGAAAATATTATTGGCAGCAGCAAGCGTTGCATTTAGTTTAAATACTTTTGCTCAAGCACCTACTACAGAAGAGGCTCCGGTGCAAGTGATCGAAGGTGAAAAAGTATATTTAAGAGTAGCAGATTTGGCAATATCTTCAGAGTCTTTTTGGAGAATTCATGAGAATAAGTCGGTTTCAGGCGAGAAGATGTCAATGAGAGGTCAGGAATATTCGAAAGGTTTAGGAGTACACGCACCTTCTAAACTAGTTTATGCAGTTCCATCAAAAGCCGAAATGTTCTATGTAGTACCTGGCGCAGATGCAGCACATAATGGTAAAATTTCAATGAAAATTTTTGTAGATGGAAAATTTTTGCTACTGGAAAGATTCATAGTAAACAAAAAAGCTATTCACCAAAGATGTTAGCTTTTGAGGTGAAAGGAGCAACAAGCCTTGAGTTAATTGTCGATGATTTAGGAGAAAAAGGTGGTGATCATGCCAACTGGGCCGATGCATTTTTTGTTGAAGGTAAAAAAGAAAATGCAGTAAAAGACCCTGAGTACGCTAAAGTATTCAAGAAATCATTGATGGATGATGAACTTTCAGGTGATAAAGAATATTTATCAGCTGCAAAAGCATCAATGGTAGACTCTTATTGGAGAGTAATGGATGATAAATCAATTGATGGTGGAACAATCAGCATTGGTGGAAAAAAATTCAATCATGGTATTGGAGTTCATGCACCTTCAAAACTGAAATTCCCAGTTGCATCTAACTATAAATCATTTGTGGTTACTCCAGGTGGTAATGATTCTAACGCTGGCAAAATCATCATGAAAATCTTAATAGATGGAAAAGAGGTTTATAACAGTGGCGAAATCGGAGATAGAGGAGCTCAAAAAGTAGAACAATTAGTTTTAGATGTAAAAGGAAAGAAAGAGTTGACATTATTAGTAGTTGATGCTGATGGAAACCAAGGAGGCGACCATGCAAGCTGGGGTGGCGCATACTTCTTATTGTCAGGTGGTGCGAAGTAATCAATAGTTTTATTGATAAAATGTATATTGAAAGAGTCTACAAATGCTTTTGTAGACTTTTTTATTTTGAACAAATTCTATCCCTTAACGTGTGGCTATGCCGATTAAGTACATATTAATTTAATTTTCGAATAGTTATACTATTTAGAAATCGGGAGATTTATGCTGATCTGTAAGAGACGAATGACGCAAACGCTTAACATTCACGCCAGTGGATTCTCTACCCATTTCATTTGGTAGTACTTTCCTCGGCCTTGAAGGAAAAAGTGTTAAGAATTTTATGGATTGAGTCGTTAAAAGTAATTTTTTTGTTTGAGTGTAGCGAGTTTAGTAAGAATAAAGTAGAACTTCCATTAAAGGCAGCTACGCTATATTATTCTTTTGAAAATTATGCTGAAATAGAGCTTTATTATAGCGAGAAACTCCCTGTTTATCCTTTCAAAGTAGCAATTAAACCTTCATTGTAATATGTGCATCATGGGTTTAGTGCGGTTAGAAATCATAAGATCTCTGATCATCTGAGGGATACAAATATCACAATCGCTCAAGAAATTGATAAATGATAAAGCTTTGATTCAGTTTCAGTTTTAATTGATTTTGATAAATAAGGACAAAGTTCTGAAGGATAAGAGAAAAGGAAAGAAGGATTTAGTACATCTTTCCTTTTTTATTCTGTAAACTATCATGCGAGTTCACGTATTCAACAAAAACTAACACTATGATGTGAATTAGACTATTTATTAGCACTAAACTGTAAGTTTTTGAACTACAATTGCTTTTATTTTTAATGTTAGATAAAGGCAAACAAAAGAAAAACGAGTGTTAATACAATTGTATTTTTTATCCAAACTTTATAATTAGTTGAAATGAACTAAACAGTTAAGCATTAGTGAATTATAAGAAGTGATTTTTTAGGAGTAAGCATAAATGCTTTAAACAATGAAAATCGATATCAATGTTGACCTTACTCCTGATACTTCAAATAATGAAAAAGTAGGATGCCCTGTAGATTACTTATACCGAGAGCTTTTTGTGCTTTTTACTGAAAAGTAAACCTTCAACTTTTTTATGCATTTATTTACACAAGTGAAATGAACAATCTGAAACAATTACTTTTTTTCCTACTGGCTTTCCTTATCGGGAGTTCAGTATGGGCACAACAAACCCCGGATCTTCTCTGGGTAGATTTTGATCCTGATGCTGGCTTAGTAAAAGATGGTACAACAGGTGAAACAAAAGAAGATATTATTTCTGAAACCACAGAAAACGGCATCTATTATAAGGAGTCTTACATTCATGTATCAATTCTTGGTCAGGAATTTAGAGTCTTTACCAAATATGCAGTAAAAGAAGAATTGCGTAATTCTGGTACAGCACCAGCACTTCTTGATGTACATGGATGGATGGGTCAGCCTACCGTAGACATGGACTATGTAAATGAAGGATGGGCTGTTTTAGCTCATGATTATTGTGGTAAAACGGGGACTAGAGCCAATTATACAGAATACCCAGAGGAATTCAAATATGGAATCATTGATGAAAATGAGGGTGGATACAGAGTGAAAAATGGTTTGCCAAACGGTGATTTTATTACTGATCCAAAACAAACAGATGATTATTTATGGTATGCTATTCAAAGAATTGCATTAAGCCATTTATTAGACCAACCGGCAGTCGATGCGACTAAAGTAGGTGCAAAAGGGTACTCTTACGGTGGTACTTTGATGTGGAACTTGGGAATGGATGAAAGAATTAAGGCTTTCGTATCCTATTTTGGGATTGGTTATCTTGAATACTGGAGAACGAATAGTGTTTGGTTATATAACAATCCTTATGTTGAACCCGATAAAGATGCAGGACAAGAGTTATATCTTGAAAGCATTGCTCCTCAAGCCCATGCCCCTTACATCAAAGCAGCATCTTTATGGTTAAGTGGAACAAATGATCATCATGGAGGTCACGAAAGAAGTGAGATGATGTTTGATGGTTTCCAAAGTGATGTGCCTTGGGATTTTGCATTACAAGCAAGAGGACATCATAATACGGATAAATTAGGCGATGATGCTAAAATCTGGTTACAGAAACATGTTTTGGGTGACGATCATTTCTGGCCGGTGAGACCAACTTCAGAAATTACTTTAGATGCTGAAGGTGTACCTGAGTACACAATCACACCTAATGATGTAGATAAAATTAAATCTGTAAATATTTATTACGCCGTAAAGAATCCTGTAAGTTATACAAGAATTTGGAGAGATGCTGAAGCGATCAGAGTTGGAGACGAATGGGTAGCATCACTTCCTGTTTTTGATGTCAACGATTACGTTTTCGGATTTGCCAATATTGAGTACGAAGGTGATATTGTTATTTCTGGTGATTTTGAAGCTGAAATTCCAATACAATTAGGAAATAATGCAGTAGCGACGGATGTACCTTCGGATGATGTTGAAAATTCATGGACAAACTCAGCTTACATTGAAGGTGTAGGTAACTTACCTGCCATCAGACCCATTGATAATAATGGAATGACGAATGAAATCTTTACCGATCCAAAATATCAAGCACCTGCTGGGGCAGATTTCCACTTTTTATTTTACTGTACACAAGCTCAAAACTTAAAAGTAATTGTCAATGATCAGTATGAATATGATTTAGCAATTACAACTTCTAATGATTGGCAACAAACATTTATAGAAGCAAGCAACGTATTAAGTCAACATGATAGTTCTCCTTTGGGTGAGTGGTCTAACGCTACAAAGATTGAGATTGTTCCTCAAGACGGTGAAGACATTACAAAAGTCATCTTCTCTAACTTTTCATGGGAAGCCAAAAATATTGACGAATTACTTGAAGCAGCTCAAATTCAAGGCAAGCGATTATATTTAACTTCAGCAAATATTGCGGAGTCGGATTCTTATTGGAGAATTAGAGACGATTTACCAGTAGCTGATACTTATACTGATGGATCACCTGCTACTTCTTTAACTTTAGGTGGTGAAGAATATGAAAGAGGCTTAGGGGTACATGCATTATCCACAATTTCTTATGCGATTAAAGAAGGTTATGAGAAATTTTATGTAATTCCCGCTGCATCTGAAACAAACGGAGGATTAATAGAAATGAAAATCTTCTTAGATGATGTGGAGGTGTATACTACTGGAGAAATCAAATCATCAACTCAGTCACCAAGTAGAGTGGAGTTAGATGTAAAAGACGCTAGTAAATTGACGTTATACGTAGGTGATGGCGGTAATGGAATTGGTGGAGATCATGCCAATTGGTTAGACGCTTTCTTTACTGTAAACGATAGAGTGGATGTTGAAAACCCTCACATTACAGACGCAACAGATGTTTCTCTTTATACTATTCAAGTAGGAAGTAAATACTTAGATGGTGTTACAAAAGAGGTGAAAAACTATATTCACAAATCAGCTTCAGGTAGTAGTCTACCAATTGTGGCAGCAACACCAAATAATAAAAATGCTGAAGTAGTTGTAGAGCAGGCCAATGAATTTGGTGAAGAAGCTATCATCACAGTAACTTCTGCAGATGGAAGCAAAACAGAAACGTACAAGGTTCTTTTATCAAGTGTATCTGATGCTACATTATCTACTCTTGAAGTAAATGGAATGGAAGTTCCTAATTTCGATGCAGAAGTAACAGACTATACTGTTTATATATCAGAAGAAACTTCTGGAATTCCTCAATTGACAGCCACTTTAACGAACGAGCAATCATCTGTTTTTGAGCTTACTCAAGCTACAACATTCCCTGGTAAAGCTACTGTAAAAGTGGTTTCTGAAGATGAAACAACTGAATTAATCTATACTGTCAATATTCTGAAATCAAAGAACATCTATCTAACAGCTGAAACAGTATTTGAAGCAGAGACTTTCCAAGATGTTATTAAAAATGATGTAGCTTACAGCGATCAACCTTTTGATTTTGGAGGAGATCATCAATTTGAAAAAGGAATAGGCGTACACGCTAATTCTAATATCACATACACAATTAAAGAAGGTTATACTACATTTTCTGTAGTTCCTGCTTCAACGAATTCAGGAAATGTTACTTTGAGTATTCATTTAGATGATAAAGAGGTATACAGCAGCGGTGAAATCAATAAAAACAACCAAACGCTTGAAAGAGTTATTTTAGATGTTACAGGAGCGAACATTTTAAGATTAGTCGTTGATAATTCTGATGATGACCTAGGAGGTGATCATGCCGCTTGGGTAGATGCTCATTTTGTGGCTGATGCTATGTTTGAAACCGAACCAGCTCATATTACTAGACCAACGGATGCAACATTATATTCTATCATGGCAGGAGAAGACTACTTGATGAATGTGAAAGAAGGTGCTAAAGAATTGATTTATAAAGTAGATGGAAATAACATTCCTGAGGTTATAGCAAAAGCCAATAACAAACAAGCTACGGTAGAAGTAACACAGTCAACTGATATTTACGATCCAGCCGTGATCAAAGTAACATCAGCCGATGGTACAGTAACAGAAACTTATAATGTTAGATTTACAAATACATCTTTAGCAACACTTTTAAACTTAAAGGTTGATGGAATAACAGTTGCAGGTTTTAGCCCTGATGTAACGGAATACACTTTATCAATACCACAAGGTGTTTCTTCAATACCTCAAATAGCTGCCACTCCTTCGAATGTAGATGTATCAACATTTGAAGTGACACAAGCACAAGATATTTTTGGAGAAGCTATGGTGAAAGTAATATCGGAAGATGCTACTTCAGAAATGAACTATAAAGTAAATTTTGTTGAAGGTACAAAGGTTTTCTTAACAGCAGAGTCTGTTTTAGAAGCTGATACTTATGCCAACAGAATTAACAACGGGACGGATTTTGACGGAGGTGAATTTATTATTGATGAAGTAAAATATGATCATGGTATTGGTGTACATGCCCCATCAACAATCACTTACGCGATTAAAGAAGGCTATGAAACATTTTCAGTAATTCCTACTGCTTCTAAATCTAATTCTGGTCGTTTAAAAATGATCATTTTATTAGATGGAGAGGAAGTTTATAATACCGGAGAAATCAGATCCACTACTCAAATCCCTGAGTTGTTAAAATTAGATGTGAAAGAACACAATAAACTAACATTGATTATTGATGAATCTGATGGAACGATAGCAGGTGATCATGCCAATTGGGTAGATGCGCATTTTGTTGCAGAAGCCGAATTCGAAACAGATCCATTTCACATTACAAAACCAGATGATGTATCTCTTTATTCTCTAAAAGTAGGAGATCAATTCTTAGGAAAAGGTAAAGTGGAGCAAGAGGAATTTGTCTATAAAGTAGTTCCTGAAACTGATCTTCCAAAAGTGTCTGTTCTAGCCAATAATAAAGAAGCAGTTTTGAATATTACTGAATCTGACAATGTAGATGCACCAACACTGATTGAAGTAACTTCAGCTGACGGAAATGTTACAAAAACGTATGCTATTACATGGATGAATATTTCATCTGATGCAACATTATCTGACCTTTCGGTAGATGAAACCACTGTTCCAGAATTTGCTGCCGATAAGACAGAATATACAGTTCTTTACCCTTTTGGAACAACAGAGATTCCAGTTTTATCAGCGGAAGTTTCAAATGAATTTGCATCATTAGAATACACTCAGGCGACAACAATGCCAGGTGTCGCAAAAGTGGATGTGATGGCTGAAGATGGTACAACTGAAGTGACTTATACCGTAAATTATGTTGTAGAGGATCCATCAACAGATGCAAGTTTATCCGTCTTAAAGGTTGATGATGTAGCTTTAGAAGGTTTTGATGCTTCAACATTAGACTATACAGTTACCTATGCATATGGAACAGAAGGTTCACCGAAGTTATCAGCAGAAACTACTGATAGTAATGCGACCTTTGAAATCATGGATTCAGATATTGAGGGTTCAGCGACAGTAGTAGTAACCGCTCAAGATGGAACAACTGAAGTAACTTACACTGTAAATTATGTATGGTCCGCTCCATCAACAGATGCAAGTTTATCCGTCTTAAAGGTTGATGATGTAGCTTTAGAAGGTTTTGATGCTTCAACATTAGACTATACAATTACTTATGCATACGGTACAACAGGTTCACCGAAGTTAACGGCAGAGACAACAGATAGTAATGCGACCTTTGAAATCATGGATTCAGATATTGAAGGTTCAGCAACAGTAGTGGTAACTGCTCAAGATGGTACAACTGAAGTAACGTATACTGTAAATTATGTATGGTCCGCTCCATCAACAGATGCAAGTTTATCCGTCTTAAAGGTTGATGATGTTGCTTTAGAAGGTTTTGATGCTTCAACATTAGAATATACAATTACTTATGCATATGGAACAGAGGGTTCACCGAAGTTATCAGCAGAAACTACTGATAGTAATGCGACCTTTGAAATCATTGATTCAGATATTGAGGGTTCAGCGACAGTAGTAGTAACCGCTCAAGATGGAACAACTGAAGTAACTTACACTGTAAATTATGTATGGTCCGCTCCATCAACAGATGCAAGTTTATCCGTCTTAAAGGTTGATGATGTAGCTTTAGAAGGTTTTGATGCTTCAACATTAGACTATACAATTACTTATGCATACGGTACAACAGGTTCACCGAAGTTAACGGCAGAGACAACAGATAGTAATGCGACCTTTGAAATCATTGATTCAGATATTGAAGGTTCAGCAACAGTAGTGGTAACTGCTCAAGATGGTACAACCGAAGTAACGTATACTGTAAATTATGTATGGTCAGCTCCATCAACAGATGCATCACTAAGTGAAATTGCTTTAGATGGTGTTCTCTTAGAAGGATTCTCAAGCGATCAATTCTCATATACTGTGGCTACAGCTGAACTTCCAACAGCTACAGCAGTAACTACAGACGAAAATGCAATCGCAGTGATAACACCTGTAGATTCGTTTGGTGGAGTGATAGAAATTGTGGTAACTGCCCAAGATGGTATTACAAAACAAACTTATACTATTACTGTGACACAATCGACTCCAACATCTGTAGAAGATCTCACAGCGAAAGTGAACGTGTTTACCTTCAATAAGAACTTAGTTGTTAATTCAGAAGAAATTCTTGATGGAAGTGTACTTCAAGTGATCAATATTAACGGTCAACTTATCCATAAGCAATCGCTAAGTGGATTTAAAGCAGAAGTAGCTAACCTACCTCAAGGAGTATTAATAATTTTAGTTGGAAATGAGGACGGAATTTTAAGAAAGAAAGTCGTTATAGAATAAAATATATAACACTAACCAGAATCGAAATGAGGGGTATCATAGAATGGTACCTCTTATTTTTTTGTCTAAGGTATACTATAGTTGATGAGGACATTTTACGAAACTGTCTCTATAGCATTGATTTTTGTTTCATTTTTATGTTAATACCAAAGTAAAGAAGTAGGAAGTTTAAACGTAGATCTTATGAATGCTTGTAGAAAGACCAATTAGAGGTGAACGAAATGTAGTTTACAGTGTATTAAGAGCCATGTTAAAAACTTACCATAAAGGGGTAATTATTAAGAAGTTGATCATTGGGCAAGTATCTATCTTGAGGCGTAATAAATTTATAACTAAATGCATAAGATGATGCCAGCTTGTCGATGTGCATTTACAACCTCAGTTTAAATAATGGAACATTTACTATTAAACTATTCCAGAACTACAAAACTACTACTCTCATTTGTGCTCCTTTCACTTTACGCTAAAAGTGTGTTTGCACAGCAACCTACTACCACTTCCAACCCTGCTGATGTATGGGAAATTCGCTGGAGTGCTTCCGACGAATTCAATGGTAACACGCCCGATTGGTCCAAATGGATCAAGACTGGAAATCTTCCTAACACTACGGCTTGGAAATGGGACAATAACAACAATGTGAAAATTGAAAATGGAGTAGCCGCTTTGACCATGCGTCAAAACCCTAACAACGCTTCTGATGGAGGTACTTATTTTAAGTCGGGTATCTTGAAGTCGTATCAAACTTTTACTTATGGTTACTATGAAGCCAAAATTAAAGGAGCTGATATTGGTGAAGGAGTTTGTCCGTCATTCTGGCTTTTTTCCAACTTCGATTATTCTGTAGGCAATGGCAAAACGGTGTACAGTGAAATTGATGTGGTGGAACTTCAACAATTTGATTGGTATGAAGGACATCAAGATGACATCTACGACATGGATCATAACCTTCATGCGGTTGTGATGCAAAACGGATCAGGTGTTTGGAGACGACCAAAACAACACCCTGATGAGCAATTAAACAAATTTAGAGCTCCTTGGGATCCCACAAAAGATTATCATATCTATGGATGTGAAGTGAATGAAAACGAAATTATTTGGTACGTTGATGGTGTTGAAGTGGCAAGAAAGCCAAACACCTATTGGTACCGACCAATGAACGTTACGCTGTCATTAGGTTTAAGAAAACCTTTTGTAGAGTTCTACAACAACAGAAACAACGCAGTAAACCCTGAAACCGATCCTGAAGCAAAAGCACAGTTACCCGGGATGCCAACGACGATGTATGTTGAATACGTAAGAGTTTGGGAAAAAGCATCTTCAACAGCGCCTCCCTCGGTGGGAGTAGGGGAAATCGGAAACCCTAGTTTTGAAGACGGCGATCTTTCTTATTGGTCTGCAAGTATTGGTTTGCAGGAAGTGGTATCTAACAATAAGACTTCAGGTAATTATGGTGCTAAAATTACAAATGGTAACGTGGCACAAGTGATTACTTTAGCAGCAAATACTACTTATACAATCTCTGTAGATGGTAAAGTAGGCTCCAATGGTACAAGTGCATTTTTAGGAATTACAAATGCTATTACTGGAAACTTCATTACCAACCAGGAATTTACATCTACTACATTTAGCAACAAGAGTATTACGATTACTACAGGTTCATCAGAAGAGAGGTATAGAGTTTGGTACTACTCGACTGGAGAAGCTTATTGTGATAATTTTACGATTGGAACAGGCGGTACACCTCCTGCCGATGTACCTGTAAATGGTGTTTCTCTAAACAAAAGCACCTCTACGATTGGAGTGGGTGAGTCTGTACAATTAAATGCATCAGTATCTCCTTCTAATGCCACTGATAAAACAGTAACTTGGTCTACTGCAAATGGTTCCGTTGCTTCTGTAAATAATGGAAACGTAACGGGCGTTGGTGCCGGAACAACTAAGATTACAGCAACAACAAGAGATGGAAATTTTAAAGCTGTTTGCACAATTACAGTAACCACTGGAAGCAGTGTAGGAGGTGGAAATTTACCCACTGCTGGTAGCGTAATTTGGTTACAAACACTTTCAGATGATTACGTGACTGTCAACACTTCACAAGGAACTGCACTTCAAGCTACAAAATCATCGGTTTCTAGTTTGGAAGAGTTTACAGTGTTGGATGCAAACGGTTATTATGCTTTAAAATCTGTAGCTACAGGAAAGTATGTAACAGTAGCTTCTGATAATTCAATCAAATGTGGAGCAACGGGTATTTATGAAAGACAAAAATTCACTTTTGAATTAACATCAGATGGATATTTGATCTTGAAAGGAAAGATTAATGGAAAGTTCATCAGTACTAATAGTTCAAAAGCTTTGATAGCGAACCAATCGAATGCTTCTGGAGCAACAAAATTTAGCTGGGAAAATGGTTCTTCTTCAAGAGTCAATACAATTCAGCAAACAAGCTTTGAGCAAGAAATAAAGATTTATCCTAACCCTTACAAGTTTGGTAATTTATACATCAATCTTGGTGAAGTGCGAAGTGGTACGCTTCGAGTTTTTGATATAGGCGGAAAAGAATTTATAAATAAAACATTCAAAGGAATCGACGAAATAGTTCTTAAACAAGATGAATTGATGAACCACAATGGTTTATTAATTTTCCAAATAGTAACAAAAGACGGCACTGCTACAACACGGACAATTTGTAATTAACACACTACTAAAGGCTGGCATTCTTGTCAGCCTTTTTTCATTCATATATTCTATAAATAGTTGATTTACTATTAAGTACATTGTAAACTAAACTTTCGAATATTTGCAGCATTTAGAAATCAGGAGATTTCTGATGATCGTGAAGGACACGAATGACGCTAACACTTAACATTCGCTCCAGTGGGCTTTCTACCCAATTCATTTGCTACTTCTTCCCTCGGCCTTGAAGGGAAAAGCGTTAATAATTTCATGGATTGAGCCGTTAAGAATGATTTTCTTGTTCGAGCAAAGCGAGTTTAAAATCATTTAGGTGAGAGGAATGAAATTTAGCTTTTGACTTCTAAGCCTAGATTTTTTGCTTCGTTTTTCATCAATGGAAAAATGAAGAAGAAGGAAACTTGAAAGTAGGACATAAAAGCTTGCAGAATAATTGATTAAAAGTCTGCGGTAATTTAGTTTACAATTTATTAAGTATCCGTTTAAGAGAGTTGTTATCTGTAATTGTTAAAACAGTTCTCAATTCTCTTTACCTCCAATCACTTATGCTAATTTTTTACCGAGAATGGATAATTTTTAAGAATTCATTCAAAACCCTTCTCTCTAATTTTACATTATGATCAAATCCTATTGATAAGGAACTACATAGGTTTTGGTCATGCAAGCTAATTACTCAAAAGTTTAAGACGATATATTAAATGAAAAAATTATTTATAATGGCTTGTGCTGCCCTGATGACTCAGGTAGGTGTAGCACAGGAGAGAGGCGTTTTAGGGCAAGCAAATACCCCTAATGTAGCATTGAAAAGTATCAATTTAGGAGATTGTAAGTGGACAGAAGGTTTCTGGGCAGATAAATTTGAAGTGGCAGAAACGAATATGGTACCTTACATGGGAGAAGTGTTGACTGGTGATGTGGGACACGCTTTGAATAACTTCAAAATTGCGGCAGGGATGAAAGAAGGGAAGCATCAAGGTATGCATTGGCATGATGGTGACTTCTATAAGTGGATTGAAGCAGCAATGTATGTGTACGCTCAAAACGATGACAAAACTTTATTAGAAGAGATCGATGGTTATATCAAGATCATCGGTGAGGCACAAGAAGATGACGGGTATATTCAGACCCAAGTACAGTTAAGATCAAATGTAGACCGTTATGAAAACCGTAAGTATCATGAGATGTACAACACGGGACACTTATTAACGTCTGCATGTATACATCATAGAGTTACTGGTCAATCAAACTTCTTGGATATCGCAGTAAAGCATGCTGATTTCCTTTATAAGACATTTAATACAGATAATCCTCGTTATGGTCGTTTTGGTTTTAACCAAACTCAAATCATGGGATTGGTGGAGATGTATAGAACTACTGGGAATAAAAACTATTTAGACCTAGCGGAACGTTTCATCAATAACAGAGGAAAATATGAAGTAGAAGAAACTTCAGAAACGGAAGGTTACCCTATCGGTGATATGGTGCAGGAGAGAGTGGCATTGCGTGATGCAGATGAAGCAGTAGGTCACGCTGTATTAGCATTGTATTACTATGCTGGTGCTGCTGATGTAGCTTCAGAAACAGGTGAACAAGCTTTAGTAGATGCATTGGATAGGTTATGGGATAATGTTACGAATAAGAAGATGTATGTTACTGGTGCAGTAGGACAAGCGCATTATGGAGCATCAACGAACCGAGATAAGATTGAAGAAGGTTTCATTGATGCTTACATGATGCCAAATATGACAGCCTACAATGAAACATGTGCCAACGTTTGTAACTCAATGTTCTCTTACAGAATGTTAGGCTTACATGGTGAGTCAAAATATGCAGATATCATGGAGTTGGTATTGTATAACAGTGGTTTATCAGGTATTTCTTTAGAAGGTAAAGATTACTTTTATTCGAATCCTTTAAGAATGGTGCACGGTTCAAGAGATTACTCTAAACACAACACTGAAACACCTGTTAGAGAGCCTTACTTAGAGTGTTTCTGCTGTCCTCCAAACATTGTTCGTACCATTGCGAAGTCAGCTAACTGGGCTTATAGTTTATCAAAAGACGGTCTTGCAGTAAACCTTTATGGTAGCAATAGATTGGAAACGAAACTACAAGATGGATCAACAATTATTTTGAACCAAGTAACAAATTATCCTTGGGAAGGAACGGTAAATATTACGGTAGAAAAAGCAAAGAAACAAGCTTTTGATGTGATGTTGAGAATACCAAAATGGGCTGTAGGGTCTTCTGTAAAAGTAAACAACGAAGCGGTAGATGTAAAAGTAGTAGAAGGAGAGTTTGCTACGATTAATAGAAAATGGAAGAAAGGTGATATCATCACTTTAGATATGCCAATGGAAGTACAATTGGTGGAAGCAAATCCTTTAATCGAGGAAGCAAGAAACCAAGTAGCGGTAAAAAGAGGACCAATCGTGTATTGTGTTGAAACACCTGATTTACCGAAAGGCACAAAAATATTAGATGTTTATTTTAAAGGTGGAGCACCACTAAAAGTGAACTATGATAAAGATCTTTTAGGAGGTGTGGCAACTGTAGAAGCACCAATATTGATCAGAAAAGATCAAACAAAAGAGGACATGTATTCAACAGTAGATGTTCCAAAGTTTGATGAGTCTTCTATTCAACTCGTTCCTTATTTTACATGGAACAACAGAGGGAAAGCAGAGATGACAGTATTCATGCCAGTGATTTGGAATAATTTATAAAAGCACAATAAGCAAGGAGAGTTGATCTCCTTGCTTTTCTAGCCTTAATAAACGAATTATAGAATGGACTTATTCGCAATTTTATTAATATTATGTGCCAGTTTCTTTCAAGGGACTTTTGGTCTTGGAATGAAACACATTGCTCCTTTAAAATGGGAGAATTGGTGGTTGGTACATGCCACTACAGCCATGATTATTTTACCCATGGGTTGGGCTTTATTGGTAGAGTCTAATACTTTTTCAATCATAGGTGAGGTTGATCAATCTGTCATTTTTATGGCCATGCTTTTCGGTTTCTTGTGGGGTATTGGAGGAATTCTTTTTGGAGTGAGTGTAGAATATACAGGCGTAAGTATTACGTATGGTATTGTGATGGGCTTGGCCGCTTCAATGGGCTCTTTAGTACCGCTTTTCCAAATGGAAACTTTACCTGAAAACATGCCTTTGGTCTTGAGTGGTGTAGGATTACTCTTAGTAGGTGTTAGCATTACAGCAGTAGCTGGTGTGAAAAGAGACAAAGCTCAGAACAATGTTTTAGACGCCGAACAAGATTTTGAAGAAGATGGAGATGTTTTGGTCGCAAAACCTGCCGTTGCAGTTCAGCCTAAAAAATCCATCAAAACAGGAGTATTGATCGCAGTGACAAGTGGTGTTCTTTCTGCTTTATTAAATGTTGGTTTTACCAATGCATTACCCGTAGCAGACAATGCGGTGAAGAACTATGGCACAAACCCAACAGACGCAAGTTTAGTGGCATGGGTAGTTGTGCTGATCGGAGCTTACTTGATGAATTTTGGTTTTGCAATGTTCAAACTTGTTCAAAACAATTCATGGGGTGGATTTAAAGTACAAGGTAGCTCAAAAGCCTATTTATGGTCAATTTTGGCCGGTGTCTTTTGGTTTGGTGCCTTGGGTATTTATGGACAAGGAGCTGCATTGATGGGAGATCTTGGGCCTGTATTGGGTTGGCCTATGATGTTAGGTATCTCTTTGATCATCAGTAATGTTTGGGGATATAGATCTGGGGAATGGAAAGGAGCCTCTTCCTCATTTAAAATCTTATTAGGAGGCTTAGTAGTATTAATATTTGCGATTTGCCTTTTGGGCTATGCAAATGCATAAATAGAATAGAAAATGAAAATCGTAGATATAACACCTTACGTATTATCCCAAGAATTAGAAACACCATTTTATTTTTCCCAATGGCATTACGCCTCAAGAAAAATATGCTTGGTGAAAATCACTCTTGAAGATGGTACTTACGGTTGGGGAGAAGGTTATGGTCCTGCTGATATGATCAAGACAGGGATTGATTTTCTAAAAGGTTTCATCATCGGTGAAAACGTTTTAGAAAACGAGAAAATCTGGCAGATCATGTACCTCAGAACATTGGATTTTGGTAGAAGTGGTATTTTTAATGCAGCGATCAGTGCCATTGATGTAGCTTGTTGGGATTGTAAAGGAAAAGTGTTGCAGCAGCCTGTTTCAGTGCTGTTAGGAGGAGTGAAAAACCCTATTATACATCCTTATGCAACAGGTTTTTATTTTACTGATTCTCCAACGTTAGAGGAGGATTTGATCAAAGAAGCCAATTATTATAAAGAGCATGGATTCAAAGCGGCTAAAATGAAAGTCGGTTTGGGTATTGAAAAAGATGTTCATTATGTCAATCTATTAAAAAATGCGTTGGGTGATGATGTCAAACTCATGATAGATTCCAATCACGCTTACAACTATAGAGAGGCATTAGAATTATGTAAAAAAATAGAGCACCTTAATATTGGATGGTTTGAGGAACCTGTTCACCCTGAGGATTTTAATGGTTATCGTTCACTTCGTGAAAATACAACTATTCCAATTGCAGGAGGAGAGTGCGAATACTTGAAACATGGTTTTAAACGACTCTTTGAAAATGACAGTGTAGATATTGCTCAGCCAGATATTTGCGCTACCGGCGGACTGACAGAAGTAAAGAGAATTGCCACTTTAGCACAAAGTTATCATAAAGATATCGTACCACATTCATGGGGAACTTGGGTTGCCATTAGTGCGGCTATTCATTTTGTGGCCAATCTGGATCAAAATCCAGGCAGAATGTTTAGAAATGCCCCAATGATTGAATTGGACAGAACAGAAAACCCATTGAGAGATGATGTAATAGAGCATCAAATTGAAGTCATCAATGGAGAAATAAAAGTACCTGAATTACCAGGTCTAGGAATTGAAGTAAACCAAAAATATCTAAATAAATATGGAGACAATAGTTCAAAACAAAGCCTTGAAGTTTGGCAGTAAAAAGTTATATATCAACGGAGAATTTGTAAATGGAGCTACTAACGCAACTACTTTTGCAACTTGTCCTCATGATCAACAGCCAATTTGTGAAGTAGCACAGGCAACAAAAGAAGATACAGAATTTGCGTTACAATCTGCACATGAAGGATTCTTGATATGGTCAAAGTTACCATTGGAAGAACGTTTGGATTGGATTGATAAACTACGCAATAAAATTATAGAAAATGGGGACCTTTTAAGAGAAGCTGTTTGTCATGAAATGGGCAAAACATGGGATGCTTCAGTGGAGGACCTTACAAGTATTACGGATTCATTAGCATTTTACAGTCATGAAATGAGAGTGAAATCGGAGTTTGAAATCGAGGATCGTCAAGGAACGCATACGCATAGAATGGTCTACCAACCTTTAGGTGTAGTGACGGCTTTTCTAGCTTGGAATTTCCCTTTACTGAACCTTGGTTTTAAACTTGGACCTGCACTAGCAGCAGGAAACTCAATTATCATTAAAGCCTCAGAATCTTCATGCATTTCTTCTTTAATGATTGCCGAATTTGCCCACCAAATCAACTTCCCTAAGGGAGTGATTACAGTATTGTGTGGTAACCGTCAAAATGTAGGTATTCCATTGTGTGAGAGTACTATACCGAAGTTGGTAACCATGATTGGTTCTACTTTTACAGCTCAGAAATTGATTGAGCAATCGGTGAAAACTTCCATCAAAAGATATTCAATGGAATGTGGTGGTAATGCTCCATTTATCCTTTTTGAAGACGGAAATATGGAGGATGCATTAGGAATCACTAAGGCCATCAAATTTGGCGGAAACGCAGGTCAAGTATGTGTGGCTCCTAACCGTTTTTACATCCACGAAAGTGTATATGATCAGTTCCTTTTACAATTGGTTGAAGCAGCGAAAGGTACCAAATTAGGTTTCTTCAAAGAGCAAGGTATCAATATGGGACCTTTGGCGAATGCTGCTCAAATTGAATCGGTTTCAAGCTTTGTCAACCAATGTGTGGAACAAGGAGGAAAGATCCTTACAGGAGGTAAAAAAGTAGAAGGAGAAGGCTGCTATTTTGAGCCAACAGTGATTGAATTAGACAATCGCAGAGCAGACATTCTTCAGCATGAAGTATTTGGTCCTGTATGTGTCATCATGAAGTTCTCTACGCTGGAGGAAGTTCTTGAATACGCCAATGACTCTACTGCAGGTTTGGCTTCTTATGTTTTCTCAGAAAATGAGGAAATCTTAGAAACTGTAGCAATGGCATTGGAATTTGGAGAGGTGCAACAGAATGGAGTAAAATACGATATCAATCTTCCACACCTTGGTGTAAAGAATAGTGGTATCAGCATGGACTGTTCGAAGTTTGCATTGGATGACTATTTGGTTTTAAAACGTATCAGTAAAAAAATATAATCATGAGCTTACCCAAGACATTTATAAGCTGTGATTGGGGTACTTCCAATTTTAGGTTGAGAGTGATTGATACTTCTACATTGGAAGTGATTAAAGAATTTTCTTCAAGTGAAGGCGTAAAGGAAGTGTATCAAAATTATATTGCTCAACAGGAGTTGGATAAACACACTTTCTATGCAAATTTCCTAAAAGAGAAATTGAAGGAAGTAACAGATCTAGCAGAAAAAACAATTATAGTCGCTTCTGGTATGGTGTCTTCTTCAATGGGTATGTATGAGTTAGATTATACCTCAATGCCTTTTTCTTCAACTGGAGATGAGCTATTCAGTAAAATGGTCACTATCTCTGAGGACCTTTCTCTTTTGATTATCTCTGGTGTGAAACAAGGGGATAATGTGATGAGAGGAGAGGAAATTCAAGCTCTTGGTTTAACAGCCTATTTGGAAGGAGTTGAAGCAGGCGTGTTATTACTACCTGGAACGCATAGTAAACACCTAACATTTAAGGAGAATACTTTTCACCTATTTGACACCTATATGACAGGAGAAATGTTCGATATGTTGAGTAAGCATAGTATCCTTTCTAATTCCATTGCAAAAGGACCTTTAATTGAAAACACTGAGAAGGCTTTTAGAGAAGGGGTAAGAAAAGCAATGGTTGAAGGGGTCAGTAAAAACTTATTTAAAGTTCGAGCGAAGTCACTTTTAGAGAATAGAGATAAAGTAGAAAGCTATTACTATCTCAGTGGATTACTGATTGGAGATGAACTTTCTTACTTGAAAGAACAAGACCAAAAAGTAGTTGTTGCAGCATCAGGCTTACTTAACTGCCTTTATCAGATGGCGTTGGAAGAAGTGATTCATGACCGTGAAAGGTTACTCTTTTTTGATGAAAATATTCTTGAAAAAGCATTATTAACTGGACAGAAAAAAATATTAGAACAACAACATGAGTGTGTGTAAGATAAAGGAGTTTTCATGGACGCAATTTCATGAAACTCCTATTGTGGGGATTCTAAGAGGTATAGATGAAACCACTTTAAATCGAATTATACCGATCTATATTCAAGCAGGTTTAAGTACTATTGAGGTGACACTCAATACACCTAATGCTTTGGAGTTTATTCAAGAACTTATAGCATTATACCCTGATTTAAATGTAGGAGCTGGAACGGTTTGTAATGAGTCTGACTTGGAAAAGGCATTGGAAGCAGGTTCACAATTTATTGTGACTCCAATTGTAGATCAAGCGGTCATTTCGAAATGTAAAAAGCTTGGAGTACCAATTTTTGTAGGTGCTTTGACTCCAACAGAGATTTATACAGCTTGGAAATCAGGAGCTTCTGCAGTGAAAATATTTCCATGTTCACAATTCGGTGCAAACTATATCAAAGATATCAAAGCACCTTTAAATGAAATCAAAGTATTACCTACTGGAGGAGTGGATAGTAATAATATACAATCATTTTTCAAAGCAGGTGCTTACGGTGTTGGTATGGGAGGCTCTTTGTTTCCGAAAGATTTACTTGCCGAGGGGCAAGAAGAAAAGTTACTTTCTCATTTCATGAAATTGAAGAGTACTTTTTAATAGGAATTCAGAGTGAAGAAAATATTTGTGATGCGATAAAAGCAATTGGGCTATTCGGGCTCTTTTTGTCTAAATGCAGTCTTTTGATTTATGATTATATTCATTTTGAATATGCCATAGTCTGGTGATCAAAGGCTGTTTTACAAGAAGATGCTAGTATAGCCCTATTTTTTACATTTTTCCTAATCAGTAAAATGTTCTTCTACTACCTGAGATGCGCTAATTCTCCAATTATCGATAAGAACATAAAGAAAAGATATATTAACTTCTTATAGATCTTTTCTTTATGTTTTTATAGGGTCTACTTCCAAGCTTCCTTCTTTTTCTTTTGTCTTGAAACAAAAACAAGCAAAAAAATCAAGGGTTAGAAGTCAAAAGCTAAATTCCATTCCTCTCGCCTCAATGATTTTTTTGTTTGAGCTTTAGCGAGTTTGAAGATCATTTTTTACGGCTCTCTCCATGAAATTCTTGAGGCTTTTCCCTTCAAGGCCGAGGGATTTACTTCGAAATGATTGTTTGATTACAGATCAAAAGAAACGTGTTTTATAATTACCTACTAAAATGCAGTTATGTAGGGTAGTTGCATTGTAACGTCCTCGCGAACACTTAGAACATTAGGTATATCCCTTCAGCGTTTGCTTAATTGACCTGTTTATTATCTGTTTTACCACCAATAATACAACTAAAACGATACTCACCAGATTTCATCAAAAACTGATTTTGTATATGAGTTAAAGTTCCTCCGATGGCTGCTTGTCTTAAGCCGATATTTAAAGTATAAAAATCATCTTCAATCAACTTATATTGATGCGATGCCTTTCTAATTTTTGAAGCAGAATAGGGCCATACAGAAAACTCGATAGACGGTTCCCCTTGTACAAATAATTCAGATGAATTCTTACTTGTAAATTTCACCCAATCTGTATTGGTTCTATTACCATTTTCTTGAGGTTTTACATATGCATAATACAAATCATCTGTTTTGAGTGTATACAAACGTTTTTGACCACTTCTGTTTCTATCGATGTAATTTCCAGAAGGACCATTCCCATAAAAAGCAGTTTGATTTAGGTTTTTATTGATCCCCATTGTCAACCCAAAATTAATAAGGTCAGGTAAGTCGCTATTCGCATTCAGATGCATATCAATTTTCACCCCTTCGTTTGTGACGATATAAGTAAGCTTTAGATCCACTTGATCTTCCATTGTATGATGAACATTCACCTCTACATTACCTCCTTTCAATTGATTTGATGTAACTTTTGTAGACCATTTTTTATCTATACCTTTCCAAAATTTACTTGATTGACGCATGGAGTAAGCAGATGATCCTGTCATATCATTGTCTGTCAATGGTCGCCAAAAGTTTACCTTAAGTGGTTGCTTTAAAAATTCTTCATTTTTTATTTGATAAGAAATTAACTCTCCATTTTTCTTAGAAAAAACAACATTTACTTTTTCATTTTTAACGATTAATTGATCCTCCTTTTCTTCAATTTCAAATTGACTTTTTGATGATTTTTTGCCAATTTTTACTATTGATTGATGATTGGTCTGATAGACAAGTTGAGTGCTACCTACTTCACTTCCCGCTTTACACCAAAGCCTATCTTTTTTCTCTAGCACTTTGATATTAATGAGATATTCTGCATCCGATTTGATGAGTTTCTTTTTGATAGGAAGTGTATATGTAGATTCCTCTCCTGCTAATATATTGATTTGATCTAATTCTGTAGTCTGAACTTCCACACCATTTTCTAGCAGCTCAAATACAAATTGATAATCACTCAATGACGAATCATGGAATCTGTTTTTGATTTTCACTCTTCCATTTTCTTTAGCATCCCACATAATTTCGAAAGGCTGAAAAACATATTTCATTTCGTAAGCATGAGGATGAGGGGTTAGATCTGATGCAAAAACACCATTCATACAGAAATTTTTATTATTTGGAACATCACCAAAATCACCACCATAGGCATAATACGTTTCCCCTTTATTATTTTTGGAGACTAAACCTTGGTCTCTAAAATCCCAGATAAAACCTCCTATCGTGTTTGGTGTCGCTCTAATATAATCCCAGTATTCTCCAAGTCCTCCCATAGAATTACCCATTGCATGCATATACTCACACATCACAATTGGTCTATTTATATAAGGGCTTTTTGACATGTTGATCACTTGATCTAAATTAGGATACATTCTACTCACAACATCCACATATGGAGGATCTGTTGGATTTGCCATTTCTGGAGATCTACCAATATCGAAACCTTCTTTATATTTTGGATGTGTAGGGTCTCCTTGTGCACCTTCGTAATGTATAAAACGTGAAGGATCAAAATCTTTTATCCAAGCCGCGGCAGCTGCAAACGCAGGTCCTGTTCCTGCCTCATTTCCGAGTGACCAAGAGATAATACTCGGATTATTTTTATCTCTTTCCACCATTCGATACACTCTACTCATTAAAGGAGCAATCCAAGAAGTTTGATTTGGAATATACCCTCCTAAATGATGTGTTTCTACATTGGCTTCGGCCATTACATACAAACCATATTTATTACATAATTCTAAGAAATAAGGATCATTCGGGTAGTGAGAGGTTCTAACAGCATTAATGTTGAAGCGTTTCATCATTTTCACTTCTTCTTCCATATCCTTTCGTGTTATGGCCTTACCTCTAACAGGATGATGATCATGACGATTAACTCCCATTATTTTTGTAGGAACATTATTGATTAATAGTGCTTGATTTTTATCAAAAACCACTTTAATAAAACCTACTTTTTCGCTTCTAGATTCTATTAACTCATCATTCTGATCATACAGCGATACGACTAAAGTATAAAGGTTAGGGTGTTCAGATGACCATAACTTTGGTTTACTCAATGTGGCTTTCAGACTAGGAATGATTGGAAGATCTCTTTGAGGCCAACGAACATTTACGACATCATCAGCAGAAACATCTGATAGGTTTGTCACTAACTCTTTTCCGTTATCATCAAATAGTTTACCTTTTATTGTGAAATCTTTTAGCTGAATATGTTCAGATGATTTCCACATTTCGGGTTCCACTTTTAGAGTTGCCTCCGATAAATCATCATTTAAAATTGTTCTTACCCTAAAATCAGTGATAGATATTTTAGGTTGAGC
Organism: Flammeovirga sp. EKP202; assembly: GCF_014534745.1. GTDB lineage: Bacteria > Bacteroidota > Bacteroidia > Cytophagales > Flammeovirgaceae > Flammeovirga. The sequence goes on from NZ_JACVVP010000013.1 coordinate 109,871, forward strand.
CATGATCATTACTTCTCTATGGATACCGGCTAATCGCCACATATCTTGATCTTCAAGATAACTGCCATCGCTGTATTTAAATACTTGAACAGCCACTCTGTTTTTACCTTTCACAAGGTATTGTGTGATATCAAATTCTGCGGCTAATCGACTTCCTTGACTGTAGCCTACTTCTTCTCCGTTTATCCACACATAGAATGCAGATGTTACTCCTCCAAAATGTAAAATGATATCATCTCCATCCCAATCTTCTGGAACTTCAAAATCTCTATAATATGATCCAACTGGGTTGTCTCTATAAATAAAAGGAGGTATCGGAGGTCTTGGTCCTCTCCAATCATATTTTGCTAATTTACCTTCTAAAATATGTGGGGTAAAAGGATAAACTATGTTGGTATAAATTGGTTGTCCATACCCTTTTAGTTCCCAATTCGAGGGCACTTCGATATCTTTAAAATCACTGCTTTTGAACTCTTTTTTATAAAATTCTAAAGGACGATTTTTATCATCATCCACATAATTAAATTTCCAAGTGCCATTTAGCATCATCAATTTACTCTTCGTTCTGTCCAAAGTTTTGGCGTATTGTTCTGAAGTGTAAGAATAAGAGGGTACTCGTGCATCTAGTTTATTCCTTTCATATACTTCTTCATTCTCCCAAATATTTTGAGAAAAGGTATGTATCGAAAGGGTCATTAAGATAATGGTTTGAATTATTACTTTCATTTCATCTATCAGGTTAGTTCTGTTTATTGAAGATTATGTTACATCAAATGAGTAACTGCTCAATCAAAAATAATTAATAGTGAAACCTCTTCTTAGTTTACATTTATTATTCAGACCAATGTTCAGATATAACCCCGTATTCTAAGATAATATTCACCTGCTGTCTATATTTTGTTCAGTCGGGATTTTGTTTAAAACTCATATTTTAAAGTAAGTACTAACACAGTGTAGGGACTGCAAATCAATATGAATTGATTTCAGTAGAAAGAATAAGAACCTCAGCTAAAATTGAAGGTAAGTCCTTTTCATTATTAACTTCTGAAGTAGTAAGACCTTACGAATAATTGAAGAAGTATTAGTGTGGAATAGCTACATTTATATTGAAGGTCTTTTTGTGACTAATTTTAAATACACCTACAGTCTATTAGACTTGGAAGAGCATGCCCGCTTGAAAACGCTTTCGAAAGCTCGTTGAAAAATTCTATCAGTCAGCCGTATGAGTGAAAACTTCACGTACGGTGTGATGTAGGGGTGCTGATCACTCAAGCTGACTCACCACCAATATTTACAATAGAGTTATTTTCTCTTCGCTTGTGAAATCGAAAATTTCATCGAAAAGTTAATTCTGTAAATCGTATACAACTATCAGTAAATCGTCTTTAGTTGCATCTATGCTTTCACTCTACTTTTGTTACATCAAAGTTTAATGAATGAACATTTTGAAAAGAATAAAAGTTTAAGACGATGAAACGAGTAACACTATTTTTGGTAGCCATATTCACAATGGCAAGTGTAATTTTAAATGCACAGGACAAACAAGTAGTTTTAATCACAGGCACTGCATCCGGCTTTGGTAAAGCAACTGCCGAGAAATTAATTGAAAAAGGCTACATTGTTTATGGTGGTGATATCCAGGTAGAAGAAAATAAATATCTTGACAAAATTGGTGGACATGCCTTGGTTATGGATGTAACAAAAGAAGATCAGGTAAAAGCCGGTGTGCAAAAGGTAATTGATGAGCAAGGACGTATTGACGTGTTAATTAACAATGCTGGTTATGGTTCGTATGCAACCATTGAAAACATTGGCATGGATGAACTTAATTATCAGTTTGATGTAAATGTTTTTGGCTATGCACGTCTGCAACAAGCCGTTTTACCTCACATGCGTAAACAAAAATCTGGACGAATAATTAATGTATCATCAGTAGTTGGCGAGGTTTCAACACCAATGTTAGGCTGGTATGCTGCAACAAAACATGCTATTGAAGCCATGAGCGATGCATTACGTATGGAAGTAAAGCACTTAAATATCGATGTAGTAAAAATTCAACCTGGAGCAGTTAAAACGGGATTTGATGCAGTAGCTTTTGCCAAAATGGAGGCTTCTTACATTCCTGAAGATTACGAAGAATTAGCTGACGATTTTAAAACATATATGGTTGATTCTTACACAAAAGTTGAAGGACCAAGAGGTACTGCTGATTTTATTGTGAAAGCAGTTGAAGCAAAAAAAGCAAAAACGCAATACCGTACGACTGCCGACGCACGCTTGCTAATGAAAATTAAAGATTGGCGCTCAGAAAAAGCCTTTGATAAAATGATGAGCAAGCAATTGAAAAAAGGAGCAGATAAAGTAAGAAAGAATGCTGAGAAGTAAAATGTATATAACTATCAGTAAATCGTATTAAGTACTGACTTATAGATAGATGTAAATTTGAATTATGATAAATTTATAATATAAAAAACTATCCATCATGAGTAAAAAAGTAGTATTAATAACAGGAGCAAGTTCAGGATTCGGGAAATTTACAGCACTTGAACTAATAAAAAAAGGTTACGTAGTATATGGTGCGGCTCGCCGTATTGAACATATGAAAGAATTAGAAACTACAGGAGGTTTTGCCATTAAAATGGATGTAACCAGTGATGAATCTGTTGAAGCTGGTGTTCAGCAAATAATTAAAGAACAAGGACAAATTGATGCATTGGTTAATAATGCCGGATTTGGTTCTTATGGTTTTGTTGAAACAACCAACATTGACCACATGAAACGTATGTTTGAAGTTAATGTTTGGGGAACAGTGCGGGTTTCGCAATATGTATTGCCTCACATGCGTAAACAAGGGAAAGGTAGTATCGTAAATCTTAGTTCAATTGTAGGTAAAGTAAGTACAGCATTCTTAGGCTTTTATGCAGCATCAAAACACGCAGTTGAAGCACTTTCAGATGCAATGAGACAAGAGGTTGGTCGATTTGGTATTAATGTGTCAATAATTGAACCTGGAGCATTTAGTACCGGTTTTGATGGAGTTGTACTTGATGAATTGAAACTGATAAAGGCAGGGGAAGCCTACCAACCAATCCTTGACAGCTTCATTCCATACTTTAAAAAAATGTATGAAAATGCACCAACACCAGAGCCAGTTGTTAAAGCTATTATTTCTGCAATTGAAAAATCTAAACCTAAAACGCGCTATTCAGTTGGGGTGGATGCAAAAGGTGGCATAATGATGAAAGGTATGTTAGGAGATCGTACCTTCGATAATATCATGCTTGGACAAATGAAAATGAAATAGAGTTCACCAAAACGGTGGATTTATATTATAATATTATGAAACCAATAAACAAATTTCAATTCTAAATGGAAATTTGTTGCCCATTTCTGATTTTTAAAGAAGGACATAATAGAAACTTCTTTACTATGAGAACAACAAATAAAGACAAAGTTGTATTTTAAGAAGCATTTTTGTTTCAATATTAAGTATATTTTAATAGATAAAAATATGAATATTTTACAATCACTCGAAACATATGTATCTGCTCAGAAATGGGTGGGTACAAATTTTATAATTCTTGGTGCAATTTTGATTGCAGTGTCAAGTGTAGTTGCTCTATTCGTTACAAAATCACCATTGGCAACAGGTATGAAATGGGGATCATTAGTTTGCGGTCTATTAATTATCGCAGGAGGAATCAGTTATAGTAGTTTCAATAAGAAAATACTATATAAAGGAGAATCACTTTTTAATAAAAGTAAAATCGAATTTGTTCAGTATGAGCATGAACGGATGGAAAAAGTAGATAATGGTTTTTTAACATATCAATTAGTTTTTGCTGCATTTGTTGTAGCCTCTTTAGTTGTAATACTATTTGTAAAAGCCCCATTGCTAAAAGGAATTGCTTTTGCAGTAGCAATTTTATTTATAGGACAGCTAATTATTGAAGGTTTTTCTCACGCATCGATAGAGAAATATACAAATGAACTGAGACAGGAAGTTCAAAAATAAGGAGGTAGACATGGACGAAATTATAAAAATAGATAACATCTCAACGTTGTATGAGATGATTGGACGGGGAAAACCAAAACATCCATTGGTAGGCATACTTGATTTCTCAAAAATTGACCACAAAGACTATGGCAATGTTAAAGTTTCTATGGGATTTTATCAGATAATGCTAAAAAACCTTTGTCCTGGAGCATTACGATATGGGCGTAAGTATTACGATTTTCAGGAAGGTACTTTAACTTTCATGGCTCCAAATCAAGTTTTTGAACTGGAAAACCCAGACGAAACAAAAGATGTTTACGGGTGGTCATTGATTTTTCATCCTGATTTAATTCATGGCACAACGCTAAGTTCTAAAATGAAGGAATATAATTTCTTCTCATACGACACATATGAAGCACTACATTTGTCGGATTTGGAAAAACAGAAATTAAGTGACATTATTAAGGACATTGAACTCGAACTTGAAAATAATATTGACAAACATAGTAAAACGCTTATAGTTTCTGCCATTGAGTTATTACTGAACTATTGCAATCGCTATTACGACCGTCAATTTATAACACGTACCGAAATCAACAAAGATGTAATTAGTAAATTTGAAGCTCTTCTTGATGAATACTTCAATGCAGAAAATTTATCAGAAATAGGGATACCTTCAATAAAATATTTTGCTGAGAAGTTACATTTTTCTCCAAATTACCTCAGTGATTTATTAAAAAAAGAAACTGGTAAAAACGGGACAGAGCATATTCAATATCATATCATTGAATTAGCAAAGGATAAACTGTTAAGTTCTACTGTATCTGTTAGTGAAATAGCTTACAATTTAGGATTTGAATATCCGCAATATTTTAGTAAGATGTTTAAGAAGAAAACAGGAATGACTCCAGCAGAATATCGTAATTTTAATTAATCCGTTGCACACAGCCAAGCACATTTGTAATTGGCATTAGCCGACTCGCAACCTAACATTACAAAAGAGCTTGTCTGTTTTTACTTGTTTTTTGCGACCCTAAAAACTATGTTTTTGAACAACAGAACTGCGACTAAGCTGATTATTGATTCGGAAGGAAAAGATGAATGTGATTTGAAGATCAAAACATTTCTAATGTAAAGAATAAAGAAAATGAATAAATTAATTGTTTCTGTCTTTGACAATCAATCAAAAGCTTTTGAAGGTCTATCTGCTATAAAGGAGTTAAATACCAATGGAGATATAAGTTTATATGCATCGACCGTGATCAGTAAAAATGACGAAGGAGAAATTACAGTAAACGAAAGTTCTGATCAAGGCCCAATAGGTGCAGGGGTAGGCATGTTAACTGGAGCTTTTATTGGTTTGTTTGGAGGCCCTATTGGAATGGTAGCAGGAGCAATGGCAGGTTCACTAGGAGGTCTAATTTATGACTTTGATAAAGCAGGAGTTGATACCATTTTTATAGAAAAAGTATCAGAGGCATTAGAGAGTGGCAAGACGGCTATTATTGCTGATATTGAAGAGGGATGGAATGCTCCTTTGGATACTAAAATGAAAGAATTAGGGGGGATTTTATTTAGAAGAAATAGGGCAGAGGTAGCTGAAGAGCAGTTTAACCGTGAAGCGGATGCTATTCAAGCAGAATTAGATGATTTGGAACATGAATTAGAGGTAGCTTCAGAAGAATCAAAAGAAAGTATTCATCAACAAATCAAAAATGTCAAAAAGAAAGCTGTGCTTTTGGAAGATATTATTAATCAGAAAATTATAGATCTGAAAATTGAAACAGAAGCCAAAGCGAGTGAGTTGCAAAAACAATTGGGTAAAGCCAATGAAAATAAAAAGAAGAAGATCAATAAGCGTAAGGATGATTTAGAACTAAAATTCAATAAAAGTTTGAATAAGCTTTCTGAGGCATCTGAAAAGCTGACAAAATATATTTCATAGTTTAAGTTTGGTAAGTACAAATTCAAAATAAACTATGATCTGTTTTTGACTTAGTACTTACTGAATTGTAAACTAAATTACCGTTAAGTCATGAAGTTCCTTTTAAGGAGGATAATAGGTAGTGTATTGTGGTTCGCGAGGACGTTGCAATGCAACGACCCTACAGAACTACTTTTTAGAAGATAATAATAAAACCTTTGTCTTTTGTTCTGTAATCAGACAATCATTTAGTAGTATTTCCCTCGGCCTTGAAGTGAAAAGCGTGAAGAATTTCATGGAATGAGCCGTTAAAAATGATTTTGTTGTTTGAGCTTTAGCGAGTTTAAAATCATTTAGGCGAGAGAAATGGAATTTAGCTTTTGACTTCTAAGCCTTGAATTTTTTGCTTCTTTTTGTTTCAAGACAAAAAAGAAGAGGAAAGAAGCTTGAAAGTTGTTCCTAGAAAGGCTTGCAGAAAGGTCGATTGAAAGTTGATGATAATTTGGTTTATAATGTACTTACTATAATTAGTTATTAAAAGGTTGAAGCGTGTTGGATTTTGTCCAGTATGCTTTTTTGTATTTTAAAAAGGTAGATCAAAAGCTGGAAAAGGGATTGATCCATCAATTTTAGAAAACTTAAGGGAGAGTAGATGGTCATAATGTTGAAGTAGTGGTATAAACTTTGGAGGTTTGCAGTATTACCCCAATAAAATAATGACCCTACGTTTTATCATAAAACGTCATTAAATCTTAAAATACCTTTAGATTATGATTCTAAACTTTAGAAATGTAAAAAATAACAATATTTTTGCTACGTTAATTTTTTGAGTCGAATGAAAACAAAATAGTATTTTGAATGGAGGTGAGTTCGCCCCAATGCATTCCTAATACACCAAGATATACCGAATGAAAGATATAGTAACTCAAGCAGGTTCCATAAGTTTAGAGTTGACGGACGAGTTGACAGACGATGTAGTAGAAATGTTGGACAACACATTGTGGGGAACTGAAGGCGGAGTTAGATATACTCACACTGCAACAGAGGAGAACCTTAGATTCACAAAAAAAGCTTATTTCTTAAATCTTAGAAGAGGGGAGAATTTATTGAGTTCTATCACCTTAATTCACAAATCAACAAAATTTGAAGGAAAAGATGTGGAGACGTATCATATCCGTTATTTTGCATTTGTGAGTTCGATGCAAAGCTCAAAACAAAATCCTAATAAAAAGAAAAGAAAAAATAGCTTTCTTGATCAACAATTAATTAGCTTCTTCAATACTTATCAAATGCCTGAAAGTAAGGCTAATGGTACTCCTCAAATTTTCCAAGCTCAAGTAGAAAATGATAACCTACGTTCTAAGATGTTCACTGAAAAAGTGGGATTCAGAACAATTGGTAAGATGACAACGCTTACATTTAGTAGAGTAAGTCCATCTTTTCATCCTTCTGTAAGAAGAGCGACAGAACAGGAAAAACCAAAAGTAATGGCTTTGGCGGATGAGTTTTATAAAGATTATGCTTTCTATTCATCCGAAAACATGTGTAGAAATAATGATGTTTTTGTGTTGGAGGAAAATGGAGAAATTATAGTAAGTGCTCAAGCCTATAAAGGACATTGGAAATTCCAACACTTGCCGGGTGCCGAAGGAGTTATTGCAAAATATATATTACCTTATATTCCATACGCCAATCGACTTTTTAATTTTAAAAATCACAGATTTGTAACATTTGAGGGGTTAAATTGGAAAAAGGGACATGAACATAGAATTCAGGACCTAATATCTGCCGTATTAAAAGAATTCAACCATTATGTTTCATTCCTTTGGATGGATCCTGAATCGGAGCATTACAGATTGAGTAAAAAACATGTAGATTGGGGCGTGTTGGATCATCTTAACAGTGGTTCAAAATCATCGATCATCATCAGGACAGATCAAGAAGATGAATATGAACGATACGCATCACTCGATAAATTCATTTCTAATTTTTATATATTGTAAACCCAGACTAAACTCTGGGTTTTTCTTTGACTAAAAGTAGCTTCATACTCCATGATTTTTTCAATAGATAAATACAACGAATTCACTGAAAAATTTGAAAAATACCCTGAAGAGAGCCAACATAAATACATTATTGTAATGTTAGGTGCTGGTTTACAGGGGTTGAATAAAACAAGACTGAAGGATCTTCTGAAAGAATTGTTACCAAATTTAAAGACGGTAGAGTTGACAAAAGAGATCAACCAAGTACTTCAGGAATTGGTCAAGGAAGAATTTTTTTTTACGATCGAAAATAGAGGAGTTACCTATTATAAAGTGGATTCGGTGGAGTATTATCTGTCTGTTTTGATAAAAGCAAAAGGATATTTACAGAACGAATTATTTCACAGTGCTTTTAAAAACATTGTATTCGAACAAAAAAACTATCCAACATTTTGGGGTACTCTAAGTTATAAGCCGGAGTCTGTAATAAGAGATTTTGTAGTACCTCTTACATCAAAGTTAAATTATCCTCTTCTACTTAGTAATTATTTTAATCCTGAGTTTTCAGATCCTTTAGGAACTTATTCATCAACTTTGTTTTTTGGCTTATATACCTTGTATTCATTTGGATATCTGGAAGATAATTTGAGTCCCAACTTAAGTGTTGAAATTTGGGATTTTATTTATAAAAGTTCCTATACTGCTTTATTAGATGGTGAGGTGGATGTACACACATTATCTACTTTTGAAAAGTACACTTCTAAAATGTACAAGGACGAAGGAGTAATGAAGGCCTTGTTATTGGTGTGTCAAGGGTATACCGATTCTGCTTTGGAAATCATACAGAATGCAGATAATTTTGATAAAGCCTTTGTAGAGTTATATGTTGCCCTAGCCTCTAAGGATAAAGAAAATGTACTGGAAAAGGTATTAAGTTTAGCTGGATTAGAAAATATTCAGGCGAACTTCAAGAAAAAATCTTCAAAATTTTGGCAAGAATTAAGTACTGATAAAGAATTGACCTTAATGCTCTTGGTCTATCAAAAATACAAACAACAATCCTTAAGTTTATTAAGAAACAGATACATCTACTTTGACAAAAAATCAAAAGAGGGTTTTCCTTCTGCATTTTATTCTATCTTATTAGAAGCAGTGATTTACTTAAGTACAAACTCTACGGTAGATGGATTATTACCAGAATATGAATTAGAAGAACATTTACGTTATCATCTTCACGAATCTTTAGTTAATGGTTATGGTCCATTGACAATTACATTTACCTATTGGATTTATGGTAAGTTATTTGGACAAAAAAGTTCACTGGATGAGGTGACTTATCTTTATTTGCAGAGTAAGGCTATTGAATATCAAAAGGGTGGACATCAATGGTACGCATCATTATATGCATGTGCTTTAGGTGAAAATAAGTCAAATGATGAAGATGTAGATTTGAGTTATTTGATTGATGAAGATCTCTTTCGTTTTGAAGATATATTAAGTGCAGGTTCTGAGGAAGAGTGGGAGTTATTGCTTCAAAAAATGGGAGCAATAGCGGAGGATTTTCATTTGATTGATAAAAAAGAAAACAAAGGAGTCAAAGAAGGTAGACTTTTATGGGTGGTGTCTGATCATAGGTTGTATGTGCAACCCATGGAGCAGACCAAGTTGAAGAACGGAAAGTGGAGTAAGCCTAAAAAAGTTTCTGATACTCGTTTATTGAAAAAAGGTGTAAAAGGGATGTTGGAAATTGATCACGAAATTCTGGACAAAGCCATTCGTACATACGGAAGAGGATATATGGATTTTGATGTCTTGGAAGTGTGGAAACGCTTAGAAGGACATCCAAATGTTGTTTTAGAATCGGATGATAATGTATCAGTGATTGTTGAAAAGCGTCCTTTTGAATTACAAATTGATGAAGCAGGTGAGCATTATCGTATTTCTTTTGATAAAGACATCAATATCGATTTTCCACTAAAAAGAGAAACCCCTACAAGGGTGATCTATTATAATGTAGATAAAAAAATTAAGTATTGGGCTGAGAATTTCCCTCAAGAAATCATCATTCCTAAAAAAGGAAAAAAACAATTAAAAGAGGCAATCACCGCTTTAGGGCAAACACTGAATATTCACTCCAATGTGGAAGATATCAGAGAGGAATTGCCTGAAGTGAAAGCAGATCAAACTATTCATGCATTGCTGACACCAAGAGGTAATAATATCCTTTTGGAGCTTTATATGAAGCCTTTCAAAACTATTCCTCCGTATGTGACGCCTGCAGCAGGAAAGGCAGTATTGGTGGAAGAAGTGGACCGAGTACGTACTAGAGCTATCCGAAATTTAGAGGAAGAAAAAGCCCTCTTAGAGAAATTCTACTATCAGAGACCTTTCTTGGATAATACTAATGATGGGCATCATGCTTGGGAATTATCCGATAGGGAAGAAACATTGAACGCTTTGCAAGAATTGCAGTTTGGTGATATAAAACCGGTAGTAGAATGGCCCAAAGGTGTTCGTTTTAAGCTCCTTTCAAAAATAGGAGGTGAAAGTATCACCATGAATATTCAATCCAAAAAACGAGATTGGTTTGCCGTTTCAGGGGAAGTAAAGGTAAATGAAGAAGTGATTGTATCTCTTGAATCCTTACTGAAAGCCTTTAAAAATGATCCAAACAGCAGTTATGTAGAAATTGAAAAAGATCAGTTTGTTGCATTGACGGATTCTTTAAGAAAGCAATTAGCCACATTGACAAGTGTAGCTGTTGAAGATAAATTAGATTTTAAAGTTCACCGTTTATCCTCTTATGGTGCACTGAATGCATTGACCAATGAGGCATTAGTCAGAAGTGATAAGTCATGGCAAACGTTGCAGGAGCAAATCAATACCGCTTCTGAAACTACCTATGCAGTACCTAACACGTTACAAGCGACATTGAGAGATTATCAAGTAGAAGGATATCAATGGTTGTCTCAATTGGCTTCATGGGGTGGAGGGGCTTGTTTAGCCGATGATATGGGATTAGGTAAAACCTTACAAGGGATTGCTTTGATGGTGGATAAGGCAAAGGATGGTCCTTCTTTGGTAGTGGCCCCTTCTTCCGTAACGTTTAACTGGGTGAATGAAATCAGAAAATTTGCTCCTACCTTAAAACCTCATTTACTTTATAATACCAATAACAGAGAGGTGCTATTAAAAAATGCAGGAGCATATGATGTGATCATTTGTAGTTATGGTTTACTTCAATCGACCTATAAACCAATCGTGAAAAAAGATTGGAACATTGTTTTACTGGATGAGGCACAAGCCATCAAAAATAAAACAACCAAACGTTCTCAAGTGGCTATGCAGTTGGAAGGTAAAATGAGGATTGTAACGACGGGTACACCTATCGAAAATAACCTTTCAGAATTATGGAACCTCTTCCAATTCATCAATCCAGGCCTATTAGGTTCTTGGGAATCTTTCAATAAAAACTTTGTACTAAGAATTGATTCAGGAGATCAACATCATTCAAAATCAGCCAAAAAAGTATTGCGTAAGCTGATCACTCCATTTATTCTGCGAAGAAAGAAAAGTGAAGTGCTGGATGAACTTCCATCAAAAACAGAATCAGTATTAAGCGTGAATCTATCAGAAGATGAAATGACGTTGTATGAAGCACACCGAAGAACAGCCTTGGAGGAAATTGAAGGAGTATTGGAGAAAAATAAAGACCAAAATGTACAACTTCAAGTCCTTGCCGAGTTGACTAAATTACGTCAATTATGCTGTCATCCAAGTTTGGTAGATCATGAATTCCAATTGATGGGAAGTAAAATCTCACTCCTCTTGGAAACGCTTCATGAATTGAAAGAAGGAGGACATCGAGCTTTAATTTTTAGTCAGTTTGTTGGCTTTTTAAGTATCATCAAAAAATATTTGGAAAAAGAAGGCATTTCATATCAATATTTAGATGGTTCTACCACTTTGAAAAACAGAGAAAAAGGAATCAATGCATTCCAATCTGGAGAAGGTGACGTCTTCTTAATTTCCCTCAAAGCAGGCGGTACCGGACTCAACTTGACAGCTGCCGATTATGTGATTCATATGGACCCTTGGTGGAACCCAGCCGTAGAAGATCAAGCTACAGATAGAGCACATCGTATGGGACAGAAAAGACCTGTTACAGTTTACCGCCTAATCTGTAAAGATACCTTAGAGGAAAGAATGATACAGCTCCACTCCGATAAGCGTGAACTAGCGGATGATTTACTCAGTGGCACCAATCAAGCAACCAAGTTGAATACAAGTGAGTTGTTGAAGTTGTTGCAGAAGAATGAAACGATATTAGAACCATAAGAATAATCAGAGCCCTTGAATAATTGATTTCAAGGGCTTCTTTTATGCTCTAAATATAAATCGATATGCTTGATTTTTTCTTAACCTCAAAGAATCTCATTCCAAAAACCACAATGATTTACACGTATTTAAGAAACATTTAATATCTTGTATACAACTCTAATTATCTTTACTTTCTTAACCAAAACACTATGGTCACTATTGACAAATCTAAACCGGTAATGATTACAGGGGCTACAGGATATGTGGCAGGGCGAATTGTTGAAAAGTTACTTAAACAGGGATTAACAGTGCATGCACCTGTAAGAAATCCCGATAATACAGAAAAATTGAAATACCTGAATGCTTTAGCAGACCAATACGAAGGAACGATTAAGTATTTTAAAGCGGATTTACTAACGCCGGGTTCTTATGATGAGGCAATGAAAGATTGTGAATTGGTTTTTCATACCGCATCGCCTTTTATCACATCGGTGAAGGATGCTAAAAAGGATTTAGTGGATCCAGCATTAAAAGGAACTGAAAACGTTTTGAACACCGTCAATAAGACCTACTCCGTGAAAAGGGTGGTGTTAACGAGTAGTTGCGTGGCAATTATTGGTGATGCCAAAGACTTATTAAATGTGCCTAATCAGATAGCAGATGAGAGTATTTGGAATACTACCTCTTCAGTAAATCATCAACCTTATAATTACTCCAAAACGGTAGCCGAAAAGAAAGCGTGGAAAATAAATAAAGAACAGGACCGATGGGATATGGTGGTCATCAATCCTTCTTTTGTTCTTGGGCCTGGCATTAACCCCACAAGTACTTCTGAGAGTTTTAATATTATGAAACAATTGGGAGATGGTTCTATGAAAATGGGGGCACCCGGCTTACACATTGGTATTGTTGATGTAAGAGATTTAGCACAAGCCCATTATAATGCAGGTTTTACACCAGAGGCAGAAGGGCGACATATTATTTCCAATGAAAGCTACACCATCTTAGAAATGGCGGACTTTCTAAGACAGAAATATGGAAAGGCCTTTCCTTTGCCAAAGAAAGAACTGCCTAAATGGTTAGTGTGGTTGATCGGACCAACACAAGGAATACCTAGGAAAATGGTGGCTAAAAATTTTGGGTATAAGTGGTTAGTCGATAATACAAAAAGTAAAGAAAAGCTAGGCATAAAGTACCGTGATGCAAACTCAACGCTCAATGATTTCTTCGGACAACTTGTAGATGCAGGAGTGTTCTCTAAATGATGAATCACTTTTTTCGATTAGCCTATAACACTACACATTTTAATTTTATAAAAATAGAAATACACATTATTGACTATCAGTGATGTGTATTTTTACGTTTGGAAATGTTTTCAAAATAACACACTTTGGCTTATTTGTTGTACTTAAAAAAGTGCGAATACTTGTTTTTATTATTCAATGCAAACTGCAATAATAAAAGCAACACTGAATACTCAAATCATATAACACTCTCTCTTCAGTTTTTCTCTAATCCTAAATAATTTTATATTCTTGAATATTATTAGGGAATGCGTATCCAAATAATTTTGTGTAAAATTTAAGATTGATATCATATCCAAATACAAAATGTTCTTGCTTTAAAGTGGTGATATCAAATTCTTCTCTTTTCATCTCTGAAAAAGGAGTAGGGCTATCGTATGTAGTTATAGCCGAAGGGATAAGGAAACTTTTATAAATACCCAATGACGCAATTTGAGCGATAGCTCCAGCAAATCCATATCCTACAATGTGGATAGCATTAAATTGATTTCTCTTGCTATTGATATGTCTGTAAATATCCATCTTCACACTTTGGAAGCATTTTAGGTAACCAAGGTGTATGCCATCATGTTGCTTGAAATCAAGTCGAATTCTTGTCATTGAAACCAATGACTGTGTGGGGTTAAACTCTATAAAAAGTGTATTTTGAATGATATTGAGTTTACAGTTTATCCCTTTTCCAAAAATTAAATGTTCATTTATATTATCTTGCATTATCTTATCTCTGTTATGGACATTCGGTGTATGTGTACTTGAAGGGTAATTGTGAGCTAAATTGTAAAATTGTCTCTTTAGTTTAAAACTTCTGTAGGATAGCATCTTAAAATAACAAATTTAATACTCTAATTAATGAATTATCAAGCACTTAAAAGTACTATAACGAATGTATTCGGACCAATTAGTGAATATCTCTGATTACAAATAATTATATACTTGTTGATCTTACAAAGGTATTTTAGAAATGTGTTATTAGGGTGAACACTAAAGCAATCTTGTTTTAATTAATCAGTGAATTTGTTCCAATTTTTGTGTTTTGAATAACATTGGGTTTACTTTGTATTTTTATTGCGTAATAATTAGGGACAAAAAATAATGGATAAGATTAAAGTAGTAGCTTTTGATGCGGATGACACACTGTGGGTCAATGAGCCTTTTTTCAGAGTGTTTGAAGAGGACTATTTTAAATTGATGTCTCCTTATATGGAGAAGGAGGAGTTAAAAGAGAAGCTATTCCATTTGGTAATTAAAAACTTGCCAATGTACGGGTATGGAACAAGGGGATTATCGTTATCCATGATTGAAGGAGCTAATTTATTTTCCAATGGAAAGGTAAAGGCTTCGGAAATTGCTCAAATTTTGGAGTTTGGAAAAAGAATGCTCAACAATCCCATCGAATTATTGGCTGGCGTAGTGGAGACATTAGAATATTTGCAAGCCAAAAACTACAGATTGGTAGTAGCCACAAAAGGAGACCTCTTGGAGCAAGAAAGGAAAATTGAAAAATCAGGTTTAGATCAATATTTTCATCATACTGAGATTGTTTCTGAAAAGAAAGAGGCAGGGTATCATAAACTGTTGAAACATTTGGACATTGAACCCGATGAATTTTTGATGGTGGGGAATTCTTTAAAATCTGATATTGTTCCTGTTTTAAATATTGGAGCACATGCTTATCATGTACCTTTCCATAGTACTTGGGAGCATGAAATGGTAGATCATAAAGTGGAAGGAGCTAAATTTAAAGAGTTAAAAAGCATCAGAGAAGTGATGAACTACTTATAATTCATTACCTTAAGGGATAAGTATTATTTCTCATCCCAAACATTCGTCTTACTCAAATACCCAGCCTTATGAATACTTATCTTGTGAAGAAAATACTATTGTTTTTTGTCGCCTGTTTCGAAACCTTTTTTATGCTATTTTTTATAGGTAGTATGTTAGCCAGTAGTGCTTTCTATTATATTATTAGAATCGTTACTTGGCCTTTTCGATTTATGCAGAATCTTTATTATAAGGTAGTTGGGAAGAAGAAAAAGTCATTATACTTTGACGGAAAAGCAGCCCGTTAATACAAAAGAGGGATGAAAGAAATTGATTGTGATTTTCTTTCATCCCTTTTTTGAGACTTAATATTGTAGACTAAGTTTTTAATGATTTGTGGTTTTTAGAAATCAGGAGATTTCTGATGACCTTTTAAGCACGAATGACGCTCAAGCTTAACATTCGCGCTAGTGTTTTTTTTAATAAAACACTTTTCTTCTGTAATTAAGCAATCACAATGTGAGTGTGTTTACAATACTATATTTAAATGTAGTTACTGTAGGGGCGTTTTAGTAAAACGACCTCACGAACCACAACAAACTTTCATTTTACTGAACAATCGATTATTTTTTCCTTTTCACCCCTCTAACCGCTTCCTCTATCCAAGGATTATCCGGCCAAGAATGTTTAGGATACCTTCTTTTCAGATCTTTCTTCACCTCGAAATAAGCATTATTCCAAAAGCTATTTAAGTCAGATGTGATTTGAACAGGTTTGAATCCTGGAGAAAGTAAATGGAGCACTACATTTTGCTGTCCATTATTAATCATTGGAGTACTTTCTAAACCAAAACATTCCTGAAGTCTAACCGCCAATATAGGAGGTTGTCCGTTATCAAGGTACTTTAGTTTAATGTTGGAACCACTTGGTACTTCAATTTTAATAGGAGCTAAAGAGTCTAGTTTTTCTTGTAATTCCCAAGGTAAACTATGCTGTAAAATATCCTTTAGTTCCAACTTCATCAAATCAGAAGGCTTTTTTACTTTATCCAAATAAGGACTTAACCACTTTGATGCAGAATATAAAAGCGTTTCTGTGGAGACATCAGGCCATTTGTCTTTTGGGTTCCACTTTTTCAAAGAAAGCACACGGGACTGCCATTGTTCCACTTCTTTGTCTTTAAAAGGAAGTAATTGTTTTCCCTCCTTTTTTACAGCATCTAAGATTGCTTGTTGTAAGTGTGATGGATCGGGATTGTTGATAGGTGTACTTTTCAGAATAATATTTCCAATACACAGTTGTTTGTTGGCGATCAATCCTCCCTCATCGGTATCCCATTTTACGACTTCTTTTTCTCTTACCATTGGAGCAAGGTCTGTAGGATCAAGAGGAGAAGCCATAAATATTTTTCCCATTCCATCTCTAGCATCAATATGAGCTACGGCTAACCAAGCCTCATCCGCTAGTTCATCTCTATGTCCAATAGCAGCAATTTTTCCATTGGCCAATTGGAATTGAGCATTATTACCGGGTTTTGCACATGCAATTCTTTCAGGGTAAGCATGTGCCAATAGTAAACCTGTTTCAAAATCATCAAAGGAATGATTGTCTTCTTTTGATTTGAAGACTTTACGGTATACCTCAGCGATTTTATTAATCTGACGGAAGCGAGGATTTTTTCCACCATCTCTTGAACGTCTTAAAGCTGTAATTCTAGTATTTATATCGGCTCCACTGTTTTTAGGCAATGGATCTCTTTCTTCAATAATAGCGGCAAGGTCAGTGGCTAAAGGCAATAAGTCATTTTCCTCCGCAAACAAAAGCATATGTGCAATACGAGGGTGACAAGGAAGGCGATGAATTGCCTTACCATGTGGGGTGATTTTCTCATCTTCTAAGGCTTCCAATTGTGTCAATGTCTCTTTGGCTTGTGCTACATGTCCAGCAGGAGGAGGTGTAACCCATGCTAATTCATTAGGGTGGATGATGCCCCATTGTGCCAAATCTAAAACTAATGAGGTCAGGTCCGCTTGCTCAATTTCAGGTTCCCTCGTTTCTTCTATTCTGCTATGTGTGGTTTTGCTCCACATTCTATAGCAGATACCTGGTCCTAAACGTCCGGCTCTACCTGCTCTTTGATCAGCAGCGTCCTCAGAAACCATGACAGTCTCTAACCTTGATAAGCCTGAATTGGGGTCAAACTGTTGAATACGCGTAAACCCACTATCGATCACAATTTTTACCCCTTCAATGGTCAAACTTGTTTCGGCAATAGAAGTAGCCAATACAACTTTCCTTTTTCCTTCAGGATGAGGTAAAATAGCCGCTCTTTGTTTGTTGATAGGCAATTGACCAAAAAGAGGATAAATAGCGACACCTTTGGTATGTTGATGCAACAGATCAGCACATTTCATGATTTCACCCTGTCCCGGTAAGAAACAAAGAATATCGCCATCATGATCTTTTAAGGCATTTTGAATTGTTTTGGTCATCAATTCAGGTAAGAGATATCGATCTGTATCTCCCACATAGAATTTCTCAACAGGGAACATTCTACCTTGACTTTCTACAATCGGGCAATTATCCAACAAGGCAGAAAGTTGTGGCATATCCAAAGTAGCTGACATGACCATTACCTTCAAATCATCTCTTAATACCTGTTGACACTCTCTACAAAGTGCCATGGCTAGATCAGCGTGAAGACTTCTTTCATGAAATTCATCAAAAATAACGATCCCTACATCCTCCAATGCATTGTCATCCTGAAGCATACGTGTTAAGATCCCTTCTGTTAGAATCTCAATTCGTGTACGCTCAGACACTTTAACATCAAATCGAACTCGATAACCTACCGTTTCTCCCACTTTCTCTCCCAACATATCTGCCATACGTTGAGCAATGGATTTAGCCGCTAATCTTCTGGGTTCAAGCAGAAATATTTTTCTCCCCTCAAGCCATTCTTCATCCAATAAAGTAAGCGGTACTAACGTACTTTTTCCTGCACCCGGAGGAGCCTTTAAAATGATGGTGGATTCTTGTGCTAAATGCTTTCTTACCTCAGGAACAACTTCTGCTACGGGTAAATTAAATTGATGAAAATCTAAACTCACTATGCCTTTTCTTTCTGTTTTTCAAATTGAGCTGCAAGATAAGGTAATTTAAACTGAAGAAGATGAAATCAACTTAATTATTAACGCTATCAAAGAAAATACACTGTAAACTAAGTTTTCGAATATTTATGGTATTTAGAAATCAGGAGATTTCTGATGATCAGTGGGACACGAATGACGCTTACGTTTATCATTCGCACCAATAGGCTTTCTAATAAAGAAGAAGGAAATTTGAAAGTAGATCCAATAAAGATTTATAGAAAGGTAGATTGAAATTTAATGAAAACTTTAAGGTTGAGATTTTTTTCAATCCCAAGGCACATCATAAGGTAAATTTTCTCAAATATTTTTATCTTGTACTGTGTTGATAATCAATATTAAAGTGGTTACCTCATGGGCCAAAAATAAATTTTATAACCAAAAAATTAGCATCATTAAATTCTTATAACTAATATTGTCCTATAGAAATACTAGAGTAGTAAAAATAAAACGAAAAATGATATATAATAACATTCTTGATACAATTGGTAAAACACCTGTTATTCAAATTAATAAGCTCTTTGGAGATCGTAAAGTTTACATTAAATCAGAAAAATTTAACCCTGGAGGAAGTATCAAAGACCGTATTGGTTTAGCAATGATTGAAAAAGCTGAGCAAGATGGTGTGATCAATAAAGATACTCATTTGATTGAACCAACTTCTGGAAATACAGGTATTGGTTTAGCAATGGCTTCTGCGGTAAAAGGTTATAAATTGACTTTAGTAATGCCGGAGTCGATGAGTATCGAGAGAAGAAAATTATTAGCTTCTTATGGTGCGAAATTGGTGTTGACAGCGAAGGAGAAAGGAATGAAAGGAGCCATTGAAAAAGCTGCTGAATTAGCCGCTGAAGAAGAAAATTCATGGATCCCATCTCAGTTCGATAACCAAGCCAACGTAGATATTCATAGAACGACTACAGCTCAAGAATTAATTGAAGACTTCCCGAATGGCATTGATTACATCATTACCGGTGTAGGTACGGGTGGACATATTACAGGTGTGGCACAAATCTTAAAAGAAAAATGGCCTAACTTAAAAGTTTATGCTGTTGAGCCAACAACAAGTGCTGTAATTTCTGGAGAAGGTCCTGGTCCTCACCCTATTCAAGGTATTGGTCCTGGATTTATTCCCAAAAACTTAGATACTGAAGCCATTGATGGTGCTGTAAAAGTAGAAGCTGAAGATGCTAAAAAATTCGCAAGAGAATTTGCTTTACAAGAAGGCTTCTTAGCGGGTATTTCAACAGGAGCGTCATTAGCTGCGGTAAGTCAGAAATTACCTGAAATAGACGAAAACGCAACTATCTTGACATTCAATTATGATACAGGTGAAAGATACTTATCGATCGAGGGGCTGTTTGGAGAATAAATCAACAGCACGAATATTTTAATTCAGAGATTATAATATCACTTTATATAATCAGAGTTTTCCTTAAATTAAGGCATCAATTTCATATGAAGTTGATGCCTTTTTCTATAATCCACAATAAATCAAAAACATGAAAGCTATAACATTTCATTCGGCTAAAGACACATTTCAATTAGAAGAAATTCAAATGCCAACTCCTGCAAAAGATGAAGTAAGAATAAAAGTACAAGCTTGTGGTATCAATCCCGTTGATGCAAAAGTAATTCAATGGAAAGGTATGGTAGGTGAGCGCATGAATGATGAGTGGGTAGTTGGGTTAGATGTAGTTGGTGTGATTGATGAAATTGGTGAAGAAGTAGAAGGTTGGAATGTAGGAGATGAAGTTTTTTACCACGGTAACATGACTCGTCCTCATGGCGGGTTAGCTGAATACGCCATTCATAAGGTGAATACATTGTTGGATAAGCCGAAAGAGCTGCCTTTGTTGGATGCTGCAGCAAGTCCTTGTGCAGGCTGGACGGCATGGAGAGCCATCGTAGAAAAGTTAAAGGTCAATGAAGATGATTCTTTATTGATCATTGGTGGATCTGGAGGTGTAGGATCTTATGCTGTACAAATTGCCAAAAATGTCTGCGGGTGTAAAGAAATATTGGCCGTTGCTTCTTCAAGAAATGAGGAGTATGTCAAAAGTTTAGGTGCTGATCATGTGATTTGTTATGATAAGGTCAATGTTCTGGAAGAAGTACAACGACTCACAAATGGTGAAGGTGTGACAAAGTCATTTGATACAATCGGAGATGATAATGATATTTTAGCAGCAAACGCTTTAGGTTTTAACGGTCAAATGTTGGAGCTGGTAAGAACGGTTAGACCTGATCAATATGAGAATGTTTTTATGAAAAATTTGACATTTCATCAATTGGCACTAGGTGCGGGTCACGAACATGGAAACATCGGACAAAAAGCAATTGTAGATGCCGGAATAGGTTTGACAGTGGCTTTGGTCAACGGTAAGGTAAAATCTCCAAAATTAGTTACCGTTGATTTTGAAGGTGCAATAACAACATTGAATAATATTTTAAATAAGAAAGTGGTAGGTAAGGTAGTGTTGACCTTATAATTTAACTTCTTAAGCCATGTACCAATAGTGTTGATCACGGTTTTATTTTTAAAAGTTTCGAAAAATGCTTTCATTCATCATTAGCCTACAATTTAAGTGGGTCTAATGATGATAGCACAAATTGAACTTTAGAGCATTTAATATCATTGGGGCAATAGGAATGAAATTTAGCTTACGCCATCAAAGCCTTGACTTTAATTCTAACGAACAAACTTGAATTTAAATCATTAGTGACTTACTACTTCCTTCAATATCCCTCAATCGGTTTAGTAATAATAGGTGCACAAAATAATATTTCCACTTAAAAAATGGTTTATAGCAGCCTATTTGATGTTATCAAATAGGTGAAATAATTGATATAAAAGCACATTTATACGCTTAAATACAAATTTACCCCTTATTTAAAGCATCAATTTTTTCTACCCTAAGTGTGTCTACAACCTAATTTTGAAAATGTAGAAAGACAAGGACAAGAGCGTAAAGCAATGCTATAACATCTCTTTTGTCTTTGAGATTGAAATAGTAAAAAAGAATTTTTATAAGTATGAAATTAGTCAAAAAATTATCGCTTCCGATTCTTCTTTGTGCTATGTTTTCTTGTCAAAAACCGCCAGCACAGCAAGAATTGACAACAGAACAAACGTATCAAGAAGATTGGAAATCTATTGCGAAAGTAAACAAAGAACCAGATTGGTATCAAGATGCTAAGTTTGGTATTTATACACACTGGGGACCTGTATCAGGCGCTTTCGTTAATATGAAAGAAAAGCAATACTTACCAGGATGGCACGGCATGTTGATGTATGGTAAAAATGGTATTCCAAACTGGAAAACAGGAAAATTACCTAAAAAGCCAGACGGTACTCCTAACACAAATCCAACGAAAAATTACTTACATCACGTAGAACAATTTGGTGACCCTGCGGAATACGGTTACACTTACTTAATCGAAAACTTCAAACCAACAGGTTTTGATGCTGAAAAGTGGGCTGATTTGTTTGAAAAATCAGGGGCTAAATTTGCAGGTCCAGTGGCAATGCACCACGATAACTTTGCCATGTGGGATAGTAAGGCGACACGTTGGAATTCTGTAAACTATGGAGGTAAAGACATCTCTCAGGAGTTCAAAACAGCGGTCGAAAAACGTGGTATGAAGTTCCTTTCTTCTTTCCACCACGCATTTACTTGGATGTATTTTGCTCCAGCTCACCAATATGAAGGTGCAGTAAGTCCAGAAGATTATGACTTGTATACTACACCGCACGGTTATGACGATAAAATGCCTACAAAAGAATTCCATGATCAATGGTGGGCAGTCTTGAAAGAATACATTGACGATTATCAACCAGATATTATTTGGTTTGACTGGTGGTTAGAAAATATGGATGAAAATTACAGAAAGAAGTTTTTAGCGTATTACTACAACAAAGGTAAAGAGTGGAATAAGGAAGTAGTGGTAATGTTTAAAGAAACTACATTCCCAGAAGCAACAGCCGTAAGAGATTACGAAAGAGGTAGACCAAACCAACCGAAAAAGGATGCATGGGTAACGGATACTTCTCCAGGTACTTGGTTCTACAGATCAAATGCGAAGTTTGTAAAAACAAACGAGTTAGTAGATATCTTAATTGACATTGTTTCTAAAAATGGTAACATGTTATTGAATGTTCCTCCAAATCCAGATGGTACAATTCCAGTAGAAATGGAAAACTTATTGACTGATATTGGTGGATGGTTAAAAGTAAATGGAGAAGCAATCTACGGAACTCGTCCTTGGACAATCTTCGGTGAAGGTCCTACAAGAATTCCTGCTGGTGGTCATAAAATCGAAAGAAAGAAAATCGTTTACACTGAAAACGATATCCGATTCACGAAAAAGAATGATAGTGAATTCTACGCTCTTGTGATGGACACTCCAAAAGGTGATATTGTTGTAGAAACATTGAGCACTAAGTTTGGTGTCTTAAACAACAAAATCGAGAAAATCACACTTTTAGGTAGTGATGAGCCATTAAAATGGGAAAGAAATGAGTATGGATTAGTAATCAAACGTCCTGCTAAATTCCCAACAGATTATGCTCACGCTTTCAAAATCCAATGTGAAGGTTACAGAGAAACTGACATTGGCGGAGATCTAGAACAAAATTTATAATGTAAATTTCAATAGATAGTGGTAGTCACCCTTGTTGCATAACGAGGGTGACTTTTTTGTGCTATTTAGAAATTGTGAGGTTTTTAATGATCGCTTAAGACAAGAGAAATGAAATTTAGCTTTTGCGTTCAAAGCCCTTACTTTTTTGCTTTGTTTTTGTTTTAAGACAAAAATGAAGAAGAAGGAAGCTTGAAAGTTGACATAAACTATAGTTTACAGTTTTTAATTTCTTAACCTCTAAAATTATTGATGGTTAAAGCTATGTTGCTAAAGTGACATTAAGCTTTAACCATTTTTTATTTATTATCTCTGTTATGATGTTCATCAAAAATGTACTCTTTTTTCTTAAATGTTAATGGTTTTTAGGGTGACATATAGTTACATTTTTGAGGAGAAGTAGTAAATGATTCATATATCATTACAGAAAAAGTACGTCAGTGTGTAAAGTCAAGGTGATATTGAATATTTTTTCATTGAATAATTTTTATAATACACATTTTCAGTTTTTTAGGTTTTGTTTTTTTGTGTTAAACAAATAAAATTACTTTAAATAAAAGTGTGAAATTAGAACCTGTAGACATGTTTTCTTAAAATTATTTTACATAATGTTTTCGTAACATAAAGATGGTTAAATATAAAGGTAATACCATTTATAATTCACTTTTATATAATTATAAATACATTATGATTTAAGTATCTTTTTTCTGAAATGAAGACTGGTGATATGTGAAAATTGTACAATTGGGAGAATTGGTTTTATGTAATAAAATATCACTAGAAAAGCTCAAAGTGTATGACCACATTTGCCCCCGAAATTTTGAGTTAAAAAAAATTAAATAATTATCTAACTAAATTTTTTCATGAAACATCTTTATTTCTCTTTGAAGAAAGTAGCTATTCTAATACCATTATTTATAACACTAATGGTATGTACAACTACAAACACTATGGCCCAAGAATGGTGGGTTGGTACAGCTATCAACAAGAACGAGGACTACATGGACCTCGACAACAATGACAACTATGCAGGTGGACCTCTAAGAGTAGGTATGATCGTCACTGAAACAGATGGCAAAACCTGGTCAGGTCTGAGACAATGGGATCCAGACAGTAATTTGTATGGTGGTTTGATCATTGATGCAAACACAAGCTATGACATCTACTTGAAGTCTCGCCGTGTGGGTATTGGTCTTGACAATCCAAGTGACAAACTTCATGTTTACAATGGTAACATTAGAATCTCTGATCCAAACAGTACAACTAGATTAAACTTCTATTCAGGATCAAGTTCTAGATTTACAATGGGACAACACAAAACGGGTGAGGCATTCCTTTGGAACGAATCGAATGATTACATGCAATTTGCTACAAACAATACCGAAAGGTTTAGAATTTCAAGTGCAGGTAAAGTAAGAGTAGGTTCAGGAAATGCCTCTGAGTATTTTGAAGTGTATCCTGATACTGATGTATCGGCAATTATCGGTAAAGCCAAAATAGGTTTTATCTCTAATTATACGGACATGGCCGGGTTTGCACATTACGATAACTACACTTCATCGAGCTATGCATTATTACAGAAAGCAGATGGTACAACTTTAATCAATGCAAAATCTGGAAAATTAATTGATTTGAGAATCAATAACAGTACTAAGGTTCGTTTGGCTTCAAATGGTTACTTGGGGGTTGGAACTACTTCACCTCAAACTACTTTAGATGTAAACGGTACTATTGTCGCGGGTGGAAAGGAAAATGGACTTTATAACAGTTCAGACAATGGAACACCTTTGGATGGTGGTGAAGGTATCATTTTACCTGGTGGAACTTCTCAGTACAACATTTCAGTACAAGACGGTAATGGTAGAATTCAGCATAAGTGGAATGCTACTACAGGAACAAGTGAAAAATTCCTTGTAGGAAATGAGGATGCCGCTTTCATTGACATGGGTGTTGAAGTGAGCAATGATGATTGGATCGCATTCAAATGGGCTGATGGTTCAGGTAAAGCAGCAGGAGAATCAATCTCTTGGGGTACTCATTTTGCGATAAACAACTTAGGTAATGTGGGTATTGGAGTGACTAATTCTCAATACAAATTGAACGTAGGAGGTACTTTCAGAGCTAATGGAGCTTCAAGTTTTGCGGAGTCAGCGACTTTTGAAAAGAGTGCTTCGTTTGAAGAAGATGCCAACTTTGAATCACAAGTTTACATAGGTTCAAGAGACCATAGCAGTTTCAACAATCACGCAATTGATCAGTATGAGTTGATAGTAGAAGGTGATGTGATTGCGAAACGAGTAGTAGCAGCTCCTAGCAATGAATGGCCGGATTATGTATTTGAAGAAGAATATGAATTGGCACCGTTGTCTGAGGTAGCTTCATTTATTGAAGAAAAAGGACATTTGCCTAACATGCCTTCTGCTGCTGAAGTAAAAGAATCAGGTGTTGATGTAGTAGAAGTAGAGCGTATTTTACTTGAGAAAGTAGAGGAGTTAACTTTATATGTGATCGAATTAGAGAAGAAAGTAGCTGAAATTGAACAGAAAAAATCAAAAAGAGAAAAAAGAAGAGACAGAAAAAAATAATTGTTTTTTCTAAAGCCAATTTAACCAAATGAATAGGTTCAAGAAGCTTATAACCAACTAAATCGAAAAAATTCTTTTTTAAATAAAACTCATGAAAGGCTTTTATTATAAAATAAAGTCCCGGGTTGTTATTGCCTTTATTTTCACTTTGCTAAGTCAGACAGTACTGATGGCTCAGAGTATAAATGAAGGTTGTACCAATCGGAATGACTTTGAGCAGGCATCAGTCATCAATTTTGACCCGACCTGTTCTACTAACTCGCTATTTTATTTTAGTAGTGGGTCCATCGAAATAAATGATGGGGAGATAGCCCAAGGAGGTATCTCAGAAAAGCATACTATCTTGGATAAGGTAGATGCCAAAGACTTTTCTCTCTACTCAGGTTTAGAGGTAACATGGTCTTACAATGCGGATGCGATCGAATCAGAATTCTATGATAGTATCTGGATTTATCGTGCTAAAGCAGAGGATGTAGTTGAAATTTCAGATAGTACAATAGCAACGAACCTCACAGAAAACATGGTGCATATAGCAACAGTTGCTATTGATGCTCCTGGTTTTACATATACTGATTATGATGTAGAAAGTGGTAAAGAGTATTTATATATTCTTAGAGCATTTGGATATGAACAATCAGCTCCTGTTACCACTTATCGTGAATCGGAATACATTGCAGATTATGGCTCTGTTATGGCATTTGGTCTTACAGCTTCTAACAAAGCTTCTGATGACATGGTGCTAGTAGAATGGGAAATTGATGCGAACTGTTTGATTGGAGATTTTGATGAATCTGTTTATTTCAGAATACTAGATGATGATACTGAAGAGGAGATATTTGTAACACATATTACAGATCCTTCTTCTTTTATCAATTCCACTAAACTCAATGGCGAATATCAGCTTATGTTCGAGAAAGAGGAATCTTATATTTCTATTGACCCAATTGCAGACTTAGGAGCTGGTTTTAGATCTTATGAATATAGCTTTGAAGCTTGGATTAAGATCGAAGAACTGACCCAGAGTAAACATTTGATTTTAACTGATGATACAGAAAATCAGCAACTTTACATCAGTAATAATACGTTCTTCTTGAAAACAGAAGACGGTGAGATAGCATTAGGAGGAACAATTGATGAAAATACTTGGACACACGTTTCTTTGACTGCAGAACCTGCATCAGGTGAGCAAGTATTTAAGTTGTATTTAGACGGTGAATTAGTTAACACAGTCTCTGGTATTATGCCTTGGGAGTTTACAAAGATTGCCGGAAATGGGAATGGTGAACAACTTAATGGTGCTATTGCTGATATAAGGCTTTGGGATCATACTAGAAACAGTCTTGAAGTAAAATACAATTATTATTATCCAGTATTAGGATCAACAACAGGTCTAGTGGCTTTATACTCCGCTAAAAACTACGATAGTGGTAATCCATTATCATTGTCAAATGAAGTTACGAGTAATGCAAGTTATGTGGCCGGTATAAATTATGGCAACTGGACTGCTTTTGATAATGAGACAGACAAAAATAGGTTATTTGTAGGGTCTGTAATTGACTTTTTAGGTCCTGACGTAAGTAGAAATTATCGTTTGCAGATTACAGAGTATGGTTCAAGTGAGCCGGTGTGTGTAACATTGAGAGCTACTGGATCAACGAGTACATTGTATGATGGAGACT
The DNA here is from genome assembly GCF_014534745.1 of Flammeovirga sp. EKP202. Taxonomy (GTDB): domain Bacteria; phylum Bacteroidota; class Bacteroidia; order Cytophagales; family Flammeovirgaceae; genus Flammeovirga. The sequence goes on from NZ_JACVVP010000013.1 coordinate 137,216, forward strand.
TAATGGCAACTTCCAACGACCCAGGAAAAGTGACACTGACATGGTCGGATTCAAGTGATGTTACAGACCAATATATCATCTACAGAAACAATTCAGAAATCGCTAGAACAAGAAGTACTTCTTATGAAGATTATCAAAGTTCAGGTTTATGGATGGGTGAGGAAAATACTTATACCGTAAAAAGGTATAACGCTCGACATGATGAAATATATGATCTTGATGAAACAACGGGTGCTTTATTTGATATGGATATTACTGCTTCATATAAAGACGGTACAGTGATATTGGATTGGACGAATTTGACTAGTGATGATAACGATACTTTAGTCATAGACACACTTGCAGTTTATTATAATGGTTCTCAACTCACGCTCTTAAGTTCAACAATTGATACTTATGAATACACATTCCCTATACATGGTGATTTAGAAACCTATAAGATAGCGGGTATTAAAAATGGGGAGATCTATGGTTATGATGAATTGGAGATAGATGTACCAAAAATTGGTTCCATAAGTGGTTATTTAGTCTCTGACTTAGCAGAAACTATTCGAAGAGGAAGAAGAAGACCTAATTTAAATGTTGCCGACACTTTAAGACCTTGGGCTTTAGAAAATACAAGGATAATCGCTTCTGCAACATTAGATGATGTAGTCTATTCAGATACAACAACCACTGATTTTGAAGGCAGTTTTAAATTTGATCAACTTTATTTTGGCGCAACCGGCGTAACGTATACCATTAGAGTTGCGGATTATGATTATGAATTATTGGACAATGAATTCTACGTTTCATTAGATACACCAAGTAGAAATGATGTATTAGTATTGGTAGACGAATCATTTAATGCTGTAGCCGATTTACCAGTAGTTTATGATCCATTATCATTAGGTGTCAATGAAAATGCGACCTCGGTTGAAATTTTCTTCAACCTAAAGTCTAATGTGATTCCAAACGATCAAGTTGTTTTTTATATCCAAAGAAAGCTTCCAGAACAAACGGAAGAAGAATGGGAATTACTAGCCCTCATCAGTGAATGGAGTAACTATTATTTAGATGGATCAAATGATAGTAATTATCCAGAACGCTTGCGATTTTTTGATGAAGAAGTAGCACCAAATACAACATATGATTATAAGTTGATCACGGCTACTTTTACACATGAAGAAGTGAATTACAATGAAACTGTCATTACAGATGTGACTACTGAATCTCTTCCAACTCCTTCATCATTTTCGGTGGCTACAACTTCAAATGGAGAAGTGAAATTTAATTTAGGTACTTCAAGCTATGATTTTAATCAATTCTTGATCACTAGAATTGTAGAGGGATCTTCAGAGGAAGAAGAAATTGCACATCTTGAAAGAAGGGACCGTTCACTAACTTGGAGTGATTTCTTGCCTAATGAAAAAGCGACTTATTATTTGTATACTACAAGTAAATATTCAGAAGAGAAATCGACAAAGTTAGAGTATGTTGACTTTATTACTCCTGTATTACCTGTACCAGAATTTGATTTAACTAAATCTAAGTCGAATAGCGATAAAGCTTTTGAATTAGTTTGGAAGCATCAAGTAAATGAAGCGGATATCTCGTTATCAAAATACAATTTCGATGGCTACCAAATTTATCGTGTTTCCTCTGTAAATGATACTGTTTTAGTATCAGATATTAGGAAAGAGGCCGTTTACAGTGGTTTGGTTTATGTAGATAATACTTTATCTTTTGGCGAAAGTTATGACTATCATATCCGAGCTTACAGAAATACTGCCCTACAAGATGATCCAATTGTTTCAGAATTCAATACCACCCCACTAAGTAATGTAGGAATTAACTATTCTTCATCGGATTTGATGGTAACAGCCGTCTTTGATCCAACAACCGGAAATGACAATGTGGTGAATGTAAATTGGGATTTTGCTTATCAAAATAATTTGGGAGTAAATGAAGCTGCTCAATTAGAACGAATTGAAATTTCAAGTACAAAACGTGATACTGTAGTTGTTGCAAATTGGTATACTGGAAATTTTGATTATCAATTCAAGGATGGTTTAACAGGTATTGGATCAAATGTTTCAGAAGTTCAATATATTTTGACTTTTGCATCAGAGAAATTACCAACTGATATTTCAAAAACTTCAAATCAACTTATACTTTCAGGTACCTCAACTACTTATGTGGACCCTACAGGTTTTACAGCCACAAAGAATCTTGAAGGAATGATTGAGTTAACGTGGAATCATCGAATTGATCATTTGGCTCGTTTTGTAATTTCTAGAGATGGTGTAGTTTTGGATACTCTTCCTACACAATATAGAAATTATCTGGATGATCAAATCGAAGCCGGAGCCTCTTACATTTATGAATTATGTGCAGTTTATGAAGACCCAAATACTGGTGCTATTCAAAAATCAAAAAATTATGCAGCAGTAGGATCGAGTAGTGGTCATTTCCAAATGGAAGGAATTGTAGTTGATGCAGATGGTGTAGCACCAGTGATGGGAGTAGATGTGATGGCCTTATTGTATGTAAATGGAGAAGTAGTTCAGCGTAAGAATACGGCTTCAGACCAAAAGGGATATTTCCTCTTTAAAGATTTTAATGATGGAAGTGTAACGGGTAAATCTGAAGTGGACTCAATTGTTATTCTTCTCGAAAAAGATAATTACAATATTGCTGGAGATGTATATGATGCTAATGCGTTATCTTCATCATTATATCAACTTCAAGCTCAATATCAAAATACAATTCATTATCCTGTAGAAAGAATAGATCACTCTATACCTGCAGAAGTCGTAGCACTAAGTGTAAATGCAATAGAGGAAGAGAATGCAGTGAAAATTGATTGGATGACTACCACGGAAAACTACACTGGATTTATCTTATTTAGGGATTTCAATGCTATTGAAAAAATAGAGTTGTTGGAAGGTCAACCCTTAGAATTTTTAGATAAAACGGGTTTGCCAGGTGAGTCATATACTTATGGTATTCAGCCTTATACAGAAATTCCAAATGGCCAAGATCATTATGGTGATACCTTGTTGTATGATCATTCTGTGATCTATCCGGGAATCTGTAATATCAGCAGCTTTTATGCAACAGCTGTTCAAGATTCAAATGAAGTGCGTTTAAGCTGGACATATTCAGGTATTGCAGATGAATTCCATTTATATCGTTCAGGTGATATTATCGCAGCAATTTCAGCCGATGAACCAAACCGATTTGTGGATTCAACAGCGGTACCAGGTATTAATTATGTCTATAAATTGATTGGATACAACAGAACTTCCAATTCATTTTCTCAAGAGGCTACAGTGACAACCACTTACCCTAACCTTCAGGTGGTGCAAGATTTTGCGGCTACTTCTTCAGATCAGAACGTGGTAAATCTAACATGGACTTATCCGGCAGGGCACATCGATGGGTACAAGATTGAGCGAAATGGTAAATTATTAGCACAATTGGAATCGGAAACGTTGGCTTTTACTGATACATCTGGTATTCCTGAATCATGGCATGAATATACTATTTATGCATATCGTGAAGATGCTTTTGATAAGTATTATTCCTCTACAGTAACAGATACAGCCACTTTCCCTCAGTTAGCAGCTGTAAAAGATCTACAAGTAGGAACAGAGAATAGTGTAGCAAAACTAAGCTGGACTTATGATTATGAGTATATCGATGGTTTCATTTTATATCGTGATGGTCAATATTTAACAGAATTGACTCCTGATATAACATCTTATATCGATAGCGAAGGTAAACCTGGTCAAAGCTATACGTATCAAGTAAAAGTGCTTGATTTCCGTGATGAAGCACAATCTGTATATTATTCTGATGAGAAAAATGTAGCATTAGCTTCCTATCCAAATTTCCCTACATTAGGTACTATTTCATCTTCAGGCAATAGTAAGCATCATCTAGGAGCAAAGTGGACATACAATTGGGAATACATTAATGGTTTCATTGTTTATGTCAACAATGCTGCAGTTGATACCCTTGAATCATGGGAGAGAGATTATTATCATATTGATAATGATGGAAGTTCTTGTGGTGCAACAAGGTCAGTGAAAGTTGTTCCGTTTAGGTATATAGATGGGAATGTCATCACTAACTCCACTGCTAATCGTTCTGCAAACATAAGTTTTGGAAGTTGTGGGAGTGCTATCGATATGATCTCTAACTTAAATGCGGAAACAAACTATTCTGTGGTGAAATTATCATGGCAATTCAATTCGGATAAAGATTTGGATGAAGTGAGAATTTTCCGAAATGGAGAATACATCGGATTAACGAATGGGACATCCTATGAGTTTTACGATAGCGAAGCGGCTATCAATACGTTGAATTTATATGAAGTAGTCCCTTACAAGAATTCTTCAGTGAATGGTGCTAAAGCGGTAGCAAGTGCCTATGCCTATGCCTTAAATAGTGTGACAGGTTTGGTGGCAACTGCAAATGGAAATCTACCTGTAGAAGGGGCTGAGGTTAAGCTAACTCATACTGATGATAATAATATCACTTATAGCTATGTGACAGCAACCAATAATGTAGGTGGCTATGATTTCAATCAGATTTATTTTAATGAAGAAGATTCTGTTGATTACACAATCACGGCATCATACAATGATCACCGATTAATTAATACACCACAAACATTTACGGTTACGGAATCAGGAGTCCACACTGCAGCAACTATTTATGATTTAGATGGAAAGTCAATCAGTGGTATGGTGACGAAAGCCATAACGGGATGTCCTGTAGAAGGAGCAACAGTGACATTACATTATAAAGATGTATTGGGTAATGATGTCAAGGCTTCTGAACAATCTGTTACGGATGGTACTGGTTTCTATTCATTTGTTCCTCTTTCAATGGAAGGTTTAGAATATTATATAATTGATATTTCAGATCAGGATCAAGAAAATGGAACAGAAGGATATTTCTCTTTCAATGTAGCACCTGACACGCTACTTGCAGCATTATTTATGGATAAAGCAGAGTTTTCTTATGTAGATAGTACTACTTATGATTTTGCTATCAATGTTGTTAATGGTTGTCACGGAAGTTTAGGAACTTACAATTTTGAGGTATTGGTTGAATCTAAAGAAGGGTGTATGTATGAAAAATACAACACGAATTTAAATGGCCTTCTTCAGCTGAGTTTACCAGTAGGAGAGTATTCTTTAAGGGTCTCAGGTGCTGAACCTTTGGATCCTATCTCACAATCAGTAGTTGATTATTTTGCGACCAGACCTCAACAAATTAATGTAACTGATATCCATGAGTCCATTTTAAGTGGAGAAAGAGAATTTGTAGGTGAAGAGGATAGTGTTAAATATTTTGAGTTCCATGTGATTCCTGAAATCCTAACATTAGAGGTAAATGGTTTTGAGGATGTTATCGATGAATTCAATCTAACAAATACTACTCCTGAGCAGATTCCTGATTGGCTGAATGTTTTGGTTCAAGGGAATGATTATGAATTCAATTTCCAGATTGAAGAGCAAATTAATACCAATACTTGTGTGTTGGATTATGGTACTGTAGTAGTGAGAAATGCAGCAGCAAATGCTGAAAAGGCAAATATTGAATTACAGGCAGGACCTGATGGTTTATTCAATTATACCTTCACTGCTGAAAATATCAACCCTGCTGTTCCTTATCTACAAGGAATGTTTGTGGAGTACTATAGTAAGGAGGGAGAATTCCTTACAGCAATTGCCTATCCAGTATTAGTTACGGGTACTGCAGCCGCAGCGGGTAGAGATATCTTAGTTTCTGTTGATACGACTGACAATGGCGAGATCCAAATCCCGTTATTTGTCTTACGTGACCCTCCTGGAGATGGAAGTTACAGTTATGTAGAGAAAGACGTTACCATCTCTAAATATTACGAAGCAAGTACGGACGATATGCATTGGGAACAGTGGTTTGAGAAAGTACAAGGAGCTTCTGATTTAGATGATCATGATGATTTCATACCAGAGAATTCAACGGAGATGACGTCTATGTATGGTGATTTTGCTGAGATTAGTAGCAACGAGAACGATGCTTATGGTATTCACTTGTCATTGAAAACAACCGAGAGGTTTGAAACTTCTAAGTCTCCAACTAAGACCGTGAAAAACGATGGCTACTTGGATTTCCATGAGGAAGATGTCATCGTTGGTATGGGTGTGGCAATGACATATGGTGTTGCAAAAGAAATCACCATTTTGGAAGAAGAAGGTGGTGGAGCAACTGTCGCTGAATTGTTAAGCTACGATATTGCAGGAAGTGAAATCACTACGCAATGGTCCTACACGATAGATCACATTCGTCAGACAGTATTCGAATATGATTCATTGTTGAACAACCCGAATGTTATTTTGAGTGATGATGACAGAGAAATCTTTGAGGTCACACGTGACAACTGGGAAGCTATCGACATTTATGTAAATCGTGACGCTATTCCAATGTATGCCATTTGTAAGGAGTTACTTCAAGATAATTTGGTTGAAGATCAAGGATTTGATGAGTTAACAACTTTCTGTGAAGCACATTGGGGTAATTGGACAGATGATGACTCTCTAAATGTGTACACGCCTTACAACGAGGATCTTGATGCGGAATACGGCTGGACTGATCTTTTAACGGAGCAATACGAAAACTATATCAATAATGTAGCACTCGAACAGCAACAAGCATTTGAGTATACTTTATTGTCAGAAGTATTTAGCGAAGTGAAGTTAGATGAGGATTACCAAAATGAAATCATCGATGAACATCCTGGTAATGATAGTCAGAATTACAACTACGAAAGTGCAAATGTCTCATTGAAGGATGATATCATTACTGATGCAGTAGTAGTAGAAGAAATTCAAGATAATATCGAAGCTTTAATGGAAGTCTTTAGAGAGCAATACCAAGGTGCAGGGATTGACAATAAAACTTTCACGGGTGGTGCTGGAGCCAACACCAATCAAATTGTATCTAAATGGGGAACGAAAAATACGTTTACTCAAAAATGGAGAACAAAGGAGATGGAATATGGTGCAAGAAAAAGTGAATTCTTTATCAAAACGAAATATGCTGCAGATCTTTCTTATAAGATTGGATTACAATTCAGAGCTAAAACAACCACAATTGCTTTAGGTACTGAAGTTACTCCTGCAGGTATTAAGTGGGCGAAAAACTTCGATCTAGGGATCAAAACGGGTATCGAAATGGAAACACGTACTCGTGTGATCGAAGAAGATAGAGAAACGCACTACGATGAAATCACATTGACCGAAAAAGAAAGTGTAACGCTCGATAGTGCTTATACCATCGGTTATGTATTGGATGATGATGACAACGGTGACCTTTATTCCGTAATGGTGGTAAAAGGTACTAACCAAGGTCACACTCCATATTTTGATTTATTAGGTGGTAGAACTGCTTGTCCATACGTAATAGGAACAGCAAAACGTGATGATTTCACTGCTGGGTACGCATCGAGTGATACCTCTGTGGCCAGTAATGTAATTTATGATGTGGAGCCAGATAAGAAAGCGATTCTTCACTTCTCTGTTGGTAACGGAAGTTATATTACAACAGATAGACGTTATTTCACGATTGAACCAATTGCGGGTGAAAATAAGAATCACGCAAGTTTGACTTACGAAAAGAACCCTATTGGTTTGGATGCAGGAGAAGCCTATTATGGAACAATCTTAGTGGAAAGAGTGGATCCTTTCTATGACTTCACCGATCTTAAATTTGTGGTTAAACCGGAGTGCGGTGATGGTGCTTATGAAGCGGATACTTTGGAATATGAAGTGTATTTCAATAAGCCTTGTTCACCAGTGTCTATCTATGTACCTGAGAGTGATTTTGTTGTCAATTATGATGATGAAGGAAATGAGCTTCTTACCATAAAAGTCACGGATTATGAGGTTGACGGTTTATATCATTACACGGAGGGTTTAACCTTAGAATATAGAAGAGAGGGTACTGAAGAATGGACAGAAATTGAGTCAGTTGCCGTGGATAGTTTAAGTAATTACTTTGAACTAATGAAGCTTACTTACCCAATGCCTACGTATCCATTTATTTGGAATATTCATGAAGACGAAAGCATCATTGACGGCAATTATGAGATTAAAATAACGGCAGAATGTGGTGAATACGGTAACTCTGAATATGACATTATTAGTGGTACAATAGACAGGTCTACAATTCAGTTAGTAGGGGATGAAGCACCAAAAGATGGAATTCTTTCTATTGGTGATGTTATCAGTATTGAATTCAATAAAGATTTAGATTGCTATCTGATGGATTCATCGTTAATCACAATTACAGATACAGCCCTAAATTCAATTGAATTTGAGGTGATTTGTTCAGGTAGTGGTTTGGAATTCATAATTGAAGAGACCCTCCTAGATAGTTTGAATGATCAACTTTTGACTGTAAATATTGATTCAGCAGCTCTAGTCGATTATCAAGGTAATTCTAATTTGGAAAGGTTCACATGGGATTTTAAAGTCAATTATTCTCCTGTGTATTTCTCAAGTAATGAGATTGAGTTCTTTATGGATATGAATACCACTCATCAAGTGGAAGTTACATTGAAATCCAATCTGGATCAAATTGAGTATTTCTCACTATCAGGATATGATACAACCTGGATTTCTTTATCGAACCAAAATAACATTCTCCTTGAGAACAATGCACAACAACAATTCCGTAATGGGGAGAGAGATATGTACTTGAATTTTAATTCTTTCCAAAAAGAAGCAGGGACATATCGCGATACAGTATATGCAAAAGTGGATGGTTTTGAAGCAACAGCACTTTATTTGACAGTTCATTTAAATAGTGAAGTATCAAATTGGTCTGTAAATCCAAGTGATTATGAGTCTTCTATGGAAATGATCAGCTTACTCGGTTTTGCAGAAGATGCTCTATCTAATATGGTATTAAGTGCAGATACGAATGATGTTGTAGCTGCGGTGATCGATAATGAAATCCGTGGAATAGCACAATGGTCGAAATTGGATGATGTAAGCAATGATAGACTATACCTTACGGTCTTTGGTAATGCTGATGATCATGGAAAGGCGGTGGACTTCAGAGTACTTGACGCTTCCAACGGATACGAATACGATGCATATAATACCAATGGATTAGTCACTTTTCAATCAGACACATTATATGGTCGTACAGGAACGCCTGATACATTAAGAGTAAATAAGTCGGAAGGTAGAGCAAGGTATATTCATTTATCATCAGGATGGAATATGATTTCATTAAATGCTCAACCAAAAGATGCAAGCGTTGAGAGTATCTTCCTAGGTTATCCTTTAGTAGAAGGTGATCAAGTAAAGGATAAGAACAATTTTACTCAGTTTGATGGTAAAAATTGGTTAGTTTCTAACTTGGATTCATTGAAAGGAGGTCAAGGATATTGGGTTTATGTGCAAAATGAAGGTAGTATACGTTTCACGGGTAGCTATCAATCAGGTGATATTACCAGAAACTTCTTACTAGACAAACCTTCAGGTTGGTACTTAATCGGTTCACCAATCCAAGATGAGCAACACATCAATGAAGTGCTTGGTTTTATAGGAGATATCCCTACAGAAGGTATATTGAAAACACAAAATCAATTTGCAACTTTTGAAGCGGGTACTTGGAAAGGTCAATTAACGTATATGCAACCTTTTAAAGCTTATCAAATCCAATTGAATGCTCAATCGATTATGACATTTGGTACTGACATTCAAGAATTGTGGCCTGAAAAGGATAACCGTTATGAAAGCGAAAGCAATGCAAGAAAGGTACAGAAATGGTCTGTCGAAAGTTCTCAATTTGAGCATTCAGCTTCTTTAATTGCAAAGATGCATGACCTGCCAATCGAAGAGGGTGATCAATTGATTATCAGCGGACAAAATGATGAGTTGTATGGTGTACTAGATGCAGTATTTGATGCTGTAAATCAAGAAACCTATTTCTCTGGACTTATTTATGGAGGAAATGCTGAAGAAGAGTTGATAGTGAAATATTATCAATCAAGCACAAATACTATAATTGGTACTACAGAGGATTTCTCATACCAGACCAACAAGAGATCAGGATCAGTAGATAACCCTGTATTATTTAATCTGAACAATGAAGATAAACAGTTATTGGAGGAAAGGATAAATTTATATCCTAATCCTGTTGAGACTGACTTTGTTCTTCAGTTAGATATGCAAGAAGAAGATCTTGTTACGATTAGTATCTCTAGTATTTCTGGAGTAAAGTATTTAGAGTTGAATACTACTGTATTCTTAGGTGCAAATGAGATAGAAATTGATTTATCTGATTATGATCTTGGGACAGGAATCTACGTTGTAAATGTCGTAGGAGTAAAAACAGGTACTAAATACAAAAAGTTTGTGATAAAGTAGCCAATAATAGGTTATTAAATTTTTCAACCCCAGAACCTCGGTTTTGGGGTTGTTTTTTGTCAAAATATTCCAGTAGTCTTAAAACTCTACATGGAGTTGATATTATCATTTACTGATTTAATAATTCGGTGTAAGGCTTCTTTCCCTTCTTTCATTACAGGAAGAAAGGCCCAAATATGTGGCATACCTTCCCCATTGATGATGTCAATATCAACTCCTTGTGTTATCATTTTTTCAACAGTCAAAATTTGATCATGGTAGGTAACATCATTTTCAGCCACTAAAAATAGGGTGGGAGGGAAACCTCTGAAATCACCATTTAAAGGAGAAATTTTGGGGTTCTCTAAGTCATTTCCTGCACACAGTTTCTTAGCACTTCTAACCCCCACTTTTGAGAGCATAGGATCTTTACTTTCAACTTTTTCAATTTCGTTGTTGGTCATTGTAGCATCCATTACCGGAGATAAAACGATGACTTTTGAAGGAACTTTTTTTCTATTTTGAATTAATCTTTGAGTGAGTGCCATGCATAATGTACCCCCAGCAGAATCTCCAATTAAAACAATTTTCTTAGAAGGATATCGATTTGCGATCTCTTGATATACCTCATCAATATTTTCCGAGATCTCGTCAATTTTATGTTCTGGAGCCTTGGGGTAATCACACATCCAAACGATCGCTTTCGTCTTTTTAATAATAGATTTCATGACTTCCCAATGATGTTCGGCAGGGCCAGAAATAAAGGCTCCACCATGTAGGAAGAGGACAATTTGATGACTATCGTCTTTGATTTTTACTTCGGTAATTTTTGATTTTAATACTTTGAAAGTACTTACCCCTTTTTGTTTGAAAAACCTTCCCTTAGGTTGATGGATATCTTCTTTTCTGATTTTGAGATAATTAATAGGGTCTTCACTGAAGTCTTTTTTGATACCTTTCAGTTGAAGAACAATTTTTATAATGTAGTACGATAAACTATATTTCACGTTTTTATTGTTAGTTTTGAATTTTAAAAAGTTAATGCTTACGAGTATTAATACCCATAAGCATTAAGAATGATGTTTACGTAGTTCACCATTTTCTAAGTTTGAATTACACCTACATTGAAGCGTTTATCGATGGGGTTTTGATTGGCCATCTCAATACCTTTTGAGATATACATTCTGGTCTCTTCAGGTTGAATAATCTCATCAATCCACAAACGTGCAGCAGCATAATAAGGAGAAAGTTGACTATCATATTTTGCTTTTATCTCATTGAATAGTGCTTTTTCCTCTGCTTCATCAATTGTTTTACCTTGTGCTTTGAGGGTTGAAACTTTAATTTGAAGCAATGTGGTAGCAGCAGACTTACCGCTCATTACAGCCAATTGAGAAGTAGGCCACGCCAGCATCAAGCGTGGGTCATATGCCTTTCCACACATTGCATAATTACCAGCACCGTACGAATTACCAATGACTAGCGTGAATTTGGGAACTACGCTATTCGCCATGGCATTGACCATTTTAGCACCGTCTTTGATGATACCGTTGTGCTCTGAGCGACTTCCAACCATAAAACCCGTTACATCATGTATAAAAAATAGAGGGATTTTCTTTTGATTACAGTTCATCATAAAACGAGCCGCTTTGTCTGCAGAATCAGAATAGATTACTCCTCCCATTTGCATTTCACCTTGCTTTGATTTGACGATCGTACGTTGATTGGCAACAATCCCCACGGACCAACCATCAATGCGGGCATAGCCACACAAGATACTTTGACCGTAGCCTTCTTTATATTGTTCGAATTCTGAATTGTCAACAAGTCGCTCAATGATCTCTAACATATCATAAGGTTTGGTCCTATCATCAGGGAAAACCTCATAAATGCTATTGATATCCTTTTTGGGAGCCACTGGGGCAGCCTTGTTGAAGCCTGCTTCATTGGGATTACCCATTTTGTCCACTAAACTTTTGATTTTGTTAAGACAAGCCTCATCGTCTTCACATTTATAATCAGTCACTCCTGATATTTCGCAATGTGTGGTAGCTCCGCCCAAGGTCTCATTATCTACACTTTCGCCAATGGCTGATTTGACCAAATAAGATCCTGCTAAGAAAACGCTCCCAGTTCCATCGACAATAAGTGATTCATCTGACATAATGGGTAAATAAGCTCCACCTGCTACGCAACTTCCCATGATGGCCGCAATTTGTGGAATTCCCTCTGCCGACATTACAGCATTGTTTCTAAAAATTCTTCCAAAATGCTCTTTATCTGGGAAAATTTCATCTTGCATAGGTAAATAAACACCTGCACTGTCTACGAGATACACAATGGGTATTTTATTTTCTATGGCTATTTCTTGTGCTCTAAGATTTTTTTTGCCTGTGATAGGAAACCAAGCTCCAGCTTTTACTGTGGCATCATTGGCCACGATCACACAGTTTTTACCACTTACTTTTCCTACTTTAATGATCACTCCTCCAGAGGGACAACCGCCATGCTCTTTGTACATGTCTTCTCCTGCAAAAGCACCAATCTCAATGGCTTCTTCTGCATTATCGAGTAGAAAATCCACTCTTTCTCTGGCTGTCATTTTACCCTTGGCTTTGTGTTTAGCAATTTTCTTTTCACCTCCACCCAGAAAAACCCGTTCTCGGTTGCTCAGCAACTTTTGGGTGAGGTGTTGGAGTGAAGTTTGAGATGCTGATTTTTGGTTAGTTGAATAATTCATGATTATTATGTGTTGTGTTTTACTTTTAAATAAGTTAAGAATTTAATATTAAAACTGAATAAGGAAATATGTTTTTTTACAAGTGTGTAACCACATCGTAATCTAAGTTATCCGTTAATTATTTAAAAAATTCCTATGTAAATAGTGAATGGTTATGTAAAATGGATGTTTTTATATCGCAAGTGTTAAGCCGATAGGCGTCACTTGTGATGATACATTGACGAAGTCTCCCGACTTCGAAATAAAAGAAAATGTTGTGTTTGTATTCGAAATCAGGAGACTTCGCCAATAAGTAGTTCCAAGTGACGCTAGCACTTAACACATGAAACATGGATTTACAACAATCTCTCGCAAACCACAACACATAAGCATTTATTGTACTGCAATTACTGCCTATTTTTAAAAATCAAAAAGAGGTAAACTATCCCACAGAAAATGACAAAATGTTAATTCTTCAGCGAAACTGATTTTTCATTATTCAATGTTAAATATTCATTTAAAAAAAACTATATCTTTACGCCACTAAACCGAAACATCAAACATTAGTTAGTTTTCAGAATGAAATACATCAAGTTTATTTGGGCACTTTCCCTTTTTATTTTTCTAGGATATTCTTTGTTAGCCTACATTTACTTCCCCGATAGTGGAGTAATGGTCATAGGTGCAACGAAAGATGCTAGTGCAATGGTGATGTCAAAAAGCGACTTTTTCTATACTTCTATGGGAATTTTACTATTTATCAACATCGCTTTAGCAGGGTTGGGAGCTAGTGTTTTACATTTACCTCAACAACTGATTGTAGTACCCAATAAATCAAAATGGTTAGAAACAAAAGAAACACAACAACAACTTCTAGAAGGTGTAAAAGGTTGGACTAAGGGATTAGCAACGTTGATCAATGGTCTTTTACTGGCAACACTAGGAATGATTTATAGAGCACAAGGTCATGATATTGAAGCACCAAAAGTAGAGTATTCTCCAATGGTATTTTCAATTCTTATAGTTGGTTGGTTCTTGGCATATTTCTTTATTATGAAAGCTCCAAAAGCAACCGAAGATTAATAGTATTAGTCTCTTTCAATAGAGTAATATAAAGAAGGTTTTTATCGACGACTTCATTTTTGAATAGCCGATAAAAACCTTTTTTGTTTTCACCCGAAAATGAATGTTGTCTTGTGCTGTAAATTAATTTCTCGTTACTTATGATGGGATCCTTATACGAATTGAGAGTGGTAATCTATTGTGGTTTACGACGACGTTTCAATGCAACGATCTTACTTTAACTACAGTTTTACATACACTTTCAAAACTCCTCTTGTATTCTGGGTTTACGCTTCTCATTAGGTAGTTTTTCAACCGGCATTGAAGGGAAAAGCGTTAAGAATTTCATGGATTGAGCCGTTAAAAATGATTTTGTTGTTTGAGCATCTCAAAACGATGAAGTTTTGATCGAGTTATCCTTATTAATAGTCGAGAGGAATGGAATTTAGCTTTTGCGTTCAAAGCCTAGATTTTTTGCTTCGTTTTTCATCAATGGAAAAATGAAGAAGAAAGAAGCTTGAAAGTAGAACAACAAATATTAGGAGTAATATCAATTTTGATAGTTGATGATAATTTAAGTTTGTAATGCATTAAGGTGTTGATTGCTTGTAAGCTATGATTTAATTGATATTAATGTGAGTAGTATACGTGATAAACGTTGGAATTGATGTTACCCAAAAATTCTTAAACCCGACGTAAACAATATGTTTGCTCTTTTGTTTACTAGTTATGAAAATGCTACTAAATGATGAGGAAATAGATCGCATAATAGAAATGGCATGGGAGGATAGAACTCCTTTTTCAGCCATAGAAGTCCAATTTGGATTGTCAGAGTCAGAGGTGGTGAAGCTGATGCGGCTAGAAATGAAAGAAAAGAGCTTTAAAAGATGGAGGAAAAGAGTCCATACAAAAGCCAGCAGCAAGCACATTATGAAGAGATCTAATGAGATAAACAGGTTTAAATGTAGCAGACAAAGGTTAATAAGCAACAACAAGATCAGTAAGAAAACCTATTAAATTATGACTGAAAAGCAACACATTAACATCGTTTGGCTAAAAAGGGACCTTAGAACTAAAGACCACATGCCACTTTACTATGCCGAGCAAAGCCAACTACCTTACTTAATGCTCTACATCTATGAACCGAATCTTATCAAACACAATGACACTTCTTCAAGGCACCTGAAGTTCATTTACCACTCCATTGATGACATGAATCAAAGACTAGCCACCATGAACCGACAAGTACATGTGATGTACGGTGATGCTAACTCTATCTTTGAATACCTGATCAAGGCTTTTAAGATTGAGAATGTATTCAGCTATCAGGAGAGCGGTATACAGATCACTTATGATCGTGATAAATCAATGCAAAAGCTATTCAATAACAATCATATTGAATGGCATCAGTTTCAAAGAGATGGCATCAAAAGAGGTATTGTCAATAGAGACAATTGGGATAAAGATTGGTTCGTGACGATGAAGGAACCTGTGATTGAGAATCAATATTCCAGCAATAAACAAGTGGAGTTGGTCAATTTATTTCCTTTGCCAGCTTCTTTCAGAAACCTCATTAAGAATTACAATAAAGATTTTCAACCTGCTGGAGAAACATTTGCTTGGAAATACTTGAACTCATTTACGGATGAAAGAGGGAAAGATTATAGCAAATTCATTTCTAAACCTCTGGAGAGTAGAAAAAGCTGTGGTAGAATTTCACCCTACCTTGCTTGGGGTAATATTTCCATTAAGCAAGCGTATCAGCACATCAAAAATCATCCGAATAGAGCGTACAATAAAAGGGCTTTTAATGGTATTCTTACTCGCCTCAAATGGCATTGTCACTTTATTCAGAAGTTTGAAGTACAATGTAGTTATGAGGATACATGCTTAAACGTAGCATTTGAAAACCTTTCTCATGAAAATGATCAAAGGTTTTTGGAAGCATGGAAACAAGGTACTACAGGCTATCCTATGATCGATGCTTGCATGCGTTGTTTGCAGACAACAGGTTGGGTCAACTTCAGAATGAGAGCGATGTTGGTGAGTTTTTTATGTCATCATTTGGATCAAGATTGGAGAAATGGAGTTTATCATCTCGCTAAACTTTTTTTGGATTACGAGCCTGGTATACATTTTACACAATTTCAAATGCAAGCGGGAACGACAGGAATCAACACCATTCGTATTTATAACCCTGTAAAGCAATCCCAAGATCATGATCCTGAGGGGGTTTTTATCAAACAATGGGTGCCTGAACTCAAAGATGTTCCTCAACGTTTTATCCATGAACCATGGCAAATGACTTCTTTAGATAAAGCTTTTATTGGTCTAAGTGATTTCCACTATCCAGATCCAATTGTTGATTTAAAAGTCAGTGGAAAAAAAGCTCGAACAAGGATTTATTCTTTCAAGAAATCTCCAGAAGTCAGACAAGAGAAAGAGAAAATTTTAGTGTTACATACACGCAATATCAAATCAGAAACGGTTTAACCCCATTCAATGGTTGCATTAGTTTTTCCACATCAATTATTCGAAAATTCTCCTTTATTTAATACTGAGTGTACCACATTTGTATTGATAGAGGAGTATTTATTTTTCTATCAATATAAATTTCATAAACAGAAATTATTATTTCATAGAGCTTCAATGCTTCAGTATGCCTCATTTTTGGAAGAAAAAGGCTATGAAGTGGTGCATTGGAAAGCAGAAAATAAGGAAAAGTCTGATGTCAGATTTTTTATCAATCAATATGCATCAGAAATCAATAAGGAAGTAGTATATATTGATCCTGTGGATGATTGGTTGAGTAGGAGACTAGAAAAGTCGCTTAAATCGAATAACATAGCCTCTCGTACATTTAGTAGCCCCATGTTCCTGAATACATCAGAGGACAATGGGCAATTTTTTAAGGCTACAAATAAGAAATTCTACCATGCTAATTTTTATAAGAAGCAGAGAATTAAGCTCAATTTACTCATAAGTGGAGAACAACAACCCGTAGGGGGGAAATGGTCCTTTGATGCAGAGAATCGAAAAAAATATCCCTCTAAAAAATTACCTCCTTTTGTCCATTTCTGTAAGAAGAATAGTTACATCTCTGAAGCCATTGAATATGTTGAAACTAATTTTTCGGAGAATTACGGCATCATCAATGATCATTTTCTTTATCCGACTAGCTTTGATGCTGCAAGGAAATGGTTGGAAGACTTTTTAGAGGAAAGGTATCTTGAATTTGGTGCTTATGAAGACGCTATTGTTAGTCATCAAAGTGTTTTACACCATAGTTTGTTATCTCCTTTATTGAATGCCGGATTGTTGACACCGGATTATGTGTTGGAGAGAATAAAAGAGGTGACCTTCTCGAATAATATTCCATTGAATTCCGCAGAGGGTTTAATACGTCAGATTATAGGTTGGAGAGAGTTTATCCGAGGGATTTATGAAGTGAAAGGAAGAGAGGAACGAATTTCCAATTATTTTGGTTTCACAAGAGAAATACCTTCATCGTTTTATCAAGGGACGACGGGAATTAAACCGATAGACATCACCATTAAAAAAGTGATGAGTACGGGCTACTGTCATCACATTGAACGACTGATGGTACTTGGTAATTTTATGCTATTGTGCGAATTCAACCCCAATAGTGTTTATCAATGGTTTATGGAATTGTTTATTGATGCCTATGATTGGGTAATGGTTACTAATGTGTATGGAATGAGTCAGTTTGCTGACGGAGGGTTGATGTCTACGAAGCCTTACATCAGTAGCAGTAATTATTTGATGAAAATGAGTGATTATAAAAAAGGGGACTGGCAACAGGTCTGGGATGGTTTGTTTTGGCGTTTTATGGACCTTCAAAGAGAAAAAATTGGTGGTAATCCACGTATAAATATGCTCTTAAAGAAATATGATAATATGAATAAAGAGAAAAAAGAACTACTTTTAGAAAGTGCGGAAAACTTCCTAAATAAACTATCAACAAACTAAAATTATGCTCTCTTTATTTGACCAAACCTCGAATCAATCACAAAATTTATTACCCTTTGAAGGGGATGCCTTTTACTATGGTAAAGTCTTTTCTTTTGCAGAAGCGACCTCTTTGTATCAAAACTTATTTTCTACTATAGATTGGCAATCTGATCTTATTAAGATGTTTGGAAAGGAAATTCTAACCAAACGTAAAATGGCTTGGTATGGCCTAGAACCTTATGAGTATACTTATTCTAAGGTCAAAAAAACGGCACTTTTGTTTAATGATACACTGCTACAGCTTTTAAAGGTAGTGGAAGAAAAAACAGGGGAGACTTATAATTCCTGTCTTTTGAACCTTTATCATGACGGAAATGAAGGAATGGGCTACCATAGTGACAATGAAAAAGAAATGAAAGAATATGGTGCTATAGCTTCTTTATCGTTAGGGGCAGAGCGTAAGTTTTCTTTTAAACATAGGGAAACGAAAGAGAAAGTCAATCTTTTGCTGGAACATGGTTCTTTGTTAGTGATGAAAGGGGAGACCCAAAAGCATTGGGTACATGCTTTACCTGTGAGCAAGAGAGTTTTGAAGCCAAGGATAAATTTGACCTTCCGAACAGTGGTGTTATGAAGTAGGCAAGAGATATTGAAAGGGAATACTATCAGCTAAGCACAATGTAAACTAAGTTATCGAATATTTATGGTATTTAGAAATCAGGAGATTTCTGATGATCTGAAGGACACGAATGATGCTTACGCTTAACATTCGCGCCAGTGGGCTTTCTACCATTTTAGTTTGGTAGTACTCCTCCCCGGCATTGAAGGGAAAAGCGTAAAGAATTTCATGGATTGAGCCGTTAAAAATGATTTTGTTGTTTGAGCGCAGCGAGTTTAAAATCATTTAGGCGAGAGGAATGTAATTTAGCTTTTGACTTCTAAGCCTAGATTTTTTGCTTCGTTTTTCATCAATGGAAAAATGAAGAAGAAGGGAGCTTGAAAGTAGGAGGACATAAAAGCATGCAGAATAATTAATTGGAATTTTGCAGTAATTTAGTTTACAATGTGCTAAAAAAACACGAGATACAAACAAGGAAGTTTGAAAGTATAATCCTGATGTCTTCTTGAAGACAAGAAATAAAAAAACAGGACACCCAAACTCGGATGCCCTGTAATCTTTATTAGATTGATTTATTTTTCTTATTCAGCTGCTGGAACTTCGTATTCATAGAATTTAAAGTTATCAAACTCTACTTCAGTTTGTCCGCCAGCACCACTTATGATTTGTAAGTGAAGTTTAGCACTTGGCCAATCAGCAGGTGGTTGTTTGTTTGTTAAGATTTGTACTTTTTGCCAAACACCTTCATTTTCAGGCTTTAAAGCATTCGTACAGCAAACGCCCATCCACTCTTTATAGTTGTCTGCCCATCCGTCGCTAGGCATCACTCTCCAAGTCATTTGAAGTCCGTTTCCACCAGGATTACTTTTCACTTTTACCCAGTATTCAAAAGCATATGTTTTATCCTTGCTTAGTGAAATGAAACCTTGATCCATACCCATTTGAGCGTTTGTACCTTCATCCATCACGATGTTTAATACCTTCGTACCAGATTGAGCACCTGAAGAAAGAACGTTTACATTAGCAAAACCTTTTTGGTTCCAAGGGCTTGCGAAAGGACTTATTGTACCATCCTCAAAATCAGGGTTGATTGTCAATAAGTTTTCAATGTAAACTTTCACATCTTGATCGGTAAATGTCTCTAATTTCACGAAGTCAGATGATTGTACAGTACCTACAGTTGCATCATAAGAAACGACTGCACTTTGAGAGTTATAGATGTCGTTTGCCAATACAATCTCTACAATACTAGCATCATTTTTATTTAATTGTACCGCATTGATAGTTGCTGCTGCACCATCTACTTTCACTGTGAAGGCAGGAATTTGGCTAGCGTCAATCGCATCCATTTCTCTAGAGAATTGTAACTGTAGAGTACCTCCGTTGCTACTTTCTTCAGCTCCTGTCATCACAACTGGTAAAGTAGAAGGGATAACTTCGATATAATCAGGGATGATCAACGTATCTGCACGACCATAAGGCTCTACTCTTGAAGAAACTAATCCTACTGAGAATTTACCTAACTTTTTGTATTGGATATCAACAGTTTTTGTTTCTAATGTTTCTTCTTGACCATCAATTAACCACTCGTAGGTATCAGGGCTTCCTGAAGATGTATCTGTCATCGTTACAATTGAACCTGCTTCGACGATATATCGACCATTCTCTTCAGTGTAATTACCTTCAATGCCTGTTACTGCAATATCTGTAGTGATTGTATCGAGTACAGTTACTAAGAAAGTAGAGTCTTCCATGTAGATTCCTGTAGAATCTTCGAATTCCCATTCGATTTTTAAAGGAATCTCACCTACTTCCATGAATTTTACAAAAGCAGTTTCTTCTTTTAAAACAGAGTCATCGTTATTGATAAAATAAGAAGGGAAAGGTACCGTCCATTTTCTGTCTAAAAATCCTTTTGAACCGTCTGCAATTGAGATTTGTTGGTTGATCTCAACAGTGATTTGATTGGCATAAGGAGAAAATATGGCAATATCTTGGAAGTCTCCGTAAGGAACAACTTCATCTTTCTGACAGGATGTGAGAGCAATTACCAATGCCATCACTCCAAGTGATATATTTTTTAGAATTTTCATGTTCTAATTCTTTAATTAGTTGTTGATGTTAGGATTAGTAAGTGCTTCATCCACAGGAATAGGGAAGTAGTCATGTGCAAGAGGAGTGTAAGCCGCAGCACCTTCTACATATTCTCTCAAAGGAACAATATCAACATCCTCATCAGTGATATATCTAAGGTTCTTCTCTTGGATTGTAAATTCTAACTTTGATAATCGGTCATACTGCTCTTTCACTTTGTCCCAACGTCTTAAATCAACCCAACGTGTATCGTGACCTTCAAACATTAATTCTTTAGGTCTCTCATCCCACATAATGTGCTCCATTAATGACTTAGCCGTGTAGTTTACAGGGTCAATTTGCATTACACCTGATCTCGCTCTGATTTGATTGACTAAGTTAGCCGCTTCGTTTACTGCACCGTCACCATTCAACTCTAAAATACACTCAGCATACAATAAGTAAATGTCTGCTAAACGAATGATTCTCTCATTTATACCTGAACTGTAGACATCACCTAAACCATCATTAGTATTTTGGTGATTTTGGAACTTTCTTAAATAAGAAGCCTCGTTGTTGTTGAAACCTGCTTTTTCCACTTCTTGTTGGTAGTACGTTGTACCATCATCTGCTAGTGCAATAGAAGCTTCACATCTTAAAGAATATACTCTATCGTCATTTCTGCTGTCATCGGGATCCATAGGATCTTCTTTTAGTTGCATTGTCATCCAGTAAGAAGGCATTACAACTCTCCATCCACCTGCACCACCTGGTGCTAATGTTCTTGCTCTAGTAGTACCTTCAGACCCTGTAGGACCATCTTGTGCACCAGCTGCAGCAGAACCTGCTTTTTGAGTAGCAGAGAACACTACTTCGAAGATCGATTCTGAGTTGAACTCGTGTTCTGTATCAAAGTTCCATGAAATTTCAGGAGTCAATTGATACAAGTCCGTTCTATCGATGAGTTTTTTGTATTCAACTCTTGCTTGCTCATAGTTATGTTCATTGATGTAAACATGACCTAAGAAACCTGTTGCAGCGCCCCAAGTTGCACGACCTAAATTGTTGTCGTCCCATTCTTCAGGAAGGTTTTCTTGAGCGTGTACTAAATCTTCCATAAGGAAAGCCAACACGTCTTCTTTAGGAGCAAGTGGTTTAGCGAAGTCTTCTTTTGAAGCAGGCACTGTTTTGTGAAGGATTACGCTACCGTGGTTGTATGTAGAGTATAACCAGTAATAACAAACACCACGTACAAAACGAGCTTCTGCAATAAATAGTGCTTTTTCTTCTTCATCCATTTCAATACCTGGTACTTTTTCAATGACCTGATTGGCACGAAGAATAGCAGTATACAAATCTGCCCACTTTTCTTTTACAACGTTTGTGTTATCGTTAAATGATAACTTTTGAAGTGATTGAGCACCCGCATTCCAGTTGTTTGGTCTACCTGTATCAGATCTTACCGGTGTGTTTACGGCAGAAGTACCACCTGTAACACCATGACCTTGTAAACCACTGTATGTTGCCATTAATCCTTTGAAAGCATCCTCTCTATTTTGCCAGAAAGAATCTTCTGTAATTGTATTTACATTTTCTACATCGAAATAGTCTGTACAGCTTGATAATGCAGCTGACAAAGCAAGTCCAACGAATATTTTAGATATAAATTTCATGATTGTAAGTAAGTTTAGAATTCAAGAGAAAAACCACCTCTGTATACTGCTGAGATTGGATAGTTAGCTCTATCAACACCTCTTAAGAAGATACTTTGTGATCCTACTTCTGGATCGAAACCTGAGTAATCTGTGAAAGTGAATGGGTTTTGAGCACTTACATAGAATCTTAAGTTGTTCATCTTCATTCTTGATACGACCGCTTTCGGTAATGTATATCCTAATGAGATGTTTTGAATTCTTAAGTATGAACCATCTTCAATGAAGTAATCTGAGAATGTACGAGTGTTATAGTGCTCGATTTGATCTCTTGGCATTGGAATATTTGAAGTAGGGTTACTTGGTGACCAAGCATTTACTAGCTCACCATTTCTCTTTGTTAAGTAAGAGTAAGCTCTTGCACCGTTGTATACTTTCGCACCCATTGAAGCGAATAATTGTACACCTAAATCAAAACCTTTGTAAGCAACATTTAAGTTAAGACCTGCTTCCCACTCAGGAGTACCAGAACCCATGTACTGACGATCTTCTTGGTCAAGCACACCGTCACCATTTGTATCGATATATTTTAAGTCACCCAATTGAGCAGAAGGAATCATTTCTTGGTAAGCAGCTAACTCTTCAGCTGTTTGGATTGTTCCATCTGTAGGGATCAAGAAGAATGCACCTGCCGTGTAACCTGGTCTTAAGAATGTTGTAGGCTCACTATCTCTACCAATGATGGGCTTACCACCTGAGATTGATTCAACTGATGGAGCAAGTGAAATAACTTTGTTGATGTTTCTTGTAAATGTACCGTTAACTGAGAATTTTACATCACCAAAACGATCATTATAACCTAAAGCAATTTCAATACCTTCGTTTGATAAGTTACCCACGTTTTGCCATACTCTGTCATAACTGTTGGTAGAAGTAGCACCAGTTGATGGAGGAATCTGAACCGCTAATAACATGTCTCTTTTATCGTTCTTATAAACATCTACTGATAAAGTGAAACGACCTTCGAAGAACTCACTATCTACACCAATGTTTTGAGATACGTTTGTTTCCCAACGAATAGCTCTGTCTACGAATGTTGGAGCGATAGCACCAAATTGTAAGTTGTCACTTCCTTCTCTACCTAAAGCGTAATCAACTTGTGGAGTTACGATCGATTGGTAAGGTAAGTCAGCCATTAAGTTGTTTAGCCCTTGACCTGCTTTATCACTACCCGTTTCACCATAACCATATCTAATTTTTAAAGCAGATACGTAAGGTTTAATAGGCTCCCAGAATTTCTCTTCCGATACATTCCAACCCGCAGATACTGAAGGGAACACCCCCCATCTATTAGACTCATGGAATCTTGAAGAACCATCACGTCTTATCGAAGCACTGAACAAGTAACGATTGTCGTATGCATACTGAACACGACCTAACATACCGATATTCTTATTTTCAGAGTATCTTTCATCCGCTGCAATAAGTTCGTTGGCAGCACCGATTGATTGTGTGTCATTACTAGGGAAGTCTCTTGCTTGTACAAAATGTCTACTACCCACTGAAGTTTCAAAAGTAACACCACCTACGAAACCGACTTTATGCTTACCAAATTTTCTATTGTAAGTAGCAGTATATTCTTGGATTGTACGTGTATATTTGTAATCTGTATATCTCAATTGAGCAACAGGGTTTGAAGCATTTACTAAAAGTAATCCGTCTTCATCACGAATAGAGTAAGATGGTTCAAATAATTTCTGATTATTATAAGAAACTGATCCACCAATGTTAGCATTCAATTTGAATCCTTTAAATAATTCATAGTTGATACGCGCATTACCATTGTAACCACTGATTGCTTGTTCGTTAACTTGATTTAATTTACCAATAAAACGACCCATGTTTTCAGGGTTAGCACCTGGTACAACTACATCTGTCTCACCAGAGTCTACACCACGTAAGATTGGAGCTTGCTTGATTGCATCATATTGTAAACCCCAAGGTTCTTTGTTGGCCATACTGTTGTTAAGGCCCATGTTTACTTGGAACTGAAGCTTACCTTTCTTGTAAGTAGTATTTGCTCTTACAGTTTGACGTGCATAATCTGAACCCACTAAAACACCTTGCTGATCAAAGATTGTACCTGTAATATTGTACGTAAGGTTACTTGTACCACCTGAGATTCTTAAACTGTGGTTTTGCATTGGAGCCATATCGTTTTGAAGCTCGTTCATCCAGTCCGTATCATAATACAGACCATTTTTGTTTTGCTCCAAAGGATTAAACTTACCCGTTTCCTTCAATAAGTTCGATAACTTGTTGATGTAAAGGTGCTCGTTTGTGTTGGCTAGGTTGACACCTGAAGTAATTTTCTGAACACCGTAGTACGAATCGATGTTTACTTTCATTTGTCCCGCTTTACCTCTTTTTGTTGTAATCAAAATTACACCGGCAGAGGCTCTTGAACCGTAAATGGCCGCAGATGCACCATCTTTTAGTACCTCTAATGATTCAATCTCTTGAGGAGAAATGTTAGGGTTAGAAGTATACGTTACTCCATCCACTACATATAGCGGTTCAGAACCACCATCTTGGAAAGAAGTCACACCACGAATGGTAATCGTAGAGTTTGCACCTGGAGAACCACCAGCAGATCGAACACTCACACCGGCCATTTGACCTTGAAGTGCTGTACCGATATCTGACGTTGCTAAACGGTCAAGGTCTTCTGCCTTTACTTGAGCAATTGAACCCGTTACTTCACGTTTAGATTGTTCACCATAACCAATTACTACTACTTCCTCTAATGCTTCAGTATCATAAAGCATTGTGATGTTAAATGTAGTTCTGTCACCTACATTAAGTGTTTGGGTAGCGTAGCCAATAGAAGTGATTTCTAGAACACTTTCTTTGCTAGGGACTTTTAATTCAAACTTACCATTAAAGTCAGTTACTGTACCAATAGTAGTTCCTTTTACGATAACGTAAGCTCCAATTAGGGGAGCTTGCTCTTCATCAATCACAGCACCTTTAACAATGAGGTCTTGTGCAAAAATTTGGATTGAAGAGAGTAATACTAGCAGAAACGTTCCGCCTAAGTATTTGAATAGATTTGCTTTTGTATAATAACAATTCATAATCTCTACATACTAAGATTTAAAAATTCAATTCATTTATCATTGACAGTTCAAATCTAGATTGTTAATTTTTCATAAGTGTTAAAAAAACCATTGTAAAATCGGGGGTAAAAAATATTGTTAACCTTCTGTATTTGTATTTAAACCGCGATTTAAATTATACACCCCCTATATGTTTAAATGTTTTGTCAGTGTGTTGGTATTGAGTGTAATTTGAGAAATACCAATGAACGATTATAAAAGAGTGAAGAGTGTAGTTTTAACCATAATTCCGAATTTTATACTTTCACTTTCAATATTTGTTCATAAAAATTAAGTTAAAACTTAATAATCTGAGAGGCGAAAAATAATTTATTTTATCCCTTATGGTTTACGGGTAGACACGGATCGGTCTACCCATAGCAACTTCTTCGTATAAAGTCATAGTACATTGTAAACTAAATTATCGTCAACTTTCAATCCGTATTTCTACTAGATTTTATAGGGCCTACTTTCAAACTTTCTTCTTCTTCATTTTTGTCTTGAAACAAAAACGAAGCAAAAAATTCAAGGCTTAGAAGTCAAAAGCTAAATTTCATTCCTCTCGCCTAAATGATTTTAAACTCGCTGCTCTCAAACAGAAAAATCATTTTTAACGACTCAATTCATGAAATTCTTAACGCTTTTCCCTTCAAGGCCGAAGAAGATACTACTAAATGATTGTCTGATTATATTTCAAAAGACAAAGGTTTTAATAATAATCTTCTAAAATGTAGTTCTGTAGGGACGTTTTATTAAAACGTCCTCGCGAACCACAGTACACTACCATTTATCCTTCTTAAAAGGAATTAAATTAATTAACGAAAATTTAGTTTACAGTGTACTTAGAACAGGTTTAGAATATAATACTAACCTCACACTCTTAAACAATATCTTCCAAAATGTCTGATGTTTCACCCTCTGTTGAATTTTCCTTTAAATAGGCTGAAGGAGGAATACCAAATTCTTTCTTAAAGCAATTTCTAAAATACTTTAGGTCATTAAAGCCTACTTCATAAGTGACATCACTGACACTGTATCGTCCTAACTTTAACATTTGGGCTGCTCGTTTTAGGCGAATATTTCGGATAAATCCTTTTGCGGTCTGTCCAGTAAGGGCTTTTAACTTTTGATTCAGTCGAATTGGCGTTGCACCATATTCGGAGGCTAACATATCTACTGTAAATTCAGAATCAGAAAGGTTTTCCTCTACGATATTGACTAATTTTTTCAAGAATTTCTCATCAATAGATGTGTAAGTGATCTCACTTGGTTTAACATCCACTTTTGTTCTGAATTTCTTCTGCTGATTTTTTCTGTTTTCAATCAAAGAGTGCATTCTAGCCAGTAAAACATCAGAATTGAAAGGTTTAGTGACATAAGCATCTACACCATATTCATATCCTTTTAATTTACTCTTTTCAGAATTCTTTGCCGTCAAAAGAATAATAGGAAGGTGACAAAGTTGATCGTCATCACGAATACTCTTTGCCAGTTCGTAACCGTCCATAATTGGCATCATAATGTCAGAAACCACAAGGTTAGGCATTATTTCCTTGGCAATTTGTAACCCTTTTTGACCATCTTCGGCGAGATACACATCATAGTCATCCTTCAAAATACCTTTGAGTAATTCACGGATTGAATAGTTATCGTCTACTACTAACACTTTGGCTTTGGCAGAAACTTCCAATTCATCCTCCTCCTGCTGTTGTTGCTCTAAAACAAGAGTTTCATCTACTAAAGGAGTGACATTGATTTCATCAATTTCCTCACCTGCGTAGTCTTCTTTATGCAATGGGAATTCAAGATAGAAAGTAGTGCCTTTGTTGAGTTCACTTTCTACTTTAATGGAACCATGATGTAAGTCTACTAAGCTTTTGGTGAAAGCCAAACCAATACCTGTACCTCTATTTTTTGCCTTTTTAAGATTGCTTACCTGATAAAAACGGTTGAAAAGGTAATCCAATTTTTCTTCAGAAATACCGATACCAGTATCCTGCAGCTTGATTTTTACTTTATTTTCGTCTTGTGTCAGTGAAAGATTAATTTCACCATCATAAGTAAATTTAAAAGCATTCGAAAGTAAATTATACAAGATCTTTTCAAGCTTATCCGTATCCATATAGCCATGAATATTGTTGGAGGTCACTTCATAAGTAAAGCTAATGTTCTGGTGTTCAGCAAACTCTTTGAAAGAGTGATGCACCTGATCAAGGAACGTAGACCAATTGCCCTTAGAGAGCTGCAACTTCATTTGTCCTTGTTCTACTTTTCTAAAATCTAATAGTTGATTGACCAAACGCATAAGATGTTGTACGTTTTTGAAAATCATCTGATAGCTATTTTCTCTTTCACTTGATGACAGCTTGTTCCCTTTTTTGATAAGTTGTTCGATCGGGGTGTGAATCAACGTTAGCGGCGTACGCAACTCATGAGAGATATTGGTGAAGAACTGTAACTTCAGTTGGCTTAAGTCCTCTAATTTTTCACGTTCAAACTTCTCCATTTCCAACTGACTTTTCTTTCTCGCCGTGATAATTGTATAGCGAGAGAAGAAGAAAGTGATGGATAGTATAAATAGAACATAAAGGATTTTTGCCCACCAGCTCCACCAAAGTGGCGGAAGTACTTTCACTTTTAAAGTAATTGGATTGGGGTTCCAAACATTATCTCCATTCGACGCTTTTACATACAAAGTGTAATCTCCTGGAGAAAGGTTGGTGTATTTTGCCTCTCTTTGTTCCACATCGGCCACCACCCAATCTTTATCAAAACCTTCCAACTTATATTTGTAATGATTGTTTTCTGAAGCACCATAATGCAAAGAAGCGAACTTTACAGAGAAACTATTATGACTGTATTGTAATTCAATTTCTTCAGTGGTTTGAAGAGAAGAAGAAAGTACTTCATGTCCTTCAAACTTATCATAAGTATTGATTTTTTTGTTTAAAATTTTCAGTTCAGTGAACATTAAATTCGCAATGGTATTATCATCAATGATTTCATGCGGTTTGAAAATATTGATTCCATTCACTCCCCCGAAAAGTAATTCACCGTTCTTTAATTTAACAGCGGCTAACTCACTAAACTCATCATCTTGAAGGCCATCTGAAACGTCGAGGTTTTTGATCGCACGAGATTCAAGGTTGATCTTGCTTAAACCTTTGTTGGTCCCTATCCATAGATTTCCATATTCGTCTTCTAAAATTGACTTAATCACATTGCTAGGAAGACCTTCTTTATTGGTGATTCTTTCAAATTGCACATTTTTCAATGGCATTTTGTCTGGATGGAATACGTTCAATCCACCGCCCATTGTACCAATCCAAATTTCTCCATTGGAAGCTTCAAAAATTGGTAATATATAATTGTAGCTTAAACTTTTGGGATGTTCTGCCTTATTTTGGATGACTTGAAATTGAGGTTTATCTTTTGATTTTTCTTCTTTTGAAAGAAAAGCAACCCCTTGATTAGTACCAATCCATAAATTTCCTTTACTGTCTAGTGTTAAACTACGGATAACGTCAATAATGTCATCATCCTTATCCAGGATTTGAGGAAACGACCATTGCATTTTACCATTTTCTTGAACGCCTTTGACCAACCCTCCACCGTAGGTTGCCATCCATAAGATAGAGTCACCATCATTGACCAGGTCAAAAGTAGCATTACCATGACCGATAGGGTGGAAGAGGCTTTCAAGTAATTTTTCTTCAAGTTGAGTGGCTTCATCAATCTTGATAGCTAACGTTTTATAAGGGTAGCCGATCCCAAAAATCATCATGTCTTTGAAATATTCAATGGCATATACCACATTCTGAGATTTTTTATTAGGGGCAATGTTGATCGTTTTTACCTGATGATCTTCAATCAAGTTGATGCCACCACCTTCAGTACCGATCCAAAGTCTTCCTTTTTTATCTTCAAAAACAGATCTAATCTTATTGTATTTGAGGTCTGTTGAGTTATCTCCCTTTTTAAGATGTCTGAATTTTTTTCTTCTTGGGTTAAACTTATTGATACCGCCACCATTTGTGCCAATCCAAATTACACCAAGTTGGTCAGCATAAAGAGACGTGATGATATTGGCTGTGAAATACTCATTATTGTCACTGTTGTAAAAATCTACAAGTGTAAGTTTCTCACCAATAGCATCCCATTTCATACGGTAGAGTCCATCTCCAGCACCTGCCCATATTATTCCTTCTTCATCATTATAAATATGTTCTGCTTTGATGTCAGAGACTTTTTTGAATTCTCCTTCACTATCACCTATTCCTTTGACTTTCAGTTGGTAGATGCCATCGAAATAGGAGATCAGTAAACAGTTTTTACCTTCTGTTACCGAAAAAACACTATTGTCAAATCCTTTATGAAACTTCTTGAAGATACTAAACTCACTCTTTTCTTTTGGGTTAATTAAGAGTTGCATTCCTTTTTTACTTCCTACCCATAAATTCCCTCTTTGGTCTACAAATAATCGTGTGATGTAATTAGAAAGAATACTTTCGTGATTGTGTGGGTTATGATAATATTTATTGACTTTAATTTTATCTCGCGTAACGAACTTACTTTCGATCTTGTTGAGCCCTTTGGTATTTCCAAACCATAAGTTACCATCATGATCTTTCACCATTGTAGAGATATTATTATCCGTCAACAGCTTAGGACTTTTTTTGGTGTTCGCAAAAAAGGTGAATTTTTCAGTTGTTAGGTTAAAGCGGAACAATCCTGCATCAGCAGATCCGATCCATAAGTTACCGTGATCATCTTGTATAACGGTTGTAATAAGGTTAGAAGGCAACGTGTGCGTGTCCATTCTGTAGTTCTTAAACTCGTAGCCATCAAAGCGACTTAGACCGTCATTAGTTCCGATCCATATCATGCCATTTTCGTCTTGAAAAACGCAATTAATGTCATTTTGGGAGAGCCCTTGTTTAGTAGTGTAATGTGCAAATACTGGAGTTTCATCAAAAGCTTTTGACGGAACAACAATAAATAGCAGCAAACAAGTCAGTGGCAAAATATACGTTAGAAATCGTAGATATTTTGCAGTTTTTGATAGTAAATTCATTTCAAAGTAATAATAAATCATCTAATTCTTCTGAAGTCCAAAAAATACTTATACAAAGTAAGTAAATCCCCCTTCGGTACCAATACCGAGAGAGAAAAGAATAAATATACACCCCGTTTAGCCTAAAATATTTTCCTTCAAATCTTCATTTCGTCAATGTGAGGGATGTTTTGACTAAAAGAGAGGTCATTCAGGAGAGGGAAATACTAAAAATTCATATTTACAAAAAACACCCTCTTTCAACTTACCTATTATCTATGGTATGAATTTAACTAATCGTAATAATTATTCATAAAAATGGTGCAAATTTATCTATTCTCAAATTATGGCCCCTCTATTTGAAATGATAATTTCCATACTGTCTAATCAATCAATTATAAATTTGAAACAATGATAAAGCACGCTTTTATCTAAACAAGACAAACAGTTTTGAGAGAAAGATAATATCAGTTTTATAATAATCTGACATTATACAATAAGGTAGGCTTAATATAATGATTACTTAAGAAAAAATTAGATAGTATGAGAAATGTAGTAATTTTAATTATGGCTGCTTTCCTTGGGGCTTGCTCCGTACAAAAGGAAAATGCAGTAGCTGGTAAAGAGGTTTTTGAACCAAACTGGGAATCTCTGCAACAGTATGAGGTGCCCGATTGGTTTCAAGATGCAAAGTTAGGAATCTTCATTCACTGGGGAGCGTATTCAGTGCCAGAATATGGATCAGAATGGTACCCTCGTTTGATGTATATGGATAGTGTGGAGTGGAGCCCTAAAGGCGAAGCGAAAAGAATCGGTGCAACATCTATGAATAAGTATCATGTAGAACACTTCGGAACATTGGACAAGTTTGGTTATAAAGATTTTATCCCAATGTTTAAAGGAGAAAACTTCGATGCCAAAGAATGGATTGACCTTTTCCAACAATCAGGAGCGAAATACATTGTACCTGTTGCAGAACACCATGATGGCTTTGCAATGTACAAATCGAAGCATACGCGTTGGAATGCAGTAGACATGGGACCGAAGAAAGATATCTTAGGAGAGTTGACAAAAGAGGCGAGAAGTAGAGATCTTAAAATTGGTGCTTCTTCGCATTATGCCTTCAACTGGAACTACTTCACTTATAAGGAGGGTTTTGATACAATGGACCCTCAATACAGTGATTTATACAGCAGACCACATGATCATTATGCTCCAGCAGATCAGGAATTCTTGACACATTGGTGGGACAGAACAAAGGATATTATTGATAGCTACCAACCGGATATCTTATGGTTTGATTTTTATATAGACCGTGAGGAATTTATGCCTTATCACCCCAAGTTAGCGGCTTATTACTATAACAAAGGTATTGAGTGGAAAAAAGACGTAGTACTTCAAACGAAAAATTTCAAAATGGTAACATTCCCAGAAGGAACTCACGTTTTGGATATCGAAAGAGGTAAAATGTCGGATATCAACCCTAAAGTTTGGCAAACAGATACTTCTATTGGTAAAAACTCATGGGGTTATGTGAAAAACTGGATTTCAAAAGATGCGAATACATTGATTGACGATTTAGTAGATATTGTAAGTAAAAATGGTTGTTTATTGTTGAATGTTGGTCCAAAAGCAGATGGTACAATTCCAGAAGACCAAAAAGCAATCTTATTAGAGATTGGTCAATGGTTATCAGTGAATGGAAAAGCAATCTACGGTTCAAGACCATGGGAAATCTATGGTGATGGTCCTACAAAAGTAGCAACAGGTCATCATACTGAAGGTAAAAATGAAGACTTAACAGCTGATGATTTTCGTTTCACTACTAACGAAGGTAAATTATATGCTATCTCAATGGCATGGGCTTCGAATGGAAAAGTGAAGATCCCTGTATTGAACAAGGAGTCAGAATATGTTACTTCAGGTATTAAGAAAATTAAATTATTAGGAAATGATGGTGCGCTTGATTTTACCCAAGATGAAGAAGCATTAGAAATAATGCTTCCTTCTCAAAAACCTTGTGAACATGCATTTGTTTTTGAGATTGAATTCGAGGACAAAAGTCAAATCGCTTTGAAATAGATATTTTAATAAAATAATACGAAAGCTGTTCTTCTTTGAGGGACAGCTTTTTTTGATGCAATTATTTCACATACCAAGCCCAAACCATCAACAGTGGATGAATTGGGAATAACCTTAGCCAAGCCACCCACATCGGTGTACACAAACTAGAGTGCCCGACACATGCTCCTTGTTGTATAAAAAATACATGTGAGGGAATAAACGCAATCAACATCAAAATAATAAGGAAGACTGCAATTCTTCTATACCTCGGAAGAATAACACCTATGGCTAATAGTACTTCGGCGACACCGCTGACCCAATTGATCATTTCAGGTTTTGGTAGATAAGAAGGGATCAGCGGAAGGTAAAATTGCGGATGTACAAAATGATTGATTCCTGCAATCAGATAAAAAATGATGAGAAACCACCTTAAGGTTATTTTTACTCGTTGATTTTGAAAAAGTTGCATTATTGATTTCAATTTGAATCCGTCTGACTTAGCATTTTATATTCAGCATACTAACTAGCAATCAGTAAAAAAGTTTTTTAATGAGGTAATGCTGTATTCCTTCCCTTCCATCAATTCTTGTTTTGTAATACATTAAAATGTAAATTGAATCTGTCTTTCAACCATCTAACAGCAAACTATTTTTTGAAAGGGAGTTGAAAGCTTTTACTAATGGATATATGCAATGGTGTTTATACTTGAAATTTAAGGGGTATACGTAATTGTTTATATTTAATGTTCCAGCCAATTAAGAAAGAATAAAAAATGAAGCATATACTAACACTTGGAGATTTAGATAGAGGAACCATTCATACAACAATGGAAACAAACGGATATACCTCTAAAACTAAGTTGCTAAAATCAAGTATCAAGAATTGGTGGACGATAATTGACATTTTGAAAGCAGATGAGAATAAGGAATTGTTGGTAATGGGAAAATTTACAGAATATGTTTTATTCCTTTTCAATTTAGATGAATATAAAGAAGTAGGACAAGAATTGTTGAATTTAATCCAAGAGAGAAAGCATCTTATTTTTATATATCACAATAACTTCTTTGGCGATTTTAGTTGTATCAAAAAGAACCTCTGGACTGATGAGGTTTTAGAAGTTGATGATGAAGGAGATTTCATCGGATATCGAAAGGTTGATAATAGCTTAGAGGCATGGTTAATAAAATATCAAGATAAGACAAGTCCTAAAGAATATTTGATTAAAGTAGCTAACTTTATTCATAGAATAAATAAGCAAGGTCTAAATATCATTCCTTACAGAAAGCTTGTTGAGATAGAAATTGCTGGGCAAAAATTCATTGAGAGTATTGATCAAGGTTTACTTTTTCAATTATATGTGCCAAAGCAAAGAATATGGAGTGATGAACTCGATAAATTCATAGTAATGTTCAGGGACTTCGCTTCGAATGTAACTGATGATGATGTCAAAGTAGTCCAAAATAGAACTGACAGAGGAATTACTTTTTCAATTTATTCGGCAAGTAAAAAAGTTAATTCTGACAATATCGAAGAACTGTTTAACGAGTTCACAAAATTTCTTGATTTATGTGTGCAAGACCCTAAATCAGCAATTGAAGTTTTAGAATCTACAACACAAATTCCAAAAGAATCCATACCTCCTTTAATCTCTAAATATTCAAAAGAGGCAAAAAGGTTAATGGTTGACATGAAACATGAAAGAGAACGTAAACTATTACTAATAAAACATGAATTAGAAAATGACATTTCGGAAGTTGAAATTGGTATTGACGTTGCTGAATTACTAAATAATAATCTACCAATGTTGAACACACCAAGCGACTTATTAAAGAATGGAAATTATACTCAAAACCAAACAGTTATTTTAAACCCTCAATACATAAATAAAGTTGAGGGAATAGTGTCAAGAGAAATTCATGGGAATATTGATTTCACATTCGAGGATAAACAACTAAGCGAGATAATAGAAAAATATGCAGAAGATAAAGCAGAATTGGCTTTGTTAAAATCTTCCCATAATGAATTGAAAGATAAATCATTACCCAAGTCAACGAAAACAGTCGCTTGGCAGAAGCTTCAAAAATTTTTAAACAAAGCAGGTGAGAAAATTGGAGATGTTGGTGTCCATCTACTTAAAAAGTATTTAGAAGGACAATTGGATTTATAAAAAGAAAACTGGCTGGAACAAAGCATAAAATGTTCATGTGCCCTATGCGAGCACACGCCATTTATGCAAACCGTTAGGGCACATGCGAAAACCACAAATAGAATATGATAATTACAGATAATATATTTAATCCTTTAGCAGTTGAATTACAAGATGCAAAGTCTATTTGGATTGCTTCAGCTATGATTAGCAAGCATGGTTGGAATTTTATTCAAAAAAATATTACGAAAGATATTGTTCAACATTATCTTATTGGAATTGATTTGGCAACTGATCCTTTTGTTTTTGAAAGTATTTTATCTGATTTGAATATAAACGCCATGATTTACGAGTGCAAATATACTTTTCATCCAAAAGTTTATATTGTTAAAAAAGCGGATGATTCATTAGTTGCTTTTGTAGGTTCTTCAAATACAACTTCTTGGGGACTTGAAAAAAACATAGAAATGAATTTTCGTATAGAAGATCAAACTGAATGCAATAAATTAGTAGATTGGTTTGATAAATTGTATACTGAAGGTTACCTTATTACAAAAGAATTTCTTGATGATTACAATGAAAAGTACGTGAACACCAATCAAAAAAGAAAAGAAATTGAAAATGATACTAATTATTTAACTGAGCTTTCGCTCTTTTAAAATTTTGATTTTTCATTATTTGATTTAAAGTCGATCTTTATTCTATGAAAAGAT
>NZ_JACVVP010000140.1 GCF_014534745.1 Flammeovirga sp. EKP202
GAACTTGGTGGGACGTATTGGATTCGAACCAATGACCCCCTGCTTGTAAGGCAGGTGCTCTAAACCAACTGAGCTAACATCCCGTTTTCAATATGTCAAATTTGTGGGGCGTACTGGATTCGAACCAGTGACCCCCTGCTTGTAAGGCAGGTGCTCTAAACCAACTGAGCTAACACCCCAATTTCACTATTAAGCGAACTTGGTGGGACGTATTGGATTCGAACCAATGACCCCCTGCTTGTAAGGCAGGTGCTCTAAACCAACTGAGCTAACATCCCGTTTTCAATATGTCAAATTTGTGGGGCGTACTGGATTCGAACCAGTGACCCCCTGCTTGTAAGGCAGGTGCTCTAAACCAACTGAGCTAACACCCCAATTTCACTATTAAGCGAACTTGGTGGGACGTATTGGATTCGAACCAATGACCCCCTGCTTGTAAGGCAGGTGCTCTAAACCAACTGAGCTAACATCCC
>NZ_JACVVP010000141.1 GCF_014534745.1 Flammeovirga sp. EKP202
TAAATACTGTTTTATACTTATTGGCATTAGCATTAATTAGGGTGCCATCTAAAACATATTCTTCTAAATTCACTAATTCATGCTTTGCTAAATTCAAGACTAAATTAACATGTATATCTTCCAAAACATCTTTTAGATATTTACTCCGAAACCTAGAAATGGTAGCATGATCCGGTGTTTCACCAGAAAGGAGCCACATACATGGTATTGATTCTTTGGCTAGTTTCTCAAGCTCATGACTAGATCTATACGGGGTAGTGTAACTATAAAGAAGAAGTTTCAAAATTAGTTTTGGATGATAAGCAGGACGACCTCCTTCATTTGAAGGTTTATTTAAAAAATACTTACCTACTAAATTCATTGGTAAGCCTTCTACAAAGGAGTCAATTGCTCTGCATATATGATCTTGAGGTATTAAGCTATCCAATTGAGTTGGAAAAATACTTAGTTGATTTTTA
>NZ_JACVVP010000142.1 GCF_014534745.1 Flammeovirga sp. EKP202
GGTAACGCTTACAGCAACGTTAAGTTTGGAAGAGGAAACGACGACCAAAACGTTCGACGTGACTGTAATAGCGGCAGAGAAAACAATCGCTGAATTATTACAAGAAGCCTCAGAAGCCTTGATGATCACGTATGCGGAAGGCGACAATGCTGAAAGTGTAACCTCAAACCTTACGTTGCCATTGACTTCATCACATGCCAGTACAGTGGCTTGGAGTTCATCCAATGAAGCAGTGATTTCATCAGACGGTACAGTAACAAGACCATCAGCAACTACAACGGTAACGCTTACAGCAACGTTAAGTTTGGAAGAGGAAACGACGACCAAAACGTTCGACGTGACTGTAATAGCGGCAGAGAAAACAATCGCTGAATTATTACAAGAAGCCTCAGAAGCCTTGATGATCACGTATGCGGAAGGCGACAATGCTGAAAGTGTAACCTCAAACCT
>NZ_JACVVP010000143.1 GCF_014534745.1 Flammeovirga sp. EKP202
GTTTCAGCAAAAGAATACTCAAAAATCGGAATACTAACAAAGAGTACTACTTGCACTTATCAAGTATACCTTATATACAGGGCTTGTTCATAAAAATAATCCCTGTTGGATAGTATAAAATAGATGTATGAACTACTTTCAATCTTTTATTTTTTTATGAACAAGCCCTGACCTTATATAGGGGAAAAGAGCTTTTGGAAGAAGAATATCAGCAAAAAAACATAATTCTTATTTTTCATTATTTTTTTACAAAAACAGATCATTTTTAAGAAATGAAAAAGCGTTAGAGTAGGTATGTTTCACAAAATTAAAAACGAAAAAATGAAAAAGATCTATTCCCTAATTGCTGGTTTATTAGCTATGACATCAGTAGCAACTGCTCAAACAGATACTCCAATTGATGTTACACCAGAGACGTTCAATAGAGC
>NZ_JACVVP010000144.1 GCF_014534745.1 Flammeovirga sp. EKP202
TGATAAGTACCATCTTCAGAAACAGACAAATTTCTATTATTTTCATTGTTTAAAATAGAATTGTCTTTATACCATTGGTACTGGTTATTGGTAGCTGAATCTGGAACATATATTATGATATTTTGATTGTAAAAGATAGTAGAGTCTTCAGAGATATTTCCTTGGTTATTATAAGAAAAAGACCTATCGAAGTATTTATCGACAGTTTCAATACCACTGTATCCGATATTATTTTTTTGTATTTGTACTTGTGTTAACTTATTCAGTTTTGAAAATGCTGATGGGATTGATGATATAGTATTGTTCCCAATATGAAGAAAGTTTAACTGGGTAAGTATAGTTATTTCTATTGGAAAATTAGAAAGATTATTGCCTCCAATATGTAAGTACTCAAGTTCAGTAAGGTTTTGAAAT
>NZ_JACVVP010000145.1 GCF_014534745.1 Flammeovirga sp. EKP202
AAAACAGTATTTAAAAAGAATGCAGAGAGATATTCCCAACAGGTACGAACAAAAGTGCAAGAATATATTCATACTCTTGAAAATTTAGAAAAAGAATCGATTCATCAAAATGAGGTATTAGATATTCCATCTGAGACTTCTTGTTCAGATAGTAACAAAATCAAAGAAATTGCTCATAAAATTGATGAACAACTTTCCAAAAGGGGCAACGACAGGGTAACGAAAAAACAAAAGACTCAATGCCGCAATATTATAAGAAAAGCAGATCAATTAAATGGATATGAACAACAGCTTCAAACATTAGACTCACGTAATTCCTATTCTAAAACAGATACTGATGCAACGTATATGCGCATGAAAAATAGAGAGTATGCTAATGGATACAACGTGCAAGTAGGG
>NZ_JACVVP010000146.1 GCF_014534745.1 Flammeovirga sp. EKP202
GAGGAAAAGGATGGGATTATGAGTTAAAAGCAGTCTATGTGATTTCCATTATGGATTTTATCTTTGATGAGACCGAAGAAGATTTTCACCATATTGTTCAGCTCAAAGACCAAAACAATAAGGTCTTTTACGAAAAATTGAAGTTTGTCTATTTAGAATTACCAAAGTTTAAAAAGCCCGAAAAGGATCTGCTCACCAATTTCGACAAATGGCTCTACCTCCTGAACAATATCACGACTTTTGAACAATTGCCAGCGGTACTAAAGGAACATATCTTCAGAAAAGTGTTGAAGTTAGCGGAGTATACCGCACTCCCAAAAGCCGACCAAGAACTTTATGATGAAGATTTGAAACGCTTCCGTGATTATGTCAATACATTGGAGACAAGCAAGGA
>NZ_JACVVP010000147.1 GCF_014534745.1 Flammeovirga sp. EKP202
TTCCGTTGATCCATCACTTACTTTAGTCCAGTTGTATTCAAGAGAAGCGATTTCAAATCCACCATCATAAGAGTAAGAATCTCCGTAAGTGACTGTAGCTGTTTCTGTATTTGCACTGCTATACGACTGACCATCGTAACTGCTGATGTACTCGCTATTTTCAATCAGTTCATCGAAGAATAGGAGGTTATTGTCAACATTGAACTGCGTTTTTTGATCATTGGCATTATCAAAAGTAGTCAATGCTACATCCTCCAATTGGTTATCCGCAAGATTTACCGTTTCAAGATAACCAAAGTTTCCAATGGTCAGACTTGTCGGCAGGCTTGTTAAAGCTCTATTCGAAAGATCAAGGTCGATCACTCTACCGTAGTTGTCAATTTG
>NZ_JACVVP010000148.1 GCF_014534745.1 Flammeovirga sp. EKP202
GATCCGCTTTCGCTGATCTTATAATTACTTTTTCATTACATCAAAAGAACGTTTGAGCCGTTGCTCAATGATCTGTTCTACAGATTTTTATCCCGACAAACTCTTTTGTTTATCGCTACTTCTTTTCAGAAGCGAGTGCAAAGGTAAGAACTTTTTACTTTAACTTCCAAATCTTTTTTCAAAAAATTTTGAAGTTTTTTTCGTTGATTTCCTCAACTCTCAACACTCATTATTTATCACTCCAAGAGAGAAGTTTTAAAAGCCTTTCGTTAAAGGCGAGTGCAAAAGTAAGAAGAGAAATTTAATTTGCAATGCTTATTTTGTTTTATTTAGAAACTTAATTTTTCATCGCTTTAATCAACTT
>NZ_JACVVP010000149.1 GCF_014534745.1 Flammeovirga sp. EKP202
TCCGCTTTCGCTGATCTTATAATTACTTTTTCATTACATCAAAAGAACGTTTGAACCGAAGTTCAATGATCTGTTTTACAGATTTTTATCCACCTTAAATCGTTGTTTAAAGCTGCTTCGTTTTCCAGAAGCGAGTGCAAAGGTAAGAACTTTTCTTTTCAACTTCCAAATCTTTTTTCAAAAAAATTTGAAGTTTTTTTTCGAGTCATTTTCTCAACTTACAACACTCTATTTTATCACTCCTCAAGAGAAGTTTTAAATGCCTTTCGTTAAAGGCGAGTACAAAGGTAAGAAGAGAAATTTAATTTGCAATGCTTATTTTGTTTTATTTAGAAACTTAATTTTTCATCGCTTTAATC
>NZ_JACVVP010000014.1 GCF_014534745.1 Flammeovirga sp. EKP202
AGTAAATAATCATTATGTTATAAGTTAAACATAATGATTATTTATTCAAATCTTAGTTTTGCGACAGCCCCCTACAGGTTAGTGCTATTATTGGAAGTTTACCGCTTTGTAGGGTGGGAATGCTTTTTGGTTGATTGGTGATAAGTCTCAGACTTATACAAAACACTAGTTCTTAGTGACACCTTTCGGTTTGACACCAAGAACAGTGGGGTGTATAAAGTTCTTTTACCTTATTGATATGTAAATTCTTTTTTACCTTCTAACTTTGGAGTTGCATCTGGATCGCTAGTTTCTTGTATCATTACATACGTAGATTGAGTAGGGTAATTGTCTTCATCATATTGATATGAAACAGTATAGGTTTGAGTAGAATTATAACCATAAATGCGCTCATAATATTGTTCAGTAACCTTTATCGCGTTATTAGCTGAATTAAAACTTTCACCACTCAGTCTTACTGAAAAAGAATTTTTATAATGCGTGTATGGGTTTATTCCATTATCATAAGTGACTTGAATTTCAGAACCTAATACAAATTCATCATCAATTTTAATATATGATTTGATGTTAATGGGATTGCCATTATCCCATGTATAAACACTTTTATAGTAAATTGTAGTGTTATCTTCAAGGTAAGACCAGTTTTCAATAGGTCTTTGATTATTATCTAAAATTACCGTATTGAGGTAGGAAGTTGACTGATCAATGTCTGAAGTTTTAATATCCACTCGACTATCCTTGTATGTATATTCAATAATGAAATTATTATTGATGTAGCCGCTATTGCTCCTTCTTTTAAAGGATCTTAATTGACCACTTTCTAGATAAATATAATCTGATAATTCTGTGAATCCATCATACTCATTCTCAAAATCAGTAATGAGAGAACTTAACTGATTCTTTTCATTATAGGATATTGTAGAATGATATCCAGATATATCATCCTCATATTTTATTGAGATGAGATTTTTCTGTTTAATAGGGGGTGTTTCATCTTTATCACATGCGATAAGTATGAATAGAAATGGCAGTAGATAGAGGAAGTTTTTCATTTTTAGTTTAAGTTGATGAATAGTTTTGCTGTTTAATTTGAAATAGTGAATATAATAAATACTTATCTACTTCCACTGTTCTTAGTAATGCTATTTAGATTTTTGAGGTAGATAATAACTAAATTATCGTCAACTTCAATCGGACTTTCTGCAAGCATTTATAGGATCAACTTTCAAGCTTCCTTCTTCTTCATTTTTCCATTGATGAAAAATGAAGCAAAAAATCTAGGCTTTGAGGTCAAAAGCTAAATTTCATTCCTCTCGCCTAAATGATTTTAAACTCGCTTTACTCAAACAAAAAATCATTTTTAACGGCTCAATCCATGAAATTCTTAACGCTTTTCCCTTCAATGCCGATTTAGATACTACTAGATGATTACATGTATTATTCTTAGTGATGCCTAACAGTGATCACTAAGAATAATAGTCTGATAAAATGAAACCTTATTGATCGATAGACTCATTTTTAAAACTTTTGATATAAAAGAGTTTCTCCTTTTTATTGTACTGACTCAACAAATAGCCTTTTTCAGCGATGAACAGCGAAGGATAATAAATGTTCTTATCAGAATTTAATTTTATGATGTCATTTAATTTGTCTAGAGAGGAATTTTCCGTGATGTGCTTACAGTTTTGTGGATCTATTATTGTATTGAAATAATAATATTTATAGCTGAATTCAGGGTTGTTACTTGGAGTACTTACCTCGGTTACAGGGTCATAGTCTGAACCATATGTAATTTTTTCTTTTACACCTCCAATGGTAACACCCAAATTATTATCTAATTTATAAACTGACAAACTAAGGTCTGATGCAGAAATCTTTTTCAAAAACTGCTTTGTTTTTTTGATAGTGTCCAGTTCAATATTGTTTTGGGTTAAAAGAGCGTTTTGCCAGTTAAAACCTTTTTGAAAAAAAGGAGAATTTTTCCAGGTAATGTCTTCTTTTTCATTGACTTCAAAATGATTAATCAATACCTTTTTTTTCATATCATTCACTCTTACAGATAAATTAGAACTGTTCCCCACGATTTGAAAAAGATAATCATTCAATAGATAAGAGTTTGATTTTGTATAAGGTGAATTACTCAAATTATTATTAAAGCAGACTTCTATTTTATGGCTAAAATCAGAAAGGAAAATTGTGATTAATTTTGTTTCGTTATTCTCATGA
The DNA here is from genome assembly GCF_014534745.1 of Flammeovirga sp. EKP202. Taxonomy (GTDB): domain Bacteria; phylum Bacteroidota; class Bacteroidia; order Cytophagales; family Flammeovirgaceae; genus Flammeovirga. Next base: position 2,227 of record NZ_JACVVP010000014.1, read on the forward strand.
TCCAGTGTAATTACGATTTTTTTATCGTTTTGGTATAGCTTATGTTTTTTAGATGTATCTGTAATAGAATTTAGTTTGTTGATATCTATTTTTTGAAGGTTGAAAAGTGTTTTAGAATAATTGTCAGCATGTTCCACTAATACATCAAATAATGTCTTCTTCTCTGTTTTTGAAAAATTATAATAGGAAAGATCTACGGTATAAGTATTAGAAACTTGATTACCTGTAAACTCATAGGCTTTAATAATTGAACTAGAGTTAACGAGGGTGAATACGAAAAACTTATCTTTAATGCAGAGTGTTTCCAAGAACTCTTCCTTTTTCAGCTTAATAGGCATTTTCACTTCTTCCCCATAGGATGATAATATAGATTTGACTAGGAACTTGCTCTTTCTTTCGTTCGAAAAAAAATAATGATGTCCAGTTTCATCAATATTGCAACCTATTAAAATATTAAGTTTTTTATCTGGGATCGTGATAGAGGAGGAGTCAACTAGCTGATAAGTATCTTTGTCTACTAAGTAGCTGTAGATGTTTTCTGTGTCATTTAAAAAATATGTGATTTGATCATCACTCTTATACAGAAGTGAATTATTTCCATCATTTGTTTTGTATGGTTTACGTAACTCAATTTTCTTTTTAAGCAGAATTTCTTGTGCATAAATAGTATTCATTGTGAGTAGTACCACACCCATTAAAAAAAAGGTTTTTAGCATGATATTTAGGCTAAGTAAGATTAAAAAGTTTGTAATATTTTTGAAATTTAAATAAAAACTAATTCTGATGAAAGCATTTCAATTCTTTACCATATCAAATGGATTTGAGGTCAATGGAAGCTTGTGGTTTACGGACTATTAGAAGTTCGATTTGGATGATTGGTGATATCTCACACTTATACAATGTGGTAGTTCTTGCCTAACGACTTAATACCAAAAACAGTGAGTATTATAATCAAAAGTCAATCAATGAGATGTCTTTCCCAAAGCCGACCATTTCAATTATGGGGCTACTAAAAAAATATTTCAAACATGCTCTTAATTCCTTTGTTGTGCAAGTGGTATTAATATATGTGTTTATATTATCGTAATACTTAATAGATCTGTATATTTGCTCGAGATCTAATTTTATATTTTTAGCCTAAAGCAAAAGATGACCAAGTATTTAATTTTACTCCTTATTACAGGACTGACATCATGTGTATCTTCTTCTCCTCGAAGTTTGAAAAAAACAGATTTGACCCAACCGAAGAAGGTTCAAGTCATCCAAAGTCATCATGATATCTCAAGTGAAAAAGGAAAGTTTTCAATAGAATATTTTGATGATTACTCCTACAATATCTATAAATATAACGAGCAAAATGTAATTGCAGATGCCGAGTTTATAGATGACAAAGGTGAGGTGTATTGGAACTATGAAAGTACTTTTAACTCCTCTGGAAATGTAACCACTGTTTCGATTTTTGTGAGAGGAAAACTCAATACATTAATGAGGAACAAAATTGTAGATGGTTTAGTTGTAGAAGAGATTTATTATGATGATGAGGATCAAATTAAATACTCAAATTTAAAGGAATACAACAGCGATAAGACCATCTCTAAAAAGACTGATTTAGATGCTGAGGGTAAAGTAGTGCTAGTTACCGAATGTGATTATAAGGAAGGTAAGCCGATATTAATGACTAAAAAACTTCCTTCCGGTAAAGTAAAAGAGACCATAAAAATTGAGAATAATTCTTTTGGTGATGCAATAAAAGAGGAGGAATTCAATCCTGAGAAAGAAGACACTAGGGTAGTCTATTATGAATATGAGTATGACCAAAATGAAAATTGGATACGTCAATATATATACAATAAAGATCGAATATTGGTTGGTGTAAATGTTAGGCATATTACTTATTCTGATGAAAATAAGATGATGACGGAGTCTGACATTTTGGGTGAGTGGTTTATATTAGGAAAGGAAAATAATGGATTCACCTTTAATGAGAACCACACTTTTTATTTGGATGATAAGTCGGATAAATTGGGTTCTTGGTCATTTAATGCTAAAAAGAGTGTACTCACTTTAAAGGAAATGGACGGAAATGAAAGAGAGATGGAATTCAATTGTGAATTAAAAGGTGGATTATTACTTTTTTCTAAGGATGATGAAGAAAAGGTGATGAGGTTAGAGAAAAGGTCTACAATCATTGAGGATAAGTATACGATTAAGGTTGCAGAAAAGGCATTTTTAGGAAAATGGAAAGTAGTGAAAGGAGAAGAAAAAACGATTGAATTTTTACCGGATCATGAATTGATCATCACCTCTACAAACAACGAAACTCTAAAAGGATATTGGGGTTTTGATTTTGAAAAGGCACTCTTTCATATGAAAAAAGGATCTGAAGAATTAAATGAATATCCTTACTTTTTTGAGGAAGGACAATTGAAGTTTTACAATCATTCCTTAGAAGAAGTGCTGACGTTGGAACCAATACAAACAATGCTTTAGTGTAGGTACAACTTATAGAATAACAGCTCATAAAAGGAAGGTCATTTAGAGGAACAATTCATTCTAAATGACCTTCTGTTTTATATTTTAGTCTTTAAAGACTAAACTTCAATAATATCCTTTTTGTCTTCTCCTTTTAATATATAATACTTTTTGTAATAGTCATTTACGGCTTTGTAAAAACTAAAGCACATAACGATGATGAGTACAGCAAAAGGTAATCCTGATAAGACGGTTGCTGTTTGAATGGCCGCTAATCCACCGCCTAATAATAATACGCCAGCAATTAAACCTTCCATAGAAGCCCAAAATACTTTTTGTGATTTAGGTGCATCATGTCTTCCTCCCGAGGTGAGCATATCTACCACAAATGACCCAGAATCAGAAGAGGTCACAAAGAAAAGTGTTACCAAAATGATGGTAAGCACAGAGGTTAATTTAGTCAAAGGATATTGTTCCAATAAATAATAAATGGCCGTAGAAAAATCTTTATTTACCGCCTCAGTAATGGTATGATTTCCTAATAATTCTTGGTAAAGAGCACTTCCTCCAAAGATTGAAAACCAGAAAAAAGTCAGCAAAGTAGGTACTAATATCACCCCAAAAACAAATTCTCTGATCGTTCGCCCTTTAGAAATTCTGGCGATAAAAATACCAACAAAAGGAGACCATGAAACCCACCAAGCCCAATAAAAGATGGTCCATTGGTTCTGCCAAGTATTTACTTCTCCAACCCCTTCGTATGAATTGGTCCAAAAACCCATTTCAAAGAAATTGAATAGATAAAATCCTACATTTTGAACAAATGCCTTCAATAGGAAAACCGTAGGACCTATTGCAATTACTAATATCAATAACACAAAAGCGAGTTTCATGCTAAATTCACTTAAAAATCGAATTCCTTTTTCTAAACCTAATATCAAAGAAAGTGTAGCAAAACCGGTGATAACGGCTATTAATACCAATTGTATGGAGGTAGTAGAAGGAATATCAAATAAATAAGTAAGCCCAGAATTGATTTGTTGTACTCCAAAACCTAGGGAAGAGGCCAAGCCAAATAAGGTGGCAATGACTGCAATGACATCAATAATATCACCCAATAAACCATAAATTTTATTTCCGAAAATGGGATGAAATATGGAGCGAATGGTGAGAGGAAGTTTGAGGTTGAAAGTGAAAAATGCTAACGCTAATCCTACAAAAGCATAAAGCGACCAAGCATGAAATCCCCAATGCATTAATGATAAACTTATGGCTAATTCTGCTGCTTTGGCAGGAGATTCTGTATTACTGATAAAAGGATTATTGTTGAAATGTGAGATGGGTTCTCCTACTGACCAAAACAATAAACCAATTCCCATACCTGCACTAAATAACATCGCAAACCAAGACCCTTTGGAAAAATCTGCTTTGGCATCAATACCACCAATTTTTATTTTTCCGAACTTACTAACCCCTAGATAAAGCGTGTACATAAATACGAAATTCACTAAAAGTATAAATAACCACCCGACACTATTAGATACGTTGATTTGTGTTAGTTTGAACCAATCTTCCATTGATTTGCCTTTAATGAATGTAGCGGCAACCAATATTGAGATAATAAAAATTGAAGATAGTGACACAGTAGCATTCGCTTTTATGCCCATAAAAGTTTTTTTATCACTTCGTACGTGACCTTTCATAATAAGATTTTTTTGATGCTAAAGTCATAGGCATTTTAGGCGCAATAACTTTATGGTAATTGACATCAGTAACCGAATGGTTAGAAAGAGGGGAACCCTATCCAGAGATATTGGCTTTGAGAAAACGTAGTGTTTTCATGTCTTTTTGCTCAAAGTAATTAGGTGTACCAAGCAAAAGAACTACATCAATGTACCTTTTTTATTTTCAGTACAATACTACATTTCTTTTGAGTTGAATGAAAAAAGATGGTTTATTTAATTGTTATTAAAGCCAAATGTCAATAGATCAGTGATTTCAATTCTTGAGATATTTTGTCCAATGTCATTGCTTAAGTGACTTTAGGAGTATTGTACGTTTTTTGAATATAAAACTGCATCTCTTCTTCCATTTTGCCACAAGATGTGACAAAATTACTTTCGGTGTGGAGTTTCACTCGCCTTCTTATGAATACTTTTTTATAGGGTTATATTGTTCTAAGTAAAACCTTTCGGTTTGATATCTGGAACAGTGAAGGGGGATGATAAGAAACCAGTATTTTATCTTTAAAAATGTAATTTGTTTATTTTATAATACGTAACTTTGATGATTATTATAGATATCAACTCTGATTTCATGAAATTAAAGCAAACTTACTTATTAGCATCAATATTAATTGTGATTTCAATGAATGTTGTTGCACAAACTCCAATCGGATTTATTACGGATATTGAGGGAACGCCACTTAACGGAATTACTTCTTTTTTTAATCAGAATTATTCTAACAAATTAATAATATCAAACTCTTTATATGGATACAATTGGGGCAAAATTTATCTAAAAGATGGGACTGTACAAGATGGACTATTGAAGGTGAATAAAGTAAGTGTATCCTTTAAGCCTAACACTTTAGAATATACAGAAGCGAAAACTTATAAAGTTAAAAATATAGAGAAAGTGGTCGTAGGAACGGACTTATTTTTGAAGGCAAAAAATATTCAAGTACGTAATAAAATAGTAAAGGAGGCTTTAGTTAAATATCTGTTTGCTTTTGATGGAATAGAATATGGAGAGTATTATCATACAAAGTCCAATAATAATATTTATGAAATATATTGGAGAGAAATAGGTTCTGAACAGTGGAATAGATTAGACTATGAAAATAAATTGCTGTTAGATCACACTTTTGGTTATGATTCACTTTCAGCGAGTGCCGTAAAATCCTTTAATGTTAGTTCAAAACAAAAAGAGTTTCAACGAGGAATTATTACTTTTAAAACAAACGAAACCATTCCTGTTTATTTCAGATCACAGGGAAAGAAAATTTTTTATAAAGAATCTATAACAAATATTATAGAAGAAGAACTTGAACCAACATCCCTAAAGTACTTAACAACAGAAAAAGATTCTATAATTATAATAGATTCATATAGTTATATTGTTGAGAGTGTAAAGTATAACAAGAAAGGAAAATTCTATGCAAGGTTTCTCATGAGTAATGATACATTGACTTTTGTACAGACTTTAGGTAATTCTCCACAAACTTTACAATCGTCAAAAGGTGAAAATGAATGGATGAAAATAACAGAATATAATGCTGATTATTTAGAAAATAATCCACAAAAGACATACAGTAGAAAGAAGAATATTGATTACACTCTTTTACATGAGACAAACTCCATAAAAGAACTATTAAATTATATTTTAATTAGAAGATTCAAATCACTTTATCTATCTCAGGAAAAGACTTTTTATAATAAGTCTTGGGTGAGTTTAACAAAGGAAGAAACTAATTATTATTCAAAAGTTACAGCATTTAATGACACTTTTTATGAGATGTCATATTTCATTGAAGATAATCTTATCGCTAAAATTAACTATAAACATGATATTAAGAATGCCTTTGATAAAACAGGTGATTATTCATTATATCAAAATGGTAAATTGTCTTGTAATTCAAAATATGATTTACAAGAAGAAAAATACTTTATAGATATATTTTACCCAAATTCAGATCAGCTGTTTTATTCTTATTCATTTGAAAAAAATACAGATACCAAACCTGTATATCATTATACTCAAATGTATAGAGAGAATGGTGAAGAGGTATCTTTAGAAGGAGAAGTAGAATTTTTTGATGCTATACAGGAGAAAACACTTTATAATGTTTACGAGGAAAATAAATTGATTACGTCCTATTTTAAAGAAGGAGAAAGTAAATATTATTATATCACAGATACAACTGCAAAAATTGATTTACTTAAAACTAATTTAGCTTTTATGGACGAATTTGATGCCTCAAAAGTTCAAACTAGTTTTCAAGAAAATTATATAGGGACAACTTTTTTGGTGGCAGATGTAGATAAAAAAGGTGAAATTTCAAGGATTTCGATTGAAGGTAGTTTACACTCTGATTTTGATCAAGAAATCAAAAGAGTAATGAAAGTATTATTTCAGAAAGGGAATTTAAAAATAAAAGCAAGTAGAAAAATAAATGTCTTTGACATTGATGAAAATGCTAGTTTAAGATGCGTTATTCCTTTAAGTTTTATTACTCAACCTTATAACTTATCACCTTATAATAATTATTTGAGACATCAGATGTTTTATGATGATTTTATGAGGAAATTACACAATGATCCTCATATACATAGTAATCCTCATGATTTAGAAGCGTTACAAAAATTTTATAATGATCTTTATAGAACCAATAGAACTCAATAAGTTTTGTAGAACATATAAAATATTACTTTAATATTTAACTATTTTTTGAAGGAGAGTGTCAGTTGAATGTACTTAAAGTAAGTACAAACATTCTTTTATTGATCTTTAGCATTTCAATGAGCAATCTAGCACCTCAAATTTTAAAAAGGAAGTTAAGGTTTAGGATAGCCCCCAAAAAACATGACTTTAGTCGGGGGCTACGTAATGAGAAATACTTTATTGTCTTTTATCCTCCTCCACTTTTAACTAGACAATAAATGAACAAAGCCGTTTTTGGAGTATAAATCAAAAGTCATTTCCCCATATTGTACTAGTTTAGTGTACACTTCAAACGCTCTTCAAAACCATTCTTAATATAAGGCAATACATCAATAGCCTATAGAAGTGATATAAATGATCTTAACTTATGATTTCCAATTATTTCACCTCAACTAAATTCAACTTCTCCAAAAGTCATATTCTTTTTATTGTATTACTTCACTTTTCAATAAGCCAAAGAGGAAATGCATCCCCCGTTCAGGAATTAAATGATGAGATCAAAAAAGTAAAGGATATTGCCCAATTGGATATTCGAGATGTGTTTAAAGATTCCAAAGGTTTTTTATGGCTGGCGACTTCCGATGGATTGGTTCGGTACAATGGTCTGGATAGTAAAATTTATAGGGTGGGGAAATCTGAAAACACGATTGGCAGTAATATGACCCGAAAAATCACTGAAGACAAATGGGGGAATATATGGGTGTCGACTTTCGGTAAAGGGCTTTCAAAGTTGGATATAAAGAAAGAGAAGTTTACCAATTATACGATGGAGAGTGAAGAGGATTATAGAATAGAGACCAACGATATTTCTTCTTTTTTAATGGATGATCATTGTATTTGGATAGGGAATTGGGACCGTTTAATCAGAGTCCAATTGGATGATGCAAACGATAAAATCAAAGGGAGTACTTCTATTCCTTTATCAGAAATTGATCACTCATTGCATCAAGTGGTGGTACAAACTATTTTTAAAGGGAAGGACAATGAAATTTGGCTGGGATTAAATACGGGTTTAGTTCGAATCAATAACAGTCTTCAAGATTTACATTTGATGGACTATGATAAAACTCCTGGGAATGTCTCTGACATGACTTATTGCGAAGGGCAAATCATTACTTCAGGTGAGTTTATCTCCTTATTAAAACGTAAAAATCAATCGGAGTTTTCTTTAAGGGACTTAACTTATAATTCAGGTCAGACGATTGCTTATCACGATGGCATAGTATGGGTGGGCAATCGAAAAGGTGTCTTTGCTTATGCCTATCAACAACAACAATTACAGCTCTTAGAACACTTTCAAACGTCTAGTAATAATGGTAGGTCTCATCATCCTGTCACTTCAATTAGTATAGATAAAAATCAAGTTTGGGTGGCCACAACGGGAGGAGGTGTCTATTGTATCTCTGATCCCAATCTCCTGTTTGAGCATTATCAGCAGACTAATAAGAATTCATTATTTGATGATCATATCAAAGCAATTTTTGAGGACAGCAAGCAAAACCTTTGGATTGGTACTGAAATAGGTGGTCTCAATTATCTTATTGGGAAGAACAAATACAACTATGAAAACGGGTTTGGACAGCTTTCAATTAAAAATTACCCAGATAAAAACAGCCGGGTATATGCTATTGCAGAACAGCACTTACCGCATTCGAAAATGAGAAATAAGCTCATTTGGTTAGGGACTACTTTTCCTACTTTTTTAGTGGCATTAGACCCCAACACGATGAAGCTGTTGCCTCAGTCTCCTTTAGCCAAAAAACTAGGGTTTGTGTTTGATATCGAAGTCCAAAACGATTCTGTTTTATGGTTAGGTACTTATAACGAAGGGTTGTGGCGACTGGAAACCAATCAAAATGGGGAAATAAGAAGTGCTCAACAGTTTGATTCTAATAAGGAGAATGGAGGGTTGACGTCAGATATTATCCGCAGTATTTTATTGGATTCCAATGGAAACCTATTCGTCGGAACAGACAAAGGATTGAACTTCATTCCAAAGGAAGAATTGAATAAACAACATCCTAAGATCTATACATATAGAGAAGGGAAAACGAAATACGATCTTCCTAGTGAATACCTCCTTAAGATTTTTGAAGCGAAGAATGGGACAATTTGGATCGGAACGATTGGGGGTGGATTAATACATTTTGATACTGTAGAGAAGGATAGAAGAATAGTATTTAACGCTATCACAACTGAAGAAGGGTTGGTGAGTAACTCCATCAAGTCAATGGAGGAAGATGAGAAAGGCTGTTTATGGCTCAGCAGTAATCAGGGATTGATCAAATATGATCCTGCGTCTCATAAATTTGTCAATTACTATGAATCGGATGGGCTTCAGGCCAATGAATTTGAAGATTTGGTGAGTTGCAGACGTAAAGATGGGCAAATGCTGTTTGGTGGTGTTAATGGACTCAATACGTTTTATCCCTCCCAAATTGTAAATGATAGTACTCGCCCTAATTTGTACTTTTCAGAGCTTCAAATCTTAAATGAAACGATAGCACCCAATAAAAAATATAATCAGAAGGTCATTCTTAAAAACAGCATTGAACATACAGACAAAATCAATTTGAGTCATTCTCAAAATAGCTTTACCCTCTCTTTTGAAGCCTTTCAGTTCAATAGTCAGCACAAAGTGAAATTTCGATACAAGTTAGAAGGGTTTGATGAAAAATGGACGGTCACAAGAAATGATAGCCGTCAGGCGAAATATACCAACATACCTGCAGGGAAATATACCTTAAAAGTGAATGCAGCAAATAGTGATGAAGTATGGTTAGACCACCCCATAACATTGGAAATTAATATTGCGAGGCATCCTTTATTGAGTGTTTGGGCTTTAGTTTTGTATGGTTGCTGTTTTGTAGTTCTTGGCGGTTTAATCTTCACAATTTACAATCGTATCCGAAAACAAAAAAGAGAGGTGTTTATTGCTGAATTGGAAAAGAAAAATGCAGAGGAAACGGCCCAATCTAAACTTCGTTTTTTTACTAATATCTCTCATGAATTTAGAACACCGCTTACGTTAATTACTATCCCCTTAGATCGGTTAATCAACGCTATTGATTTAACGGCAAACGAAAGAAATCAACAATTAAAAATAATCAAGTACAACGCTGATTTGATGCTCCGCTTGGTAAACCAAATTCTAGATTTTCGAAAACTAGAGCAAAATAAAATTCAGCTTTCCATGCAATCCATCAATATTGTAAAGTTTATCAATACAATTTTTGACGGCTTTCAACCCTTAGCAGAAAATAAGGAAGTGACACTTCAATTTATAGCAGAGCAAGATGAAATAAACATGTCGTTTGATCCTGACTTTCTCGAAAAAATAGTCAATAATCTATTGTCCAATGCCATCAAGTTTACACCTAAAAAGGGTATGGTGACTTTAACAATTCAGTCTTTCCAAAATAAGGTTTTGATTCAAGTATCGGATACTGGGATTGGTATTAATGAAAATGATCAGCAACACTTGTTCAAGAGGTATTTTCAAAAGTCGGAGAAGAATAAGTTTTACAGAAATGGAAGCGGTATTGGACTGAACTTAATTAAAAATTTGGTGGAGCTACATAATGGAACAATTGAAGTTGATAGTGAAGAGGGAAAAGGAGCGATTTTTAAAGTCTATCTCCCTAAAATTAATGAGGGAACGATAACGGAAGAGCTTTCAAAGGAAATGTATATAGAAGAGACACCACCAAGGTTTTCCATCGAAACCATAAAAGATGAATTATTGACTTCTTCTAAAAAATATAATTTTCTGATAGTGGAAGACAATGAGGAATTGAGAGCCACGATTGCTTCTATTTTTAATAAAAACCATCGTGTGATTGAAGCAGAAGATGGACTTCAAGGTTATGAGCAATGTGTAGAACACCTGCCAGATATTGTGATTAGCGATGTCATGATGCCTAAAATGAATGGTTTGGAACTACTTCATACCATCAAGAATGATTTAAAAGTCTCCCATATTCCCGTTGCTTTATTGACCGCTAAAAGTACCAATGAGAATAAAATTGAAGGTTTAATGGAAGGAGCAGATGCTTATGTTTCAAAACCATTCGATCAAAATGTATTGTACTCTATGGCCTTTTCCATTCTTAAAAATAGAGAGCGTTTGATAGAAAAATTTGATAGAGAAATTAAAATCAATCCTTCCTTAATCTCCAAAACTGCCCCTGATGTAGCGTTTATTGAAAAGATCCTTTCCATTATTGAAAATAACCTTGACGATACCTCCTTTAACGTAGATCGATTGGCAATAGAATACGGTCTGTCGAGAAATCATTTAAATAAAAAGATCAAAGCCTTAACAGGGGAAACTTCCGTGACATTTATTAGAAATATCCGATTGAAACATGCAGCCGAATTATTCCGTAATGGCAACACCAATATTTCTGAAGTAACCTGGAAAGTAGGCTATTCTGATCTAGGAACTTTTAGAAAACGATTCAAAGAGAAATTCGGTGTAAGTCCATCTGAATTTGTACAGGAAGGTGAAAGTAAAGTCAATTAATATTCTTGAAATAAGGTGAAATATCGTGCCCCACGACTGAAGTCATGGGCTTATGGGTGGATATTCTTGTTTTCGAAATTAAATATAAACTTGATGTATTTCGAAGACTTACTATGATTTAAAATAGAAAAAAGGGATGCCCACCCAACAGTCCATAATTTCAATTATGGGTCTGCAAAACACCTCACCAAAAACTAATAATCCTCTCGTAAATATTTAAAAATGAATCTTTTATACACTTAAAGTGTAAATACCTACGCTATTCGTATCAAATACCTAGGGTGTAAATCTGCCTAAAATTCTAAGTTTGAGTATGATGAAAATAGCTTTTTGGGGGGTATTTTTTTAGTGATTGACATATCTATTTCCCCTCTTTCAAAAACCTCTTTTCTAGAACTAAACAAGAATTATTATTTGAAATGAAATGTTATTATGAAGATTAAAACGACTTTTTTAAGAAGTGTTCTTCAATTCCTCTTTCTCTTTATTTCTATTGGAGCAATGGCTCAAAATGTACAGGTAGATGTGAACCTAAATATGGTTCATTCTGTAGAAGGAATATCAGATTTTGGAAGAGATAGACACATTACGGTTCACTCTGCAGCAACAGAAAGAGACTGGGATGGACAAGAAGACAAACTCGACTACTTTATCAATGACCTAGATGTGTATTGGGGAAGAGATAACGGTGCGGCGAGCTGGAAATTCTCTGATACGCCAGAAGATCCTAACCGTCCTAACAAACCTGATGTTTCAGCAATGAAGTTTAAAGCTGAGGAGCTAATAAACTGGTATGAAAGTAAACTGAATGCGAAACAATACGAAGGAAAAGGTTTCATGATTCAGGGAACTAATCCTCATCCCACTTACCCGACTTTAGACTGGGGAGAAAGAGGTAAAACGTGGCACGGTTGGCAACCTTTGGAAGTGGAAACTTCTGCAGAATGGGTGACGGAATACCTAGACCACTATTTTGCGAAATCTCCAGGAGAAAAAGGAGAGCCATTACCAGATTATTGGGAAGTAATTAACGAACCTGATATGGAGATGATGGTCGGCGGAAAAAGCTGGATCTATGCAAGTAGCCAAGAGAAGCTATGGGAATACCATAACCTCGTAGCAGAAGGTGTGAAAAATCGTTTAGGCGATAAAGCACCGAAGATTGGTGGTATGACTTGGGGTATGCACGATTTCTATTGGAAAGATGGGATCAATAGAGTAGCAGACAATCAATATGAACAATGGTTCTCTGATGATCTAATGCCTTATTTACAAGAAATGACAGCTTCAACTGTAAACGATACTAGAACAAAAGATTGGTATCAATGGGATGTGATGTGGCAGGGCTTTATTGATAATTGTGGTGATAACATGGATTTCTATGGTATCCATATTTATGATTGGTCAGTAGGTGAAAGAGGCAAAGGCGTGATCCGTACAGGTGGTCATGTAGAAGCCATGTTAGACATGTTGGAATGGTATGATATCCATAAATTCGGCAAGAAAAAAGACATTGTTTTATCTGAATTTGGTGCAGTTTCAAGCTGGATCAACAACCAAGAAATGGAAAGAAAAGCATGGGAGAATTTACGTCCTTTCAATGGCATGTTTATGCAATTTTTGGAGCGCCCTTCTCAAGTGGTTTATTCTATGCCTTTCGCCCCTGTAAAAGCAGAATGGGGAGACGTAAGAGATGCCAACGGCAATGTAACAACAAGATACGGTTCTGTATTAATGGACAGAGTAGATCCAAACTGTACGGCTTATGATGCTTCTTGTGAGTGGGTTTGGACTGACTTTGTAAAATGGTATGAACTATGGAGAGATGTGGATGGAACTCGTATCGATACCAAAGCAACAGATAGAGATATTCAAGTAGATGCTTATGTCGACAATAATAAAGTATACCTTATCGTCAACAACTTACAGTTTGATGAAGCAACTGTTGATTTAAATATTTTTGATACGGAGGCTACAAAAGTACAGTATGTCGATAAGAGATACATGTATTATGATGAAAATAAGGGAACAACAGGTGGAGTATCTTTAGATGAAACACGATTAAATACCGCTCCTGGCTCAATGACAATTTCTGGTGGTGGAACAGTGATTCTAGTGTACAATTTTGAAAAAGATGTAGTACTGGATCAAACATCAATTGAAGAGAAATACATGAGTGTGGCACTCAATAACGAGACGACAGCAATTGGTGGTTTATTATTTAGAAAGGAAGTACCGGGCCGTACACCAATGACCACTCAAATCAACAATGTAGTAGTTCCAAGCCAAGGTGAAGCAACGTTAAGATTCTCGGGTAAATTCCCTGAAAATGCGATGGTTCCAGCTTATATTACCGTGAATGGAAATGATTTAGAGTATACGACAGATTGGAGAGGAGAGTACGAGGATTCAAGAAACTTTTGGTTTGGTACCATGGAAGTAGATGTTCCATTAGAGTATTTACAAGAAAGCAATGAAGTGACGATCGAAATCCGTGGAAATAAAGTAACCTATACTACGGTTTCTCTTCAAGTATTTGATATGTCTGCAACACCTGCCCGTTCTTCAAATTCATCCAACTTGATTGCTTTAACGGATATTTCTATCACCAACGAAGCCTTTGATTTGATGAATGGAAAGACAGAAGCGTTGGAAGTGGCCTTCACTCCTGAAAATGCAACCAATAAAAAGATCACTTGGACATCATCAGATGATACTAAAATCGCAGTGGATGAGTTTGGAATGCTAACGTCTAATGCAGATGCTGGAGAGGTGACGATTACTGCAACTGCAGAAGATGATGCGATTGTCAAATCTGTTGTAGTGACTGCAGTTCCATATGCATCAACTCCAATTACTGAAGTTTCTATTGCACAAGGAGCAACATTCGAAACCGAAGTAAATATCACGACGCCATTATCAGTCAATGTCCTTCCTGAAGCGGCTGAGAATTATGAAGTGGTGTGGTCAAGTTCTAATGAAAACGCTGTAAAAGTAGATGCTTTTACGGGAAAAATTCAAGGGTTAACCATTGGCGGTACAGCAAAAATAACGGCAACTGTTGTCGATACAGAAAATGGAGGTACAGTATTTACGGATGATATTGATGTCTCAGTAATGATCAGTGGTACAGAAGAGGTGTATTGTTTTGATTACGACGAAGCTTTAATCGGTAATGATGTTTACACATTTGATATTGGTGTAAATGCTTTGTCGAATAGAACTGTTAAGGCTGAATTACTAAAAGGAACAACCGTTTTAGGTGATGCCGAAGAGACGTTGACAAAAAATGGAGAGCAGTATTTCCCAATCACAATTCAGTTAGATCAATTGGCTGAAATAGGAACAGACTATTCTTTAAAGTTGTCTTTATTGGATGGAAACTCCACGTTGTCTACTTGCGAAAGCATGTTGTCTATTGCAGCTCCAATTTTACCTACTTCAATCACAGTAAAAGATGGTTTAAGAACAGTTCAAGTGGGAGGTACATTAACGATTGAAACGGATGTAATTCCAGAAAGTGCGTTTGATAAATCAGTGAACTGGGAAATCGTTTCTGGTGCTGATGTCATCTCAATTGAAAATGGTGTGATTACAGGGTTAAAGGCAGGAACAGCAGAGATCAAAGGGGTAGCCAATGCTGATAATTCAGTAGAAACTTCAAATCTTACCATCACTTGTCAGGCGGAAGCTGTAGTCGTTCTTCCTACAGAAATTCTTTTAGCGAAGCGAACAGCAGTATTCCCTAACAGTACTTTACCAATGGAAATTGTTGGGTTTATTCCTGATTATACCAATGCCAAAGAAGTCAACTGGACAGCGAGTAGTAATCTTGTGAGTATTGATGAAAACGGAGTTGTTACAGCTGGGAATACTGAAGGCAAAGTGACAATTACTGCCACTTCAAAAGAAGCACCTTCTGTATCAGCATCTTTAGAATTGACGGTAGGGAATGTACTCTATATTGAGGCAGAGGATTTCGATGAGAAATTTGGAGATGAATTAGGCATTTATGAACCATCAGCCGGAGTGAAAGGTATTAACGCAGTAAAAACAGGAAACTATGTGGTGTATCACATCTACTTCCCTGCTGAAGGAGATTATTCAGCAACTTTCTTTGCTGGAACAGCTTCTGCTGATTCAAAGCTCGATTTATATGTAGATAGTCAGTTACAAGGAGGGACAGCAATCAACAATAATGGTTGGGATAACTTCGAACCGTATGAATTGGCTGAGACAATTTCAATTGCTTCTGCAGGCGTTCATGAAGTAGGGGTTGTTGCATCTGGTACAACTCCATACCAATGGAACTTGGAGCACTTTGAGTTTTTGTTTAATGGAGATGTATCTTGTGAAAATTTAACGTCCATTTCCTTATCAGAAAGTATTGCTTTAACGACTTGTCAAACATCACAGGTCACATTTACCAAAATACCTCTAACGGCTTGCGATCCAAATCAAGTGCAATGGTCAATTGATGATGAAAGTGTAGCGACTATTGATGAAAACGGACTTTTAGTCAGTGTATCGGCTGGGACTACCACGCTACGTTTAACCACTGAATTAGGAGAAGTGACCTCTCAAGTAACGATTGCAGAAGCTTCTGCACCTACATCGATTACTATTCTACCTTCAAATAGAACGATTGCAGAGGGCGTAACGCTCCAACTAAGTGCGGAAGTTTTACCAGAAGGGATTTGTAATGCAAATGTGATCTGGAATTCTTCAAATGATGCTTTTGCTACCGTAGGTGCTACAGGACTATTAGAGGTGAAAACAGGTTCAGCAGGACAAAATGTTGAAATAACAGCTACTTCTGAAGTGGATGACACTATTATTGGTATGGCTACATTTACCATTACTCCACCTTCTCAGGATATTGTCATCGAGGCAGAAGATTTTGATAGAACAGGAGGAACTTTTGATGATGGAAAAGTACCTTTCGGGGTAAATAAAGCAGAAGGAGTCGGAATCAATTGGGTGAATTCAGGAGACTATGTAGAATTTGATATTCAACTTGAAGCAGGAAGTTATGAAGTGAAATATTTGATTTCATCTCCTAATGATAACGCCGAAGTGACTATTACTTTAAATGAGCAATCTATTGTTACAACAGTACCAAATAATGGTTCATGGGATGCCTATCAAGAGTTAAAAGCGGATGGTAGTATCGAAATTACAAATACAGGAAGTTATGTATTAAAAGTCCTTGCTTCTGGGACGCAACAATGGCAATGGAATTTGGATAAGATCATTTTAATGAAAACAGCAATTGCTGCTGACCCATGCGTAGTTTCAAACCTAACGATCACCGACGAAGATCAAACGTTAGATATTGATGCTACTTTTAATGTGACAGCAACAGTTGATTATACAGGAGAATGTTCAGGTGAGATTACTTGGTCATCATCAGATGAAAGTGTAGTAACCGTAGATAGTGAAGGAAAGGTAACCGCCATAGGTTCAGGTAGTGCAAATGTTGTAGCGACTTCATCTGAAGGAGATTTCACGGATACGGTTGTATTTACAGTAAATCAACCTGCAGTAGATCTATGTGTTGTATCTAGTGTAACGATCACCGCTGAAGATCAAACGTTAGATATTGATGCTATCTTTAATGTAACAGCAACAGTAGATTATACCGGAGAATGTTCAGGAGAAATCACATGGTCATCGTCAGATGAAAATGTAGTTACAGTAGATAATACTGGCTTGGTGACAGCAGTAGGATCAGGGAATGCAGAGGTAATAGCAAGTTCAGGAGAAAGTGATTTGACGGATAAAATTGTATTTACGGTCAATGCACCAGCCCCAATTCCTTGTGTTGTAACTAGTGTAACAATTACCGATTCAGATCAAACGTTGGATGTTGACGGTACATTTACAGTCAATGCAACCGTTGATTATACCGGAGAATGTTCAGGAGAAATCACATGGTCATCATCAGATGAAAATGTAGTTACTGTAGATAATACTGGCTTGGTGACAGCAGTAGGATCAGGAAATGCAGAGGTAATCGCAAGTTCGAGTGAAAGTGATTTGACAGATAAAATTGTATTTACGGTCAATCCAATAATAGAAGAAATATTGGTGACAGGAGTAAGTTTATCTGAATCAAAAGTGGGTTTAATCGTTGGTGGAACACATCAATTATCAGCGACAATTACTCCAGAAAATGCCAGTAACTTGGATCATAGTTGGACCACATCAGATGATCAAGTAGTAACTGTTGATGAATTAGGAATGATTACAGCAATATCTCCAGGTACGGCAACTGTTACTGTAACAACGGCAGATGGTGGTTTTATAGCATCAACAGAAGTAACTATAGAAGCTACTATTCTATCATTAACGGACAATTTGAAAGATAAAATATCAGTTTATCCAGTACCAGCGGATGACTTTATTCAATTCAATAACTTACCAAATGGTCGCTATGAGATTAAAATAAGTGATACAAATGGTAAAGTATTAATTTCTGAAGAATTGAATTACCAATCAGGTGATTTATTGGATGTGAGTGAATTGCCAGCTGGAATTTATATCGTGAATATTCAGAGTAATACTATTCTTGAACATATAAAAATTCAGATCAAGTAATCTAAAGAATAATGAATAGAGTGACTAGGTGTTTCTTGCACCATATTTAAAAACTATGGGTAGGTGATAAAGTGATCTCATCAAGACTAAAGTGTTGATGGTTTCAATATCACTTGCCCATGACTTCATTCATAGTTCACGTTTTTTTTGTGCTTCATCAAAAGTATAAATAGAAGAATATTATGATATTTTGTTTGATTCAGAAATACAATTGAAAGGAAACCGACCCTCTTTTTTTAGAGTGAAATCAAATAATTGAATAATATCTTCACCAAAAAAAGTAATCCGATAAAATCATCATTTAAGATGTGTTTTATCGGATTATTTTAGTTTTACATCGCTAAATGTAATTAGAAATCAGGAGATTTCTGATGATCTGTAAGGCACGAATGGCACTGACGTTTAACATTCATACCAGTAGACATTCTGTCCAATTAGCTTGGAAGTAGTACCTTGAAAACTTGTAGGAATATCAATGAATAGCTGACGAATGCTTATTTATCAAATTCCTTAAATATCTTTTTATCTGCCACAAAAGTTCCAAATGGAATTAATGAAGCCAAAAATGCCCAAACACTATTCTTAAAACCCCACTTAATGGTGATGTGAATATATAAGACAAGAGCTATATATAGGATAAATAAAACTCCATGACCCATTCCTATAATTTGATTTGGTTCATGTATCTCTGCAATGTATTTCAAAGGCATTGAAACAAATAGAATTAATAGGAAAGAAATCCCTTCTAGAAGAGCTATAAAACGAAATAATTTTATTCCTGACATTTTTTCTAGTGATTAAGTTTGTTGTTGTATTTGCTCCAAATTTACCAATTATTTTATTACTACTGATCATTAAAATTGATTGTCGGTATTACTTGTTGTTAGTGATACCTAACGGGTGATCACTAACAAAAGTGATGGGACGATTAATCATGGAATACTACAAATGAATTACTTCTCAAATTCTTCGATGTTGTTGATAGCTTCTAAAGCTTTCATTGTTTTTGTTCCTGTAAATAATTTTATGGTTTTCCTTACCCATTTTATATGTAAATTTTTGTAAGATAATTTATTGAAAATCCACAATAGGGGTATAATCAAAAGGAAGTTGAAGATTAAATATCTTTGCACAAAATCGAGGTCCAAATGAGGGAATAAATCAAACCCAAGAAATAGGTCAATCCCAACAATTGCATAAGCCCACCAAACGGGTGCTGAAAGAAAAACCAATTTCATAAATAACAACCCATGTGCGTTGACAAGCTCTATCTTTTTCCTTATTTCCACAATTGGTTTTGAGAAATCAATTTTTTGTAATAATACAACCTGCCCTATACTTCCAATCAAAGCAACCAAAGTAAACAAATGGACAATAATACCGCTAATTACTAAATGTGTTTGCCCCCAATTATTGGCAATATACCAGCCTGAAAAAAGCACCAAAAGGCTAAAGGATATCACTTCAATAATTCTAGATCGAATAATTTTATTTCTACTTTTTTGAGGTTTATCCATTTGTAATTCATCTACAGCCGAATCATTGACCTGAAGCACTTTATCTAACTTTGAATCATATGCTTCCATTATTTTTTTTAATTCTATATCTTCCATTATCTATTATTTTTTTGAAATTCCTTCTTTAATTTTAATTTGAGTCTACTGATTTTTGTAGAAACATTTGTTTTTGAGATCCCTAAAATTTCCGCAATCTCTTCGTAAGATTTCTCTTCTAGGTACAACAACATCAGTGCTTTATTTAACTCATCTAAATCATTGATGAACTTTTGTAATAACTTAATATTGTGATCTAATTCTGTCTCGTCTTCCTTATCGTCTACGACACTGTAAATTGATTCTACACTAGAAAAATCATTATTGGTAAACCATTTCTTTTCTTTCCTGTAAAACGAAATAGCGACATTAAGTGCAATCCGATATATCCAAGTTGAGTATTTATATTCAGGATTATATTTATCGAATGCATTCCATAACTGAATAATAATTTCCTGCTCTAAATCTTTGCGATCTTCAACATCCTTACAATATGAATTCACTATTTTATAAATAATTTTCTTGTGTGAATTTATCGTCGAGATGAATTTATTTTTTCTGTTTGCCTCCATTCAATGTTCTTTATGTGAATGTAAATTTTATTGTATCCATTATCTTAATGTTTACCTTATTATTCGCAGACATTTCTAAAAGTCACACTTTTCTCGATTTTTTTTGGAAGAAATATTTTTTGGATCTTCTTAGAAGATAATAACTGAGGAATAAGAGAAATAAAAAACTCCAACCTTAAAGTACATAATACTCTAAAGTTGAAGTTCGATGTCTGATGACTTAATCTACCTTATTTCTTCATGTTAGAAGTAGCGATCTGACCAGCAATAATCGTAGAAAGTAAATCACCTCCTTTGCTACCACCTTGACCAGAAAAATACTGCTCCGGCAATTTGATTTTACTGATATTGGCCCATTTTACAGAGTCCTTACGGTATTCCCAAAGTGACTTTTGCTCAGGTGTTAATCCAGAAGATACCAATTGTTTGTTGGCATAAGCCTTTGTTTCAGCCATAATCTTTTCTGTTTTTGCTTCTAATTGAGCAGTTTCATATTTTATTTTGGCTAATTTCTTATTGGTTTCCTCTTGTTTTAATTGCGTTTCGATAGCAATCAAACTAGAGACTTGCTCTTTCTCTCTTTTTACTCTTTCCTCGGCTTTATCTCTTTCTCCTTCCGCTAAAATTCTTGATTGGGCAGCCTTTGCCGTTTCAATTCTTTGAATCTCCAACTGACGTTTGGCCGATTCATCTCTTTGAGATTCTAACCTCTTTTTGAATGAAGATTCCATATCGATGGAAGGTAAAACGACTTGAGAAATTAGAATGTGGTTTTCAGAAATCTCATTTGGTATTCTTTTAAACCTACCTTGCTCATCTGCCACTTTTTCAACAAGATATTTCTTGCGAATTTCTTTGATTCCTCTGACATCTTTTTGAATTGATTGATCAAATAAAGTATCAGCGGTTTCAATTTTTCGAACTTCATACGAGCCATCTTTCAATTGCTCTTCAAAAGTTTGACGGAAGGATTGAGCATCACCAGAAATATAATCTTGTGCAGCATACATATATGCAGTGTTGACCAATTGTTCTCTAATTGTTGGAATTAAGGTCATTGCAACAAGGTTTTCTTGTGATCTGAATTTTACGGCTACATCAATAAAAGCCTCATCAGTATTAGGCATTTGAACCCTAACCGATGGATATCCTAGTGCCGTTACTTGGTCAATAAAACGAATATTGACAGGCTTCATCGATGAGTTGTCATCATCATCTACATCTTCTGTAGTGATGTCGATATACTTGCTCCAAGGTTGTACTTTGCCGAACCATGTAAAATGATAACCTTCACTCATGATGGCAGCTTTTTGACCGTTAGGGTAAGTGACAAAATACTGATATCCAGGTTCAGCCCACATAATTGCATTGGATAAAACAATTGAGAAAATGGCAAAAGCGAAAGAGAGCATACCAAATTTAGGTTTTAGGAAAGTGAAATTTTCCTGAAGTTTTGGGAATAATGATAATACACTAAACACAATACATACAAAGACGATAACATAGAATAACAGAGTCATAATTATAAATTAATAGTTGCTGTTTTATTGGATAACATTTACAAATAGATAAACGTATTACGTTAGGTAAAGGATGTTGTTTTAAGAATCTTTAGCTCAGTGTTAAGGAATTGATATTTTAGGGTAGGTTTTATCTTCAAATTCAGAGGTTCTTTTTTATGTGTAAGGAGGTCGCTCTTGTTGATAACTAAAAACTCCCGAATAACATTGAGGCATTCGGGAGTTCTTTACGGTATAATCTATTTTACCAAACTTTTCTTATTCATCTTTGCTAAACTATTAATGAATTTTTTCAGATGCTTTTCTTTAAGGTGTGTTCTTGTATACATCTTTGGTACTATTACGTCTTGGTAAACTACCTTGCCTGTTTTAGCTGATGTTACACAAAACATCTTTTCGGGAGTATATTGTTTAATGTATGTCATGTAGTAAATATCTTTCCCTTCAAGAATGAGTGCTTCAATATCTTTTTTCTTGACTATCTTATATTCGTAAGGGTAATTTTTTAAGAGTTGACCAATTTTTTTTGTTTTATACATTTTTTCATTGTTCACCCCTACAAATTCATCTACATAAAGCACGGTATTTTTGAGATTGACAATATCCTTATTCACTATAGATAAATCCTTTAAGCTTCTTCTGTATAAATTATAATTTTCTAAAGCTAAATTCAGTTGTTGTGCTTGGTTTTTAAAATGTCCTAATGAAAAATTCACCATGCATTTTTGGGTGTACAAAGTATTTAAAATATTCTTATTGGCTAATCTGGAAGGGTTTTCTAATCCCACAAATATTTTAAGCCACATTTTTGAATTTGTATCATAAAGAACATTTATCTTGGTAGAATAAGAGTCTTTTCTAGCATATTTTTGATGAATTCTAATATACTTTTCGGCAAATTTTTCATCAAAAGTATGTAAAGCAAAATACGTATAAAACCATTCGTGTACCGCACTATTATCATATTTTACTTTTAATGATTCACGAACCAAATGATATACAAGGTATTCTGGAGTACCGTATTTGATAGGATCATAACTTGAAGCAGGTATAACTTTAAATTCATTGAATGTCCATACTTCTTTTAGAATATGATAGTAATGGTGTTCATCATAAATTGAAGGGAGAACAAAAATTGTAGTTCTATTTTTTAGTTCATCTATTTCTAGTTGATATCTTTTCATATCACTAGGTTTTTTGATGTTTGGTAAAAACTGAGCTTGGCTTGTTGTAACTCTTGCTAAAGAGAATAATACAAGTAGTAGCAAAAAAAGTTTCATAGTTGAAGTGAGAATTGGTTTAAAAAAATGAATTGTAACAATAGTTCAAAAAGAGCTGATTCATTTGAATCAGTTCTTAACAAAGTTATTAAAGACTTTTTAAAAGCAAAAGGTAATTTAGTTTACAATGTAGCAAATACCTATTTGGTTTTGTATTTAGCGTATATATGTTATTCTCGTTGTAAAATCTTTTACCATAAACCACCTAACAGAAGTAAACATTAATAACTAACCTTATAATCCATTAACATCAGTTTTGAGAATAATATAGTAACTATGTGATCTAATTTAAATCGTGTGTTTCGAATCAACTAAATCTAAATGAACTTAGGCTATAAAATGCTAGTCCTTGATATGGACGATACATTATTAACGGATGATCATATCATATCTGAAAGGAACAAAGAAATGCTGCTAAAAGCACAAGATGAAGGGGTAAAAGTGGTATTGGCCTCTGGTAGACCTACTCCTGCAATGCTCTCTTACGCGAGAGAATTAGAGTTGGATCGCTATGGCTCATACATCATCTCTTACAATGGTGGAGCATTGATCGATATGGTAGATGAAAGTGTCATTTACTCTCAAAGCTTATCGGTCCAAAATATTCATGACTTATATGATTTTGCTTCAAAGAATAACGTAGATATCATCACCTACTCTTCTGATAGTATTTACAGTGCGTCTCATTCTGAATATATTCAGGTGGAAATTGACCTTACTAAAATGGATTTTGAGAAGGTGACGGATTTTAAAGAAGCAGTAGATTTTGAAGGCGTAAAGTGTATTATGCTGGAGGATCCTTCCAAACTTCAAGAAGTCAAACCATTATTAGAAAAAGCATTTCCTGAATTAAGCATTTCTTTCTCAAAACCGTTCTTCTTAGAAGTAACACAAACGGGTATTGATAAAGCGGCTACTTTGGCAATGTTAGCAGAGACAACAGGGATCAAAAGAGAACAAATTATTGCAGTAGGAAATGCCGGTAATGACCTCTCTATGGTAGAATATGCAGGTTTAGGTGTTTGGGTAGACAATGTTACCCCCGAACTTAGATCTAAAGCAGATGTTATTGTCGCTTCTAATAATGATGACGGAGTTGCCGAAGTGGTAGAGAAATTTATCCTGAAGACAGAAATGAATTTGGAGGTTGTATAATCTTCTTTAATCATTAATACAATGATTTGGTGCATCAGGGTGAAGGTGTAACCAATGGAAGATAGCTCTTGTAGTTTGGTAGTTCTACCCCGGCCTTGAAGGGATAAGCGTAATGAATTTCATGTATTGAGCCTTAAAAAATGATTTTGCTGTTTGAACTTTAGCAAGTTTAAAATCATTAAGGTGAGAGGAATGGAACTTAGCTTTTGTCTTCAAGGCCTTGACTTTTTATTTCGAAGAACGTTTTACGTAAATATCCCTAGAAGTTTTTATTATAAACTCACGACCCAAATACTATTTTATACGACCGTCTATTTTTTTATTGCAATGAAAACTATAATTTAAAAGCTCAATCTCCCATTTTATATTTCAATATGCGTTTTCAAAATAAAATACACATCCTGCTTTTCTTTTTTACCACCTCTTTACCTTCAATACTTCATGGGCAAGTCGTAAAAGATAGTCTAGTGGAACAGGTGAATTATGCGAGTAGTAAATTAGTTAAATCCAAAGGGGCACTTCTGAATGGTGAGAAGCATGGAGAGTGGAAATACTACTTCAAATCCATCAAAGACAATCATCTTATTTATAGGATTGAAACCTATGATAAAGGTATAAAGCATGGAGACTTTAAAAAGTTTACCAATGAAGGTGTCATTATTTCTGAAAAGAAGTATGCTAATGGGAAGTTATCTGGTGAGCATAAAAAGTATTACGATGATGGTACTTTAAGCTATTTGAGAAACTATAAAGAAGGCCTTCCTGAAGGAACAAGTTATTATTACTTCGAAAATGGAAAAATTGAGGAGGTTGCTCATTTTGAAAATGGAAAATTGGAAGGTGAATATATAAAGTATTACGATGATGGTACCGTCAAAGAAAAGATTCATTACCTCAATGGACTGAAAGATGGGAAGTACTTTTATTACAATAAAAACAACCAACTATTCGTAGAGCGTGAATACAAAGAAGGGAAAAGAAGGGGAGATGAATTGACCTATTATAATAATGGTCAGTTACAGGAAAAAGTACGCTACGAAGACCAAAAAAAAGTAGGGAAGTATGAGGCTTTTCATGAGAATGGAAAAGTAAAAACATTGTGCTTTTATGTAGATGGAAAAAGAGAGGGGCAATATCAGTCTTTTTATGATAGTGGTTTCAAGGAAGTAGAATGCTTCTATAAAGATGGACGTGTTGAAGGGCAATATTTAGAATTTTTAGAAGAACAAAAAGACAAAATATACAGCAAGAAATTTTTTAAAAATGGATTACTTGAGGGAGAGGAAATCTTTTATTTTGAAAATACTGATACATTAGAAACACTTATAACTTATGCACAAGGAACAAGAGAGGGTGATAGTAAAAAGTGGTATCCATCAGGTCAATTAAAAATTCATCGAATCTATAAAAACGATAAGCTTATTTATCATGCATCGTATACAGAAGACGGAGTATTGATCAAAGAAGGAAGACTTAATGAGGAGACCAATAAAATGATTTTTAATTAATGAAATAAAGCATTTTATTCCATATATTTTTATTACTGAACTTTCTTAGCTTTTTGCTTCACAACATTAACTTTTTGGCGTGTTTGGGAAGTAGAAGAGAGAAAGCTTGCAGAAATATCGTTTGATAGTTCACAATTCACTAAATTACCCACACAACACAACTACTACGACTTTTAAATAAATACTTCAGTAATAAATAATAAGCAAATGAACAAAATTTGTAAACTACTACTACTTACTCTTTTGTCCTCTTCTCTCTATGGACAAAATGCTTTGGTATGGGATTTTAAAACCAAAGGAGGAGTATATTCCTCTCCTGTGATTGATGACAATACTCTTTACATAGGAAGTAATGATTCTTGTCTGTATGCTTTGGATAAAGCAAATGGTCAATTGAAATGGAAATTTAAAACCAAAGGAGAAATCAAATCCCGACCACTTCTCTATGCAAACAACGTCATCTTTAATAGTACAGATGGATGGATCTATGCTCTTAATAGCAAGAGTGCAGAAGTACAGTGGCAATTCAAAACCGAAGGTGAACAACGTAAAGATATTTGGGATTATTTTCTATCCTCTCCCATTATTGATAATGGAAGAGTAATAGTTGGGAGTGGTGACGGACATATTTATGTTATCGATTCACAAAGTGGAAAGTTGATCTGGAAATATAAAACAAATGGTATTGTGCATGCTACTCCATTGGTTCATCAAAATAAAGTTTTAATCGGAAGTTTTGACGGCTATTTTTATGCACTTGATGCTGAAAATGGTAGCTTGATTTGGAAGTTTAAAACTGTTGGTGATGCATATTTCCCTATTGGAGAAATTCAAAAAGGAGCAGCTTTATATAATAATACGGTCATCTTTGGCAGCAGAGACTATAATATTTACGCTTTAAATGCTGAGACAGGAAGAGGTGTTTGGAACAGGAAAGAAACAGGAAGTTGGGTGATTGCAACTCCTTTAGTGGTAGAGGATAGAATACATGTTGGTACTTCAGATTCTCATAGGTTTGGTAGCTTCTCGGCCATAGATGGTACTGAGGTAGCCTCTTACCTTTTAAACATGCGTGTTTATGGAGAAGCAATTTTGTATGAAAACAATATCTATTTTGGGTGTTTCAATGGGAAATTATACACAATTGATCAATCAAAAAGAAAACTAAAGGAGTTATTTCAGACATATGGAAGTCAAATGAACTACCATAATGTGTATAATAAAAAAGGACATTTTAAAGCAGGTTTTGAGTTGTATGGTCAAGATGTAAAAGGAGCGGAAAAGAAAATTTTAGACCTAGGGTCTATTTTGTCTACTCCAATTATTGATAACGGAACGATCTACTTTGGCGATGCTAATGGATCAATTTACGCTTTAAAACTGCATAAGAAATACATTGTAAACTAAATTATCGTCAACTTTTAATAGACCTTTCTGCAAGCATTTATAGGGTCTACTTTCAAACTTCCTTCTTCTTCATTTTTGTCTTGAAACAAAAACGAAGCAAAAAATTCAAGGCTTAGAAGTCAAAAGCTAAATTCCATTTCTCTCGCCTAAATGATTTTAAACTCGCTGCGCTCAAACAACAAAATCATTTTTAACGGCTCAATACATGGAATTCTGAACGCTTTTCCCTTCAAGGCCGAGGGAGATACTACTAAATGATGGTCTGATTACATGTTAAAAGACAAAGGTTTTATAATAATTTTCTAAAATGCAGTTCTGTAGGGACGTTGCATTGCAACGTCCTCGCGAACCACAACACACTACCATTAATCCTTCGTAAAAGGAGTAATATTAATTAACGAAAATTTAGTTTACAGTGTACTAGTATACTGTAAACTAAATTTTCGGCATTTTAGAAATGTGGACTTTCTATCCAATTCTAATGGTAGTGCCTTCAAGGTCTTGAATTGTTTGCTTCTTTTTGTTTCAAGGTAAAAACGAAGAGGAAGGAAGCTTGAAAGTAGACCCTATGAAATCTTGAAGAAAGATCAATTAAAAACAGAGACCTCTAGTTATTTATCAGAAGTCTTTGTTTTTTTTGATTATTTAATTTATTGTATTACTTAATACATCTGTATATTTGCAGCCAATCTAATTTTATTTTTTAGCTGAAAACAGAAATGACAAAATATTTACTTTTACTTCTAGTAGCAGGAGTATCGTCCTGTATCACTTCATCTCCCAACAATCTTACAAAGAGTAAGCACCTCAAAGGGGATGTATTTCAAATCATCGAGAAAAAATATTACGCGAATCTGAGTAAGGGAGGGTATTCTATAAAATATGAGGATAATTTATCTTACGATATTACGACCTATAACTCACAAAATAATAGGGTGAAGAAGGAATATATCAATCGTGAGGGAGAAGTGTTTTGGTATATCGAAGATGTGTATGATGCAAATGGTAATTTGATCTCGAAGTCTAGTTTTTTTGATCATCAACTTGAGTCAAAGTTCAAGAATAGAATAGAGGATGATAAGGTGATGGAAACAACGTATTATGGTAAAGATGGAAAAATCAGACGTACTAGTTTGAGAAAATATGAAGGAGACTCACTTTATATTGTGACAGAGTTGGATACAACTGGAGAGATACATATGATCAGTGACATTAGAAAAGAAGGAGGAAAGATCGTTTCAATGATGGATAAGTTTCCAACAGGTAAAAGAAAAAGGAGTATAAAATATGAGCTCAATAGTGCTGGAGATATTACTAAGAGAGTAGAAGAAAACTTTCAAGATGGGAAGTCGAAAGTAAATCACTTTGAATACGATTATGATCAAAAGGGGAATTGGGTAAAGAAATATCATTTTAGTCAAAACAAACAACTACTGCAGGTTTCTGTGAGAAATATAATTTATTTAGAAGATGAAAAGAAACCTATTACCCAAAATACGATTCATGGAGAGTGGTTTGTATTTGGTACAAAAGCAGATAAGTTAGTACTGAATGACGATTATACTTTCTCTTTAGGAAAAAAAGAAACTTCAGAAGTCACCGGGTCATGGTCATTGAACACGAAAAAACATCAACTCATTTTAAAACAAACCAATAAAGAAAATGAAATTGTATTTGACTGTTCTCTAAAGGGGAAAATGCTATATCTGCAAAGCAAAGATATTGAAGAACTACTACAGCTAGAAAGGAGAGCACCAATACTTGAAGGTTTTATTCAGAAAGTATCAGAAAAGGCATTTCTCAAAAAATGGAAAA
Organism: Flammeovirga sp. EKP202; assembly: GCF_014534745.1. GTDB lineage: Bacteria > Bacteroidota > Bacteroidia > Cytophagales > Flammeovirgaceae > Flammeovirga. The sequence goes on from NZ_JACVVP010000014.1 coordinate 31,077, forward strand.
TTCAAGGCCGAGACAATGCATATATTGAATTTTTACCTGATAATATTTTCGCTATTTCAAGATCAGGTGAAGTAGTTGAAAAAGGGTATTGGAAATTGAATGATAACATTCTTCTTCTCAAAGAAGATGAAAAATCAAGAGAAAGGGAGTTTATTTATGATTTTAATGATAAGCACTTGAAGATATTTGATACTTCAGGTAATATTATTTTCCTTTTAGAGGAGTATAATGAAAAAATGAATTAGAATCTCATTTTTATTGATAGTCACATCACAAGTGCTAACTATTAGTAGTACACTTGTGATGTGGAAAAAAATATTATTTTAATTCTCTGTATAGTAATATTCATAGCTAATGTAATCTTCTAAACCTGAGGCGTATTTTATAGATAACTCAGCGTTGAGAGGATAATCATCTTCATCATAATTGAATTTATACTCCCAAGTATAGAGTAGCGTAGGAATCCCGCTTGCATAAGTTGTATTTGTAATAAGCTGAGGATTATTTTTCGTTTTATAGGAATCAAAATTATAGATCATCTGTGGAAAGTCCATTCCTTCAAAGTGAGTGGCTAACTTAGGATTGCTGTCGTATTGAATGGAAATGACATTTACAGGATCTTTGTCTCTATAGCTATCAATTTGTTGGTCGAATGCTTCTGTATCAAGCAACGCTTCCTCTCCAGGTACATATCTTGAGATTTTAGTAATGTTACCGTCGGTCCATTCAAAAAAGTCTATTAGGAAGACTTGATTGTCTTTGAAATGTTTTTTGACAAAGGGTTTATTGATATCATTAGTAAACAGGTGTTCGTTATCAATTTCCCCTGTTGTGATATCAGAGTATTTAATGATTTTATCATCTGTTACAGAAAAATTATATACCTCTTGATAATGCTGCCCTTCACCATTTTTTAACCCAAAGGTATATTCAGTAATATGTTGACCTGAATTGTAATTAATATTTACAATTTCCTGACTACTTGGATACTGAGGGGCAAAAGGGTGGTCTTCAAACTTAATGGATTGTACAGTGAAGTCAGGTTGATAAGTAACAACATGAGCGTTTAAAAATTCACCTGTTTCTTTTGAAAAACTCTTAATTCGGCTGATGTGTTTTAATGGTTGAGAGTCATTTTCATTATTGCATGAAAATAGGAAGAGAAGGCTGATGCCAAGAATAAAAATGTGTTTCATTTTAAATTAAGTACAATAGTTTGTTTGCATTTATAAAGATCAAAGATAGTCGTTTTGTGTGAATAAATGTTCAATGTAATTTTCAAGTAAGTTATATTTTCATGAACATTGATAATTTATCTTTTAAATCAATAATATCTTCGTATTCTAAAACCTGATCAGCACATCCACTCACGGTAGTTGAATAATCACTTCCTTTTTTTCTGATGTAAATCACTGGAATATTCTTCGCATAAGCATAACCCACTTCAATACCTACACCTATCGCTTTTGTGGTGAGTTCTGCAATTAATACATCACTGTTGTCTATTTCTTGAAATGCAGCGGCCATCATTTCTTTTTCTTCATGAGGTTGGAAATGATAGTGATCTACAAATACAAAGAGTTCACAATGCTCTTTTTGAAGAATTGACCTAAGCGTTTCTATTTCCTCATCAAATTTTTTCCTGTTGGAAAAGCTAATTCCTAAATAGGCTTTTTTCATGGTGAGAGTATCAAAATTTGTGATAGGTCAAATATAGAGAAAGTTATGGGAATCAGATTAGTTTAAAATGTACTCATAATACTTTCAATGTTTTCTTTAGTGTCATTTAAAAAAGAATAGCATTTTGGTTTCAGTCGACTTAATAAAAGCAAAAATGATTATTATTCCGATTTCGTCCCTTAAATTCGCCTCAGATCTACATTGTATTGATATAAACCGATTTATTTTACATCATGAAAATCAACCAAATAAAAACACTCAATTATCTTTTTATCATTGCATTTTCTCTATTTGCTTACGGATGTAAATCACAGCAGATTCAAATTGTAGGAGGAGACAGTCAAGGGCAGGTAGTAGCCGATGATAATGGGTTACAGGTGACACCGGGAACGTGCGTTTTTTATGGTGAAGTACTTGTAGTTGAAGGTGGTGGAGTGATCTTTTTTGTGAAATCATTAGACGGTTGTGGCCCCGGAGTCACTAGATACCCTAAAGTAGGAACAAAATTATCGGCAAGGTTTAGAGGAGAGTTACCTTGTCAGGTAGGGGAACATGTACAAGTGAAAGTTTCTGAATTTGAGAAATCATATTCTATTTTAGAGGTGATTCCTTTATAAACACTGTCTTATTTAATCGTAACTTTGCGAAACCATATACAACCAAACCGAAGGAATTAGGGTAATAGCTCAAATGGAAGTTGAGGTGTGTTATACTCCACATCTTGCAATAGCTTCTGACCGATCATTTACACTTTTCATTACCAAAGGGTTTGGAGCCAAACATATATACATACTAACCATTATTTATTATGCTAAAGAGTATTTCTGAACTAGTTGATATTTTAAATGCTCAAACGGCCAAACGTAGATTAGTTTTGTGTGCAGCAGCAGACGATAATGCCCTAGAAGCAGTACATAAAGCTTATACAGCCAATATCATCGAACCTGTTTTGGTGGGGAATAAACACGAGATCGAAAAGGTTTGTAACGATCTAAACATCAGTTTTGGAGAAGAAGTGGAGATTTTTCACGCTTTTGACGTGAAAGAAATGGTCAAAATTTCGGTTTCCTTAATTCATGATGGAAAAGCGGATTTCTTAATGAAAGGTCATTTATCAACCGCAGAGTTAATGAGAGGTGTGCTGAATAAGGAGTGGGGATTAAAGAAGAGTAGAGTGATTTCTCACCTTGCTTTGTTTGATTTACCGGCTTATCACAAACCGTTGGCATTGACAGATGTAGCCATGAACATCGCTCCTGATTTAGAAACAAAGATTGGTATTCTAAACAATGCGATTGATTTCCTTCAAAAGATCGGAATCAATAAACCTAAAGTGGCCGCACTTGCAGCAGTAGAGATGGTCAATGAAAAAATGCCCGCTACACTTGATGCCGCCCTTTTAACGATTATGGCGAATAGAGGGCAAATCAGAAATTGTGAGATTGATGGACCTTTGGCTTTTGATAATGCCATCAGCCAAGAGTCTTCTTCACACAAAGGAATTAAAGGAGCCGTTGCCGGTGATGCGGACTTACTATTAGTGCCAGATATTGAGGCAGGGAATGTATTGTACAAAGCCTTTGTTTTCTTTGCGAGTGCAAAAGTCGCGTCTATTATTTTAGGAGCAAAAGCACCAATTGTTCTCACTTCACGTGCAGACTCCATGGAAACGAAATTAAACAGTATTCGCCTGGCTGCAGCATCAATTGAATTTTAAATGATGAATAATAGAATCTTAGTAATCAACCCTGGATCGACTTCCACCAAAGTGGCCGTTTTTGAAGGGGACAAAGAAATAGTAGAAAAGACTTTAAGACATTCATCTGAAGAGCTTTCCCAATTTCAAGAAGAAGAGGAACAACTCAACTTTAGAAAGGAAAAAGTTTTATCCTTTTTAAAAGAAAAAAATATTGCTTTAGAAAGCCTTGATATTGCTATGGCAAGGGGAGGGTTAAGTAAGCCTATTCCTTCAGGAGTTTATCTAGTTGATGATAATTTACTTCATGACTTAAAGGAGACACCTAAAAAACATGCAAGTAATTTTGCAGCCAAAATTGCCTTTGATATTGCTTCTCCTCTCAAAATCAAAGCATGTATTGCTGACCCGGTAGTAGTTGATGAATTATCAGAAGTAGCCAGAATGTCTGGTCACCCAAAATTTCCTAAATCTTCAGTGTTTCATGCATTGAACCAAAAAGCGATAGCAAGAGAACATGCTTCAAGGACAGGAGTGAAGTATGAAGACCTTAATCTGATTATTGCACACCTTGGAGGTGGAGTTTCTGTAGCAGCTCATGCTAAAGGAAAAGTGATTGATGTTAATCAAGCTTTGGATGGGTCAGGCCCTTTTTCACCAGAAAGAAGTGGTTCATTACCTGTTGGAGACATCATCAGAGCAGCATTTAGCGGAGCTTATACCCAGCAGCAAATGATGGAAATGTTGGTAGGAAAAGGTGGAATGTATGCTTATCTGGGAACTATTGACGCTAAAAAGGTAGAAGAACTAGCCATCGAAAAGCCTTCCAAAGAAAGGGAAGTAATGGAAGCGATGATCTATCAGATTTCTAAAGAAATAGCCTCTATGGTGATACCATTAGAAAATAAAGTAGATGGGATATTATTAACTGGTGGATTGGCTTATGGTAAATGGTTGACCGATAAAATTAAAAATAAAGTTGACTATATTGCCCCCGTTCATGTTTATCCTGGAGAAGACGAAATGAAAGCCCTTGCCCTTAATGGGTGGAGAGTTTTGAAAGGAGAAACAACACCAAAGTTATACGGAGAGACAATTTTCTAATATATGATCAATCAGGCTACGAAACAGTTTATTCTAGAGCATGAAAATGAAGATCCTTCAAAAGTGATTTTTAAAGCAGCGACTTTAGAAGAAGTAGATGGTAAAATAGCAGCACATCAAATAGTATCAAGACAAAAAGCGAAAAAAAAGTTGCCTACTTGGTACTCGAATGAAGATGTTGTATATCCTAATAAAATACCTTTAGAGCAAAGTTCATCTGAACAAACGGCAAAATTTAAAGCCGGCATTTTTCAAGGTGTGGTTTTAGCTGACCTTACAGGTGGAATGGGGATAGACGATTGGGCTTTTGCGGATGTTTTTCAAAAAGTATATTACTGCGAGCGCCAAGAAGATCTAGCTGAAATTGCTAAGCTTAATTTTGCGGCATTAGGGAAAAGTAATATTGAGGTAAATGCTGGTGATAGTGTAGAGTGGTTACGTTCACATGCTTCTAATTTGACTGCAATTTACCTTGATCCAGCTCGAAGAGATGCTCAGAATAACAAAATGGTAGGTATTTCTGATTGTGAGCCTGATGTGATTGCATTGAAAGAATTATTGTTTGAAAAAGCAGATAAAATATTGGTTAAACTGTCTCCAATGATCGACATCAAGCAAGGTGTAAGAGAGTTGGAGTCAGTTTCAAAAGTTTTTGTCATCGCCGTAGAAAATGAATGTAAGGAGGTGCTTTTTTTAATGGAAAAAAATGCAGAAAGTAAAACCTTTATTCAATGTGTTGATTTCCCTAAAAATCATCCAATTTCTAAGTTTGAATTTCAATTAGAGGAAGAAGAATACCAAGAAGTGGAATTGGCAGTAACTTTGGGACGATATTTATATGAACCCAATGCAGCGGTAATGAAAGGAGGCGGTTTTAAAAGTGTGGCACAATATTATAGTTTAAAAAAGCTAGGCACAAACTCTCATCTTTATACCTCTGAGGCACTTATCGAAGATTTCCCCGGACGTAAATTTGAAATTAAGGCAAAATCTCAAGTGCAGAAAAAAGCCTTACAAAAATTACTTCCAGGTATGAAAGCGAATTTAACGGTAAGAAATTTCCCCCAAACAGTGGATCAATTGAGGAAAAAACTTAAATTGAAAGAGGGAGGCAATGATTACTTATTTGCAACAACTATAATGAGTGACGAAAAAGTGTTATTATTGTGCGAACGAATTAATAAATAGACCTAGAATTATGTACAAGACTGTTCATTTAAAAACAAAAAAAGAGTCAAGAAGAACAACCTCTGACAGATTACGTTCAGTGAAAGTAAGTGGTGAAGAAACATCACTTTCAGTAGATGAGTGTATTCAAGCTCACGCTGCAGAAGGTTTTAAGGTAGTAAGTATTACTCCACTAGTTTCGGCGAGCTCAAGTAACGTCGGTACAGGTGGCTGGGGCTTTAGCTACACTGAAGGTTTGATTATTGTCTTTGAAAAATAACCAAAAGCAATTATCTATTCATTCAAAATTCCATGCATTATAGCTATGGTGATAGTATTGAAATGATTTAATTGAAGGTTAAAATTGCTATTTAATTATATCACATATTTGGTGGTATGAATACGGATATTTTCTATTCAACTTTTTTTGGGAAAGCTTAGAATCAAGAATAATGATTTTAAGCTTTTCTTTTTGTGTTCAGTTTAAAGTTTGTTCTTGAGAAATTAGAGGATTTCTAATGATTGATAAGACACAAATTGCACTATAGCTTAACATTCGCACTAGTAGGCTTTCTACCCAATTCGTTTAGTAGTACTTCTCCGGCCTTGAAGGGAAAAGCGTTAAAAAGATCATAGAAATCTTGTAGAAAGGTCGAATAAAAGTTGACAATCATTTAGTTTGAAATGTACTTACTTTTCACCTTAAACACACTCTTTTTTAATCACTTAGAAGGTCTAAAAACAACCACACGCTTACTATTATTTATAAATGAAATATAATCTGATCAAACTCTTTTAAATATCTTTTAATAAGATCTTGTTTACTATCAACATCTTAGTAACTTTGCGACCCTAGAGCGTAGGTTCGCTCTTTAAGTTAAAAGATAATACAATGTCAGTAGCAAAAAAAGGTGATAAAGTAAAAGTGCACTATGTTGGTACTTTAAATGACGGTTCTCAATTTGATTCATCAGTAGAGCGCGGTGAGCCTATCGAATTTACATTAGGTGCGGGACAAATGATCCCAGGTTTCGACGCAGCTGTAGATGGTATGAAAGTAGGTGAGAAGAAAACTGTAAACATCCCTTCTGACCAAGCTTACGGTCCTGCTAGAGAAGATTTAATCATCGAATTCAAGCGTAGCGATATTCCTGCAGATATGAACCCTAACGTAGGTGACCAAATCGGTCTTCAAAGCCCTCAAGGTCCAATTCCTGCAACTGTAGTTGAATTAACTGAAGAGATCATCAAAGTTGATGCTAACTCTCCAATGGCTGGTAAAGATCTTAACTTTGACATCGAGTTAGTTGAGGTTTGTGATGCAGATTCTTGTGAAGACGGAAACTGTAACTGCTAATTTGTAGTTCAGTACAGATATAAACTTTATAAAAAAACACCTTTTCGAGTTATCGGAAAGGTGTTTTTTTGTTATCAATTGGCAACATGAGGATAAATTTGGCCGATTATCGTCATTTTATGATTTTACTCGTGTAATAGGTGAATAAAGTTATTAAATTTGCAGATTGAAAAGGAAGAGCATATTCTTCCCAAAAGAATTTGATTAAAGATGGAGGAAACTCCATTGTCAATATATTTAGAAATTATGCTTGAGCAGATTAAAAAAATCGAAGAACAAATAGAGAAAGCAACAGCTCAAACGAAAGACGAGTTGGAAGCATTCCGCGTAGGTGTAGTAGGTAGAAAAGGTATTATTGCAGATCTTTTTTCTAAAATGAAAGAAGTAGCTCCAGAGGAAAGAAAAACTTTTGGACAAACTGTAAATGCACTTAAAAATGCTGCTCAAGAGAAGTTTGATGAATTACAAACAGCTTTAGAGGATTTACAGGCAGATGATATCAACCATCATGACCTTACACTTCCAAATATCCCTAACGAGATGGGTGCAGTTCACCCAATCACAAAGGTTCGTGAAGAAATCAACAGAATTTTCGAACGTATCGGTTTCAATATCTCTGAAGGACCAGAAGTGGAAGATGATTGGCATAACTTCTCTGCATTGAACTTCCCTCCAAACCACCCAGCGAGAGAAATGCAGGATACTTTCTTCATTGAAAAAGATCCAGATATTGCACTTCGTACGCACACTTCATCAGTACAAGTTCGTGTAATGGAAAATCAAAAACCTCCATTCCGTACTTTGTCACCAGGTAGAGTTTACAGAAACGAGACAATCTCAGCTCGTGCACATTGTATCTTCCACCAAGTAGAAGGTTTGTATGTAGATAAGAATGTATCTTTCAAAGATCTTAAAGATACTTTATACTACTTCGCAAAAGAATTCTTTGGTCCTAATACAAAAATCCGTTTAAGACCATCTTACTTCCCATTCACTGAGCCGTCAGCAGAATTAGACGTTTCTTGTTCAGTATGTGGCGGTAAAGGGTGTAACATCTGTAAGTACTCAGGATGGGTAGAAATTGGCGGTTGTGGTATGGTTGACCCTAACGTATTGAAAGCGTCAGGTATCGATCCAGAAGAATACACTGGTTTCGCATTCGGTATGGGTATCGAACGTATGACCATGTTGAAATATAAAATCAATGACCTTCGATTGTTCACAGAAAACGACCTTCGTTTCTTAGGACAGTTCAAAGGACTTTAATTTGAGGTAAGAGGTAAGATTACCTTACTCTTTTATTTCGAAATACTTCATATATATAAATCCCCAATTATTCTGATTAAGCCAGAGTAATTGGGGATTTTTCTTTTAATAAAAGGCTATAATTTAAGTATCAGTAATCAAAATGGTATAACTTACCTCATACCTCTTCTCTCTCATCTTTAACCTCTTCATCATTCATTCCATCTTTCAACATTTGGTGGAGCGACTTCGCATCTTTAGGCTTCATTCTTCCTGCCATCATCAACCTTACCTCTCTTCTTTGTAATGCCCCTTCATATAGTTTTTTCTCACTCTCGGTTTCAGGGACAATTTTAGGGACAATAATAGGTCTACCTGTTTGGTCAACGGCCACAAAAGTAAAGAAAGCGGTATTGGTTTCTACTTTAGTGCCATTGGGAATATTTTCACTCCATACTCTAATAAAAACTTCCATAGAAGAATTGAAGGCTCTTGTAACTTTAGCTTCCAGCGTGACAGTATCACCAAGCTTAGGTGAATATTTAAAAGAAACATTATCTACTGAGGCAGTCACGACAACTCTATTGGAATGCTTTTGGGCCGAAATTGCGGCAACTACATCCATGAGGTGAAGTAATCGACCACCCATTAAATTATGTAAGGGGTTTGTATCATTAGGAAGGACCATTTCCGTGCTAATAACGAAAGAATCCTTCGGAAACTTTTCTAATTTCATGTGTTTATATCTAATGTTAGAACAGAACGGAAAGTTAATGATATTTTAATTGTATGTTTTATAGATACTTAAATTTTATTTAGAGAATTTTTTATCAAATTGTTTTGCAAGTAAAAAATCATGTGCTACTTTTGCATCGTCTTAAAGAAACAGGGTGCCATGGCCGAGTGGCTAGGCATCGGTCTGCAAAACCGCGTACGGCGGTTCGAATCCGCCTGGCACCTCTAAAAGGTCAAGATTTTTATAAATCTTGGCCTTTTTTTATACCCAATTATGCATAAAAAATCCTATTACCAATTTGTCAATTAAGAATAGGATCACTTAAGAAGAGGTCATTGAATTAAGAGTTAAGGTGGTTTGAAAAAAGTTTAAATACAAAGTTCTCATAAAAGATAAATATGCTTTACATGACCATCAAACGAACTATTCTCTTCCCTCTTCCATTTTTAACTCACCCCTCACACCTTTTCCCTCAAAAAACTTATTTCGTTTCCTGCATCTGACGAATCTGTTTTAATATAATTTTCTTAGGTGTAAGAGGAGCAAAGGCTGTCATAATTTTCTGAGAAGTTGTTAATCCCGAAATCACATCCAATTTCCCTTTCAGCATTCCATTATAACCATCCAATGCCACTTTGTACGCACTAGCTGTTTTGTCGAATAAAGAAGTTTTATCCATACCCGAAACTTTAGCAAATTCAGTAGCCGTAGCACCTGGAAGAAGTGCCGTTACTGTAATATTGGTATCATGAAGCTCCTCAGCAATAGCATTACTAAAGAAAGTGACATAGGCTTTTGTAGCATAATAAACAGCTTGGAGCGGGCCAGGGATTAAACTAGCAGTTGAAGATACATTAAGTATCTTACCGCTGTTTCTTTTAACCATATCCGGAAGGAAAAAACGAGTCAAGGCTGTGAGTGCAGTAATATTGAGGTTGATCATGGCAAGATCTTTTTCCCATTCTCTCTCATGGAATTTACCTACTCCACCAAATCCTGCATTATTGATTAGGTACTCAATCGTAATGAGATTTGATTTTACTTCATTATAGATTTCCTGAGCAGCCTCAATTTTTGTTAGGTCCTTAGCTATCACCTTCACGGAAATACCATAAGACTTTTCGAGCTCCTTTTTTAATTCTTCTAGCTTATTTTGACTTCTTGCCACTATTACTAAATCTCCTCCTTTTTGAGCATGGATTTTAGCAAACTCTTTTCCAATTCCTGATGATGCTCCAGTAATTAATGCTACGTTTTTCATGATATTTAAATTGATATTTAACCTTATTTTATTTCGTGTTTGAGTACATTACAAATATCATTACTCAGTAAATGACCCAATAACACAAATCCCCTTTCTCTAAACACAAATCACTTTTTGTGATTAAAGGAGGTTGGGAAAGCGTTTGAATCAGAGAAGATAGAGGTAAATTTATTTTTCACTTTATGTATTGAGTAGGAACATTACTGTAGTAATAGATATTAGATGAAAACTCAATGTGTAATGATATGAACTTGATAAGTTACCTCATAAATAGATATAGCAGTCCATAGGAGTTGAATGTATTGATTTTTAGTATTTTGTTAAGATATATTAGTGAGGTATGGAGTGATCGTGAGAAAAATAGAAATCATTCTATAGATAAATTTCAATCGGTTTAGAACAAACTTTGTGAACATTTAATTGTAAATATTGATTGATAAGAAAGTTATTATCTCTCAATGCAATATTTTCATTTATTATGAATATTAACATCTATTAAAGTATTAAGCTGACGTGGGTTTAGGGCAAAAAGATGTCTAATGTCATTTTTTTTTTTAATTTGGAATGATTATAAATAGTGGTTTATTGAATTTTACCTGTATTAAATCGTTGATATATAGTGTTTTGTGGGTGGAATTTTGTATTTTTTAATAGATCGCCGTTTTTAATGCCAAGTTTGAAATATGTGCTCCCCGTATTAGCTTTGCACTCGAATGTACAATTGCATATTTCATCTAATTTTTTAGTATACAAAACTTCAATGGTATGAGTATCGGCAGAAGTGTATTAAGGTTGCGCTACACATTGGCTGTGGTGTGCGGTTTACTGCTAACAAGCGTAACAGCGTTTGCACAAGGAGACGGCATTCCCACTGATGAAGCGTCGATCTCGGCCGGGATGGAGCTTTTCGATGGCAACTGCTCTTCCTGTCACCAAGTACACGAAAAAGGCGTCGGGCCGGCGCTTAAAAATGTTTATGAGCGTCGTGATGTAAAATGGTTAACGAGCTTTATTAAGCACCCAGGCAAAACAATTGAAAGTGGCGATGCATACGCAGTAGCTCTTTATGACAAGTTTAAGCCTACTATTATGCCTAACCAAGATCTTTCAGATGCAGAGATCTTACAGGTTTTAGCATATGTAAAGGATGCGACAATTAAAGGACCGGCAAAACCAGAAGCAGCTGCTGATGTAGCAGGCGCAGGAGCAGCAGCTCCACAAGAGGGTATGGTAGTTAGTTCTAACTTATTAGTTGGAGTAATTATCGGCCTATTAGTGTTATTAAGTATTGTTTTAATTGTTTTAGTCGTATTGGCTAACGTATTGACACAATATTTAAAACAACAAAAAGGACTAGACGAAAACGACACAGCTTACATCAACGAAAAATTCAGCTTAGCTGCGATTTTCAAAAGCCAAGTTTTCATCGGAATGTCTTCTTTTGTATTCGTAATGATTGTAGCTAAAGTAACTATTGATTCTTTATTCGCAGTCGGAGTACAACAAGGATATGCTCCAGATCAACCTATCCAATTCTCACACAAACTTCACGCAGGGTATTACGAAATTGATTGTAAGTACTGTCACACAGGTGTAGAAAAGTCTAAGAATGCCAACATTCCTTCAGCGAACATCTGTATGAACTGTCACAACAGTATCCGTCAGAATTCTCCAGAAATTCAAAAAATCTATGCGGCGATTGAAAACAACGAACCTATTCAGTGGGTACGTGTTCACAACTTGCCTGATTTAGCGTATTTCAACCACTCACAACACGTGAAAGTTGGTGGAGTAGAATGTCAGACATGTCACGGTGAAATCGAGAAAATGGAAGTGGTACAACAACACTCATTATTAACAATGGGTTGGTGTATTGACTGTCACCGTCAGACAGATGTAAACGCGAAAGGTAATGCGTATTATGACAAAATGGTAGAAATGCACGAAGCTACTTCTAAAGATCCAATGAAAGTAAAAGACATTGGTGGTTTAGAGTGTGCAAAATGTCACTATTAATTTGTCGCTTTTTGAACCTTTTGTTCACTAAGCTTTCAACAATTTTCTACATATAGAGAAATGGCAAAGAAAGAATATTGGAAAGGCGTCGAACAACTAACGAACGACCCTGAGTTTGTAAAATATGCGGAAAAAGAATTCCCTCAGCATCTAACTATCAAAGATGCTTACGGAGATAATTCAGAGGGTGAATTCAAAAGCAACAGACGAGACTTCTTAAAAGTAATGGGATTCTCAGTAGCTGCAGTTTCTTTAGCAGCATGTGAAGCTCCAGTGAAGAAGGCGATTCCTTACTTAAACAAGCCAGAAAACATTGATCCAGGTGTAGCAAACTATTACGCTTCTACATTCTTCAATGGTTCTGATGCAATGCCGGTTGTAGTGAAAACTAGAGAGGGTAGACCTATCTTCATTGAAGGTAACACTTTCTCAGCGTACTCTCAAGGTGCGGTCACTGCTCGTGCAAACGCGTCAATCATGGGCTTATATGATGAGGAAAGAGCTAAAGCTCCTTCTAAAGGTGGTGCTGCCACTACTTGGAAGAAAGCTGATGCTGAAATCATCAAAGGTTTATCTGCCGCAGGAAAAGTAGCAGTAGTATCAAATACTATTGTATCTCCATCTACAAAGAAAGTTTTAAATCAATTTGCAGGTAAATACAATGCTGACTTGGTAACTTATGACCAAGACAACAACTCTGCAATTATTGAAGCAAATAAAGCACAATTTGGTAAAGCTGTAGTTCCATCATACGCTTTAGATAAAGCAGATGTGATCGTAAGTTTTAATGCTGACATCTTAGGTAACTGGGTTGCTCCTGGTGTTTTATCACAAGATTTCGCTAAAAACAGAAAAGTAGGACCTAATAAGAAGAAAATGTCTCAAGTATTCAGTTTTGAGACAATGCTTACTATTACAGGTGCTGCTGCGGACTACCGTTCTCCATTAAAACCTTCTCAGGAAGGTGTAGCTGTAGCTGCTCTTTATAATGCAATTGCGAAAGCAACTGGAAATGCTACTGTAAAAGGTGCATTGAAAGATGCTAACATTGCTCGTGCAGCAAAAGCTTTATTAAAAGCAAAAGGTAAATCAGTTGTAGTTTCAGGTATTAATGATGTTAACGTTCAACTTTTAGTGAACGGTATCAACCAAATGCTTGGTAACTATGGTAAAACAATTGATTTAAATACTCCTCTTTACACTCGTCAAGGTAGCGATGTTCAGATGAATGCATTTGTTGATGCATTGAAAGCTGGAAAATACGGTGCTGTAATCTTCTATAACTGTAACCCAGTTTATGATTACGCTAGAGGTAAAGAAATTGCAGCAGGTATCAAAAAGGCGAAATTGTCAGTTGCGACAAACGACCGTTTAGATGCTACTGCTAAACTTTGTACTTTCAACACTCCTGATAAGCATTTCTTGGAGTCTTGGAATGATGCAGAGTACAAGAGAGGTTACTTCAGTGTTGCTCAACCAACAATCAATACTATTTTCGATACTCGTCAAGCTCAAGATTCATTCTTAGCATGGGCAGGTAGCGAAGAAGAGTATGATGACCTAGTGAAATCATTCTGGCAGAAAGACGTATTTGCGTTGCAATCGAAGGAATTATCATCACAGTCGTTCTGGGTAAGAGCATTACACAACGGTATCTTCGAAACTGAAAATACAGGTAGCTACAAGTCAATCCACGACACGGGTGCTGATAGCGTTGATTACTCAGCGTCATTCAACGCTGCTGATGCGGGAGCGAAAGTAGCTGCTAAATATAGAACTACTTCAGAGTGGGAGTTTGTTGCTTATGCATCGACTGTAATGGGTTACGGTACATTAGCAAACAACCCTTATGTACAAGAAACTCCAGATCCAATCACTAAAGTGACTTGGGGTAACTTCGTAGCTGTAACTCCTGAGGACGCTCGTAAATTAGACGTTCACAAAGAGTTTGAAACGAAGAAGAAAGTACTTAAGGTAGCAACGAAAGGTGGAAGCTTTGAATTACCAGTAATCATGCAGCCAGGTTTAGCTCAAGGTGTTGTTGCAGTTCCTCTAGGATACGGACAAACATCTTTAGGTAAAGTTGCTGAGGAAGCTGCTGGCTTCAATGCAATGTCATTATTAGGAGCTAAAGGTTTAACAAACTACTCGATCACTTCAGGTGTTTCTGTTGCTGCAACTGACGCTTCAGTTGATGTTGCTCAAACACAAACACACGAAACAATCATGTCACGTGAGTCTATTATCCAAGAGACTACACTTGCTCAGTATGTGAAAAACCCTGCTGCTGCTAGACATGACGTGATGATCAATACTTACTCTGGACCAGAGAAAGCAACTGATATTTCTGCTTGGGATATCAACAACAACGGTTACAAAGATGATCGCCATAATGAAAATAATGACAAGCCAGGTGCTGCATTATTATGGAACTCAGTATCCGGAATTCAAGCAGATGTTCATGAATACCCTAACCACCACTGGGGGTTAGCGATTGACTTGAACTCTTGTGATGGATGTTCTGCTTGTGTAACTGCATGTCATATTGAAAACAATGTGCCGATTGTAGGTAAGCAAGAAGTAATTAACCGTCGTGAAATGCACTGGTTGCGTTTAGACCGTTATTACAGCCAACGTCCAGAGGATGAGTTTACTGAAGAAGAAAATGCATCAATGACGGATTATGCTAAGATGGAGCGTGCTGCACGTAACCCTGAAGTAGTATTCCAACCAATGATGTGTCAGCACTGTAACAACGCTCCTTGTGAGACTGTATGTCCAGTTGCTGCAACTTCACACTCTTCAGAAGGTCTAAACCAAATGACTTACAACCGTTGTATCGGTACGAAATATTGTGCAAACAACTGCCCTTACAAAGTACGTCGTTTCAACTGGTTCAAATATCACAACAACGAAGAGTTTGACTATCACATGAACAACGATTTAGGTAAGATGGTGTTAAACCCAGACGTTACTGTTCGTTCTCGTGGTGTGATGGAAAAATGTTCTATGTGTGTGCAAAGAACACAAGCAGGTAAATTAAACGCGAAGAGAGAAGGCCGTCCATTGGTTGACTCAGATGTTTCTACTGCATGTGCTTCTGCTTGTGCGAGCGGTGCGATCAAGTTTGGTGACTTGAACAATCCAGAATCAGAAGTTCGCCAACTATTAGAAGGTGAATTACATGAGCGTGCATACAATGTGTTAGATGAAATCAACACTCGTCCTAACGTTTACTACCTAGCGAAGGTGAGAAACAAAGACGAAAAGAACGCATAATTAAAGGATACCTTCGGAAGTAATTCAAAAGGTGTCCACTTTAAAATTAGTTATTCATACTCTACATAAGATAAAATGCAGATAGTATCGAAAGTCCGTGAACCACTGGTAACTGGTGGTAAAACATACAAGGACATAACAGAAGATGTCTGTCGACCAGTAGAAGCGAACCCTTCTAAGGGTTGGTTTGGAGGAATGGCGTTATCGTTATTCTTACTTCTTGCAGGTGGTTACTATTTAGGTGACATGCTGTGGAACGGTATTGGTCGTTGGGGTCTTAACAAGACAGTTCAATGGGCGTGGGATATTACCAACTTCGTATGGTGGGTAGGTATCGGTCACGCAGGTACACTAATCTCAGCGGTATTGTTGTTATTCCGTCAAAAATGGAGAACTTCAATTAACCGTGCAGCGGAAGCAATGACAATCTTTGCCGTAATCTGTGCCGCTATCTGGCCAGTAGTACACATGGGTCGTCCTTGG
Source organism: Flammeovirga sp. EKP202 (assembly GCF_014534745.1). Lineage (GTDB taxonomy): Bacteria > Bacteroidota > Bacteroidia > Cytophagales > Flammeovirgaceae > Flammeovirga. The sequence continues at coordinate 47,104 of NZ_JACVVP010000014.1, forward strand.
ATTGGTGGTATTTGGGCATTACCATTGCCAAACACTTATGGTTCTCTTTGGGTGAACTTCAACTCACCATTACTTTGGGACGTATTCGCGATCTCGACGTATTTCTCAGTATCATTAGTATTCTGGTTTATTGGTCTTGTTCCTGACTTTGCTACAATCCGTGACCGTGCCATCAAGCCGATTCCTCGTTTGATCTACGGTGCTCTTTCAATGGGCTTCAACGGTTCAGCAAAAACTTGGATGCACTACGAAGCAGTTTCATTGATCTTAGCAGGTTTATCAACACCTCTAGTACTTTCAGTACACACCATCGTATCAATGGACTTTGCAACGTCAGTAATTCCAGGATGGCATACAACAATCTTCCCTCCATACTTCGTAGCTGGTGCGATCTTCTCAGGATTCGCCATGGTGTTAACGTTGATGTTGGTGACACGTAAGTTGTATAAATTAGAAGATTATATCACAATGGAACACATCGAAATGATGTCACTAGTAGTTACAATTACTGGTTCTGTTGTAGGTATCGCATATATTACCGAATTCGTAATCGCATGGTACTCAGGCGTAGAATACGAGCAATATGCATTCGTAAACCGTATGACTGGCCAATACTGGTGGGCATACTGGTCAATGATGGCATGTAACGTAATCTCTCCTCAGGTATTCTACGTGAAGAAATTAAGAACAAACATTCCGTTTATCTTCTTTATCTCAATCGTAGTAAACATTGGTATGTGGTTCGAGCGTTTCGTAATTATCGTAACGTCACTTCACCGTGATTACTTACCATCATCATGGTTGTACTTCAACCCTACAATCACTGACGTGATGTGTTATGTATTTACTTTTGGTTTATTCTTCACATTGTTCTTAGCATTTGCGAAGTACTTCCCAGTAGTAAACATGGCAGAGGTGAAATCAGTATTGAAAGATTCTGATTCTAAGGTGTACAAGTCTCGTCGTACTATCTCAAACGAAGTAGTACCTGAGGCAGATAGAGTTCCAGTTGATCTATAAAAAAGCATTTAGAGATGGAAAAAAACACAAATTATTTAGTAGGCGTTTTTGGTGATCAAGATATCTTGGTTAAAGCCGTAAAAGCTTTAAGAAAGAAAGGTGTAAAAATCTATGAGGTATTTACTCCGTATCCTGTTCACTTCTTAGAAGATGCATTAGGTTATAAGCGTTCTTGGATGCCAAGAGCAGCTTTCGGATTTGGAGCTCTAGGTACTACTTGTGCGATTTTATTACAATCGTGGATTATGGGTTTTGAATGGCCTATGATCATTGGTGGTAAAGGATTTATTGCAATTCCTGACTTTGTGCCGATTACTTTCGAATTGACAGTATTATTCTCTGCATTCGGAATGGCGGGTTCATTCTTCGTTTCACAAGACTTGAAGCCACACAAAGTTCCTCAAATCTTCGACCGTCGTCAATCAGATGACAAGCATATCATGGCTATCGACTTAGCTAAGAATTCGCTTTCAGAAGATGAGCTTAAAGCTTTATTGCAAGAAGTTGGTGCTGAAGAAGTAAACAACAAGAGTTTCACAGAAAGAGAAAAGAAAGCTTCTTTCTTCGATTATGTGTCAGACTTGTTTACGAAAGGCGTAACAGATTCTGCGAGAGAGTTAAAAGGTTAATGATCTTATCACGAAAAAACATTACGCAATATGCGAACGAATAAAGTTGTAATGAAAGCAATCGCGATAGGTGCAGCAGCATTGGCAATGACAGGATGTAAGATTCAAGGTGACGGTAACTTCACTGGTCTTGAATATGCTCCTCAAATGTACCACTCAGTACCTTACGAGCCACTTTCACAGTTTACAGATGATGACATCGCTGGAGGAGTATTAGAGCAATTCTACTACCCTGACTTTGTCAACTCGACACCTTACAATGATTACTACTCTGAAGGTAAAAAGAGAAAAATCAACGTTAAGGATCCAGTTGCTGGTACTGTAAAGCGTCAAAACTTTACAAAAGTTACTGGTCAAGCAGCACCTACTGCGGATCAAGCAATCCTTTATTATATGGAGGTTTCAAAAGATTCATTAGAGTGGGCAGCCGCTAACTTAAAAAATCCATTAGAAGCAACTCCTGCTGTATTAGCTCAAGGTGAGCACTTATTTACAGCTTACTGTATGCCTTGTCACGGTGAAAAAGGTGACGGTAAAGGTAAAGTAGGTAAAGTATACGGTGGTGTAGCTAACTTGAAAGGTAGATCGATCAAGAAAGCAACTGATGGACATATTTTCCACGTGATCACTCACGGTAAAGGAAATATGTGGCCTCACAAATCTCAGGTGAACCCTGAAGAGCGTTGGGCTATTGTTAAGTATGTTAGAAAACTTCAAGGAAACTAGATCGTCCCAACGATCTTAACTATATTAAATATAGAGATATGGCACACGTAGATGTAGATCTTAAAAATGTTCAAGAACAGTTTACTTTTGATGGTAAACTGAAGAAGAACGTGTTGCTCATCGGCGGTATCGGAGTGGTATTGTTCGTGTTGGGTGCGATCTTCTTGATGATGGGTGGTGGTCATGATGATCATCATGCAGCAGTACAGCATGCAACTGAGGTAGCTTCTGTTGCTTCAGATGGTGCTCACGGTGACGCTCATGGCGGAGGACACCACGGTGAATTCCACTGGTATCAGCGTATCATCGTAGATTTCTGGATGAGTGGAGTATTCTTCACAGGCGTAGCCCTGTTAGGTTTCTTCTTCTTTGCTCTTCAATATGTAGCGAACTCAGGTTGGCCTACATTAATCATGAGAGTAATGTTGAACTTCCGTCAGTTTATCCCAGTTGGTGGTATTGTATTATTGATTACTTTCTTAGTAGGTTCTCATACAATTTTCCACTGGACACACGATGGAATTGCTGATCCTAACTCACCTACCTATGATGCAATCATTGCAGGTAAAACAGATTTCTTAAACGTTCCTTTCTTCTTATTCAGAATGGTACTTTTCGTTACAATTTGGACTTTCTTTGGGTTCATCTTGAACAAAGTAACTAAGGCTGAAGATCAAGATATGTCAGGAACAACGAAATACTTCAGAAAAGCACAGAGACTTTCAGTAGCTTTCTTAATTTTCTTCGGTATTTCTGAATCAATCACTTCATGGGATTGGATCATGTCAATCGACACGCACTGGTTCTCTACTCTATTCGGGTGGTATATCCTTGCAGGTTGGTTAGTAACTGCAGTGGCGTTCATGTCATTGTTCGTTTTGATCCTACAAGACATGGGTTATTTGAAATTAGTAAACGAGAACCACTTACATGACTTAGGTAAGTTCTTATTTGGTTTCTCTATCTTCTGGTCGTACTTATGGTTCTCTCAATTCTTATTGATTTACTATGCGAACATTCCAGAAGAAACAGTATACTTTATTGACCGTTTGAAGAGCGACACTTACGCTCCATTATTCTTCGGTATTTTAGTAACTAACTTCTTATTCCCATTCTTCGTATTAATGACTCGTGACGCTAAGCGTAAGACTATCATGATGAAAATTGTAGCAGTAGTTGTAATTTTCGGTCACTTCATGGAGTACTGCTTATTAATCGTTCCAGGTTCATTAAAAGAAAATGGAGGATTCGGTTTAACTGAAATTGGTACGGGTATGATCTTCTTATCGATCTTCTTATACTTGTATTTCACAGGTCTAAGCAAAGGCGGTTTGATCCCTCAAAACCACCCAATGTTAGAAGAATCAGTTCATCACCACACTTAGAAAGTGAGGAACTTCAAAATAGTAGAACCTCATATCCGAAAGGGTATGAGGTTTTTCTTTTATTAATGAATTCTCATCCCAATACTTGCTCCAAACATCGTATAAAAACCACCTGAATTTTTTAACGTTGATATATTACTCAACACCCTTTGACCAATATATAAATTGACAGTAGGGGTAACCTGAGGAATTTTGAGACCATTGAAATCAACACCTACAGTTGCCCTGTACATGATACCTTCTATGTAACTTTGCATATAACAACCACCCAGATCTAATTCAACAAAAAGACAATATTTGCTGTCAAAATCATCACCTGTTCTGAAATGTAGATAATAGGTATTCATTGGTCCTAAAATATCTTGCTCCACAAACTGTTGATGTTGATATCCTAGACCTACAAAAGAAGCACCGTCAATCATATAATTGAGTTGTAAGTCTAAGCCATAAGAAACAAACCCATGTGGACGATCTTCTTCTTTTCTTTGATCAGCAGGTAAATTGTACCATTTGTCTTCATCATCATCAAGAGGATCCCACTGAAAACCAATTTCACCAATTCCTAAACCAGTAACTTTTAATGATTTCCAAAAAGAGTTTTTTTCTTGAGCCGATATAGCTGTAAATGAAAATAGAAGAAATAGAATAATAGTTATAGCTTTCATGTTGTTGAAAAAATAGACTGAATTTAAATTAAATACTTTTGACTTAGTACTTACTTTGAATTAATGACAACTTATAATAGCCTATCAACAACAATTGAATCTTAAAAAAAATAAAAAATATTTCATTTTTCACATAACAACAAATTAGCTGTTATATCATGGTGTATTAGGTACGTTTAATGTTCGTATTTTTTAAATCGATTTTTGAATAAATTGAATTAAAGGGGTGTATATAGAATGTTATTGTAATTTCATTAATGATAGATCTATTTCATTGAAATACTTATATTTTGAATGCTGCGTTTTAGCAGTTTTAAATATGGTGTAAAAAATTATGTAAATGTGTTGATCGACATATTATAACTATTTTTCTACTTCTACCTTTGTCATATATTAAATCACATACTAATACAAACATTCAATTATTACATCCCACTAATCTCTCTAAATATTATGAAAAAACTAATCATCTTAAGTGCATTATTTATAGTGTCGTTATCGAGTATAACGGCTTTAGCAAATGACTTTTACTTACCATTTAATGGTATATCATATTTCTTTAAAGCGTCTTTAAATGGTAAAGCTGTAAGCTTGATATTTGACGATTTAAATGGAGAAGAAATAAACTTTAGAATATCAGATAGACAAGGAAATATTTATCATGAGAAAACAATAATTTCTACTGGAAAAGTGAGAGAAGATATTAATCTAAAGTCACTTCCTGTTGGGAAATTTATTTTTCAAATGAGGTTTGAAGATAAAATAATGACTCGTGAGTTTTTCGTAACTCCTTCTAAAACAGCTATTATGATGAATTATACCCTTACTTCTCAACAAGAGAAGTTTGAGATATCTGTTAAGGATGAGGATTTATATTTGATGCTAGATGCTCAGATTAAAGGGTTCATTAAATTAAAACTTCAAGATGAATTTGGCGAAACCATCTATGAAGATAAATTTTTGGCAGGAGCCAAAAAGTATACTAAATATGAATTAAATGACTTTCCATCAGGAGTTTACATGATAGAGTTGGAAATTGATGATAAAAAATACATTGATTCATTTTCAGTCATAGAATAAGAAATTACATACATACTAGCCAATTCAATTATAAATATAATTTCACTAAAGCTTGAACATGCAAAACAGTACTAAGTCAGACGGTGCTAATTACTCAAGAAAATTTGTTCAGGTATTCTACTTATAATCCTTCAATTAATCGAATAATTAATTTGCATAAAGGCTACCATTATTTTGGTAGCCTTTTTATTTTATATTGTAGTTTTGATATTGAGAATAGCACTTAGCTGTTTTATTTCTTCTTTTATCAATTGTATCTCATTGACCATTTGATCGTATTGAGCCTGATAATTATCTCGTTCTTTTTGTACCCTTTTGATATCGTATTGAAACCATTCTTTAGAAGGAAGCGAGGCAACAAGTTCATTGTAGTCTTCAACCTTGTTTTGATATTGGGCGATTAATGATGTAGTTTCTTTTTTTCCACTGACTGCTTTAATATACTTCTTATTGATAGTATACTGATAACCGTTAGTAGTTTGAAAGGTGAAAGTACTTCTAGAGTGATTGACTAGTAATACGGAATCTCCTTCATCAAAATAGTAATCTTTCTTATCCGTCTTATTGGTAATGCTGATATCCTTTTTAAAAGTACCTATAGCGTTATTGACAGGCTTAATATCATTTAGATATTGATGTATTGAATCTCGTTCGTGTTCAATATTTCTAATTTCTCTTTCTAGTCCATAAACTAAACTGCTTAGAGAAACCGAATCTATACTAAATTCTTTTTCTAATTTTTGTAATTGATTCTCTTTCTCTGCTAATAATTTTTGATTGGTTTTATAGTTTTGAGAATATAAATTTTGAGAAAAATAGAAGAACGAAATGCTGAAAAGTAGAAAATACTTTTTCATATTCTTTTATTGTTTTGATTGTAATGAATTTAAGCAAATGATTAGGGTAATATAAAAACACCCTTCTACTGCAAAATTAAAGTAATAAAAGGGTTAATTGTTTGATTTGAAACTTATTATTTCTTAAAAAACAACTGAATTGCATTAGGAAATCGCTTTGCCCAATCTCCTTCTGAATGTCTAGCCTCCTTATCAATCACTACAAAAAGATCATTATTTTGTTTGAAACCTTTTTCTTGAAGTGACTCAGACATCATATCAACACCTTCTTGAAGTATAATATCTACTTGCTTACCTCCATTGTCAATGTAAATGAGAAGATCTTTTTTAGAACTATCTTTGATACTTTCTATGTGATCAAAATCTTCATATTTAAAGGCAGGCGACATGCATATTGCACCCTTAAATAGGTCCGAATATTCCCACGCAATCATAAAACTGACCAAGCCTCCCATTGAAGAGCCTGCTACTACTGTATTTTGCTTTTCAGGTTTAGTTCTATAGATATTGTCAATAAAATGTTTTAGATCAATAGCGATTGATTTACGATAGATTTTTCCTTTATCTGTATCTCCATAGTCTTCGGTTCGATCCGTAGTACAGTATGATCCTACAATAATAATCTCCTTAAGTAGACCTTTGCGGACTAAACTGTCTACCGTTTCATCTACCTGCCAGTCTACACCAAATGAAGATGTTGCAGGGTCTATGATATTTTGTCCATCATGCATATACAATACAGGATACCTTTTATCTGTGTCGCTAAAATAGGAGGGTGGCAACCATACGATAATATCCCTATCTAAAAGTCCATCAATATGAAAGTTTTGGTGATAACGAACTTCACCAGTGATTTGACCTTGGTTTTTTTTCTCTTTGCCATCCGTCCATTGCTCAATCGTTAAATGGAAAGTAGTGTCTCGTTGAGGTACTATAAACTCGTCATTTTGTCTTTCATTTCCATTTTTATCTGTGGCTTGAAATTTCCAGTCACCCAGTGTAAATTTAAATTCTAATAATTTCCTAGGTTCAACTTTATGGCTAAAACTCCAGTTCAATTCATTTACTTTCTCCATTTTGATTTGTGAGGGGTCCCAGGCTCCTAAGAAGTCCTGATTGCCGACAATATAGAGATCTTTCTCAACTGGATGATTTAATTTGATATTCCATGTGACTGTTACTTCATCTGAAGAAGGAGAGCAGCTTATAAAAAGTAAATAGGAGAGAGTGATTAATAATAGTTTTTTCATTTCATATAATAGTTTGTAATAAAAAAAGCCCCATACTTTTGAAGTATGAGGCTTGAAGTTTTTTCAATGTTTATTGAAAACTATGGACGAACTCTTAAAGTAGTTGATCCACCGATCCAACATCCAATTTGTAAAGGCTTACCTTCTGCATAACCTTTCGCAGCTAATGTAAATACATCAGACTTAGAAGGGAATTGCTTTTGAGCAGCAGCCATTTTAGATGAAGCACCAGCTTTAGAATACATATCGTAAGCTGCTAAGTAACAAGCTCTCTCATGAACATTGTCATTTGAAGACTCGAAACATTGCTTGTAAGAACCCATGTAAAGGTCACCAATGAAAGTGTAAGCTTCTTTTGAGATTTCACTATCAAACTCGACTGCTTTGTAAGCTTGAGCACGAGCTTGAGTTTTTAAACCTTTCTTGTTATATAACTTCGCAAGGTCAATTGAAGTCTCAGCTTGTTTTGTAGGGTCTTCAGCGTATAATTCAATAGCTTTTTCTTTCCACTCGATAGCTTTGTCTACATCGTCTTTTTTGATGTATTGACCAGCGATAACACTTGCCATTGCAGCTTGAGGTTCAGCTTCAAATACTACTAATGCAGCATCTAAGAAGTAAGGACCGTCAGTACATTTCTTACGGATTGAGTAACCGAAGATCTTTTTAGCAGTAGCAATATCAGAAGGATCAGCTTTAAATTTAGCACCTAATTTATCGTTGATGAAGTCACAATCGATATCTAACATACCCATGATGTACTTATCACCCATAGTTTGAATACGAGTCCAAGCTTTTACATCTTTATCTTTCTTTGCAGCAGTAGCAATTTCAATGTTTTTACCAGCAATTTCAGAAACGAAATCATATTCGTCCATTAACCAGTTTTCATTGAAAGTTTTGTACTTTTTGAATTCAGCGTCATTTGTTTCAAACGCAGTTTCAAGATTTACTAATTCTTTCTCAGCAGCAGCCTTTTTAGCAGTGTACTCTTTGATTTGATCATCAGTGTACTTACCATCTTTGTTTGCAATTACTGAATTTGCAGTTAAGATTGCTGACTTTTGAGCTTTTGTTTTAGGATCTTTGTTAAATCCTTGAACCGCTTTTTTGTAAGCAATGTGTAACTTAGCTACGATTGCAACATAAGCTGACATGTTTGAATCATCAGTTTTAACACCGTCTCTGTCAGCTACTTTTCTATAGAAAGTATAGTACTCAGGAAGTCTCTCGTCGAAATCAGGACGATCTTTTACATATCTGTATAAGTATTTACCTTTTGTTGATTCCCACTTTTCAGCTTCACCAAAGTATTTACCTCTCTCATCATATAGTTTAAGCACCATGTCTTCATACTCTGTGATAAGACCTTTATCTGCGGCATCTTTTTTCTTCGTTTCAGCAGAAAGTTTAGCTTTGAAAAGCTTCAATCCGTAGATGTATAAGTTTTTATGGATATATGGAGCATTAGAATACAAGTAATTGAATGCGTCAAGTGTTTCTTGTCCGTAATTCTTTGCTTTCATATTATCAGAGAAGAAAGTGTATTTCGACTTAGTCTCTTCTACATTCTCACCCCAGCAATACCCTCTCGCATCACATCCTTTTTTCACGCTACCATCAGCAGCATTTTGTTCGGTTAAACCATTGTCCTTTTCGGCTTCTGTTCCTTCTTCTTGTGCTTGAGCAATTCCTGCTACAAACATTAGTCCTAATAGAAAGGTTGCTAACTTATTCATGTTTGAAAATCCGATTGATTAGTTGATTTTTCGCCTTACAAACCAGCGATCGTTGATTGTTACACCTATATTTAATTGATAGTGACGATCATCGAAGGTATTACTGTTTTGAACCTCTGATTCTTTCCACCCATATTGTCCAGAGACAGATAAGGAAGAAAAGCCCATCGGGAATTCAATACCAGCCGTCACTAAATACTCTTTAATCTTTTTATCAGGTCCGTAGGGTTCATAAGGAGATACTCCGTAAGAGAAACCACCTCTATATGTAATCCTATCAAAATAGCTTGTTGATAAGTAGTTAGAAGTATATTCAACACCAAAACCTATTTTATAAGTATCTGTTAGTTGAGATCTTCCATCATAATCAACAAAGTTTGACCAATTTTGATGTTTAAAGTCAACTGCTACTGCCAATTTCCCTACTAATTCGTAACTCAAACCTACTGCAAGTTCCTGAGGCATTGTTGCGACTTGTGAATTATCGACAATAATAGTATCTCTATTTAAAATTAAGTCAGTTGTAGAACGTGTTTGAATATCTTCTAGACGTTTTACATTAACTTGTTGTTCAAAAGTATATGTAGCACCAAAGTTAATTCTCGATCCCTTTTCTTTAGAACCTAGGTGATGAGAGTAGTAAACCCCTGGCTTATAAACTAAACCTCTGTAATTTAAACGAACACCTCTAGCTGAGATAAAGTCGCTTGAACCGTCGATGAGTTCAGTTTTTGTATTTCTTTCTATAACTCCAATGTTGTACCCTAATTCAAGACCAATTGAAAGGCCTTTTGCAACACGAAATGCATTTGAAAAATAAACTTGGTTAATACCACCTTTACCTTCATTCTGTATTGCGTAATACTTAGCAGGAGTTAATTGACCATTAACAGGTATACTTAAAGTGTCAAGCTGAGAGAATCTGTACCCCACTGTAGTGAAAGGTTTGAATCCAATACTCATTGTCCACCTTTGACTCACCGGAAAAGCAAAAGTCATATAACTTAAACCTCCACCGTAGTCGGCCTGCGTTTGGTTTTCTGCTGTTAACGTTCTTTGTTCGGCATACATACCGATTTCAAAAAGCGTTAAGTTGTTATAAGTTAACGTCGCAGGGTTGAGCAAATTGGAATGTCCATAACTTGCTAAGCCTACACCTGTGTTACCCATACCTCTATTTCGAACAGAGGTCGCTTCTACAGGATTTCCAACTCCTAATGCTGTAAAAGGAGAATTGCCTATTTGCGCTGAAGCTGTTGTAGTGAACGCAAAAATTGAGAGGCAAGTAAGAATGATATGATTAATACGTCTATACATGTAATCTCAGGATACTATCGATTCCCTTGAGAACCAAATTTCGGTCTGCAAAGATGCTTGAATTTAATTTAGATTCAAAAGTATTTGCAACTCCACCGCATAGTAAATTATTAATTCTACCAAATTTTGCCTCATATTGGCGAATAATTCCATCAATTTCAGCCGTGATACCATTTACCGCCCCTGATAACATACAATTATCAGTACTGTTGCCGATCAGGTCGACATTAGTTTCTTCCCATTCTAGAAGAGGTAAGTTAGCCGTAAATGAATGCATTGCTTTTAATCTCATATTTATTCCTGGTGAAATTCCACCACCTAAATATTCGTTTTTGTAATTAATGAAATCATAAGTGACACAAGTGCCGATATCAATAACAAGACAGTTTTCATTAGGGAAAACAGACATTGCACCAACTACTGCTGCAATTCGATCTACACCCAATGTTTTAGGAGTTGCGTAACGATTGATGAACGGTAATTTCAAATCTGATGTAATAATAACAACATCAAACTCTTTTTCTAGTTCTTGGACCAAATTATTTTCAATTTTGCCCACATTTGCTATACCAATACATTCGCAAGAGAAGTCTTTTAATGCTTTTATAAGTTCTACTTCCTCTTTAAAGACACAAACATCTATCAATTCGTTGTCTTGAAAGAATCCAACTTTCATTAAAGTATTGCCTATATCAATAGCGACTCTCTTTTTCATTACGTACTTTCAAACTCACTTTTCGATATCCTCACAGTATCGCTTACCACTTACATAAATAATGTTAGATAGAAATTATTCAAAATATTTTAGGTTTAATTAACCTAATATTCAATGATTTGTTATTCATTAAACTTAATATAGACAATTTCGTCCCCTTCATTGATTTCATTAAGAGAGTCGGTAACGGGAGTTACATAGTTGTTTTCATGGATGATAAACACCGGTAAATCAAGCTGCTCTAAGAAATCGATACTCTCTTCTTGGTCCATTGACTTCTGAACTTTGATATGTTTTACCTGATGTTTTTTACGGATCAATGTACTTAATCCAATAAAATCATATTTTCCTCTGAAGAGTAAATGTTGTGGTTTTTGAAGTGTATGCATTTCAACTTCCATCTTTGAAGCAATACGAAAAACTTTATTCATACCCAATTCAGAGGAGATGGTACGGTTACCCAAAATATTAATTTCATTATTGGAAGTTGTTGAAAAAAGTTGACCATATGCTGAAAAGTCTACATTTTCTATGGCACCATCTGATAAAATACTTCCTTCATAAGTTGGGATCCTATGTCTTTTGGCTTCCCTTAAGTTTTGCTCTGATGTATCAGAAACCATTACAGGTATATGATATTGTTGTAATATCTTAGCAATAAAAAGTCCTACTTCACTTGCCCCAAGGAATAGAATACCATTAGGTTCTTGTCTCGTAACTTTTAATAGTTTAGCAAAAGGTTTTGCGGTCAAACCCTGAAGAATCACTGTGCCAATGATGATCATAAAAGTCAGAGGAAGTAATAACTTAGCTTCTTCGACTTGGGCAGGAGTGATAGGTGCAATACCTTGAGTAAGTTTTAATGTGAATAAAGAGGCAACACCTGCAGCAACTATACCTCTTGGAGAGATATAGGAGATGAAAATTCTTTCTTTCCATGTCAGTGACGTCCCCAAAGTACTAAAGAGAACCACCAAGGGTCGCAACACATAAATAATAACAATAAATAAGAAAATACTTTGGAAATTGGCTAATGCTTCAAGGTCACTGATATTCATTCTTGAAGACAACATCACAAAGAGAAAGGATATCAAAATGAGTGTTACATCTTCTTTGAAAGCCAAAATAGATTTAATTGAAGCTACTTTTGAGTTCGCTAATATCATCCCATATACCGTCACTGCTAATAATCCCGATTCAGCATGTAAAAGGTCTGAAAAGGCAAAAGTGGCAATCACAAAACCAAGGATAACTGTATTCTTAAGATGATCAGGTAACAATCTTTGATTTAAAACTCTTGTAGTTATAAAAGCGGCTATTCCTCCAGAAATTAACCCTGATAAAGTCAGTAATGTAAATCCTTTTAGTGCAAAGAAGGTAAATAGCTCATTGGGTTGACCAGAAATAATGAAATCAAAAATAAGAATGGCCGTTAAAGCACCTACTGGATCGATTAAAATTCCTTCCCACTTTAAAATGGTATTAATACGAGCGTTTGGCTTTACATTTCTCAATAAAGGCCCAATAACAGTGGGGCCACTTACAATGATCAACGCACTGAAAAGGAATGCTATTCTATAACTGATCCCCATGATATAGTGCGTGGCAATAGCTCCTCCGATTAATGTAATAAAGGTGCCGAAAAAGAGTAAACGCCAAATTACACTTCCAATATTTTTGGTTTCTTTTAATTTGAGTGTCATTCCTCCCTCAAAAAGAATTAATCCCACTGATAAGTTGACAACATCAAATAATAGTTCCCCGTGAAAAATTTTATCTCCGTCAATAAACTTCGAGCCATCGGGAGTGAAATACGTAGAGAAGGGTCCTACTAAAAGGCCTATTAATATAAGCGGTAAGATTGCAGGAATCTTGATTCTCCAACCAAGCCACTGTGCAAAAAATCCCAACCCGATAAGTCCTGCAAGTTCGATCATATAGTGTAAATGCGTATTTCTATTTAAAGAAGTTTTGAGTTTTTATGATGTAAGTTTTTTGAACTTACTTTACAAAGATAGAAATATCAGTATTTCTACCTTTATCATCACTGCAAGAAATCTTATTTTTTCCAAGAGAAGGTTTGTAGAAGAATGTTTCTCTTTTATCAATTTTTCCTTTGAAATGATCATTGACATACCAAAATACATAGTCTACATCATTTGAGGTGATCGCTTTGAGCTCTAATTCAGCATTGGTTTGTGATACAAAATAGGTTCTCCCGTCCAAAGGGGAGACAATTTCTGGTGGATTACCCGAAATCATACTTTGACAATTTGGATTGTGAGGAGGAGCAAAAGGAAATGGAATTTTCTCATCAATGTAATATTGTGTTAAATCTTTAGGAGGATTAGGATAACTTTTCTTGATGTACCCTCCATGTTTTGGTAGACACTCTGAACAGTAGGAAAATTTTTCACTAGGATCTATAAAAACTATCTTTTTGTGTGTACATTTTTTTGTAGAAGAAACCAATGGTATGTACCAATCATTGATTTGATGATCACAGAAGTGATTAGGGACAAGCCCCGTTACAGCACATACATTTCGTTTGAATAAGTTATCAGGAACTTCTACGTCTTCTTCCACAACATTATTTGAAGGATACAGACTTCTAAAAATCCTAAAAAGAAGAGGAGTAGCAATTTCTGCCCCTGTTAATTCTTGGACGCCTTCATTGGAAAAGTTACCACACCAAACCCCAACAGTATATTTTGAATTATAACCAATGCTCCATGCGTCTTTTCTACCGTACGACGTACCTGTTTTCCATGCAATTTTTGGTACATTTATACTATTTTGTGGATTATTCGGTAAATCGGGCCTTTTTAGGGTACTCAAAATTTCTCTGAGCATATAAGCACTCTCTTCACTTATAATTTCAGTTTCATGTTTTTCCGTTGGGTTCAATACAGAAATGCTGTGATAAATTCCCTTATTGGCGAAGGAAGAGTAGAGTTTAGCTAATTCTTCCAAAGTAACCCCACATCCACCTAATACAGTAGACAGGCCTAATCTTTTTTGTTGACGTTGAATAGTAGAAAACTCTGCAAGCGTTAATTTCTGTACAAAGTTGTGAATGCCTACCTCTTCGAGCAAAGCAACAGCAGGAATATTTAAAGATTGAGTAAGTGCCTCTTGTACTGTGATACTCCCTCTGAACTTTTGATCATAATTCATGGGACTGTAGGTTCCAAAGTCTGTGGGTACATCCAATATCATCTGTTGAGGTGTAATTAAACCTTTATCAAACCCCATTCCGTACACCAAAGGTTTTAAAGTACTTCCCGGCGACCTTACAGCTTTAACGCCATCTACTTGTCCTGTATTTTGATCGTCTTCAAAGTCTTGCGACCCTATGTATGCGATGATTTTATGGTTTTGGTTATCAATAATTATGGCAGCAGCATTTTGAATACCATAAGATTGAATGACTCTTGAATAATTTTTAACGATCTTTTGAGCTCTTATTTGTACTTTTTCGTTAATGCCGGTTGAAAATGAAAGCTGTAGAGGATGTTCATTATAAAGCCTTTGGTTGAGGTGAGGGGTAAGGTTGTTGATTTTTTTTCGTTGAAAATAAATCGGTTCAGTAAGAGCGGTATTCAAAGTACTTTTATCGAATAACCCCATTTCATAATACCTTTCCAACCATATATTTCTTTCTTTTTTCAGTTGTTTTTTTGAGCTATTAATGGCTAATGAAGTAGGTCGGTTAGGGATAATAGATAAAAGGCAAGCCTCTGCTGGACTCAGAAGTAAAGGTTTTTTTTGAAGGTATAATAATGAAGCTGAATAAATACCCTCAATGTTTCCACCAAAAGGGATAAGGTTGAGGTATAGATTTAAAATTTCATCTTTGGAATAAGTGATTTCCAGTTGAATAGCTTTTAATATTTCTACTATTTTATTCCAATAGGTTCTCTTCTTGGGTTCCAACAAACGAATCACTTGCATACTTATAGTAGATGCTCCTGAGGTTCTTTTCCCCGTCAAAAGGTTATTTATAAAAGCCCTCCCAATGGCTAAAGGGTCAACACCGAAATGATAGTAAAACCATTGGTCTTCTTTTTCTATGATAGCTTGTTTGAAAAAGTTTGATACACTGTCGTTTTCAACATGAAGCCTCCATTTATCAGTGGTGTTAAGCGTGGCCCCTATAATATTATTATTTGATGATAATACCACTTGACCATAGGTGGTTTTAACATTATAAGGAAACAAGAATTTAACTATCACTATAATTTGAAATAGGATAATTATAAGAAAGCTTACTCTAATTAAAAGTTTCTTTGTTAAGTGATTGGTATTTAACTCTTTAACTTGTGAATTATTCAAAATGGATTCTTAATTTATTGTTCATTACAAAGAAAAGGTAACTATTTACTTTATTAAAGTGATCTTTTCTCAAATAATAGAGTTTGTTATTAGCCCAGAATTATAGGATTCTTATCATCTGCTAGTATAAAAAATCAAGCAAGTTAGAACCCAACAAAAGTACATTTTATTTCAAATATTTTGGATTAAAAAGTACTAATTTCTAGATCTCATTTCGACCTAGTTACTACCCTTTATCAACTATCATTATCTCATGAAGACAAAATTTTATCCATTCCTAATTTTCATTTTGACTTTGAGTCTAACGACTGCCAGTCATTCACAAACTTTTGAAGAAAACACAATCCGATTTCCAATGCTACACGAATATGATGGTAATTATCATATTAATCCGATGGGAGATCAAGGCTTGATTGTGCTAAGAAACAGATATGCTGGAGAAGAAAAAGATATCGTTTCAGAATTAGAAGTAACGTATA
The DNA here is from genome assembly GCF_014534745.1 of Flammeovirga sp. EKP202. Taxonomy (GTDB): domain Bacteria; phylum Bacteroidota; class Bacteroidia; order Cytophagales; family Flammeovirgaceae; genus Flammeovirga. The sequence continues at coordinate 63,301 of NZ_JACVVP010000014.1, forward strand.
TCAAATCAAATTTTCAGAAAAAATGGGTGAAGACCATCAGTCTGACTCATTATGGAGATTTTCTTTCAGAAGACTTTGACGATAAATACGCTTATTATTTGATGCGTTCAAGCAAAAGGAACTATCAAGTGTTACGTATTCATCTTGAAGATGGATCTCATAAGGTATTTTTCTACAGAAATGTAGAGAAAATGACCATTGATTATTTCGAGATAGAGGATAATGTCTGCTTCTTAGGAGGGGCCGCAGATGCGAGGCCATTTGTTTCACGTTGGGATCTTGAGAGTGGTAAAAGAACTATTTTACCTTCCATCAACCAACTCAATGGAGGTGTTGTTTGTATGAAATGGGATCATAAAGTGGATCTTCTTACTGTTGTGATCAAAGCTGAAATGTCAAGTGAACATAGAGGTGTTTATATTAATGACTATACAGTGGATGGGCGATTGGATAAGCAATATTTTGAGGAAGCACAAAGGGATTATAACTACTTAACTTTCCGACCTTATCATAATACAAAAGGAGAATTGATGATCATTGGGACCTATGGTTTAGGGAGTTATGAAGAAGATGTGCAAGGGGTGTATACCATGGCTGTTGGGAGAAACAGTTATCGTTTGAGACCGAAGTTTTATGATTTCTTATTCTTCAATAATTTCAATAGTCACCTAAGTGAGAAAGAACAAGAACACATCAAAGAAAAATTTCAAAATAAAAGAGAGAGAAACAAGGTTATTCCACAGCATCTTACATTACAAGAGCATGAATTACAATTTATGAATGGTCAGATTGTTTTTGTGATGGAGGAAATGGAATATACTTATCCTTTTACTAGTGATGCTAAATATACTACTGAGAGTTTCTTCTCTAGAGCAGATGTTCCTACTCCAAAGCGGTTTTTACAGAATTATGAGAATCAAATCATGAAAAAAGGGGAATACATTCCTTATGCATTGAATGTTGATAAATTAAAAGGGGGAAATCCGTTCCCTTTGGAATGTCGCTACAAAAGAGTTATCGCATGTGGATTTGATCCTGAAAATGGAAAAATGCAATGGGACAATACCTATATGGCTAGAAGCTTAAAGAACAAATTACCTGTAGAGTCTGTTCAAGCATATGCAGATCATAAAAAAGTAGCTTTTCTACATGTGAGTAGAGATAGCTTTTTCTACAAAATATCGAACCGTTTAGAATATGAAGAAGGATGTAAAGTAGTGGTTTACAAAGATTATTCCCCCGCAAATGATGTTGAAAAATATATTAACGGAGGGGTAAGTCATTGGTACGAAAATCATTTTATTCATACTGGAACAAAGAAAATAACATCATCTATAAATCGTCACGAAACCCAGCAATATTTCTTCCTTACCTGTCTCTCTTACAGCAATCGTCAGTATAGCGAATAAGAAAATATCCATTTGATTATAAAATGGTTAGGAATTATTCTTCAATCATTTTGAACAAATAATTTGCTTATTTGAATGGATTTTAAGGTATTTGCATTAATAAACGTAATATTTACACATAAAATAAATTTACATGGGGTACATTGAACCTGCACCAATTACTGACAAGGAGAATCCATTTGAGTCTATGATGGAGCGATTCAATATCGCTGCCGAAAAGCTTGGGTTAGATTTAGAAACTTATGAGGTTTTAAAAAGTCCTGCAAAACAAGTGATTGTGTCATTACCCATTGTGATGGATGATGGCCATAAAAAAGTATTCGAGGGATACAGAGTAATACATTCCAATACGTTAGGACCTTCTAAAGGAGGGGTTCGTTATGATATGGATGTGAATCTTGATGAGGTGAAAGCGTTGGCCGCATGGATGACATGGAAATGTGCCGTTGTAGATATTCCATATGGGGGAGCCAAAGGAGGGATCAAATGTGATCCTGCAAATATGTCAAAAGGTGAACTCGAAAGGTTGACAAGAGCTTACACTGTAAAAATGTATGAAATCTTTGGTCCTGATATTGACATCCCTGCACCAGATATGGGAACAGGTCCTCAGGAAATGGCTTGGATTATGGATGAATATTCCAAAGCACAAGGTAAAACGGTTCAAGCCGTAGTAACTGGAAAACCATTGGTTTTGGGTGGTTCTCTTGGTAGAGTAGAAGCGACCGGTAGAGGCGTAATGGTTTCAGCTATGGAAGCTTTACGTAAGATGAAAATCAATCCTAATGGTGCAACTGCTGCCATTCAAGGTTTTGGTAACGTTGGAAGTAATGCCGCTAAGCTGTTAGCTCAAAAAGGATTAAAAATTACAGCCATCTCAGATCATACAGGAGCGTTTTTTAATCCTGATGGTATTGATTTGAGAGAAGCCAGTGAATATAGAGCTACTTATAAAACCCTAGAAGGTTTTACAGGTGGGGAGAAGATCACCAATGAGGCATTATTGGAACTAGAAGTAGATGTCTTGGTTCCAGCTGCCAAGGAAGATGTGATCAATATAAAAAATGCAGATGCCATTAAAGCAAAATTAATTGTAGAAGGAGCCAATGGCCCAACAGGTGCTAAAGCTGATAAAATTCTACATGAGAAAGGCGTGGTCGTAGTACCTGATATTTTGGCAAATGCAGGAGGGGTTACAGTTTCTTACTTCGAATGGGTGCAAAACCGATTAGGTTACAAATGGACTCGTGATAGAGTAAATAGAAGAAGTGACCGAATTATGAAAGAAGCTTTCGAAAGAGTGTTTGGTATTGCCGAAAAGCACAATGTATCTCTTCGTATCGCATCGTATATGGTGGCCATTACGAAAGTAGCAGATACTTACAAACTAAGAGGCTCTTTCTAATACTTATAAGCAGATGTTTGCCATTTGTTTTAAACATTGAGAAAATTAAATTTTACTTGGTTATATAGATTGAATAGGGGACAAGACTAATCTTGTTCCTTATTTTTTATGTTATTTTTTCCCATGACGGCATCAAAAGTGCTCTTTATAAAATGGTTGGTCCACTGAACTGTATTATTCAGTCGAGGTCCCATATCAAAACGATACCCACAATTCACTTCGAAATTGGTGAAATAGCTGATTGCTAAAAATTCTTGATCTAGAACCGAAGGTAATACACTATAAGTAATTTCTGAATTGACAGATAATGTAATAAACATCCTTTTTGTATTATAACCAGCCGAACCTTTAACATCCAAGGCAGGGATGAAAGCATAGCGAGTACCGGACTCAGTAGCCAGTGTATAACTTTGATGTTGTACACCAGCTCCAACACCAACCATAGCACCTAGGTAAAACCCTTTCCACACCAACACACCTGCACCTCCTCCAATTAAAGTGAGGTCATTCATCGTAAGTCGACTCATCGTTCCAAACTTTGATGCTGGATTTCTTGCTAATGGAGGCAAAAAAGGAGCACTTGCATTGTAATTTTCCGAACGATAGCGCCCTTTAAAATAGGTGGTGAAGGCACTTCTAAGTTGAATTTCTTTTTGTTTGAAGATGGCTTTATAACTAAACTTCTTATTCGAAAATCGAACCGCATGAAGATTGATCGACCGTGTGATAATATCACCTCTGATTAGCTTTTGAGGGGTATTCCAAGTACTGTCATAAATGCCTGTATTCGTTTCTGTAAAACCCGAATAGCGATAATATTCTGCATCCAAATACCATTTCTTGACAAAACCATCCACTCTTAGTCGAAAGACACTTGATTTTCCATAAATGCTCTCATCATATTCTGAAATAGGTGTCTGTACACTGGCACGAACTCCTAAATTCCCAAAGCTGATACCAAGACCAATCAAATAGCTGTTGTTGGGAACGTAAATGACATCTTTTGGTCGATCTCTTAAGATCAAACCATCACTGTCCCACCAATTTTTAGGAGGATAATTGTTGAAAAGTAATGTTAGTTTTGAATTGGAGAGAAAGACACTTCCTGTAATTTTATCATTGATATCTCTCACATATCCATTCAACTGAGTACTATCTTTCAGGGATTGACTAAAACTAAAAGACGGAACTATGAAAGTGATAAGAAGAAGTAATATGTGAATAAGGTGATTTCTCATACGTTGCAATGATGAAATAAACTCTAGAAAGTTACATTTTTTGAGAGTTAAGTCACAAAAAGAGAAGTCTTTAAGAGAGTTTTTTATAAATTAAGAAGAAATTCAATGATAAGTTGAATGCTAAAATAGATTATCATCAATTCTTTATTGTTTTCTGAAAACATCATTTTACTCAATACCAATTTTTACCTTTAACCTTTTTGGTAAAACATAAAAGAATTCTTGCAGTATAGAAGGTTTAGATTTATATTTTTACATTTGTGAAAATGGAATGTTTATACTAAAATTTCAGTAGGTATTTTAAAACTTTTTATTATTGAATTTGTTTCACTTTTTATTTGCTTCATTTATATTAAACACTCTGACTATTAATTAATTATGCTTAATTTTCAAATGTATTTCCCAAACATCAATTCAAACCGATTTTTAAAGGCAATTTTAATCTTAATTCTTGGGTCATTATCAGCTACAGCCTTTGCTCAAAGTATACCAGGAAACGCCTCAGACATTTCACCTTTACTTATTGGAGAATATATTCCGAAAGATATTATTCTTCGTGACGTAGATGGAAATGAGATCAACCTCAGAAAAGAGATGAATAAGAAGCCGACGGTACTCATTTTCTACAGAGGAGGTTGGTGTCCTTATTGTAACAGACAGTTATCTGGATTAGGAGAGGTGTCTGATTATCTTGTAAGTATTGGCTATCAAATTATCGCTATATCACCCGATACACCGGAGCATTTAGCACTTACTTATGACAAACATATGATGAATTACTCTTTATTGTCAGATAGTGATATGATTGCGGCTAAAAGTTTTGGCTTAGCTTTCGAACTTACTGAAAAGGAATTCAGTAAATATACCAATCTAGGGATGGATATTGTCATGACAACAGGAGGAAGACATAAAATGCTACCTGTTCCTGCGGTATTCTTTGTACGTCAGAATGGCGAGATTAATTTTGAGTACATCAACCCTAACTTCAAGAAAAGAATTAGTTCATCTCTGTTAATTACAGCGGCAGAGACAATGAGTTCTGAGTAGGTTTTATCATATCATTCTGTTTTGGTGATAGGCGTCAGCGTAAATGATAACATAAGTGTTTATATTACAGTTAATAAATCTTTAACCTATAAAACACTACTGTCATGGACGCAAATATCTATTCTCAACTTATTAAAAACATTGAATTACAGTTTCGGAAAAAATTGAAGAAACATCCTTATTCTAAAGGAATGGTGGTGACTATTTCAAGAGAATATGGGTCAGGTGTAAGAGATGTTGGAGAAAAATTAGTACAAAAACTGAATGATCAAAAAATTGGTTTCAACCTTAATGATCAACCTTGGAAACTTATTGATACAACTGTCATCCATGATCTTTCTGAAAAATTAAAAGTTTCCTATAAAGATGTGGAGGAATATGTTCCTTTTGAAAAGAAAGGTTTCGTAGAACAGTTAATCCATTCTTTTGGTAAGAATTACAATAAATTAGATGGTCATCTAACTTCAGCTTTGGAAGCCGTAATGCATACTTACTTTGAAAGAGGTAATGTAGTGATCTTGGGTAGAGGAGGTGGATACTTTGCTTCAATGTTGAAGAACGCTTTAAGAATAAAGATCAACAGCACTTATCAGTTTAGAGTAGGTGAAATTATGAAAAACCATAATTTGACTTACAATGATGCTAAGCTAAAAATGCTAGAATTTAGCAAATTGAGAAATGATTTCTTGGAGCACATTCAAAAAGGAAATGAAGAGATCCATGATACCGTCATTGATCGTACGCGATTAGATGATGATACTCTAGCAGATTATCTTCTTTCTTTTACAAGTGCCAAAGCAAAAGATCTAACAAGGTTGAAAAATACAGCACAGTTGGAAAAAGTTTAAATAAAAAAGTCCCTTCTGATTAAGTTCAGAAGGGACTTTTTGTATCTAGGCTGAAATATTATAATTCAGTTTCTTCGTATTTTGAAGGGCATTTCATCAAAATTTCACTTGCGAGAAATTCTTGACCTTCGCCTTTTGCTCTACCGATCACCACTACTTTTTCAGATTTTTCAAAATCTCTCATAGAGGCAGGAGGTGAATAACAAACTACTTTCTTCACTACGTTTTTATCGTCTACTAAAGTAAAGGCAAGGTAATTAGGGTCTTTAGCAGGATTATAATCAATACCGATTACATTTCCATTTTTGTCTTTTTGAAGCTCGCCAATCACATGAACTTTTGATGTATTTCCATCTTCTGCTAAACTGTAAGCTTCAGTGAAATCAACATATTGACTCGCATCGCCGGCAGTGACAACTAGAATACTGATCATTACAGCAATGATCACTAATCCAAAAATATGAGACTTTTTCATAATGTGTTTAGATGTTTTATTGTTCTTCTACCATTTTCTCCAACTTACTTACCTTTTTATCTACCATAAAAAGATAAATTGTCATGCCAACCCATAAAGCTGCAATTACAGCTACAACAACGTATATTTTTCCATTATCACGCATTAGGTCGGCCATCTCTACGCTACTGTTACCGTAGTCATCAGAAGTGATAGGAATTTTATCTTGAGCAATTGCATTGATCACGGTTACTAATGCTAATGTGATCATTGAAAGCATTTTTTTCATTGTATATATAAATTTACTCGTTTTCTAATAATTGATTCTCGACCGTTCTCATTCTTACATTCAAACTAGTAAACCATACGCCTAGTAATGTCCACCCAATGATAGCAGGATAAAATACCAAACGAAGTTTACTGTCCAAGTCATACGCATTGAAACCTGGGTTACCTCCGTTGCCAGGATGTAAAGAGTCCGTAAGACGTGGTAGAACGAAAATAAGTGGAATAAAAATCGCAAAAGCAAAAATGTTGAAAATGGCACTTATTCTTGCCTTTTGTTCTTCATCCTTAAATGAACCTCTCAGAATTACATAAGCAAAGTAAAACATCAAACCACCTGCGGCACCATTTTGTTTGGGGTCTCCACTCCAGTAGGCTCCCCAAGTGAATTTGGCCCAGATCATACCAGTGACGATACCCAAGATACCGAACAAAATACCAGTATTAGCTAGTTCAGCCGCCCAAAGGTCGTGTTTCAAATCCTGAGATTTCAGGTATTTAATGGAATAAACCATAGATGCTAAAAGCACGATGATCATTCCAAACCACATCGGAACATGGAAGTATAAATTTCTGATTGTTTCGTTTAGTATGTCTAAGCGAGGGACTTCCAGTAATAATCCACCTATAATGGTATAGGCCATAAGGACTAATGCTGTAATTTTCCACCAAGCACCTTTCATTGCTGTTTAATTTAATTTTTATCTAACTCCTCCAAAGATAAGGAAATAGGAGATAGGAAACTGTAATTACAATTATATCAATTGCTAAAATGATCATGATTTCATCCAAGGTTTGACTCCTTGCTAATCCATCAATTGCATTTTTAGAAGCTTTGATCAACATTAAAATCATTGGTAAAATAGCCGGAAGCCCTAAGATGGCCATCAATGTATTATTACCTTGAGCTTTGGAAGCAATACCTGCCACCATTGTAAGAGAAGAAGAAAAACCAATGGCTCCTAATCCTACACATGCTGTAAACATCCAAGGATCCTGAATAGGATTACCCAATACAATGCTGTATACTCCTAAACCCAGAAAAGCAACGAGTAACATCAAAAGAGCATTGTAAACAATTTTTGATAAAATAATGGATTGCGGGCTTACCAATTGGTAGTAATAAAAGTGTCTTCCTCCTGCTTCCTGTGTGAAGCTTTTGGATGCTCCATTCAGAGCCGTGAATAATTGTATGATCCAAAAAAGAGTGTTCCAAGTGATAGGGGACAGCTCAACTCTGCGTTGATTAAAACTCAAATAACAAACGAAAATTGTACTTATAGTATACAATAAAAGTCCATTAAGGTTTGAACGTTCCCTCCACTCCAATGCAACTTCCTTTCGGACTAATACATTTATTTCTGAAAATATTGACTTCATATTAATATTTAAACACCGCAAAATTACCAAAAAATCATGAATAGATCTAATTGAAATTGAAACTTACTTTTTTTGGCACTTTATATGTTTGTAGGTTTATATTATAAGTGTTTAAACCTACCGGTTTTGTGCTTATTACCAATTAAATGCTGCAATAGAGTTACTTACTGTTTCTATTCCTTCATAACCTAATTATAAAAATTTTAGAATCGTTTTAAATATGGAGTTGTGTTAGAATTGAAGCAGTGTGTGAAGTAGCGAAAATGTATTTTATTGGTTTTGACTTTTAAATTATTTCGTCTTTTAACTTTAAATACTCTTACAGTGTTTTCAGCAGAAAATGCAACCAAATTATATGAAACAAACTTTTCTATATATTTCACTCTTATCTAGCTTACTCTTATTTGATGGATGTGTACCCAAAGTTTGTCCAGCATATATCAGTTCTTTTTATCAGAAAGATGATACAAGTAGTTTGTATTATGTGAAAACTACTCCCGATTCGCTCAATGATTATTTTGTGCCTATTGGAGATACAAACTATACTATAAAAGGGCAGGTATCATACATTAGCTATTTTTTAGATAGAGATTCTGTTGAAGCCAAAGAAGAAGAGTTATTTGCTTCAAGAGAAAGAGGATGGAATGGTATGGTAGAACCTAGAGGGAATTTTTATCAGAAAATTCTCAAAACAGAAAATAAAAAAGCAAACTCAAATTACCCCAATTATATCATTGGTCTTCAGCATAATCCTTATCCATTGGAATTAACTGCAGAAGATTCGGTTATCAATTTTATTCCAGAAGATAGTATTTACCTTGTTTCAGCATCAGATTCTTTAGAGAACTTACTGTTTGCTGGCGGTCCAGGATATGATGATTCAATGGTTGCCGAAGAACTTCCTGAACAGGAAGGTGATGAAGCAAACGAAGAAACGGGAGACTCTCTTCCTCCAATGCTTTACGATGGTTATTTCTACATGCAAAAATATGGAGAAAGAGTAGCAAAGGAAGATAGTATGCGTGCCGGATTCTTCTTAGTGCCGGATTCTATGTACTTGGTTCATCGTAAATGGTTTGAGGTTTGGAAACCAAAATACTATATGATTCCGAAGAGTGTCTTAGATGCAAAAGATGCCAATAAAATGGCAAAGTATGAGACGGATTCTTTATCACAATTACCGCAATATGATTCATTGGGCAATGAGATTGTAGTAGAGAAAAAAGGACTATTCGGAAAGAAAAAGAACAAAGAAGAAACTGAGGATGGAGAAATCACGGATGATTCATCTAATTTTGATGATGTTTCTTCTGTAGACGATGAAGCTAACGAAGAGGATGAACCTAAGAAAGAAAAGAAAGGTCTCTTTGGAAAGAAAAATAAGGATAAAAAGAAAGAAGAAGAGGACGCTGCACCTGTCACTGAAGACGAAGATTGGTAGTATTCATCTTTGAAAATAACACAACCTCATTTTAGCATTGACTAAGATGGGGTTTCTTTTTGTACAATTACTTTAATTTATCGAAATTGACCCTTCGAATTTAATCGCAATCCTATTTAAAATTACGATTCATGGAAAATGTACATGCTGACCTCGTTTCTCGCTATATTAATACTACAAACTGTAATGTTTTTCTAACAGGAAAAGCAGGAACTGGTAAAACAACGCTACTTCGAGCTATTGAAAAAGAAACGCACAAAAGTGTTGTGGTTGCTGCCCCGACAGGTATCGCAGCGATAAATGCTGGAGGAGTAACAGTTCACTCCTTATTTCAAATGCCCTTTGGTGCCTTTATCCCTGATGAAAATCTTCAGTTTAATGAAAGAGCGACAACAGTTGCTCATGTAAATACACCAAAGTCTTTACTGAAACAACTTTCGATGAAGAAGTCGAAGCGAGATATCCTTCGTAATATGGAACTTCTGATTATCGATGAGGTAAGTATGTTGAGAGCAGACATGTTGGATGCGATTGATTTTATATTACGATTAATTCGAAAAAGAAAAAATGAAGCTTTTGGAGGTGTACAGGTTTTGTTTATTGGCGATATGCTTCAATTGCCTCCTGTGGTGAAAAATGATGAATGGATCTATCTTCAAAAGTATTATCACAATGCGTACTTTTTTAGTGCAAAAGTTTTTCAAGAAACCTCTTTGGTACATGTTGCTTTAGAAAAAGTATATAGGCAGTCAGATCCATTATTTGTTGATGTATTGAATCATCTCAGAGAAAATAAAATCACACAAGATGATTTAAAAGTACTCAATTCATTTTATGATCCGGATTTTGAACAATCTTTGGAAGATGGATATATACAGTTGACCACTCATAATAAAATAGCACATGAAAAAAATGAAGGGTGGTTACAAAAAATCAAATCCAAGGAATTTAAATATCATGCTAAAATAGAGGGTGATTTTAGTGAAAACCAGTTCCCGAATGAAGATACTTTGAGGCTGAAAAAAGGTGCTCAGGTGATGTTTATTAAAAATGATTACTCTGGGGAATCGAGGTATTTTAATGGTAAAATTGGTAGAGTTTCTTCTTTGTCAAATGACAGTGTTTATGTCAAGTTTGATGACGGAGAAGAAGTGAATGTGGAGCCCTATATTTGGGAAAATAAAAAGTATGCGCTCAATAAGGAAACGAATGAAGTTGAGGAGCAAATCATTGGGGAATTTCACCAATATCCATTACGTTTAGCTTGGGCGATTACAGTACATAAAAGCCAGGGTCTAACGTTTGATAAAGCCATTATTGATGTAGGAAGAGCATTTGCGGCAGGGCAAACTTATGTAGCCTTATCACGATTGACAAGCTTGGATGGTTTAGTATTATCGTCACCTATTTCAGCAAGAGGAATTGACATTGACCGTCACCTGAGCCACTTCACCCAAAGCAATCAAACGGTTGAAGAGTTAACACCGATCTTAAAGGAGCAAAGTAAAAACTACATTTACCATACATTATACAACTCGTATAATTTTCAGTTTTTATCAGAACAACTTTTAGAGCATGTAGCTTCTTATATAAAAGATGGGGGAACCTCAAAGAAGCAAGCACATAGAGAATGGGCCAAGCAAATTCATGAGAAAGTAAAACAGCTCGTTAAAATTGGGAATAAGTTTATCCATGAAGTACACAAGACCATTACAGAAGAGAAGCCGGGCTATATTCTGCATCTATTGGAAAGAGTCAATAAAGCTAATAAATATTTTGATGAGCAACTGAAAGCTGAACATACCAATATTCAAAATAAACTGACCTCATTAGATGGCGTAAATGGTGTGATGGGGTATAGAAATGAGTTGATCGCATTAGCTTCCTTGTTTTATAATCATGCAAAGAAATTGATGCGTGCAGAACGTCTGATTATTTCTTACCAGAAAAATGAAAACTTGAAAAAGAACGATGTAGGTAAACCTGATTTTAAAATTGCACACAAAGCCACTGAAGTCAAGTCTTACGATAAACCTAAAGCAAAAACAGGAGAAGGAAAAAAGCAAAAAATGGCCACACATATTCAATCTTATATCTTATTCAGACAAGGGAAGAGTATGGAAGAGATTGCAAAAGAAAGAGGAATGTCAGTGACTAGTATAGAGTCGCACTTTGCGAAGTTAATAGCACTTGGAAAAGTTGATATTAAAGAAGTCCTGTCCAATAAAAAACGTTTGATTATTGAAGGAGAATTGGAGGAAACAGAGACAATGTCCCTAAAAGCAATCAAAGAAAGTTTAGGTGATCGTTACAGTTATGCTGATATCAAATTTGTGATAGCATCTATTGAAGCATCAAAATCTTAAAGGGAAGTTTTATACAATGAGTGATTATTCATTATTTAAAGAATCCTATAGTTTTAAGGAATATAGAGAGCACTGAATTATAAATCATAAAAATTATTTACCTTTGGGAGTTCAAAAAATAGGACCATTTATTTTTAAGTCATATTCCGTTGAAATGACGGAAGTAAACAAAGAACAAAAATGATTATTGAACCTAAAACTAGAGGTTTCATCTGTTTGACAGCACACCCAACAGGATGTGAGCAAAATGTGATCAATCAGATTGACTATGTGAAGTCAAAAGGAGAAATTAACGGTGCTAAAAAAGTATTGGTAATTGGTGCATCTACAGGTTTTGGATTAGCATCTAGAATTACATCTGCATTCGGATCAGGAGCATCAACTATCGGTGTATTTTTAGAAAAAGGTCCATCAGCAGGTCGCCCAGCTTCACCAGGTTGGTACAACAGTGCTGCTTTTGAAAAGCACGCAGCTGAGGCAGGTTTATATGCAAAAAGTATCAATGGCGATGCTTTCTCTAACGAAATCAAGCAGCAGACTATCGATATGATCAAAGAAGACTTAGGTCAAGTTGATTTAGTAATCTATAGTTTGGCTTCTCCAGTAAGAACTAATCCTAATACAGGAAAAAGACATAAATCGGTATTAAAGCCAATTGGAGATGTATTCTCTAACAAAACAGTTGACTTCCACACTGGTAACGTTACTGAAGTAACTATTCAGCCAGCCAATGAAGATGATATCGCCAATACTGTTGAAGTAATGGGCGGTGAAGATTGGGAAATGTGGATTGATGCTATGAAAGAAGCAGGTGTTTTAGCAGACGGTTGCCAGACTTTTGCTTATTCTTATATCGGACCAAAATTAACAGAGCCAGTATACAGAAAAGGTACAATTGGTGCTGCTAAAGACGATTTGGAAGCAACTTCATTTAAAATTGCTGAAAAATTAAAAGAAATCAACGGTAATGCAGTAGTTTCTGTTAACAAGGCATTAGTTACTCAAGCTTCTTCGGCTATTCCTGTTATTCCTTTATACATTTCTTTATTGTACAAGACAATGAAAGAAAAAGGAATTCACGAAGGTTGTATCGAGCAAATCCAACGTTTATATGCAGACCGTATCTATGGAGACGACATGCAGTTGGACGAGAAAGGTAGAATCCGTATCGACGATTGGGAAATGCGTGAGGACGTTCAAGCGGAAGTAGATAAGCTTTGGGCAATCGCTACAACTGAAAACCTTTCTGAAATCGGAGACTTAAAAGGATACTCTGATGACTTCTTTAACCTTTTCGGCTTCAAAGTGGAAGGTGTAGATTATGATGCAGACGTAAACGAAGTAGTAGAAATTTCTTCTATTTCATAGTTTACGATCATTCTGATATAAAAATCCCACATCGTAAATCTTAATTAAGGTTTATGATGTGGGATTTTTCTTTAAAGCATTTTTTCATAGCAATTGAACAGGCCTTTTCTAAAAGTGACTTGTCCAAGATTTTGATATCCCATTTTTTCGTACAAAATATTTGAAACAGGGTTCTCAGTAAAAGCATCAAATCGTAAAGATTTCAAGTTATAGTTGATCGCTAATTCTTCTCCAAACCTTACGAGCTGCCTTGCAATTCCTTTACCTTGGAAATCTGCATGAACTGAAAGACGATGCATTACTAGAAAATCATCTTTACGGTTTAGCCATTCAATATCATTGTATTCAATGTCATATTCTTGATTGAAGATTACATATCCAGCCAATTTATAATCATATAAAAAGCCATATGCGTGTTGCTTCTCAATATCTTGCTGAATATCGTTGAGCGTAGGGTAATGTTCATCCCATTGATCAATACCCATTGCTCTCATTTTTGTAATCACGCTTTTTACAATTTCTAATGCACTTTCAGCATCATTTACCGTCAATCGCCTGATCATATGTCGCTATATCTTTTTCTGGTTGTTTGATTTTCATTTTGTCCAAATTCTTTTTGATTGGCTTAATGACCGACTCATAAGATGAAATTAAAGAATCTGGAAGTGGATCTGAAGAAGGAATTTCCTGTTTTCTAGGATCTACTTGTTTTCCATTTTTCCAAAATCTGAAGCAGAGGTGAGGGCCTGTTGCTAATCCAGTTTTCCCTACATAACCAATGACATCGCCTTGCTGTACTTGCTTCCCTTTTTTGATGCCTTTTTTGATTTTTGACATGTGGAGGTATTGCGTTGTATAGACAGAATTGTGTCTTACTTTTACGTAATTTCCATTGTATTTAGAGTACCTTGCTTCTACAATTGTGCCGTCCCCAACACTATGTATTGGTGTTCCAATTGGGGCTGCATAATCGGTTCCTAAATGTGCCTTAAACCTTTTTTGAACGGGATGATATCTTCTTCTTGAAAAGGATGATGAAATCCTAGAAAAGTGTAAAGGAGCTTTTAAAAACTCTTTTTTCAAACTATTTCCTTTTTCATCAAAAAACTGCTTTTTACCATTGAAATCATATTCAAAAGCATAAAACTTTCTATCCTGATGTTTAAAGTAGGCAGCTTCAATATGATCAATTCCAATCACATTATTATCAACGATTTTCTCATGTAATACTACCTTGAATTCATCTCCTTTTTGAATGTGGAAAAAGTCAATTTGCCAAGCAAATACATCAGAAAGTGCATTCACTAAAACAGGTGATTCGTTTAGATCCATCAATGACTGATAAAGAGAGTTATTAATCGATGCAGAAACTTCTCTTTTATTGAGTGTGATTGGTTTGTTGCCTGTATATACTTTATTACTATTTAACAGATCAAAAACAACATAATGAATAGGATCTTCTTGATAGATAAAATATTGTAGTGTTTGTAAAGAATCGTTGGCCTTCAATAAAGTATAATCATTTCCTCTTTTTAATTTTCGTACATCAAAAACAGGCTTAGCATTATTAGCTAATTGGAAGATAGTGGGAAAGCTAACGTTGTTTTCAGAAAGAATATCAGAAAGGTTTTGATTCTTTTTGATTACATTTTGTTCTACAATTAAACTGTCTACATTGATTTTGTATAAATAGTTGGAAGAATCTATGACAGCCACAAGTGTATCTTCTAAAATAAGATCTGATTGCTCTTCATGTTTAGAGCTGAAGTCACATGAATAGAATATTCCAGTAACAATAATAAAGCAAGTGATATATCTAAATGAAAGTAGGTCTTTAAACATAAAGAATGAAACGTTTGTAGTATGATAAACTCAAAATACTTAATTGCCGAATGTAAAGTATATCATCCTGCTTTCCAACACTTAAAAACTACTTTATGATACAGTTTAACTTGAATTAACTTCAAACATAAAGTATTACTCTTTTTGTACTGTTAAATCATCTCAATACACCTTTTTCAATATTAAGCTTACATTTTCATTCTTAATCAAATACAAAAAGAGGGAGTCAACATTTTTTAATAGCGACTACTAAGGTCTGAATTTAACAACCAAACTAATTTCCTTTTATTAATAAGTAATGTTTTTGAATATCAATAATTTAAATGGATGTTAATGTTAGTTCAAATTGAGAAAGTTTTTAGTGTTAAGGTCATAATGTTTTCTATCGTAAACTAACGGATAAATAAGTACTTACGTATTGTTAACTTTTGTTTACGAATATGTAGTAGGTTAGTTTCTGATGAGGAAATTAACGTTCTAACTGTGAATAAATTGTAATTTTTAACAAGTAAACGGTGTTAGGTAGTGTTTTTCGTTCGATTACCTTAAATATTTTACATTATTTATGAAAATTTTAATATATTGTGCCTGTTTTAACCTCAATATTATTCAACAAAATTCAATTAAATATACTTATTGTGAGCTACTTAAAAATTATAGTGAATTTTTCTTATTAACTGACTTTTGAATATTACTGTGAGCACTAATTTTTAAGTAAGCTTTGCGATTCGATTAGCACTACAAACAGAAATTATATTATGAATAGGCTATTTTTTCTTTTTATTCTGACTTTATGTATCGGAATAGGAAGGCACAACATCTATGGGCAAGACGTACCCGTAGACGATTTACTACATCATTCCTTTCGACTAAGTGCCGGTGATCATAACTCCGGTGATAACTCTTGGAATGGTTTTCATGTAGATACGGATAGAAATACAACTTCTGTCAAATTTTCTTATGCTGCTGCTGACTTTCACACAAGTAATGTAAAACAAGCACCAACATTAAAAGAAAATGGTTTCAATAGTAAACCAACTATTTTTTTTGATGGTGAATCTGCTTTAAAAGCTGTAGATGGAACCAGCATTGAAGCAAAAACAGCGTTCATTATTTACAAAGTAGAGGGCACACCTACGAACCAATTAATGAACTTGATTTGTGATGAATTTTCGGGTGTTTATTTGGAAGGAAGGGTAAATAATAATCACCCTAACTTCAGGTTTGCCGGTAATACAGTAGGTGGAAATAGAAATGTATCTGCTTCCTACAGTATTAACTTCAATAGAACTTTCTCTGGTCCGTTTGTTCAAAGTACTTCTTCAGATCCCGCTTCTTTTAATGATCAAGGTGCAGATGATTTTAAAATTGTGGAGGTCTCATTCCATGCTGACAAGAATAATAACGAAATCACATCAGGTGGATTGACATTAGAAAATGGTATTTATGTTGGCACGTTGCATAAGGACCATGCATCTACTGAGCACGTTTTTAAAGGTGAAATCGCCGAAATCTTAATTTATGACGATGTTATTGATGCTAACGAGAGAGCATTGGTTCGTGATTATTATGAGTCAGAATATTTGAATATCACAAAGTGGTACACTTTCAAGCACAACATTCCTAAAGGTTGGGATGATGATTATATTTGGACAAAAGATCCTGATGGTTTATCGATCATTCCTAATGATAAAGACAATAGACCTGTAGCAGGTGACGAAATACATATTTTAAATGGTCAATACATTACTACTTCTTCTACGCTTCCTACATTAACGAAAGTTGTTGTTGAGAAAGGCGGTACTTTAGATTTTAAAAGCGATCTAAACACATTCGGTGAACTGACAGGACAAGGAACAGTGAGAATCTCTTCTGACAATATTCCAGCGACTGATGGTATGACAGATAGTGGCTTCTTTACAAAAGATGGAGGTACATTAGAGATTTACGGTTCTTCAGATATTACTTTCCCTAATAATATAGAGTTCAATAACCTTACTGTTCGATTAGATGACACTTCTAAAAAAGTGTATATCCAAAATCTGAAGCTAAATGGTAATATTGAAATCGCTAGTGGTAATGTTGAATTTGATGCTAGCGGTGATGAGTTGGCTATTGAAGGTGATATTCTCATTGGGAAAAATGGTGGTTGGACGTATGACGGTCACTCAGAAGATGATGGATCTTACTTCAAAGTGAGAAACAAAATTCTTACAAAAGGAGATTTTACCAACTTTGGTGTCGTTAATGCTCCAGATTTATCATTAAAAGCTGTCAATACAAATACAGAGCAAACGTTCCGTATTGCAGAAGATGCGACATTGGCACAAATTAGAGTTGAAAAAGCCTATAAAGAGAATACATTATATGTTTATGCAGAAAATGATAAAACATTAAGCTTAAAGGCTTCAAGTGATTATGGTGGGCCTCAGGATGAGGAATTAGATATTGAAGATGATTATGCATTCTCATTATATCAAGGAACATTACGTTTAGGAAGAAATATCACTTATGATTTAAAAACGGGATCTGGTAACAGAAATATCAATAGGAACTCTAGATTATGGATTTCTGGCGCAGATATCTCAATGGGTGGATCGACCCAAAGTGTAACTGCATTGGTAATTTATGGTGATGTTTTAGTAACGGAAGGAACACTAGATTTATATAACGATGGTACAGGTCCATCTTCAGGATTTACATTAAGAACAGATGGTACATTACAAGTAGATGGTGGAGAAGTTTTTACAAAGATGTTAAGAACTTCTACTTATGGTGGAGCACATAAAGGTGCGTTTATCCAACATGCGGGTGATATCACATTTAAAGGAAATGGTGATAATCATAGTATGTTCTCATTACCATGGCCTGACAATACATTCATTATGAGTGGTGGTCGCTTGATGATTGAAGATACTGACGGAAGATCGGATAAAGGTCTATTTATTGGTGTGACATCCTCTAACTACAATGTGACTGGAGGTACGGTAATTATCAAAACTGACGAAGGTTTTGGTTTGACAAGTACTGCACCTTTTTACAACTTAGAGTTATTAGAACTCAATCCGGCAACAGGTAACAGAGCTACTGTTACTTCAAGAGGAAATACTTGGGCAGTAGCAGGTGATGACGATGTTGTGGTTCCAGTTCAAGACTTGAGAGTTTTAAACAACTTTACAGTAGAGGCTCTATACAAAGGAGGAGATAAAGATGTTTATATAGGAAAGAGTTTGATCATTAAAAAGCATGAGGCATTAGGTCATGATAAAAATAACTTTACTTACAATAGATTGATTTTTAATGGCCATGAAAATGGTGAGTTATTTATTGACTATCAGTATCCTTATGTAGAGGAAGGTGGTAAATATTATGTAGTTGATAGAACGGACACTAGATCAGGTACTGTGACGGATAATAAAAAATCATGTTCAGACTGCCCTGATGGTTACTATGAAATGGAATCAAGAAACATTGATGGACAGGATTACTTTGTTGAGCCAAGTGGTTCTGGTCTTGCAGAGGTCAATAACTTTATCACTAGTCATTTGATTATTGATAAAGATAGAGACAATGCAAAAATTACCATCAAAGCACATCCGTCTTATTGGAGAGCAAGTGATGCTGAAATTAATTATTCAACGCATGATATTCATAGAGACCACCAAAATAACTCAAACTTTTTAGATATATATGGAGATTTGCAGGTCCTTAGAGGCGTTCTTGATCATAAGGATTTCTCAATAAGACCATTAAAAGGGGATATCATCAATTATGGAACTATTGGTGTTTTTGAACCTGGAGTAACAGCTTCAAATGCTTTGTTAAAATTAAGACCAGCAAACCAAGGAGTGAAATTAACGAAGCCAGGTGCTCGTTTTGGTAACATAAAAATGTTTATGGAGGGTACTGGGATTGAGTTTACTTCTGATGTTCATATCGATCGTTTAGTGTATTATGATGGTTATATTGATATTGGACGTCATGAGTTGGAGATAGATCAATTGACTTATCAGTCTTTTCATTACGTAACAAGAGATACCAATAACGGAAATGCAGTGACAGATCCAGGCTTTGGTGATGCACCTCGTTTTGAAGAGTTTACTAAAAAAGTAAAAACAGGGGCTGTATTTGTTGATAAAGACATTATCTCTTTCATTCTTACTGACGGTAAATCATCATCAGGTGGTTTGAAGCTAAAAGTAGATGATGGTACTTGGTCGAAATATTACAAGTATGATGGAGAGGATAATACATTATTATTCCCGTTGGCTGTAAAATACTCAGATACCGACTTTGAATATACACCTGCAAGATTAACTATTGAAGATGTTTCTAGCATTGATGGTTATATTAGTGTGAGACCTGTTAGTACAGCATTACAAACTGCTGATAATGATGGTGGAGATTTAGCCAAAATAAACTGGAGAGTTGAACGTTCAGGGTTTGATGAATCTTCTTTGGCTAACTTACCTAAAGTAAAGTGGGCCTTCCAAGTGGATAACGATGCAGACACTGAAAATAAATTCAGTCCTGATGGTAACCGATTTACACTAGGTGCTGGTAATGTGGTAACTGGATATGTTGGAGGTAAAGTATTGAGTGGTGATGAAAAACTGATCGAACTTTACGGAAATGCAGGAATCACTTACCCTTCGTCTTCTTACCAAAGAGAATTTGTTGCAGATGGTAGTGTAGTAGGTGAAACAACTCTTGCTTTACATGAGAAATATCTGAATAATGGAACTATTGGTAACGCAGGTTACGAAAGACATAGATCAGGATTAAGTACTACACCTGTTCATTATATTCAAGATAAAATCTTAATCACTTTTGACAGAGTTTGGAATGAGAGTGGAGTTGGTGCAGAAGGTTTCTTCGCTTTAGAAAATGCGAATTATACTTTTGGAGCTCAAAATACATTTGAAGGCGAGCCAATGGCTTATTACTACTGTAAAAATTGTAGAGATGGAGTAAGCAATAATAGTGATTGGGATAACGAAGACAGCTGGTATGTAGAAGTAAGTGGAGCATTGATTCCAATTACTGATGATTTAGCAAAATATCATATTCCAGGAGAAGGTGATGTAGCCATTATCGGTTCACCAAAAACTGGATTTGATAGAGATAATGTCAAAAAAGAATTCAAAGGTATTACTATTCCTAATGATTATGACCTTACAATTGCTGAGATCAGATTTGAGCAACAGTTTAAATCTAGAGAAGGTAAAAGTATCAAAATTAGTGAGAGAGCATCGTTCAAGCCAGGTTTAATTACTGGTACAGCCGAATTAAATATTGATCTATTTGCTACTTATGATGGAGATGGAAATGTAATTTCCCTTGAAAAACCTGTTATTGAAGGAGATTTCAACGGATGGGCAGTCAACGATAGTAGTGTTTTCAAATTAAGAATACCAACAGGTGAAAATATCGAACTTCCGAGCTATCCTTCTATACAAATCTATCCAAGATATGAGTTATGGAATAGAGATACAGAGACAAACGATGACGGAACACTGAAAAATGCACAGGTTTACCTTTCTAGTGATTTGAAAGCGAAAACGTTAGATATCTTTAAGGAGGTCGCTCTATACATTAGAGGTGATCGAGCAGAAGGAGATATTGCCGTTGAGGGAGAAATCTACTTAAAAAATGGTGGAGATCTCTATTTTACAGATGGAGCTTATAACCATACCGTAGAAGGTGAATCTTTAAGATTGGATAATAATATTAAGAAAAATGATGATGGTTCAATTAGGTTTGAAAACAAACCGTTCGTTTATGTAGATCGATATTCAGCTTCAACAGTTGGCGCGCATCATGTTTTATATTTGAGAAAAGGAATAAGTTCTCAAAATCAAATTGGAGATTTTGATCTATTCGGTCATGATGGAGTGGGTATTGAATCAATTGATATCAATAAAGTGCCAAGAGTTTCATTAGTATTCAATGGAGATACAGATGGAACTATAGACTTGAAAAAAAATGATGATAAATTAAAACTATTCGATTTAAAAGTTGAAAAAGATAATTCATCAAACTTTATCAAAGTGAAAAATGAACTTTCTTTTGCAAGACCTGCTGATGGTACTACTGAAGAAAAGCCAATTCAACTTGTGAAGGGTAGTTTAGAGTTTAACTCATCCAATATTGATATTGACCTAAATTCAGGTGGAGGCAACTTTGCAATTCCTGTAGGAACAACATTAAAAGTTACTAGTAATGCAGTTGTAAGAGTTACATCGTCGATTGGAGGTATTGAATTGGATGGTACAATTCATGTTAATGGAGGTTCATTATTAATGGCTGATGCTGGTAAGGAAAATTATATTGAATATGGTTCAAGTGGTTTCTCAACTATCTTTTTAGAGGATGGAACAATCAAGGTAGGTTCACAAGTAAGAAGAAAGTTGACAACAACGACAGGTGAATTAAACTACGAACAAACAGGTGGCGCTTTTGAAGTGGGTTCACAAGGTATTCCATCTGCTTTAAACCAAGAAAGAGGTGTATTTGAGATTTATGACGAAGGGTCAATTAAATTGAACTTTGATCATAATATTGGAAAAGGTAGATCTTTCATCGTGAAAACTGGTGCAATGATCAACCCTACAATTCCTTATGTGAACATAACGCCTCTAACTTCTGAGTTTAGTGAAGATGCTAAAATTATCTTTGAGTTAGCAGATGGTCTAACCAATGCGGCGACTTTGAGATCAGATGATGGTGTAAATTTACCTACATTATTAATCAATTCTGGTGAGGTAAAATTAATGCCTTTATCATCTGATAAGTACTATCAAATAGCAGGGAAGTTACAGATTGTATCAGGTGCAACTTTCAACCAAAATGGATTTAATGTTGAGTTTAAGGGTGGAATCAGAAATGATGGAGATTACTTAGCAAATGGTGGTAAAGTCAAATTTAATAGTGGTGATACTCAATCTATTGATAGGTACGATAATAATAACTCTTCTTCATTCCAGTTAAATGATGTAGAAATTTCAGGAACAGGAACAATATTAGATTTAGATAGAGCCTTTTTTGATTTGGAATCAGGAAAAGTGGATGGTTTAAATATTGAAGGAGATCTTACTATTATTGATAATGCTATCGTTAATTTAAACAAAAATCACTCTATATATTTAAAAGGTGATTTTATTGGTGAGGGTTCTATTGTAAGTAATAATAAAAGAGAGGCCTTAGTCTTAGATGGTAGTACATCTCAAAATATAAGAAGTAACAACATCAATATTTCTTATTTGAAGATCAATAACAATTCAGGTATTTCAACAGAAATTATAGGAGATAGCTTCTATGCATTTACGATTAATAATGCATTAACGCTTGAACTTGGTCTTTTAAAATTAAAAGATAACCATATGTTATTGTCTGAAGGTGCTAGTATCAATGGTTCAGATGGAAAAAGTAGAGTTTCAAGCTTCTCTGATCAAAACATGATTTTATTATCAGGTAAAAGAAGAAGTGGAGGTGTAACAAAAATTTACGCATCGAACCAAAGTGGTAAGTCATTCATTTATCCATTAGGAGTAGAAGATACGGAAACGGCTATTTATAAGTTTACACCTGCAGTAGCAAAATACACAACAGGGGCAAGTGCTTATGGTGTCAATGTTAATATTCTGGATAAAATGTTCTCACCTGCTATTGCAGATGGGAAAACAGAGGCAGATGCTCGTATTTTAGATTACACTTGGTTCTTGACTTCATATGATAAAAATGGAGATGAGATACAAATCAATGATGATTTCAGTTTCGAGTTTGATTTGTATTATAATGACTTAGATATTGTAAATGACGGTGACGGAACAGCAGAAGCATCTTACGTTGAAGCAGTCAATTATGATAAAACGGGGATTTGGAAAGTGTTGTCAGATGGATCTAACATCAACACTGGTAATAATATCTTCACAACTTCATTTACAAGGGAGTCACTACAGACATTTAACAACGGTTATGTGGCAGGGGTATATATGATTGGAGATTCGGATGACTTTAAAAAATATACTATCCCATATAAAACAGCTTCATCTGTTGACTTCTCAACAGAACAAAACTGGAACAGTGCCATTTGGGTGAAGGCTGACGGTGAAGAGAAAATACATGACTTATTAGATGCTGATTCGAAGAAAATTGGAGAATATACCATTTTTGAAATCAAGCTTTCAGGTGCAGACACAGTTTGGACTACAGACTTAGTCAATGCTCCAGAGTTTACGAACGTATTGATTGATAAAGGTGCAAAAGTAATCTTGACAACTCCCCTTGAAGAAAATATTCTTGACTTAAGAGGTGAGTTGATCTTTGATGTTACAATTCCTGGTACAAAGTTCAATGTTGTAAAAGGTTCAGGTAGATTTGTTCGTAGATCAAACATGACGATTCCAGATAACTGGAGACAATTCTATACAGTGGATGCAGGAACTTTAGTAATGGATTTTTCTTCTCCAAATGCTGGGGGGATCCCTTACGAACTTCCTGATGACTTCAAAACGGGAGAGTACGCAAATGTGAAAGGTTTGGAATTAATGAATTCTACTTACACTGATGGAGATCCAATTATTACTTATCAATTCGATGATGAATTGTTGTTTTTAGGTAAAGATGGTTTGAAAGTAGGACAAGGTGTGAAGTTTGAGTTAGAGTCAGACTTGAAGACAATAGACGGAGGTGATGTTGAGATTGAAAATGCGGGAGCTTTAGAGTTACCTTCAGGAGCAAATATTACAATTGATGGTGATTTAATGATTCGTAAAGATGCAGACCTAACAGCCATCAACTCTTCGATTACATTGGGTGGAGACCTAACGATAGAAAAAGTAGATAGAGATGGAGGTGGTAAACCATCTGATGGTCTGAATTATGATCTAAGAGACTTTACACTGGAACTAA
This sequence comes from Flammeovirga sp. EKP202, assembly GCF_014534745.1. Lineage (GTDB taxonomy): Bacteria > Bacteroidota > Bacteroidia > Cytophagales > Flammeovirgaceae > Flammeovirga. The sequence continues at coordinate 87,297 of NZ_JACVVP010000014.1, forward strand.
ATGGTACTTCAACTCAAACGGTTTATGCTAAGTTTGGCGCTTATCCAGGAGAGTATCTTCCAATCTTGAAAGTCAATAATACACATGATTTCAATAGATTTAAGACGCCTTCGGTAGTACTAACAGATACTATTCACGTAGGAGACGCATTACAATTGATCAGTGGTACAGTCAATTCTACGGATGAAGGATTCCTATTCTACGATGATTTTAATAATAACTTACAATCTAATGGATCTGGTGAAAGTTATGTATTAGGTAGATCGCATTACATGGTGAAATCTGTTGACGGAAAAGTACAAGGAGGTATGATTTTCCCTGTTGGTTCTTTACAAGGTGGTTTTAGACCAATTGGTATTGGTAATTTGACAGCCAAAGGAGCATTACCAAAACAAAAAGCACCACAACAGCAATCTTCTTCTAATGCAAGAACAACAAGTAATGCTAGAGTGGCTAGCAGTGGTGATGTGATCATTTGGTCAGTGGAGTATGCACATGATAAAATTGACTTATCGAAGAACAATTATCCAGATGATATTACTAATGTAGAAGAGGGACAATGGCACTTAGTACCATTAGTACCTGCAGGTGGCCCATCAACAGTATCCACAGAATTAAACTACATTTCTCATGAAAAAGAGAATGTAAACAGATTCTTGTTGTACTCAGATGCAGAGTTGGCAGCAGGGTCAGAAACATGGTCTTATGTTGGAGGTGATTCTTCTAAAGCACTTGTAGGTGGTAGTAAGTTTAGCGAATCGTTATTGGATGAAGAGCGTTACTTCTCGTCAACTTCAGGTGATCCAATTGTCTTTAATACTAGAACAGGACATAGTAAAGATAAGAAGGCAGGTACTCGATTAAATACAAATAATGCAAGAGTACTTTCGTCAGACATTACTGTAGAGCCTATGATTTCAGTAGGTTTTACTGAGCAAGACTTGCCGGTAGAATTAATTTACTTTGATGCTGAAATAAAAGAAGGTGAGGTCGAATTAAGTTGGGCAACGGCAACGGAGGTCAACAATGAAGGTTTTATCATTGAGAAATCAAGAGATAATAGAAACTGGGAATCGATTGACTTTGTGGAAGGAGAAGGTACAAGTAATGTCACAATTAATTATACGTACTCTGATACTGACCTTTATTCAGGCAGGGCTTATTATAGATTGAGACAAATTGATTTCGATGGCAAATACGAATACTTCGGGCCAGTTACTGTCTTAATAGACTCTGATAATAGTTCAAGAGATATCCTATTATCTCCAAACCCATCAAGCGGTCAAAATACTACTTTATCATTGATAGATATTGATACAAAATCGATTGGAGTATTTATCTATGATAACAATGGTAGAACAGTAAATCAATTCAAGTACGAAACAGTTTCCAACTATGATGCAATAGAGTTACAAACAAATGAACTAGGTACAGGTATTTACCTAGTGAAGGTTGTAGCAGGAAAAGACGTATTTGTGAAAAAATTAATCGTAAGATAGTTCAATCAATCTAATCCGATAGAAGAAAGGTCATGCTGTAAAGTATGGCCTTTTTTATTTGAGCTTTAGCGAGATTAAAATCATTTAGGCGAGAGGAATGGAATTTAGTTTTTGTGTTAAGACAAAAATAAAGGAGAAGGAAGCTTTTATGTCCTACTTTCAAGTTTCCTTCTTCTTCATTTTTCCATTGATGAAAAACGAAGCAAAAAATCTAGGCTTAGAAGTCAAAAGCTAAATTCCATTCCTCTCGCCTAAATGATTTTAAACTCGCTGCGCTCAAACAAGAAAATCATTTTTAACGGCTCAATTCATGAAATTCTTAACGCTTTTCCCTTCAATGCCGGGGGGAGTACTACCAAACTAAAATGGTAGGAAGCTCAATGGCGCGAATGTTAAGCGTCAGCGTCATTCGTGTCCTTCAGATTATCAGAAATCTCCTGATTTCTAAACAATATAAATAACGAAAACTTAGTTTACAGTGTATTAAATCACTTATTAAGAGCTATTGTTCAAATTCACAAGACTTTAGAAGTAGAATTCATTACTTTTGTGCCTTGAATTTTAAAAAAGAAGGAATATGAGTCTTATCAATGTAGATAAATTTGAACAACACTTAAGGGATAGTCTTAAAAATAACACCCTTATTAAGATCACATTGTCGAATAAGAGAAACAAAGAAGCAGATCTAAAGTCTATCAATGGAAAATTAGCTCAACTTAAAAAAGGATTACATCTTTCATGTATTTATAGGTACCCTACAAATGATATTACGAAAAATATTCCTTTTGATGAGATCGTAGAAAAGGTAATGAAATACTTGGAAGAAGATTTCTTCAATGCAGATTTATATACCACTGAAAACGATTTTCATTTATTGATCTCTCCACAGCAGTCGGCAAAGTTAAGAGTGAAAGCAGCTTCTATGAAAGCAAAGCCACAATTACAGCATGACAAGCAAAAAAGAAGATTGATTGATGCGAAAGACAATGTGTACCTTCAGGAACTAGGTGTTACCACCAAGGAATTTAAGGTGAAAAACAGCATGCAAGACAAGTACCGTCAACTCAATAAGTATGTTGAGATTATTGAAGGTATTTTGAAAAATGTGGACCTTTCTGGCAATTATAATGTTGTAGATATGGGGGCAGGGAAAGGCTATTTGACTTTTGCATTATACGATTACCTCAAAAATGTAGTGAAGCAATCTCCTGAAGTGATTGGTGTAGAAATGCGTCCTGAGTTGGTGAAAAAATGTAATGGTATTGCTGAAAAGTCAAATTTTGATCACCTGAAATTTAAACAAGGTACAATCAAGGATATTGACCTTCCAGGTATCGACTTATTGATTGCATTGCATGCTTGTGATACAGCAACTGACGATGCAATTTATAGAGGAATCACGGCGAAGTCGAAAGTGATTATTTGTGCACCATGTTGTCACAAACAGGTACGTAAGCAATTAGAACCACAAGATAGTTTAGGTAAGATCACACAGTTTGGTATTTTGAAAGAAAGACAAGCAGAACTTCTTACTGACGGTATCCGTGCTTTGATCATGGAAGCTTACGGTTATAAAACGAAAGTGTTTGAATTCATTGCCACTGAACATACTGCCAAAAATGTATTGGTAGTGGGAGTTCAAGATGAAATCAGAGATACACCAAATCCTGAGGTAGTAGAACAGATCAATGAAATCAAGAGAATTCATGGTATTTCTACACATCATTTGGAAACACTTTTAGGAATGTAAACAGGTTGAACTTAGGTTGATACAGATAAAAGTATTAAATTTGTTCAAACAAAACTTGAAATCCCATATTCTGGGGTGAATGAAAAGTTATAAATTAAAGAATACTTGAAAAAGGAATTTCACCATATACGAGATAATAAGGCACCACAAGCCGTTTTGGTAGGTTTAGCCTTAAAAGATCAAAAAGTAGAAAAAGCTCAGGAATACTTAGACGAGTTGGCGTTTTTGGCTTCAACCTTAGGGATTGAAACTAAAAAAATGTTCATCCAGCGTTTAGAGCATCCTGATAAAAAATATTTTGTTGGTAAAGGTAAGTTGGAAGAGATCATGACCTATGTGAAAGCAGAGGGAATTGATACGATCATTTTTGATGATGACTTATCTTCGGCCCACTCTAGAAACTTGGATAGAGAAGTAGAAGACGTAATGATCATTGACCGTTCATTGTTGATTCTTCAGATCTTTGCCATGAGAGCAAAGTCTTCTCAAGCCAAAACACAGGTAGAGTTGGCACAATACCAATACATGTTGCCAAGATTGACCAACCTTTGGACGCACCACTCTAGACAAAGAGGTGGTGTAGGTATGAAAGGTCCTGGTGAAACGGAACTGGAAACGGATAAGCGTATCATCCGCGATAAAATCAGTTTGTTGCGTAAGAAGCTGAAGAAAATTGCGGTACAATCAGATCTTCGTCGTAAAGGTAGAGACAAGGAAGTACGTGTGGCATTGGTAGGATATACCAACGTGGGTAAGTCAACGATCATGCGATTGTTGAGTAAAGCAGATGTTTTTGCTGAAAACAAACTTTTTGCTACTGTAGATTCAACAGTAAGGAAGATTACAATGAACAATGTTCCTTTCTTGATGACAGATACTGTAGGTTTTATACGTAAACTCCCAACAACACTTATTGAGAGTTTTAAATCTACTTTGGATGAGATTGTAGAAGCAGATGTTTTGATTCATGTTGTAGATGTTTCTCATGAGTCTTTTGAAGAGCATGTTACAGTAGTCAATAACACTTTAAAAGACATCAAAGCTACGGACAAACCAACGCTATTGGTCTTTAATAAAGTTGATAGTTTTGTGGAGAAAGAATATCCCCCATTTGAAGACCATCCGCCTGCAACGATTGAAGAGTGGAAAGACAGTTATTTAGCCAAAGAGAATAATTCAGTTTTTGTTTCAGCCTTGAAGAATGAAGGAGTAGAGGAGTTGAAACGAAAAATCTTTGAATTAGTTTCTGATAAATTCTACAAAATTTATCCTAACCATCATTCTTTTGCTTATAATCAACTATGGTTAAAACATGGTGAAGATTGGGCAGAAGCACTAGATAATGGTGGAGATTTAGACGAATAAAAATACTGACTGAGATTATTGATGGTTCAATAATCTCAGTTTTTTTCAAGCAAACACTTTTTGACATGATAAAATATATTTACCTCTTCCTATTTTCACTATTGATAGGTTGCCAAACGACTACATCTAACCCTGAAGAAGAAATCAATCAAATCCATCACGTTTTAAAGACACAAGAAAAGGCTTGGAACGAAGGTCATTTAGATCAATTTATGATTGGATACTGGGAGTCTGAAAAACTAATGTTTATTGGTAAAAGTGGCTTGACTTACGGTTGGCAACAAACACTCGATAATTATAAAAAAGGTTACCCTGATGTGAAAGCAATGGGGAAGTTGACATTTACATTAATTGAAACTGAGCTTTTAGCAGAGAATGTAGCGTTGGTTGTAGGGAAGTGGCATTTGTCAAGAGAAAGTAACGACCTAGAAGGCCATTTTTCTTTAGTTTGGAAAAAAATAGACAATAAATGGGTGATCATCGCAGATCATTCCAGTTAAGATATAAAAATATTACCCCACCTAAACACTTTGATTTTTTGAGGTGTTGAAATCAAGAAATAATGAAATTAGATATATTAGTCATCTGTGCTCATCCTGACGATGCAGAGTTAAGCTGTTCGGGAACATTAGTGAAAGCGATCAACGAAGGGAAAAAAGTTGGTATTGTTGACCTGACAAAAGGAGAAATGGGAACAAGAGGTACGCCTGAACTAAGAATGGAAGAAGCTGAAAAGGCCTCTAAAATTATGGGTCTGGCCGTGAGAGATAATCTTGGTTTTGCTGACTTTTTCTTTAAAAACGATGCAGAACACCAAAAAGAAGTATCACGAATCATTAGAAAGTATCAGCCTGATCTAATTATTACTAATGCTCCAGAAGATAGACACCCAGACCACGGTAAAGGTGCAGCATTGGTTGTAGACGCTTGTTTTATGAGTGGTTTAAGAAAAGTAGAGACTTTTGAAGATGGAAAACTTCAAGAGCCTTGGAGACCAACCAATGTTTTTCATATGATTCAGTCTAATTTTTTAATGCCGGATTTTGTAGTAGACGTTACAAATGAATGGGATACGAAAGTAGCAGCAATTAAGGCTTTTGGATCACAGTTTTTTGTGGGCGAAGGAGCTGACGCAGCCCCTGGAGAGCCTCAGACATTTATTTCTACACCACAGTTTATGCAATTTCTAGAGGCAAGAGCAAGAGAATATGGACAGAGAGTAGGAGCACAGTTTGCTGAAGGATTTATTAAATCAGCCCCTATAAAGGTCAACAGTCTCTTGGATTTAATTTAGAGTCATTAGATTAAATGATTTATGTTATTTGAATTGTTTATCGACATGATAATCAAACAATTAATGTAAATAAATTTGAATCATTTTGATAAAATGATGTAATTTAGCTCAAAAATTGTAATTTTGTACCGAGAGATAATGCACCTAGTTCTAATTATATGCAACGTCTAGAATCTTCTTTAAACAAAATGTTCAACCAAAAGGTTTTAGCAAACCTTTGTCCTTACCACCGTCAGCGTATTTCTACTTCTTTGGAAAGCACAAAGTTAGAGATTCGTTCACTGTTCATGACTTTTGTCGATGGAGAGTTGGATCGCTTCAAAAAACAAATTGGAGAGGAATCACTTGAAATTACAAGAACAGTAGCTGAGGGGTATGTAAACAATATTGTCGATTTACTGGAAACGAGAATGGCTAGTGATGGAGATCATTTTACATCAGAAGAGCTTATCAACGGAGCGCTAAGCGTGTTTAATACGGAGGGATGTCCAGTATTTCATACAAAGAAATAATTACATATCTAATATATGCCTAAAATAACCATCAATGTGAAAGCATTGGTGGTTATTTTTTTGTCACTATTTTTCCGCTATAGCTCTTATTTAAAACATTTTTCGTTAAAAATAATATCAATGTTTTTTATTTTGACATTTATTTGTTTATGTTTGTAGCATACAAAGACAAAAGAAACATGAAAACTGTTGTAAGAGGTATATTAAGTAATGTTCATGAAAATGGTAAAAATGCTTTTGCCGTGTTAAACACGTTTGATGGACAGCAATTAGAATTGATTTTAAAGCCTATTGGTTTAAAGATTTTAAAAGGATATGCTGATAGAGCATTTACAGTGAGGGTGAAAGGTTGGATGCAGGAAGAAGCTTATCAAACAGGTTTTCATGTCACAAACCTAACGGGCTACTTGAAAGCAAGTTAATAATAGAGAGATCAGTAATTTAAAAATAAAAATGATTAGTACGTTCTTAGGGGATAAGAATTTACACCATAGAAAAAGCGGCTCATATTGTGAGACCGCTTTTCTCGTATTTTGAATAAAGTATTTTTTCTTAGAGTTGGAAGGTAACACCAATTTGTGCACCTGAACCAATAATGGCTTGTAAGCCAAAGGTATCACTGATGTGGAATTTACCACCAATACCAATTCCCCACCATAAACCATTTGGAGCATTGATATTAAATCCAATATCACCATTAGCAAAAACATCCCATTTTGGATGAGAGATATTAAGTACACGGTCAGCGTACCAACGGAACCTAGCACCAATGGCAAAAGAGGAACCTTTATAGTCATTGTTGTCCCAACTTTGGAATGCAGCAGAAGCACCTACTGTAAAATCTTGTCCTAATTGAGCAATTTCATAATCAGCTTGTACACCGAAGTTATAAGAGCTAAATCCTGAGATTAACCCAATATTTAAAACTTTGGGGCCTTTATAATCTTGGGCCGATGCAAAATTTGTGATACCGATAAGGGCAATTGTAAAAAGAAAAAGATATAGTTTTTTCATATTTAAAGGTAATGAGTTTTTTAGTGTTTTTGATAGAGTAAAACAACGATTTAAATCCGTCATTTATTCTCTGAAGTACGTAACTTTTTTATTATACTAAAACTAAATATTTACTTTCTATGCGTAAATAAATCAGGTTATTTTCTTATTTATATGCTTTTTTTTCTTGATAAAAAACAAAAAGAGTAGCCCAAATGATTGAACTACTCTCTTTGTATCATAAAAAAATGATACTATTATAATTGGAAAGACACTCCTAATTGAGCACCAGAACCAATGATTGCTTGAATACTAATTTGATCATTGATGTGATATTTACCACCAATACCAATTCCTAAGTAAAGTGGATTGTAAGATTTTGCTGTTGCATTTCCTACGTCACCTTTTCCAGATGAGCTATTGATTCTAAATCCAACATCACCATTTGCAAAAACGTCCCATTTGTTGTCCGTGATGTTTAATACACGATCAGCATACCATCTAAAACGGGCACCTACTCCAAACGAGCTGTAAGAGAAGTTAGAATCAGACCAACCTTGGTAGTAGGCAGAAGCACCTACTGTGAAATCTTGACCTAATTGAGCGATTTCATAATCACCTTGGATTCCGAAAGAACCATGGAAAACGCCTGAAATAATACCAACATTTAGAGTGTTTGGACCTTTAAAGTCCTGAGCGAAAGCTGTGCTTGATAAAGTAACTAGAATTAGAGTTACTAGTAAGTGAAGTGATTTCTTCATTTGTGTGTTTAGAATAAAAAAATGAGTTAATGTACTGTAAAAGTAATTAACATTTACTGTTTTTAGTTCGTTAAGATAAGTCAATTATACTTTTAAAGTACCTAACATATTGTTACTATCTGTTATTAAAGCAAAATTAGAGCCTAAAGGTTACGCCAAAGTTTCCTCCGCTGTATTGAGTGCCTCCGCCAAACTGAAGGTTTAATCCAAATTTGTCAGTGATGAACCATCTCCCTCCAATTTGAGCACCGATTCTGACGTGAGACCAATTGTCAATTGGGTAATCTTTCCTATCATTATAATTGTAGAGCCCCACGTTTAATCCCGCATAGAAATCAAAGTTATTAGGAATGTTTAAAATTCTATTGAAATGATAATTACCATTAAATGATAAATTCCATGCACGATATCCATGATGACGGTGCTTGAAACTATGAATGCCAAAATTACCCCCAATAGAGATGTCAGGGTGTACCCCGTTATAATCAAGCCCAAAGTAAAATGGAATTCCTTTTGTATTGACACCCACACCTGTATTAATGTAAAAATCAGAACCGTTTGAGTAATTACTTGATGTGTTTTTTTTCTTTGAATTTTGAGCAGTACTATCTAATGAAAATAGAACAGTAATTAGCAGTACAATTGAAAAAATAATTTGTTTGGCCATTGTAGCATTATTTTTTTGATTGATATTGTTGAAATCGGGCAAAGTTAAAATTTAGTAGTAAGAGAAGTGAGTGAATTAGATACATTATGTAGAATGCTTGTTAATTTAAAGGTTATTTAAGACTGATGTTGAACTTATAATCTTATTTTAATAAGCGTTTTAACTTAAAAAAGGTACCCTTTGAGTAGAGTACCTTATTGACTGATCTTTCAGTAGATGATTTATAAGCCAAATGTAACACCAATTTGTGCTCCAGTGCCTATGATCGCTTGAATCCCAATTTTTTCACTGATATGGTATTTTGTTCCTATTCCAATTCCCCAATAAATAGGTGAGATGTTATTTCCACCATCATATTCACCATAATAATTAGAATTAGTGATTCCAAAGCCTACGTCACCACTAGCAAATACATCCCATTTGTTAGAAGTGATACCCAGCACTCTGTCTGCATACCATCTAAATCGTACTCCCATTCCAAAAGTATTGTGTTTGGAATGTCCAGTGTCCCATCCATAATAAGAAAGTGCCGCAGCTAACGTGAAATCTTGTCCTAGTTGTAGGAATTCATAATCTGCATTGATTCCTCCTGCACCATGATGGAAGCCCATACCGAGTCCAACAATTAATGATCCTACTCCTTGGTAAGATCCACCGTTTCCAGAAGATTTTTGAGTTTTGTCTTGGGCAAATCCAAAAGTAGAAAGGGTAAAGAATAATACAGTAACAACGATTTTGTTGATGTTTTTCATAACAAATTAATAAAGTAATATAGGTTTTTAATATAGTGTTTTTGATTACTGTATATCAATACGATGTATTTTGTTTTAGGTTAAACAATTTGGGTTGTTTTATAGTTAATAAGTATTTACGAGGTGTGTTACAGCGTTATTGAGCGGTAAAATGGTTTTGATAAGAGTAGTAACAAGTATATAGTTAAGAATAGGTCTGATGCTTTAAGGTTGTGGCTATATGATTATAGTTTCTTTAATGACAATAGTTGTGAGGAGTATCTTTCTGAAATAAAAAAAAGCTCAATGACTCTAGGAGTCTATTGAGCTTTTTTATGATTGAAACTCTAAATTAGAGCTTAAGCTTCCACTAGAAGTTTTGCTAAAGTTTCGCCGATATTTGCTGGAGATTTTGATACCGCAATACCACATTCTTCCATAATACGCATTTTAGCTTCTGCAGTATCGTCTTCACCACCAACAATAGCACCTGCGTGACCCATTCTACGTCCTTTAGGAGCAGTTTGGCCAGCAATAAAACCTACAACAGGTTTAGGGTTGCCTTGTTCTTGGATCCATTTTGCAGCTTCAGCTTCATAGTTACCACCGATTTCACCAATCATTACGATAGCGTCAGTATCAGGGTCAGCCATTAATAATTTCACAGCTTCTTTTGTAGAAGTACCAATGATTGGGTCTCCACCAATACCAATGGCAGTAGAAACACCATAGCCTGCTTTTACAATTTGGTCAGCAGCTTCATAAGTTAAAGTACCTGATTTAGATACGATACCTACTTTACCAGGTTTGAAGATAAATCCAGGCATAATACCTACTTTTGCTTCACCTGGAGTGATAACACCTGGACAGTTTGGTCCAATCAGTGTTACGTCCTTACCTTTTAAGTAGTTTTTGGCTTTCACCATGTCTGCAACAGGGATACCTTCTGTAATTGCGATAATTACTTCGATACCAGCGTCTGCTGCTTCCATGATTGCATCTGCCGCAAATGCTGGCGGTACAAAAATGATAGAAACATTAGCACCTGCTCCTTTTACTGCATCTTCTACAGTGTTGAATACAGGGCGATCAAGGTGAGTTTGTCCTCCTTTACCTGGAGTTACACCACCTACTACGTTTGTGCCGTAAGCAATCATTTGCTCGGCGTGGAAAGTGCCCTCAGATCCAGTGAATCCTTGAACAATTACTTTTGAGTCCTTATTGACCAATACACTCATGGTTGCAGTTGGTTATTTGTTAGTAAATATTAATATTACTTTTTGCAGTTGCAATTTATATAATTACATTGTCAAAGTGAATAAAGATCATTCTTTTTATTACATTTTATCATTGGATCGCTCTAAAAAGGCTAAAAAAGGGGTTTTTTATAGCGACTTATACCCGAATAAGCGAATATGAATAAGGTTTTTTCGAAGATTTTAGTGATTTTGGTTAGAGGTTATCAGTTATTGATCTCACCATACACTCCATCTTCTTGTAGGTATACTCCTACATGTTCTGAGTATACAATCCAAGCTTTGAAAAAGCACGGAGTTAAAAAAGGAGGCAAGTTAGCCATCAAAAGAATAAGTAGTTGTCACCCATGGGGAGGAAGTGGTTATGACCCAGTTCCCTAATATTTAAAAGGGCTTCAACTCCGTGTTAACCGAAGCAAAAGAAAAAGTAAACTCCGTTTTAGAACAGGGATTTTGTCAGGTGAAAATTAGAGTTTAAGCCAAAATAAAAGTATATTGTAGCCATGTTACCTTTAAATGGTACTATTTATCTAAAAATTATAAATATTAGAATATGAAAACGCTATCTTTTAAAAGTGTAGTGGCTTCTGTATTAATGGCTGGTATTTCAACTGTCGCTGCTTTTGCCCAAAATGATGCAATCGTAGATGGAACACAACTTAAAGTGGTTCATCAGGTGAAGACTACGCCTGTAAAAAATCAAGGGAGAACGGGGACTTGTTGGAGTTTTTCTACAACTTCATTTATCGAGTCAGAGTTGATGAGAAAAGGAAAGGGAGAATTTGACCTTTCAGAAATGTATTTTGTGAGAAATACTTACCCAGAAAAAGCAGACAGATATATAAGAAGACACGGGAAAACACAGTTTGGAGAAGGAGGATTGGCTCACGATGTCATGAATGTCATCAAGGAAGAAGGTTTTGTTCCTAACAGTGTTTATGATGGAAAAGGTGGTGATAAAGGTATGCACGATCATCAAGAATTATTTGGTGTAATGGAAAGCATGCTCAACACATTGGCTTCTTCTAAAAAATTGACAACGAAGTGGAAATCAGCGTTAGAATCTGTTTTAGATGCCTATATGGGAGCTAAACCGACTTCATTTACTGTTGATGGAAAAGAATACACTCCTCAGGAATTTGCACAAGCGATGGATTTTAATCCGAGCGATTACGTGGAGCTGACTTCATTTACTAATCATACTGATTACAAACCTTGCGTTCTTGAGATTCCAGATAACTGGTCAGATGGAATATATTATAATTTACCCTTAGCCGATTTACAACAAGTAATGGATAATGCTTTGGATAAAGGTTATTCTTTGGCTTGGGATGGGGATGTAAGTGAAAAGTCATTTTCACACCGTAAAGGAAAAGCTACGATTGAAGATGAAAACGGCGTTGAGCCTCAAGTAACAATAGAAGATCGTCAGGCAGCTTATGAAAATTACATTACTACTGATGACCACCTGATGCATATTGTAGGAATTGTAAAAGATACCGACGGTAAAAAATACTATGTAACAAAAAACTCTTGGGGAGCAAACTCCAATGACTTTGGCGGTTATTTATATATGTCTGAAGGATATATTCAGATGAAAACAGTATCAGTAATGGTACATAAAGACGCGATTCCAAGTTCAATCAAAAAGAAAATTGGATTGATTTAAAGAGATTTATTCCCTGGTGATTCAGGTCACTAGGGAGGCTATTTATACTTATTTGTGCGATGACTCTCAAAAAGAAAGATATTATTAACACTTTGCCTCGAATTATAGATTTAGATGAATTTGGCTCTTATGATGAGGGCTTTATTACAGCAGTAAGCGAATTATCTCAAGTACCTTTCAGTATTAAAAGGGTATTCTGGACCCATGGAGCAAATAAAGATACCGTTAGAGGAAATCACGCCCATAAAGAAACAGAAGAGGTGATTATTGCAATACAAGGCAGTATCGAAATTGAAGTGATTTTAGAAGATATGAAAAGACGCGTTTATCTGTTAGATAATCCACGTCAAGGTTTATACCTTCCTCCGCATGTATGGAGAACGTTGTACTTCTCGAAAGATGCGATTTCTGTTACTTTGGCTTCAACAGATTACAACAAAGACGATTACGAAAAGGACATGGTCAATTGGCTACAAAGAGACTTTTCTGATGATAAATTTTATTCTTAATCGAAGAGTGGAATAATAAATAGAGTTTGTAATTCGTTATTAATCCGAAAAAAACTCTAATTTTAGAGGAATTTAATTTAAAATGTCGTGATTTTTAGTCTATATCATCACTAAAATATGTATAGACTTACAAAATATAGGAGGCACAAACTCAATGTACTCGTTTATTATGGCTCGAACACTATTCAAAATATTTTTACTCTCAGTATGTTTTGTAACATCCGCTACTTTATTCGCTCAAAACGATAAGGCTTTGGATCATTTTGTAAAAGCTGAAAACCTTTTTAATAGTAAACAATATACCAAAGCAATTGATGAGTATTCATTAGCGATTAAAAACGATTCATCACAAGAGAAGTATTTTTTAAGAAAGGCAAAGTGCCAAGTGGCATTAAAGCAGTTCAATAATGCTATTGATACTTTTTTAGAAGGACTTTCGATCTTTCCTGATAATGGAGTGATGAATTTTCAAATTGCCAACCTTTACTTAAGAAAGGATTATTTAGATGATGCAATTTATTACTTCGATAAAGCATTTGATTTTAATGATACTGAAAAAATAAAGGTGACATCTAAGAATCAGATTATTATGATTCTTTTCAAACAAGAAAAGTATGATCTAGTTCGCCCACACATTAATGATGTTTTGGCAGTGGCTCCCAACAATTATTTAGCACTTTACTATTCAGCAAAGCTTTATAATATGAATAAAGAGTACCCTAGAGCGGTCGATGATATTCATAAGGCATTGGAATATGTAAAGTCAAATAATAAGAGTCATTTGGCAAGGTTCTATTATGAATTGGGATATGCTTATTACAACTTGGAAGAGTATGATAAGCTTGATGATATTATTGAAAAGGCCAATTATGGTTCTTACAGAAAATTGGTGCTGAAATTCACTCCTGAATATAAGTACTGGATTGCTTTATGTTACTATGAAATTTATGACTTTGAAAAGTCGACAGATTTGTTGTACACTGCATTAAAGCAAGATCAAAGTAATTTAAAAGTACATGAACTTCAGATTAAAATTGCTGAAACAACTTCTGACAAAACAGAACAAATTTCGAAGGCTTACCATATGATTGATAACCTTGACGATCAGCAGATGAAAGTCAAAACGTATCAAGATGTGGCGACCTGGCAATTAGGTTCAGAACATTATATTGATGCTATAAAGTCATGTGATGAGACCTTAGCACTAGATGAATATAATTATATCGTAAAGTATACAAAGGCAGTAGCATTGTTCAAATTGAATCGAACAAAAGAGTCTATGGATGTATTGAACGAATTAGTGAAATACAATGGCTTGGATGTGAAAACAAAGTCGAAGTATTATTTTACACTAGGCATTGTAGCAATGAAAGAAAAGGAGTACGATCTGGCATTACACTCTTTCAAGAGTGCAAAGTTGGATAAGACTTATAAAGTTGCTGCAGATGAAATTATATCTTATCTGAAGTCTAAAGAAGATAGCATCTGAAGGTAATTTTTACCGGATAAAAAAACACCTATAAACCATGAAAAGTTTATAGGTGTTTTTTTATAATTTGAAAAGCAAGTCAAATAACGAGAACTTAGTTACACAATGTATTTGATAAGTTGTAAACTAAATTACCGCAAACTTCCAATCAATTATTCTGAAGGCTTTTATGTCCTACTTTCAAGCTTCCTTCTTCTTCATTTTTCCATTGATGAAAAACGAAGCAAAAAATCTAGGCTTAGAAGTCAAAAGCTAAATTTCATTCCTTTCGCCTAAATGATTTTAAACTCGCTGCGCTCAAACAAGAAAATCATTTTTAACGGCTCATTCCATGAAATTCTTAACGCTTTTCCCTTCAATGCCGGGGAGAGTACTACCAAACTAAAATGGTAGAACGCTCAATGGTGCGAATGTTAAGCGTTAGCGTCATTCGTGTCCTTCAGATCATCAGAAATCTCTTGATTTCTAAACACTATAAATAACGAGAACTTAGTTACACAATGTATTTAATGGTAACTCCATTTCATATTGATCCGCAAAGTTGTGGAGTTTTATCAAGTGGATAGCATTAATTTTATCACTTAAATCTTTATTTACATTAATGATTTTAATTTCATCAGTCACTTGTTGAATAGCATTGAATAGCTTTTCCCATTCATTGTTATTCGTCATGAAAACATCAAATTGGGCGAGGTATTTTTTCTCTGGGTGAAAAATGAAATAAGACTCAGGTACACCATTGTATATAACCTCATAGAGAACATATCCTCCAGCAACGATTGTTTCCTTTTGAAAATCCCAAGAGTATATATTTTGCTCTGGTAACTTTTCCCAATTGTATTGTGATGGAGAATGTTTTTTCAATTCAATCTTTAGGTTGTTTTTCAATTGAATTTTTCCTGAATAACATTTGTACTCTTTCGTAATGTTGAAACCAACACCTTGGTATGCCCGTATTGCCTTATCATTATTTGTGAGTACTTCAAGAGTAATAAGTTCGACTCCATTTTCTTTCAAATCCACCTTGGCATAATCATAAATTGATCCGACAATTTTTTTGCCTCGATATTCTGGAATAACACCTGTTCCAGTGTTAAAGGCAGTTTGAATCCCAAACCTTTTATCAATGGTATGAATCACAAAACCGATAAGTTTGTTGTTGACATACATCCCATAAGAGAGGTTGAAATCGACCTTGGCAGCACTCCATCTTTGTTTGTAATATTCCTTTTCGGTTGGCATTTTGATGGAATAGTCATCAAAAGACTTCAAGAAGCATTCAAGTATTTCGTCAAAATTTGAGATGCTTAATTTTCTTACTTTCATTGGTTTGTTTAGCTTTTATCAACAGTGTTGTAGTGTAAGTCTAGTCTCTTCTTTCCCAACCACTTTCATCGGGCTGCTCTATGCTTTGCCCACTTTCGTTATTTTTTGGTTTTTCTTTCCATCCACTGATTGGGATAAGATAAGAAAAAGTAACACCACCGAGCACGGAAGTAGACCCTTCAGTAGAAGTTCTTCTTTCATTTTCTAAAACATTCATCATACTCGCTGCAAAGCGTCCTTCTACCTGGAAATGTCCAATTTTCGTGATGAGATTTAGTCCACCACCACCTGCAATAGAGAGGGTAAATGGATTAACAGGCTTTTCATAATAATCATAACTTTGATCATCAAGATCGGTAATGATTTTTTTGGACTCTCCAATAAGAATATCCATTTGAGGACCTAGAGTGATAAAAAATTGTAGGTTTTTCTTTCCTATATAAATATGAGTAAGAAAGGGAACTTGGATATATTCAAATTTCCTATTATATATTTCTTGAGTAACATCAAAGCGGTTGACCTCAGTCCAGCCAATAGCATTATAATTGACCTCAAGTTGTGCTCCAAAATACTTTTCTGCATGGTATTTCATCACTACACCAAAACTAGGTGAAGTTTCTGGTAAGGTACTAATTGCAGGAAGGAAACCAATTGATGTAGAGAAATAACCTCCTTTTATACCAGCGGAAATTTTAGCTGGTTTGAGAATATTTTTTTGTGCGAATGTTGAAGTTGACAACAAAAACACGGAGAAGATGACTAAGAAGGTTCTATAAATTAGATGCATGTAAAAAATAATATATCTAGCATAACTTTCAGTAAAGATAATATCTAATTCTAATGTTTGATAAAAACTGTAGTATAAATTACAACTTATGAAACTTTATAATAAGCTACTTTTATTTCATTTGACTAAATTGGAAACAATTGTCGAAAGAAAAATTGTTAGGACTATATTAATGTGATAGCAGAATGTCAGAAGATCCACACACCTTTTATCAATCTTTATTACAAAAAGAATTAGGAACATATATTCGGTTAAGGGAATACCGTTCCATCTCAGGCGGTTGTATTAATGAAGCCTTTAAGGTGAAAACAAATCAAGGTGATTATTTTTTAAAGGTAAATAAACATATGCCTCCTCATTTTTTTGAAATGGAAAAGGAGGGGCTTCTTTTATTAAAAGAAAAGTCAAATTTTACGATTCCTGATGTAATCGCTTTGGGAACATTTGAGGGAGTACAATATATTATTTTAGAATTTATTGAAGGCAGACGAACATCCACTAACTATTGGGAATCGTTGGGGAGTAAGCTTGCTGAATTGCATCAAAATAGTCATGAGACCTTTGGTGGTGTTCGTGATAATTATATTGGCGAATTACCTCAGTCAAATCGAAGTAAAGAAAAATGGTTGGACTTTTTTATTGAAGAAAGACTTTTACCTCAGGTTCATTTAGGTGTTCAAAATGGAGTTATCCCTCAAAAATATATTGAAAGTACGAATGCCCTCCGTCAACTTTTGAAAGACTATTTTCCAGAAGAGAAGCCTTCATTGTTACACGGCGATTTATGGAGTGGAAATACAATGTATGATGTAGAAGGGCAGCCCTGTATTATTGATCCGGCAGTATATTATGGACATAGAGAAGCGGAATTAGCATTTACGACTTTATTTGGAGGTTTTGATAAATTGTTTTTCGAGGTTTATAATGAAGTTTTTCCGTGGGAGAAAGGGATAGAAGAGCGTTTAGAGGTGTATAATATCTACCCGTTATTAGTACATACCAATCTTTTTGGTGGAGGGTATTTGGAACAGGTCAATGAAATCTATAAGAGAATTGATCATGCTTTGGGCTACTAAAGTATGTTTGTTAAGGTGAGAAGGAGGCGGCCTTATTCAGGTTTATAGCAAAGTATCTTGAATTGATCGCTTCTTTAATATTTATGGAATATTTCTCTAAAAAAGTTGAAGATCAGAGTGTAAACTAATTTCGATTTCCTTTTATCGAAAGAAAATGGGGGTTTGTCGAAAAAAGAATCACTTTAAACGAAATAGTATAAAAGTAAATATTTAATAACTTAACTTTACAATACACTTAATGATTAAGTGTCTCGAGCTTGAAAAAGTTCATCTGTTTTATGACAGAATAGATATTTAATTACATTATTTGGTTTAATTGTTAAGGGGAGAGAAACTCACTGTTTTGCAGTGAGTTTCTTTTTTTTTATTTCATTTCATCATAAATAAAATCAGTAGGGTTCTCATACAAAAATGTGAAACTAATTTTATCTTGTATTTTTTGACTATCTACGATTTTGAAAGGCGGTGCAGATGCAGGAGAAATAAATGTAGGTACAATATAATTTCCATATTTAGCGGTAGCTTCATAAACAATCCTTTTTGGAGGGTGTTCGGGTGCCACTAAGTTGAAAACCTTATTCCAGCTATTATGATCATTGATTTCAAGTACTTTCATAATCGCTCTTATAACATCATCTCTAAAAACATAGTTCACTGGGATGTCACCTGTAATTAAATCTTTTTTGCCGTCTACATATTTTGCAGGTATTCTATCGTATCCCATCAATCCACCGCAACGAAGAATAGTGGCGTCAAGATCAGTATTAATCCTAAGCACTTCTTCTGCTAAAATTACAGATCTAGAACGAGGGCTGTCAGATGAGGCCGCATTTTCATTGACAATGGCGTTTACATCTTTATAAACACTTGTTGAACTGGTATAGATGACTTTATTGACAGGCAGTTTCTCTATTTCATCCCTGATACCCTTTATTTGTTCTGCATGAAAAGTCATCATTTTATGCTGACTAAATCTTGGGGCCATACATATAATAACAACATCAGTATCTAACAAATCGATTAAACCCTCTGTATCATTGCAAGTGGGATCAAATCGAAGGTAATAGCCTTTCGCTCCTAATTGCTCTATGATCGCTATTTTTGATTTTGTACCTGTACTAGCTTTCACTTCAAAACCATTTTCTATTAATTTGGAAATAAGAGGAAGGCCAAGCCAACCTGCTCCAATGATGCTCACACGCTTTATTTCGGGGAAACTCATAGTTGTTTTTAGTTGAATGTATAAAAAGAGTTTTAAAAAAAGAGTATATTTCTAGTAGACTCTAAATTTATTGACACAAAAAGTATTGCTAAAAGGAAATATACATATAAGCATGTTAAATTCCACTTTAAAGCAGTACTAATATTTATTGAAATAAAAGTGAATGATTTTTCACATTTAAGGTGATTTCATTCATAAAGTACCATTAATTTTGTACTCATAATCTTAATTTTTCAAATTAAAATTACATTATAACACAATTAATTCGTGTTAAAGTGTTGTCTTGTCGATGGTAATCTTTAATTTCAAGCTATCTTTAGAAACAACATCGCTCAATCATGATAAAGAGTTTATCTGGAAGCTTTGCTTTTTTTTATTAAACAAAAGGTTCCAGAAATGTTCAAACAACTGTATTAATTAGTTTACACTTTAATAAGTTTTCAATACCATTGACTAGCATGAAATAGAATGAATAACAGAACACTACATCTATTTTACCTTCTTTTAATTTTTTTAAATTTTCCAAGCTTCTCTAATGCGGAAAACGGAGAAATGGTTTTTAAAATTATTGAACTACCAGAGTTTACTCCTGACTCTGCAGACATTTATTTAGCTTCCTCACTAAACCAATGGTCTCCAAATGATGAAAAATATAAGTTTAAAAGGAGTCATGATGGGTATTATTATTTAAAATTACCCAGAATGGATGAGTCATTTCAGTATAAGTTTACAAGAGGGTCTTGGGAATCTGTGGAATCTACTGAAAATGGAGATTTAAAGCCGAACAGATATTACGATCCGGAAAGCCCATCGATGATTGAAATACAAATTTATTCATGGCAAGATCTTGCAAATCAAATGGAAGAAAGGATACAATTGATTGTAACCGAACTTCCAGAAGGTACACCCTATGACGCCAGTTTATTTGTCGTTGGCGATTTTAATAATTGGAAGCCATTGGACCTTGAAAGTAAGATGGTGAAGCATTCGGATGGTTTTTATTATCTGACTTTACCCACTGGGTTAAGAAAGTTTGAATACAAGATCACCAGAGGTTCTTGGGAGTCTGTAGAAGGGAGAGAAAATGGTAGAGCGATTCCAAACCGTGTTTATGATGTAGCTGTAGATGGGTGGAAGAAAACAATCAAAATCCGTTCATGGGAGGACCTGTCAGGTAGTACAACTACGCCTTATATGTTCTTACTATTATTAGGTGCATTTCAAGGCTTGTTATTAATATTTTCAATTTTTGGAATACAAGAAAACAACAGGAGGGCCAATGTTGTCTTAGCGGTATTGATTTTATTTACTTCTATTGCTTTAATGTCCAGAGTGGCAATGTACTACAGGGATATATTTCAGATGTTTCCAAAGATATATCTCATCCCAGAAATGCTATTGTTGATCTATGGTCCTTTGTTTTTTATATATATTAAGCAACTCACGGAATCTGAATCAAAGTCAAAAGAAATCTTTGTTCGTTTGATTCCGTTTGGCATTCAAGTACTTGCATACCTTCCACTTTTTGCACTTTCAAATGATCAATTCGAATACGGTGTATTAAATAAACATTATGAAGTATTCTTCAACACTATTGGTGGTTTGGGGTTGATTTTTAGTGCTTATTATTGGTGGAAATGTAAGTGGTTATTAAGGTATCAACATCATCATAGTATGAACATTCTTTCAGAAGAGAGAAATATTAATTACCTCAATGGAGTAATGTTGGTGTATGCTACTTGTTTGGCGATTTGGAGTTTGATGTATGTTGTAGGTATAGGAGGGGTATTTTTCGATTATTCACCTCAAAATATCATCAATATGCTTACCGATACGTTATGGTTAATTATTGCATGTATTTCATTTATAATGGGCTATTATGCAATGAATCAACCTGAAATATTGAGAGTGGCAGAGGAAGAAGAAATCAAAAGTATTGTTGAAGCTAAAGTAGAGGAGGAAGTGGAAGAGAAAGCACCTCAAGGTTTGACGGAAGAACAGCTTTTACTGAAAGAAAAATTGGCTCAAGAAATGAATGAGCATAAATTATATACCAATTCAAGGTTGACTTTACCCGAACTTGCTCATCATCTTAAGACAAGTACGCATGATATTTCTAAGGTCATTAATGACGGATATCAGAAGAATTTTTATGATTTTATAAACGGCTACAGAATTAATGCATTTATTGAGGAAGTGAATAAGGATACAAATCAAGAGTTGACGTATTTAGGGCACGCTTATAATGTGGGCTTTAACTCTAAAACAGCCTTTAATAGAGCGTTTAAAAAGGAGAAAAAGAAAACACCAACGCAGTTTTTTCAACAATTAGTTTCTCAGTAATTAAATATGCCCTTTAAATAAGTTAATTTATTATAATTATTTTGTGGTATGTTGTTGATTCTTTGGGAAATATTTAAATCTCAATATTTATACTATTATATTTGTAATTAATCTAAATAAGAATAAGGTTTACAATATCTTTTGTATTAATTTTGTGCCAACAAATATCTAATTGAGGAATATAGGAATATGGCATATACGCAAGATGATATAATTAAGGCCTTATCAACTGTAGAAGAGCCAGATTTAAAGAAAGATTTAGTTTCTTTAAATATGATTAAGGATGTGGAGGTAGAAGGTAATAAAGTATCTTTTACTGTAGTTTTAACTACACCTGCATGTCCATTAAAAGAGTTAATAAGACAGCGTTGTGAAGACGCTATACATAGAGATGTTGCTGAGGATTTGGAGATAACTGTAAATATGACTGCAGAAGTAACCTCTCTTCAACAACGTGGACCAGTGTTACCGGGCGTGAAAAACGTGATTGCGGTTTCATCTGGAAAAGGTGGCGTAGGTAAATCTACTGTCACTGCAAACCTTGCTTTAGCACTTGCAGAAACAGGAGCAAAAGTAGGTGTAATGGATGCTGATGTATATGGACCTTCGATTCCTACAATGTTCAATTGTGAGAATGCTCAGCCAGGAGTTGTGCAAAGAGGAGAGAAAAACGTCATTATTCCAATCGAAAAATATGGAGTAAAGCTATTATCAATTGGTTTCTTAACGCCTTCAGATAATGCTGTAGTATGGAGAGGGCCAATGGCTAGTTCAGCAATTCGTCAGTTCTTTATGGATACAGATTGGGGAGAATTGGACTACTTATTGATTGATTTACCTCCAGGTACAGGTGATATTCACTTATCATTAGTACAAACTGCAAAAGTGACAGGTGCTGTAATTGTATCTACACCACAGAAAGTAGCCTTAGCAGATGCTGTAAGAGGATACAAAATGTTTGCATCTAAAGATGTAAATGTTCCCATCCTTGGTGTCGTAGAGAATATGGCTTACTTTACTCCAGCAGAACTACCTGACAACAAATATTACCTGTTTGGTCAGGATGGAGCAAAAACATTTGCACGTAGATATGAGTTACCTTTCCTAGGAGAAGTGCCTTTGGTACAGAGTGTTAGAGAAGGTGGCGATGATGGAGTACCTGTTGTAATGGAAGAAGGTAACCCAGCAGGTAAAGCTTTCGTTACAATTGCAGAGTCTTTAGCAAGAAACGTTGCCATTAGAAATGCAGAATTGCCAGAGACAGACCAAGTAGAAATTAAGACTTGGGAATAATAAAAGATATTAACGCCTTAATAGGATTACATATATGAGTGAAACATTAATTAATGAAGTAGAAAAAGCCTTAGAAACAATTCGTCCTTATTTAGAGGCGGATGGTGGAAATGCCAAAGTAGTCGAAGTTACTGAAGATGGTGTAGCTAAAGTGGAGTTGTTGGGAGCTTGTGGTGATTGCCCTATGTCAGCGATGACATTGAAGGCTGGAATAGAGCAGGCCATAATTAATGCAGTACCAGAGGTGAAAAAAGTTGAGGCCATCAATATGACTGTAGAGTCTTAGGACTTCACTGTTTGTAAAATAATCAATAAGCCACTTCGCTTTATACAAGTGAAGTGGCTTATTGTGTTTAAAGCATTCTTTTGACTTGACCATAATCCAAGAAATAACTCAAACGTATGGAAAGTGTATTCAGCTGAGGTTCTTCCCACATTTCCTTCATGTTGTCTGAGAAGGTGATTTCAGAATTGTGATTGGAAGATTTTAATTCATTTCTCCACATAGCGGTAAGAAAACTTCCCGGAAGGAATTCCCAACTGTAAGAAAGCTCCATATCAAATGTATTATAATTGGTGTTTTGTGTATGCTCACCGTTTTCATCAAGGTCTGTATAATCTGTGGTTAACAGATCACCTGTCGTTGATAAATCAAAAAACTCATCATAATCTACTCTTCTCCAATAATGCCTTAAACGCAGTTTCATGGACATTTTAGGATTGAAATAATATTTAGAAGTAAAATTGTTCTCAAATGTTTTAACGTCTCTATTGCCATAAATTACACTTTCCACATCACCATTATCTTCGTGAAGTGTGGTCACATACCCCTTCTCATCTCTCTGATTGTTCCAAGAAACAGAATGTGTGAGGTCAAAACGATCCGTAGCTCTATAGGTTTGATTATAAGAAATAAAATTATCCAGCTGAGAAAATTCAGGTCTTGCCCAATAGGATATTCTCACACTTCCCGTATATAAGTTTCTACTGTCTGAATTGATTGTAAAACCTCCACCGTGTGACATGTACTCTTTGAAGTAATAACCATGCTCTCTTGGCCCAAAATAATCATAAGATATTCCGGGGTGGATATAACTATCAACGTTCATACTCCAAAAGTTATTAAACAGGAAATAACCATCTGCCCATACTTTTCTACTTGTGAAAGTTCTAGGATTGTAAAGCCAATTTTCATCATAACCTACTCTCAACCAGTAGCGTTGATAAAATGGTCCCGCTTCAAATTGATTATAAGAGGCATTCGAATAAAACCCAATTTTATTTACAGCGGAGTTATACCCCATATCATTAGGGTTGTAAGTGTCTGATTCAATATTTGAAGTTGCCCAATAACGCCACTTTCCACTCACTTTACCACCTCCAACATCGATTCTATGTCCTAGTTGAGTATAACCTTTTTGTTGTGTTTGTCCATTTTCACTTTCTTCTGAAGGAAAAAACTCTTGGCTCAATGCTCCAAAACCTCTGAATCTATAGGTATTTGTTCGGTCAAAGAAATTGAAATCGGTTGAAGTAACATTCGAAGATTTAAATCCTTCTCCTCTATAGACGTTAGCGTTCATCACTCCAATCTTAGAGTTATTCGGTAATGCTTGTTCTACAGAGATGATATTAAAATTAGTCACTGGATCAGCGAGTTCTTCTCTTCTTTCCCCTGTAGTACTATCTTCAATGATGGCAAAGGTTTCATTGGTAATAGAGTTTAAAATACCTACTCCGAGTCCTTTTTCTGTAATACCCGTCAGTTTTGTATTATTAAGAATAGGAGCATCTGAAGGTTTATAAATAAAGGCTTCATTTTCTCTGAGTACTTCATCACCAGGGTTATTATGGTTTTGTCCGATTCTTCTGGAGTAAAACTGATCCCATTTATTGAAGATGGTGGTGCCTTGGGTGAAAAAATCCCTAAACTCTCCAAATTGCACTTCATAGGCAGAGAGGTTCAAGACTTGGTTGTCTGCTTGTACTTGAGAGAAATCTGGAATTAAACTTACATCTAAAGTAAAACTTTGACCTAAACCTACCTTGATATCCGCTCCACCTGAAAAAGTGTGAGCAAATTGTCCTCCTTGTTGACCAATAGAAACATTACTAATATAAGGTGTAAGCGAGAGTCTAATTGGTGGATTGACATCGTAGATTCCTCTGAGTGTTCCAAATTGATTGACATATCCTGACTTATTGGCATCAACAGCATTCCAATAAGAAGTCTCACCCGAACGAGCGATAACCCTACCAAAGTTCAATCCCCATATTTGTTCTTTTCCGTCAGGCATTCTCAATGCTCTATAGGGAATTTCCATTTCAACAGCCCATCCTTCCTCATTGACCTTTACGGCACTTGTCCATATTTCATTCCAGTTGCCATCCCATCCAGATGTGCCTTGAATACGATCACTTTGTACGCCTGATGCACTTACCACAAATTCATAAGTGTCTTGTTGCGTGTTGTAGGTATCAAAAGACACAATAAAGAAATCACCACCATTACCGCCTGAGTCTCTTTCTCCCATATTGGTGCGTATGGAGTCTGGTGCTGTGTCATAAAGTTGTGCACTTATATAAATGGCGTAATTGTCATAGGCCACTTGTACTTTGGTCTTTTGGGAAGATTTTTGAAGGTTGTTGGGAGAATTTTGAATAAAATATCCCTCAGAAACATATTTCATTGGAGTGTCTTCAAAGTAAATATAGTTTCTTGTACTGGCCGTAAGCTTATTGATTTGTAACGGATCTTTCCATACCTGATCATCCAAAATGCCATCTATTTTTGGTGGAGAAGCAGTGGGCCAGGCATGCAAATTTTTTCTACTAATATGTTGTGCATTTAATTGCTGAATTGGTAGAATGATAATTACAAGTGACAAGCATAAAAAAAGGTTCACGAATTTAGTTGCCATGCTAGTTAATAAGTTGTGCGTTTGATTGTAGGGTAATAATTCAAAGATATATTACGATACTAAGGATGATTGCGAATTGATTTTGTTTTAATATAGTTGTTGCGAAGTTTCATTTCTTCCATTTGAAGGTATAAAAAAAGGCCACAATATATTGAAGTGCTAATACATTGTATAAACTAAATTAACTTCTAATCGATCTTTCTACTAGCTTTTATAGGGTCTGCTTTCAAGTTCTCTTCTACTTCATTTTTTGTCTTGAAACAAAACAAAACAATCAAGGTTTAGAAGTTAAACAATAGCGTCATTCGCATCCTACAAATCAGCAGAAATTTCCCGATTTCTAAATACTATAAATATTTGAAAACTTAGTTTACGATGTATTAATTACAATTTCAGTATTATATCATCAGTATTCAATAGTTATTAATATTACTTAAGAAAAGGGAGTGTATACTTCGTTCTTTTATGATTTTTTGCATTTTGTTTTAAACATTGATCAATGTTGTAGGTTTTTAACCCAAACATAAAAAATAGGTGTTATTTTCCTATTAAAGTTTACACGTTGTAACAAGCTTTCTTACTAAACGGGATAATGAAATATAAAAGCAAATGAAGGTGCCTGATAGAATTATGGTTAAATATTATGTATTACTATTAGTGGTTGTTTTTTTATTAGGGGGGATTTTAATCTCTTGTACGAATAATGAATTAGAAATTCAATCTATTGATGTTTATGCTATAAAGTGGTTTACTTTTACTGAATATTCATATGATAGTGAAATTATTATTAATCATAGGAAGAGGAAACATTTTAAAATCGAGAATGAGAAGGATTTAAATTTAATAAGTAAGAGGTTAACTAAGCTAAAACCATTAGAAGGATATAATGATCTTGATGTACGGATGGTTTGTCATATTAATTATTCTGATGGTTCAAAAGATGAATTGTGTTTTGGAACTACCATTGTTTCAAAGTATAAGGGAGCTATTTATGAGAAAGACACTATTTTAATTAATACTATTGAAAAGTATTCAACTGTTGATAATAGTATTCCTAAAAGATTTAGAAAAAAATGAAACATCTACTCCACTTTCTATTTATACTCTCTCTCATCAGTATAAATACCTTCGCACAAAATCCTTTTGAGCAATACAACTACAAACCAAAAGTAGCTACACTAAGCCAAGGGGAATACTATAAATTTCACGACCAGGACACGTTAGTTCAGATTGGATCTGTAATTCTAAATACCAAAACACAAGAAATTGTAGCCTTTGTAAAAAAGGATACGCTGTACTCAGAAGCTACACTTGAACCTGATATTGTGAGCAGGTGGTTGAGTCCTGATCCTTTGGCGGAGAAGTATACGAGTTGGTCGCCTTATAATTATGTAATGGATAATCCGATTATCTTTATTGATCCTGATAGAAGAGATGTAGATCTTGGCAATTTATATGATAAGGATGAGGATGGAAATTACTTATACAAACGTCAAATTTTATCTTTTGAATTATTTGCTTCAACAAAAACGGGTGCTCAATTTTTAAAAAAAAGAGCTCAAAAAGGTTTTGAATTAAAAGGAGTTTACATAAAAAGTCTATCAATAAACTCAGAAGAAGGTGGAGAGTTAAGTAGTAAAATAGATGCAAACTTCCAAGTTACAGACCTTGATGAATATGAAGTAACTAAACCTTTAGGAGGTGCCGATGGATTGACAGAAGGTAGTATAATTAATAATAAACTTTCTTTAACATATCATATGGATGATGGTGATGCCAACTTCTTTAGTAATTATAGCTTGAGAGGTGAAACAGGTGGAGAAAAATTATTAGAAAGTATTGATACTTGGTCACATGAGATATTATTAAATGGATCCACAAAGGAAAATAATTTTCTTAAAGGTCAATATGATGGACAAGAAAAAATCCCTCATAACAGTTCTGAACATCTCAGGCAAAATGTTCAACAATCTCTTTATTATAAAAAAAAACTTATAATATGTTAAGGATAATGAGAAATAAAATGAAGTTGAAAGTATCAGATGATTACATTTATAATAAGATTATTTTCCATGGGTATTAATATAAAATTATCCACATATATTCTAATAATACTCTTAGGAGTTGTATCCTGTAAAAAGGATCAAATTTTAAAGATTAAAGAATTTGAGTCTGTAGGAAAAAGAAATCATTACTTTTCTGATACTCTGTTTATTGTAAGTAAAAAGTCAATATTTTATAGAATTGATTCCTTATTGATGTCTGATATTATTCCTCCAGAAAACAATATCTTCAATATCAAAATATTAAAACAGGATAGTTTTTATAACAAAAATTACAAACAATATTTCTTCACAATTCATAGTACTTCAAATCTAAATTCATATTATGGCCTTTTTGAAAAAGACCATGGAACAATCTTTTTCACTAACACCGAGACCCATTCAAAATTTATTCTTAAAAAGATTAATTCAAATTCTTTGGAACCATCCGATCCTATCTATAAATATATTGACTCTGTTACTTCTCCACCTCCATACCAAGAAGAACTTTTTGATAATACTACAGAGGAAATAGATACAATTATTCTAGATGAAAATCTGCTTATAAGATGAATAAGATTAAGAAATTTAGGATAATCCCAATTTATTTTCATTTGAGGAACAACTTTATATACTTAAAATAATAGTTCGAATGAAAGATAATCGAAGGTTAGATGACTTAAGAGAAGAACAATAAGAAAAGGAGTTATACAATCTTGATTTAGGGGGTGGGAAAGATTAATATTATCATTTTATGTCTAATCTTAACAGTAGCACTTCTTTTGAATCTGTATGTTTAAAAAACACCCTAGCTCAATGTCTTACATCAAACTAGGGTGCAATAAATATTAAAGCTCTAAAGTGAATTATTTCGCCATAATGCTTTCAATCTCTTCAATCTCGATTGGAATATTTTTCATCAAGTCAAATGGCTCACCTGATTCTTGGATAACGAAGTCGTTTTCAATTCTGATACCCATGTTTTCCTCTCTGATATAAATACCTGGCTCCACTGTAAATACCATTCCAGCTTCAAAAGTTTTATATCTGTTGCCATAGTCATGAACGTCTACGCCGATGTGGTGAGAAGTACCGTGCATAAAGTATTTCTTGTAGGCAGGCCATTTTGGATCTTCGTTCGCAATATCTTCACGAGTGATCAAACCTAAACCGACTAATTCTTCTGTCATCAATTTACCAACTTCTACATGGTAGTCCATCAAGTTGTTGCCTGGGATAAGCATTTTAGCAGCTGCTTTGTGAACTCTCAATACAGCACTGTAAACTGCTGCTTGACGCTCTGTAAATTTACCATTTACTGGGATGGTACGTGTTAAGTCAGAAGCGTAGTTACCGTACTCACAACCGAAGTCCATTAATAACAAGTCACCGTCTTGACAAACTTGATCGTTGTCGATGTAGTGCAATACACAAGCATTGAAACCTGAAGCAACAATTGGTGTGTAAGCATGTCTTCTTGAGCCATTGCGAACAAACTCGTGTGTGATTTCTGCTTCGATTTCATACTCCTTCACACCTGGTTTCGTGAATTCTAAAACTCTTCTGAAACCTTTCTCAGTGATGTTACAAGCTTTTTGCATGACATCAATCTCAATTTGTGACTTTACAGTACGTAAGTCGTGCATGATTGGTGAAATACGCTCGTATTTATGGAGAGGGAAATTTTTCATGCATTCCACTCTAAATCTATCATCGGGCGTTTCAACAGTAGTATCAGCACGAAGGTGCTCGTTTGTATTCAAGTAGATGTGTTCTGAATCGAAAACAACCGTTTTGAATACTGTATCGAAATCAGATAACCAGTACACCGACTCGATTCCAGAAACTTCAGTAGCCTGTTCTTTTGTCAATTTCGCTCCTTCCCAGATGGCAATTTCCTCATTCGTTTCAATTAAGAAAAGCATTTCTCTATGAGCAGGATCTTTGGCGTCAGGATTGATCACAAGAATACTCTTTTCTTGATCAATACCACTTAAATAGAAGATGTCAGTTTGCTGAATAAATGGCATTGTACCGTCTGCACTAGTAGGCATGATGTCGCTTGAATTGAATACAGCAACTGAATTTGGTTTTAATCTCTCTACTAGACGCTTACGGTTCTCAATGAACAATGTCGAGTCGATTTTTTCGTATCTCATGATTGATCTATGTGTATATATTAATATTTATGATTAACTTTTCGTCAAGTTAAGCGGCAATACGCTTGTACTGCTACTTAATTCGAATTTACTTCTTCCATTGAATTTTCAAAACTAGATGACAATAAGACTGGATATTTATTCTGTTTTTTTTTCAGGAGAAAAACGGCTTAGAAGGCTATTCTTAAGCTATTTTTTCATCCTTTTTACTGTTTTTCCAGTTTTCGCTGACGAAAACCAACGTTTTTGGGTTGTTTTTGTAGATAAGTGTAATAATGAAGATTTAGAAATTTTTAACCAATCCATCTGCCAAGAATATATTGAAGCATTGCACGAGCAAGACTTTTTCGCCCAAACGAAATCCAATTGGCTTAATGCCGTGACAGTTGAGATTACATCAAAAAAAGAGTTAGATCAGCTAAAAAGCCTTTCTTTTATCAAAGAAGTTAAGCCCGTCAATAGAGGTTGGAAACTAGCGAGTATTCATCAAGAAAGTGATTTTAAGCAGTCCTCCTATACAGTAAAGCAAATCCAACCTAAAAGCATTTATGATTTGAAGTTGGATGGAAGTGGGGTAACGGTAGGCGTGATTGATGCAGGATATTATAATGCCACTAAAAATACTTATCTAAAACATATTTTTAAAGACGAACGAGTTTTAGGTTTTAAGGATTACCTGTCAGGTCCATCAACGACAAGCCAAACTTTCTTTGGAACCAAAAGGACGAGTTCAGATAGTCATGGTACTACCGTTTTACGAATGATTGCGGGGCAAGAAGGTAATATGAGGTACGGATTGGCAGATAAAAGTAATTTTTATTTAGCGAGAACAGATCACGGTGATAAAGAATCGAGGAGTGAGGAAGAAAATTGGATTATGGCTTTGGAATGGATGGTAGATTCTTTAGGAATTAAACTGATCAATAGCTCTTTGGGCTATACGAATGGTTTTGATCTTAAAGATGAAAATTATCTTCCTTCTCAGATGGATGGAGAAACTTCTATGGTGACGAAAGCAGCAGAAGTAGCGACTCAAGAAAAAGATGTGTTGTTGGTGGTTTCGGCAGGGAATGAAGGAGATTCCAATTGGAAAATCATCAGTGCTCCCGCAGATGCCAAAGGAGTATTGAGTGTTGGGGCAACAACAAAATCAGGAGTGAAGGCAAGCTACAGTAGTCTCGGACCAACTTTCCTGGAGTATATTAAACCCGAAGTTTCTTGTTATTCACTGTTTGGAACCTCTTTTTCAGCTCCAGTAATTACGGGTCTTGCGGCTTGTTTGTGGCAAATGAAACCAGAGGCGACAGCGAAAGAAATTAGGGGAGCTATTATTCAGTCTTCTTGGTTTTACCCTTACGGTAATAACTATGTAGGTTACGGTGTTCCGAATGCAGGCAAAGCGATCAATATTTTAAAAGGGATACCGCTAGAAAATCAGACCGAAATAATTCATGCTCAAAATGAGAAAAATATTGAAATTATACCTCAAGAAGGTGAAGGCACTTTGTTAATTGCTTATCATAAAGTATCAGAAACTGTTGTTATTAAGCAAGAATTCATATATTTGAATAACGATGCATGGAAAGTTAAGAAAACTAAAAAATCCATAAGCACTACACTTTGGACGGGAGACCGTCATATTGAAATTTTTTGGAAATAATATAGGTACATCTTCAAAAGATAAAATATTGAAAATCAACTTCTGTATTTTGTACTTATTCTACTATCACCTTTACTATTTAACATGAAATTGTTCGTTCAAATTACCATTATTCACTTTATACTTAGTTCTTTATTTAGCTGTGCCCAATTAGATAAAATTCAAGACACTGAAGAAGTTTATAACTTCGATCTCACAAGTGTTGTTGATTCAGCCGTAAAGGATTTAAGCCGAACATCGCCTGCTGTAGAGAAAAAAGTACTCTATGATGGACAAGAAGACAAAGTTGCTTCCTCTACTATTAATTGGGAGGATGAATTGGAAGTTTTTGAAGATGCGGATATCAATAAGCCCATTTTAAAAAACAGCTATCAGAAATCAATACAGAATAAATCTGATGGAGGAACACTTACAAGATTTGAAGCCAGTGGTCCAAGAGAATTAGTCCGATGGATGGAAATAGAGAAAAATTCGGATGGCGAACTTCTGAAGATCGCTTTCAAAATGTTGACCGATAATTCTCTTTACGCTACAGAAAAAGAAGGGCAGTTAGTGTTTTCTGAAGGTCAAAAGTTAAAAAGTTATGCCATTGAAGGCATACAGACGATTGTCTTTTTAGGCGATAAACACTATTCTATTGAAGGTAACCTAGTGTATTAGAGACACTTGTAATATTGTCATTTTTAAGAAGAGATATTTGAAGAAAGAGCTTGAAATAAGCTCTTTTTTTGTTAATGATGGAAAAAAAGTAAAAATAATTGCTCTCATTTATAAACGTTTGTGTCGTTAACTAGCAAAACAAAAAATAAATAGACTACCTTTGCGGTTCAATTAGGAAACTGTAGCGCTTTTGTCCGCATCATCATAACTGTTGGTTGTCCGCCGACAAAGAATAAGGATTATGAGAGAAGTAATATTCAATCTAGTACTTAAACTTATAGTAGTATGGAAGGAAGCGTCTTAAAAAACAAAAAATGACAAAATTTAGTGAATTAGGGCTTAAAGAAGAATTGCAAGAAGCAGTAGCAGAGCTCGGTTTTGAACAACCTACACCAATACAAGAAGAAGTAATCCCAACTTTATTAACAGAAGAACTTGATTTAGTAGGTTTAGCACAAACAGGAACGGGTAAAACTGCAGCATTCGGCCTTCCACTCCTACACCGTGTTGATGTCTCAAACAAAAAGGTACAAGGGTTAATTCTATGTCCAGTTCGTGAACTTGGACTTCAGATCGCAAAAGATCTTGAAAACTTCTCTACAAAGCTTAAAGGTTTAAAAATCGTTGCCGTTTACGGTGGTGCTCCAATTGACCAACAAATCCGTCAGTTGAACAAAGGTGCACATGTAATTGTGGCCACTCCAGGACGTATGCACGATTTAATCCGTAGAAACAAAGTAAACATCTCTGAAGTAGAGACAGTAGTACTTGACGAAGCGGATGAAATGTTGAAAATGGGTTTCAAAGATGAGCTTGATGCGATTCTTGAAGAAACTCCAGAAGACAAAAATGTATGGTTGTTCTCAGCAACTATGCCAAGAGAAGTAGCTCGTATTGCTTCAAACTACATGACAGATCCTAAAGAGGTAACTGTTGGTACTAAAAATACGGGTAACAAAAATGTAAAACACTACTGCTACACTGTAAGAGCTCAAGATAGATACGAAGCTTTAAAACGTGTAGTGGATTACAATCCAAATATTTACGGTATTGTTTTCTGTCGTACAAGACAAGAAACAAAAGACGTAGCAGAGCGTTTGATGCAAGATGGTTACAATGCAGACGCATTGCATGGTGATTTATCACAAGCACAACGTGATTATGTGATGGGTAAATTCCGTCAGCGTACTTTACAACTACTAGTAGCGACTGACGTTGCGGCTCGTGGTTTGGACGTAAACGATTTATCTCACGTAATCAACTACAACTTGCCAGACGATATCGAAACGTACAATCACCGTTCAGGTCGTACAGGTAGAGCTGGTAGAGATGGTACTTCAATTGCTATCATTCATATGCGTGAAAAGCACCGTTTGAGAGCGATCGAACGTGTATTGAAGCAATCATTCATCATGGATCCAATTCCTTCTGGTCCTCAAATTTGTGAGCGTCAACTATTCCATTTAGTAGACCGTATGCACAGTGTGGAGATGGTAGAAGAGGAAATTGAGGAGTACTTACCAAAAGTATATGAGAAATTAGAAGACTTAAGCCGTGAGGAGATTATCAATCGTTTCGTTGCTTTAGAATTCAACCGTTTCTTAGAGTACTACAGAGGTGCAAGAGACCTTAACGTTCATGATCGTAGAGATAATACGAACTCTCGTGAAAGAGGTGAAAACTTCAGACGTAATGCAGAGTCAGGTTTCACTCGTTTCTTTATCAACTTAGGTAAGCGTGACGAAGTATCTCCAAGGGACCTTATTGACTTGATCAACAAAGGTGTTCGTGGTGATCGTATCGATATCGGAAGAATCGACTTGAAACAAAACTTCTCATTCTTTGAGGTTGCTCAAGGTAGAGAGGATGATGTAATCAAAGGTATGGGTACTTTAGAATTCAATGGTAGAAAAATTGATGTTGAAGTATCTAACACTACTGGTGGTGGCGGTGGCCGTCGCGGTGGTGGTGGCCGTCGCGGTGGCGGCGGAGGAGATCGTCGTCGCTACAATGGTGGCGGAGGAGATCGCCGTAGAAATGGATACGGAGGTGGAGATCGTCGTAATAGCGGCGGTGGAAACAGACGTAGAAACAGCAATAGAGAAAGTCACAAAGATTAATTTTCTTTGAACAAAATAATAAAAGAAGGTCATTATTTTTCGAAATAAGACCTTCTTTTTACTTTTACTCAAATTAATCATAGCGTATAACAAACAAAATGGATTGGGAAGCCTTATTCTATAAGTTTCTGAAGTTTGGTGTAGTTGGTTTTTCTGGCTTATTTGTTGATTTTGGAACTACTTACCTTGTAAAAGAAAAGCTAAAGGGACATAAATATTTGGCCAATAGCCTTGGTTTTATATTAGCGGCAACAAGTAATTATATACTGAATAGAAACTGGACTTTTGAAAGTCAAGATGCCAATATTGGGCTTCAATACATGAAGTTTTTTGGTGTTTCCATAATTGGTCTTCTCTTTAGTAATGCCATTATTTGGTTGTTACACGAGCGTTTTAAAATGAATTTTTACATTGCTAAAGTTTTAGCAGTAGGAGTAGTAATGTTATGGAATTTCTTTGCTAACTTAATGTTCACATTCGTTGAATAGCAGTTAGTTATGTTACAAGATAAAAGAGATTTTTTACAGAGGATGATCCGTAGCTTGGAGAAAATTATGCTCCGATTTACAGGAATAGACCTTGAGCTTCATTTTGAAGAAATGGCATTGACCATAGACAAATACTTAGTAGAGGTACTAAAAGTCAATGAGTCTGATTCAGAAGAAGAGATAACATTAAAAATGATGGACCTTTCTTCTAAAACAGACTTCAAGGAATTAGAACTTTTAAATGATGTTTTAATTTATAAAGGAAAGCTAACCCAAGACAAAAAATACTTCAATGCTGCTTACAAAATACTATCAGAGATAGAACAAAAAGACCTTATTACTTTTTCATTTATAAGACAACAGAAGCTAGCAGAGCTTGAGACTTTGCTGAAAAAATAAGTCAACCTTCCTTAGAGCAGATTTTAATTACTTATTCTTCACTCTCAAATTGCCCCATGTAATCTTCAATAGGTTCCAAACCTACTTGTGCTCTTCTGTGATTTACATTGGCAGGGTCTTGAAGAGAATAGATTTCCATCTCACCTGTTTTTGAATTAAAAACAATTTGAGAACCGTACTTTTGTGGTTTTCCACTATCAAGGAATATCATATCTTCCATCATGGCAAGCTTATAAGGTTGCAAATCACCCCTTTCGGTTGCATCTTCAAACAGATGGAAATATTTAGAGCGGTAATGAGGTCCGGCGTGCTGAATGATAATCCAAACCGTATTTATACCATTATTTCCGACTTCTTCCACAGTAGGCATTCCGCATATTTCTAAAATACTTACCACTTTGGTGAGATTTTCTAATTCGATATTTTCATTCACCATTCCACTTGATCTATTTTCCTGATCCATAAAGCGAATGTGTGCTAACATCTTATCAATTTTATCACAATCAATATCTACTAACTCAACATCTGTACGTTTTCTTTCTTTAATAGCGGCGATTAATCGTCTTTGAAACAAAGTGTCTTCATGGGTAGGTTTTCTTAGTATCACAACCTTAATTTCATGGTTGGATGATGCATAATAATCATATCCCCATTCTAACGGGTCGGTCTTTTTTATTTTATCAAGAGAAATAACTTCACCACTTTTATACCTGTAGATCGGTGGTTTAGTTTCTTTGTCAAAATTATTAAGAGTGATTTCTATAACGTCTTCTTGATCTAATTTAACGAGTTTCTTTATTCCGTGAGGGTCACTTAAATTACAGGATGTAAAGAATAAAAAGAGCGATAATAATAATGTTGTTGTTTTGTTTTTGAGCATGGTATTAGGTTCTTGAGTTTTATACATAGTGATTACTCCCTTTAGCATAAAAAAGATTCCTGAATAATAAAAAAGCTTTAAATTTTCGTGATAAAATCCAATAATAACTTAGTGATGTGCGATTTACGAGGTAGAAGGGTAGGTGCTTTGATAGAAGAAAAGGGGTAGAAATAAGCATTAAAAAAAAGCAAAGGTTATTGTGATTGCCTATTCAATTTATTTAAGTCATTTAAAAACAAATTCGTGAACATTTTTTACCCTCATCTTGCACTATTTTTTGTCATAAATGGCTAAAATCAATCCCTTTCCAAAATCTTAAAAATCAGAAATTGTACACCTAATAACATAGATTTATTCTATTGGCTTTTTTAACTAACATAGAAAGTATGAAACAAAATTATGAGTTACTTATTTGGTTGGGACTCTTTTATTTCCTTCCATTTTCTCTCTTATCACAAGATGTTCCACAAGATATCCTTGATATCAACCCTAATGTATTACCAGAAAGTACATATCCTTATTGGCCATCTTATAATTATCTTGAGTTTTCTGATGTACAAAATATTGAAGCTCAATTATGGAACGCTTCTCCACATACAGTCGACGGTTGGGATTGGTCACTGCCTAATGATGTTATACCAGCATCAAATAGTTTAATTGCTCTCCAACGAAATATCTATTTTAAGGATGATGGGTCATTTAAAGACTTCGATGCTCCGAAATTACAATTTGAAGGAAATCCAGTAGGGCTTCTTTGGGTAAAATGGAGAGATTTAGAAAAGGTGGAAGGGCAGATTGACTTTTCTACAGTCATAGGGAGTATTCAACAAGCCAATAGTCAAGGAGTAGATATTGTATTGAGGATTCTAGCACATTCAAAAGAAAGAGGAAACGGTGTGGATGGAGAAGCTCCACTTTGGTTGGAGGATTTGGGAGCAAGTTTATTACCAAGAGATAAGACAAGCGACAACCTGAATTTCGATCCATCAGACCCTATATTTCATGCACAATATTTAGAGTTAGTAAATGCGCTAGCAGAAAGTGGTATTCCTCAAATGGTAAAAGCAGCCTATGTAGGGTATGCATCTCATTCTTTTGGAGATGAAGGAATAGGTCCTCACGGTGAGAAAGAATGGGAAAAAAATGATGCGGAAACACATGTTAGAGAGAGACTAGATGCATGGCAGAATGCATTTGATGGTATTGAACATAAAGTATTTATGGGAGGTACGAGTCATTATGGGTTTGATTATGGTTTTGGTGTAAGGAGAGGTTTTGTAGAAATGTACCTTTACAATATACCCAATCATGATTTGGGACAATCTATTGACGAAGATGGATATTTAATACTTGATGAATCGTCACCAATTGTTAGTCATGGGGGCTTTCATGGTGAGGTCAATGAAGAATATGAACCAGCTTGGGCGACACCGGAAAGAGGTTACAGATTTGGGGCAACGACCAACTCATTTACCTATCGTTATTTTATAAGTAATTTAAGAGCATTGCAGATGAGGTGTAGTTATATACATACAACTGGTCACCTTATGCCACAAATGCTTCCCTTTATAGCACAAGAATTGGGGAGGACAGTAGAAGATACACCTGATGTGTGGACTTACCTTGGTACATCTTACATGGACCATAAAACATATAAAAATAACGATACAGCAAGCCCCAAAAGATCCTTTACAAAAACAGAAAAAAATGAAGGAATTGAGATGAAAAACTTCGAAAGGTGGTTGTATCAAAGGGATGCAGAAGGGTATACTACTACTCCTGATGTTCAAATTCAACAATCCATTAAAATGTGGATGGTATTTGAGGATAAATATTATGATTACATTGCTAGAAAAGGAGCTAAAATAGGTTTTGATATTGATGATAGATGGTTAAAAGAAAATCGTTTGGCCATTAAAGTAACTTATTTTGATGAAGGGGAAGGAAATTTGGTGTTGAAATCGAATGCAGGTGAGCAAAAGTATCAAGTAGCATTGACAGGTGATGGAGAATTGAAAACAACCACATTTATAGTTTCAAAGATGCAGGCCAATAGTATGGATCATAATTTTGATTTTACGTTAGAAGCTGATCAAGAGGGCAATGAATTAGTAGTATCAATGGTTAGAGCTATAAAACTCAATGATTACTTATTTGAAGATGGGGAAATCAAAGAATATTATGGTCCTGTTGGAGCTATAGAAATACCCTCTACAATTAATAATATGACAGTGACATCAATAGGCGTGGGAGCATTCCGAAATTCTGGTCTAACAAGTGTTACATTGCCTAGTACATTACAAGAAATTAAAGAAGAAGCTTTTTATGGAAATGATTTAGATGCAGTAGAGTTACCCAATAATTTATTATTGATTGGTCAGAATGCATTTTTAGAAAATAATTTCACTTCCATTACACTTCCTTCAACGATTTTAGATGGCGAACCCACTGATGTATGGTATGGTAGTAATGGAACTCTATATGCAAGAAATACGAGTAATTTAGAGACCTCATACGAAGCTGTTCCAAAAGCAGAAAATACGGTGTTGATAAGTGTAGAATTTGAAAATGGAAGTGGTAGTTTACTCGTTGAAGGCCCGTTTGAGTCAACATACCCATTATTGGGTGTGGTAAGTTTTTATGTGGAAGAAGGAAGTTTAGTTACTTTAACTCCTCAATTGGATAATCTACCGGAAGGTTTTTATGCCCCAGCATTTGTAATTGAAAATGTTACCGAGGATTATTTAAAAGTATTCGACTTTGATACTTATTTGCAAGAGTCTGTACAAACTTTTAGTATAAGTTATTATACAGATGGAGGCGAGCATACAAATGTAACTCAGTATAATTCCAACTCAGAAACTATTGTATTAACAGATGCTTCAAAAGAAGGGTTCCATTTTGAGGGGTGGTTTAATGATTCCGATTTTGAAGAACAAATCTTAGAAATTACTACGGGTACTACAGGTGATTTAACTTTATATGCGAAGTTTTCCATTGCAGAGTATTCTATTAATTACAATGATGGAGGTACTCATGAAAACCCTCTTAATTATACTATTCTTTCTGAAATTAACCTTCTAGACCCTCAAAAAGACAATTATAAATTTATGGGATGGTTTATGGATGAAGAATTCACTCAGCCAATTTCTTCAATAGAAAAAGGAAATATTGGTGATTTGACTCTTTATGCTAAATGGAAATTAAGTGAAATCACTTCAATCGACCCTTTATTAGAGTCAATTACCCTTTATCCAAACCCTGCAAACGAATATCTTAGAATAAACCAAGAAGTTGATCAACTTACGATTTACACCATCAACGGTATTCAAGTAAAACATTTTGGACAATCTCAGTCCCATTATAAATTAAGTGATTTACCTCCAGGAGTTTATCATGTAGTGCTGTTGATTGATGATCAGAAACTTACCAAGAAGTTAATCATTAAATAATTAGTAACAATAGAATATCAAGTACTAAGCTGAAAACTATTTTTCTAGTACTGATATAATTCAATTTGTTTTAGGGCATCTCTTCTTTTTAGGGGTGCCTTTTTTTCATTAAAGGTAGAGTTATTCTAACATTGTGAAATTACACCAAAAACATTCCAAAGGAATATAATCTAGGAGAAGTGATAGTTGTCTTTTTTTGTCTAAAGACTAATCATCCATATCATTGAAGTATAACTTTTAACATGATCAAGAGCTTTGATAAGTACTAATAATTGATTTTTTAAAATGCTTTTGATTCTTGAATAATAAGTTTAAAATAATTCTGTAAACTGTCATTGTTTAAACCTAGGGTAACTAATGAAATAATCTAATCAAGATATGAGCTATGATTACGGTTAAATCAATTTTCAACATGCATTTACTTTATTTATAAAAAAATCCCTCAAATCATAAAGACCTGAGGGATTAAGCTATATAAACACTCTATTTATTGTTGATTACTTATTCATATTCTACATCAAAAGTTTTAGCAACTTTTACATAGTAATTGTCAAGTCCCCAAGCTAGGCTGACGCCTGAAGCTTTTTCAGTAACTTCTATCATACTCATTACATTTAGAGTTTGATTAGCTACAAGGTCGTCACCTTCAATGGTTAATTCTATTAGGTTTCTTTCGTCTAAATCATTAGCATTTCCAGGCCAATTAGCACTAGAACTCCAAGTCAAACCGTTAATAGTAGTCCAATCAGATTCATTGTAAACTGTGGCAGGATCATTATTATATCCAAACATTACATATCTATCAAAAACAGGCGTTTGGTTATTGTATTGTTCCGTAAAACTTACTTCAACGCGTCTCCAGTCTGCTTCAACATCAATGTTTTTTATTAACCCCGATCTACCTCTATCTACAGAAGATGACCATTCGAAGACATTACTCATAGCAGACTTTGTGACAGTTTCTCCAAAGTTTTCTCTCTTACCTGCTACCCACTCTAATTTTACTCCATTATTGGTTCTAACAAAATGATAGTCACCAAATTCTTGAGATCTGAAACCATACGCATTGTCAGAATCTATTTTGAATTTTTGTTGTGCGTCACTCGCAAATTCAAAATCTGTAAAGAAGTGATCTTCCCATGTAGTAGTTACCTCAATTTCAAAAACTTCAAAATCAATTGGATAAGTTTCTCCATCCAACATTATTTCAACCGTTACAATAATAGGGTAGTTACCATCAGGAATATTACTGTTTTCGACAACACTGATTTCTCCCGTAGTTGCATCAATAGAAATTCCTTCAAATGGAGTAGATTTTAATTTATAAACTGGATTCTCTGTAACAGGATCACTATTAATAGAAGCATTCATTGCCGTCCAAGGTGATAACTTAGCCTTTGTCAATTGATCCCCAACTTGACCATTACCTAAGTAAGTGATAACAGGTTTATCTGCGACTATCATTTTTAAAGCATCTTCTACTACCAATTCTCCAACAGGAGTTGTCAATGTTACATTGTAATAGGTTGTACCGTTTGGTACATTAAATCCATTTTTAGAAATTATACCAGTATTTTCATCAATGCTGATGTCACCTGTTTCATTACCTTTATTGTCAGTAATTGAATAAGTAATGTCAGCAAGATCAATTTCTTCTTCAGTACTTATAGTAGGTGAAGCAATCTCACCGATTGTCATGAAATCAACCTCAGTATCTTCATAAGTAAGATCAATTGCAATTGGATTTAAAGTAAAACTATAAACTTCAGATAAAGTCTTAGGACCACGGTCAGTTTCTACTTGAAGACTGATAGTATAATC
Source organism: Flammeovirga sp. EKP202 (assembly GCF_014534745.1). Lineage (GTDB taxonomy): Bacteria > Bacteroidota > Bacteroidia > Cytophagales > Flammeovirgaceae > Flammeovirga. Next base: position 128,441 of record NZ_JACVVP010000014.1, read on the forward strand.
ACCAACAGGTGTTTCTAAACCTGTTTTGGAAAGTTGTCCTAACGTATCAATTGAAATACCCTCAATCGCAGGAGAGTATGTGATTTCTGTAATAGTATAACCTTCTAGGTCATTGAATTTTGGAGTTGCAAATAAACCTTCTTTCGTAAAAGCTATTTCAGAAGGAGCTTCAGAATAATCAAAAGTAAATGGTAATTCCATTATTTGAACTGTACAAGCACTATCTTGATAAACAGAACCACCTTTGTAATCCATTCTTATTTTCATCACATAGTTTCCATATGCTTGTTTTCCTAGATCAACATTTGCAGTAGAAGTTAGAATAATTTCACCAGTAGCTCTGTCGACTTGAATTAAGTTTTGGAACTGTTCCTGATCAAAATCTTCTACATCTGAAGAAACTGAATCTAAAAAGAAGTTTACATACGAAGTACCATCCCAAGTAGGATTGGGTACAAAAATCGTATCCACATACCCTATATCTACATTTTCATACTTTAAGTTATAAGGTGTTTGTGCATTGATATTTTTTAGATGATCCGGAGTTTCAAGTTCTTTTTGACAGCTCAGAAAATTTACAGTCAAAAAGAAAAGAAAACCTATATATATAAATCTATTTTTCATACTTGTGTCAATTTAATATTAGTATCCAGGGTTTTGATCAGCACCACTGATAAGGTAATTGGAATTAATTTCATCGTTAGGAATAGGCAAATACATTACTTTTGTATTATCAGGGTAAGTAACGTCTATTGATGGAACACCTAAAGGACCTTGTACAAAGTCATTATGTCTGTCAATCACATTTGTTTTAAAGAAGTTGTAACCTCTTTTTCTTGCATCAAACCAATCAGTTCCTTCACCTACAAGCTCTAATCTTCTTTGCCAGAAAAGTTTTAAGTCAAATTCATCTTGTCCCATTGGAGCCCAATCTTTAGGAAATTCGGTAGCTGTTTCACCCGAGTTTCTAGCTCTTCCTAATACTTCATTGACATATGAAGTAGCCTCACCAGACAACCCTTTTTTGTTAGCAATACCTCCCATCATCAAGAGGTAATCTGCATATCTGAAAACCACCCAGTTCTTATTTGCTGTAACTGTCGTAGCAGTTCTATCTCTTTGCATGAGCTTATGTAAAGGTACAAACCCGGTAGCCAAATTAGTTCTAGATACTACACCTCCTACCTTTCTTTCAGGATAGTGAAGTGTTTCCCAACCATTTTGTCCAATACTACCATCGTCAAGTATTTTATAACCAACATATCTGTTCATAAATGTTTCACCGATACGAGGATCTTCAGGAGATTCTTCTACCATTTTGTCATACAACTCAGGGTTTGCATACAATCTTCCAAAATTGTTAACTCCCATTGTATATGATTTAGGTGTGTAAGTTCTATAAAAAGAAGTCTGAGTAGCAGATGTAATACTGAATTGTATTTCAAAAATAGATTCAGAAGTATTATTACCCGTCTGTAGTTCCCATAGATCTCCATAACGAGGTACTAAGCTATATTTTTGATGTACTTTTATACCTTCTTCATAAGCCTTATCCCAGAATACAGAACTTCCTTGATCAGTATATCCTTCCACTTGTAGCCATTCGTCATTGCTTTCTGCAGCATAGGCAATCGTACTGTATACTTTTGCTAATAAGAAGTTGGCTGCATATTTCTTTGGAAGACCTAATTCTTGTTCTTCACCGGCCATTAATTCAGAAGCCATTTCTAAATCTGAGATGATAAGGTCTAACATTTCAGTTTTTGTCGCTCTGCCCTTGTAAACTTCTTCCATAGAAACAGGCAATGTTCTCAACGGAGCTCCACCCCAGTATTGGAAGATCCTGTAGTAATTAAGTGCTCTGATGAAATAAGCTTGGCCAACATAGTTTTTCGAAGCAGTGGGTACACCATCAGCTAACATATCACCACCATTTCTTTTTTCGATATTATAAATGATATCATTGGCACTATTGATCGTTTTGTAATAGTTCAACCAAGAATCATTGATAGGAATATCTGTAGCTACTGCATTTAAAGAGGCAATAGTGAAATTATAATCTTTTTTACCTGAATAGAAAAAGCCTGAATTCATCGTGACATCATGCTGTTGTGAGGCATACCCCTTAAAGTCCAACATGGTACCATACATTCCCAGTACAGCAGATTTTTGACTTTCTATAGTGCCATAGACTTCATCTTCGGTAAGTACAGGGAGAACCTCGTTGGAACATCCAAATCCAATACCCAAAAGTCCAATTATGATTAGTTTATATATTGATTTCATTTCGAATAGTTTTTATGTTGTTGGAATTAAAAAGTAAGATTGCAACCAACTAAGTAAGACCTCACGTTTGGATAGGCACCCCAGTCAACTCCTATCAATGAACCGTTATAAAGATCATTCGTTACTTCTGGGTCATAACCGCTGTAGTTTGTAAACGTAAACGGATTTGATGCTGTAAAGTAAAGGTTGATCTTTTCTAAAGTAGATGACTTGATTGGCAGGTCATAAGATAATGTGATATTGGCAAGCCTTAAGTAACTGCCATCTTCTATAAGTTGGTCAGTAACATAGTTATCCATTACATTTTCTTGGCCAAAAAGAATTCTTGGTTGAGTACCTTGAGGATTTTCTTCAGACCATGCATTATAATAGGCATCCTTGCTCATACTCCACTGAGTACCACCCCTTGTATAAGTGTAGAAAATTTTGTTAGCATTTAATACATCATTTCCTTGAACACCACTCCATAACATGCTTAATGAAAGTGCCTTGTAACGGAAAGTAGTTCTGAAGCTGTATATAAAATCAGGGTTAGGGTCACCGATAATTGTTTTATCTTCTGCAGTAATTTTGCCATCACCATTTTGATCAACAAATCTAAGGTCGCCTGCTTTATTTTCAGTTCCGAAGGTAGGCCCAGCTTTAGCTTCTTCATCAGATGTATAAATACCATCTGTTTTATAGCCGTAGAATAATCCAATAGGTTGTCCCTTGATGAAGATGTTGGCGGCATCCATTGTATTAGAAACATTATCACCTAAATAATATTGCTCTTGAATAAGTTGACCATCAATATAGATTCCAGATGTAGGTAAACCTAGATCTCCTAATTCAGTAACGTTTTTAGTAATTGAACCACCTACTGTTATTCCCCAATCTGTTCTATCAAGAATTACACCTTCAAGGTTTAATTCGATACCTCTATTATACATCTGACCTCTGTTTACATAGAAGAAATCAAAACCTGTAGAAGCAGGAGCAGCAATTCTTTGTAGCAGGTCTTGTGTATTTTTATGATAAACATCTAAAGTACCGTTAATTCTTGATTTGAGTAAACCAAAGTCAACGCCAATATTAAGTTGTTCTGTTGTTTCCCATGTTAAGGCTGCATTTGGAATATTAGAAGGAATCGTTCCTACAATAGAACCATTAGAAATACCACTATATAGGTTAGTATTATATCCTTGGAATGTATTGTATGGAGGAATACCCTGATTACCAGTTCTACCCCAACCAGCTCTCATTTTTAAATCTGAAACTACTTCCGATGATTTTAAGAATGTTTCTTCAGAGATAAACCAAGCTGCTGATGCTGATGGGAAGAAGCCCCATTGATGTCCTTCGGCAAACTTAGAAGATTTATCTGCTCTAAAGTTGGCTGTAAGTGTATACTTATTGTTGAAAGTATAATTAACCCTACCTAAATAAGAAAATACGTTTTCATTATAAGGTAAATAAGTATAAGGAGATAATACTACTTTACCCAATTGAGGAGATTCAGTTCTTCTTGATTTATTATCAAAATCAGAAATGACATAAGTGGTATTATTCTTATCAATATTGTCGAAAGTAACTACTGCTGTAGCATTGATTCTATGTTTTTTATTAAACCTCTTTCTGTAAGTTAATATACCATCAACATTGTAACTAGTTCTATCTTGTCCCATTTCACTGTAGAGACCGTTGTACTGATCACCTTGGAAAGTACCAGGGCCGTACCAGATTTTTCTTGATTGATCTCTATAATCTAATCCAGTTCTCAGTTGGAATTTCAATCCCTTTGAAATGTCGTAGTTTAGTTTTACAGAGGTGATGTTACGAAGTTGTTTGGTGATATCGTCGTTGTTCTCTAAGAATTGAATTGGAGTGTTCTGAATGCCTTCACCGTTATTATCATCATCTTGTATTCCTGCTCCTGTTAACGGGTTTTGAGCAACAGTTCTGTGGATCAAAGAGTTATTAGCACCTGTTTTATTTCCGGTTTGTGGAAACATTCCCTCCATAAAGAATAAGGTATTCTTAAAATCTAAAGAAAACTTTCTTGAAAGCTTTTGATTGAGATTGAATGTCATATCCCCACCTTGTTGATGTGCTCTCTGCACTAAGCCTTCTTTATTTTCATATCCTACTGAAAAGTAATACTTGCTCTTTTCTGTACCGCCGCTTATCGACATACCCGTATTGTATGTTACAGCATCACGGAAAACTTCATTTTGCCAGTTGTGTTGATCATATTTGGTACCAGTAGCAGCATCATACACTTCTCTGGTGTCATGGTCTAATTTATAAATGGGTTGCCATCCTTCTTGAATATTTCTTTCATTATAAAGCATCGCAAATTCATATCCGTCTAAAACATCAATGTTTTTAGCACTTTGACTAATTGATGTCTGTGCATATACATTTATTTTAGCATCACCCTTTTCACCTTTTTTAGTGGTGATTAATACCACACCATTAGCACCTCTTGAACCGTAGATTGCAGTTGCAGAAGCATCTTTTAATACTTCAATGTCTGCAATATCTCGTGGATTAATACCTGCTAGACCATTAATAGGAGCAGCAGATGCAGTTGCAGCGTTTGAACCATTTTCCATAGTTTCACCTGCACTACTTACAATTACTCCGTCTACAACATATAAAGGTTCATTGTTACCTCTTAAAGAGTTGACTCCTCTAATTTTTACTGAAACAGCTCCTCCTGGGTTACCACTGTTACCACTTACTTGTACACCTGATACTCTACCTTGTAGTAATTGGTCAACAGAATTAAACTGTCTTGAGATGTTTTCATCTTCTTTTACAGAACTGATAGCGCCTGTTAAATCTCTTTTGTTGACAGTACCATAACCGACAACTACAACTTCATTTAGTAATTGTTCTTCATTCTCTAGTATAAAGTTTTTTTCTGTTTCTCCATTAAAAACCCAATAGATGGTTTTCATACCTATATAACTCACCTTTAGTGTTTGCCCCATTTCAAGTCCAGAAATCATAAACTTACCGTCAAGGTCAGTAACAGTGCCTTTATCTGTTTTATCAATCGTAACTATTGCAGATGGCAAAGGTGCATCTGTGTCAGCATCTTTTATCACACCCTTTAGCACAAGATCTTGTCCGTAGACGGATTGTGAGAAATTGAATGATAATAAAATCATGCAGAATAAGAGCCAGTGATGTCTTTTTCGTAGTTTCATTTCATCTTAAAATAAATAAAAAAATAAGTTTACTGTTTCTACAAATGTACTTTTGACATTTAGGTCAGAGGGGCGGATTTTAGGTCAAAAACTGAAAAAGTAGTCTTTTTAGATATCAAAAAATGGTCATTATGTGATATAACCTCTTCAAAGAACATTTTCTTAACTATTAAAACCCTGAACTTTTTGTGTAGCTTATTTAATGGTCATATACTCGAATATCAACGGATTAGAATTATTATTTAGCGAAACTTATACAGTAAAGTTAATGCTTGTTTTAATAAACATTATTTGAAAATCAACCAAAATAAACACTTTTTGATATAATTAACACTATTGTAAAAAGAGTTGTACTTAAAGCTACTCTAGATGTAAGTTATATTGAAATATTCCATTCTATTTACAAGACCATTTATCTGTAATTGGTTGCAATGCTTAATGTTGTGTGCTTGTGTTTTTTTTAATAAATATGTTTAGACTTTTCCTAAAGCAACATTGAGATTTGATGGAAATAGCCATGAAGCTGTTACATAAATAAATGAATCAGGGTAATAATAGTTCTTTTGAGTTTGTATGTTGTTTATCAGTGTTTTATGTTATTGTTTTGAACTATTATTGTACTAAAAAGTAGGTGTTTTATACGAAAATGAAATGTACGATACCGTTGATTAGGAGATGTTTTTCATAAAAAAAGGAATAAAAGTGTTACGTCTTTTTTAAGATGGAAGGTAATATTTGTCAAAAGCGAAAAAAGTATGAAATCTTATTGATATTGAATTATGTCTACTACAAAGCGTTATAACATATTTTTTAAGTCTAATTTCATTCATTATCTAATTCTTACAGTACTTACGTTTAGTTGCAGTAGAATAAATAAACCATTAGAAAATAGACCTAATATTCTATTCTGTGTGGCAGATGATGCAGGTATGTTTATGAGTGCCTATGGATCAAAGTTTGTGAATACACCAGCTTTTGATAAAGTGGCTCAAAACGGATTATTGTTTATGAATGCTTATACTCCAACTCCTAAAAGTGGACCATCAAGGAGTATCATACTTACTGGTAGAAACACTTGGCAGTTGGAAGAAGGAGGAGGTCAGAGTATATTTTTTCCTGAAAAATTTACAACCTATGTGGAAACGTTGAATAAGCATGGTTATAATGTAGGTTTTACAGGAAGAGGATGGGAATCAGATGAAAATGAATTAAGGAATGAATCGTCGAGATTATTAACGGGGAGGTCATATAATAAATATAAGATGATCCCCCCAACTAAAATGATTTCATCTGATAATTATGCAAAGAACTTTGAGTATTTCTTAAGCCAGCAAGAAGATGGAAAGCCATGGGCATTTTGGTATGGATCAAAGGAACCTCAACGAGGGTATACTTTCAGGTCAGGTGTGGAGATAGGAGGGAAAAAGCTGTCGGATATTCCTTCAGAAGAAATTTATAAATTCTGGCCTGATAATGATACCGTAAGACATGATTTGTTAGATTATGCTCTTGAAGTAGAATACAGTGACTATCATCTAGGCTTAATGCTGGAAAGCCTGGAGAAAAATAATCAGTTAGACAATACAATTGTTATTGTAACATCGGATAACGGAATGCCATTCCCAAGGGTACAAGGAATGGGCTATGAAAGAAGCACTCATTTACCTTTGGCGGTGATGTGGGGAAAAGGAATTACCAACCCTGGAAGAGTCATTAATGATTATGTGTCTTTTGCTGATTTTGCTCCAACTTTTTTAGAAGTAGCAGGTATTGACCCCTCAAAAACCGATATGAAAAAAATGACTGGAAAGTCACTGACAGATCTCTTATACTCTACAAAAGAAGGGTTTGTCAATGAAAAAAGAAATTTTGTTTTACTCGGTAAAGAAAGAAATAACTTTCATAAAGTGATACCAAATGATCATCCTGTCAGAGGAATTATTATGGATGGGTATTTATACCTTCACAATTACTCTGAAAGTTTTGATGAAAGTAATATCAATGCTGTGGATTTATCTGGTGATATGAGTCCAACACAATCTTGGATATTGAAAGCGAAAAATGAAAATGATAAATATTGGAAGATGACTTTTGGGAAAAATACGAGGTATGAATTGTATGATATAAAAAATGATCCGGATTGTATCAACAACCTTATATCTCTACCGCTTTACAAAAATCGTGTGGCTGAAATGTCTTCCTTTATGAATGAAAAACTGATAGAACAAAACGATCCAAGGATGTTTGGAAATGAGGAAGTATTTGAAAGGTTGCCTTTTTCAAGTCTTTATATCCAAAATCCCTTTTTTTTAGATTCTAATGTAATTGAAATGTCAATCTTTTAATTTTTTAATGAAGGATACTTCACCTAAAGTGAATGTTCAAAACTTTTAAGTGTTAAATTTGAATTTTTAAATTATCACTATTCATGAAAGGGTTACTTTAAAATAGAATGAGATCTTTATTTACCATATTACTTCTATTCCTTCTCAATGTTTCTTACGCTTCAAATGCATTTAAGATACATGCTCTCACAAAGTATTTATCGAACAGTGAAGTGTATTCATTGCTGGAGGATCATAACGGTTATATCTGGATTGGCACCCTGGATGGCTTAAATTATTATGATGGTTATGATATAAAGGTGTTTAATATTGGTGATGATAAAGAAAACTCACTTTCGAACAATACCATTTATGCTTTAGCAGAGGACAAAAGAGGTAGGATCTGGATTGGAACAAATGACGGATTGAACATTTACGAACCTCTTTATGATCGCTTCACTCAGGTTTCTCTCAATAAATATATCTCCAGAAAAGAGCGTGTCAATACATTTTTGATTCAAGGAGATTACCTTTTTGTAGGTACACAGATGGGATTGTATATCATTAATATCAATCAAGAAACGGATCAGGTTAAAGAAGATAATTTTATTAAAGTCAATGAAATATTTTCTCAGTCTTCCATTAATAATATAGTTATTGACCCAAAAGACAAAGAAGTACTTTGGGTGGCTTCAAGCGATGGAATGGCAAAGATTAAATACAATCACAAAAAGAAGAGAATAAGAATTTTATCAAAGCCTCAAAGCTTATCGAATGTGAAAATTACAGCTTTGGATTTTGATATTAATGGTAATATTTGGTTTTCGACAGTAAATGCTCTGAATAAATATTCAATTTCTGATGATAAGGTTGAAAAATGGAAGGATATAACATCTATTTCTGATCTGCAGATCGATAATAATGGTCACCTGTGGGTCTCATCAGTAACAAGTGGTTTGTTTTATTTAGATAGTTCAAAATTTGAAAACAAAGATGCCAATATCCGTAAGTTAATGCGTACTTCAACACCTCTTATCCGATCATTATTATTGAGTAAAGATGGGACTTTATGGATAGGGACAATTGGTGAAGGAGTGAACTACCTTGATGTAGATAATAATCCGTTTAAGCTTTATAATGTCTCCAAATTCATTGAAAATCAAAAAATTACACACTTTGTGCGTTCGGTTTATAAAGATGAAAAAACAAACTGTATTTATTTCGGATTGCACTATGGTGGACTGTATGTTTATAATTTAGAAACAAGATCGACACAAAAAGTAGGGTTGGGCCAACTACTTGTTTTTGATATCAAAAAGATCAATGGAGAATTATTAGTGGGAAGTAAACAAGGTGTTTATAAGGTCAATAAAGCAAATGACAAATATATAGCTGAGAGAATTATTACTATCCCATCTACTTGTACTAATATTTTGAGAAGTTCAGACCCTTCAAATCTGTGGATTGCTTCTTTGGATGGGGTTTATAAATTTCAAAAGAATAGTGATAATAGTTATTCTCCTAAACTCTATAATAGAGAATCAGTACCCAATCTTTCAGGGAGAAACGCAAGAGTCCTTTTTTATGATGAGGAGTACAAGGAGATATGGGTAGGTTTTGAAGGTGGAGGCTTAAATATTTTGTCTCTTGATGAAGAGGAGAATGTTAGAAATGTAAATATCATCAACGCTAAAATTGGTGAAAAAGTAATCTCCAACGACTTTGTAAGGTCCATTCGTAAAACCCAAACGGGTGCATATTTGGTGGGTACTTACAATGGACTTAATATTTTAAAAAGAATAGGGGATGATCTTTTTGAGAATAGTATTATTTCTAAAAAAGATGGACTGCCATCCAACATGATTCAAAGTATTGAGGAAGACAAAGATGGAAATATTTGGCTTGGAACGAATAATGGATTGAGTCGATTGACTATCAATAAGGATAAGTCGACCAGTATCATTAATTATTATAGACAAAACGGATTACCAAGCAATGAATTTTCTGAACACGCCTCAAGTAAAACAGAAAGTGGTGAAATTTTCTTCGGTACAAATCACCTTTTCTTCTCTTTTAGGAGCGATGATATAGTAGTGAGTGGAAAGGGGCTTAAAGCTTCTATTGATAAGTTCCATATTCTAGGTGAAAGAATAAATCCAAATGAAGATTTCCATGGAGAAATTAAAACAACGGTGTTAACGAATGACCTGAAAAAAATAATTCTTTCACCTAATGAAACTTCATTTTCTATTGATTTTATGGTCAATGAAGTGGGAAGAGCAAAAAGGGTAGGTTATGCTTACAAGTTGGAGGGTTATGATGAGAATTGGCACTTCCTTACAAATACGAATAGACATATAGAGTATGTTCATTTGCCTTATGGTACTTATAATTTACTTTATAAAGCGTCTTCTGTAGACGGTATTTTTGATGGAGAATATCAGTCACTAAATATTCATATTGATCGACCTTATTACTTAAAATGGTATGCTTTTCTAAGTTATGTCATTATTCTATTGGGTATATTATACATTTTGTATTTGTCTAAATTTAAGCATGATGCAGAAGAAAATATTAATATCCAAGCTAATCATCAGCTAGAGACTAAACTGAAGGAGGTAATACAGAAAGAGGTGGTGTCTTCAGAAGAACCCGTAGTCAAAGACACTGAGGAGAAAAAGGAAATTACCCTAGATAATGAAGAAGGTAAGGAGGTCGAGAAAGAGAAGGAAACTGAAGTAGTTAATGAGGATAAACCAAGGCTTTCTATACAAGATGAAAAGTTCTTGAACAAACTTTCAGAAGCAATTGCTGAAGGTCTTTCAGATTCAGAATTTACAATAGAAACATTAGAAAGAGAGTTAGGGATGAGTCATTCCAATTTTTACAGGAAAGTGAAAAAAGTGACAGGTCGATCAGCAAAAGATATTCTTCAAGAAGCTCGATTAAAAAAGGCCGCTTTCCTTATTACTCAAGAAGAATATAGAGTATCTGATGTAGCTTATATTGTAGGGTTTAACAACCCAAAATATTTCAGCAAGTGTTTTAAAGAGTACTTTGGAGAAACGCCAAGTCAGTATGAACAGTCTGAAAAGCAACGAAAAGTAGAAGTCAAAAATTAGAGATATGAAATGTAGTTTAAAATATGTAATACTATTATTAACAGTGATAGTGTCTGGGACTTTATTGCCTAATATTTCGGAATGTAAAAGTAGAAATGGGTTCAAAATCATTGAATTAAGGAATGGAAATGGACAAAAAGTAGAGATTACTAATTATGGAGCAAGAATTATTTCTTGGTATGTAAAAGATAATCAAAACCATTTGAGAAATATTGTTCTTGGTTTTTCAACAAAGAAACAATACGAAAAAGCGGATGCCTCCTTTTACAGTGCTATTGTGGGAAGGTATGCTAACAGAATTGAAAACTTCACATTAGAAGGAAAAGAGTATCATCTAACGGATGACGATTTTATTTTACATGGTGGGGCTGAAGGTTTCCATCAAAAAATGTGGAAAATTAAAAAAGTAACTAATAATTCGGTAGTGTTATCTGTTTATTCCAAAGATGGTGAAGCAGGTTTTCCTGGAAATCTTACAGTGGAGGTAGAATATGTGCTTACAGAAAGTAATGAATTGAAGATTAATTATAAAGCAGAGACGGACCAGTCAACACCGGTCAATTTAACCAATCATGCCTTTTTTAATCTTAAAGGAGCAGGAAATGGTACAGTCCTAGATCTGTTGCTTAAAGTGAATGCAGATCAATACACTCCCTTAAAAAAAGGAGGTCTGCCTACAGGTGAAATTGCTGATGTCGTTAATACAGCTTTTGATTTCAGAGATTTTAAAAAAGTAGGAAAAGCAGTCAATAGCGATGACCCTCAAATCAAACTTGCAAATGGTTTGGATCATAACTTTGTAAGTAAAGGTGTGAACGCCCCGCTAATTACAGCCATTGACCCTAGTTCTGGAATAAAAATGGAGATGACGACAACGCTTCCGGGAGTACAAATTTATACTGCCAATTTCTTAACAGGAAATGATAAAAGTGATGAAGGTAAAGCTTTTAAAGCAAGAGAGTCTATTTGTTTTGAGGCTCAATTTTTTGCCAATTCACCTCAGCATTCCAACTTTCCTAATACTATACTAAAAGCAGGTGAAGTATATAGACATTCCACCACTTATAAAGTAAGTGTAGAGAACATGAATGAGTAATAACTTAATAACGATAATCGAAAATCCTTTTAAATATTTTTTATGAAAAACTCTATTTTTTTTCATTTACTATTGGTGGCTTTCTTTGGAGTAAGCTGCCAAAATAGTCAACAGCAAACATCAGAAAAGACGGTCTCAAAAAAGCCAAATATTATTTTTGTTTATCTCGATGATTTAGGTTTTGGAGATATTGGGGTCAATGGTGCCAAAGGAGTTCAAACACCCAATATAGATGGTTTAGCCAATGGAGGCGTAAACTTTTTAAATGGGTATGCATCTTCGGCAACTTGTACACCATCAAGATATGCGGCATTTACAGGTCAGTATCCTTGGAGAAAAAATGCTAAAATTTTACCAGGTTCAGCACCAATGCTGATTGATACTACCCAAGTGACATTGGCAGGGATGCTAAAAGAAGCGGGTTATAATACTGCAATCATCGGTAAGTGGCATCTTGGTCTGGGTACACATGATAAAGACTGGAATGAGCATATTTATCCTAATCCAAATGACGTAGGTTATCATCATTCTTACATAATGGCAGCAACACAAGACCGTGTGCCTACTGTTTATATTGAAGATGGTGATGTAGTAGGTTTGGATAAAAATGATCCCATTCAAATTAACTATGACGTAAACTTCCCTGGACAACCTACAGGAAAAGATAACCCTGAGTTGACTACAATGAAATGGCACCACGGTCACAACAGCACGATCATTAATGGAATCCCTAGAATCGGCTATATGAAAGGTGGTAAATCTGCGATCTGGAATGACGTGGATATGGCGGATCATTTTCTGGGTAAAGTGAAAAACTACATCAATGAGAAAGCAAAAGAAGATAAACCTTTCTTCTTAACTTATACAATGCAACAGCCGCACGTACCAAGAACTCCGCATCCCCGTTTTGTAGGTAAATCTACTTTAGGACCAAGAGGAGATGTAATTGCAGAAGCGGATTGGTGTATTGGTGAATTGATGAAAACGATCAGAGAAGCAGGTATTGAGGAAAATACGTTGATTGTTTTCTCTTCTGATAATGGACCTGTACTTAATGATGGCTATTATGATGATGCAGTAGAAAAATTGGGTGATCATGATCCAAATGGAGGTCTTAGAGGTGGAAAATACTCTTTGTATGATGCCGGAACTCATGTACCTTTTATTACTTACTGGAAAGGACAAATCAATCCTACAGTATCTAATGCTTTAGTTTGTCAAATGGACTTATTTGCTTCATTAGCCGAATTGGTGGGTAGTAACATGAAGTCTGAAGATTCAGAGAATGTACTTTCTGCTTTATTAGGGGAGTCTAAGAAAGGTAGAGAATCTCTTATTCTTGAAGCGACCACTCGTACTTCTTACAGAAAAGGTGATTATGTATTACTTCCCGCATATGAAGGACCTGAGGTTAATCATGAGGTGAATATTGAGTTGGGCAATTTAAAAGAATTAGCACTTTATAATTTGAAAAAAGACCCTGCTCAGCAAAACAATTTAGCAAAAGATAATCCTGAACTTGTCGCTTCTCTTTTAAAAGAATTTGAATCAAAAAGAGGTGCAGACTATAAAAATACATCTGCTTTGGAATTGAAATAAACTAGAGTGTTTATCAGTTGATTAAACGGTATTTATCACCTCATTAATTTTAGAATTGATGAGGTGATTTTTTATATTCACTAGATTGTATTGTAAACTAAAATTATCGTCAACAATCAATCAAACTCTTTTCAAGTTTCCTTTTTCTTTATTTTGATTAAAACAAATACTCCTTTAAGATAATATGGTGGTATTACAAATTGATTGGCTTATTTCGTTTTACAGATGGCTGTTTTTTGATAGTTTATTCTAATTGTAATACGACTGCCTAGCGAACTACAACACGAATAATTTTTTATTCATTAGCTTAATATCATACACAAAAAAAGGCACCGCAATAGAATTACGGCACCTTGATTACTATCGCTTACTCTAAAGTTATTGAACTATTAGTTTCTTTGTTTTAGAACCTTGAGGTGTATTAATTAATACAAAATACTGTCCTGCACTTAAAGCTGAAATATCGTATGTTTTCTGAGCTTTATCAAAAGTAGTTACTACACGTCCAAGTGTATTGTAAATGATCACTTGGTTCACTTGTGCCTCAATTGAAATAAAGTCAGAAGCAGGGTTTGGATAAACATTCACAATGATTTCACTTGGATCAATAGAAGTAGGTATTTCAGGGTTTTCATCACCATCATTTGTAATCACTAGGGTATGTTCTATGGATAAAGCAGTGTAATTAGTTCCTTCTTCCATAATGATCGTAATAATCACTTCCCCTTCCTTAATAAGTGTGCCCGTATTGCCTTCTATCGTCATTAAAGACACATCATCTACATTATATGTGATGTTACCATCAGATGCTGAAGTAACACTTAAAAGTACAGTTTCTTCAGTAAGATCAATAGTATCAACAATTTCAGAGATAATTGAAGGGGTAGCTTTTGTAATAGTATGAGTACCAGCTACATATTCAAAGCTATAATTATTATCAGATGCACCTTGGTGATTAATTTCGTATTCTCCTGCATTACTACCTTCAATGTCAGTACTTAACGTTGGTGCTATATCAATAACACTTTCATTTTCATTATTTACAAAACCTACTACTGTATAACTAGCATTGATAGTTTCTCCGTATACTGAAGTAGAATTTTCAGTAGTAACAACTAATTGAGCTTTAGAGATGGTATGTGTACCAGCTACATATTCAAAATTATAATTTTCATCAGAAGCACCTTGATACTCCACTGTATACTCACCAACTTCAGTAGCCGTTATATCATTAGTTAGAGTTGGTAGTACATCAATTACACTTACGTCTTCATCATTCTTCAACCCTTCAACAATAAAATTTGTTGTGATTTCTTCCCCATATTCTGAAGAAGTATTTTGAGCCGATACTGTGGCAGTAGCCTTTGTTATGGTATGAGTACCACTTACATATATAAAGGTGTAGTTGTTGTCAGAGGCTCCATTATAATCTATAGTATGTTCACCTACGTTCAAGACAGAAAGGTCAGTTTCTAAACTTGGTAATTGATCAATCACACTTTCATCTTCATTATTCAGAAGACCACTCATGATATAAGACGAGTTTGTTTGATCACCATATTCAGAAGAAGTGTTTTGAGCTGTTACAGTAGCTGTTGCTTGTGTGACGATCATTTCGTCATGAAAACCATTTTCATCTTCTTCAGGATATAAGAAAGAATAATATTTACTTGATCCTCCTACAATTTTGATTTTATAAGTACCCACATCATAATTGTCAGCTGTTTCAATTTCTACTGTAGGAGGTACAAAATCATTCGTCGGTTCCATCGTATCTCTGTCTCCTTCTAAAAGGTTTGTAAAACTAAATTCAAATGATGGTGTACCTCCATAAGTAATTTCTTTACCGCCTGAGATAGAAACGGTAGTAGTTCTTTGTTTTATAGTGAAAGTTCCTGTAGCAGATCCAACAAATCCATTTTGATCAACAGAAATCGTAAAATCATAATCACCTAGTTCTGTTACCTCATTGCTTACCTCACCGGTTATTTGATTTTTAAAAGAATAAGTAATCATATCTTCTGTTACCATATTATTATCACCAATTACTTCTACCGTTGGATATCTTGGTGAACCAGAATATGCATATACTTTGTCAGTTATATTTAGTGTTACTTCTGTGATGGCTTCAATGGATAAATCATCGATTTTGATATTTCCAGTGTAAGCGTTCAAATTATTACCCATAGAAATACTGACAGATTGAATAGTTCTTGTCTGATCTTCTGTTAATACTAACTCATAGTCAGCATATTCATTTGAAGTAAGTGTGTTAATATTGGTGGTTTTCTTTATAAAATCACTGCCCCCACTGCCATAAGTTAACTTAATGTCACATGAAAAATCATCTGATACTTTTTCTTTTTTGGTGGTGCCATCTAGTCTAGGGTATAATTTCTCAGTGTCTTCTACTTTTAGTTTAAATTTTACTCTGTAGCTTTTATCAGCTTCAAGATCAAAGTCTGTTTTAAATGATACTTGCTGTCCGAATCCTACATTAGAAAAGAAAGTTTTGTATTGGTCTGGGTCTTTGACACGTACATTTAATGCTCCTTCATCAATACCAATATAGGTTTTGATTGGAAGAATTTGATTGATGTAAATAGGATCTGTAAAGTCATTTCTATATGCAACACTACTGGATGCTGGTGAACTGATTTTTACTAGGGTCATATTATCCATGTAGAGTTCTCTTCCAGGTGAGGATTTATAGTCAATATTAAAACCAAGGAAAGCATAACCATTATTAATATTATCTTCTGATACTGTAAATTCCTGGAATATAAAACTCCATTCATCATCAATCGCTATCTGTTTGTGGGTTGTTTTTGTTGCAGATATAAAGCCACTGTATTTTGATTGTTTTGCGAGAATACCATTAATATTCACTTCGCTATAGTTTTGGTCACCTTTAGCATAAAAACCAAAAACATAAGTACCGGCTCCGTTAAGTGCAGTACCCCAAAGTCTTAAATCACAATCATAATTGTCAATTGTATTTGTAACCAACTTTAAACTGTGTGAACCTTCAAAACTTTCAGTGTCAACAATTCCCGAATTGGCTAAATCTGCTCCTTTATCTACATGAAGGAAAATACCGTTTACGCTCCATTTATTGTTGTTATCAGGATCTTGAACAAAAGCTTCATTACCCATTTCAAAACCACCGTTGTAAACAGAAAGTGCTTCATAGTTATATATTTGAGCATTAACATTAATACTGATAAACAGTACAGAAAGGAGTAAAGAACAACTCCAATAGTAAAATGACTTCATAAGAGAGTAAAAAATTAAGTGATAAAATTCATTTCACTCGTAATTTGCATTTATTAAGTCGGGAGGTGGGGTGAATAATCTTCCAAAATGAGAAGTATAAAAAACAGTTCAAGGAGTAAATGACATAAAATCAGTGGTTTGTGTTTTTTATTTGAACTGAAAATAGACTCTTTTTTTATCGTGTAAAATGTTAATAGGGGAGTGTTTTTTTTGATTGGAAACAGCAGTTTTCTATAAGAGATAAACAAGTTGATTCAATTTTACATTTCTCATGCAATTAAAAAAGCCAGATAGTTCGATGTAAACTTTCATCATGATGAAAATCTTGAGAAATGGATTATTGATAAAGTTTTTTTGATGTGATTTTTGAATATATAAACCTGATTTTCTTACTAAATTATGATGTGAGAATAGATGTATTTGAAAAGTAAGTAGATCGTATTTAAAGTGTTGTTATGCAGTGTTTTGTAGTTGTTTTTGAACAATTATTACCCCTGTGTAAAAATCGCTCAATATAGTTGTAAACCTCTTAAAAGGTCGATTTGTTACAAATTTGGCCGATAATTGAGGCTTTTGTTTTTTTTAGTAAAACTACTTTTGAGTATCGAAACAATTTTTTTTAAACTCTTAAGTATGATTGAAAAGAAACATGAAAAGACTATCTAAATATACACACCTGATATCAGCATTAGCTTTGACTTGTACAAGTTTCATTGTTGGCTGTAATGCTCCTATTAATACCTCTCAAAAGGTTTCAGGGGTAGACGACTTAACAGTGAATAAACCTTTTACTACTGAAGTAAGAATACAAGAGGGTAGTGTGAAAAAACTTATTGAAGTAGATATTGCCAACCATTCAGGTGAAGAGCAAGAAGTTAAAAATATTAAGTTCAAGTTAGATATCGGTTATACGATTTCAAAAGATGCCCAAATCATGATGGGGTGTACAGATATGGGTAGACAACCTACCCGTGTTTTTTCCAATAATAAAAAGATTGACTACTACTCAAAGAACTTTGTTATTGTGAAAGAAAAAGAACAGTATACTTTAGCTGGCTTATTGACATGGAATGTTTTCTTGCCATCATTTACCATTGAAAATGACAGTATCTATGTTACTGCTGAAGGTGATGGTAAGCTTGTTGGGAATGAAAAGGAAGTAGACTTTGAAAAAATTGTTGTATTGAAAGGAGATAACTGGTCTTCACTTTTAGATCAATATGGTAAACTGATTTATAAAGAAAATGGTAAAAGAGCGTTGAAAAACGATACTGTTTTTAAGGGTTGGGCTACATGGGATTACTATGTAAGAGATTTTACAGCAAAAGATGTGGATGATAATATTCAAGCTTTAAATGCATTAAACACTTCTTCTAATCTTATTCAGCTTGATGGTGGATGGTGGCCTCAAAGAGGAGACTATGATCAAACAAAAGCCGGTTATGACATGAAAGAAGTAGTAAATAATATTACAGATAACGGATACAGTGTAGGTCTTCATTTTGATGGTTTTAGAGGAGACACAAGAGCAAAAGTATTCAAAGAACATCCTGAGTATTTTTTAAAAGACTTTGACGGAGAGTATAAAGTACATACTTCAATCAGAGGAAATGGAGATACATTAAGCTGTACATTTTTTGATTACTCTAATCCTGAAGCACGTCTTTATATCCAAAAGATGGTGAAAAATATGCGTGAGGAGTGGAAGGTGAAATATTTCAAAGTAGACTTTATGCGTTATGGTTTGGAACCGGGTATTCCTTTTGTAAAGGGTACTACACCAGCCGAACGTTTTCAATTGGGTATCTCTGCTATTCGTGAAGCAATTGGTGACGAAAACTATTTCCTTGGTTGCTCTGCTGTGTTTGGCCCAACTTTCGGTCATATTGATGGTTTGAGAACGGGTGGTGATATTTTTCCTAGATATTCAGCAGTACCAAGAAGAGCAGCTGCAAACTTAGGTAATTCATATTTACATGGTAATGTGATGAATACGGACGCAGATTATATCATTCTAAGAGAGAGTTCAGAAGAGGATGAAACAATTACAGTTGACCCTCATAAACATTCTTCTTTATCTAAAGCTGAAACAATTATTTGGTCTAAGTTCTCTGCTTTATTTGGAAATACTAGACTGGATAGTGATAAAGTGGGTATTCTTGGAAAAGACAAGAAAGCATTATTACCTCAAATGTTTGATTTCCCTAGAATGGATAAAATCATTGCATTAGACTCTTGGGAACATTATACTTCCAATCAAGATTCACCTCACATTGTATTGTCTGAAGATAGTGAGAAGACTTATGTTTCTATTTTCAATTGGGGTAAAAAAGCACAAAAATATACGATAGACGGTTTCATCTCTAAAAACGGACAAGCATACTACGGAGATGATAATTTTTCAATCGAAAATGGTGAGTTAGATGTGACTATTCAAGGCAAAGATTGCTTGATTATAGCTTTGGATAAAAAAGAGGACATTTTTGGCTTGATAAAAAACTTAAAACATTCTGCCAAAGAGGTTTTATAGCAAAGCATACTGCGATTAGTAACTAAAAGGCTACTTATTATATATGTAGCCTTTTAATTCCTATCACTTCCTATAAATGATTAGAATTGAAATATTACTTATGATATGAGACTGACACAGAAAATAGTTGTTTTACTAATTTTATGTTTTGCTTTTTCTTTGGTGAAAGCACAAGGCAAAAAAGAGGTAAAACTCAGCATTGATGAAGGAGAATATTGGTGGGGAGGATTGAGTTCTCTAGGGCATACTATGCCTTATGATCAAACAACAGAATTTGAATGGGATTTGTGGGGAGATAATAAAGGTAATCAAGCACAACCCTTGTTACTGTCTAGCAAAGGTCGTTTTGTTTGGAGTGAGTCACCAATCAAATATTGCTTTGAAAAAGGACAGTTGACAGTAACTGTAAGAGAAGGTGAGATTATTACAGGGCAAGCAGGTGAGACCTTAAAGTCTGTCTATGACTTTGTTTCTGAAACCTATTTTCCGTCTAATGATAAAATTCCAGCAGAAATAATGTTTACTAATCCTCAGTATAATACTTGGATTGAGTTGATGTATGAGCAGAATGAAGAAGATATATTAAACTATGCCCAGTCAATTATTGACAATGGCTATCCTCCAGGGGTGCTGATGATTGATGATAATTGGCAGGAAGATTATGGTACTTGGCAATTTTCCTCCAAACGGTTCAAAGATCCAAAAGGAATGATAGAAAAGCTCCATAAAATGGGTTTTAAAGTAATGTTGTGGGTTTGTCCTTTTATAAGTCCAGACTCTCAGATATTCAGGAAATTAGCAGAAGAAAATAAACTCTTACTAGCTCCAGATAAAAAACAAAATATATTGTGGGCTAATACTAAAAACAAAGCGGCAGCTGTAAGATGGTGGAATGGTATCAGTGCCTGTTTGGATTTAAGTAACCTTGAAACAAGACAATGGTTTCAGGAACAATTAGATATTTTAGTGGATGAATACGGTGTGGATGGTTTTAAATTTGATGCTGGTGACGCTCGATTCTATAAGGAAGGGGTAGTTTCAAAAATAGAAGGAACACCCAATGACCATACTACTTACTTTGCTGAAATCGGATTGCAATATCCTTTCAATGAATACAGGGCTTCATGGAAAATGGCAGGGCTACCTTTGGTACAACGACTCAGAGATAAAAATCATCATTGGGAAGATCTTCAAAAATTAGTAGGTGATCAAATGGCTCAAAGTGTAATGGGCTATGCTTATACATGCCCAGATATGATAGGAGGAGGACAGTATACTTCATTTTTAAATCTTGATGAAATAGATCAGGAATTAATAGTCCGTTCAGCACAGGTACATGCCTTGATGCCCATGATGCAGTTTTCAGTATCTCCATGGAGAGTTTTATCAGAAGAAAATGCACAATTATGTAGAGAAGCCGCTCTTCTGCATGAAAGTATGGGAGAACACTTTGTAGCTTTGGCAAAGAAGGCCTCAAAAACAGGCGAACCTATCGTAAAACCAATGGCTTTGGCTTTTCCTGAGGGTGGTTTTGAAAAAGTAAATGATCAGTTCGTATTGGGAAATGATATCATTGTAACGCCTGTTTTAGAGAAAGGTATGCGAAGTAGAGAAGTAATTTTACCCAAAGGAAAATGGGAAGGTGTTGATGGAAAAATATACAAAGGAGGAAAAATAATAGTTGTTGATGCTCCTCTTCATGTATTACCCTATTTTAAGAAAAGATAAATAAATTAAATAATGAAAATAGATTATAATAAATATATACTTAGTTTTCTTCTCATTATTGGATTGACTAGTGCAGGAAACCCAAAGTTGTTACCTGAAGGTGATTATCTTTATTGGCCGACTTATAATTATTTGGAAATTGAGGATTTATCTAAGATAACACCACAACCTTGGGTAACTGAGGAAGGTGTGGTTGAGGGATGGGATTGGTCATTACCTCCAGAAGTAAAGCCAGCACCCAATTCATTGGTTGGGTTACAAAGAAATATAGGTCTATATAAAGATTTTAAAAAACTGAAATTGAAATTTGAGAGTAATTCAGTAGGTATACTCTGGGTAAAATGGAGGGATATAGAACAAGTAGAAGGAGAATACAATTTTGAACCTATTATCGACAGAATAAAACAAGCCAAAAAAGCGAAGACAGATGTTTTATTGAGAATATTATGTCATTCTAAATCAAGAGGGAATGATGATAAAGCACTTAAAAGAGGAGACGCTCCCCTTTGGTTAGAAGCTAAAGGAGTCAACCTTTTACCCCCAAAAACACCTAAACATAATCTTAATTTTGATCCTTCTCACCCTATATTTCATAGCCATTATTTAAAGTTGGTCAATGAGTTGAGAAGAACAGAAATTCCTGACTTGGTAAAAGCGGCTTATGTCGGATATGCGTCTCCAAGTTTTGGAGATGAAGGAATTGGTCCTTACGGTGAAAAAAATAGTGCAGCCAATGACACCGTTCCGCATGTAAGAGACAGACTAGATGCTTGGCATGCAGCATTTGTGGGGCAGGAGCATAAAGTATTTATGGGGGGGCCTTGTGAGTATGGTTTTCAAAAAGGATTTGGTGTAAGAAGAGGTTTCGTGGAGATGTACTATTACAACATCCCTAATTACGATTTAGGGCAATACCTTGATGAAAGGGGCTACTTGAGTGTAGATGAAACTTCACCTATTTTGATCAATAAAACATTCAATGGAGAAGTTAATGAAGAATATGAAGAAGATTGGGCAACACCTAAACGAAATTTCAGATTTGGAAAAACAACGAATCCATATCCTTATAGATACTTTATCAGTACATTAAGAGCGTTACAGATGAGGTGTACTTATATCCATACAACAGGACATTTAATTCCAGAAATGTTGCCATTCATGTCCTTGGAACTCGGGAGAACAGTTGAAGATACGCCAGATGTATGGACTTTTTTAAATACAAGTTATATCAATAGCAAGTATTATCAGTCGCATGATTATAAGAACAGAAGTATTTCTGAATTAGAGCAAAAAGAAGGAATTGAGCTCAAAAATTTAGAAAGGTGGCTTTATCAAAGAGATGCAGAAGGATTTGAGACAAAACCAGCAGTAAAAATAAATCACCCTATTGAGATGTGGATGATGCAGAAAGGTAAATACTACGATTACATTGCTAGAGAAGGTCAAAAAATGGGATTTGATATTGATGACCGTTGGAATAAAGACAAGTTAGCAATCAAAATCACCTATTTTGATAAGGAAAAAGGTGAAATGCTTTTAAAGTGTAATGAAGGTAATCAGCAAAAGAAACAGCTGTTAACTGGTGATGGACAATTAAAGACAACCACATTTATGATCTCAGATTTCCAGAAGAACAGTATGGATCATCAATTTGATTTTACAATTGAATCAGGAAATAAAGACAGTAAAATAGTAGTGTCGATGGTGAGAGTGGTAAAAATATAAAACTTGACATGTTAGATTGAATAACATAGTGTTTGTGTGATTAATTAAAGGGAGGTATTGCTAATACTTCCCTTATTTGTTTACTTTACTATCGTGTCAAATAATAATTGAAAAACTTACAAAAACTATGAATTCAAAGTTACTCACAAGTACACTTCTGTTATTAATCTGTATAACAGAAATGATGTACGCTCAATCTACAAAAGAAATCAAAGGCGTTGTGATGGATAATGATGGAAACTCTATTCCATATGCTCATATTTTGATTTCTAATACCTCAAAAGGGACATTCTCCAATCTGGAAGGGGCTTTTTCTATCAACATTTCAGAAAAGTATGCAGATCAGCAGTTACAAATTTCTGCCACGGGTTTTGAAATGGTTAGAGTAAATATTTCAGATCTGTCTACTAAAAAGAAGAATAAAGTGACATTGAAGTCTTTTGTCACAGAACTGGATGAAGTAGTCATAACCCCCAAAGATATGAGGGAAATATTGAAGGAGGCTCTTCGTAAAATTCCAGAAAACTATGCTTTGAACCCTGCTAAAGTACATGGGTTTTACAGAAATAGAACGTCACTTAATGAAAGTACGGCGAATTATATAGAAGCGGCTATGGATATTTATCTTCAAGGAATTCAAGAAGAAGACAAGAAAAACCAACTGCAATTGGTAAAGGCAAGGAGTTTGACGGATTCCACTGCTTGGGAAAGCTTTCAGTTTGATGATGATTCCATGGATATGGACATGGATATGACAGGGATGGCACATGAAATGTTAGAGTCTGATTTGGTAAAGGATAATGGCAATTTGTTTGGAGATGATGAAGAGATGACCTCAAGGTTTGTAATGTTCCTCAACGAGAAAACGATGGATTATTACACATTTGAATTTGTGGAGATGACCACTTATCAAGGGCGTTCTGCCATGGTCATTGACTATAAACCAAGATGGAAAATGGATCTTGGTATGTTTGAAGGAAGAATCATTTTGGATGAAGATACAAAGGCTTTTTGTCATGTGGATTATAATGTTCCTAAACCTTATTTGAAATACATCATTCCCCTTAGAGGTATAGGAAAGGGGTTGTTGATTGGTGCGTTGAAGATTTTTGGAGGGTTATCATTCAATTTTCATATTAATCATATCAGAGGAAGTGAATCGTATCAGTTTGTAGATAATAAGTGGTATCCTAAATATAAAAACGGTGATTTTTCATTTTTCTTAAAAGTAAGATATCCTAGAGAGGAGATTGATATTGCAACGGATATTGGCATTAAGGCGGATTTCTTTATTACAGACGTAACCACTGAAGATATACAGGAAATTGAAGAGGAAAACAGGCTGAAAAAAGAAGATTCTTTGGTGGAACTAAGTGATGCTTTTGATGATCCTTTTTGGACGACATATCCTTTAATTCCTGCCTCTGAGGAAGTTCTGAGTGATGTACAACAGTTGAATTAACTTTTCT
Source organism: Flammeovirga sp. EKP202 (assembly GCF_014534745.1). Taxonomy (GTDB): domain Bacteria; phylum Bacteroidota; class Bacteroidia; order Cytophagales; family Flammeovirgaceae; genus Flammeovirga. The sequence goes on from NZ_JACVVP010000014.1 coordinate 152,793, forward strand.
TCAGATTTAGTGCTCTTATTTTTTAAGATGAAAGTCGACTTTCAATCTAATTCTTTTGTAATTTGCGAGATCATAGTAGACACAGTATAGAACAAACAGTGAGGATCTTTTTAATGAAAACGTATTTTCTAATGTTGTCGATGTGCCTTTTTGCTTTGGGTACATTTGCACAATCTGATAGGTGGCAACAAAAAGCAGATTACGAGATGGAGGTTGAGCTTGATGTGAAAACACACAAGTTCGGAGGGACACAACGATTGGTGTATTACAACAATTCTCCAGATACACTTCACAATGTATACTATCATTTATACCTCAATGCTTTCCAACCGGGAAGTATGATGGATGTACGTTCAAGAACAATTGAAGATCCTGACGGAAGAGTAAAAGATAGAATTTCTAAATTACAGCCGAACGAAATCGGATATCAAAAGGTATTGTCATTGAAACAAAATGGTAAGTCGCTGAAGTATAAAACAGTGGGTACTATTTTGGAAGTAGAACTGAATAAACCGATTCTCCCAAATACAAAAACTGTATTTGCAATGGAGTTTGATGCACAAGTTCCTATTCAAATCAGAAGAACAGGTAGAGATAACAAAGAAGGTGTAGCTTATTCTATGGCGCAGTGGTATCCTAAATTAGCTGAATATGATTATGAGGGATGGCATCCAGATCCTTATGTAGGAAGAGAATTTTATGGTATTTGGGGTGATTTTGATGTAAAGCTTACACTCGATGAAAAGTATGTAGTGGCTGCTACAGGTTATATCCAAAATGCAAAAGAAGTAGGATATGGCTATGAGGGTATCAAGAAAGGACAACCTAAAGATGGTAAACTAACTTGGCACTTTGTAGCTCCTAATGTACATGATTTCACATTTGCTGCAGATCCTGATTTCCAACACAAAATTGTACCGATGAAAGAGGGGCCTGAGCTTCATTTCTTCTGGAAAAAAGATCAAGGTATTGATGAAGTATGGAATAAACTTCCTGCTTACTTAGAACAAGCCATTTTATATACGAATAAAAGAGTAGGGAAATATCCTTATAAAGTTTACAATGTAGTACAAGGTGGTGATGGCGGTATGGAATACGGCATGCTTACTTTGATTACAGGTAAAAGAAGCTTGAATAGTTTAGTAGGCGTAACGGTTCATGAAATGCTACATAGCTGGTTCCAATTTGTTCTTGCAACGAACGAGAGTTTATATGCTTGGATGGACGAAGGGTTCAATTCTTATATTGGTAACGAAATTGAAGCGCATGTCAACGGAAAAGCAGATGCTCACGGAGGATCTTACAATTCTTATTTTTATGTAGTAAAAAGAGGTATCGAAGAACCATTGAGTACGCATGCGGATCATTTCGAAAAAAATGCAGCTTACTCTATCGCCTCTTATTCTAAAGGTGCTGTTTTCCTTCATCAATTAAGCTACATTATGGGGCAGGAAACATTTGATAAAGCATTCAAAAGATATTATGAGGAATGGAAATTCAAACACCCTAATGTGAATGACTTCATGCGTGTAATGGAAAAAGAATCAGGGTTGCAATTACAATGGTATAAGCAATACTTTGTCAATTCCATTAAAACCATTGATTATGGTGTGAAAAACACTTTCATCGAAGGTGATACAACTTATGTGACCATAGAGCGAGTGGGTAAAATGCCAATGCCTACGGAAGTGAAAATAACGTTGAGTAATGGTGATGAAACGACTTATTATATGCCTTTACGTGTGATGCGTGGAGCCAAAAAGTCTGAAATTGAAGGGAAGTGGGTACAGTTGGAAGATTGGCCTTGGACACACCCGACTTATACCATTGCTATTCCAACAAAAGATGCTAAATTGAAGAAAGTAGAAATCGATCCTTCTGGTAAGGTGGCTGATATTGATAGAACAAATAACATTCTTGAAGTATCTTACCTTGTTGAGAAAGGAGCAGGTTTATAGAATTTTTAAGTGATGAGAGAGAATAAGCAACTTAATTCAACAAATTATCCGAACTGGCTTAATTATTTCAAAAATTTTTATGTCCTCGTTGGTACATTATTCTTAGTATGGATGTTGTTTTTTGATAGCGACAATTTTTTAAGAAGAAAGAACCAAAGAGAGAAGGAGTTTGAACTGAAAAGTCAGCAAGCATTTTATGAAAAGGAAATTGTTGACCTTCAAGAAAAAATGAGAGAGTTGCATACCAACAACCAAGAGTTGGAGAAATTTTCACGAGAAAAATATCTTTTCCACAAAAAAGGAGAAGACGTCTACGTGATTAAAGATCTTTCGAAAGAAGATTAAAATATATAAAAAGACCTCTATTTGATTTATTTTCAGATAGAGGTTTTTTCTTTACCACCCTTTCAAAATATCAAACCCAACTCTTACACCAGCCATAATCGTCATTTTATTAAAATAACGCTCATCTCCATGCGTAGGACTACTATTATTGAAATTACCGTCTGATGAATAACTACTTACTAAATGCAGTCTGAGGTTTTTATCAGGAATAGGGTAATACTGTAATGCTAATTCAAAAGTATGTGCTTTGGTAGTCTTCGGATCAATGACTTCATCACCTATTGTATTTTCTAACACACTGATTTGGTCATAGATATATTTGATATAAGGTTTGAATTTTGAGCCGTTATACATCACTTTTATGGGGACGGATTTATAATAAGCGTTGTCTTGAAAATTCGGCATATTTAAAGTGTAGGCATAATCCGTATCAATAATCCATTGTCTATATTTCCATTGAATACCAATGTTAATAGCATAAGGTGTACTAGAAGATAAACCAGATTGATCATTGATGTAAGTATAACTAACATACGTTTTGATCTTATCCTTCACAATGAATCCATACCAATAAAAATTGTATTGCAAATTGAGTTGATTTCCTAATGAGTCCTCGTTTGCATTGACAATTTGTAAACCGAATTGTTGCCCACTCAAAGTTGTATATTGAGTTGTAATACCTGTTTTGAATATATCTAATTTGTTCCCAATAATCGAATAGGTATAAACATCATTAGGATTATAGGTTTGTTCAATTGTACCTACTTTTACAAAGTTTCTACCCGCCTGAAAAAACCAACGATTATCTTGTGTTCGGTAGGTTACATTTGCCTTCAATATGTTTCCGGAGATTTTATTGACTGCAATTCTTGAATCATAAGGAGAGTATAAAAATTCAAAACCTAAACTGTTATTGAAGTTTCCTTCTAAACCGATTCTAAAATCAGAAAATTGAAAACGTTGATCATTCGCATAATCATTGGATTGATTTTTATAACCAATATGTCTGAAATCCAAACGACTATCTAAAGTAAAACTTAAGTTTTTATGTAATTCTGATTTCTTCTGTATTAAACTATCTTCTTTGTTTTGATTAGGATCATTATCCGTTGCAAAAACTGTAAGACTAGACAGTAATAAAGTGATGTAGAATAGAATAAGCTTTTTCATTTTGAATAGATTTAGTGGAGTGTGAAATTCAAGTTTTCAAAAGTTTTCCTCAATTCCCTTTTGATTACATAGATTCTAATGCTTTACAAATATCCATTTTATCTTTCTCAAGGCTTTGTAAGAATAAGGCAAGCGTTTATCGATTATCGTCAACTTCTATTTTTCTTTATAAAAGAAATAGGGAAGAAGTTTCCCTCTTCCCATTTAATTATTATCTCATTGTTATTATTTCCATAACTCTTTTAAGTTGATCTCAGTCCAGTCCGCGAAGTATTCTGGCACTGGAATTTTGATCCATACTTTTTGATCATTGATATCAAATACAGTTTGATAGTTGGTAAGGTCAGCATCTTGTAATGCCGGTTTAGTACAACCACCATTTTCTTTGAAAGAACCGTCTTCATTGAAGATTCTAAGATCCATTAAATCACGAGTCAATTGTGCATCTACCTCGCCACGGTTTTCCGCTAAACGCTCTGTCATGTTGGAGAAACGTCTTAATGAATTACTTACTGTTTCTCTTTTACCTAATCCCCAATCCTCATTGAAGAATGAGTTGGCAACCACTAAAGCGTCATCCGTAGCTTTACGAATTCTATTACCTCCTAATGAAGAACCCTCTACAGATACTGCCTCATTTTTATCCGCTAAAGTGAAGATGATTGAAAGGCTATTCAACATACCATTGAATCTACTTTTGATCGATCTAAGATCTGCAGTTTCACTCAATAGGTCCGTTAAAGTATTCAATAATGAAGGTCTTTCTAAGAATACAATAGAACCTCCCATACTTGTACCATCATGAACATCAAGGTAAACACCGTGCTCGTTCATCGCAGTAAATGCACAGTACATACCAGGCCATCCAGCAGTAGCAATTTTGTAAGAACCATCATTGGGTTTTCTTACTGTAAATACCGTAGGGAATTTATTGAAAGCTGGGCTCCAGTCTAAGTTACGACCGATGTACATTCCGCCATCTTTTGATTGATCACCAAATGAAGCGATAGAAGTACAACCTGCAAATGAGTGTAATTTCTCTTTATAAATACCGTATTCCATGATTTGGTCCAGCAATACCACATTTTCCAATGTCCATCCTGTTCCTAATGCAACACCTTGATAAAATTCTTTTGTTCTAATAGATCCCGTACCGTAAGCTCTATTCACCCAAAGGTCAATCGCTTCTTGGTCTAAACTTCCACTTTCTATTTCATGTTTAACCACTAAGTCAAATGTTTGCTGCATAGAGTCCAACATAAGCGCACCATATTGTTCCCCCATTTCAAGGTTAGAACCTTCTAACACTGGAACTAAAAAGTTATTTTCTGTATAAAGTTTACCCGCTTTGAATTCTTTTACTAATTTCATTTTCTTTGAATTTTACAATGATAAAATAATTAATGTAATGTCCTCAGGTGAAGAGATTTAATTGTTATTCCCGATTGATTACATTACAAATGTCGCGGTATTTTGAGGCAAATATTTGTACGAATTCTTTAAGCGGTTGTCAATTATCGTCAGTTTAGAATTTCATTTTAAAATGGAGTTTTTTTATCTGTACAATAAAAAAACGGATCCCAAACTGGAATCCGCTTTATGTAATAAATCAAAAACTATTATTTTTTAAATCATCTTCAGATTGTATTCAAACAATAAATGAAAGAAAGTGAATGAATAGCAATCTGTTTTGTAATCAAAAGAAAGGTATCATCATTTCCCTTTTGATTACCTTACAAATATCTTGTTTTTAATAGAGAAGTAGTTATATGATTTGATCATCTAGTTATGTAATATCGTCAACTTATATTCTTCATTATAAATGAAATAGAAAAGAGGGATGAACAAAATTTGCCCATCCCTCTTCCTTTTTAATTCTTTCCTCTCAAAGACTTATTTCCACAACTCATTCAAGTTGATTTCAGTCCAATCAGCGTAGTATTCTGGAACTGGAACTTTCATGTATACTTTTTGATTGTGAATATCGAAAACTGTTTGGTAAACTGTTAAGTCAGCGTCTTGTAAAGCTGGTTTAGTACAACCACCGTTTTCTTTGAAAGAACCATCTTCGTTGAAGATTCTGATGTCCATTAAATCTTTTGTTAATTGAGCATCAACTTTACCTTTATTTTCAGCTAAGCGCTCTTCCATGTTAGAGTATCTTCTTAAAGAGTTACTTACTGTTTCTCTTTTTCCTAATCCCCAATCATCTACTAAGAATGAGTTCACAACTGTGATCGCATCACCTTTTGGCAAACGAACTCTGTTACCGTTCAATGAAGAACATTCCATTGATGCAGCACTTTTGCTATCCGCAATTGTGAAGATGGTAGAAGTACTGTTGTTCATGCCGTTGAATCTTGCTTTTAAAGCGTCTAAGTTTGGAGACTCACTCATGAAGTCAGTCAAAGTGTTGATCAATGAAGGTCTTTCTAAGAATACCAAAGAACCGCCCATACTAGTACCGTCGTGTAAGTCAATGTAAACCCCTTCTTCGTTCATGGCAGTGAATGCACAGAACATACCAGGCCATCCTGTAGTCGCCATTTTAAAAGAACCGTCATTTGGTTTTCTTACTGTTAAAACTGTTGGGAAGTTTAAGAACGCTTCACTCCAGTCCATGTTACGACCGATGTACATTTCACCGTCTTTTGATTGCTCACCCCAAGATGCGATTGATGTACAACCTGCAAAAGAGTGAAGTTTACCATAGTAGATACCATATTCCATCACTTGATCTAGGAAAACAACATCATTCAATGACCAACCGGCTCCTTTTGCAACACCATTATAGAATTGTTTCGTTCTTAATGATCCTGTACCGTAAGCTCTGTTTACCCAAAACTGAATCGTTTCTTGATCCAATTTTCCTTCTTTTAATTCTGGTTTGATTAAGAAATCATAGGCTTTTTGCATTTCCTCTTTCATCAATGCACCATATTGTTCGCCCATTTCTTCATTTGAACCTTCAATAACAGGAATCAAAAATCCATTAGCTTCATAAAGTTTACCGCCCTTATATTCTTTCTTTAAGTTTAAGTTTGAAAGGTTATCTTCAATATTAATTTCATTTTGAGCAAGAGCATTTACTGAAAAGATAAACCCTAAAATGATTGACAAGTAGTTTTTTAAATTTTTCATTTTCTATTTCTTTTAACAATGATAAAATAATTTAGTAATGTCTTCAGGAGTAATGTTTTAAGCGTGTTTCCCGATTGATTACATTACAAATGTCTAGGTTTTTCAAGGCAATGATTTGTACGTTTTATTTAAGCGGTTGTCAATTATCGTCAATTCAAAAAAAGAGCTTGTGATATGATTTAGAAAGATAGAATTGTATATTAGATATAGGATTGGATATAAATAATATGGAAGATAAATACATAATAGAGACGAGTGAAACAGATCACCAACAAGGGTACGTACAATTTGCAAAAGATAATGGAGGGACATGGAATGGAGAAGAGTTAGTAGTCAATAATAGTTGGTGTGATCTAAAGTTATCCTCAATATGCTTTTTGAATGATATGTATGTAGATATTTTCAAAATGCATGCAAAGAAGCCTATTGTGGCAAAGTACATTCCAAGTGACGATAAACATTATATTATTGTTAGGATAGGTTTTACAGGTTCTTTTTTTAGTAAAAATGAATCTAAGAACTTCAATAACCTAGGAGTATTTATCTATAACTCTAATCAACATTTTGAGATAGAATTTCCTTATGGTGAAACATGCGAATGGGTTACTATTCGATTTTCATTAGAACTTTTCAATAGTTTTAATTCCGCAAATCCTGATTTTAAACTGAAAACCCTTTTTGATGATAAATCCCCTTGGTTTCAGTATTTTTCTCTCGATGTTGAAATTGAGAATTATGTCAAAACCATTATTGCTAATGTAGATAGAGACAAACGAAGACACATTGCCTTCTTTAGTAAATCTGCAGATATCATGGGGGTGATTGTGGAAAAGATGGAAGCTTTATCTTCTAAGGTGAAGACAAACATACATCCCGAGGACCTAAAAGCGATGATGCAATTAAAGGATACCTATCTATCTGATTTTTCAGAACAACCTAATCTTACAGAGCTAAGTGAAGAGTATGGTATGAGTGTTTCTAAATTGAACCGTATTTTTAAGTCTATATTTGATCAACCTATTTTACAGTTCTACAATCAGCAGAAGGTAGAGGAGGTTTTCAGACAAATCACTTATACTGATAAAACACTTACTGAAATTTCTTTCGATTTAAACTTTAGTCATATCGCTCATATGAGTAAAGTCTTTAAAAAATACTATGGTTACGCTCCTTCTGAGTTAAGAGATAAGAATAAAAAATAACTGTATATTAATAGTAAATCATTGAAAATCAATTTTTTAAAATTTAAATATACCGGATAACCGCAATTTTTTATTTTAAGGTTTTTTGGTATATTTCATTCATTACTTCCTACTTATTTGGTCATTTTAGAGTAACAAGTTGAACGAAATTATACTTTCATCATTTATTAAATTAATACTCGTCCTTGCTTGAAATTCATCATTTTATCTCTTTTTATTAATAAATCTATCTAAGGGCCTTTTTTTTTGAGAGCATTAGATAAAAGAGTGGATGATAATCAGTAAATTTGCAGGCTCATTTTTGTGAGAAAATGAGGTCAATTTTGTGGGAAATAAATAGTCAATGGATAAAAATTATCAGATTCACCGTTTAGATAACGGAATTCGACTAATACACAGGCAAGTAAAAACAACTAAACTAGCACACTGCGGTGTTGTTTTGAATGTAGGTAGCAGGGACGAAACGCTAGAACAGCAGGGCATTGCTCACTTCTGGGAACATATGGCTTTTAAGGGGACGAACAAAAGAAAAACGTACCATATCCTTAATAGCATTGATTCTGTAGGAGGGGAGTTAAACGCTTATACATCCAAGGAAAAAATCACTTTTTATACTTCCACATTAGTAGAACATTTTGAAAAATCGGTTGATGTTCTTTCAGATCTAACTTTCAATTCCAATTTCCCAGAAAAAGAAATAGAGAAAGAACGTTCGGTAATTCTGGAGGAGATGTCTATGTATAAAGATGATCCTACGGATGCAATTGGCGATGAGTTTGATGAAATTATTTTCCCGAATCACCCGCTAGGAAGAAATATTTTAGGTACGGTAGAAAGTGTGAATAGCTTTCAGCAGAAGGATTTTTTTGATTTCTTAGAGCAGAACGTTGATACACATCAAGTAGTCATTTCATCTATTTCAAATTTGTCTTTTGAAAAGGTGGTGAAATTGGTGGAGAAGTACTTTGGAGGTGTTAAAGAGGCAAAGAAAGACCGTAAAAGAGAAATTTTTACAGGGTATAAGCCACAATTTATCGAAAGATATAAACCCATCAATTCAGCACATGTAATGATTGGTTCAGATGCTTTTGAGATGCACCACCCTAAACGTTTGACTTTTTTCTTGCTGACCAATCTATTAGGAGGCCCAGCTATGAATTCAAGATTGAACTTGGGGATCAGAGAGAAGTACGGTTATGTATATGATATTTCGGCAGGGTCAACTTCTTATTTAGATAGCGGACAGTTCAGTATATATTTTGCTACAGAAGATAAAAGCTTGAATAAATGCTTGAAGTTGGTACACGGAGAGTTATCAAAGCTGAGAGAGAAGAAGCTTGGGGTACAACAACTTCGAAGCGTGAAGCAACAAATAATGGGTCAAATTGCCATGTCAGGTGAAAGCAACTTGTCTATAATGTTAGGGATGGGTAAAGCACTGCTAGACAAAGAGAAGTTTGAAACAATAGAGGAGGTCTTCCAGCAAATCAAAGCGATCAGCGCCGAAGATTTACTTGAAGTTGCCAATGAAATGTTTGCAGAAGAAAGGATGAGTACTTTAATTTACCATCCAGAATTAAAAAGTCACTCTAAGAACACCTAAATCTTTGAAGTGCCAAAACTAAATAACAATGGTAAAAAGTAACTTACGTATTTTTTTATTTGTAGGATTTTCAGTCTTTACAATATCGATATTAGTTTATATCTATCAAGTTTTTTATACGCCTAACATACAAGTTGACAAGGAACCTTCAGTAATCAGAGTTCCTCACGGTGCAACGATTGAAAACGTATCGGATACTTTAATGAAGTACGATATTCTTTCAGAGTTAGTGCCTTTCCGTTTTGTAAGTAAAGCATTAAAATATAATGAGAACGTAAAGCCCGGTTTGTATGTATTACAACCTGATATGACCAACTTGGAGGCCGTACGTTTCTTAAGATCAGGAGCTCAGACACCTATCAAAATCACTTTCAACAACGCTAGAACAATTCAAGATGTGGCAGATAGAATTACTCCACGTTTAGAAATGACATCGGAGCAATTCTATGAAGCGGCAACAGATGCAGAATTGTTGAAAGAGTTGGGACTTGATTCATTGACAGTTAAAGCACTTTTTTTACCTAATACTTATGAAGTGTATTGGACAATTTCTCCAAAACAATTAATGAGAAGGTTGAAAAAAGAATACGATCGTTTCTGGAATACAGACCGCAAATCAAAAGCGGAAGCGATTGGATTGACACCTTATCAAGTGTCTACTTTAGCTTCAATTGTGGAATCGGAGACCATTAAATCTGATGAGATGCCCAAAGTAGCGGGTCTGTATGTAAACCGTTTAAATAGAAATTGGGCTTTACAATCTGATCCTACTGTAGTATATGCCGCAGTAGAAGTGGGAATGGTCAAAGAATTTACTGACGTAAAAAGAGTGTTGAACAAGCACTTGGAAGTAGATTCTCCTTATAATACATATAAGTATTCTGGTTTGCCTCCAGGACCCATCAGAATACCATCAACTACAGCCATTAATGCGGTGTTGAATGCAGAGAAGCACAAATACATGTATATGGTAGCAGATGCTGATTTTTCAGGTTACCATCACTTCTCTAAGACATTGACAGAGCACAATAGATATGCGAGAATCTATCAAAATGCTTTGAATAAAAAACGAGTATATAGATAATAAATGAGACGTTACAATGGTATTGTAACGTCTTTTTTGATTCCATTTATGGATAAAATAAAAGATAAAGAGCAAGAGGAGTTAGCAAAAAAAGTCATCATTTACCCTGATGATACTCCCCGATTACAACTAGGACTGGAAGATGCAGTGTGTACAATGGACGTAGCCTATACGGATGATTGTGCATTTGTTTCTTGTGATATCATGAGAGGGAAAACAGGGGAGTGGGTCAACACTTTTGTGACCATTCATCCGCTGCCAACCACTCCTTATACTTCAGGGTATTTTGCTTATTATGAGGGGCCTCTTTTGGTAGAATGCTTAGAGCAACTAGCTTTAGAACTAAAATTAAAACCTGCATTAGTCATTGTGGATGGCCATGGAATTGCTCATCCAAGAAGATTTGGAATTGCAAGTTGGCTTGGTTTAAAGTTGAACATTCCTACAATTGGGTGTGCAAAAAAGCCACTAGTCAAATATGAAAGAGAGCTCGGAAAACAAAAAGGAAGTATCTCCCCGATGCTTTTGGAAGATGAAGTGGTAGGTGTTGCACTGAGAAGTAATACAGGTGTGAAGCCCATTTTTATCAGTCCAGGTCACTTAATTAGTATCGAAAACACGATTCATATTATTAAAAAGTACCATGGAGAGTACAGAATCTTTGAGCCAGTCCGTAGAGCAGATCAAGCGGTCAGAAGAGCTTCAAAGGGCGAAAGTGGCGATTTTGAATTGATTACTTGAGAAAGGTCATTAAATACAATTAACGATAATTCATAATCCTTTGGGAGGTCTATACGTATATTTGTTTGATATTAAATTAGATAAACCCGAAAGAAAGATTGAATTATGTTTAAAGTCACGACTAACTCTACATATAACAGAGAAGATAAAGGTAAATCAAATTTAGTCCATAAAACTGTTTCTAATATCCCATTTAAGTATCGCCCTTTTATATTGTCAGTGGTGTATACTTTTTTGATTGTAGGCTTCGCTTTATTGTTAAATGGAACCTTGGAAGTGACATTTAATCAGACCATTGGCTACAAAGAACCTTTCTATTTCACAATACTATTTATGGTAGTACTATCCTTGTTGTTGCCTTATTCAATACCTGATAAAAAGTTGGCAGTTCATAAAGTAGATAGAAATGGTTTTCAAGTAGATCAGGTGGTTTTAGAAAGCAATCATAGAAATAGTAAATCCTTGATTATCGGAGCAAAATTGCTGACTTTAGTATTCAGTATTTCTTTGTTTATGTCTTCTTATACCACTAATAAAAGTACTGAAAAATATGAACGTATTACGATTCACAATGTCCCTATCAAAGGTGTGGATAGTGTACAAATAGCAGTAAGAATGTCAAGAGATACGAGAGATTCTGCTACGCCAGGTCGATTTAAACAAGCCTTAGAAGCTTCTATTTCAGAAAAACAAACCTATGTATATGAAGAATATACCTATGGTTTTCCTTATCAATTATTGAAACCCCAAAAACGTAGAGATATGGAAGAAGGGAAGAAGTATTTAGATGGAAAAAAAGCCAAAATACAAGTGAAATGGTACGGTGAAGAAATTCATCCGATAGATGTGGAAGGTAAAATTAATACTATTATAAACAGTGATGCGATGAATGACTTACTTTTAGAGTCTTTCGGAGTGGAAACGGAGAGTAAAAAAGCGATTAAGATGTGATCTCCTGCAGCCTTTGCTACGTGTTCACGCAAAAAATAAGTACTCAAAGATATTTAGTACTTCCCTTAAAAAAAACGAGCATCAAGAAAAATCAATCTTGATGCTCGTTGTATATTTTTTGGGAAAAGATAAATTGAAAGAGATTTACTCCCCTCAGCATTCTTTCCTCACTAAATTCCTTTAAATGTCCTCACTAATTTATTTGAGAATAAGAAATCCTTTAATTCTTTAGGTTCAGCATCTAAAATTTCATCTTTAGTACCTTCCCAAATTTTAAGACCTTTATACATAAACATGATGTACTCTCCAATTTCCATTACAGAGTTCATATCATGTGATACGATAACTGTTGTAAGATTATATTCTTGCGTAATTTCATGAATTAACTGATCAATCATCCACGCTGTTTGAGGATCAAGACCAGAGTTAGGTTCATCACAGAATAGATATTGAGAGTTCATCACAATGGCTCTGGCAATACCCACCCTTTTTTGCATACCACCACTGATCTCAGAAGGCATTTTGTGTGCGGCATTTTCCAAACCTACTCGTTTCAAATAAAAATTGACCTTATCGTCCTTTTCACTTTCTGACATATCAGAGTGAATATTTAAAGGGAAACGAACATTTTCTGCTACGGTAAGTGAGTCAAACAATGCACTACCTTGGAAAAGCATACCGATTTCTCCACGAATAATCTTTTGTTCTCTAATTGTCGAAGCATGGAAATCTCTTCCGTCATATAACACCGAACCTTTGTCAGGAGAGAAGAGACCTACAATTGTTTTCAGCAAAACACTCTTACCTGTACCACTGGCACCGATGATCATATTTGTTTTGCCTTTCTCAAAAGTGGCACTAATACCCATTAGTACTTCTTTTCCTTGGAAAGATTTCCCTACATTTTTAATCTCAATCATTGTCTACGAAAGTAAAGTGTCTGCTAGAATAAAGTCTGCTGCAAGTATAGCAATACATGAAGCTGTTACTGCATCAGTACTTGCCTTACCTACTTCCAAAGCTCCACCTTTCACATTGTAGCCTTTGAAAGCAGAAATAGAAGTGACGATAAAACCGAAAACAAATGCTTTGATAATGGCAAAAGGTACCTCAAAAGAAACAAATGTATTTTGAATACCATATATATAATCTTCCGTAGGAGATAAGTTGCCAAAAATTGTAGCGAGATATCCACCCCAAATACCCAATGCCGCTGACAAAATTGCTAACAAAGGAAGCATAGCCATGCCTGCAATAATTTTAGGGAGAACCAAGTAAGAAGCTGAATTAATACCCATCACTTCTAAAGCATCTATCTGCTCAGTGATACGCATAGTACCAATTCCACCGGCAATCTGCGAACCTACCTTACCAGCAAATACAATAGCTGATAATGTGGGTGCCATTTCCAAAATCATCATTTCTCTTGTGGCTAAGCCAATAATGTACTTTGGTAATAATGGACTAACAATATTGTAAGCCATTTGTAATGCAATTACGGCTCCCACAAAAAGAGAGACGAAGCCTACTAAAAAGAGGGAATTGATACCGATGTTGATACACTCCTGAAAAAATAAACGAACGTAAGTGGTAAGAGGCTCCCTGTTGGAGAACATCTTTTTCAAAAAGAGAATATATTCGCCTAAGCGTCTCATGTGATTAGTCTTATTTCTAAAAAAAATTAGAAACCTTATATCAGATTTCCACCCTACAAAGATAAAGATCTTCTTGTCATTACATATTTTTTTAGCATTAACTAAAGAGCAATTTCGGTTTATTTGTTCATTTTCATAAAAATTAATTAATTAGGTTGTTGATCATTCACTATTTTGAGGATAGATTCGCAATTTTTTAAATGAAAATCTACTTCGCTCAGAAGTTAAACACCTTTCTTATTTTATGTCATCTTTTGATCTTACTCATTTTGAACTTCTAGATAAACCTATTTTTGGAAAAGCAGTTTTTGAACCTCCTTTTAAGGCTAATTCGTCTTTTGTAGATGAAGCACGTTTTGTATTTATCATTAAAGGACAATCCAATTTATATGTACCCAACGATACGCTTTCTTTAGAAACATCAGATTGCTTTCTGATGAAATGTGACAACTTTGTTAACGTTTGGAAGAAAAATGAAGATGAGGATAAAAGTCAGGTGATGGTGATGCATTTTTATCCAGATGTATTGAAGCATATTTATGACAATAATATTCCAGAAGTTTTTAAATCTTCTGATGTAAAACCTCATGGTCCTGTTGCGAAGTTGAAGACCAATGAAATGTTGGTAAATTATATGAAAAGCTTGGAGTTTTATTTTCAAAACCCTTCTTTAATGAATGATGAATTAATCAAATTAAAAGTAAGAGAATTGATTCAAGTAATGCTGAATTCAGACCATACCGGTGTTATCAAGAATATGTTTAGTGATCTGTTTAAAGCCAATGCCTATGATTTTAAGGAGATCATCCATGCTCATCTGTATGAAGACCTAAGTTTACAAGATTTGGCCTTTTTTACAGGGCTCAGTTTATCTACTTTTAAAAGAAAATTCAAAACAGTTTTCAATACCAGCCCAACACAATATATCAAGTCAAAAAGATTAGAAAAAGCCATTAGTTTACTTCAAACAACTGATCAACGTATCTCCGAAATTGCTTATGATTGTGGTTTCAATGATATTGGCTACTTCTCCAAACTCTTTAAATCTACTTATCAGGTTTCTCCCTCTGACTATAAAAAGTCATTGGTCTGATTTTCCAAATCATTGAACTTTTTGTCGCTATAAACCATTTATAGACCTGCCATATTTGTAATGTCAACAAAAACAATTATAGCTTTTAAATACATTACACTATGAAAAATACGGTCTATTTCACATTCTATTTTTTACTGTTTTCAGCAAGTCTTTTTGCTCAAAAGAAAACACAATTTATTTCGGTAGAAAGAACCATTAAAGCACCTGCAGCTGCAGTTTGGAAAGTAGTCGGAGAAGAGTTCGGAGATATTCATAAATCACACCCTCTTGTCGTTAGTTCTAGTTATACAAATGACCAGCACAAAGGTTGTGAAGGAGCAGAGAGAGTTTGCAACCTCAACTTAGATGGATCAAAATACGTCAAAGAAACGCAGGTGGATTATGATCCTGAAAATTACTCTTTTAAGGTGCAAATCACTACTACACAAGGGATCCCATTAGTACCCGAATACTCTTATGCCATTTATAAAGTAGTTCCACTTGATGCCAATACAAGCAAGTTGGTTTTTGAATTTAACTATAGAACTAAACCGGCATTTATGGGAGGCCTAGCCAAAGGGAAGTTCAGAAAACAATTGAGTAATTATATGTTGGCCGTGGAGCACTATGTCACAACAGGCGAAGAAATCAATGCGGATAATTTTGATGAAATCAAGAAACAATACGAAACGAGATAAGGTTTTTCTATGAGTTTTTTAAGTTATGATCATTTTCGGTTAAATGGAAAACCTGTCTTTGAAAAAGCAAGTTTTAAACCTCCATTAAAAAGGGATGCAACAATGAACAATGAAGCTTGCTTTATACATGTACTTCATGGAAAAGCAATGCTTTATGCAACCAATGAACAGTACACTTTCACTTCTTCAGATAGCTTTTTGATGAAATGCGGTAACTATGTTAATCATTGGGTTGAGCAACAAGAAGAACAATCTTATGAGGCCATTCTGATTCATTTTTACCCAGATACTTTAAAATATGTCTATGATGAGGGGTTGCCTGAAGTGTTGAAGTATCCTAGAAAAGTGAGTTACAATGTGGAGAAAATTCCATTAGACGAAATGATCACAACTTATATCGATAGCCTTTTATTTTATTTCAATAATCCATCAATGGTCAATGAGGAATTAATAAAATTGAAAGTCAAAGAGTTGGTTTTATTGCTTTCCAATGCCAAAGAAGGAAATAATATCAAAGCATTATTGAGTTCATTATTTCAACCAGAAGAAACGCAATTCAAGAAAATTATCCATAGCCATTTATATGAAGATTTATCAATAGATGACATTGCAATTCTGACTGGTTTGAGCTTGTCTACTTTTAAAAGGAAGTTTAGACAGACTTTTGATGAAAGTCCTAAGCAGTACATCAACAAAAAGAGGATTCAAAAAGCATCGGAGCTATTAATTCAAACCAACAATAGAATCTCTGAAATTTGTTATGATTGTGGGTTTAATGATGTGGGATATTTCTCTAAAGTATTCCATCAACATTATGGTTTTTCCCCGTCAAGTTTCAGAAAAAAAGAAATGATTTAAAGCGAGCGAAATACAGTTTGTAATTAGTTAATAGGAGAGAACACAATAGTATTATTAGAGAATACAGAATATTTATTGAGAAAGTAAAAAACTTCTACTTTTTGAGTAGAAGTTTTTTGTTTATTTCGTTAGAAAATGGTGTATATGTAATAGCAATATGTAATGAGTAGCAACATACCTTCATATCGGTTTAAATCCCTTCCTAATATCATTAAAGGAATAGTAAGAAGTGTAATTCCCAGCATCCAAACCATATCATAACCATGCATAATTTTACTGACATTAATAGGGATGACCATACTCGTAATACCTAAAATAGATAGCACATTAAAGATATTTGATCCCATCAGGTTCCCTAATGCGAGGTCTGTTTCTTTCTTAAAAGCTGCAACAGATGAGGTTACTAATTCAGGTAAACTAGTTCCAATGGCTAAAACCAAAATCCCTACAATTCTTTCATTTAACCCTAATTGCTCCAGACAAATAGATTTGGCACCATCAATAAACCACTCTGCACCAAACTTTAAAGCAACTATACCAGTGACTAAAAACGCAATATCTTTCACCCAAAGTGAAGTTGAGCTTTTTCCTTTTTCACTTTCATCTAATTGAAATTCTTCATTCGTCGTTTTTTGAAGCTCAATGTCTGATTTTGTTCTTCTAAAGAGGACAAACAGATAGATGACTAATAATCCAAAAAATACAGCACCTTCTCTAGACGAAATCACATTGTCAAAAGTAAGTAAGAATAACAGGAGTGAAGCCCCCATTGCTACGGGCCAATCAAATTTTAGTGTTGTGTCACTAACTTTAATAGGATAAATGATTGCCGTAATTCCTAACACCATTCCGAGGTTGCAGATATTTGAACCAACCACATTTCCTATAGCCAAGTCAGCATTTCCTGATAAGGCAGAATGTAAACTAATAAAAAGTTCTGGGGCAGAAGTGCCAAAGGCAACAATGGTAAGTCCTACAATGATGGCAGGTATTTTTAAACGTAATGCAATGTTTGTTGCACCATTTACAAGAAATTCCCCTCCACCAATCAAGACAATAAGACCACCAATAAGTTCTAGGATATTAATTATTAGTTTATTTTCCATAATAATAACTGCGTGTATAGCACTTCAGACTATTAAAAATTTTTTAAGTTGAGACGTCGACTCAAAAGATAGACTATTAAAAAATAAGATAGGTGCAATCAAAATGAATGTACGATAGTCGTTATAAATTTTGACCCTTGCACTTACCAAGTAATATACAACAACATTTCATAATGTAGTGCTGCGTTCCTTTATTTAAAATGTATTTTCAATCGCAATTATTGTCTTTACTATCATAAATTTGAGGGAGTGAACAGCTTTTTATCTTTTGTAGGTGATTACAATTTAGTATTTTCGTGTTGCATTAATCATAGAAAAGTATGGCCAGTAAAAATAAAGGAAGTTTAAAAAATCAATCTTCGTCTATTCGTGTCAATAAAGAATTGCATGATGAATACAAAAAGACAATGCGAGGATATGAACAGTCTATACCAGATAATTATGACCTGTTGATGATCAGTACAATTCTGCAAGAAATTCCAGAGTTTGAAGGAGGTTTTGAAGAGACAAAATTGATGAAATTTAGTCGTATTGTATTAAACCTTGCTCAAGAAAATGAGCATTACGATTATGTCTCGGCACTTGAATTGATGAAAAGTCAGAGAGGTAAAGATATCTTTGATATGTGTACTACAATGGCTAAACTAAGTGGAAAGTCATTTAATGAAGTGATTCCAGTGATTGTTTCCCAAATCGAGAAAAAATAAATTAACCTTTTTAATTACATGAGGAGCACATTAACTCATTAATTTTTACGACCCCAACCATCATGATAATACCATTATTTGTAGAAGCCTTTTCTGAAGGCTTTTTTTTATGTCTAAAATTCACGACTACTAAAGTAAGTTAAAATAATATTTTGATGTAACTTTTTGAATTTCAATAGCGTTACAAAAGCTTGTAGAATGAAACACAAAATGCTTCTTTAAGTAACTACATGATGTTTAGGATGAAATTCTTCATAGAATTCAAACATTATTAATCAATTCAAATAGAACAATGAAAAAAGTATTACTAAGAAGCTATTTAAAAATAGATCTTAATATTTCGTATTGCATTTAGAAATAAAAGTCTGAAAGGAGATATTTAATTAC
>NZ_JACVVP010000150.1 GCF_014534745.1 Flammeovirga sp. EKP202
AAACAGCTTAATTTAGCATCCTTATATTTATACTTTTACCATTCGCAAATTTTTGGTGAGCGAAAGGTCAGTTAATAATTGAAATAAATTATATCAACATGAAAAACTCATATTCCTCTATTTTTGATGAGAAAGATGTTGATTCTTTTTTATTAGAAAAGGGTTTTGATGAATATTTTGACTAAAACTTGCCCCGCACTCTTCGTAGTGTTAAGCGACAGTGTTATAATTACCCCAGTAGTTCGGACTGTCTAAGCGGAAAAGATAATTATCTTTTTTGAGCTTGTGTCTCGGCGACCTTTCTCAAAGATATAGAAAGGTTTTTGATTATCGATTGAACTATGTCGTCTTT
>NZ_JACVVP010000151.1 GCF_014534745.1 Flammeovirga sp. EKP202
TTCGGTCTCATCAAAGATAAAATCCATAATGGAAATCACATAGACTGCTTTTAACTCATAATCCCATCCTTTTCCTCTCTTGGCTTGTTCTTGAATGGGGAAACTTGAGTAATAAATGGTGCGGTCTTTAAAATGAGTCTGTTCGGCACGTTGTAACTCCACGATAAATTTTTCACCTTTTTCGTTTTCACAATATAAATCATAAATGGCTTTACCGTCGGTGTCATTTTTGGGTAAATGTTCCGTTGATTTATACGTCAAATCATAAATCTGGTCTTCGGCAGGTAATACTGAATTCAAGAAATCAATCAGAATATCTTTATTCGCTTCTTCTCCAAATATTTTCTTAAA
>NZ_JACVVP010000152.1 GCF_014534745.1 Flammeovirga sp. EKP202
CTTATGATGGTGGATTTGAAATCGCTTCTCTTGAATACAACTGGACTAAAGTAAGTGATGGATCAACGGAAAGCTCAACGGCGGAGTTAAGCATTCCTTCAATGACAAGTGACAATGCGGACAGCTATAGATTGAATATCACTTCAACTTCCATCACTGGGCTAACCATCTTCACAAAACAAATTGACTTATTATTTACATTAGGTCAAGAAGATTCAGTGGCACTCTATAATCTATTCGTTGAGTTAGGCACAACGCCTGATAAAGCAATAGAAATGCGTGATTGGGTAGATAATGATGGAAAATCGGTAGCTACTCAAATTGACAACTACGGTAGAGTGATCGACCT
>NZ_JACVVP010000153.1 GCF_014534745.1 Flammeovirga sp. EKP202
ACCGGAAGGTGCGGCTGGAACACCTCCTTTTGGAGCCTTGTGCTTTACGAACGGGATCCTGCTTTCGAGGGACTTATGATTACTTTTATTACATCAATAAGGGCTTATAGCTCAGGTGGTTAGAGCGCTACACTGATAATGTAGAGGTCGCTGGTTCGAGTCCAGCTAAGCCCACTAGTTCTAAAAAGTTAGAACAAAAGATCTTTGACAGAATGGGAAAAACTTTAGAAATTATTTTTAGCTAAATAATTTCACTCAAAAGAAAAGCGAGAGAAGGGTATACAGGGAATGCCTAGGCTTTTGGAGGCTACGAAGGACGCGACAAGCGGCGAAACGCTCTGGGGAG
>NZ_JACVVP010000154.1 GCF_014534745.1 Flammeovirga sp. EKP202
TTCTAAATAAAACAAAATAAGCATTGCAGATTAAAAAACTCTTTTTACCTTTGCACTCGCCTTTAACGAAAGGCTTTTAAAACTTCTCTTTTGGAGTTGAAAATTTAGAGTGTTGTAAATCGAAAAGATCAACGAAAAAAAAACTTCAAAATTTTTTGAAAAAAGATTTGGAAGTTAAAATAAAAAGTTCTTACCTTTGCACTCGCTTCTGGAAAGAAGTAGCGATAAACAAAAGAGTTTATCGGGATAAAAATCTGAGAAACAGATCATTGAACTACGGTTCAAACGTTCTTTTGATGTAATGAAAAAGTAATTATAAGATCAGCGAAAGCGGAT
>NZ_JACVVP010000155.1 GCF_014534745.1 Flammeovirga sp. EKP202
CAAAGATTTTTCTCTGAATTTGAACTTGATGAAAATGCATTTTCTCTCTTATTATTAAAAATGTTACCAATTCAAGGGAAGTTACAGCTGTCGCTAGATCGTACAAATTGGAAGTTTGGTCAATTGAATATCAATATCTTATACTTAAGTGTGATTTATGAAGGTGTAGGACTTCCTATATTGTGGACTGTACTTGGAAATAAAAGAGGTAACTCAAATGAAAAAGAAAGGGAAGAGCTTTTCAATAGATTTCATCACCTCTTTGATTTATCTATTATAGAATATATAACGGCTGACAGGGAATTTATTGGAGGAAAATGGTGGGACTATTTGGT
>NZ_JACVVP010000156.1 GCF_014534745.1 Flammeovirga sp. EKP202
TCACGCATTTCTGTTGCCTTATCAGGCGTTGTACCTAACTCGACGAATAAGTTGTATAGTGCTACTGAATCTTCTTGTCCTAATGTAAATAATAGATCGATTTGTTTTGTGAAGATTGTCAGACCAGTGATAGAAGTTGACGTGATATTCAATCTATAGCTGTCCGCATTGTCACTAGTCATTGAAGGAATGCTTAACTCTGCAGCAGAGCTTTCCGTCGATCCATCGCTTACTTTAGTCCAGTTATATTCTAGAGAGGCGATTTCAAATCCACCATCATAAGAGTAAGGATCTCCGAAAGTGACTGTCGCTGTTTCTGTATCTGCTCCGCTAAA
>NZ_JACVVP010000157.1 GCF_014534745.1 Flammeovirga sp. EKP202
TTTATGTTCATACGATTTAAAAATGAAGAGTATTTGGAATTTTTGATGGTTTTGCGACAGCCCCTCGCGAACCACAATACACTACCATTTACCCTTCATAAAAGTAATAATATTAATTAACGAAAATTTAGTTTACAATGTACTGACTTTTCTGAGGAAAGAGCAGAAGTGAAATTAATTATGATTTACTTCTCCTTTTTTCTCATTAAGTACTAAGCCAAAAATAAATGATAATTAATTCTTAGTTATTTTTTGTGAGTACAACGCTCAAAAACGTATAAATAGTGGTTCTATTTAAAGTTTTTGAAAGGCAGTAATCGGAAAAAATAATAT
>NZ_JACVVP010000158.1 GCF_014534745.1 Flammeovirga sp. EKP202
TCGAATAGAGCTTTAACAAGCCTGCCGACAAGTCTGACAATTGGAAACTTTGGTTATCTTGAAACGGTAAATCTTGCGGATAACCAATTGGAGGATGTAGCACTTACTACTTTTGATAATGCTAATGACCAAAAGACGCAGTTCAATGTTGATAATAACCTCCTATTCTTCGATGACCTGATTGATAATAGCGAGTACATCAGCAGTTATGATGGTCAAACCTATAGCGGTGCAGATACGGAAACAGCGACAGTCACTTACGGAGATGCTTACTCTTATGATGGTGGATTTGAAATCGCTTCTCTTGAATACAACTGGACTAAAGT
>NZ_JACVVP010000159.1 GCF_014534745.1 Flammeovirga sp. EKP202
TCCGCTTTCGCTGATCTTATAATTACTTTTTCATTACATCAAAAGAACGTTTGAACCGAAGTTCAATGATCTGTTTTCCAGATTTTTATCCACCTTAAACCGTTGTTTAAAGCTGCTTCGTTTTCCAGAAGCGAGTGCAAAGGTAAGAACTTTTCTTTTTAACTTCCAAATCTTTTTTTAAAAAATTTTGAAGTTTTTTTTACGTCATTTCCTAAACTTACAACACTCTGTTTTATCACTCCCAAAGAGAAGTTTTAAATGCCTTTCGTTAAAGGCGAGTGCAAAGGTAAGAAGAGAAATTTAATTTGCAATGCTTATTT
>NZ_JACVVP010000015.1 GCF_014534745.1 Flammeovirga sp. EKP202
GCCTTAAGTACAGATCGTGATGACTTCGATAACAACATTCTTACTCAAGGAACTGTCGATAATGGAGTCTCAATTGATTTGGAAAACTTAAGCCCTGCCTCTACTTATTTCTTCAGAGTAAAAGCAAAAAACGCCACTACCGAAAGTGCATTTTCAGATATCGTTGAAGGGACTACAACGGCTATTCCGACATTGGATATACCTGCCAACTTAGTCGTTTCGAATCCAACCACTACACAATTGACTTTTACTTGGGAGAAAGTACAAGACGCAACTAGTTATGAGTATGCCTTAAGTACAGATCGTGATGACTTCGATAACAACATTCTTACTCAAGGAACTGTCGATAATGGAGTCTCAATTGAATTGGAAAACTTAACCCCTGCCTCTACTTATTTCTTCAGAGTAAAAGCTAAAAACGCTACTACTGAAAGTGCGTTTTCGGATATCGTTGAAGGCACAACAACGGCTATTCCAACATTGGATATACCTGCTAACGTAGTGGTTTCGAATCCAACCACTACACAATTGACTTTTAATTGGGAGAAAGTTCAAGACGCAACGAGTTATGAGTATGAGTTAAGTACGGATCGTGATGACTTTGAAAATAATATTAGCAATAAAGGAATGGTGATGAATGCCACCACAGTTCAATTCAATAACTTATCGCCTGCCTCTTCCTATTTCTTTAGAGTAAAAGCAATAAATAGCAATACAAGCAGTGCATTTTCTGATATTATAGAAGGCATCACGGAAGCTATTCCTACTTTGGATGCACCTCTAAACTTAGTCATTTCAAATGCATCGACAACTCAATTGACAGCCTCTTGGGATAAAGTAGAAAATGCAACAAGCTACGATTACGAGGTAAGCACTGATGAACATTTTACGGAGAGTCAAATTATCATTAAAAATTCAGTAAATACTACTGAAGTGATTCTTGAAAACCTAGTCAGTAGCACTACTTACTTTGTAAGAGTGAAAGCAAAGAATGAACATGTGGAAAGTGACTATTCTACTACAGCATCACTCGCTACAATTGATGTTGTTTCCTCTATTGATGATCACTTCAACAGTAGTATTAAGGTGGCACCTGTCCCTGCTTCGCAATATATCATCATCACATTTGATGACAATCCTAGAGGTCAATTTGTGCTCTTTTCTTTAAAGAATACTTCTGGACAAACCGTCAAAGAATGGAATAAGGTGGGGCAAAAATCGATTACGTTAGATATTAATACACTGCCGTCCAATATCTACTTACTTCAGATATTGATTGATGGTCAATACTTTACAAAGAAAATCATGAAAAAGTAAGTTCTTTTACAGTTTCCAAAAACAACTTTTCTCACTGAAAATGGCAACGGCTTGCTACAACTCTTTGGTTGTAGTAAGCCTTTTTGTTGAAAACCTATACCAGTAAACATTTAAACAGTACAAATACATTGTAAACTAAATTATCGTCAACTTTCAATCGACTTTTCTACAAGCTTTTTATGTCCTACTTTCAAGATTCCTTCTTCTTCATTTTTCCATTGATGAAAAACGAAGCAAAAAATCTAGGCTCTGAAGTCAAAAGCTAAATTCCATTCCTCTCGCCTAAATGATTTTAAACTCGCTTTGCTCAAACAAGAAAATCATTTTTAACGGCTCAATTCATGAAATTCTTAACGTTTTTCCCTTCAAGGCCGAAGGAAGCACTACCTAACGAATTGAGTAGAAAGACCATGGGCGCGAATGTTAAGCATTAGCGACATTCGTGTCCTATAGATCATCAGAAATCTCCTGATGTCTAAATACCATATAGTAAGCTGTATTGTGGTTCTATAGGAGCATTGCAATACAACACTCCTACAGAACAATTATTTATCGTTTGATATGAGCAGATATTATTCTATCAAAATGCGAACATGCCTACACTACTTCTAACTTTACTTCCACTGATTTTTGATTCTTCTCAAAAAAGATATCAATTGGAACAGCTTCTACACCTGGCACCATATTAAAAGTTCTCTTCTTTTCCGTTGTACGGATTTTCATTGAAACATTGGAAGTTAATTTTAATATTCCGTCAGTTTTATGGATCGTAATTGTGTTTGCATCCAATTGCTTTACCTCTTCATTGTTAGGTGAAACAATTGGTAAAACAAACGCTGTTTTTTCCTTAATTTTTTGATCTGTATGAGCTATGATCTTCAAATAATCGGTCTCGAACTGATAGTTGATATTGAAATTACCTGCTGTACCTTTTACCTTTTCTCTTGCCTCATTTTTTAGTTGGGCAGTCCCCTCAACAGCTACAAGGTAATCATCTTTTTTTGTATTAAAAGAAGCCTCTAAATCAAATAAATTCGTATACCAATTACCGTCTACGTTTGTTTCAATGCGAGGAGTCAATGCAATATCTTTTCCAGGAGCATCTTGTTGGTTTAAAGGTTCCATCTTTCTGTAAACCGCAAGACTTGCAGCACAAACCAATCCTATTTGATTGTGGTACAAGGCTGATAATGAAGCACCCGTTGCCTGTCTTAAGTCTTTCTTATGATAGTACTCTGCATCATAAGCGGTTATGGTTGCTCTCCAATTTCCTCTAGAAACCAGTACCGTATCTAACTCCTCAAAATAATTCACCCCTTCAGCAGCTACTCTTGGCAATGGCGTCTCTGTATCCAAATCAGGTAAATGCTTCCAGTTATCCAATAAATACGCCAGTGATTTTGCATGAGTAAATGTATGATGTAAACACGGTTTGATGCCATGAGAAACATAGTGCATACCACCATGAAGTAAACCGTCGTCTGTACATCGGTCCAACAGTTCTGTATTTCTAATCACGGCCGTTCCAAAAGCTGGATTACGGTCAGCCATCACACTAAAAGCAGGTTGACAACCATCGCAAGTACGGCTTCCCCAGTAGGTCCATTTAAACATTCGTGTACCCCAGCTATTGTCCCAGCCACCGTCAGGCATCATAAATTCCAAATGACTGTTTAGTGATTTGTGCAGTAAATCTAATAGCTCTTCGTCTTTTGTTTCGTGAGCATAAAGCACGAGGCTATTCAAAGTTTCCTCCACGTTGTACCCCAAATCAACACCTGGCAATCCTTTGACACTCAATTTATGTGCGGAAGGTTTGATTTCTCCCAATAAAAGACGGTTGGGTGTTGTAAAATAACCTTTAATTTCATTCGCTAACACCTTACTTTTTTCAGTATATCTTGGTTCTCCTAAAAGGTCCCCGATCAGGTATAAAGCATAAATATTAGTTCCGCCATAATTGACATTGGTTGTATCGATTTTGGGGAATTTTTTATAGATAAAACCTGTTGCTTCCCTCAGTCGATTGCTCCAACGTTTCTTTGTTTTTTTATCCAATAAATCAGAATGATGCTTCAATGTTTCTGCTAAAGCAATGGCTCCAAACACTGTAGTACCATTCCATGATTTTGGATTTAAAGCATTGGTCCAACTTCCATCAGGTCTGCTTACATTGGCTTCAGCCCATTCAAAAGCATTAATTCCTGCCTTCAAATACTTCTTATCCCCTGTTGCTTTTGCCATATAAAACATAGGATAAACGGCATCCTGCAAACGGGCATGAATAATTCCATCTCCGGGGCATTCCATTAAACCATGAACGGTAGGATCTTCAGGTTTGTCGACCTGTACGTTGATCATACCATCACACCATTTTTTTAATAGATTAAAAGAAAAATCTTTAAAATTCAATTCTTTGCTTTGCCCATGTCCGCCAGCACATGAACTTAATACAGTACTAAATGGTAAACTTAGTCCAACTCCTAATAAAGCCGAACTTTGTAAAAAATCTCTCCTCTTCAAAATCAGTTAATTTAGTATTACAAAATCTTTATTTATAGTCAGTTTCTCGCCAGTAAATCACTTCACTCGGTAAAAAACCAATCGCTTCAATCGTTCTCCTCTCATATTCTAATTGGTTTAGGGAAAGTGTTATTCATATGAACTTTCAAAAGAGAAAATAATTTCTCCTTAAGTATTACACTTTCCTCCTTTTCAAGATGTTTTCTCATCTGTTTCCGTTATAACTTGAGAAAAAGAAAAAAGTAGTCACCCAAATCTATTTTCAGTGGTTTAGGTTTTGAAAAAGATTCCATCATAAATCAGTATATATTACAATTTTTACTTTTAGGTATTAACCTCTATTCATTTGTTTTAAAATTCAATTTGCCATGCAATAGCTATTAACTTTATTTCATTTTCCATCTCCACTTGTATCTGATTCTTGTTCCAATTTGGCTTATTTTCCAAATTCAAATAGAGAAATTAGACCGTGTTGTTCTTTTCATTATCACATGGTTTTTGTATAAATAACTAAACACAAACACTACAAATCAACCGTTTGTAGTATATATAGACGGATTAACCTATAGTTTGGACTATTTTCACTCTTATGGACAATAGGGCATAAATGTAGTAGGATGTAGCAAACATTATGACTAGTGCTCTTCTATTGATTTTTTAATAAATAGGTCTGATAATTACTTTCTTATTTAACGGTTTTATCATAACTTCCCAGCCGTAAACTATTTCGAACATTTTAAAGCTAACTAAAAATGAAAAAGATTTATGCTATTACAGCAATCATCTGCATCGCCGCTACTACTTTCAGCTGCGATCCACAAAACAATGAAAATGTAGAACCTACAAAAGTAGAATCTATTTCTAATGATGGATTGGAAGTCGAATCGCCGATTGGGCACGTAAGTAGAAATAAAGGAGGTTGATCCAATTTCTCTACAAACAAAACTATCGAATAATTTCTTTAAAAATAAAAGTTTAGGTTATCGCTGTAGAAGTGTAGCCTACTACGCAAAAGATGGAAATATAGGTTACATAAAAGTTTCAGATAAGGCATACCGAAATGGGCTTGCTATCTCAGACAAAACGTAGCAGGCTTAGTTGCAACAGGACCTACAATCCTGACTTCAAGATTCGATAACAACAAATTTTATTATTAATCACTTTTTAAAAACTAAATATTATGAAAAAGCTATATACTATTGCAACAATCCTATGCATCGCCGCTACTACATTCAGCTGCGATCCACAAACCAATGAAAATGTAGAACCTACAAAAGTAGAATCTATTTCTAATGATGGATTGGAAGTCGAATCGCCAATTGGGCAAATTAGTAGAGATGGAGATGATTAATCACTTTTTAAAAACTAAGTATCATGAAAAAATTGCTAACTATTGCAGTCTTCATCTGCATCGCCGCTACTACGTTCAGCTGCGATCCTCAAAACAATGAAAATGTAGAACCTACAAAAGTAGAATCAATCTCTAATGATGGGTTGGAAGTTGAATCGCCAATTGGGAAAATAGGTAGAGACCGAATATAAAATTATTTAGAACACTTTTAAAACTAACTAAAAATGAAAAAGATATATGCTGTTGCAGCCATCATCTGCATCGCCGCTACTACGTTCAGCTGCGATCCGTAAAACAATGAAAACATAGAACCTACAAAAGTAGAATCTATATCGAATGATGGATTGGAAGTCGAATCGCCGATTATGGCTATTAGTAGAGACCAAGAATAATTAATCACTTTTTAAAAACTAAGTATCATGAAAAAATTGCAAACTATTGCAGCTATCATCTGCATCGCCGCTTCTACTTTCAGCTGTGATCCTCAAAACAACGAAAACGTGGAACCAACAAAGGAATCAATTTCTAAAGAAGGAGTCGAGATTGAATCGCCAATTGGAAAGATAAGTAGAAACCGAGAATAATTAATCACTTTTAAAAAACTAAGCATCATGAAAAAATTGCTAACTATTGCAGCTATCATCTGCATCGCCGCTACTACTTTCAGCTGCGATCCACAAACCAACGAAAACGTAGAACCTACAAAAGTAGAATCTATTTCTAATGATGGATTGGAAGTCGAATCGCCGGTTGGACAAATTAGTAGAGATGGAGGACAATAAACTATTTTAAACTTTTAGAGCTAACTAAAAATGAAAAAGCTATACACTATTGCAGCTATAATCTGCATCGCCGCTACTACGTTCAGCTGCGATCCACAAAACAATGAAAATGTAGAACCTACAAAAGTAGAATCAATCTCTAATGATGGATTGGAAGTCGAATCGCCGATTGCAAGTGTTAGTAGAGACCGAGAATAATTAATCATTTTTAAAAAAAAATAAGTATCATGAAAAAATTGCTAACTATTGCAGCCATCACCTGCATCGCAGCTACTACGTTCAGCTGCGACCCACAAGCCAATGAAAATGTAGAACCTACAAAAGTAGAATCTATTTCTAATGATGGATTGGAAGTCGAATCGCCGGTTGGAAGTATTAGTAGAGACCAAGGGTAAAAATTATTACAAACATTTTAAAGCTAACTAAAAATGAAAAGGCTATATGCTATTGCAGCTATCATCTGCATCGCCGCTACTACTTTCAGCTGCGATCCACAAAACAACGAAAACGTAGAACCTACAAAAGTAGAGTCAATCTCTAATGATGGGTTGGAAGTCGAATCGCCGATTGGTAATGTTACAAGAACTCGTTAATTAATAACTAAGTATCATGAAAAAATTGCTAACTATTGCAACAATCCTATGCATCGCTGCATCTACTTTCAGCTGCGATCCTCAAAACACTGAAAATGTAGAACCTACAAAAGTAGAGTCTATATCAAATGATGGATTGGAAGTCGTATCGCCGGTCGGGCAAGTCAGTAGAAATAAAGGAGGTTGATCCGCTTTTTCTACAGACAAAACTATCGAATCGTTTTTCTTGAAAAATAGAAGTTTAGATTACCCATGTAGAAGCGTAGCCTACTACGCAAAAGATGGAAATATAGGTTACATAAAAGTTTCAGATAAGGCATACCGAAATGGGCTTGCTATCTCAGACAAAACGTAGCAGGCTTAGTTGCAACAGGACCTACAATCCTGACTTCAAGATTCGATAACAACAAATTTTATTATTAATCACTTTTTAAAAACTAAATATTATGAAAAAGCTATATACTATTGCAACAATCCTATGCATCTCAGCTACTACGTTCAGCTGCGATCCTCAAAACAATGAAAATGTAGAACCTACAAAAGTAGAATCGATTTCTAATGATGGGTTAGAAGTCGAATCGCCTATTATGGGTATTAGTAGAAACCAAGAATAATTAATCTATTTTAAAAACTAAGTATCATGAAAAAATTGCTAACTATTGCAACAATCCTATGCATCGCCGCTACTACGTTCAGCTGCGATCCACAAAGCAATGAAAATGTAGAACCTACAAAAGTAGAATCTATCTCTAATGATGGGTTGGAAATCGAATCGCCAATTGGAAAGATAAGTAGAAACCGAGAATAATTAATCGCTTTTAAAAACTAAGTATCATGAAAAAATTGCTAACTATTGCAACAATCATCTGCATCGCCGCTACTACGTTCAGCTGCGATCCGCAAAACAATGAAAATGTAGAACCTACAAAAGTAGAATCTATCTCTAATGATGGATTGGAAGTCGAATCACCGGTTGCACAAATTAGTAGAAACCAAAATTAATTAATCACTTTTAAAAAACTAAGCATCATGAAAAAATTCCTAACTATTGCAACAATCCTATGCATCGCCGCATCTACTTTCAGCTGCGATCCTCAAAACAATGAGAATGTAGAACCTACAAAAGTAGAATCAGTCTCTAATGAGGGATTGGAAGTCGAATCGCCGATTGCACAAGTCAGTAGAAATAATGGATCTTAAGGCTATCATTTAATATCCGATACAGTAGTTCTGATTCTCAAATTAAAAGGCAGCGTAATTTGTGATTTTAAGGTAATAACAGCCTCAGACTGCTAATTAAATGGGTTCACATTTACTTTGAAAATGATCAATGTGGTGGTTCGTGAAACGTAAAGCATTTCGTCTCAACATAAGCGATATCCTTTCAATTCACTGAGGTGGCTAAATTGAAAGGATATTTTTTTGTAGAGACACAATGCCTTGTGGCTCACGAACCACAACACGAATCACCCTATAAAACAATATTTATTCCTTCTCCCTTTTACTGTTTCTTGGTACTTATTCCAACATCCCTTTCAATTCCAGGTATTAGATATTGTTACAAAAGCTTCCTATTCCTTTGGGTATTAACAATTAGGAAAGATAAAGAGTGACAAAACCTTTCCCATTACGATTCAATTTTTGTTTCTATTTCCTCAATACTACTTTTGAGAATAAAGGAAAGCGTCTACAAGTGTCGAATTATAAACTGCTTAAAAAAAAAGCAAAGACAATTAAGTACAACTTGAGAAGACGACTCTTATATGGATAATAAGTACCAAGACAAAATTATTTAATGCTAATTCTTTTTATTGTTTTGCGATTACTTCCTTCAAAAAACGCTAAATAGAACCACTATTCATACGTTTTTTAGCGTTGTACTCCCAAAAAATAAAATAAGAATTAACTATAATCTTTTTTGACTTACTACTTATTAAAAATTATTTCTTATTCTCTTAGACTTTTTTTCAATGAGACTTTCAAATTTTATATTACTCTTCATTTATGGAACACTTTTTTTCGGGGCGTGCGACAACGCTAGTGAGAATAATTGTACTGCTACAATTTGGTATCAAGATAATGACAATGACGGGCTCGGTAATCCTGATGTAACACAATCAGCTTGCGAACAACCCGAAGGATATGTAAGTAACAGCACTGATACGGATGATACAGGCGGAAGTAGTAGTTCTGATTGTGATACTCCTGCTGAAGTGGCTCAATCTACGAATACAGAGATCGAAAACATGCGTCAAGCCATGTTAGCGTTTAGAAATTCTCTTTCGGCTTCTTTACTTTCTGAAGCTTCAACTTGTTTAGACGATGAGCGTTTCTACATTTGGCACAACACGCCAAATTCCAATGGAACACAAAGAGATGGTATCATTTATGGTGATCTTACAGAAGATCAACTTACACTTTTTAAAAATGTATTACAATTATTTTTAAGTGAAGGTGGTTACCAAAAGGTAGATGAAATCACGATGCTGGCTGAGGGGCTTTTGGAAACTGAAAAACCAACAACTTGGAGTCCAGATTTTTATTCTATTGATCTTTTTGGTGATCCCGAAAACAGTGGTTCTTGGGGTTTTCAATTGGATGGTCATCACCTTGCAATCAACTTTTTGGTACATGGTGATAATGTAAGCATGGTCCCTGCATTTTTAGGTGGTGAACCTGCCGTTTCCTCATTTAATGGAACTGACTTCGATATCTTCAAAGATGAAAGAGATTTAGCACTCAACTTATTTAATGGTTTAACCTCTTCTGAAATTACTTCCGCCGTTTCATCTGGTAGTCATGCGATGGAAGTTGGTCCGGCAAGCACTCCGGGAGATGTAGATCCTTACAGAGGAGATTATGATTATTCTGGATTTGCAGGAACAGGAGTGAAATATTCTGATATGTCTGCTGAATCACAAGCCAATTTAATTTTAGTGATGCAAGAGTATGTTTATAACTTAGAGACTACATTTGCAGATGCTTGGTGGACGGACATTATGAATAATATTGACGATACTTATTTTGTCTGGATTGATGAAGTAGACCAACCTTCTACAACTTCTCCCTTTTATTATAGAATTTATAATCCGTATGTATGGATTGAATATAATGCTGAAAATGCTTTAGGTGGTAATGGCGCTGATTACAATCACGTACACACCATTAC
The DNA here is from genome assembly GCF_014534745.1 of Flammeovirga sp. EKP202. Classification (GTDB taxonomy): domain Bacteria; phylum Bacteroidota; class Bacteroidia; order Cytophagales; family Flammeovirgaceae; genus Flammeovirga. The sequence continues at coordinate 9,736 of NZ_JACVVP010000015.1, forward strand.
GAGGATTCCCAGTAACCCTTCTACCACTAATGGTGGTGATTATGGTGTTTTTGCTAAGGCTATTAATCAAGGAGGTGTTCGCACCCTTTATGAACATTATGCTATGGCCGACCATCACCAAATGAGTGATATGTTGTTTGATTATGCAGTGGAATTACCGCATCGTCATCATCACCATCACGCCCATGGACATGTACATTAGTGAGTAGAAGTAATAAGTAAAGACTAAGTTTGTTACTACAATATGAAGTATTTATAAGTATCTAATTGTAAATCAAACGACAAGTATTTTGTGAAAATATTATTGTATTGTGGTTCGCAATGACGTTGCAATGCAACATCCCTACAGAACTGCATCTTAGAAAAATATTATAAAACCTTTGTCTTTTGACACGGAATCAGACAATCATTTAGTAGTATCTAAATCGGCTTTGAAGGGAAAAGCGTTAAGAATTTCATGGAATGAGCCGTTAAAAATAATTTTCTTGTTTGAGCTTTAACGAGTTTAAAATCATTTAGGCGAATGAAATGGAATTTAGCTTTTGACTTCTAAGCCTTGAATTTTTTGCTTCTTTTTGTTTCAAGACAAAAAAGAAGAAGAAGGAAGCTTGAAAGTTGATCCTATAGATGCTTGCAGAAAGGTCAATTGAAAGTAGACGATAATTTAGTTTACAATGCAATAAGAGTGCTATTGAAAAGGTAATTATAACTTCTCAATAGCACTCTTATTCGTTGTAAGTACTAAGCCAAAAATAAATCATAGTTAATTCTAATTTATTTTTTGTGAGTACAACGCTAAAAAACGTATTAATAGTGGTTCTATTGAAAGTTTTTTGAAGGAAGTAATCGCAAAACAATAAATAGAATTAGTATTAAATAATTTTGTCTTGGTACTTATCAGTGAAAAACCAAAAGGTTTAAATCCCTACCAATTTGGTTTCTGTTTCAATGCCGTATTGACATTGATTTCTTGTAGAGGGTAAGGAAGTTCCAAATGTTTTGAAGGATTAAAATTATTAATACACCTCGAAATCCCCGGTATGGTCCAGTAGGCAGGGTCGTAATCTGGATGTGATTTCATTACTTCATCCAGTTCCTGTAATTTTTCTTCTAACTTACCCCACCTGATCAAGTCGTGTTTTCGGATACCTTCAAAAGCAAATTCTCTTAATCTTTCATCTACAAGTTCCTCAAAAAAAGCTTCCTTCGAGGCTATTTTTTCAGGATTAGAACGTTCTATTTCTTCCAAACCGGCTCTACGTCTTATTCGGTTCAAACATTCTACGGCTTCTGGAGTTGGTGTACCAAACTTCTCATTCGAAGCTTCTGCGTACATTAATAATACATCCGAGAAACGGAGAATAGGAAAATTGATGGGAGAAAGATTTCTTTCTACAATTGTCTCACCCGTTAGTAAAACATATTCTTCCACTTCATTATTCTCGTCCACATCTGCCCAATTGACGGGTTCCCATCTTCTGAATTTCCCAGGTGTATATTGAGCCGCGAAAATGTTAGTGACACGTACTACTTTTTGAAATTTATTGTATTGAATACCCGGAATGTTCCATTGTCTTCTTTTATCTACCCCTTCATATTTAAGGTCTAAAACAGGAGAAACCTGTACAGATCTATGAGAAGTACCTGGATGCCCCACTGCCTGATAGTCAAAAGTTAAACCATTTCTATTCCCTATATAAGACATGCCGGGCATACCAATTGCTAAATTATTCTGATAAGAGATCTCAAACATCGACTCCTTCAAATCATAAATCCCTCCAATGTAGTCCAAGAATAAAAGTCTGTACCCCAACGTGTCACTGTCTGATGTTCTTAGAGCATGCCACGCATCTTTATAAATGATGTTGTCCAAATGTACCAAAGCACTATCATAATAATTGGTCATTTTCATCGGGTGCCCTGCCATTTTCATATAGGCTCTTGCCAACAGTCCCTCTGCTGCCATTTTATTGGGGCGCCCAGGAATATAATCCTCATCCTGAGCATGAGGAAGGTGTTCCATCGCAAATTGATAGTCCTCTACAATTTGACCGTAAACCGCTTTCTGGGAAGCAGCTGCCATCAAATTGTCTGACTGAACCATGGTGGGCTTTACCCTCAAAGGTACTTCATTCCACCATAGTGCAAGATTTTGGTAAGCAAATGCCCTAAGAAACTTTGCTTCAGCGATATAGAAATTATATTTCTCCACTGAAAAATCTTCAGGATTCATTTGATGAATCAATAAATTTGCATTATTGACTGTCGTATAAAGAGTACGCCACGTCTCTTCCACCGCCTCAGAGTTCGAAACATGTGTATTCGTGGAGACGGGCCAATTGTCATCCCAACCCCTTGAATAATACCCCTCATCAGTACCGTATACCATTGCCATAGAAAGGTTATCTCCAAATGCATTTGCACTCATCAATTGAGACATCATACCTGCAATTGCTACATCAGCTGTTTTCTCTGTATTGTAAAAATGATCTGTAGTCCATTTCGACTTTGGCTCTACATTCAAAAAATCATCACATGCTGTCAACATTCCTAAAAGAAGAACAGCACTCCATTTTATTCTATTTTTTTTCATGCTCTAAATACTAGAATGTAAGATTGATACTACCCATATAAGTTCTCGATGGAGGGTACGCCGAGTAATCCAAGTTGGGAGTTAAACCGTTTCCTGCTACGCCTACTTCCGGATCTACACCAGAGTAATTGGTCCAAGTGTACAAATTCTGCCCTGTAATTGAGAATGTCATTCCTTTGATGTGCATTCTTTCCAACATTGATTGAGGTAATGTATAACTGAGCGTTACTGTTTTTAACCTCAAATAAGAACCATCTTCAATAATTTGACTATGGATTTCATTTCCCACTCTAGCTCCTCCTGTCACACCTTCATAAGAAGAAGTGTGATATTCAGTATCAGAATTATACGGCGTCCACATATCAGCAACACCCGTTGATGTATTAAATGCTTGTACACCCCATGCCTTATTCATCTCCACTGCATTACCGTTCATTACATCAAAACCCACCGACCATTGGAACATTACATTCAAATCAAATCCTTTGTAAGAAAGCCTATTGGTAAAACCTCCAAAATGTTTGGGGTTGGGATTACCAATTATCACACGGTCTTCTTCATTTATAATTCCATCACCGTTTTGGTCTACAAACTTAATCCCTCCGGGGGCAATTTTGGTATTGCCATTTGAAACTACTCCTTCTTTCAAGACATAAGATTGTGAGGTATTATCCCAATTAAAATCTGAATTTTGATATAAACCATCAAACTGCAGTCCGTACATCATCCCTACTGTCTCACCTACTCTTGTGATATAGTTATCTTCTGAGAAAATGCCTCTTGCGTACAATTCCTTTTCTCCTTGATTCAAACGAATTACTTCATTTCTATTGAATGAGATATTGAAGTTGGTGGACCATTTAAAAAGACCTTTATGAATATTGGCTGTTGTCAATGAAAACTCCAAACCACGGTTTTGAACCTCTCCCACATTTTGTGTCACCCTTTGGAAACCTGTACTTGTGGCCATTGAGGCATTTAACAAAAGGTCTGTCGTGTTTTTCTGGTAAAAATCGATCATTACCTCCAATTTATCATCCATAAAACCCATGTCTACACCAAAGTTGGATTGATGTGTCGTTTCCCACCTTAAGTCTGGCACCGCCATATTTGACTGTATAGCTCCTGGAACATAATTTATCGATGATCCCCAATTATAACTTGTCCATTTTGATACTGCAATAGTATTAAAGGCTGCAAAATCCGCAATTCTATTGTTACCTGTAATACCCCATCCTCCTCTTAGTTTCAAATGAGAGAAAAAATACATTCGCTTGATAAAAGGCTCATCACCCAATCGCCAAGCGGCAGCCAGTGAGGGGAAGAAACCCCATTGATTTCCTTTTCTAAATTTCGAAGAACCATCCGCACGGAAATTGGCGGTCAAAAGATATTTATCTCCAAATGAATAAGTAGCCCTGCCGAAATAAGACATCATTGTGTTTCCTGTCCAATCCGATGTCGCAATGGTTGCAATCGTGGCAATTCCCATATTATTGACCCCAAAGTCGTCCACTGGAAATCCTCCATTTGAAAATGAGTTTTCCGTTCTGCCATAATATGAACCTTCAACACCACCCATCATCGAATAAGAATGTCTGCCAATGGTATTTTTGTAAGTCAGAGTGTTAGAAGACGCTAGATTATTACTTGACACGTTGATCGCCTTACTTTGTATGCCCATAGATGAGTTTTGGCCTGCTAGTGTTTGCTCTCCATAAAAAAGTGTTTCTTTCTGTAGACTTCCTTGATAATTGGCACTTAATCTCAATTTTAATTTATCATTGAAATCATAAACGAAAGCAGTGTTTCCTCTAAAAACATTTTGGATGTTTTTTACCTCTGTATTTTCTAAGTTAGGCTTTGGAGGATACATCGTTACTTGATCAGGATCAGTAGGATCATACCCACCCGGTAGAGCTGAATCATCTAATAAAGGATCAGCAGGTCTAAAACGAACAGCATCTCTTACAATACTTGATCTTTGATTCCCTCTCAAAGAAGGGCCAATTCTTTCATTATATGAGTGAAGCAAACCGATAATAAACTTCCCTTTTTTAGATGTCTTATGTTCAACTCTTAAGTTATTATTGATCTTCTTAAAGCCCGTTGTGATCAAGGTACCTTTCTGATCTGTATAATTGCCAGAATAGTAAAAGTTGGTTTTCTCATTTCCTCCGTTTACTGACAAGTTGTACCTCTGAATAGGTGCTTGACGGTAAATGGAATCTTGCCAATCGTGCCCATTGCCATTGTGATAAAATGCCGGATCACCCCAAGCATTATAAAAATTTTTATACTGATTTTCATTAGCGGATGTTCTTTCCCATCCCAAGCTTGACCACAGTTGTTTTTCTCTGTATCTCACATATTCATAGGGATTCAAAACAGTCAAATAACCCAAAGGTTCTTGCATACCATAAGAGGCATTCAATGTTACTTTTGTTTCGCCTTCACTATCACCATTTTTTGTTGTAATTACAATTACACCATTCGCCCCTCTAGATCCATAAATAGCAGTTGCGGAAGCATCTTTCAAAATGGTAAACTCCTTAATATCATTGGTATTCAGTGTGGCTGGATCAAAATAAGTCAATGGAATACCATCTACTACATAAAGTGGTTGGTTGCTACTTGTGATAGAGTTACCACCACGGATTGTAATGTTTAAAGCTTCCCCCGGTGTTCCTTCTTTGGCTGTGACTAATACACCTGCTACTCTACCCATCAAAGCTTCATCATAATTGGCCGTAGCAACTACAGCAAGTTCATTAGCATCAACAGATCCGACTGCACCAGTGATGTCTTTTTTCTTGGAAGTACCATAACCAATCACAATCACCTCATCCAGCTGATTTAGTTCTCGCATCATGTATACATTGATCTCGGTTTTTCGCCCCACAGTGATCATCTGACTTTCATAACCAATGTAGGCAAACTCCAATACATCATCCATCATGACATTCATCAGCACATACTTGCCTTCCATATCTGCAATTGCTCCCTTACGACTGTCTAATACTCTAATGGTTGCTCCTGGAAGTGGATCCCCATCAGCACCAATTACTGTCCCTTTTATCGTCTCTTGTGCATTACTGACAAAAGGCAGTAGTGTAATGACGATAAGACTGAAGATATAATTTTTCATTTTTTGTTAGTATTCAAGAATAAAAAGTTATGATTTCCTACCAGCACACTCCATGAGTCTGCCTTCATCCAATTCTAAATTTGTCTTACTCTATTTTTTAATTATGGTGAAGTCCCCGCATCAAAAAGAAGACATAATATCCTCTCTCATTTGTGCTCCCGCTTCAAACCTCTATTTCGTTTATGGGTTTCCATCCTTTGATAAAAATCCACTCTATATTTATATTTCGTCTGCTTTATAGTTTACATTGGAAATAACAAATCTTCCGCTACAAGCTCCCCATTTGACATTTTCTATAAAAGTCTCCTCATAATTCGTCTTGTATCTAAAAGCCAGAGTAAACTTGGAATAGGCCTTATAATCCGCCAAATCTAATTCAAATCTCAACCATTTTTTATAAGCCAATGCACTGTCATTATTTTTACCTCCATCGGGATTATCTCCCGTATTATCACCCGGATAAGGTGTACCCGTATAGTCCACTCCAACTCCTTCAATCTTGTATTTTAGACGGCTGTTGACTTGTGTCCATGTTGTGGTAGAGACATTTCCTGTATAATTATCTGTAATGTAAACCTCTAAGTCAGCTGGAGCACTGCCATCAGGTAAATACAAAACAAGGTCGTTTTTCATCCAAAATACAGCCTTTACATCGTACCCATCAGCATTGTATTGTACAAGGTTTTGAGCATCCATAATCATCCATGAATCATGCAAAGGACTTCGGGTAGGACCATACAATAAGTTATGTATAATAATACCATGCGGTTTAGTGATACCTGCCGGCCTTTCTGCATCTGCTTGACTAGGAATTTGATATTGATTGTTTTTCCAGAAAAGAGCATCACCCACTCCTCCTCTGTTTACACCTTGGACTTTAAAACCATCCATTCCGATAAGTGATGGATAGAAGAAATTAAACGTGGACTTTGGTAAGAAAACTACTGTTTTTGAAATCACAACCTTCACTTTAGCTTCAAAGGTTTTTTCTTCATAGCTAATTAAACTTGTGACTTTTACGGTTGGAGTGACCTCCACTTGGTCTTGTGACAGAACATAAGCAGGATTTAATGAAATCTGTCCCGTTCTTTCATCAATCATCAACTTGTCTGTCTCCGATTCCAAAGTAAAAGTTAAACTTGGATTACCTGACGATACATCCGGTGCTGTTGTGATAGTGCCCGCTCCTTCTACTAAATTCTGAGCATAAGGAATATACATCATAGCCGGTGGTAAAAGTGGCCCTGCATTCAATACCAATGGTTCATCTGAGATGATAATCTGTAAAATCTCAATACTCCCTTCAAAATCTACAACCTCTCCTGTAATATTACTTATCACTCTTACAGAAGGAGTTACCGCTTCATTTTTAGTGATGTTATAAGATGGGTTTAATGAAATTTCACCCGTTACACTATTGATTTGAAGTTTTAAAGTATCACTCAATAATTCAAATCGAACATCATAACTTGGAACCTCTTTTGCAAATTTCAAGGTTGGAGCTAAGGTCTTCAGCTCTTGTCCTATTACTAGGTTTTGTTGTAAAGATTCAAACCTTATTCCAATAGGTAGTAATGGCATTACATTTAAATGAAAAGCATCTTCAAAAATCTGAGTATTCTCTTCTGTATCGGTAATGGGAGTCAATGCCATTGTAAAATAGTAATCTCCTTCACCGAATTTATTTCCATCTTCAATTGTAATTTGCCCCGCTTTGTTAGGGTTCATCAAAGGTGTGTAATGAAAAGTGGTATCATATTTTGTCAGCATTACAGGCTCCCCCTCTCCATCAAACACTAAAGCTCCACTTTCATCCTTTTTTTGTTCTTCGTATTCATCAATAGTCAGAATTACTCGGATCGAATCCATATAAGCACTCGCAATGCTTACTTGATCAAGATAATCTGAAGGAAGTTCACCATCTTCCTCACTCCTCACACTTTGGATAGAAAATGCACAAGGAACGCCATCAGAATCCATCGTTGGAACTGCTGTCGTAATTTTACTATAAGCTCGTGCATTGATAATACTTGGGTAGCTCAAGTTGCGTACAGTGATGTTTTGGGGTAAACCGGAGCTCTCCATAAATGAAGTTCTTTCACATCCTATCATCAAAAGAATAGATGTCAGAAAAATTGTCCAGAAAGTAATTTTAAGTTTATTCATTATTTATTAAGTCATAGTTGCAATTAAAATAGCAATCATTATTATGTTATTACAGTCAATATTTTGCTTACTCTGTAGTGATTGAGTTAGATAGAGTTCGTGTTAAAATTGTCTGCTTATTAACAATAATTCGTTGTGCAATGATTATTTTGTAATAGTAATTCGAGGTATATATTTACCATATCAACTTGAATTACATTCCAATAATAATATGTGCTAAAAATGTTTTAAGGCACAATTCGATAAATAAAGTGCATTTTTTCGACCGGTCGATTTACTGCACATTACACGTTGGATTTGTGTTAAAAATTGAGTCCAAAAAAGATTTTCATTTTCAAAATGTAATTTTATCAAAGACCTACTCTGATTAAATCCTGTCATAATGTATTCCATGTTATAGTTTAAATAAAGTTTGTTAACCATCAGCTAATAGCTTTGGAAGTTTTTCATTTTCCACTTTCATACTCCACCGCCGTAAACGTTTAGCATTAGTGACATTCGTAGCCAATAGATCATCAGAAATCTCCTGACTTTTAAAAAACCATAAATAGCCAAAACTTAGTTTACAACGTATTTTATACCATTTGACAGAGCTAAAACTACATTCAACTTTTTATATTTACAATGTTAAGGAAGTTGGGTAATCTGATTGAACAGAAAATCACTAACAGTAGTATAGTAGGTTTTTTAAAAATAAAATTAGCATTTAAAAAACGAATTGAGTTGGTTCTAGTTCGTTTTTAAAGAAAGTAGCGTTCAGCTTTCAATTCACACCTTATAAATTACTTTTCACCACCTAACCAATTAAATATACTTAATTTGTTTTGAATTGAATTTCAAATTCTTGTTTTTTCTTACGGGACATATAGCTGGATATTTGTCATCGTTATTTAATTATCCCAAATCTATCTTTTTTATTCATTTTTACTGATTGTAAAATAAGAAGTGACTTTCCGCAAGAAATAGAATACTTACTCTATCAAATCTTTTTAATTGAAAATATGTGTTAATTTTTTGATGAAATAAATTAAAATCAACTAATCAACAACCTTAACAATATCTCTATAACGCTATTTATCAAACTTTTAATTCACTTCCTTATAACAGGTACTCCTATTGACATAAAATTACCACTCCCACTCACTTTAAAATCTATGCTACTATAATATGAATATATATCATTCTATTCACCAACAAAGATCTAAGTTTGAGGCAAGTGCAATAAATATATTTATAATAAATAGTATAAAGTAATATTTTGGTAATAGAACCTAAAGTCATTACAACGTATTATAGACGGAGTAATTTCAATTAATAAAAGTGACTTTAGTTATACCCTACTTAATCTTTAAGTAGGGTATTTTTATATAAGTACATTGTAAACTAAATACGCTGTAAACTAAATTATCGTCAACTTTCAATAAGCCTTTCTGCCAGCATTTATAGGATCAACTTTCAAACTTCCTTCTTCTTCATTTTTGTCTTGAAACAAAAACGAAGCAAAAAATTCAAGGCTTTGAACGCAAAATCTAAATTCCATTTCTCTCACCTAAATGATTTTAAACTCGCTGCGCTCAAACAGCAAAATCATTCTTAACGGCTCATTCCATGAAATTCTTAACGCTTTTCCCTTCAATGCCAGAGGGAGTACTACCAAACTGAAATGGTAGAAAGCTAAATGACGCGAATGTTAAGCGTCAGTGGACTTTCTACCATTTTTATTTGGAAATGAACTCATAACAATTAGCACTATGCCACAATTTTCACCATTTTATAACACAGAAATTACAAGTAAGTAGGTAAATAATGAACATTTCACTTGAATATTAAAAAATGCTATTTACATGTTGATTTTATGCACCTTTCTTCCGCAAGAAGTTGCTTAATTGTGGCTATCAATAAATCGTATCATCAACATTTTTTGAGGATGATACAACATTACGGTAGTTACTTTCCAGGCTAAAACACGATATATGAAATGAATGCCAAAAGTAAACTATCTATTTTTTTTATCTACATATACATTCTTAAGCTATGAAGAAAACATACTTGTTTTTCTTACTTTCTTTGATCTCTTTACATCCACTCTTTTCTCAGGGAATCGGTGATGTACTCGAGGGAGAAAGCTTGACACTATTAGGGTCAACGGAAATTTCAGCAAATACAAACGCTTCAGGAGGATCTTTTGTAAAATTAAAAAAAGCTGCACCCAGTGGCAGTTTACAATTTGTCTTTTCCAATGTTACCTCTTCTGGTAATTATAAAATGGAGGTGTTCACTTTTAATAATGGTACTTCCGTAAATGCAAGTTTACAGGTCAATGAGGAAGCTACTGCGACGATCACTTTCGACCCCTCCAACTGGGCGTATCAAGGGAATGCAAAATCAACAACAATTGATATTGTACTTCAAGAAGGAAATAATACGATTACAATCGGAGCTACTGAGAGTGATGTATTGATTGACAAAATTGTGGTTAGTGAAAAAAGCAGTATCTACTATGTAAGTGCTGATGGTGATGATAATAATGATGGTAGTATCAATGCTCCTTGGAAAACTTTAGCGAAAGCCACTTTGGCAGCAAAGAAAACTTCTGATGGAGGTGTTTTGGAACCTGGGGATCAACTTTTATTTAGAAAGGGAGACACTTTTGAAGGACAGTTCACGATACTCTGTTCTGGAACTAAAGAAAAGCCAATTGTAATCAGTAGCTATGGTACAGGTGAGTTGCCGATCCTCTCCGGTTCTGGAAATATTCCAACGGGCGACTACATCGAAACAATCAAGATGAATAATACAAGTTATATCACTTTGGAAGCACTTTGGATTAAAAACCATCGTAAAAACAAAGGAAATATCACTTGGGGAACAAATACAGCTTATGGTATTAAAGTAGTAGCCAACAAATGGGGTGGTGTTTCAAAAGGACTTACTTTTAGAGACCTTAAAGTCACTGATGTCTATGCTATTGATATGTTGGATTATGAAGGAAATTTCACTTTAGACTTTTATAACGCCAGAGGTATTTTCCTTGATGCAGATAAGGATGATATCTCAGTAACTCCAAGAACAAAAGTTGGTATTGATGACGTATTAGTAGAAGGGTGTTATTTCTATAATTTAGGTTCCACTGCATTCAGTACTCGTCACTTATCGCATGTGGTCAATAATCCGATTGAAGAAGAGGAAAGAAACTTGAACTACATTGTTCGTAACAACCACTTTGAGAAACTTGGCGCTGATGGTATTGTACTTTCTTCTGTTTGTAATGCCATCGTAGAGAAAAATACGTTTATTGACTTGGGCCTTGGCGATCGATACGATCAAAATGACTTATTATTTGGTAGAGGTGAAGGATGTTGGATTTGGAACACAAGAAATGTTGTAGTGCAATTCAACAAACAATATAGAGCAAGAGGATTTGGTGACACATACGCTTCCGGGCACGTCGATTTTTATTGTAACAACTCTATCTTCCAATACAACTACAGCGAGGACACTGAAGGTGGCTTTGTGGAAATATTAGGTGAATGTGAAAATACAACCTACCGCTACAATGTCAGTAAAAATGACGGTTTTAGAGATCATCATGGCTATTCTATTTGGGTATCAGGATATGTTGGAGCAGGTAATGACCCTGTACGTTCTAACAACAATTACATCTATAATAACACTGTACTTTTAAATAAAGATGGATATAAGCCTGATGTTTCTATCTATGCCAAAAACACGTATATCTACAACAACATTTTTAAAGCGGTAGATGGTGCTCAAATGGGAGCAGAGGAAGTGAAAATTGATATTGAGAATGGCAGTGAATTAATTGTAGACAATAACCTTTTCTTTGGGGATGTAGCAACTGCATTCTCAGATTTGGATGCGAACAAAATCACTGACAAAGATCCTCTTTTTATCAATGAATCTGATAATGATATTAACGGTTTTCAATTACAAGAAGGAAGCCCCGCTATCAATAGTGGTAAAGCATTCCCTGAACCTTCATTCCCAATGGCTGGACAAGGTATTTTTGAAAACTTTAGTCTAAATACCGCTACAGATATTTATGGAAACGCAGTAGATGTTCAAAACCTTATCCCTAATGTAGGTGCTGACAATAACTTCAATGATCAACTTCTAAAAGAGGACATCAGAGTTACAGGAGTTAATATTTCAACTATCGGAAATGTACTTTCTGTGGATGAAACGGCTCAACTTACAGCTACAATAGTTCCAAGTAATGCCGCTCTTCAGTCAGTGACTTGGTCGAGTAGCCATCCTGAAATTGCCACTGTAAGTAATACAGGTTTAGTAACTGCAATAAGTGATGGACAAGCTGTAATTACTGTAAAAACCGATGACGGTCACTTTGCAGCTACTAGTTCTATTACTGTCAATACAGCAATAAATTTAGTAGTAAATGGTGATTTTGAAAACGGTTTAAGTGCTGAATGGACAACTTGGAACAATCCTCAAGTAACAGCTGATGCGTATGAAGGAACACAAGCGATCACAATCACGGATAAAGGTTCAGCAAACCAATGGGTAGATGTGAAAGCAAATACTACTTATATTTTATCTGGATACATCAAAATCGACAATACTTCAAAGCGTATTGTACTTGGTGTGAACGACCAAGATAACAATGCCATGACTTCTAAAGATATTTATTCAGGAGTTTATACTTACCATGAAGTAGAATTTGAATCAGGAAATAACACTGCGGTAAAAGTATACACATGGTTACCAGCAAGTGATGGGGCTACTGCAACTATTGACAATATTAAGTTAATAGATAAATCATTCGCAATCATTCCAGTAGGTGGCGTAAACTTGGCTCCACAATCAGAAACATTTTATGTTGGAGAACAAATTACACTTGTTGAAGATGTTCTTCCTAATGAAGCCACAAACAAAACAGTGACATGGCAAAGTAGCAATAGTGCTATTGCAACAGTTTACGATGGTGTAGTCACTGCCCAAGGTGTGGGTACTGCCACCATAACAGTGACCACAGCTGATGGTAACTTCACTGCTTCTACAAAAGTAACTGTTAGTGCATCAAGTATTCCTGAGTTTAAAAATGGTGATTTTGAAGATGGTCTTAATTTCTGGAGTGCATGGCAAAGCATGACCACTACTACAGAAGAAGCCTATGAAGGTAGTGCATTGCGTTTGGATGGTGTAGCCTCATGTACACAAACAGTAGTGGTGAAACCAAATACAAATTATACTTTATCGGGATATGTAAAAGTAGATAATCCTACTAGTGCAAGGGTAGTTTTCGGTGTGAATGATGAGAATAAAGTAAATATGAAACATCAAGATATTACTGGTCAAAACTATACATATTATGAGGTTAATTTTACAACGAGTGCTAGCCAAACTTCAATCATTGTTTACTTCTGGCGACCGTCAGGAGGTACAGGATACGCTTATCTTGATAATGCGATGCTAATTGAAAATGCCGATTCTTCTGCTAGAAAACAAAACATTACTGCTTTAGATTTACCTACTGAGGAAGTAATGATTTATCCTAACCCTGCTTCAGACTTTATTACTTTTAAGGTAGAAAACAATACTGGTGTTAATACTTTGGAAGTTTATGATGTCATTGGGCAAAGAAGAATCCAAAAGACTTTTGAGACATCACTACGCATTGGAATATCGGAACTTTCTAAAGGTACTTATTTCGCTATGATCACATCTGGTGGTGGACAAAGATTAACAAAACAATTCATTGTGAAATAGATGATTCGAAATTGAATTTCTAGCTACTTTCCGACCCTACTCTTCCTTCAAGAGTGGGGTCATTTTTTATATATCGATAATTACGATAATTCTTTATATGAAGGATAAAGGGTAGTGTAATGTGGTTCGCGAGGACGTTGCAATACAACGACCCTACACACTGCATTTTAGATGATAATTTATGGCATTTAGAAATCAGGAGATTTCTAATGATCTGAAGGACACGAATGACGCTATCACTTAACATTCGCGCCATTGAGCTTTCTACCATTTTAGTTTGGTAGTACTCCCCCCCCCGGCATTGAAGGGAAAAGCGTTAAGAATTTCATGAAGTGAGCCGTTAAAAATGATTTTTTTGTTTGAGCTTTAGCGAGTTTAAAATCATTTAGGCGAGTGAAATGAAATTTAGCTTTTGACTTCTAAGCCTAGATTTTTTGCTTCGTTTTTCATCAATGGAAAAATGAAAAAGAAGGAAATTTGAAAGTAGATCTTATTAATGCTTGTAGAAAAGTTGATTTAAAGTTGATGATAATTTAGTTTACATTGTGATTACTTACTGATACTATTTTATTTTCCATTAAAAGTTACATTTGTTAACAAACGAAATATTCATTTAAAAATGACACCTATTTCAAAATATTATTTCAAACAAACCCTTTCAGTAGTCTATTCTTATGTCTTAGTGGTTTGAATTAAAATATTAAATCTAATCGCCAATGCTACCAATTCTGTTTATGTGATAATTGTTACAATTATGCTTTTAGGGTTTAGATACTTTTGTACTATCAAAAGAAAAAAACAACGAAAATGGAAAATAAGAAACGTATTATCATTATTGGTGGATTATCAGCAGGGCCATCTGCAGCTGCAAAAGCAAGAAGAACAGATGAGAATGCAGAAATTATACTTTTTGAAAAAACAGCCAACATTAGTTATGCTACATGTGGTATCCCTTATGCCTTTTCGGGGAGAATTAAAGATAGAGATAAGCTTTTAGTAGTAAAACCTGATTTGCTACGTAAAAGATTTAATATAGATGTTCATTTAGAGGAACCTGTTACGAGCATTGACCCTGATCAACACATGGTCTATACACCAAAAGGTGAGTATCAATATGATAAATTGGTATATGCCACAGGTGGTACAGCGATTGTTCCTCCAATCGAGGGTATTGAAAACAACCCTAATTGGGCTAATGCGAAAACGATTGAGGATTTTGACAGAATTGTAAAATCGAATGCATTGGATGATGCAGAAAACATCACTATTGTTGGAGCAGGATTAATCGGCTTGGAGACTGCTGAGAATTTGGTTCAAATCGGAAAAAAAGTGACCGTCATTGAATTAGGACAACATATTCTTGGGCCTTGGGACGATAAGTTTGCCCAAATGGGTGAAAAGGTGTTAGAAGAAAATGGTATTCTATTAGAGTTAGGAAAAAAGGTGGATAAAATGGATGAGCAGTCCGTCACCTTAAATGATGGGACAATACTTCCATCTGACTTTATGATCATGTCTATCGGTGTGAAACCAATCACTGAAATGTTGACTTCTAAAGGTGCTAAAGCATTACCAAATGGTGCTTTGATCGTCAACAACAAAATGGAAACTTCATTGCCTGATATTTATGCAGCAGGTGACTGTGCATCTATTCCTAACGTAGTGACCAATTCTGATGGGTGGTTCCCAATGGGTACACATTCTAACAAAGGAGGAAGAGTAGCAGGGGCCAATGCAGTGGGTGCAAATGAAGCTTTCCCTGGTGGATATGGTACTGCAATTATGGAAATGTTCTCGCATACTATCGCAAGAACGGGCGCTGGACCAAAAATCTTAGAACGTGAAGGTATTGCTTATGAGTCTACATTTATCATTGCAAATTCTCATCCTGGATTTTACCCTGGCGGTAAAGACATGTTTATTGAGATTTACTACACGCCAGATACACATACATTATTAGGTGCGGAGCTGTTTGGTGAAAAAGGTGTGGATAAAAGAACAGATGTATTGGCAACAGCTATCTATGCAAAATTAACCATTGAGGATTTACCAAATCTTGATTTAGCATACGCACCACCGTTCTCCCCTGCAAAGGATCCGGTGATTGTTGCAGGTTTTGTGGCTCAAAATGCTCAAAAAGGTTTATTCAAAGAAGTGAATGCTAAAGTGGCACAAGAGGCATTCGACAGTAATGAAGAAATTACAATACTTGATGTACGAAACCCTCAGGAATTAGAAAATGCAGGAATTATTCATGAAAATGCACTCAACATTCCATTGGATTCATTAAGAGAGCGTTTGAACGAAGTACCTCAAGATAAGCCTATTTATATCACTTGTGCAAAAGGTCTTAGAGGGTACTTGGCCTCATTGATTCTAGCACACAACGGTTTTACAAACCTTCATAATATTGCAGGTGGATTCACTGCATTCAAAAAGATTAATACATTATCGCCAGCTATGGCATAACAATAAAGAAAGAAGATAGGGTGAAAAGGGAAAAGTAAATAAGCTTAATTACATCCCTTTTCGGTCCTACTTCCTTCTACAAGGCTATTTAATACATTGTAAACTACAATTTTCGTTAATTAATCTAATTCCTTTTATGAAGGATAAATGGTAGCGTATTGTGGTTCGCGAGGACGTTGCAATGCAACGTCCCTACAAAACTGCATTTTAGAAGATCATTCTAAAACCTATGTCTTTTGATTTGTAATCAGACAGTCTTTTAGTAGTATCTAAATCGGCATTGAAGGGAATTTAGCTTTTGACTTCTAAGCCTTAAATTTTTTGCTTCTTTTTTCATCATTGGAAAAATGAAGAAGAAGGTAGCTTGAAATTAGGACATAAAAGCCTACAGAATAATCGAATGGAAGTTTGCGGTAATTTAGTTTACAATGCATTTAATTTAGGGGAAAAACACCCCACATTTACACACTTTACTTACTATAACAAAATTCTTTCATGGAGACTTTACTCGCTCCTTGGCCCTGGTATATTGGCGGGCCAATGATTGGAGCTACTATGGGGCTACTTTTATTATTAGGAAAAAGTTTGGGGTTATCCTCTAACTTTAGAACGATTTGTACGGCTTGTGGAATTGGCAAGAATACGGAGTTTTTCAATTTTCAATGGAAAAAAGAGTCCTGGAATTTAATTTTTGCCTTAGGGTGCATTATTGGAGGTTTTATTTCCAATAATTATTTAGGAGGCGATGTACTGGCAGGTGTTTCTGAACAAACTGTCGATCATTTAAAACAATTGGGGATTACGAGTGATCCACACCATGTATTACCTCCTGAACTTTTCAGTAAAGAGGCGATTTTTAGTTTAAAAGGTATACTGATGCTGTCCTTTGGAGGATTCCTCATTGGATTTGGTGCAAGATACGCTGGTGGGTGTACGTCTGGGCATGCCATTAGTGGTTTATCCAATTTACAATTGCCATCATTAATTGCAGTGATCGGCTACTTTATCGGTGGTTTAATTATGACCTTCTTAATTCTTCCATTTATCATACAGCTATAAAAATGAAAGTAGGAAAAGCATTAGTATATCTATTCTTAGGAATATTATTTGGGATAATACTCTCAAAATCAGAAGCAATTTCATGGTTCAGAATTCAGGAAATGTTCCGTTTTGAATCCTTCCATATGTATGGTTTGATTGGTTCTGCCGTAGCGACGGGTGTTTTATGCATCCAAGTTATCAAACGTTTCAAAGTAAAAGACATCGAGGGGAATCCAATAGTTATTGCAGATAAACAAAAAGGCGTTTGGAGATACCTACTTGGAGGAACATCGTTTGGAATGGGATGGGCATTAGTGGGCGGTTGTACTGCTCCAATGTTTATACTTATTGGATATGGGGAATATAGTATGGCAATCATTTTGTTCTTTGCACTGTTTGGTACCTTCATTTACGGCAAGTACAAACACTTATTACCCCACTAAATAATCGAAGGCTGTCAAATCGATTTTAGAGATTTTTGATTTTTAAAAATCAGGAGGTTTCTGCTGATCAGTGGGGCACGAATACCGCTTGTGCTTAATATTCGCGCCAGTGAGCTTTTTTCTCAATTCGTTTGGTAGTGCTTCCCCATGGCCATAGCCTTGAAGAGAGAAGCTTGGAAGTAGAACATAAAAAGCTTACTGAAATGTCGATTAAAAGTTGACGATAATTTAGTTTACAATGTAATAAGTGTAACGGTATCATAGTTCTTAATTTATTAGAAAGAGGTTGGATCGTTGATCTGACCTTTTTTGTTTTAAATAAATACTACACTTCAACTTTTGATGCAAAAGTAATCCAATGTTTAAAGCCCATTATATTCATGAAAAGAAGGCAAATTATTCACGATTTCTAATTCGTTGATGTTTAGTTAACATTACATAGATAAAAATATTATTTAATGGTTAGCTGCTTTTCAAAGTTCAAAATATTCCTACCCAAAATGCTTGATTTTTAGAAATCGATGACAGTCAGCCAAATATGTAAAAATATACCATTATTACAATGAGTTTTAATGCAGACATCTATCTCATCACCCCCAAACAATACTCTTTTGATACAAAAGAAAAATAGTAGATTATTTTGCGTCAACTTTAAATCTCCAAACAAATACTCACTATACATCAAAGTCACTTTGTTAGTGAAAATAGAATTATTTAAGGATGGACATATTTCTATGCTGAATGCATTACGATTTATTAAAAAGTGTAATTCTAATACCTATTATTTTAATTTATGAATGTAAATTTTATTCAATTTTACCTTAAGAAACAGCGTTATCCATTATGTTTCACAACTCGACGCTAAAATATAATAAAGAACTTCAATGAAATTAAATAGAAACATTTAGTTAACATAAGATGCGTTGTTTTGCACTTGTATTACGATCTAAACCTAATTAAATTTTATCTAATCAAAATTAAAAATGTTGACTAAAAAACTACCTTTCTTAGTAGCATTCGTTATGCTATTAACAAGTGCATCATTTGCACAAACAATCATTAAAGGTAATTTAATTGACGCCTCTAGTGGAGAGCCTGTAATTGGCGCTAACGTATCTATTGTTGGTACAACTACTGGAGCTATTTCGGACTTTGATGGAGAATTCTCATTCAAGTCTAATAAAGAAGGAGAGCAAAAAGTTGCCATCTCTTTCGTAGGAATGAGCGCTATCGAGAAAAGTGTAACTTTGAACGGTGGAACTCTTGAGCTAGGAACTATTAAAATGGAATCTGACGCCATTGGTCTTGAAGAAGTTGAAGTAATGGCTTCAATTGCAGTAGATCGTAAAACTCCTGTTGCTGTTGCTACTGTTTCTGCTGAGCAAATTGACATGAAATTGGGTAATGCTGAATTCCCTCAAGTATTAAAATCATCTCCAGGTGTTTATGTATCTGACGCTGGTGGTGGATACGGTGACTCTCGTATTTCACTTCGTGGTTTCGATTCTGAAAACGTTGCTGTTATGATCAACGGTATCCCTGTTAACGACATGGAGAACGGTAAAGTATACTGGTCTAACTGGGCTGGTTTAGGTGATGTAACAAAAACAATGCAGGTACAAAGAGGTCTAGGTGCTTCTAAATTAGCTGTTCCTTCAGTCGGTGGTACAATCAACATCCTTACAAAAACTACTGATGCTCAAAAAGGCGGTAACGTATTTATGGGTATGGGTAATGACGGTTACTTAAAAACAGGTGTTACTTTATCAACTGGTCTTATGGACAACGGTTGGGCTGTAACTACTGCTTTATCTAAAACAACTGGTAACGGTTATGTAGATGGAACTTCATTTGAAGGTTATTCTTACTTCTTGAACGTTTCAAAGAAAATCAACGACAAGCATACATTAGCTTTCACAACATTTGGTGCTCCTCAAACGCACGGTCAAAGAAGATCGTATGTTACTGAAGAAGAGTATGACCGTTACGGAAAGCGTTACAATAAAGACTGGGGTTATAAAAATGGTCAAGAGTTCAATACAAACGAGAACTTCTACCACAAACCTCAAATGTCATTGAACCACTACTGGACAATCAATGATAAAACTGATATCACAACTTCGGCTTACGTATCTGTTGGTCGTGGTGGCGGTACTGGTATTGTATCAGAAGACAGACACTTCGAAAGTGCTTACAGAGACAACTCTACTGGTGGTATCATCGACTGGGATGCTTATGTAGCAAACAACAGAAACGAAGACGGTTCTTCAAAAGGTGCTTACAGAGCTGGTTATAACAACCACTTATGGACTGGTGCTTTATCTACTTTAACTCACCAATTGAACGATAACTGGACAATCACTGGTGGTTTAGACCTTCGTTACTACTTAGGTGAGCACTACCAACAAGTAGAAGATCTTTTAGGTGGTGACTACTATGTAGACAACCAAATGGCATCTCAGCCAGGTCGTCATACGCAAGTAGGTGACAAAGTAGGCTACCATAACGACGGTAGAGTACAATGGCAAGGTTTATTCGGTCAAGTTGAATACTCTAAAGATAAATTATCAGCATTCTTCTCAGGTGCGGTTTCTCACCAAGCTTACCAAAGAATTGACTACTTTAGCTATGAGTCAGGTACTGAAACTACAGACTGGCAAAGCTTCTTAGGTGGTTCTGTTAAAGCAGGTGCTAACTACAACATCGATGATCACCACAACGTATTCATCAATGGTGGTTATATCTCAAGACAGCCATTCTTTAACGCTGTATTCTTGAACTACCAAAATGATGTAAACCCTAATGCTGTAAACGAAAAAATTCTTTCAGGTGAGATTGGATACGGTTACCGTAACAAAGGTTTCAAAGCTAACGTAAACGGTTACTACACACTATGGCAAGATAAGTCATTCGTGAAAACAGTTTGGGAAGATGATGTTCCTTACACAGCCAACTTGTTAGGTGTGAACGCATTGCACAAAGGTATTGAAATCGACATGACGTACCGTGTGAACCACAAATTAACACTTACAGCAATGGCTTCATTGGGTGACTGGAGATGGATGAATGACTTAGAGGACGTTCAAATCTTCGATGACCAACAAAATGCGATCGATACTGTAAACGTTTACATCGCTGGTGCAGAAGTAGGTAACTCTGCTCAAACAACTGCAGCTTTAGGTGTTGAATATGAAGTATTCCCTAAGTTAAAATTAACAGCTGATTGGAACTACTTTGGTAACTTATTCGCTGACTATGATCCTACAAGAAGAGATTCTGAGGAGTTCAGTGGTCAAAGTGCTTACGAAATGCCTTCTTATAACTTAGTCGACCTTGGTTTCAACTACGGTTTCAAAATGGGTGGATTTGATGGTGTATTCAACTTCAGAGTGAATAACGTCTTCGATACTGACTACGCTGTTCAAGGTCTCCAAGGCGGCGTTGACGAACTTGGAAACATGACAATGAGTGGTTACTACATGGGTCTCGGAAGAACTTACTCAGTAGGTTTGAAAATGAGCTTCTAAGGAATTAGAACCTGTAAATAATTAAAAGGTGAATGAATGGAAAGCAGTAATGCTAACCCTTCATTCACCTTTTTTATTTTTAAAAGTCTAAAAAGTTTTCGTCAACTTCTAATCAATCTTTCAATGAGATGCTATAGCCTCTACTTTCAAGATTCCTTCTTCTTCATTTTTGTCTTAACACAAAAACGAAGCAAAAAAGTCAAGGCTTAGAATGCAAAAGCTAAATTTCACTCCTCTCACCTAAATGATTTTAAACTC
This sequence comes from Flammeovirga sp. EKP202, assembly GCF_014534745.1. GTDB lineage: Bacteria > Bacteroidota > Bacteroidia > Cytophagales > Flammeovirgaceae > Flammeovirga. The sequence continues at coordinate 31,129 of NZ_JACVVP010000015.1, forward strand.
GCTGCGCTCAAACAGCAAAATCATTTTTAACGGTTCATTCCATGAAATTCTTAACGCTTTTCCCTTCAAGGCCGAAGGAAGTACTACCAAACTAAAAGAGTAGAAAGACCACTGGTGCAAATGTGAAACGATAGCATCAATTGTGCTTAAATGATCATCTGAAATCTCCTGATTTCTAAGCTTACAACCTCTAATATTTTCTTTTTAAGTTAAGCATTCGCTTCCTTATTCCTTGTTTTCTTAAACTCTGCAGGTGTCATACCATACTCTTTCTTAAATGCTTTGGTAAAGTAAGATTGACTGTTGAATCCTACATTATACATCACTTCACGAACAGTAATATTTTCATCATTACTCAACAAGTGAGAAGCTTTTTCAAGACGATAGATTCTTAAATATTCATTTGCAGTAATTCCTGTAACTGCTTTGAATTTTCTGTAGAACTGTATGTAAGACATGTTGACTTTTATCGATAGTTCCTCAACTGTAAACTCATCATTATCATAATTTTTCTCAAGGATCGATTTTATATCTTGAAGGAACTTTTCATCTTTTGTGAGTACAATTTCCTTATCGGCACTCATGATGATATTTTTCTTCAATAGCTCTTTTTCCTTGTTCTTTTGATTAATAATATTGTTGACTTGAAGTTCTAATAAATAAGGTGAGAATGGTTTACCGATGTGAAGTTGTCCTCCTTTTTCTAAGGCATTTCTTCTACTTTCCAAATCACTCATTGCGGTCAAGAAAATGATAGGCACATGGCTGGTCTGTACATTTTCTTTTAATCGTTCTGCCAATTCATAGCCATTCATTTTTGGCATGTTGACATCCAATAAAATCACATCTGGAGTTGTTTTCAGTGCTACTTCTAAACCTTCAATACCGTTTTCTGCCGTAAAAACATTGTATTCCTCATGGAACAGGTCCTTGATCAGTTTCAAGATTTCTGTATTGTCATCAACGATAAGAATTGTATGTTTATTAGACGATTGCTCATTTTTAGCTTCCTGCACTATTACCTCTTCTTTCGCTAATTCCTTTTGCTCTTTCGATTTGTCAAACTCAGGGTGCAATAAAGGTATTTTTACGGTAAACGTACTTCCCCTTCCTTTTGCAGTATCTACATGTATTTCACCATGGTGTAGCTTCAATAATTGTTGTACTAGGTTTAAACCTATGCCACTACTTCCAAAAATAGTTTCTTCATTTTCCCCTCTGTAGAACCTGTCAAAAATTCTTTCCGTTTCTTCTTTGTCCATACCGACACCATTGTCCGCTACTTGAATTTGAAGTTCATCTCCAATTTTCTCCGCTGAAAAGACTACTTTTCCACCCTTTGGAGTATACTTAAATGCATTAGAAAGTAAATTAAACAATATTCTTTCCATGGTCCCTTTGTCGATCCATCCATTAATTGGTACATGTCTGATATCTATTTGATAACTGATATTCTTATCTTTTGCGTAATCATTAAATGCCTCCGCTGTTTTTGTGATAAACGGAACTACATCATGAAACACTGGGAATATTTTCATTTCCCCTTCTCCAATTTTTCTAAAATCAATCAATGAATTGGTAAGGTTCAATAGTCGTTGACCATTTGTATTAATGTTCTCTACAAATTGCTTCAATTCTGGAGGAAGTTTCTTATCGTAAGTCAGCTTTTCCAAAGGACTTAGAATCAATGTCAATGGCGTTCTTAATTCGTGACTAATATTCGTGAAGAACTTAAGTTTTGCCTCATTAATTTCTCGAATATGTTCTTTATCCTTTTTCTCAGACAAAATAGATTGTTTTAATTGGAAGAGGTACTTTAAATAAACCGCTACACCATAGATGATTCCAAGCAAAATTAATGTATAAATGATATAAGCTGTATTGGTCTTATACCAAGGTTTTAAGACTCTAATATCCAATCTTTTGATTTCCTCACTCTCTACTCCATCATTATTGAAAGCTTTCAATTCAAAAGTATAATCACCACTAGGTAGTTTCACATAATTGGCCACATGCATATTTTTTCCTGCATCTATCCAATCATTATCTGCCCCCAACATTCTATAAGCATATCGTATATCTTTTTTCCCGTTGTATTGCATTGCTCCAAACTCCAACGTGATTTGGTTCAAGTCATAAGGTATTGTAATTGATTCGGTCTTATAAATTGGTTTTTCTAACAGCGCATACCCTTCATATTCCTTTAAAGGTTTTATTTCTTCATTACGGATTTTTAGTTTTAGAATCTGAGGTCTAGGGATGGTTTTATCATCCTTAATATCCAATGGGTTAAAAGCTGTAATTCCTCTTAAATTACCCATTAGGATTGTACCATCGTCCATTTTATAGAAGGCATTTCTTCTAAAATTATTCGCTAATAATCCATCATTGGTATTGTAAATTTTTACATCTCTAGTATCAGGATTCAATTTGGCAATACCTCCGTCTGTAGAAATCCAAAGCGATTTGTCTGTGCCTTCTACAATACTGTAGACTACATTATCAGGCAAACCATCTTTCTGAGAAAAAAGCTCATAATCCAATATCTTACCATCTTCGACCTTACACTTGTACAAACCATCTCCAAAAGTACCTACCCAAAGTATGTCTTTTTGATCTTTTGTTTGGTACATCACAAATATTCTACTCTTACTAAAGTCCTCTCCCTCAATATCAAATGCTTTCGTTAAGATATAATTTCCGGGGGTAAGGTCTAAGTAAAATAGTCCTTGGTTTGTTCCTACATACACTCCTTTTTCTCCATCATAATGAAGCTGAATCACCATATTACGGTTGAGCAAATGTTTATTTTTTATCTCTTTATCTATTTCTAAAGCTTCATTGGTTTCAACATCTATCAGCGTAACCTTCCCATAGGCATAAATCAAAATATTATCACCCACTTTTTCCATCATATCGATGTTGTAGACCTTCTTAAAACGCTCATTCTCTTTTGGATAAATCAATTCAAATTCTTCATGATTAATATCTGTTTTGTACAATCCAGTGGAAGTACTCACATAGATATCATCTCCTACTTCTTTGATTGAACTCACATGATCGTTGTAGAAATAATTGAAAAAACTTACTTCTTCGGATTTTTCCAACTTATAATCGGATTGACTGATGTCCAACCCCTTGTTAAAAGGCCTACCCATAACTTTTCATTTTTATCAATATAAAGGGCATTCACAAGGTTAGAAGACAGACTTTGTTTTCTATAGTAATTATTAGAAATATTATGGAAAGGCTTTTTGAATGGATTGAGAATGCTAATAGAACCGTGCCCCGTTCCGAACCAGTAGAGACCAGAGGCATCCAATAAAACATCATTGACAATATTACTAGAAATAGAGGTTTTCTCATCTGTATGATAATAATGATGAGATTTTCTTGAGTTGATGTCAAAAGCAAGAATACCATTTGCCATCAGTTTCATCCAGAGTATGCCATTACGGTCCAACTCTATTTTAATGATGTTTATTTGACGTACCTTTTGAGTATCATCCATAAAGTTGTTGACATCAATGGTATCTACTAACTTAATTTTTTCCCAGTTCAACTCATATTCATAGATCAAGTTATACCTAGTCGATAAGAATAATTTATCCTCTTCCTTACTAATCACAAAAGAAGAAAAAGTATCCGTCTTTAAATCTTGATAAGAAATGGAATACAAGTGATCGAGTTTTTGATCTGCTCCAATATTGAAAACATCTAATTTGGAATAATCCAATAAATAGAATTTCCCTTTATAGAAAGAAAAAGTACGATAAATGAGATGAGGATTTGATACTGATTTAATAATGCTGTAGTTCAGATTATAGTCCTTATCTACTTTTATCAAGTATATTTTTTTTGTCGTTAACAGATATAATTCTTCCTTATTAATGGCTTCAATTTTCAATATTCTCTCATCAGTATTCAATTGATTGTTGAACCTTTTAGGAGTACTAAATTTTTCTTTATTTAAGTCATATAATGAAACCCCAGTATTAGACACCAACCACAAATACTCGTTGAAGTCTTCGTAAATTTGGTCAATGCTACTATTAAGTAATGTATTGTCGTCTCCTGGTTGATGGATGAAAGATTTGAACTCATTACCGTTATAACGGAACAACCCATTCGGTGTGCCTATCCATAGAAAACCTGATTTATCTTGGTGTAAACAACCTACTGTATTCTGATTTAAACCATGTATATCATATATTCTATCAAAACGAGTATTCTTGATCTGAGAGTGGGATGATATATAACAGCAAAGGAATAAAAAAAGTAATATAATTCTGTTCATTTCTTTCCATTCATTTCTAGTAAAAAATAGGTGCATTACGCAAACCTTTGTTTGATGAAAGCAAGTTGCATTATTTTAGCCACTGAAGGTACTTTGCTTATATCTTTCTTTTGCTCTTATCTTACAATATAGACCAAAACAGCTCAAAAACCATGTTTTTCGGCAAATTCCAATAAAAATATCCCAACTACCACTCCACTACACTACAGTGTTATGAAACTTACATTTGTCTTAATTTTACAGAAAAGGATGTCTTATTTTTTAAAACAGAAAACAAATTGGGTACCATTTAGACCATCTGAATTTACTTTAATTTTTCCATTCAATGAGTTGATGATATTCTTTACCGTTGCTAGTCCAATACCATTACCAGCTTCTCCAAAACGATCTTGAACAGTGGCTGTATTAAAAATTTCGAATATTTTATCCTGCTCTGAAATAGGAATTCCAGGTCCATTATCTTTTACGATAAAATGATAAAAAAATGTATCTTCTGAGATCATAATTTCTATTTTTGGAATCGCTTTATCGTTGTATTTAATCGCATTCGAAATTAAGTTGATTAAGATCTGATCTATAGCTGTTCGATTGATAGAAAACGTTTCAATGTCGCTTTTAAAAGTGAAGTCGATCTCAAAGTCGAAATTAAACATCTTATCAATGTCCGCCTTAAGTTCTTCCAAACTAAACGTTGTTTTTTCCTTATTCAATAAACTACTTGATTTACTATAACTGAGTATTCCATCTATTAAACCTTTGAGCTTATCTGAAGAATTATGAATGTGTTCTACGATCGTTTTTGCATTCTCATCCAAATCACTACTGTAGTGATCTTTCAAAAGATTGGTCATTCCAGAAATAGTACATAAAGGAGATTTTAAATCGTGCGCTGCAACATAAGCAAATCGTTCCAATTCTTTATTCTTTGTCGACATTTCCTCCAAAGTACTTTTCAACTTAAGGTTACTTTTGCGAAGTTCCATCAATTGCATTACCTGATTGCCTAAAATTGACAATGTCTCTTTTTGTTTCTCCGTCAAAACTTTTGGCTTATGGTCAATCACACAAAGGGTACCCAATGCATTTCCTTTTTTGGTCACAAGAGGAACACCAGCATAAAAAATCACATTAGGAGCATCCACTACTAATGGGTTGTCATAAAAACGTTCATCCTCTCTTGAATCTGGAACTATAAATAATTCATCAGGTTCATTGATGGCATGCGCACAAAAAGCAATTTCTTTTGGTGTCTCCGTGGCATCTATCCCATGACTAGACTTGAACCATTGCCTTTTATCATCTACAAGGCTAACTAACGAAATAGGAGTGCCACAAATTTCGCTAGCGATTTTCGTTAGGTTATCGTAATCGTCTTCGTTCAGGCTATCTAAAATAGCATAAGACTTGAGGTCTTCTAATCTTTCTTTTTCGTTGTGTGGTATAACTGGTTGCTTCATTTTAATTAAGTTATTCTGCTAAGCTATCTATACTAAAAATTGTAGTAACTGAAGTCATAAAATCATATTTAAGTTAGTGATAAAAACAGGTCTTGCAAAAACCTTATTGATAATCGTATTACTTTAAATGTAAGGTTCTTCCCTTTCTTTGATAATTATTGGTTGGGCTTGGTGATATTTCAAGAATTGCTTTATACAGATAATGAGATCTACTATCTTTTTAAAAGGAAATTAATTGTTAGTTTATTTCTATTCTAAACCTTCTTAATCCAAAATTAAAGACAGTTTTATAGTTTTTTAGATAGAAGCAAAACTTCAGTTTTGGTCTTTCAAAGTTGTACTAAAATGCTACAAATATCAAAATTTACTGTTTTTTTGACGGTGAGCTTAGAAGCTAAAGGATAAAATGATTTTTAGTCAGCTTTCGAACTACCTCCCTCTACATTTTTTCCATTGCTGAAAAAACAAAGAGGTCCATAGATGTAGGTATTTTATTCAAAATGACTAGACAATAACTCAACATTGTCTAGCTCTTACCAATCCATCAAACACATTTCGCTATTTTGAAAGAGTGGGAAAACTACACTTTCGCGCTCACACTTTATCAAAAAATATAATTAACTAGATGAAATGAAAACTTCTCTAATTTTAACCCTCTTTCTGTACTTATTATCCCCTTATATTTTTGGGCAAACTACAACGGTAGAAGTTCTACTGGATCACAAGTATTCGGTGGATGGTTATTCTGATTTTGATCGAAAAAAATACATTGTCTTGCACTCTACGCAACTTGAAAATGATTTTAGAGGACTTGAGCCTCTCAAAGATTATATCATCAATGATCTTGATGTTTATCTAGGGAGAAATAATGGAATTATGGGGGGAGTAATGCAGCGTTCGTCTGAAAATCCCAATAAAAAAGGATATGTCAACCCAGATTATATGCAAAAGGCGGGGAAAGATTATCGCTTAAAAACTTATGGTAAAAAAGGAAAAGCTACACACCAATATGAACCTCGTGTTGATGAAATGGTAGGAGGTCAGGTGCATTATTTTTGGACCGGACATTCTTCCAACCGCAAGCACCCTGAGAAAGGATGGACGATCCAAGGGGGGGATGCTATTGGTGATTTTATGGGACAATTCATCAATGAGTTTTATAGAAATGAAAATGAACCTGTTACAAAAGGACCATTAAGACCAAAATATGTTGAGGTCATCAATGAACCTTTATGGGAATTGATTGACGGAGTAAAAGAGACTAGTGAAAGAAAGACAGTCAAAGAAGTTTTCCAGTTCCACAACGATGCTTCCATTGCATTTAAAAAGCATAATCAAGATGTAATGATTGGTGGTTACACAACTGCATTTCCTTTTTTTGATGATCGGAATTTTGGACAATGGAATGAACGCATGAAACTCTTTTATGATATGTCAGGGGAACATATGGATTTTGTTTCTATTCATCTTTATGACTTTAATAAACACCATTTAGGAGATAATAACCCTTCTACTTTTGATGGTCCCATTAATTATTCTGGTGGAAGAATTGAGGCGACTTTGGATCTTATGGAAGCGTACAGTTTGAAGCAATACGATAAGGTCATTCCAATATTAATCTCTGAATATGGAGGGCGTGACCACTCAACAGAATGGAAACCGTGGTTTGCTGAAAGGGATTGGGATTTTATGAAGTCGATGAGCCCGATGATGATACAATTCATGCAACGCCCTAATCATATCCTGAAAGCCATTCCTTTTATGATTCCAAAAGCAGAATGGGGTCGTAAAAAGAATCCTTACCCATGGAGATTATTACGTCAAGAATTTGAATTGGAAGGAGATAGTAAACAATGGGTATTTACGGAGCAGATTAAGTTTTATGAGCTTTGGTCTGAGGTAAAGGGAGAAAGAGTTGCTACTTCTAATACTAATCAAAACCTTCTAACAGACGCTTATATTGACCAAAAGACGGCTTATATCATCGTAAGTAATCTCGAAAGGAACCCTCAAACGGTACAATTAAATGCACTAGGTATAAAGGATAAAAATATCAAGTCAGTCAGCATAAAACAGTTATACCTTCATGAGCATCAACCTAAATTAGACAATACTACTATACAGCTTCAAGATGAAATTAAGATTGAAAGTGAAGCGACTATTATTGTAAAAATTGATCTCAAAAAGGACGTAAAACTAAAAAAGGAGGTTGTCGAGAAAAAGTATTATTCTAATCAAGTCTTAAATGAAATTACTCCAAATAAGCCAATAGAATATCATTTTAATGGCTTAGTACCTGGTAATATTGCCACTGCTCAGCTACGAATTGGGGTGGGTCGACCGCACGATACTTCTGCTTTTCCTTCTGTTGTCATCAATGGTGAAAGTGTAGACTATACTAAAGAAATACAAGGGGCCTCTCAACATCTTAGAAAACAATTTTTCACTTTAATCAATATTGACCTACCTGTAGAGGTTTTAAAAGAAGATAATAAAATCAGCATTACTTGCCCTGACAATGGTGGTCATGTGAGTAGTGTGGCATTAAAAATATTGGAAGATAAAGATATTGTAAAATAGATAAAAAAGCCTCTTGGGTTTATAAAAAACACCAAGAGGCTCGTATCACAATTTATTCTAATTGAATTATTTTGAGTGCTTCCTTTTCACTTTTTCAGTGACAATTAACTGCCTCTTTTCGGCCATTTTTCCTGTATGAGAAATGGTTTCTTCCTCAATTTTCATTTCCTCACTGGCTAAATTTAAGACGGCTGCAATTGAAGGTCCTTCCTTACAACCTATGTTCGCTTCTTTATCGGGGCTGCTCTCTTCCTTATAAAAAGGTAACAAGCTGTCGGGAATATACACTTTAGACTGCCTTGAAATTGTGGTTGCATCTCCATGGATCATGGTAACATTCTTAATGGATGAACCTTTTGCAAAGGAGCCATTGTGCCATTCTTTATTGGGGTCAAGTTTTTTAGAAATAAAACCATCCTTGATCATCACTCCCCATTCACATCGAATTGCTTTAGCACCATTGACCGTCACAATGCCATTGTCTACCACGTGTGGTTGTAAGGTCACTGCTGCTTTCCCTTGCGTGCAGACCACATCTTCAATCACCACGTTATCTACCCCAACATTGTGTTCTCTACCGGTATGTGTTTCGATTCTTGCTGTTACACCCCCTACTGATTGTAAGTTTTTCAACCAAACATTTTCCCCCGTATTGCCTTGTACAAGTCCGTAACCATAAGATGCATTATAGATAGAAACATCTTTTACGGTTATGTTTTTAGGACGATCATTTTTTGAGGTTCCCTTTTTTCTCATATTCAAAGAAATGGTTGAAAAGATCGTTTGATCATCAAAAACGGAGAAATTCTCTAAGTAAAGGTTGGTTACTTTCCCAATTGTAAATGACCTACATTTCACTGCGATAGAACGGTCATAATAAAATTGGGGGCGATTTGAAAGGTCTCCTTCTCCAATAAAAGTTACATTTTTGATATCTTCATTGGCAAAACGCCCTACCGAAAAGATCAATTGGCTTTTAGACTCAATATCCAAACGTGGCATCAATACTACGCCTTCTTTACAACGAATATGAACATTGGATTTTAATTGCACATCTTTCAGTTGGTAATTCCCTTGCTCCACAATAATTCTTCCTCCTTTGATTTTAGAAGCTTTATCAATCGCTTTTTGAAAATTATGAATATCACTTTCAGCATTTCCTGAAGGTTGAATAATGGCGACAACCGGCAACGTATCAATTTCGGTTGAAGATGGACCTTGGTAACCAACATCTGACCTCTTTTCAATTTCGGGTATTTGAGAAAACAACAGCATTGGCACAAAAAGAAGTATTATGCTGCTGTATATGTATTTTGATAAATTCATCATCGTGTCTTCTTATTGTTTGATTACCTTATACCTGTACATCAAATCTTCCATTCTCACCAAAACGAAATACATGCCATTAACATAGTTTTCTAGCGGTATAATATGATGCGATGATGTTTTTTCAGATTGATGCATTAAAGTACCTTGTGATGAAAATACCTCCACCTTTCCGTTTCCCACCCCTTCAATCAACAATTGATCTTGAGCAGGATTAGGGTAGAGATTAAAACGTTGTTGATCGGATGGGATTAGACCTGTAGGTTCCTCATTTCCTCCGTCTACGGGCTTGTAAACATCATCTGGAAAAGGGTACTCTCTTGGGCCTTCATCATTATCATTTTTAAACTGAATATCATCTACGTAAAATAATGCCTTTGCACTTTTTACATCTCTTGAACGAAGCATCAATTGAATTCGGTCTCCCTCAGTCAAACTTGGGTGAGACACTTCAGCTCTATCAAAAGTTTGAGATACCGTCACCCATTCTCCTTTCGGAATATTTTGTGTGCTAACGCGTATAGATTTTCGTGGATTAAATAAAGTAAGGTACAGATAATCAATTTCAGTATCTTCATCCATCCAAATTTGGAAGCTGACTTCATTTTCACCTGATGGAAGGTCCAATGATCCGAAAGGTGAAAAGATAGAATAATTACCATCGAAACCACCCTCTTTTTCAAACTTCAAACTAAACTCACCTTCTGCTGCTTTTTCATTTCTAATTCTCCAAGGATGGCTTGGTGCATTCCACCACTGAACACTTCTACCTTGAAAATGAAAAGGTCCTTCAAAACCTTTAGCATTAAAAAATGATTGTGTTTCCTCTTTTTGCCAAACTCTGATATAGTCGACTTTAAATTCAACAGGTTCTTTAAAATCGATCTCACTTGGAAGCCCATACCAATAAAATACTTCTGAAGACAGCCAAATCTCATGTGGATAATCGTATTTCCATTGGTCTTTTGCTAATAACTCTTCTTTAGTCACTGATCGAAGCAATTTGCCGTTAAAGTACGTTTTCATATACTCTTTGTCCCATTCAAAACCAAAAACATGATAATCTTCCGCCATACGGAGTTGCATATCGTCTTCTACTTTCCAGTTTTTATGATTAGGATCTTTATCAGGGTCCCAACTGATTAAGTTGGTTCTGTAACGTCTTTCTAAATCATCAGGCTGGTTTTCAGGATTACCGATTGGACGTCGACCATAATTCTCTATCATGTCTATTTCGCCATGATACCCCGTCGTCCAAAATGCAGAAGTTACAGGTCCATCGGCTGCTTTACATCTGATTTCCATGTAACCGTATCTGAAAAAAGTTTCACTCATCACACTTGCTTGGGTGATCGGTTTACTACCATCTGGCCCTTGAGTAGTTCCGCCGTAGTAGCAATCATTGTTGGTTTCTAAAGCGTAATCAAAATCTGGTTCCCATTGAGATGTCAGTATCAATTCACCATTTTCGACACGAACATTGTGTCCTGCAAATTGTCCAGGTGCTCTCCCTTTCCATTTGGCTCTGTAATCATTGTTTTCACCTAATACCCACCATTTTCCTTTATTTAATTCTTCTCCATTGAATTCATCGCTTGCCCATTTATTTAAAATCCAACCTCCTCCATTATCGGGATCTGAAAGTGGATTAACTTGTGCAAAAATATTGAGGTGTAAGGTGAAGAGAAGACTTAGTAAAATAATTCTTTTCATTTCTTTTTGATTTATTTGTGTGTTGAAGATGAGTGTTAGTTGTTGGTGTTTTTAAGAAAGTACTCATTAGATTCAACTAAGCTCCCTTCAAGATCGGGGGGTGTTACTACTAGATGATTGCCTGATTATATATCAAGAGAAAAATATTTTGCAATATTTTTTTAAAGTGCAATTCTGTAGGGACGTTGCATTGCAACGTCCTCACGAACCACAATACATTACCATTTATTCTTCATAAAAGATAAGTAACAAAAGCTTCGTTTACAACATGTTGAGTACTACAGAAGGAAAGCAAAATAGCCTACCATACACCATTTCACTTCCCTTCTTTTGTATCATTATTTGCTTTTGTTGTTTTGGTGCATCTTACCAAATGTCTTATTGAAGTTAGGCATGTTGGTAGCGTTCCATTTTGATTCAAAATCGTATCGAGGGCCATCGAAAAACTCAGGTCTTTTGTCTTCCCAAGTATAAGTCCACTCGTTCACTGTATTTTTCATCTCTTTTACGATAGATGGATGCTGAGGTGCAATGTCCTTTTTCTCTGAAATATCAGTCGACAAATCAAAGAGATTCCACTTGCCGTTTCCGTCTGTGTATAATTTATAATTATTTCTCACTACACCCACTCTGTTCAAATCCTTTGGATCTTTTTGAGATTTCCCAAAATAATGACGTAGTACATAGATACTTTCATCCTCTCTTGGGTTGGTATTTTTGATGATATTTTGAGAAACTTCTTTACCATCCAAAATTTTATCTTTAGGAATTTGAGCCCCTGCCAGTTTTGCAAAAGTTGGGAAGAAATCCAAAGCAGAGAAATTATAAGCATTCACATCTCCCTTCTTCATCTTACTGTTGGGATAGTAGACAAACATCGGTACTCTGAAACCACCCTCATAAGCATCTCCTTTTCTTCCTTTTAGAGGAAAGTTGTTTGCACCTGCCACTGGCTTACCTCCATTATCACTCATAAAGACGATCATGGTGTTGTCCAATTCTCCGTTCTTTTCCAATTTCTCTACAATACGTTTGATGTTATAATCTACATTGTACATCATTGCCGTATATGTTAAACGTTTACTACCTGCTTCTGCCGCATCTGCACCAAGTGTTTTTTGCATGGCTTTAATGTCCTCTGTTTTGGCTTGAATTGGAGTATGAGGTGCGTTGTATGCTAAGTACAAGAAGAAAGGCTGTTCTTTTTCTTTCGACTCATCAATGAACTCTAATGTAGCGTCCGTCAACACATCTGTTACGTACTTTCCTTTTTCCGTTTCAATGTATGTCTTATTTTTCATCATTGGACGGTTGTAATCCTTTCCGTAAGCACCTACCGAGTACTTTTCTGGAGTGTAGGTAGCTGCCTGCATCCAAGTTTTTGAATGGTACTCATGACCTCCACCTAAAAATCCATAGAAATAGTCAAAACCTCTTTCCAATGGGTGGTAATCTCCATCCTCTCCTAAATGCCATTTTCCAATGGCGCCTGTATGATAACCTGCATTTTGAAGGACATCAGAAATAAATGTCTCCCCTTTTGCTACTCCATAACCTGAAAAAGCCGCCAAGTTAAACTGTGCACCAAAAACATGTGGCATTCGGCCCGTCATAATTCCAGTTCTACTTGGCCCACAAAACGGATGGGTAACGTATGCTGAAGTAAATACTGTTCCTTGATTTGCTAATTTATCAATGTTGGGAGTATAAATATCTTTAGCAGCTTGCGGCATAAAACCCACATCTGCATAACCTAAATCATCCATTAGAATTAAGATAATATTAGGTCTAGGTGATTTCTTTTTGTCGTCTGCATAGGTATTGACTAATACTAACGTCAATACTGCTACTGCTATACTTCTAATAATTTGTTTCATTTCTTCGCACTACTAAATTTGACTATGAATAGGTTGAATACTAACACAAAATCACGTTGATCTATAAGGTGATAGTCGAACATTTTAAAGCCACTACACAATAGATTAAAAATAGCCTCAAACCTTAATGTAGTTCTTTTTGCTCAACCAAAGCATCACACAAACCATTATAGATCACCACAAGGTAATGTTTCTTGTGTGCTTTTATCCTAGCATTTATTCATTAAAAAAATATTGATAGGACAATTTAGCGTTGTTTTTCTCTTGAGATGTCACTTTAGGTAAAAGGAATGATGGTTTGCGTTCATTCCTTTTATTTGATCATAAAACCACACTTTTGGGACTAAAAATTCTCCCATAAGTGATCTATTTATTGTTCTACAGTTGAATTTTGATTGATATTTATAATCACTTCATTCGATCCTAATTGTTTATTTTTAGCATAGGCAGTCACTTTTACGGTACTAGGATTCTCAGTGGCTTGTAACATCATCAGACATTGTCCATTGACGGTTTCACGAGAATGGTGTTTATAATTGATAATCGTTCTAGTATCACCAGCATCTGTCCCTAAAAATCGATGAAGACCTTCTATTTCAAATGTAACTTCTTCTTCTAAATATTTCACGGCTTTTCCTTTTTTATCCACCAATTGTGCTACTAATTTAACAACATCGGTATCATTCGAAAGCAAATCTGTCTTGTCAGCAATGATTTGAATAGCAAATGGTTCGTCTACAGTTTGAAGTGATACTGAAGCCTTTTCTCCGTTTCTTTTTCCTTTGGCTTCTAACTTCCCTTTTTTGAAATCCACTGCCCATTTGTAGGTGTAATCTTCCTGATCCTTTAAATACTGAACACCAAGTGATTTTCCATTTTGGAATAATTCCACTTCATCACAATTGGCATACACTTCCACAATGGTCTTTTCTCCCTTCTCATAATTCCAATGTGCATTGACTTCCTGCCATTCCCTTGGAGCTAATTCCCAGTATCCTTTTTTCTTTTCAACTACAACACCTTCTTCATTTACTTTGTAGATGGACTTCTGGGCTAATTGTGTATACATGTTAATTACTGGAATATCCTCCCTCCATAAAGCCTTAAACATATAAAAAGAAGCCCTTGGAAAACCTGCTGTATCTAACAAGCCATGTGGCGTAGCTTTTAGAGGCCATTCACGATTTCTTCTCTCCCCCAAGTAATCGATGCCTGTCCAAAGAAAAATACCGGCTATATAATCTCTTTCTACAGCCGCTTTCCATTCATACCACCTCGGAACGTTTTCTGTTCCCATCATAACTTTGTGAGGATATGTCTCTTTAAAGTAATCATACTTATGCGGTTTGTAACTAAACCCAACGACATCTAACACATCTGTATATCCTGTTTCGAAACTAGAAGTAGGTAAAATACAATTAGCAGTGACGTACCTCGTGGTGTCCAATGCTCTTGTCCAATCGGCTAACTTTTTGGCTGTTGCGCCAATGTTATAAGTCTGCTCCGGAAAAGCTCTCCAAAATGCTTTTACCTCTTCTGGAGTATGCGGTGGGATTTCTGTTCTCCAAAGTGTCCAATCTATTTTATCATCTTTATTGGTTTCTTTAAAAATTCCAGTTGCTCCTCTGTTTCCAGGGTATGTCCACTCTATTTCATTACCGATGCTCCATTGAAAAATACTGGGGTGATTTCTACTGGATAACATCGTATTTTCTAGATCTGTTTTTGCCCATTTCTGAAAATGTTCTGAGTGCCCTCTTGTGATATAATCTACCTCTTTGTCATGCATATTATAACGCTTGTCTTTTGGTAAATCCCATTCATCATAAAACTCATTTTGCACCAAAAAGCCTAGCTCGTCACAAAGGTCTAAAAACTCATCGGATGCAGGATTGTGTGACGTTCTTATCGCATTACAACCACCTTCTTTCAATAAAGTCAGCTTTTGTCTCCATACATCTTTGGGTACGGCAGTCCCCACCAATCCGGCATCATGATGCAAACATACTCCTTTGATTTTTACAGGCTCATCATTCAAGAAAAAACCTTTATCTTTATCAAAAAACAGTTTTCGTATTCCAAAAGTAACATTTTCAGTCTGTGCTAATACTCCGTTATTATAGAGTTTAATTCTTGCTTGATATAAATGAGGCTGATCTATTCCCCAAAGTTGAGGGTTTTGAATCTCAAAAGAATGTTGATACGTTTCCTGTCCATCGGCATGCAGTTGAATTGCTTCTTCTTTCTGATACACTTCTGCTCCTTGCTGATCTACAATAGATAATTGAATTTTGGAATTAACTCCTTCTCTTGTTGTATTCAAAAGATCTACTTTCACATCTACCGTTGCATTTGTATTGGTGACCTTAGGTGTCGTTACAAAAGTCCCCCAAACAGGAATCAACACATCTTCTGTTACAACTAAATGTACATTTCTATAGATACCAGAACCTGTATACCAACGTGAGTCTGCATAACGACTATGGTCTACGCGTACCATAATTCGGTTGGGTGTTCCGTCCTTGTGAAGATAATTTGTCATGTCAAAATAAATGGGTGCATAACCATAAGGATGTGCCCCTATTTTCATTCCATTCACCCAAAATTCTGCGTTGTTGTATACGCCATCAAAAACGACAAAACACTTCTGTTCTTTTTGAATGGGAGTTTCAAAAGTCTTACTGTACCAACCAATTCCCCCAGGAGAAAAAGCAGTACACCCTTCAAACTTGTTGGAAAAGTCCTTCTCAATGGTCCAATCATGAGGTAAGTTCAGCTTTCGCCAATGATCCGTAGAATAGTTGCTCAATGTAAATTGAACCGAGTCTTCCAATTGGAATGACCAATCTGCATTAAAATTGATCTTGTTTTGTGCATACAATTGTACACTCTGAAAGAGTAATAATGCTAATAGTAGGTTTACTTTTAATACGCTCATCTCATACTTTATTTAAAACTTAATTTTAAGTTGAAGTTCGCCATTGTAAGCAAATCAGGTGTTTTTTTCTGAAAAGAATAAGTTGCTGAAAGTGTCTATTACAAAAAAGGATACAACATTGTCATATCCTTTAAAAAATTTGTTTGTTAGCATCTATTGTGATCCGCTAATCATACATTATAATTATTCTAGGCGGATCACATTTGTTGATTCCTAAATTGACAATCAACATTTTATACACTCTATTCATCACACCTGTTATCTGTTTATCCTCTATTTCTGTTTTGTATATTCTGGAAGTATATTGTATCCTTTCAAGGCTTCATTCTGATTATCCTCAAACATTGGAATTCCTTCCTGCTTCTTCGCACTTTCCTCTAATTCCAGCCAGATACTATAATTAAACTCCGTAAGAATCTCCTTGATTTGCTGTTTATATTTCTTATAATTTTTCTCTTGAATTTCTAAGTATTTATTTGAAGATAATCCGTATTGGTACATTGCTGTAAGATTATCAGAGAAACGTTTGGTAGCCGCATTTCTCCATTTTACTTCATCCACTTTAGAAATCAGAAATCTATTTCTCATGCTATTCATCTCATTTTCCAAGATGATATTTTGGTTTGCCGTTGCATAAAAATCATCTAAGTTGGAAAATGAATAGGTCAAGAAATCAGTATAACTTTGTTTTCCTATTACCTCCTTTGGTGTGGTATATTCTAGTACCGTCAGCTTCTCTCTTTTCACTTTGACCTCCATTTTTCCTTTCTCCTTTAACGCATAAAAGGCATGAATTCCTTTTGGAGCAAAGCCCATATATTGGTTATTGAAATACACCTCTCCCCCCTCTTTTAATTGTGTTACTACCTCTACACTATCTAAATCATTTAAATACAACTGCTCCTTCTCCCTAAATTTAACTTTCACTCCTTTAGTTTGATTAAGCTCACCGGGAAGAAAGTTTTTAAACGATATTAATACGACCTCATTTTCCAATTCTTTGTCGCTGTTCAACCATCTATTTTTATAATAATTCAAGATTATTCCCAACCCATATCCATGATGTAGTTCTGGTGCAAAGTGGGTTCCTCTATTGAAAAAGTTCCATGAGTAAACCGTCAACATATCCGCGTCTCTTTCAATGCCTTTTTCTAATAAATCACGGAGCATAGAGGTCATCTTATAGTTATGTGCCCTAACGTAAGTTTCTTTATCTGCCATCTTTGATGTTTTTCCTTTCATGGTCGACAATTTTTTATCCGTATGAACATCATAACGCTTTGTACCTTTCAACTCCGAAAAAACACATTGGATAAAAGGACGATTTCTTTCTTTACAGACTTCTGCTAAACGCTCTATGCCTAATGCATAATTTTGAGTGCTACTTGAAGTATAAATCGCAGGAAAATAATCCAAGATTTGATTGACAAGTTGAGGATCTGCCACATGATCTGCCTGATAGACAAATGCTACATCATCCACCAATCCCTTTCTTAATGATTCATATACTTCCGCTACATTTTTGATGAGATTAGGGTTTGCTATAAACGGTTCGACGTATTTTTTACCAAAACCTTCATCCATCACCTTTTGAGGATATTTAAGGAAAACAACAACTTTGTTATTTCCTGTTCTTAACCACTTCTTGGAATAATTGGTCGCTTTAAACAATTCGTTTAATGTATTCCCTACCTTCATCAGCAGTAATGAAACAGGCATTTTTTTACTCCTTTTCATGTCTACTACTATAGAAAACTTAAAGTCAATGTTATTGTCTTCTGCGACCTTTACATAATCAGTAAATATTTTTTTAAAACGATTCAAATAATAATCTCCTGCTGATGGTCTCAATTCAAATTGAAAGCCATCAATTCCCATCAACTTTGCAGACTTCATTTCAAATTCAAAAGCATCACTGTTTTCCATGGGGTTGGTCATTATAGAAACCAACGGTACAGTAGTTCTGTAATATTCTTTTGAATTCGGATCTCCAAATGTTGCATCATATTTCATCCCTTTCAAATAGGCATCGTTAATACTGTAATTGTAATAAGGATGATTGAGTGCCATGACCACTTTCTCTGGGAAAAAAACTTCTGCGGTTTCTTGTACAGAATTTTGTGCAAAAATTGGAAAATAGACTACGTTCAGCAAGATGAAGAATTGGAGTATAAAGTTGTATTTCATTTCAATCGTTGTAATAGTGTGACATAAGTAAACAGTAGTTCAGAAAACTTAGATCACAATATCTTGATTGATGGTAATATGAATCAACCTGCTCCCATTAATGTGTACGGACAGCTACTTTTTATTGAAAGATAGCTTCAATTTGAGTTCTTATCTAACGAAAATAGCTTTAAATTTTTCTCATTACCAACGGTCATTCCTATTCAGGTTTACCCTATTTTAGTCGTAACTAGAGAAAAAATATCGTGCACCATAAGTAAAGTCATAGACCGATTATTAGAGCACCTTTCTATAGTTTTGACTATGGTGCACGAAACACACATTTACACTTTTAAACCTCTTACTAATTATTTCTGTTTCGTATATTCCGGCAAAATATTATAGCCTTTCAGCGCTTCATTTAAATTATCTTCCACTATTGGAATCCCTTCATTGTTCATTGCACTTTCTTCCAATTCCAGCCAGATACCATAATTAAATTCCGGCAAAATTTCCTTGATTTGCTGCTTGTACTTCTTGTAGTTCTTCTCTTGCATATCAAGACATTTTGACGAAAATGATCCGTAGTCATACATCGCTTGAAGATTATCTAAGAAACGTTTTGACGCTGATAATCTCCATTTAATTTCATCATCTTTAGAAATCAAAAATCTATTTCTCATTCTATGCATTTCATTGTCCAAAATAATATTCTGATTCAACTGAGCATATGATCTGTCTAAATTGCTGAAAGTATATGTGATAAAATCGGTTTTGTCTTCTTTGCCTATTATTTGTTTAGGTACCGTATAATCCACAACCGTATTTTTATCTCTTTTGACCTTCACCTGCATTTTACCTTTCTCCTTTTCTACATAAAAAGCATGAATCCCTTTTGGTGCAAAGCCCAAGTATTTTTCATTAAAATAGACATCTCCTCCTTCTTTCAAAACCGTAACTACTTCTACACTGTCCAAATCTTGCAACTGATACTTTTCTTTATTTCTAAATCTGATTTGAACCCCATTATTTTGATTCAACTCTCCGGGCAAATAATTTTTAAAAGAAGTAAAAACCATGTCTTCATGAGATTCAAAATTACCATCCAACCATTTGTTTTTATAGTATTTTAAAATCAATCCTAATCCATAACCATGATGTAACTCTGGTGCAAAGTGTGAACCATTATCATAATAGTTCCATGAAGACACAAACATCATATCTGCATCTCTCTTTAAGCCTTTCTCTAGCAACTTACGTAAGTCTGAAGTCATCTTATAATTATGTGCTTTTACAAAGGTCTCTTTATCGGTGGTGTTTGTATTTTGTATGATTCGGTTAGTCTTCACACTATGACGATTGGCGCCTTGAAGATCTGAATAAACGCTTTGTATAAAAGGACGATTTCTTTTCTTACACACTTCTGCCAAACGGTCCATACCTACCTCATAACTCTGAATACCTCTTAGGGTATAAATAGCTGGGAAGTGATCCAAAACCTGATGCATAAAACGGTTGTTACCAATAAAATCACCTTGATATACAAAAGCGACATCATCATTTAGTCCTTTTTTAAGAGAAGTATACACATCCGCTACTTTCTTCATCAAACTAGGGTCTGCAAGAAATTGCTTCGTGTACTTTTTTTCTAAGCCTTCATCAATTACTTTTTGTGTGAATTTCGTAAAGACAATAACTTTATTATTTCCTGTTCTCAACCATTTCTTAGAATAGTTGGTTGACTTGAACAACTCATTCAATGTATTCTCTACTTTCATTAAAAGATATGAAACCGGAATATTTTGAGTACGGTCCATCTCGATAGCGATAGAGAATTTGAAATCAATATTTTTATCCTCTGCTACTTTCATGTAAGCAGAAAAAATCTTCTTAAATTGATTGATATAATAATCTGTTCCCAGTGGTCTGAATTCAAATTTAAATCCATCAATACCCATCAATTTTGCAGACCTCATTTCGTATTCATATGAATCACTATTTTCCATGGGATTACCCATCATAGAAACTTGCGGAACAGTTGTTCTATAATGCTTTTTCACTTCGGCTTCACCCAGAGTAGATTCATATTTCATCCCTTTCAAATAAGCATCATTGATACTGAAATTATAGTAAGGATGATTGAGTGCTAAAACTACTTTTTCAGGAAAAAACACTTCAGCTGTTTCTTGTACTGGGTCTTGAGCAAAAGTAGTACTTGAAACGGTGCAAATTAGCAGTAATAATTGGAGTAGAGAAAGGTATTTCATTTCAATAGATAATTAAAAAAATTGTGACTTTGAGTACATGTTCCATCCACAATATCATGGAAAACGGCATTAAAAATCAAGATTCACAAATGAATGTGCACTCAAAGTCACCTTTTATTGACGCATAGTATACATCTCCAATCAAATGATTATAAGCCTTTCTTTTGATCAGTGCCTACATTCAAAAAATAAACTTGAAGCGGTTGCATTTTGAAGGTTTGTTGAAGTGTTTCTGAAGTAATCACATCCGTTATTTGAATGTCTTTTTGTCCTTCTGTCAAGGCAATTTTAAGTGTAGCTTCCGTCTTACCTACATTGACTATAGATACCCACTTGTCTTTTTCCTCATCTTCAAAGTAGCGCCAAATACAACCTTTATGACTCGTTGCATTTTCTTCTGAAATCTGTAGTGAAGTTGGAGCTATGAGGCCTAATACTTTACCTTGAATTTCATCCGAATTTTGAGCAATAATTAATGTCCCTTTTCCGGCATTTAAAGCAGTTAAAGGCTGACCGTATTCATCTTTCAAAACACTCTTTTTATCCATCACTACTTTACCACCTTTATCTAAATAAGATTGCAAAGCATCCCTTTCACCAACCGTCATAAATGGCGTTTCTTCAATCACCACTACATCCCAATCTTGATGAGGTTGTGTATTTAATATTCCTTCTGTTACAAAACCGACAGCTCTTCCTTCAAACAAGAAGCGTTCATAGGCATGATACTCTTTGTCCATGTGATTGTCGATGTTGATGGCTGATGTTTCGGAGTGAAATACACGGATCGGTTTTCTTAATTTCTGAATCTTGGTCAGCAACGAAGCATTGGCATTCATATCCATATACGTCAATGTGATTTCATTCAATACACGTGGCATTTGTGTTAAAGAAGCGGCATAGCCTTTTGAATTTTTTCGTAAAGAACCATCTTCTCCTCTTGGCCAAAACCACGTTTGAATCACATCTAAACCTAACATTGTCGCCAACCAATAAGTAGCTCTTGCGTACTCCGGCTTCATTTTCAACTCTCTAAAACGAATCGTTGAGATAAAGTGACCTTCTGAATTAAAGACTAACTTTTCTGGACTCACTGATTTCATAAAATCATAGCCCATACACATCTGTCTCCAATCAAAGTAATATTTCGAAGCCCATTCCGGCTCTTTTTTCTGCCACATATCAGAATACACTGCTCCGGCATCATTACCAATCACTGTCGATAAAGCCGTCAAAGCCTCTAAGTCAATACCGTGATCTCTTGTGTTTTCTGAAAAGAGATGGGGCATAATCTTGATATGTGTATTTCCTTCGGGATCATATTTATGAATCTCATCGGACAAAAACTGAAACCATTCTACTCCCCTTAATTGATTAAAACGCATCCAATCGTACCAAATAGCAGTTCCTTGTAATTCACCTGCCATGGGGATCGTCACCTTCACACTCTTAAAGTCAGCATAATTCGTTTCCCAAACTTGATTTAATGCTGAAATCGTCTGGTGCTTTTCTTTTAGGTAATTTCTAAATTTTGCTAAAGTATAATCTGAAACTGTTCCTGTATCCCATGACTTCGCTTTGGTATGCCAATGCGGTTCATTCGCAAGCATATAACCCAAACTACTATACTTCTTGCCTTTGATATGAGGCACCACTTCTTTAAAAAGCAGACTTACTAATTCTCTTGAGGCAGGATGATCAATATCGTAATCAAAATACCTTCTTTTCCCTATTGATGCTTCTGGATATTTTTCTGTAAACCACTCTGGTGGACTCAAGTGATTGATAAATGCTGTACCAATTCTACCTGAGGGCTGATTGATCAATTCTTGTTTGAAACGTTTCTTTAATGTCCCTTCTTCATCTTCTAAAAAACGAGTAGATATAAAAATACCATCTAAGTTACCGTGGTACTCTGTAAGATAATCTGTTTTCGGTTTCCAAGAATAATCCGCTAAGAAAACAGGCTGACCGTTATACATCACATCATCGCCGACAATCTCCGTTTTACTCCAATCTATAATAGGCACTTCTTGTTTACTGATCTTGCCTTTTAATGCTAACGATAATCTTTCTTCCCCTTCTTCCAACATCAGTAAGATTTCATTTCTTTCGAAAGTAGGTAATTCCTCTGCTGTTTTGCGTGCCTCTTCCTTATACCTTTTTACTTTTTTAAATAAGGCTTCATTTCTGTCAATATTCTTCTCGTCCCAATCAGCAAATTGACCGCAAATTTCAGCCGTCCTGATTGTACTTTTTTCTTTCGTCACATCAATCCCTTTCTTCTCCGCTTTTTTAATCAATGTCTGAAGGGCTTTTTGTTTGGTGGAAATCGCTTCTTTTAAATCTTGTGCTTGTACAGTAAATGTGACACACAATAATAGAAGGATAAAAAATGGATAGTTTGTTTGTCGTTTCATATTCGTAAGTATTATTAGTGGCTCGCGCACCACGACTAAAGTCATGGGCAAGTGATACTGATTCCAACAACACTAAAGTGATGTTTCCGTTTTTAACCTTCAAGACTACAGTCTTGATTAGGTTACTCTATCACCTGCCCATAGTTTTAACTATGGTACACGAACCACCTGTTTATTTCTTCAAAACTCTAAAAGTCTCTTCCCCCTCAATCGTTACATAATAGGTTCCTTTTTGAAGTGATTCCATTTCCAAAACAGTATTATAATCGTGGCTTCTCAAAGAAAGTACTTTTTTCGCATTACTATCGAAAACCGTAATATTATATTCTTTTTGAGTGCCATTGATATGCAATTGTCCTACGGTTGGATTAGGGAAAACTTCAAATAGAGGTTTCACTTCTTTAGGTTGCATCAATAATTTAATGGGAAATTGATGCCCTTCGTACATTTCAAAATCATACCCCAAAGAAGGAAAGGCTTGACCGAATTTAGACGACTTGTAATACACCTTCGCTAAAGGGTTTGAAATATCTGCCTTAAGGTGTTTTCCTTCCGTCTTATAATTGGTCATGATCCAATATTTCCCTTTTTCCAATTCAATATCTTGAAAGGATACTTGGAGATTTTTCTCGGAAAGTTGTACGATATCTGAGGTGTATATTAACGCCCCCGGACCATCGTTATCATCAGCATAAATCCCAAATTGGGCTTGTACTTCGGTCGCGTTATTCTCTAATTGAATGCCATTGATTGTCCCATCATTTTCTAAGAGATAAGGAACACCCACCACATAATCAGAGGATGATAAAATATCGGTATCGAAGGCGGTTGTTTTATTTTGAGCGAATAAAAATGTTGTATTCAACAAAAGCGAAATCAAAAATAGCTTTTTCATGTTTTCTTTGTTTAAAAGGTTAAATAAGAGATTATTCATAGATATAGTCGTCATCTGAAGCGCCGGTTGTGATTACTCTAGCTTCATTTCTATACACTACTTTATCTCCCGAAAAAGCTCCTCCTTGCACTGTTATCGCTGATTCGTTCGGAATATTTACATTGTATCGGCCCGTGATATTTCCGATTGTATTTTGGGAGAATTTTGCAGTAAACATAATCGGTGCGATAGGATGCGTTTTATAACGTTGTCCGCCGGCATCTTTGATAATCAATGAATACACTCCCGGTTTTGGCGATCTGCTGTTTCTCACGGTCACCAATTTCTGACGGGCCAATTCTGACATAAATCTCAATCCTTCAATTCCCGTGTCCGCCGGATAATTGGAAGCGACAAGATTGTTTGTGCCATTAGAAACCGTATTAGTTATCGTCTGTTTAAAAGTGATATTCTCAAATGTGGCATTAGTAAATTTCCCTCTTCTTGATTGTGGTAATAAACTCGCTGACGCAATGTAAAGGGTCGATAAACTGTTTTCAGCATACAGATCCGTAGCGTAAATGTTATTACAAATCTTAGAGTGCGGTTTAATGAATAAAGCGCAGAAACCTAATTTATTAGACACGTTTTTGATGTAAATATCATCTATTGAACCCATTTTTTGATTCGAAGTAAGGTTCAAATCGTCATTGGCTTTTCCACTTCCTGGCTCTAGTCTTACAGTGATTCCTTGCTCCCCTTCCAAGTTTTCCATGTAAATACGTTTTCCACTGAAAGGCTGTACCAAGGCATATCCCGTTCCAATGCCTGTTGCTTTTGCGTTTTTCACCACGCCTTGCATTGGAATTCTATTGAAAGTCGATAAATCATAATTCAACCGACCACTGGAATCTCTTCCTAAGAATTTACTATCGGCCACCAAAAACACTGAGGGGTTTAAAGTGTAATTATCAGTGATGACAAACCTCGAGATCGCAAAATTCTTAACATAGGCTACCTTAAATGGTGTAGCTGTTTCGAGTGGTGCAAAATTGCTTAAATCAATCTCAAACCAAGTCGATGCACTTTCTGAAGCACCAATAATTTCTACATTGGAAATCACGGCTTGATTAGAACTAGAATTTCTACCTAAATTAAATAAGGTATTATTTCCGCCACTTCTATCAATGATAAATTTCACATTGTTGCCAACCTCAATTCTGATATTAGATTTAAGGTTGATTTGCCCCAAAGTATAAGTCCCCGGATTAAACTTGATGACTCCTCCACCAAGGCCAGAAAGTCGGTCAATCTCGCTATTGATTTGTGAAGCTGTTGCAATACCATCTCTATAAACAACAGTTTCATTGACCGTTACTTTATCCAAAAAGAAGGTCAGGTTTTTAGTCCCAACGGTTGCTCGTGTTGTACCCACTGTTCGTTGAGCATAGGTAGAAAAGTGCAGACACAACGAAGTCATGCCTATCAAAAGTAACTTACCAATCCAGTTACTCTTAATGTGATTGTAAGAATAATTCATTGTTCATTTCATTTACAGAGTATCTCATTTAATACCCTAATTTTCATTCATTTTAATAGCTAGCTGTTGATTTCAATTAAACTTAGTTTGCAAACTGCTTGAATTGATTTCTAGCTCCAATGTAGAATGAAATAAAAAGATGAACGTTGTTTTCCGTTAGAATGATGTTTCTATTGAAATGAAAATGAATTTACTTTTAGGTACATCGAAATGATGGTAGATTACATGGGGTTAACGTTAAATATAATGGTTCGTAAAGTGGTTTTAATGATGGTTCGTGAGCCACAAGGCATTGTGGCTCTACAAGACGACACCTTTTCAATATAGCTATTCATTACATTGAAAATACAACTCCTGTAGAGACGCAATGCTTTGCGACTCACGAACCACCTTACCTCATCCCTCTTCCTTCTTACCTAAAAAATCACATATCTCTCAGCTGACCATCTTCTTTAATGATCACTTCCTCAAAACCTTTGATTTTGTTTTTACCAATTTCCACGTTTTTACAGTGGTTGAATTCAAAAATTGGACGATCAGGATGGATCGCTTCTAATTCATTATTTTTGATGATTTCGTTTCCTTTAATCAACAAACCATCCACATTATACGCCCATACAATTCGGCTATCAAAAGTGTTGATTTTGTTGTTGATAAAGCGGATATTTCTATCATAAATAGCTTTCTTATCCGTTGCTTTTCCTAATCTTGGAGTGATATACAATACAGCATGTTCCATACCACTTGTCGCACAATTATAAAAAGTGTTGTTTTGAATCAATACATCTTCTACTTGTCCTGATTCAAACCAATGGAATGATTCTCCTCTGAAGAAAACGGCCGACATACTCGATGAGAAGTAGTTCTCCTCAATCACAATTTTCTCAGGAGTTTTCAGTACAATATTTCTTGCTCTATGATTTTGCATGGTACATCCTCTCATGGTAAACTCAGGATTCCATGTTTTATTTTCCATCAAATCACCCCTCTTTAATGCCGATGGAAGATCATTTTCAAACGTCAACTGCGTATATTCCTCATTGAGTTCTTTATAAGAAGCAACCTTTAAAACTTTCGCTTGACGGTCTGGACTTGGTTGATGAATCCACCAAATTTCATCTCCTTTTCCAGCAAACTGAAAACCATATTGTTGGTAGTGCTCCAACTTCACAATTACGCTTCTTTTATCTACTACTTTATCAATAGAAACATACGTTCCATGCACGTTGGTTGCATCATCCAACATATTTTCAAAACGGCAGTTCTCCACTAAAACTTTTCCTTTTACATTACAAAAGTGCGTTGCATCAGCAGTAGAAGAAATCAATCGGTCACTGTCTTTTCTTGTGTAAACACCACTATTTTTTAATGTTACATTTTCGCTTCTCTCCGCCAAAAAGCCCATTCCTAGAGCATGGTGTACAATCACATTATCAAAAGAAATATCTTTAGAAGAAATCATTTGAAAAGCAGGTGCATAACGGTTATCGCCATGCGGTCCTTTAAAATTGATCTTATTATTTAATGTAGGAAATTTTCTCATTGGACCATGGAAACGGTACTTATTCCCCTCTAATCGTTCTACTTTTTCAGGTCGACCATTTAAATCTAATGCTCCGTGTGCCACTGCTTTTGTTTTCGGATCAAAAGTCAAGGTATTTCCTAAACTGGAATAAGTGAAATGCTTGATATTAGGGAATTGTAATTGTCCTCTTCTAAGTTGAAATGAATAGCCTTCTGTATCCATTACTACATCCATCCACTCTTCTTTTTCATTGACTGCTACTACCGTTCCTTGAATTGTAAAAGGTACTTTCCAGTCAATTTTGATGTTTTTGATGCTTACATTCTGACAGTTTTCAATCAAGAAAGGAAACATCTGACCATTAAAAATCAGCTCTGTATTCTTACCTTCAATGGTTACTTTTTCAAAGTTTTCAAAAGGGAAAGCAATACGTTTGATTCCGTTTTTATGGTTGGTGATAGGACAGTATTTCTCGTAGGCGAAATCAGGTTGGAAATAATATTTTCCTTCCTCAAAAATCAATTTAATTTCCTTGTCATTTGCATTTTCTATCGCTTCACGCACCACGGAAGTCATATCCCTCTCCCCTTGACGAGGAATAGGAATAATTTTCTCCGCATAAGATGGTACCACGAATACCAAAATTAGAAATTGAATTATGAATAGTTTCATGTCGTTTGTTAGTTTAGTTTACGTTGAAGGCTTCCTTTTAATTGTTCCGATTTAGAAACTGCTTTGATGCTGATGTCTTTTTTCAAGCTATTGATTTTGATCAAAGCTGTTGCGATACCGGCATCTGTTGTGAGCGTTTCCGTATTCATTAATTGGATATCCCCTTCTAGTGATACATTAATTTCTTCTTGGTGATCGTGTACCAAAGTACCGTTTTCATCCACCACTTTGATGTAGGCAAAGACCACATCTTGAGAAGCTAAAGGCACTGCTCTGTCTGCCAAAACAATCGATAAATGATGTGCTTTTTCAGGTGTTTTCACCCAATCTTCTCTTACTTTTTTTCCCTTGATATACCCTTCCGCTCTTAGCGTTCCTTTCTTAAATTCTTTCAAGGCAAATGTAAATGGAGGATGTGAAAGGTTTGTTGATTTTTGGTCTTGATCTGGCTTTTGCTCACCAATCAATTGATCATTAAGATACAGCTTTACTTCCTCACAATTAGAATACACTTTCAGGGATAGAGGGGAGTTTTCATCCCAATAAGAAGCAATTTTCACCATGGCATCTTCTTTTTTAGAAGCGTCTTTTTGAGATTGATAAAAATAATAAGCGAATTTCTCAATCCTAAAAATATCCGCAATCCCAGAAAATTCAATGTCCTTATGGTAGCCTCTATTGTAATCAAACATCACCCAATACCCGTCTCCAAAAGCAGTCGTTTGTAAGTTGTCGTTTAATGCTTCTTGTACATTGTAAGCCTGTTGTAATAATCGTTTTTCACCGTAGGCTCTTGCTTGTCGGCTTGATGTTTCATATCGTGTTTGCTTGTCTAATTGATGTTGATTTAGACCTGCATTTTTTGAGTAATATTCCCAATCACCATACTCAGAAACAAAGTAAGGTCCCTTCCAATGCTCCTGATCGTCAGGATGTAAAATACGGTGTTGGCGTGCTTGGAAGAACACATCATACCCCTCGTTCATCCAACCTGCAGAGTATGATGCTCCAATTGGATATTCTTCCTTTACAATCGCACTTAATTTCTTTCTAAACTCCAACGGCATTTTTGTCTCATTCAAAGAAACCTCCCAAAGCAATACATTCGCATGGTTTCTATCTCTTCTAATTAAATCTCTTGCCGTCTGGAAAATCTGATTTCTAAAACCGTCCGTTGGTTTGTAATATTGCCATCCTAAAATGGCATCAATTGTCAATAAGCCCAATGAATCACAAGCATTCATAAATGCTGTAGAATGCGGGTAATGCGACAAACGAATGACATCAAAACCGGCTTCCTTGATTAATTTTGCATCACGAATTTCTGCTTGTTCAGACAATGCATAACCCACATAAGGATACTCTTGATGCCTGTTTGTTCCTCTCAAATATCTTTTCTGTCCATTGATATACAATTCAGTCCCTACAAACTCCACTTTCTTGATACCAATTGTCGTTCGCTGTTGATCCACCACTTTACCATCTACGGTCACTTCCGTCATCAATTGGTATAAATGCGGTGAGTGTGTATCCCAAAGTTTTGGTTTCTTTACACTTAAATCTTGTGTGACTGTTTTTGTATTATTAGATGAAAGTTCAAAAGTTGAACCTTGGAATTTCATCACTTTTTTATTTTTAAAGTAAAGCGTTTGCGTCACTTTTACTTCCTGTATTTTGGAAGTCGTATTCTTTACTTCTGTCTTAATTTTTAATGATGCCTTATTTGCGTTTACTTCAGGGTAATTGACAAAAATACCACCTCCAGCTACTTTCTCTTCCAACAATGGAAAAGTAATATGCACTGGATTTTTCTCAATCAACCATACATTTCTATAAAGACCGCCATAGGTATTGAAGTCTAATATTTTTAAGGGTTTCGGCCCTGTAATCTCACTATCTGTATTATCCAACTTCACCACAATCACATTTTCCTTTTGAGAAGAAACGTAATCCGTCATATCAATGACAAATGGTAAATAACCTCCAAAATGTTTCTTGACATATTGCCCGTTGACCCACACTTCAGCAATGTTCATCGCTCCTTCAAACTCTACAAAAATTCTCTTCTTTGCAGGGTTCGACTGCACTTTAAATTTCTTTCTATACCATGAAATTCCCTGCCATTGATCATTCACTACCAAAGGCTCTAATCGTGTAGTGTGCGGTAAAGTTACTTCCTCCCACTGACTATCATCAAAATCTAATTTATGAAGTTTATCTACGTTAAGAGGGGCTTCTTCTCTTACAAATTTCCAAGAACTATTAAAGTTCACTCTATCACTTCCAAGGGCTTGAAATGACAGTATAAGTAGTACAATATTTAATCCTATCAGCTTCAACATTTTTATCTCATTTCATTCAAAAATATTCGATGTCACTACCCAAATATCAATGAATAATAAAAATTTGATGTTGTTCTCCGTACATGATCAGTCCTTTTACGTACGACTTTTCTATCAGATACAAAATAACCTATCTGACAGTATTAAAAATAAGGTTTTTATATAGTTTTTGACCAATACCCCATTATGAGATAAAAAGCTGAATTGACTAAAACATACATATTAAAAACGCAAAACCACCCCTATTTTAGAGAAAAAAAAGACCTTGTCAATAGTATTAAAAACCATGTTTCAAGTGTTAAACGAAAGTGTCACTTGCAACTGATTATTGTCTCCCAACTTCGAAATGAAAGGAAATAATACAAAATCTAATTTTACGATTGAAATGCAATGAATATGATCAAGCAACTTTTTTATATAGGACATTTCCTCCTATTTTTTCTATTAAATACTAGCACCTATGCCAAAGAACCGCCCAATATCATTTTACTTTTTGTAGATGATTGGGGATGGATGGATGTTGGCTATCGCAATAATAAATATGTCACACCTAATATAAATCAACTGAAGGAAGAGAGCATGGAGTTTACGAGAACGTATGTTTCTACTCCCACTTGTAGTCCTAGTAGAGCGTCGATTTTGACAGGAAAAGAAGCCGTTCGCATGCAGATGGTGAGACATATTGTACATTCTAATCCGGATGGATCGAATGATGATAAATTTAGTTTTTGGAAGAAAGACCCTGTACAACGTCCGTCCATTAATTACCTTCCTTTGGAAGAAGTGACTTACGCGGAAGCCTTAAAAGAATACGGTTATTATAATGCTTTCTTTGGAAAATGGCACCTTGGTCATACGCCTTATCATCCCATTCATCAAGGGTTTGATGAGCAAAACGGCACGACCAACTGGGGGCATCCTAAAAGCTATTACCCACCTTATTTTAAGTCAGGATTTGGTGAAATGAAAGAGGGGGAATTCTTAACGGATAATTTGACTAATCAAACCACTTCTTTTATTAAAGATTACGATAAGGAACAACCTTTTATGATCTCGCTTTGGTACTATGGTGTGCACGGTCCACATGTAGGTAAAAAAGAGCACCTTGATTTATACAAAGGTTTACCTAAAAGGGAACAACAATATGGGGCAATGGTCACTGCGGTTGATGAATCGGTCGGGCAAATTAGAGAGGCTTTGAAATTGAAAGGTTTGGATGAAAATACGATCATTATTCTGACTTCTGATCAGGGTGGATTTTTCTCTCAGGCTCCATTAAGTGGTGGTAAAATTGGCGGTAATACGCTGGGTGAAGGTGGTGCTAGAGTACCAATGTTGATCCATACGCCTGATCCTTCTAACCACAAAAAAGAAATCGACACTCCAGTTTCTACGATTGATATCTTCCCTACTTTAATGGAAATCGCATCTCAAAAGAAATATAAAAATACTGGCATTCAAGGGGTCAGTTTGTGGTCTACTATCAACGGGAAAAAGAAAATCAAGGATAGAAATCTCTACTTTATGAGAAGCTATGAGGATCAATATGCTTCTGTTATTCAAAACGATTGGAAGTTGGTCAAATACCATAGCGGGAAGAAAACTTTATTCAATATCGCTTTGGATCAATCGGAGAAAAATGATCTGTATACGGTAGAAACCAAAGTGGCAAAGGAGTTGGAAGATGCTTTATTGGATTGGGAAAATGAAGTGTATTCTACTTGGGAGAAGGTGGATCCTCCTATCAACTAAAACCCGAACAAATACAAGTGTTTTTGATAGAAGTCAGAGACTTCTAAAGATCTTTTAAGCACAAGAGACGCT
The DNA here is from genome assembly GCF_014534745.1 of Flammeovirga sp. EKP202. Taxonomy (GTDB): domain Bacteria; phylum Bacteroidota; class Bacteroidia; order Cytophagales; family Flammeovirgaceae; genus Flammeovirga. Next base: position 62,947 of record NZ_JACVVP010000015.1, read on the forward strand.
AGCGCTTAACTCTTGCGCTAGGGAGAAGTGGTGCATTGGCGCGAATGTTAAGCGTGAGCGTCATTCGTGCCCACGGATCACCAGAAATCTCCTGATTTCTAAAAAAACAGAAGCACTTAATGAATTAAAAACGACTACTTATAATTTTTACTACGGTGCAAGAACCGAGAAATTAAATCATCAATAAAAATGAAATACATTAATTATACTTTCATCTTGTTTTTCTTTTTGTTTTCACAATGTGCAATGAATACAGCACAACAAGAGAAAAAACAAGTGAATATTCTATGGCTTTTTGGGGAAGATATTGACCCTTGGATGCCCGTGTACGGTGACTCAACTATCCAAACACCAAATATCGATTTCCTAGCTCAAAATGGTGTGACTTTCACCAATTGTTTTTCGATGTCACCCGTATGCTCCCCTGCCCGTTCGGGGATTTTTACAGGAGCGATGCCAACGACTATTGGTACTCATAATCACCGTGCAGGACGAATGGTCAACAAACCTCTTCCGGACCATGTAAAAGTGCTTCCTGAGCTTTTCAAGGCAAAAGGTTATCATACTTTTAGTGAAGGAAAAGATGACTTCAACTGGTCGTATGACTGGAATGACTACTGGTCTGGAAGTTACACGGAGAAAAAGCATTTTGGAAAAACGGGTACGGGAAGCTGGAATGATAGAGAAGAAGGGCAACCTTTCTTTGGTGTAATTGAGCTTTATGGTGGTAAGAACAAAAATAAGCCGAAGCATTTGGTTGATCCTAAGGATGTAAAGGTGATGCCTTACTACCCAGACATTCCGTCTATCAGAAAACAAATTGCAGATCATTACAATCAGATTAAAGTGACGGATAATGAAATTGGGGAATTGATAAAGCAATTAAAAAAGGATAGCTTATATGAAAACACCATCATTATTTTCTTCTCTGACAACGGTTATAACCTCCTACGCGACAAGCAATTTTTATATGATGCCGGACTTCATATGCCTATGATTATTTCATCTCCAGGAAACCCTGACCTATTAAAACAAAGTGGGGTAAGAGAGGATTTGATGAGCTTACTTGATTTAACGGCTACTACTTTACATTTAGCGGATATTGAAGTGCCCGAATACATGGAAAGTCAAAATGTATTTGATAAAAATTATCATAGAGATTTTGTAATCGGAGCGAGAGACCGTTGTGATTTCACGATTGATCGTATTCGTTCAGTGAGAACTAAAAAATTCAAGTACATCAAGAACTTTATGACTGATCGCCCATTGATGCAATTGCAATACAGATCACATAAAAAAAGAACGATTGCGGTGATGGAAGCTTATAAAAATGGTGTAGAGTTTAGCAGTGATTGGCTTTCTGACATTCGCCCAGCTGAAGAGTTGTATGATCTTGAAAAAGATCCTTATGAGCTTCATAACTTAGCTTCAAACCCTGATTATCAAGCGGAATTAATTCAGCATAGAAAGACATTGGAACTTTGGATTGAAGAGACAGATGACAAAGGGCAATACCCTGAATCTCAAGAGCAGTTAAAGGCTGTTTTTGAACGTTATGGAGAACGATGTATCAATCCTGAATTTGATTTTCTGAAAGCAACGAAGTAATAGTTAATATATAGATTTTTGAAGCCACTTCTGCTTTGCGGGAGTGGCTTTTTTGTTTGAAATCTACACGTTATAATTCAAATGCAATTGGTACAACAATCCGACTATCTACAGCCTTACCATTCTCAATTCCCGCCTTAAAAGTCATTTTCCTCACTACTTCTATAGCATTTTTATCCGCTTCTTCTGATATCCCTCTCACTACTTCAAACTCACTTGTCTGACCATATTTATCGACCAGAAATCTCACATAAACTTTAACTTCAATACATCCTTTCGCTTTTGGATATTTCAATTCTCTTTTTACGAACTCAGATAAAGATATGTCATTTTCATGGTAAAATTTTGGGAGTATTCCCGAATATATGAAGGAATCTTTTTCTTCTTCTGACTTAGCATTCATTTCTTTAGGTTGACAGCTTTCAAGTAAAAGAATTGAAAGTGCAATGGAAAATAAGATAAATGATTTTTTCATTTTAAATAGAATTAGTTTAAATGGTTTGAATTGTGGTTCGTAAGACGCAAAGCATTGCGTCTCTACGGGGTTAATCTTTCAATGGTAGAATTACTAAATTGAAAGAGATATCGTCATGTATAGCCACAATGCCTTGTGGCTCAAGGACCACCACTTTATAATCTATGAAATGGTATTTAAAAATACAATTTTTCTTTCGTTTCGAATAAAATATAAATAAAAAACGGGTAGCAAAACCACTTGGTCTCCCCACCCGTCCTATTATTTACTCTATTCTACTATTATTTCACTTGTACTTTTGTCGTGTATTGACTTCCGTTTTTGGTTGTCATTTTGAATAGATATAATCCACTGCTCCATCCTTCTACTGGGATTTTGATTGAAGCTGTAGTTTTGTCAATAGATTGGATCAATTGACCTGTTGCTGTAAAGATCGTTACGTTTACAACATCTGCTGAAACTACGTTGACTTCAGAAGAAGCTGGGTTTGGATATACCTTGATTTCAACACCGTCGATCGTGATACTTGTTGGATCTGCTTCTGTAATTGTGATCAAATCTTGTTGCGATGAAGTGTCAGAACCATTTTCATTACTTACGGTCAAGGCAACAGTGTAGATGCCTACAGCTGCGTAGGTATGCGTTGGATTTTGAACATCAGAAGTAGTACCGTCACCAAAGTCCCATGACCATGAAGTAGCATCAGTAGATGCATCTGTAAATGTGATTTCTTCATTTACTTTTGCCTCAGTCACACTTGCATTAAATGAGGCTACCGGCATGTTGATAACATTATCTGGATTCACCACAATATCTAATGTTTTTGAATCTGATAAGTCACCATTCATTACTGTCAAGGTCACTGTAAATGTACCTTCAGAAGCGTAAGTATGCGATGGGTTTTGATCTGTTGACGTAGTCGCATCTCCAAAATCCCATGACCATGAAGTCGCATCAGTGGAAGCATCTGTAAATACAATGGCTTCTCCTAATATGATTTCCGTTTTCGATGCAGTGAAATCAGCTACTGGTAATACAGAAACCACTTCTTCAGTAACAGTGATATAATCAGTTTTTACTTCCTCATCCTGTCCATCTGCATTTGTTACAGTTAAAGTCACCGTGTAAGTACCTGCTGTAGTATAAGCATGTGTTGGATTCTGTTCATCAGAAGTAGTTTGATCACCAAAATCCCATGACCATGAAGTCGCATCGGTAGATGCATCCGTAAACGTTACTGTTTCGTTTTCTTCTACTGTCGTTTTATCCGCTGAGAATGCAGCGACAGGAAGCACTGGTTGAGGGTTGACAGTGATTGTCATTTCTTTCTCAGCTGACGAAGAAGCATTAGATGCTGTAAGTGTTACGGTATAAGTTCCTGCTGCTGTATATGTATGTGCTGGATTTTGTACATCAGAAGTAGTTTGATCACCGAAATCCCAAGCCCAAGCAGTAGGAGCACCTTCAGAGGTATCAGTAAACTGAATTTCTGTACCCAATGTCACTTCCATCGATGATGCTGTGAAATTCACTTGTACTTCTGGTTCATCAACATGCTCTGTCAATAATACGATATCATCAATATCCAATGTACCGTACCAGTTTCTGGCCATGGCTATCGTTGCATTAAAGTCCTCAGCGGCTTCAAAAGTAAGCGTATGTGTGTACCAATCCGAAGTTGTTCCGTCTTTGTATTGATCACCCTTGGCTCTTGGTGCATTGGATTCAACATCCATGATTAATGGGAAGTGGATGGCTACACCTCTTGTTCTTACAGATAAAATATACTTTTTACCCGCTTTGAACTCAATCACTGTATTTGTTCTAATCTGACCATTTGCCGATGCTGAAGCACCACCATCTCCGTATTGCATATATTGATTGCCTTCTTCTTCCAATACAGTCAACGTTCTTGGTAGATCAGGTTGTTGGAAAGCTACATAATGGAACTTACGTGCATCCGTTCTTTCCTCTTCTAATAAAGCAGCGTTTACATCATATTCAGAGAAGTTATTCGTGTATACCACATCATAAGTTACAGCTGAAACTTCTATCGATTGAGTCGCTGTTGCTTCTTTTTTATCATTAGCGATTTTCAATGAAACTTGATAGGTTCCTCCATCAGCATAAGTATGTTCAGGATTTTGTTCGTTTGATGTAGCACCGTCTCCAAAATCCCATGACCATGAAGTGACTTCACCTGCTGATGTATCCATGAATTTAATGGTCTTCGGATCATCAAAGCTTAATACATTATAAGCAAAAGTAGCTTCCAACTCAGGCACTGCTACTACATTAATGTAGTTTTCTTTTACCAGCTCATCTTCTCCATCTTCATTGGTTACTTTCAGTTTGACTGTAAATTGTCCCACTGAAGCATAAGTGTGAGATGGATGTTGCTCATTGGAAGTTGTACCGTCTCCAAAGTCCCATGCCCATGATGTGATTGTCGTTGTAGACTCATCTGTAAACTGTACTGCTGTTCCTTCATCTACTTGCGTAGTATTCGCTGAAAATTCCGCCGTTGGTAAGACACCTACAGTAATGTAATCTTCTTTGATTAACTCATCTTCTCCAGTATCATTCGTTACTTTTAATGATACCGTATATACACCTGCAGTTTGATAGGTGTAGAATGGGTTTTGATCAACTGAAGTTCCTCCATCACCAAAGTTCCATAACCAAGCCGTTGGTAAATGTGCTGATTCATCTTTAAAGCTTACTGTTAAAGGCTTGTCACCTGTTACTCTATTGACCGTAAACATGGCATCAGGAGCAAATAGTTTTCTTACTAAAGTTTCCGTCACGCTACTGTTTTCTGTTCCAATTGTTTTGGAGTTGGTTATCGGATCAAAACCCTCTAAATCTACAGTGTAGTTTATAATGTCTGATTCGCTCAATCCCATAAATACTACAGCACCTCTAACGTCAGTAGTAAATGTTTCTGCATTATCAGTATTGGTTACCACCACACCTGGCATTGGTTTTCCGCTTTCGTCTTTTAGTAAAATCGTAAAGCTATACGTTTCAGGAACGAAAGTTTTCATCATTACATCAACTGTAACATCGGCATTGTATACTGAGAATTGTCCTTCTTTTAAATTAAAACCATCTTTCTCAATAGTATAAGCTTTACCTTCAATATTAGAAGACATCAAAGATACATTGCCATTTGCGTCTGTGGTCTGATCATCAAAACCTGATACTTTTACTACTGCACCCTCAATTGGAGCATCGTTTTCATCCATCACAGTAAAAAGAACTGTACGCTCTTGATCTCCTACAAATACACTCTTCACCACTGCTTTTACATCGTCAATATAAAGTACTCCTGTTCCATCAGTGTTATTATTGAAACGGAATCCGACCCAGTTCAGTAACGCGGACTCAGAGAAGTTTTTCACGGCTACCTCCTGCTCTACTGTTAACCATTTTCCTTTTTCCATTTGAGAAATGTCAACAGCCAATACTTGTGGTGCTGTATTATTGAACTTCGAAAGTAAACTGATTTGACTTAGTGTTGCTGCAGCATCAATGTATAATTTAAAAGAAACCATCATGTGCTCTTCCTCAATTGTGACATTGGACTGTAAACCACTCTTAGGAGTTTGATTGTAATTTCCACTTGCAATTTCAGTATCGATTTGAACTTTTAATGAAGATGATCCACCCCAAGCCATTTCATCAGTAATTGAATAAATAGCATTGGTCGCCCAATCAGCACTCGTTGTATTTTCCTCAAAACCAAAAGCACACGAATTGATCAATGAGTTTGGATTGTTCATACAACCATCAGCAACTACTTCCTCTTGAACGTCAGTCACTCTAACATCGTCAAAGTAGATGGAAGTTTTTTCACCCGCATCTGCCACTTGAATCTGTAATTTGATTCTCTTGAAATCATTTAACTCATCTGGTGCGATCTCTTTTTTCAATACAACCCATTCGCCTTGAGGAATACCTGTTAGGTCAAATTGAGTAACTGGAGAAGTCAAGTCTGCAACTCTTACTTTGTTGATCGTACTTCCTTCTTCAATAAATACTTTCATAGAAAATTGAAGGTTACGATCGGTTGGAAGAGGGGCTGAGTTTTTATCTACATAAACTGATTTCGTTTTATTTAAAACACCATCATTCGAAAAACGCATCACTCTTTTTCCGTGAGGATTTCCGTTTAAATCTACAATACCAAACTCGCTATCCCCTGTCCATCTAACTCTTACTTTTCCGCTTCCAAGATCAATGAGTGTTGGACCTTCAAAACCAAATAAATGAGAGTTCAAATAGTTCATATCTGAAGGGTCATTCGGAACGTCTTTCGGTGTTTCATCTGCTGGGTCTGTACCACCGTCTACTACATCACTTGTCTTCTTTTCTAACTTAATATCATCGATAAATAAGAAGCCCTCACCATCAGGATTTAAGTCTACTTCTCTTACTCTGATTGTCACCTGACCATTTTCGGGGTCACTGTCTTTACCAAAGCTGATACTTTTCTTTAAAGTCACCCAACCTTCTTCCCCTGTTAGGGCTGAAATATCAAAAGTGTTGACAATAAATAAACTCTGTGCTTTATTATCTTTCAAAATGAGATCAAATGATTTGATCTTATTATTGGCCTTACCTTTTACTTTTAATGACAACTCATAGTCACCCTCATTCATATACAATGACTTGATAGGTGAGTGAGCGGCTAATGCCACATTTCCTGATACCAATGAAACATCAGACATGTTCAAACTTCTGCTTCCTGAAGCTTTTTCATCTTGAGAATAGCCTGCATTTGTTCCAAAGAACCAATTTTTCTCTTCATCATCAATCCATTGACTCCCTTCAAAACCAAATAAAACAGGGTCCAATCCTTTAAATTCTATAGGAACAACTTCTTCTATTTCAATATCATCAAAATAAACAGTGGAAGTTGTACCTCCATTGGCCGCTGCATCACCTGGCTGAATTACTAATGAAAATGTACCTTCATTTGATGTACCGCTTGCCATTGTAAAATCATAGCTTACATCCACCCATTCTCCGGTTGTTGTTGGTAAGTAAAAAGGATCTAAGTTTGCACTTGGGTTCTTCATGAAAATTCTAAAACGAGTAGCTGCACTTCCTGCTTCTACATAAACTTTCGCTTTGAACTTGTATTTACCAGCTGATAATTTTACCATACCTGCAGGTGCGTGAGCTGCTCCTCCATTACCAGTCAATGCTGCTGTATGATGGAACTTTAAACTTAAGTTTCCATTTGCAGGCATTTCGTCAGAGATTGAGAAATCGTTGCTTGCCCCCATTGACCATCTTTTTGCAGTACCATCCACTACGGCTGTACCTTCAAAGCCAAATAATTCAGGATTTAATGGTAACTCTGCTACTTCTACTGCTGGAGGAGCAGGAATTTCAGGACCAGAGGTCATCCATTGTAAAAACTTAGTTCCTGCACCATACAATTCATTTGTCTCAAGCATTTTTTGTTTCAAACTAGCTTCTAATTCTAAAGCTTTCTCCATGTACATTGCATAGTTTTCTCCATCAGTATCAGCCAATTGATTGGTCGTTTCTAATGGGTCTACCTCAAGGTCAATTAAATACGCATCATCCTTGTTGCTTAATACTAACTTGTAACGTGTTGTTGCTGCGGAAACCCACCATCCTGCATCTTCAGTAATGAAAACAGTATCGTCTTCAGTGACCATTAATTCATCACTTGTATATAAATGAGATTGATCTTTACCGTGTACATCTGTCATTGCCGGCAGACCTGCTAAACCTAAAATTGTTGGCCCTACATCCACATTGACATGAGGTGTTGTTACAATTTTTCCACTAGGAATTTTTCTAGGGTAACGAATCATAAACGGCACTTTTGCAGAGCTTTCATATGGAACCCCTTTGTTGATACGGCTGTATTCGAAAAGCATATCACCGTGGTCCACAGTATAAATAATGATCGTGTTGTCCAATTGTCCTTTATCTTCCAAAAGTTGTAACATTTTACCAATGTTATCGTCAACTGCTTTCACCATACCCCAGTATTCTTGCATATAAAACTCATCAAAAGAGCTATATCTATCTGACTCTGGGTGAACGTCATTATTGTTTTGTTTGTCAGCCCAGTTAGGTCTTGAACCTTCTATATCGTACGTTAAATCGTAAGTATATGGAGCCGTAAAATTCACATTTCTACACCAATCATGATACTCTGGTGCTGAGTGATTAGGTGTATGTGGATCTGGAATAGAGATCATCAAACAGAATGGATTCTCAGCGTCAATATCATCTTCCATAATTTCAATGGCCTTGTCTGTAAAAAACTCTGTAGCATAAATCCAATCACCGCTTGGTTTCCCTTGCTCACCCCAATCATAAGGAGGAACACCATCTTCATTGAACCATGTCCAGTGTTCTTTTTCAATACGCCATTCGATATTGTCAAAACCAAAGTTTCTGCCTGCTCCCCAAACTTGTGTAGCAGGATCATCTTTACCTTCCAAGTGCCACTTACCGACATAAGAAGTGCTGTAGCCGTTGTCTTGTAATACGTGAGCCCAAGTTTTCATTTCATCGTGCATTGGTCTATCATTACGAGCTGCACCTGTAGAACCAGGATAAAGTGACGTAATGAAAGAGGCTCTTGAAGGTGTACACGTTGGAGAAGAAGCATAGTGTTTTGTACTCACCGCACCCTCTGTTCCTAAACGGTCCATATTGGGTGTTGCAACCTGATCAGTGGCATTCCAAGGATTATAATATTCCTCTTTGGTCAAATTGCCACTATGCATATCCAATTCTCTGTATTTACTGACAGTCTTAAAACTATGTTCGTCAGTGTGAATAATTAAGATATTAGGCTTGTCTTGTGCAAAGAGTAGATTAGTCATAAAGACTAACAAGACGCCTAAAAAAAGTTCGCTTCTTTTCATACTATACGTTTGTTTATGGGTATAGAAGTTCATACCCATTCGTTATTAATTAAGATTTGATGTGAGAATAATTGGCAGATATTTCGCTTCTGAGTGTTATAATTTTAGTCCTTACCCCTGTCGGTCTTTGGTGTCTCTATTGTAATAGGAATATGCAGGACTGTATTTTTATAAGATCAAAAAAAGAGTACTATCTGTCAGTAGACTTCATTAAATTCATTTCATAGTTGTCTGATTAATACATTTCAAATAGATGTAAAAACAACATTTAACAGTTTCAAATTTATTTTGATTGTCTTTTTGAGGCGTGATTTTGAGTGAATAAGATGTAACTAAGCGTTAGAACAAATTTTTTGAAAAATGAAAAAATGGGTATAATACAGATAGTAATCAACGTATAAAATGGTCAATAAACTCGTTTAAATTCATCAAAAACAAAGATTATTTGTATTTATAATCTCTGTTTAATTTCTTGCTTCCTATTCCACCTAATGATGCATTATTATTTAAATAAAAAAGCCAATGAATACTTTATTTTAAATTTGAAATAAGAATCATCAATAGCGATTAAAACCTTAAAAATCTTCCCTTTACGGAGAGAAATACTTTATTTACCTATAAAAACATCAACAAAAAAATAAACCTACAAATTGCACTCACAACATTTAATCAGCGAATTTTTTTGTGACTCAACAAGCATTGAAATGAAAAGAAAAAATAAAATAATGGCACTAGGAGCTCTCTTAGTAGCAACATTAAGCAGCAATGCCGTAATGGCTCAAAATCCAGCTTCTGATCCAGATAACAAATTAGGTTGGACACTTAATGAAGATGTAAGTGACGAATTTGAAGGGAATCAAATCAATAAAGATAAGTGGATTGTTCAGGGTGAAAATGATCACTATGAGAATAATTTTAAAGGAAGAGCACCTTCTCAATTTGCTCCGCATGCGGTCTCTGTAAGAGATGGTCAATTAGTGATAACGACTAGGTGGGAGCCGGATTTTAACTTTATCAGTGGTAAACACAAAGGCTACAAGTTTGAAAACATCACAACAGGCGCCATCATTACAAAAAAGAAATTTAAGACGGGTTACATGGAAATCAAATGTAAGCCCGCTGATGCTCCTCTTTCTAGTGCTTTTTGGTTTACAGGGAAAGGTGGTGAATTGGACTTGTTTGAAATCTTTGGCAAATATCCGAAGGATAAGCATGTTGAAAAACTTTATCACACTTCTTTCCATGATTGGGGAAAAGACAGAAAGGACCCATTATGGGGTAAAACAAGCTGGGACAACAAAACACAGCTTCCATTTAGATTGGCTAGCGATTATCATGTGTATGGTTGTGAATGGGGTGAAGATTTCTTGAAACTTTACATTGATGGTAAGCTGATCCGCTGCGTGACTAAGGAAGAACTTGGTGATAAATGGGTAATGCACAATGAACAAAAAGTATGGGTAGACAATGAGGTTTTCCCTTGGAAAGTGAACCCTAAGAAAGAAGATATTACAGAGAAAGGAGTAGAGTTTTTAGTCGACTATGTAAGAGTTTGGCAAAGAAAACCTTCGAGTGATATCACTTGCGAAATGCCAGAAAACATCCTTGAAAACAATGATTTTAATAATGGATTAGAAGGATGGGATGTTGAAGGAAAGGTAAAAGCAGTAGATGGAAAAGGAAAAAACGAAGCAGGAAAGAATTATGTGAAGCTAAGTGCTGGAAAAGAAGCTACAATTTCTAAAACGGTAAAACTTAAGCCTAACACTACCTATATTTTATCAGCCACTGCTAGAGCACCTATGACGAATATGGATACGATCTGGCAAAATGGTTGGTTGGGAGTAAAAGCTTTCGGGAAGAAAGGGCAACAACCAATTATCAAATTCTTTAAAAACTCATGGTACCGTCAAAGCATTTGTTTTACAACAGGTGATTTTGCCAATCAAACGTACATTTATTTTACGAATAAATGGCAAAAGAAAGAGGTACATATTGATGCATTTGAACTTACTGAAGTGACTACTGATCACTTATCATTGGACGGAAAATAGTTTATTTTAATTAATAACACTTTAGTTAATTAATACTGTAGCTAATGAGACTCATTTCAAATTGAATAGTTTCATATCTGCTAAAATTCACACGGTCGGGACTTACAATAATAGCTTCATTGAGCATTCATTTCATTCCACTCAATGATTAAAATATTTATTAAGTTCTTAATTACAATTTTTGATGGGAAGGTAAGATTACCTTCTCATCATTTTTTTACACAAACTTTATTTCTCTTTGAGAATCAGCCCTATCACGCTAACATCTATCTTTATTTCTCTGTCTATCGTACATCACAATACTCCCTGCTACTGAAACATTCAAACTTTTAGGTGTGTCAAATTTCACCAAAAAATGGCTTTTCTCCATGGCTTGTTTCGAGAGTCCGTGGTCTTCCGCTCCTAACAAATAAACACACCTTCTGGGGTGATGAAAAGTCTCTAACTCTACCGCCTCTTCTGAAAGCTCCACTCCAACAATACGTGTCCCTACTGGCATATTTTTAAGGAAATCATCAAAAGTATCATAGTGATAATACGGAATGGATTTTACCGCATTGTGCGTATCGCAAGCTTGCTTAGCGTATCTATTTCCAATGGTAAAGATAAAACTGGCTCCAAAGTTTTGGGCTGAACGCCACAAGACACCGAGATTTTCAGGTGTTTTCCCATTTTGGATACCAATTCCAAAATATTCGTTTTCAAAATTTTGATTCATACGGCAAATTAAGCAGTTCCTTCTGCATGTTGCAAATATGAAATGATTTTGCTGTTTGAGCATCTCAAAACGATGAAGTTTTGATCGAGTTATCCTTTCAATAGGCGAGAGAAATGGAATTCTTGATGCTTTTCCCTTCAAGACCAAGGGGAAGTACTACCAAACTAAAATGGTAGAAAGCTCACTGGCGCGAATGTTAAGCGTCAGCGTCATTCGTGTCCTACAGATCAGCAGAAATCTCCTGATTTCTAAACACTATAAATAACGAAAACTTAGTTTACAATGTAATTAGCCTTTACTTGAAAACTGCTTTGAGTATTCTTTAGGACTAACGCCAAACTGTTTTTTGAAAGTTCTTGTAAAGTAAGAAGGGTTATTAAAACCAACCTTATCCATGACATCCAAAATAGAAGAACCATCTACCTGTAGAATTTGTGCAGCCCGCTTCAATCGTATGGTTCTGATAAACTCACTAATTGACATGTTCGTCATCGTCTTCACTTTTCTATACAGTTGTGACCTACTCACTCCTAGTTCTTTGCAGAGATGTTCAACATTCAAATCTGAATTTTCTAAATTTTGCTCTATATACATCATCGCCTCTTCTAATAACTGTTCATCTTTTGAACTGATTTCGATGGCAGAAGGTGATACCTCAAAAGAAGATGGAGCACCATTTGAAGAAAGGAGGTTTTTAACTCTTGCTGATAATATATCAAAACTAAAAGGTTTTGATATAAACGCATCAGCCCCCATATTGTAGGTTGTCAATTGCGTTTGTACGTCATCTTTTGCTGATAAGAAAATAACTGGGATATGCGATGTATGAGATTGTTCTTTGATGCTTTTACAAAACTCCAGACCATTCATTTCATCCATGGTAATATCAGAAATGATTAAATCAACTGGCTTTTTATTGACAATTTTGAGTGCTTCTGTACCATCATTCGCGATGGAAACATTGTATAAAGCAGAAAATTTAATATTCAAGTACTGAGTAATATCTTCGTTGTCATCAACGATTAGGATGTGAGCCCCTTTCAATTCTTCATCTACCTCTAAGGTGTCAACTTCTGCATTTGCCTCCTCTACAATTGGGGAGTTTTCATCAATATAAAGTTGCTCTTGATCTGTATAAATTTTATCGAAATGACTATTCCCTTTTAAAAGCTGAATGGTGAAAGTACTTCCTTGATTTTTCTCACTCTGCACTGCTATTTTTCCACTATGCTGCTCCACTATTGACTTCGTAACCGCTAGTCCTATTCCGCTTCCTCTACCTGATGTTTTCTGCTGGAAATAAGGATCAAAAACATTGTTTATCACCTCCTTATCAATTCCGACACCTGTATCTTTAACCGCTATCTCAATAGTATCTTTATGTTCTTTAAGCCCTAAAGTGATCTCTCCATTTTGAGGAGTATATTGCAGAGCATTACTCACCAAGTTAAATATCACTTTTTCAAACTGAACACTATCAACAAAAGCGATGATTTCTTCTTGATCTGAGTCTAATGATAGTTTTATGTTTCTTTTCTCACTTAAGATCTGAAAATGATGAATTGTCTGACGTACAAATGCATTCAGTTCCACCTCTTGAGGAGATATTCTCATTTCTTTATTTTCGAACTTCTGGAAATCCATCAATTCCAACACCAACTTCTGAAGCTTCACTGCATTCTTTCTGACCACTTGTAGATCATGATGTACTTCAGGCTTCAATTCCTTTTTGTAGATCAAGTCTTGAATTGGATCTAAAATTAATGTCAAAGGAGTTTTCATATCATGGCAAATGAAAGTGAAAAGGTCCAATTTTGCTTTTTGAATATTTTCCGTTTCCTGCTCCTTCAATTCAACAATCTCCTGCTCATGTGTACGCTCCAATTCTGTCCTCTTCCAATGGTAATAAGTAAAAATGCTTCCTATCAAAAGTAAAAAATAGACAATATACGCTGATGTTGTAAGGTAAAAAGGAGCTTTGAGATGAATATAAAGCTTAACGGGTTCTTCCATCCATTTGCCATTGTGGGTCAGAAGTTCGAAGGTATGTTCTCCATAAGGTAAGTTCCTGTACATCGCATATCCATCAGAAGATTCCACCCAATCTTTGTCCACATCAGACATTCTGTATTTGTAGGTTACATCCTTTTGAGAATGAAAACAAAAGCCTGTAAAACCTATTTCAATATTGTCTTGTTGAGGTGCTAAAGTAATGATTGAGCCATCTCCCAAAGGATGAGACAACACCTCATTTCCGTTATAACTTTTTCCTACTTTTATCTCTTGATCATTTACTTTTAACGTGGTAAAACTAGGTGTGTAGTTTTCTGTTGAAGCATGATATTTTGATGGCTTAAATAGAATAAAACCATTATCACTACCAAAAAACAGCTCATTGCTGGGTGAATAATAACTTCTTCTTATTTTATAAAAATTTTGGCGTATTGCAGAATTAAATTCATAGTTTTCTACTGCTAATGTGGAAGGGTTAAACTTTGACAACCCATAACCGCTCATCCATATTTGCCCTTTTTGATCTAACTGTAACTGTTCTAATTGATTGGTAATAATACCTTCTTTCTCCGTGTACTTTGTAAATTCAGGAGCATTGATATCCGCCGGGTTAATCGGACATTTTACTAACCCTCCACCTAAACAACCAATCCAAAGGGTGTTATCTTTCCCTTTAATCAATGAGGCTATAAAATTGGAAGGTAGATCATTTACTCCGTTTCCTTTATAGAATTTCGCAATGGTTTTTTCTTTCTTTTTTTCATCGACTTTCAGAAGGTTCAACCCTATTTTAGTTCCAATCCAGATATATTTTATATGGTCCTCTCGATGAGTCACAACATATTTCACCGTTTTATGCGTCAAGCCTAATTGGCCGTGAGTTCGATATCGATTTACCTTACCTTTGTAATAATCATTTTTTGAAGGAATGTATTCGTACAACCCTGCATTGGTGCTCAACCACATATGTTGATCTTCATCGATACTTGCATAAGTAATACTAGCTTTAGGGTAAGGTGCTATCGGGTTGACCTGCCTTAGCTTAATATTTTGACCATTGATAAGATCGTTTTGATCCTGTTTTGTGAGATGATAGGTATTCTGATTCGAAAACAAATAAATCGATGCATCAGGAAGGGGTAAAATCTTCGATATTTTCAAGTTTTTAAATACAGGATTTTGGGTTTTGTAATCTACCACTTCTCCTGTCTTACGGTTAAAAATACCGAGTCCCTGCCCCAACGTTCCTACCCACAAAATCGAATCTTGATCTTGATAAAAAGTATAACTGGAAAAAAGTGTATTAGGATTATTTTCATAAGGGTTTTTAAATTGCTCCAAATACCTAAAGCTTTTTTCATTGGTAAATGCTCCATTAGACAGTGACCCCAACCATAAAATACCCTCTCTACTCTCACAAAAAGTAGTGATCGCTTTGTTATTATGTAAAGGATGAATGGAAGTATAAGGTTGATAGGGAATGAATTTGTTTCCTTGATCAGAAGAATACATCAAACCTTTATTCTTTGTTCCCACCCAAAGTGTATTTTCTTTATCCATATAAATAGATAAAATGGAAGCGTTGATATACTTTTTCTTCGGCTTAAATTGTCGATTAATTTGATATAATCCTCCAAAAGTACCCGCCCATGCAGTTCCCTTTTTATCTACATAAATAGTTGTAATGTGTTCTTTGTTGATACGGAGAATATGATGCACAATTTGAAGGGTATTGGGGTGAATCGTATATAAACCTTTACTGGTTAATGCCCAAAGTAATTCATTCTTTCCTTCAATGATCTTTCTAACCCTGATGTTTGAATCTATAATACTAAGGATGTGACAATTGCCCTCCTCATCCTCTCTTATTTTGCTTAATCCATAATCAGAACCTACCCAAATATTACCCGATTTATCACAAAAAACCTGATGTATTGTGACCTGTTGATCACCATTGATCGGTATGTTTTTAAATTGATTTTTTTTCTTATCGTATATGCATAAACCATTTGCTTCAGTACCAATGATAACTCTATCTTTTTTGTCAATAGCTAAAGAAATCAAACGGTTGCTGGCCAATGAAAGACTATCCCCTTCGACATGCTTGAAGACTTTCATCTCATTTCCATCGTAACGGTAAAGACCATCAAAAGAAGCAAACCACATGTAACCCTCTTGATCTTGTACCACTGACAACACATCAGAGTGCATAAAAACATCCGAACCTTTTACGGGAATAAGGTTGGCAAATGCATTTTGGATAAAGATAAAAAATACGAGTAGATGAATAGAATATTTAGAAAAATGTGACTTCATATTTCAGTCTAAAAAAATTGCACGACGAAAGTTAAACAATTTTTCAAGACTAAATACTAAAACCCACATGTCTTTTCAAGAAAAAAATGGTTGTGCGTTTCTCTAAAACCTCATAACAATAAATACAACACGTTACAACTTGGTTTGAATTTCTTTTTCTTCCATGTCAGTATTGGTCACAAAAAGATTACGATTCTCTTTTAAGGATAAAGTTTTCTCCGTAATTCCATCAACAGAGATAGTTGCTTTTTCTAGTCTAAAATCATTGTGTTCAATATTAATATTTTCTGTATTGATGAATTTTAATGTGGGATGGTTGGGATATAAAGGGATATATTCTTCTGACTTTTCAACAATATTATGACTAAAATTTATATCCGAAGAGGCATTTGCTCCTAAAATCCAAGCATCAAAAGTCTTGAAGTGATTATTGATGATCGAAACGTTTTTGGTAGTTCTAATTTTGGGATCCGTAATTAAATCTACTCTTCTTTTTTTACTTGTCAAGCACCAAATGACAGGCACTTTCCCCCCACCATAACAGGCATCTAAAAAAGTATTATTTTCAATTTTTACATTTTCAGCAAATCCCGATTCGTACCAAAAGTCAAACTTATTGACCATAAGTATTGAGGTCATCATATTACTAAAAGTACAATTTTCAACGATTGCTCCTTTGCTTGTTGAAAGTAAGAAACCTCTTGCTCTATTATCCGTCAGTGTGCAGTTTCTCGCAATAAATGTAGGTTGAGCAGAAAGGTTTTCTACCATTATTTTATCAGAAATTGACGCTGGAAGTTCCTCTTTAAAAGTAAGTACATAATACCCCTCATTTACTTTCTCCATTTCCAAAATATGCCCTTTGAAATAAGGATGAAAAGCAGATGGCTCTACCAAACCAACCTCATCTCCTTCCTCTGCAAAGTGAAACCCTAATTGCTGAGGATGCCCAATGCTAACTCCTAATTGATAAGTATTGATGCGATCAACCACTTTCATATATACTCCGTGTATATTGGTGGCATCGTCTAGCATGTGTTGGAATTTACAATTCTCTAATACAATCTGTCCTTTACAACCTGCAAAATGTGTCGCATCTGCCAAAGTAGAAACCATACGTTGACTTCCTTTTCGAGTATGAATGTTCACATTGTTCATAGTGATGTCTTTGCTTGCCTCTCCCAAAACTCCCATGCCAATACAAGAGTGAATAGTCACATTGTCGATTCGAGTGGATTCAGATTGATTGATCCAAAATGCTGGAGCAATTCGGTTACTTCCCATTTCCCCTTTAGCCACCAAAATTTGTCCGACAGAAGGTAATTTTCTTTTCAAATTTTTAATTCTTACAATTCCCTCTTTCAATTCTTCTGCAATGATTCTATCTGATTTTTGAAGTAACTTCACTTGATAATCCATCCTGTTAAATGGCGTTTTGAAATGTTCAAAAGTATCCATATATTGAAGACGGTTCTTTTTCTTGCTATGCAATGGTGTCACTTTAGATGCATTGTATGCAATTCTATGGTGTTTTTTATCCCAAATGATTGCCTCATCCAAATTATGAGAGTAGCCATTTTCTTTGATAAAACGTAAAGCATTGTCTTTGATGGTATAAGGAGTATTTTCTCCAATTTTCACATCAATATATTTTTCATCTTGATTGACATTAATAATTTCCATCTCTGAAACATAAGGCAATTCCCAATCGACTTTCACGTTTTTGATATTAATATTTTTACTGTTCTGAATCACAAATGGAAGCATATGCCCATGAAAAATAAACTCAGCACCATTGGCATCGATCTCTAGGTTTTCAAAATTTAGAATAGGAAAAGTGGTATAGCGAATGCCATTATCGTGGTTTGTGATCGCACACATCATACCTTTTGCTTTGCTAGGGTACAAATGATAAACTCCTTTTTCAATCGTTATTTTTGTAGCACCTTTTGCCCTGGCATCTTTTATCATTTGTAAAAAAATAGTACTAGCTGAAGCTTTATTTTCTGCCAATGCATAGTCTTTAGAATTAATTTCTAATACAGTCTTTTGGGTAAAAGATTCTGCTTTCAAGATAAAGATAAGTAGCACTGCAAATAGAATTGATTGGTATTTCATTTTTAATGGTTTGTAGTCAGATAATACAGTTCATCCATCCAATATTTAGTAAAGACATTGAATGATCTATCAACAAAGTTATTTGTACAAGATGTTAACGCTAAAGACGAAATGTTCAGTTTTTTGCTAAAATAACCTTATGAACGATTTGTTCCAATCCATGTACATTTTGTGTCATTCTGCTTTGTAAAAACACTTCAAGTCTTTTAAAAAACAACATCAGGCTTAGAATACAACTAAAGAAGTTACAATGTTATTCTCTTTAATAAATAAAAGTTTTTAGTTTTGCGGCAATAGCTAAAAGTAACTTTTCACAAATAGAACAAACTTCAATATCGAAATATGAAATTCATTCCAAAAGTCATTTCTATGACTTCTAAAAACAAGATTGTTAGACCACTTTATCTGTTATCAGCAGTCGTATTATTGTGTAGTCATGATTTATACATAAAGATGGAAACCTATTTCTTGCAACCAAATCAAGAGGCCATTTTTAGCTTGTATAACGGTACTTTCGAGGAAAGTGAAAATACAATTGCACGCGACCGCATTCAAGACGCTTCTTTTGTTTCTCATGAAAAAAGAGTAGCAATCAACGCTGAGCAATGGAAAGATCAAGACAGTACCATCACTCAAGTAGTATTCAATACAGGTGAAGCTGGCACTTATGTAGTAGGTGTTTCTACTATAGCAAGAAGCCTAAAACAATCTGCCGATGATTTCAATAATTATCTTAAACATGACGGTGTTTTGGATATGCTTCAAGAACGAACTGAAAACAATCTGTTAGATCAAGACGTAACTGAAAGTTATCAAAAGCATGTAAAGGCTATTTATCAAGTTGGTGATGTGAAAACGGAGGACTGGAATACTGTTTTTGGTTATCCTATTGAATTTATTCCGGTTTCAAACCCCTATGAAAAATATAGTGGGCAAACATTAGACGTCCGATTAATTTTGGAAGGTAAACCTTTAGCCAATCAGTTGGTATATTCTGACCATACCCCAAGTGCCCATGGGCATAGTCATAGTCACAAAGACCATCATCATGATAATCATGAACATGCACATCATAGCCATGATCATGATCACACTCATACAAATGGACAAAAGTTACGTACCAATGAAGAAGGTATAATCACTGTCGATTTACCTGAAGATGGTATCTACTATCTCCGTGCGATACACATGGAAAAAGTGGAAGGAAACGATGCATTCACCCATGAATCAAAATGGACAACTTTGACTTTTGAGGTGACACATCAACATGAGGCGCACTCTCATGATCACCACCATCATGATGATGAGGGAGAAATACCAACTTGGATTTTTGTATTGGGTAGTATTTTGGTGATTGGAGTCTTATTTGTATTCTTCTCAAAAAAGGATTAATCATGAGATCAAATTTTAAAAGAATACTCTTACTGGTATTTGTATTGATTCCAGTTTTTGGTTTTGCTCATGATGTTACAAGTGCTGATCAAGAGATTTTACGTAATGGTGGACTATGGGCTTATATCCAAGTGGGAGCCACTCATATGCTGACAGGTTATGACCATCTACTTTTTTTAGCAGGTGTAGTCTTTTATCTGAAAGGTTTCAAGGATATTGTCAAGTTTATTACAGCATTTACGATTGGTCACTGTATTACTCTCATTGGTGCTACCTATTTGGGTATCACTGCAAACGAACATTTGGTTGACGCTGTAATTGCTTTGAGTGTACTCTATAAAGGTTTTGAAAATTTAGGTGGGTTTGAAAAACTTAATGTTAAATCGCCTCACCTCCTATTAATGGTTGTCATCTTTGGATTAATACACGGCTTTGGACTCTCAACCCGATTACAATCTTTTGAAAATGGAACCGAGGATTTATTAGCAAAGATTCTATGCTTTAATTTAGGTGTAGAAATAGGGCAGATTGTTGCCTTAATACCGATTGTGTTGATCATCACCTTTTCAAGACAAAACAAACAATTCCCCGCTTTTTATAAAGCCGTCAATTGGTATTTGGTCATTGCTGGTATTGGCCTTTTTCTATATCAAATGTCAGGATATATCAATGGTCATTAGTGGAAGAACTAGGGATTGAATACATTGTCTTTCACTCCCAATCAATCTTTCTAGCAGCTTTTATAGGGGCTACCTTCAAAGCCGGGGGGTCGTATTACTATATGATTCACTGATTACGGACCAGAATAAAATGTTTTGTCATAACCTTCTAATGTACAGTTTGCTGTAGGGATGTTAAATTGTAACTCCCTACAGCAAATGAAATACATTAACTGTAAAGCATAGGTCTGGGTTGTGTAAAACTATAATTTACTCCGCTATGTATTTCGTTTATAATTTTTTTCAATCCTTTTAAGAGGCATTAAAGCTAAAATACTTAATCCCTTCTCAAGGTCTTTTTAAGAATAAGTTCGTATTTTTGTGATACAATATATCTACGCTAAAAAGTGTGTTATTTTGATTTTTTATTAGTAGAAGTGCTACATAATTTAAACAAACTATAAGATGAAAAAAGTAATAATGTTATTGGTGTCCTTCTTTTGTGTAACTCTTCTTCATGCTCAGCAAAAGGCTGTTACTGAAACTGGCGAAGAAGTTTTTCTATATGATGACGGAACATGGAAGTACCAAGATGAAAATGTTTTAAAGGAAACTGAAATAGCGACCAATCCTAAGAAATATAAGAAAGATAAAAAGTCTACTTTCCTCATAAAAAGCCAATCTGTCAATGTGGGTTATTGGATCAATCCAAAAGTTTGGTCTTTCAGTAAAGGTAAAGAAAATCCAGAAGCTGAGTACGAGTTCAAATTAAAAAATGGTGACCTCTATGGTATGATCATTTCTGAGCAAGTTGAAATTCCACTTGCCACAATGAAAGGTATTGCATTTGACAATGCGAAGTCGATTGCTCCTGATTTAAGAATTGTAAAAGAAGAATACAGAGATGTCAACGGTTTGAAGGTTCTTCATCTCCAAATGAATGGTACTATGCAAGGTATTAAATTCTCTTACTTTGGATACTACTATTCAAATGAAAATGGCACTGTACAATTCATCACTTATACTTCTCAAAACCTTCTTCAAAAATATAAGCCGGTTAGTGAAACGTTACTGAATGGACTTGTATTACTTGATGAAGTAAAATAGTATTTGAAATACCATAAACTCAAAATCCTGATCAGAAGTTGGTGTTTAAATTCCATGTTTCTGATCAGGATTTTTTGTATTTGAATACTCGCCTCTTTATAGTTTATACATTAGAAAGCATTTTTTCTAAAACCTCTTTGACTTTTAGCATATCTTCTTTCCCAATATTTAAACATTCTAAAGTCTGTAGTAAATCATTAGGAATTTCTTCCGCTTTTTGCTGAAGTTTTTTCCCTTTTTCAGTGAGAGAAATCGTTACAATACGCTCATCCTCTTTTGATCGTGTCCTTTCAATTAAACCATTGGTTTGCATCCTCTTTAATAAAGGAGTCAATGTGTTTGTTTCCAAAAGTAACTTTTCGGTGATCTCTTTGATGGGGATTCCATCCTCCTCCCAAAGTACCAAAAGTACAAGGTATTGAGGGTAAGTCACCTCCAATTTTTCTAGTAAGGGACGGTATTGTTGAGTAATAAACCTAGATGCCGCATATAACGGGAAACAGAATTGATTACTAAGTTTTAATTGCTCCATTTTATTGTGTACTTTTTCTCTCTTTTAAATATTTCCATCCACCAGAAGACCATAATGCCCAAACGACTAACAATGGCTGAAATAATAAACGAACAAAACGTTTTGTGTCAGTATTCAAACCAAATGAATCGATATGATTGACATATTGATTGATATTACCAGGGAAAATCAAAATAAAGAAAATTCCTAATGCAATACCTGTTTGTACTTTAAAATTTCGTCCATAAATTATCAATAAAGCAAAAGCTATTTCCACCACACCTGAGGCTAATACAACAAAATCGATAAAACTTTCATCTGTTGTCAACCAAGTTGGAACTTGTGCTTGAAATGCAATTCGACGAAAAGTCATATGACCTATACCTGCATAAAGCATTGCCAGACCTAATAATACTCTAAAAACGTTTTGAACTGTAGATGTTTTTACCTGTTGCATAATTTATATCGTTTATATTTATATCGTTCACGATACAATTATAAGTGAATAATTATTCATTGCAAAATTTCAAGATTAATTTTAATGGAAAAACTAAAATTTAGATCGAAATGACTGTTTATTATTTCAGAATTAATACGCTGTAAACTCAGTTTTTGAATATTTGTGTTTTTTAGAAATCAGGAGATTTTTGATGATCTGAAAGGCACGAATGACACTAACGCTTAACATTCGCGCCATTGAGCTTTCTACCATTTTAGTTTTGTAGTACTCCCCTCGGCCTTGAAGGGAAAAGCGTTCAGAATTCCATGTATTGAGCCGTTAAAAATGATTTTGTTGTTTGAGCATCTCAAAACGATGAAGTTTTGATCGAGTTATCCTTTCAATAGGCGAGAGGAATGAAATTTAGCTTTTGACTTCTAAGCCTTGAATTTTTTGCTTCGTTTTTGTTTCAAGACAAAAATGAAGAAGAAGGAAGTTTGAAAGTTGATCCTATAAATGCTGGCAGAAACGCTGATTGAAAGTTGATGAAAATTTAGTTTACAATGTATTAAATACTTTTATAATCAGGCATTGCCCCCTTATGAGTACATACAAAAGCAGCTATCTCAACAGCTTCTTGGTGTAATTCTTTCAGTGGTTTTCCGTTGAGAAGTCCCATTACCATGGTTGCCGTAAAAGCATCACCAGCTCCTATTGTATCAGCTACATCCACTTTAGGTGTTTTAAAATAAGAGTCTTCATCAGCTGTGACTAAATAAGATCCTTCTTTTCCCATCGTTAGAACTATCATTTTAAGATTAAAAAAAGCGATTAAAGCTTTTAATCTCACCACTGTCCGTCCTTCAATCTGAAACATATCGATCAATACGGTAATTTCATCTTCATTGATCTTTAAAATATCGGCTTCTAATAAACACTTCTCTATCAATGCTTTTGAGAAGTAATGTTGTCGGAGATTGATATCAAAAATCTTTAAACAGTTTTCGGGAACAAGAGATAGGGTCTCTTCTATTGCTGACTTACTTTGATCTGTTCTTTGAGCTAAAGATCCAAAACAAATCGCATCTGCTTCTTTTAATTTAGCCTTTGCTTCATTAGTAAGTTGAACAGCATCCCAAGCTACGTTCTCATGAATAGTATAGGAAGGTTCACCATCCTTAGAAAGTGAGACCGTCACTGTTCCAGTTGGTAATTTAAGGTGATTCAAAAAAGATGATACCTTTTTCTGCTGTAATACATCTTCTATCTGCTTTCCTAATTTATCCTTACCAATAGCACTAATAACGTACGCCTCTGCACCCTGTTGTGCACAATGATAGACGAAGTTTGCCGGTGCACCTCCTAACTGTTTTCCTTCCTTTAAAATATCCCATAGAATTTCTCCTATGCCTATGACAATTGGTTGTTTCATTGCGTTCTTTTTCTACTAAAATAGGGATCATCTTTGTATTATCTATCATAAGAAGCGTTTTTTAAAAAGGAAGTATTTAAAATAGTAGATTGTAAACTATGTTCTCAAGTATATTGATCGATGTGGCTATAATTTAGTTTACAGTATATTGAAATTATATTTACATATTATCTTATCTAAACCTAAAGAGCATCAATTTAGAAAATGGAAATAAAACGATTTAAAGAGATCAATACATTTTTTGAAACTACTGGATTTGAAAAAAGAACCGACATTCCAGCATTTTTTGTTTTTCGGTTTGAAGAATTAAATACTAATACTGCCTTGAAGATGCCTCCTTATCAAAAAGACTTCTACCAAGTAGCGTTGATGATTAATGGAGAGAATGCAAGTGCTTCTATTGATGTTCAATCAACTGATAAACTTGGAAACACGCTTTATTTTCTATCTCCTGATCACATTTTCTCTTGGCAAAGAAATACTAAAATGACCGGGTTCAATGTCTTTTTTAAAGCAGAATTTCTTGATTTCTTTAGTGGGAATTTTAAAAGTGAATTTTCATTATTTGATCTTTCTAATAAAAATTTCATCAAACTTGATTCAAAAGAACTTCAAAATATATTGATCGATTTTGAAAAACTATATAAAGAATATAATACGCCTAATTCTTATCGCCATCAGATTTTACAATCTTCTTTGTTGTCCCTCTTATTCAAATGTAAAAGTATTGATGAAGAAAAAGGAAGTACAAATAAAAACCTCTCCAAGAAAGAAGAGACCATTAACCGTTTTAGGAACTTAGTGACGAATAGTTTTATCAAAAATAAAAAGGTAAGTGACTATGCGGACCTACTAAATGTTTCCTCTAATTATCTGAATCAAACGGTAAAATCAGTGACAGGAAAAACAGCGAAGGAGATAATTTCCAACCAAATCATTCAAGAAGCCAAACGTTATTTGAAATATTCAACTGATGACATTTCCGAAATTAGTTATGCTCTAGGGTATGAAGAACCCACACATTTTATTCGTTTTTTCAAAAATCAAACTCAGATCACCCCTAATGAATATCGAAAAAACCTAATGTAATTTTGGTCATTATCCCATTGTTTTTGGTTATCAGTCGCCCTCCTTTTTCACCGACATTTGTATAAACAAAATAAAAAAAGACAATGGAAAAAATAATCGTATTAGGAGCAACAGGAAATATTGGCCAAGCTGTTTTGGAACACTTACAAAACAGAGAAGTAGAAGTTTATGCAGGTGTGAGAGCTGAAAAAGATTTTGACAAAGTAAAAGGAGCGACTCCCGTAATAGTTGACTTTACAGATCAAGAAAGTTTAGATCATGCTCTTGCGGGTAAACAAAGGGTTTTTCTTGTGACTCCATTGATGCAACATCCAGAGGAAGTGACAAGAAAAGTGATTCAAGCGGCTCAAAAAAATAACTTAAAACATATCGTAAGAAGTACCGCTTCCGGTGCGGATAGTAATGGTCAGATACAAATGGCACGTTGGGCTGGTAATAGTGAAGACCTTATCAAAGCATCTGGCTTGAACTACACTATTCTTCAACCTTTCAATTTTGTACAGAACTATATCAATTACTACGGACAAACCATCAAAGAATACAATGGTTTTTACATTCCAAATGGTGATGCTGAATTATCATTATTGGATGTCACTGACCTTGGTGAAGTGGCAGCAATTGCACTTACTAATGAAGAGCATTTTGGTAAAACGTATGAATTGAGCGGCCTTAAATATTCCAATGAAAAGATAGCAGAAATCATCAGTGATGTCGTTGGAAGAAAGGTTTCTTATATTGATGTCCCTGAGGATAAAGCAAAAGAAAGTATGCTTGACAACCAAATGCCCGATTGGCTTGTAGAGGCTATGATGGAATTAAATTATATCATTAAACAAGGATGGACTGCCGGTTATTCAGCAGATTATAAAAACATCACGGGTAAGGAATATACAAGTGCTGAAGCCTACTTTGGGAAGAATAAAAATGCCCTAAAATAGTACTTCATTATCTTCTCTTAAAACAACAAAGACTTTCACTAGGAAAGTCTTTGTTGTTTTAGAACACCTAATTAAATACATAGATTTAGAAAATTACTTTATGTACACTTCTACTGTTTTGATCATAGATATGTACAATGTACAATCCTCTTAAATTAAGATTTACTTTTTGCTGATTTCCTGTCAACGCCCTCTCAAAAACCTTTTGACCGCTGATGCTATAAATAGTCATCATTTTACCATCCAACTGATTTTCCGACTGAATATTTAATTCTTGGCTGGAAGCCTTAAACACTTTGATCGAAGGACCGATAGAATGAACACTCAATGCCCCTTCTTTTAGAATGACAAAAGAATATGTTTTCGTTACCCCCGTTGGTGAGGTAACCGTGATGGTAAATGTGTTTCCAAATGTTCCATCTCCTTCAATGACATAAGTAGCCTCTTTATCTTCAGTGAAAGCAGAAACCGTTGGAAAATTACCATCTTGTACCTCAATTTCATGGAATAAAATGGCGGGATTAAAATCTTTATAAAGTACTCCGTCTAGGTAAACTTCAGCTAAGTTGGCATTACTTGATGCTCCGCCTTCAGTAACAAAATATACTTTGTATTCTTGCTTGAAAAGTGTGTCTTCCGCTGTAACAATAATGGTTGTCACCCCAGGAATTGCAGATGCTGCTATTACTTCTACATTTGCTTTAGCATGACGAGCGGTAGCATTGATGACTGGAATTTCAGTGGCGTCGTCTGAAAGTTCATAGTTGTAGGAGTAGGCCTCATTTTCAAAATTTGGTATGGTCACATTGTTTACTGTAAGATCTGATAGCTGAGCATCTTTATTTTGCTTGTGCACTATCATCGCATTTCCTTCAGTAAACATCATTAATTCCACTTCAGCTGTTGAATTATCATTACTTTCTAACGTGATGGTGTTGATACCAGCTTCTACTTCAAATTTGCCGGAAATGATGACATCAACTTCTTCTTTTAAATTCCAGTTCTGATCATATATTTTGGCTTTCTCTCCTCCTCTATATTCAATGTATTGAGAATGATCAGCCGTTGCTCTAATCATTGTATTGACACTCAAGAAAGACTCTCCAATTCTAAAACGGGGTTGTACAATATTTTGCTCTCCAGATAGAACTCTTACAATAAATTGAGGAGATTGTTGATGGTATTTATTATCCAATTCTAAAGTTTGCCCAAAAGCCACTTTCTCATAAGGAGCATACATTCCATCTTCCTGTCTCATATGGAAATATTGGTGATGCTCGTCTTCTGAAGACAAATCAGAAGTAACCTCTGCATCTTGAGACATCATTTGAATCGGTACTAAAAAGAAATCATCTTCCGTTTCTCTCAATTCAAATGTGGTATAAGATGCAAACAGCCTCCCTACATAGAAAAAGTAGGTATCCATCATGGTTTGTCTTTGCTCCTCTGTCAACAATTTACTCGCCGCTTTCCACTTCGGTAATAACGATAAAAGTTCATCCGTTTTTCCATACGTTTCAAACTCTTCTAATGTAATACCAAACATTGGGTCAGGGCGTAGAATTGAAAAGTTTCTCCCGTTATGAGCGGCTTGTATTCCCAACATATAATTTGCTGCTAGAAGGCTTGAAGCAGGGGTTTGAACTCCTTTATTCGTGGTACTATTTCTTTCTAGTTTTAGAGAAGGTCTTCCCTTGTTATGATCGCCTACAGGTGAAGTTAAATATGCTTTTGTTGCGTTAATTTGATATTCTAAATAGCCGGTATCTGGCTCTCCCCCGTTTGAAGTTCTTACTACAACAGGATGATCTATCTTTTCATACACTTGCTCTGCAAACTTTCTGAACCCCCAGCTTCCATCAAAAGTGTGGATCTCTGCACCATCAAATAATGCATTCGATATCTGGCAATCATTTAAAAGGTGAGCATAGTTTGTAGTAAGTGTTTCAAATAATTCGGAATTATTTTCAGGAACAAAAACCTGATTGTAGGCTAAAAGCATTCCCTTAACGTTTGTACCTCCTTGGTGAGCAGTGCTCATTGTAGATAAAAAACCTCGATGATTAAGCGTAAACTTCCAAGTTCCATTTCCCATATCCTCAATATCCTTAATGGTCGCCAATTCTTTTCCTATCTGTAAATAATTGTATTGAAAGAAAGTAGGTAGAGGTGAGGACAACTTCCCAAAACTATTTGCAGCGTCATCAAGTGCATCTGGAATAGTATACCATTCTTCTTTGGGCTGAAATAAAATCTCACTATCCGTATCTGAAACGGCTTGTACCAATGTTCCATCTACCCATGATGCTAAATCATCCGATAGGTTTTCACCTGAATACAATGGGTCATTTCTTCCAATTCCACCACTAACATAATGAATATTAATGCTTCTGTTATTCTCTCTTTGTGAATGAGAATATTCTTTCAAAGCATCCTGGCTTCCAAAAATCCCATCTACTTCCCAGTTGGGTTTATCACTTGGCCAAAAACCTCCGTGCCACATATCGGTAAAAAAGTTGACCGTAGTCACATCAGCTTTATCAAGATACTCTTCAAAAAGAGGTAATTCCTCAACATTTTGAGGTGCTATATACATTACACTTTGATCCTCAAACATTACTTTCCATTCTTCCAACCATTGTACAGCTCTGTCATAGTTCCACTCTCCATCAACTTTTGGATGAGGCATAGACTCATTTCCCCATGCTTGTAAAATGCTTTCGTCTTCCTCTGCCTCATTCGTATAAGTATATAGAGCAAAACCTCCCTTCTTATTACCTTTATATCTTTCCCAAAGATGCTCGAATCGAATTCTCTTGGTTTGATCCACCCCAAATTCATAGACCATATAATTGTAAGCCAATGTTTTCACTTTAGTATCAGTGACACCCAAATACAATTCCATATAGCTTCCTTCAGGCAAGTCACCATAAAAATCAACTAAATCAAATGACAAATAGGTAGGGTGAGGAGTTATCTTAAAAGAAGCATAATAACTATTATCACTTGTAGCAAAGACGTAATCATCTCCCGATGTATAAAAGTTGTCCATTGAAATGGCTTCTTGACCGGGTAGTGTCAATGTAAAATGATTGAAATTGGATACCTCCCGTATTAGTTCTTTCCCACTCTCTAACGTAAATGAGTTAAACGTACCATCAGTACCCAAAACTAGGGTAAATCGTCCTGTAGAAAAGACCACCTCTTGTGTCACTTCTTCCAAGTTTTCTGGTGGTGTTTGAGAAGAAATATCCTGCCCTTTTACTGTTTTTATATTAATGAATAGGGTAAATATTATTATTAAAATAGAAGTGGTTCTTAAGTAGTAAAAATGATTCATCAGATTTCTAAAAATGATTATAGGATACGTCAAAAGAGTAAATTGTATTATTGATTTACTCTTTTAAAAAGTAAAAAAATGTAATTATCAGATTGGAAAAAGAACTTATCAGCTGTCTTATTTCGGTTCAACCCGTTAACTCAAAATGCCTTTACAAAAAATTTGATATTAGTAACAATTTTGAAGACAAAACTCCCATTAAACAGTATTGTGTATGATGTGATATGCATACCTATTCTGTTTTAAGAAGTTAGAAAGGAAAAAGAACCCTTCGCTTTTCTGATAAAAAATAAATAATGGAAAATGCTACTATTTGTCAACTTATGATTAACAAGAGAGCGTGTTGAAGGAGTGTTATTACCATTACCGATGCTACGACCTTCAATCTTTTCTAAAACAAAATTCATAATACATGCTTCTTGTTGTTCTATAGAAAGTATAGCAAATGGAATAATTGATAAGTACTAAGCCAAAAATAAATCATAGTTAATTCTAATTTATTTTTTGTGAGTACAACGCTAAAAAACGCATTAATAGTGGTTCTATTGAAAGTTTTTTGAAGGAAGTAATCGCAAAACAATAAATAGAATTAGTAGTATATAATTTTGTCTTGGTACTTAGTAATAATAGATATAAGATTTTCATTACAAATTCATTTTAATCATACTATGGTTCAATGGGCAATCGTAAAATCAAGTAAGGGATAACCCTTTTCCGCTTTTAATAATTCATTTCTTAATACATCGTAAAGTAAGGTATCTTATTGTTCATTTCGAAGGAAAACAAAATTTGCGAGTAGTCTATATTTTACAATTGTTTGCTTTTTTATAATCCAACAACTGCAACGCTAAATTTTGATAATTGCATTGCTTAAGGAATACCTTTAGAGTAGATGATACTAAGTCATCAGAAATAAAAAAAGCATAGACTCAATTGAACCTATGCTTTCCTGTGTTACTGAAATGATAATTACATTACTACTAATTTCAGCGAGAATGATTGTTTAGTATCCCACTTTCTTTCAGAAAGGGTTACCTTCCATAAATTGTCACCAAGACTTTCTACATTCTTAATTGCACAATTTTTGGCATTCCCTGCTTGAATTCCTTTCTTAGAGTAGAAGATAATATCACCTTCTTGAGCACCAGCATCAGTCATTTCAACTTTGATGTTGTTGCCTTTTACTACTAAGTTTTTGATTTCGTTAGCACCCATTGACAAGTGAAGGTTTGAACCTAATACTTTTGGCTTGTCATCAGTGATAGGCGTAAATCTTACAAACTGCGATGAGTTTGAATATAAATCTTTTGCTGTGTATGTATTGGTTGCATAACCCACTACTTCGTTTTTCCAGAAGTCATATACAGCACATTTTGTATCTGTAGGAAGACCTGCTTTCGCAAAGTCAATCGTTACATCATTTGATTTTTCTTTGTCTACATTATAAAGGTTGTACACCCCAAAGTTTCCAAATTCTCTTTGGGCATTGAAACCAAATACTGTGTTGTCAGCTGATTCACCTAATGTCACTAATTTTGTCTCTTCGATCACACCTGGACGCATGATTTCGTAGTTTCTCCAAACTGCTTTTACATCATCTTTGTCAATAGGCTCAGAAATCATCGCTGTACCACCTGTCAATGCTACAGTGTTGTGCCATGTGTGCCACATTCCTTGTTGTGGAGTATGACCTACTTTACGAGATGGTAATTTGTAATCTAAGTAAGATACATCCGCGTCATTGTTCCACCATACTTTGTGGAAAATCTGGAATCTCAATACAGACTCTAAACAGTGACTAAAGTGTGCAGGGTGAGAGTCAGGACCTACTCTTGCCGCATCGATGAAACCAATTACACCTCTTGTTGGCTGCCCTAAACAAGAAAGAATGTACATATCATCACCTGCTGCCTTTCTGTAAAGTGTATATAACTCTCTGAAAGTTTGTAATCTTGTCAACTTAGGGTTGTCATATACAGCACCAATACCATTAAAGTCAATCTTGATATAACCGTATCCTCTATCTCTAGCATCTTTGATAATGTTGAATAAGAAGTCTTTTGCTTTTTCGTTGGTAGGGTTTAACCACTTTGCTCCAGCTGGGTGGAAAGGATTAGGGTTCATAAATGACTCGATACCTTTCGCATTTTTCTGAAGTGCATCTGGGTTCGCTTTTGCCCATGGGTGCTCAGGATTGATCATTAATGGTGCAAACCAAACACCTGGAGTTCCGCCAGCTGCTCTCACTTTTTTCGCTACTTCAGCCATACCCGATGGGAATTTTTCATTAGCAGACCAATCACCATCCATTTTTTGGTAACCATCGTCGATTTGTACGATACCTTTACCAAAAGTATTAGGGTTCTCTTCGATTGTTTTCAACACATTCATTACGTGTTCTTCGTCAATCTTAGTCGTTCTGTCATACCAGCTACACCATCCATATACTGGATCTCTGTCTAATTTAGCATTGTGTGTAATTGCTACCCACTTTGTCCAAACATCAATGTTTTTATCCTTATCTTCTTTGATGAAGATCATCTCCTCACTTCTTCTTACTTCGCCTGGCTCTACTAATACCTCGTCCATGCGAACGATAGCACGAATCTTTTGGCGTGTCACATGTATATTACAGTGTGCATCACCAGGGCCTGTAGGACCTAATAAGAATGATTTATCAGTAGTCGTATTATAGAACAAACCTACCTCTTTGAAACGCTTATCCATTTTGGCTACAGTTTCAGCATGATGGTGTTCCATCAAAGGAGTCACTAACCAATCCTCAGGTTTTGATAAATCTACCTGACCACCAAAACTTTCATCCATACTGAATAAATCAAAGGCTCTTAATTTTGTATCTTTATTACTTTTATTGTGGAAAAAAGCCTGAATAGTATAAGCATCTAAATCTTGTAATTTTCTAACATGAAGCTCATAACCAAAGTTATCTTTCTCATAATAAGACTTTGTTTGCTCCGCCTTACCAAAAGGAGTATCTACAATAGTCACCTCAGTAGTTCCCGCCTGAGGAGTATGTGCCATTCCAATTCTTCTGCTACCACCATCAACATCAAACACACACGTAGAAGACCTGAAAAGCTTCTGAATTTCTTGTTGTGCGAATGACGAAAATATTGGTGCTAAACTTAACACTAAAATTAGTCCTAACTTTATCTTTTTCATTTCACTCAAAATTTTAAAAAATGATTTGAAATACGAAGGCACCTTTATATTGCCTTGTATTTTACTTAGTTGTCACATTGCAATTTTAATTGTTCTTTCCTATCATTCTTTGCTCTTAGCTTACAATTGTTGATAGTGATCTTTATGGTGATAATTTGAGATGTAAAAAACACCTCAGAACAGCTCAAATGAACACTTTTCATTACTTTTTGCTCAAATCTCTCCTATTATCCCCATTTTCTCTATTGACCTATGGCTCTAATTTATCATCCATTGGAATAGAATAAGTAACCTGCCATGTTCTTGTTTCTGTATCAAAATCAGTTTGCCAATAGTCATTACCAAATTTCTCTTGTTCTTTCAAATTGATAAAATCACCATTTCTAGTAATGATGGCCTTAAAGTTTTTATAGTTAGAAATATTTGAAATTGTAAAAGGAACATATCCTAAACCATTGGAAAGATCAACCACCACTTCATCATTTTCTGCGGCAATCATTAGCGGCGTTCTCCGTACCAATTTTCCTTTTTTAATATTGACCTGCAATGTATTTTGATGAGCTTCCCTAAACATAGGTTTCCATGTATTGGCTTCTTTTTTTATAAATTCCTTAAAGACTTCATTATCGCCATAATAACTGTCGGGTTCATTGGGCAATACACACAATTCGATCACCGCATCAATCTTATCGCCTTTATGTAATGATCGTACCGAAGCTGGTAAATTCAATTCAATCAACGTCACATATTTATTGATTTTTTTACTGAAATGAACATAGGTTGAAAATTTTGGCTCAATTAATTTGCCATCAACGATAGATTTCCATTCTCTCAATACCAAGCCCCTGTTGGCCCATGTTCCGTATTTACCAGGGAGTTGATTTTCTGCATTATGCATACTTGCCCAAGGAGCAGCCCCTGGTGCATCTATATTTTGATGCGAATAGCCTTCTCTTTCCCTTTCATTTTCTATATCCAATAATACGCCATTTTCATTACCATAAGCAAAATTATGCTCATGGCTAAAAGCATACGTCTCCGAACCAAATTGAGCAATCGCTAAACGATTAAATTCCATTGTTTCGTTGACTTCTAATTCAACATGATAGTAAGCTCTTAAATAATCATTGGAGCGAATCAAGAAAGTCGTCAACTTATAATCTGCTTCATCCTTTTCCGTCTTACCTCTGTAAACAAACTCAGATAAGTTCGGGCAATTACGTTTGTAGTCCACACGAATCTCCTTGATTTGCTTTAGTTCTCCCCTTAGTCCATAAAACCTTAAAAAGTCTCCACCTCCCACATTGGGTGTCCAATCGTACTTTCTTGGTTCGGGTATCATCTTCTTTGTACTTTGTACAAACAGTGGACGTACGTCTGTAATCATTGACTGTGTTGAACCTCCGTATGGTTCATAGCAGATACTTTCTCCAAAAGCCCCAACCGCTGTTTCTTCCCATAATTGATGACTTGTTGGGTTTTTCTTACCCCAAGATGATAATGATAACTGACTATGTGATACTGCGGGCAAACTTCCCCAAAAACCTGAAACTCTTGTCAATTCCAATTCTATCGTTTGATGAGGGGGAATCACCATCATTGTGTAGCCTCTGACCCAAGGTCCTACAAACCTACTGTAATAATCTGTATGCCAATTTTTCGAAATTTGGATAGGTATTCCGGTGGGATGTCCGTCTTTATCTCTTAGAATCATTGAACAGCCTGTAATCGCTTTTACTTTATCCGTTTTTTCAAAAATAAAACGTTCCAACTGTTCAGTATCTGAAGGATTATGGAGAATCAGTTTCGTTCTTTCCATTCCAAACTTTGGCTCCATATTACCATTTAACTTTACTATCGTCGCTTGTCGTTGTGTATCTCTGTAAGCTTGTAATCGTTCAAAAGGTCTATTCTTATCTGAAGCCACCACTACTGTTACCTCATCATTTTTTTGAAATGTATGACGTACTTTAAATAATGCTGAAAGCGATTTATTGGATAATTTCCCTTCTATCTTTACACTATTGGCATTACTCCTAACGAAGTTTTCACTATTGTCTGAATATAACTCCCAGAGCATTTCATGTTTACCTTGTACCATCACAATACCTCTGTTAGAACGAGTGATTTGATACACCTCTTCGGGGAAATTAAATTCTATATGAAGTTTCATTTCATCTTCTGGCAGGAAACTTTCTTCATAAGTCAATTTAAATGAAAAAGCATCCGTCCAAGAAGCAATCTCTAAACCGAACTCGAAAAGCGGCCCATCTTCTAAGCGTAAACCATCAATAAATCTCCTTTGATAAAACTTTCCTCCTTCAACCCACTCCCCCATATAGTCTTCCGTACCTTCTCCTCTGATCACTTTAAACTTTTCGCCATTGTACTCCAAATACATTGTCATTAGGTTTAAATCCACCTCTTCTACTAGCTGTTTCACGCCGTATTTTTTCTCAAAAGGGGCCACACTTCTGAACTGTGTAAATTTGAGATCATGTGGATTGAAACGTAAGAAATGGAAATCAGTGTGAATATGAAATTCTGTTGCATCTCCTAATTTTTCAGGAAAATACATATGTGTATTGGTGGATGCAAAATCCCAAAGCTGTAGTGGAAGTTGTGCAAATAAGTTGGTGTATGAGAGAGATAAAATCAAAAAAGTAATGAAATTTTTCATCATATTATTCAATAATTTCATTTTTGGCAATAATTAATTATTAGGGTATTTCCAGCAAAAGTAGTTGTTAATACCTATTCATTTCTGCACAAACATATTATATGCAACAGAATTGTGTTGATTATTATTTATCAATTCATTGTCTTTTATTTACAAACAAAGATTATCGAAGAACTTATTATAGTGTCTACGACCATAGTGTACACTAAATTTTCATCATCTTATAATTAGCCTTTCTACAAGCATTTATATGGACTACTTTCAAACTCCCTTCCACTTCCAATTGTGCTAGAAAAACAGCGTTCAAAATCATAAAAATTGATAATTTTACTTTTTCAGGCTTAAAAAAACAATCAAATGATTGATTAAAAATGGAGTGTTAATGCCAATGTTATGTAAATATGAATAAGCGTATAATATTTACTAAAACTCTTTTTTAACGTAGCAAACAACCTTTAAATAATACATCACTTTTATTGCGATGTATTTGATTACAAAATGTATAAATCGTTGTTTTTAGTGTTATTAAAGGTGTTACTAGATCAAATTTCATCCATTATTTCCAGTAGCAAAATAACATTAAGACTAACTTCAGAAGCTTCGTTTTTTAGCTCTAAAAACTGATTTGTTCCCCCTACCTTATTATCAAGTGCATTTACCAATGCTGTGC
Source organism: Flammeovirga sp. EKP202 (assembly GCF_014534745.1). Classification (GTDB taxonomy): domain Bacteria; phylum Bacteroidota; class Bacteroidia; order Cytophagales; family Flammeovirgaceae; genus Flammeovirga. The sequence goes on from NZ_JACVVP010000015.1 coordinate 98,612, forward strand.
AATTCAATTGAATTTAAAGAATAGAAGTTAATTTTTCATCACTTTAAATACTATTCAAACGTTCTATCAATTGTTATTTAAAAGAGCGTGAATTATGATTAAATAAAGTCAATGAGTTTAAAGGTAAACATAGAGTTCACATTGTGAGTATTGTTTTGCCGACGGATTTAATAATCCAAGAAAAATTCTAAACGCAATTACAATTACAATGTTCAAAACAAGAAAAACTTTAATTGTAGCTTTATTCATGCTATTCTCTAGCATTGCTTTTTCACAGACTATCCTAAAGGGTAGTTTGGTAGATACTTCTAACGGGGAACCTATCATTGGTGCAAATGTGACTATTGTGGGAACCACTACGGGTGCTATCTCTGACTATAATGGTCATTTTAGCTTTGAAGCAAAGAAAACAGGAGAACAAAAGCTTTCAATTTCATTTGTAGGAATGCAACCTATCTATCGCAATGTCTCACTCAAGGGAGGCCTTTTGGATTTAGGTACTTTAAAAATGGAAGCCGATGCAATAGGGCTAGAAGAAGTGGAAGTCATGGCCTCTATTGCGGTCGATCGTAAAACACCCGTTGCTGCGGCATCCATTTCGGCTGAAGATATTGAGACCAAAGTTGGAAATCAGGAGTTCCCTCAAGTCTTAAAATCCACTCCAGGCGTCTATGTATCGGGGGCAGGAGGTGGCTTTGGAGATTCGAGAATTTCACTTCGGGGTTTTGATTCTGAAAATGTTGCTGTAATGATCAACGGGGTTCCTGTCAATGATATGGAAAATGGGAAAGTGTATTGGTCCAATTGGGCGGGCTTAAATGATGTCACGAAGACCATGCAGGTACAAAGAGGATTAGGAGCTTCAAAACTGGCCGTGCCATCTGTTGGAGGTACGATCAATATCATCACCAAGGCCACCGATGCTCAAAAAGGAGGAAGTGTATACATGGGTGTGGGCAACGATGGGTATTTTAAAACGGGGCTTACTTTGTCCACTGGTTTAATGAAAAATGGTTTTGCAGTGACCACCTCCTTATCAAGAACATTAGGGAATGGCTACGTTGACGGTACTCCTTTTGAGGGTTATTCCTACTTTCTGAATGTCGCCAAACAAATCAATAAAAAACATACTTTATCCTTCACCACATTTGGTGCTCCTCAAAGTCATGGCCAAAGAAGAACATACCTCACTGATGAGGAATACAACAAATATGGGAATAGATATAATGCAGATTGGGGATACAAAGATGGCAAAGCGTTCAACACCAACGTCAACTCTTATCACAAACCACAGATGTCGTTAAACTGGTATTGGACCATCAATGATAAAACGGATTTAGCTACGACGGCTTATGTTTCGGTAGGCCGAGGAGGTGGTACCGGGTTGACTTCCAACGCTCCTTATGGACAGCAGTTAAATGTCAATGATTTTAGAAATGAAAATGGAATTATTGATTTTGATGCCTTCGTAAGAGCCAATCAAGAGCAATTCAAAAATTCCAACGGACAATATTCTAGTGTTTTCAGAAAATCTCATAACAATCATTTATGGGCTGGTGCGGTATCTACCCTAACACATAAGGCAAATGATTATTGGACCATTACTGGCGGTATTGATTTACGTAATTATAAAGGTCAACACTATCAAACCGTAGAGGATTTAATGGGAAATGACTATTATATAGATCGCTCCAATCAATCAACGGGACCAAGGAAAGTGAGAGTGGGTGATAAAATGGGCTATAATAATGATGGTATCGTTCAATGGCAAGGTCTTTTTGGGCAAGTGGAATATTCCAAAGATCAGTTAACCTGGTTTATGTCTGCCGCAGCGTCGCACCAAGCCTACAAAAGAATCGACTATTTCAAATACAAAGAAGGTACAAAAGAAACAGACTGGCAGAGCTTTTTTGGAGGGTCAATCAAAACTGGAGCAAATTATAATATCGATGAACATCATAATGTGTTTATCAATGCTGGTTTTATTTCTCGCCAACCTTTTATGAACGCTGTATTCCTTAATTATAAAAACGATATCAACAAGAAAGCAACCAATGAAAAAATACTTTCGGGGGAGATAGGATATGGCTATCGAACAAAAGGCTTCAGAGTGAATGTCAATGCCTACTACACTTTATGGAAAGATAAAGCGTTTACCAAAACCGTATACGATACCAACGGGCAATCCTACACTGCCAATTTATTAGGAGTAGATGCTTTACATAAAGGAATTGAGCTCGATGCGGTATGGCAACCCACCCGAAAACTAACAGTAACAGCAATGGCCTCGGTAGGTGATTGGAAATGGCTAAACAATCTTGAAAATGTAAAGATTTTTGATGATCAACAAAATGAGATCGACGAAGTAAATGTATTTATGAAGAACAAACATGTTGGAAATTCTGCCCAAACTACTGCCGCTATTGGCGTGACTTACGAAGTATTACCGAGGTTAAGAGTAATGGGTGATTGGAATTTTTATGGCAATTTATATGCTGATTATGATGTGACCAAACTCAATAACCCAGCTTATAAAAATACAAGTATGTACAGACTTCCTGATTACGACCTTGTTGACCTAGGGGCTTCTTATGCTTTTAAAATAGGTCACTTTACTGGAATGATAAATCTTAAGGTAAACAATGTCTTTGATACACAATACGCTGTTCAAGGACAGCAAGGGGGACTAAACGAAATGGGACGCCCAACGCTAAGAGGTTATTACAGAGGTATAGGTAGAACTTACTCTATTGGACTGAAAATAAGCTTCTAGTATAAATATTGGTAAGCCGTAAATAAAAAAGTTTCTCTTCGTTTTTGTGAGGGGAAACTTTTTCAATTTTATTGAAAATGAGACAAATGTAAGGTTTCACGATAGTTTTACAATTAGGTAAAAATCTGCTATTCCAAAAACAAAATAAAGACTTGAAAAAATATAAAACACTTTAATAATATTCTTTTATTTATATACAAACATTGAATAAATCCTACAATTAGGTTTTTTTTCCAATTTCTTCTCACATACCTTTTGAATTTATAATTATTTGATTTACATTGAAATATACTTGAATTATAATTACTTTCATCAGTTACCCCTCAGTGCATGAAAACCATTACCCCTTTAACCATCTTCATCACGCTTTCAATCTTTGCCATGGGATTTCATCTGTCGCCGCTTGTAGCCGGTACAGAAATGGAGAACATCATTAGTATTGAAAATAATACTCCTGAAGAAGTCGTTCAGAAGATTAATCAGCGGCTAAGAGACAATCACCAACGTCATTTACATTGTGTATACAAAAACGGAGATATTCTAATTGAAAATAAAACAGAAGTGTTGTATACGGTTACTTACAATAAAGATTATAAGTATTCAACTGGTTTTGATCGACACCACAACTTGAAATACTTATATATTACTCATGGTACTAAGATTGTTGAATACCATCAATTTGTAAAGTAAGAAGAGTACAAAAAAGGTTATTATTGAAGAGTCATTCAGTCTTATCAGAAGGTTGAATGACTTTTTTATGATCATCTACTTGTTCTTTAGGCTTTAACATGAAATGAGCCGTTAAAAATGTTTGAGCAAAGCGAGTTTAAAATCATTGAGGCGAGAGGAATGAAATTTAGCTTTTGACTTCTAAGCCTTGAATTTTTTGCTTCGTTTTTGTTTCAAGACAAAAATGAAGAAGAAGGAAGCTTGAAAGTAGACCCTATAAATGCTTGTAGAAAGGTCTATTGAAAGTTGACGATAATTCCTTGATAATAGAGCTTTCTACATTAGAGAAAAAATTGTAATAAAACAATATACCCGAGGTCCATACAGATCTCGGGTATATTTTGTTTAAGAGAACTCAAACAAAGCGGTCGGTCCTTATTTGTCTTACTCTATTGGATTAAAATTCTGAAGATTTCAGATTCTTTATGATTATCAACTCTGATAAAGTAAATACCACTTCTCAATTGATGTTGTACTTCTAATGGTTGATAAAGTTGATTTGAGTTTCCACTAAATACTTTCATTTGTGTTTTTCCAATTACATCAAGTACTGTAATCGTGATCTCTTCATTGATTTGTTTTGTATATTCTATGAAGAAATGTCCTGTTGAAGGATTTGGATAAACTACAAACTTCGCTTTTTCAAAGTCGCCGATTGAAAGTACAGCGTCAGTTGATACAGTGACTTCAGCAGCAACAGAATACTGATCGTCAAGTCCTGTTTGAACAAGGTACATGTATGCGGTTGATGCTTCTAGGTTGGTATCTTCAAATGAAGTTGCATCATGTTCTAACGTACCCACTACAGTATACTCCTCGTCTGTCGATACTTTTCTGCTCACTACAATGTGATCATGATCGCTCACCTCTGGTAAGATCCAAGATAAATTTACCACAGTCTGACCTTTTTCTACCACTTCTAATTCAGTTACTGATGCAATCAATGCCGGAATATCTACTGATGTGGTAGCAAATGATTCTGACTTTCCTAAGTCGTTCATTGTATAAAGGCGGTAATCGTAAGATGTATTTGTTTCCACATCCGTATCTGTCAATGTCAACGCACCCTCCAATAATTCAACTTGAACAAAATCATCTTCATCTTTGATCGATCTTTCGAGAACAAACGTAAAGTCTACCACATCTACTACATTATCCCATGTTAATTCCACTTGCAAGGATTCATTTACGACTGCCTCTAGGGTAGTTGGGGAATTTGGAATACGTGAGTCAGTAACGACTGTCACCTCTACGGTATCTGATGAGTGGTCATTCAGTGCTGTATAGATTGCATAAACGTATTCAGTTCCTAATGCCAACTCGCTATCTTCATAAGAAGTGGCATTTTTATCTAAAGAAGTAATAAATGTGAAATCATCTTCTGTCGATAACTTTCTGCTTACTATCACATTGTTGTGATCACTTACTGTTGGTAAAGTCCATGATAAGCTCACCGTAGTTTGCCCTTTTTCAACTACTTCTACATCAGAAACGGCCTCAATCAATGCTGGAACTTCTACAGTCGTTGATGCAAAAGCGTTTGACTTTCCGGCTTCATTCATCGTATACAAACGATAATCGTAAGAAGTATTGGTATTTACATCAGTATCCGTAAATGTTAGTGCTCCATCAGGTAATTGGATTTGAACAAAATTATCTTCGTCCTTCAAAGATCTTTCAAGTACAAATTCATAATCCAGTTCATCTACAACATTCGTCCAAGCCAATTCTACTTGCATAGATGCATTTACCATAGCTGATATATTTGTTGGTGAATTTGGAACACGTAAATCTGTAGTAACATCAATATTCACTGTATCAGATGAAATCCCATTCAATGCTGTATAAACTGCATAAGTATACGTTTTAGCGGCTTCTACAAAAGTATCTGTAAATGTTGTTACATTCATTTCTAAAGTAGCAACCTCAGTGTATGTTTCATCTCCCATACGTTTTCTACTGATCATTACTTGATCATGATCACTAACTTCAGAAAGCATCCATGATAAGCTGACTGTAGTTTGTCCTTTTTCTACTACTTCTAAATCAGAAACGGCCTCAATCAATGCTGGAACTTTTACAGCTGATGATGCATAAGTCTCTGATTTACCTATATTGTTCATGGTATACAGGCGATAATCATAAGAAGTGTTCGTTTTTACATTTACATCATTGAAAGTCAATGTTCCTTTATCCAATACTATAACCTCAACGAAGTTATTCTCTCCTTGTAAAGATCTCTCAATTACAAATTCATAATCCAATACATCCTCAACATCAGCCCAAGATAATGCTACTTGTTTTGCTTCGTTTACTATAGCTTCTAAAGTGGTAGGGGCATTTGGAACACGAGCTTCAGTAGTTACTGTTACCTCTACGGCATCTGATTTGAGTTCATTCAATACTGTATGAATTGCATATGTATACTCTGTTCCTACGGCTAAGTTTGTATCTTCATAAGTCGTCACCTCGCTTCCTAGTGTAACTAACTCTGTATAAACTTCTTCAGTTGCTAACTTTCTACTTACAATAATTTCATTATGATCACTTAACAATGGTAAAGTCCAGTTTAAATTGATAGTAGTTGGACCAAGAACAGTCACTCTTACATCAGTTGGAGGAGAAACTACTGGATCAATATCTACTGATGTTGTTACAAATGCTTCTGACTCACCCACCTTGTTCTTAGTATAAAGACGATAATCATATGAAGTATTTGTACTAACACTAAGATCTATAAACGATAAAGCTTCCTTAACTGACCCTACTTGTACAAAGTTGTCTTCTCCTCTTAGGGACCTTTTAATTACAAATTCATAATCGAATACATCTTCAACATTATCCCATGATAGTTCTACTTTCATTGCCTCATTCACTGAAGCATCTAATGCCGTAGGTGAGTGAGGAACGCGTTCTTCAACGTAGACCTTCATTTCATAAAGTCTTACTCTATTATCCGTATATGCTGGTACATAATACCTTACTTTACTTGCTTGAACTTTTTCAAACTCTTTAAAATAAACAGCAGCTGCATTGTCCTTCTCAGTGATGATATCCATCCATTGATCCTCTTTATAATACTGGAAACTGAATTGTGTATTCGGTTTGTTATAAATGCCTGATCCACCTGTCCATAAACCTACGGCTTGAATATCATATTCTGCACCTAAATCTACTGTCAACCATTGTTCTTCTCCACTATTTGATGAAACCCAACGGCTTCCATTATCAATAATATCTCCATCAACTGCACGGGAACCATCTTTTGAGCCATCCTGAGTAGAAGTTTCAGCTGTTTTATTTAAAGCTACATTGATCCATTTTGTAACTAAAACAGACGCTTCTGCACCTTCAGAACTGAACTCTCCTGCATAACCGTAAATAATATATTCATAGATATTTTCAGCTACTAAATCAGTATCTATATAAACCGAATCAGTATTTGATAATTCAGCTACTAAAGTGTATTCTGCTTCCCCTTGCATTCTTCTTTCTAAACGAAGACCTACATTTTCCTTTTCTTCTTCAATTTTTCTCCAAGTCAAAGTCGCTTCTGTGCTATTTTTCATCTCTGCTTTAAACTCCATTGGAGTTACTAAACGTGGCGTCAAATCTATTGTGAGCGTTTTAAAAGGAGAGACACCTACTGTATTTGTTGAATGAATTCTATAGTCGTATTCTTTTCCTAATACCGAAGTTTCATCTTTATAAGATGTCACTGTCAAATCTCCATCATATAATACTTCAAAGGCATCTTCACCTGCATATGATCGTTCAATTACAACACCTTCTGCCTTAGGATCATTGATACTCCATGAAAGTGTTACATGTGTATTTTCATCAACTATGTAAGAAAAAGTTTCTGGAGCTTGAGGTGTTCCATCTGACACATAAACTTCTAATTCAAAAAGTTTTACATCATTACCTTCATATGCAGGAACGTATAACCTCACTTTACTTGCGGTGATAGCCTCAAAAACATTTCTGTATGCTGCATGATCATTGTTTTCTTCTGTTACAATATCTACCCAAGCACCTTCTTTTTCATACTGGAAAGAAAATTGTTGAATTGGGTTTTTATAACCTGCATAGCCTGTCCAGAATGCAAAAGCTTCGATATCAAACTCTCCTTCTAAATCTACTTCAAGCCAATGTTCTTCATCATTTGTAGCTGATAACCATCTACTTGAATTCGATATCTTATCTCCATCTACAGCATTTACTCCTCCATAGCTTGCTTTTAATTCTGAGTCAACTGAGACTGATTTACCCTTTGCTACGTTCGTTAAGCCCGTTGGTAAAGCAGGTAAACCACAGAATTCGGCATGAAGAACTGCTTTTGCACTATTTAGTGTTGGTATTCTAAAAGAACCATTAGGGCTACCTACACCAATATCTCCCCAGTGAAAGCCCGTGTACCAGAAAACAGTTGTGTTAGTTTCTTTTCCAAAATACTCGTTGGCTGCTTTCAGATATCCAGCTGAACGGATCATTTCAGATTCTATGCCATCTGGTTTTCCACCATTATTTACAAGATCACAGTCATATTTTGAATTTCCAATCTCAGTAATAACATAATTATGATCAAGTGCTTCAAAGTTACTATCCCAAACTTCTTTGAATTTTGCTTCCCATTCTTCTACTCCCCATGCTTCTCTTTCAGGATAAGATGAAAAATCATTTGATACATAACGAGGGTACGTGTGCACTACCCAGACAATATTATCGATTACTTTTAAACCATCTACTAAAACTGAAGGGAATCGTTGTCCATAAACAGTACCACTTACCAAAATAGGTTTATTATACCATTTCTCGCTGATCTCTGCTCTAATTGCTGCCTCTTTTTCAATCGTTGACCAAGATGTGTTGGAGTGCCCACCAATATTTTTCCAAATCTTACGCACGTAATCTCTCCATGCAGTATTTTGAGTAGAAGTATTACCATTTGCTGGTTCATTTTGAATCTCCCATCCACTTATATAATCCAAGTAACCTCTGTTATTTAGAGAATCAATAGCAGCTTGCCAGTAACGTGTATCATATTCTGGACCTGGATCATCTGCATAGCCTACTTTTGGACTTGCCCAAAAACATACTAAAACATATTTTTGAGGACCTTCCATATTGATAATTTCCCCAATTCCATCTAACCAATCCGTCATATCATTTGGATCAGCTGTACCGTCAATCATAGGTCTTGAGAAACCTACTCGATAATTGGTAATCGGTTGTTGAAGTTGCTCGTCTAAAAGTGTTAAACTTTCTGTGATGGATTTTTCCTGGATAATTCGAAATCCTTGCCAATCCGTTTTCGTGTTGTCGTCCCCATAATTATTATTGAGGTTCATACCTGCGCGTTCTGTGATTAGAGTACCTCCCTTTCCAGCTTGTGCCCATGACAAGACAGGGAAGATCATCACTACGCAGAAAAAGAGTAGTTTATTTCCTAATTTCATACTTGAAGAGTTTTATATTAAAAAATTATGTTTGTGTTGTGTTAATTGTAAACTAAATTATCGTCAAATTTCAATCGACCTTCCTACAAGTAATTATAGGATCTACTTTCAAACTTCCTTCTTCTTCATTTTTGTCTTGAAACAAAAAGTTAGAAGCTTTAAAGTCAAGGCCAAAGGGAAGTACTACCATACGAAATTAGGTAGAAAGTCCACTGGCACGAATGTTAAGCGTTAGCGTCATTCGTGTCCTACAGATTATCGGAAATCTCTTGATTTCTAACTACTATAAATAGCGAAAACTTAGTTTATTGTAAGTACTAATAATATATAACTGAATTGTATATAACTAATTTATATATACGTATATATTTAGTTTATTGTTTAATAATTAGAAATTCATTTAAATTAAGAATTGTGTTATTTTTTAAAACTATAATACCTAAAGTAATCATAGATGGCTTGGCTATCTTCCGCTCCTTCTTTATTCCAATTTGCGGAAATTGCAGTTAGCCAAACATTGATATAATCATGCTCGTATTCAGAAGCGGAATACGATGTACTATGTGTTTCTTTACCATCTACGAAGAAGCGAAGTGTTTCGTCTGTCCATTCAAAAGCATAAGTATGCCAATCAATAGCTTGAAAATCTTTGATCCTTGTCAAATCCGCAGGTGGCTTTGGTAAACGCCCTACTTCTTTCCCTTTTTCGTTCCAAATGATAACATGCTGTGTGAAACGATTTAAACCTTTTTGGCCAGGATCTTCACCGTGTTCACTAGAATTTTCAAAACAGTCAATTTCCGTTCTTCTAATTCCAGGGTAGGTTGTTGCTACTTCATCTCCATCAATTTCGGCAGCCATTGCCCAGAAAGAGTGATGCCAACCTTCATCTATTTCTCCATCCTGATCGCTGTCTATACCGTTACCCAACTTTGCTCTTACCTCATAATAACCATATCTAAAACGTTCTCTTGAAACAATACCTGCACCTGTAGCCAATTTTCCGTCTAAAGGTTGACTCAATTGCTTTAAGTGAAGTGTCAAGTACCCGTTACCAATTTCAACATTTTCTTTTAGTTGAACACTCCTATGTTTGTTATCTGTTCGATAAGCCCATTTTGTAAGATCAAGTTGGTTGCCATCAAAGTTATCCTCAAACTTCAATTCATACAATGAATAATCAATGCCTGATTGCTTTTGACAACTGGTCATTTGAAAAAATAAGATGGCTAATATATAGAGAAAATGATTGCTCTTCATCTGTATTAAAAAGTATTTATATTGCTAATATAGCAACTTGTTTTTGAAATCAAAAAAATTAATGTAACAAATACATTTTATATTATCTTAGATAGATGATTCGGTGTTTAAATGCATTGTAAACAAAAGTTTTCGATTATATATGGTGTTTAGAAATCAGGAGATTTCTTATGATCTGTTGGGCACGAATGACGCTATCGCTTAACATTCGCGCCAGTGGAATTTCTATTCTTTCAGTTTAGTAGTATTTCCTCCGGCCTTGAAGGGAAAAGCGTTAAGAATTTCATAGAATGAGCCGTTAAAAATGATTTTGCTGTTTGAGCGCAGCGAGTTTAAAATCATTTAGGCGAATGGAATGAAATTTAGCTTTTGACTTCTAAGCCTAGCTTTTTTTGCTTCGTTTTTTCAGCAATGGAAAAAATGAAGAAGAAGGCAGATTGGAAGTACTATCTTAAAAGATTGTAGAAATGTAATTTGAAAGTTGGCGAAAACTTAGTTTACAGTCCATTAAACTATAAGTGATATTTTTATCGAATAATCAACTACCTCTCTTCCCAGAATTCCCAACTCAAATGAGGTAGAGTGGCATTGATTTCTTTTCCTTTAAATACACCCATTTTTACACCCTTTGAATCCTTTCCTCTCTCATAAGGTGTATAACGATAGACATCCCATTTTGATTTTGAAGAACACTGTGTGTCAATCGTAAAATTATAGTCTCCTCCTGTTCTATTTGAAATCACCACCGTCCTTTTACCATTTGGTTTTTCAAATACCAAAATACGAGCATCCCTATTATACTCAGCTTCTTCTAACTTTAGTACTGTTGAATTCCAAGGCATATGATGAATAAAACTTCCTACAGCATTCCAATTGTAATCGTTATAAATCCAATGTCCAGGTTTCATTTCAACCGCCGCCTTTTCTAATTTCATGGCACTTGATCTTATTTTCATAGGGCTATTAACACCTACTTCAATAGCAAAAGCTTTATGATCACTTCGATCTAAAAATAAAGCATGGGGAGCACCGTAAGTCTCTCCTTCTTGACCGGTATGCGATGGAATCTGATGTTTTCCTTTTTTCAAAACTGTAGTATAAACAACGTCCGTTCCTTCTTCCCTTTTGATTACTTTGGTTGTTCTTTCCCAATTACCTTCAGGCACATAACCACCATGTTGATCTACCACTAAATAAACTTTCGTTTCTTGTCCTAAGATAAAATTGAAATCCCTTCCTGGTTTTTTATCTGTTTTCCTTGTCACATTGACAAATTCCATGGCCTTAAATTCTTCGGGCATTTCTTGAATTTGAGGACCACCCTGCCAACGTTGGTAAGCATCATTCATTTCTTTCTTTTCTGAGTTCAATGCTTTCCAGAAACCTAAAGAATAACCGCTTGCCTCAGAGTTTTTAAAAGGTTTCAGTGCATGGATCCAATACCATGTGGGATTACCCACTAATTGAAATGAATTCATGATATGTTGCACATTGTTCAGACACCTTTCTGGGGTTGCTTCACCACTAAGGTATTCGTATTCATTTTGAAACCATGGTCTCTTAGGAAGTTCGTCTTCAATCTTTTTCCCTACTTTACGAACTGATTCAGAATCCCAACCTATGGTATGCACTGCATAAGCATCTACCAGATTCGCTACTTCAGGCCTGTGCATTCCAACAGCTATTTTTCTTGGGAAAGCTGTTTCCGTATCACTTAAAAGTAAAATATCGGGATCGTAAGCTCTGACTTTTGACGCAACCGCTGTATAAGCTGTTACATAATCTTCAGCCTTTACATATCTACAAGTAGAGTATCTTTGTTTATTCGATACCCAAGGTTCATTTTGCAACCCCCATTGTACTGTTCTAATTCCAGCTTGTTGCAAAGTAATAATATCATTGACACAAGCCTCTGCGAATTCTTGTAAAAAACGTGTGGTATCTCCTTTATAAATTGGATCATTTTTGAAATCTGGCCCGAAACATCTTAGCGTATTGTAATCATCTTTATTACTTGTTCCCAAATAACTTGAATTGGCTTTCCAATAAGGTGTAGGAGACCAGTATTCCATTGATACCCCTTCTACTCCAGCTAAGTCCAACATCTCTTTTATTTCTTCCAATTGCGTGGACCAACGGGGTTGTAATTGCTTTTGTTCCTGATCCGTTCCTCTCCAATATAATCCACCGGCAATACGACAAAAACGAAAGCCTTTTAACATCTCCTCCGCAAATCGTTCTCTCTCTTTCACGGTCAACCCATAAGGCACTGAGACTACACTATCTTCTGGTAATCCCGTATTTCCCGAACCGATGGCATCACTTTGAATTTCAAACCCAATACCCCAAACCTCTTGTTTCTTCTCATTGGGGTAAATTTTAAATTCTCCTTTTCCTTGACCGAATGCAAAAGAAAAAAAGAATAACATCAACCAACTTTGTATTAATACTTTTTTCATCATCACACACTATTATTTTACTTTGGGATTTTTAGGTTGCTCTAATTGATAGTCTGCATCATACAAGTCCAATTGTCTTTTTTTCCAAACAGCACCTTCCAAAAACACCGGATGTGGTAATGTAACGTCCCATTGTCCTAACTCCTTCAACATCTCCTCTGTTTTTTTCTGGTATTTCAAAGACACATTATGCTGCTCAGAAACATCTTTTGATAAATCATAAAGCTCAGGCATTCTGTCTGGCAGACGAACTAATTTCCACTTGCCTTTTCTATAGGCTGCACTAATGGTAAACTTCCACATCAACTCTTCGTGTGGTAATTTTTTATTGACTCCTGTAAAGTATGGAACCAAATCTATTCCATCAAACTTACACTCTTCCGTAATTTCACCACCTGCTGCCACTAACATTGTAGGAGCGAAATCAAGAGCTGAAACTGTCTCCGTATATTTTTCTCCTTTGGGCAATACTTTTGGCCATGAAACGATATAAGGCACGTGGATACCACCCTCAAATAAAATTCCTTTTTGGCCATTGTAAGGAGCATTGACCGATGCATTGTGATTAACAGGACCGCCATTATCACTGATAAACATAATGATAGTATTGTCATATAAACCCTCCTTTTTTAGTGTATTCGTTATTCTTCCAATATTAATATCCAAACGGTGAACCATGGCGAGGTAAGTTCTTCTTTTTGTATCTTCTATATGAGAAAATAACTGGAGATCTTCTTTTGTGGCTTGAAGCGGGGTATGGGGTGCATTAAAGGATGCATACAAAAAGAAAGGTTCGTTTTTATGTCTTCGAATAAAATCTACACATTCATCTCCTTTATCATCTGTGATGTAAGAAAGTTTTTGAGGTGTTTTATAATTACACTCGATGGGAGCTTTATAACCTCTTCCATTTTCTTTCGCAATAAAGTAATCGTGTCCTCCGCTTGTATATCCCCAAAACTCTTCAAATCCTCTTTTAGTAGGATGATACTTCGGTAAACTTCCCAAATGCCATTTACCAATTAATGCCGTTTTATAGCCTAAATCTTTTAATCTTGTGGCTATTGTCTTTTCAGATAACGGCAACCCTAAATACTCAGGATCAAAGCCAGGTTGATTTCCACCTAAATTATTATCATAACCAAATTTCACTTGATGTCTCCCGGTAATAAATCCAGCCCTTGAAGGACTACATACGGGTGCTGAGGTATAACCTTCTGTACACAACACGCCATCATGCGCTAATTGATCGATATTTGGAGTATTTATTTGCTTACTTCCGTGAAGACTGATGTCTGCAAAACCTAAATCATCTGCTACAATCAAGACAATATTAGGTCGGGCATCTTGTGCATTTACGTTGAACAGCGCCCAACACAAGATGGATAAAGTATATATTATTTTTTTCATACTTAATGGTTTATTATTCTTATTCCGTAAACTTTTTAGAAAATTAAAGTTGTTTTGGTCTTCATGAATTGTTTTTATGTGTAACTGCTTCAATAGATTGATAAATCACCTAAATCCTGAAAGGACTTAGGTGATCCAATATTACACACTGCTTTGTCTATAACAGTAACTTCGATGGTGGTAACTTCTTGTTACCTTGTTCGTGCAGATTATCACTTTTCGTTATTGCTTTCATTCTAAAAGTATAAGACATTTTAGCGGGTTGTAAACGGTACTGTTCTAGAGGCCAAGCTCCCCAAGAGTTGACACCTCCAACACCCGTTGATCCATGATCGATATTTAGGTATATTTCGTTTCTTAGTTTCACATCATTGGTATGTCTGTTGATCACTTTTCTACCATCAATTTGGCGACCATCAGTACGTTCTTCTGAAGTAAAATCTTCGTGACTATTTCTTAATGCCGTAAAGTTGAAAGCATCATTTTCCGATACAAACAAAATCCCGTCCCCTGTATTATTCGTCAATGTAAAATATTTTGTATCTGTATGGTTACCGTTCTCTTGTGGGCGGACATAAGGATAGTATAGATCTTTTGCCTTTGAAGTATACCAATCGATATGAGTACCATAATTACGGTCTATATAATTCTCTTCCGGACCTCTACCCAAGTAACTCACCTGATTATATGCTACAGGGAATTGTGCTTGTACTCCAAAACGTGGAATCATTGGCAACTCCTTATCCAATGGATTTAAAGTTGTAGATACAGCGATGTCACCAGAAGGGAAAACGGTATACTTTATTTTCATTTCCGCTACAGCTTTATCCTCCTCTTTCAACTCATAATTCATCGATACTTCAGTGTACTGAGGCGTAATTTTCACAAATGAAGTGGTGAAAATATCTTGAGGATTGAACTTCCAAACTTTTGAGCGTTTGTCGAATTTCATACCGAAATCATTGTCTGTCCAACCTCTGTACATATCGAGGTTAAAACCTTTTTCAAGTAACTCGATATCCTTTTGTTTCCAAGAAATCATCTCTCCTTTTTCAAGGTCAAAGTTGACTGAGAAACCATCACCGTTCACTATAAGGTTTGTTTCGGACTCCTCATTTGTCAATTGTTTTCCATCTGTCTTCACATACAATTGCTTACTTGCCTTTTGATAGACTAACTGCTCTGTAGCATAAATATGGTCTTTCTTTAAGAGCTTGAACGGAGACTTCTTTAAAACCTTGAAATTCAAGTAATAGTCTACTGTATTCTCTAATTTTGTATTAATGATTGGGAGTTCAAATGACTTTGTTTCGTAAGGTTTTACTCCACTCAACTCAACCTTTCCTTTTGAGACAAGCTTTCCGGCTCCTTTTAATTCATAATATAATTCAAAATCAGACAAATCAATAAAAGCATATTTATTCGTTACCTTAATTGATTTTTGATTTTTATCCCAAGCGATACCAACATTCTGATACACTTTTTTCACCTCTGACGATAACGCCGGATGCGGTTCACGTTCTGCTGAAACCAATCCATTGATACAAAATGCTCCATCACTTGGTACATCTTCCGGACCGAAATCACCACCGTAAGCCATGTATGCCGTACCGTTGCTATCTGTAGTTTGAATACCTTGGTCTACCCAATCCCAAACATAACCACCTTGCAGTTGAGGGTATTTTTCAAAAATTTCCCAGTAGTCTTTAATGTCTCCGTTTGAATTGCCCATTGCGTGTGAGTACTCACATAAAATCATTGGACGTTCAGGATTTTTAAGAGCATATTTTTCTACCCCTTTTGGAGAACGGTACATTGGAGCTACAATATCAGTGTTCGGGTTTTCTCCTGCTTGTTCAAAAGCAATAGGTCGGCTTTTATCCCACCCTTTCAACATCTTATATCCTTCATAAAATACATCTCCATTACCACATTCGTTACCCATAGACCACACAATAACCGCCGACTGATTGCGATCCCTTTTATACATTCTCTTAATTCGGTCTAAAAATGCAGGAGCCCATAATTCTTGATAAGCTGGATGGTATTCTTTATTGAACTTTCCTTGTAATGCAGCTCCAAAACCATGTACTTCAATGTTTGCTTCATCGCAGATGTAAAATCCATTTTCTAAAGCTAACTCATAAAGTCGTTCTGGCTGAGGGTAGTGAGAAAAACGAATGGCATTAATATTATGCTCTTTCATTACCCTCAAATCCTTCAACATTGTAGCTTCATCTACAAAATGACCTGTTACTGGATGGTGCTCATGTAAATTCACCCCTTTTACATATACAGGCTGTCCATTTACTCTTAACTGAGCATCTTTAATATCTACAGTTCTAAAGCCTACTTTCTGATAAGTATGCTCTACCTCATTACCATCTTTATCGATCATTGTGATAAAAGCAGTATAGACATTTGGTGTTTCAGCTGTCCAAGGTTTTATATTTTCGATTGTTGTATGAAGTACCCCTTTTCCACCTTCAATTGCCATCTTTGATTCATAAATGAATTTCTTTGTGGTCTCATCCTTTAATTTAAATGCCACATGATATACATCACTTGAAGTTGCCACTTTAAAGTCCAATACTCCGCCTTTGGTCGTAAGGTCTAATTCAGTCATCAAATCAAAATCATCCAAGTGTGCTTTGGGTCTTGCCAACAACATCACTTCTCTGTGGATACCGCTTAAACGCCAGAAATCTTGATCTTCTAAATAAGAACCGTCTGAAAAACGATACACTTCTACAGACAAGTCATTCTTTCCTTCTTTCAAATAAGGTGTAATATCAAATTCTGCAGGTGTTTTTGAGCCTTGGCTATACCCTACTTTTTCACCATTTACCCAAACATAAAAAGCCGAAGCTACACCACCAAAATGCAAAATTACATCATGATTATTCCAAGCATCAACGACTTCAAATGTGGTCTTATACGACCCTACAGAATTTTCTTCTGGTAAAATATATTTCCCTTGATTGTGCGTAGCCTTATCAAGGGTAAATGGATATTTCACGTTAGTATAAATCGGGTAACCAAACCCTTGTACTTCAATAGAGCCGGGTACCGTTATTTCTTTCCAATCTCTTGTATCATAATCCTCCTTATAAAAATAATAAGGACGTTCCGAAGGAGTTTTAGCATAACTAAATTTCCATTGTCCATCCAAAGATTGAACTAAGGATGAGTTTTTAATTTTCTTAGAAACAACCTCACTTTCTGTTGCAAAGGGAATAAAGTGTGCTCTTGGTTCTAATCTATTCACTTGGAAAACAGAAGGGTTTTGCCATTCCAACTCTTCACTTTCTTGCCACCTTTCTCCTTCATATTTTGAGTAAGGGCTACAGGCAAATAAACCTGCAGCTAATACTGCCATTACTATATTTTTTTTCATGTCAATTTCTCTATTCGATACATTAAATACTTATTACACTGAATTAATGTAGTAAGTAAGAACACTACAACGTAATGCTCCTACTATCTTACTTACATTAAATTTTTAAACTATTTAGCTATCGCTATTCTACCGAGGTTCTGCAATGCCCCGATAAGATCTGAATGATTACTATTTAACTATTGAGCCGTTTCTTGAGTATTCTTTGTTGTTACTTTATAAGTCTCACTCCATTGAGAGGCAAATCCCCATTGCATTCGCTTTCTCATCTGAACATAATAAGTAGTATTAGGTTTTAGATGAGGGATCTTATAAGTTCCTCTCAAGTTAAACGACATTTCTTGTTCAAAATCACCTTCTTTGGTACTATATCTCACATCATATAAGAAGTCTGATGGGTGAGAATCATACCCTATGAAAATACAATTCTTACCCCCTTCCATTTTGAATATTACTGGTGGTAATTCTTCTTCATTTTTCTCAAAAACAAAGGCAAACTTCTCACTTTCACCAAATCCATTGATGGCTACCAATTCGCAATCAAACTTCATATTTTTCTTTAATTGTCCCAATTGAATGTAAGGATCAATCGTCGGTTCAGTTTCTTTTAGCTCTCCATCTTTTCCTTTGTAATACAATTTGTATTCTTCAGCATTCCAAACCTTATCAAAAACAATTCTTCCTTTAGCAGTTGAATTTAAAATCGTTCTCACATGAGGAACAGCTGGCGCAGAGAAGTACTCATTGATATTAAAAATATCATAACCTAAAGCATCTGTCACTTCTACTTTCAACATAGCAACATCAGTGTTTTTAATCCAATTAAAAGGCACTTCTAATTGCTTACCACCAGGGTAAATATTAGGTAATTTTTTTGATGTCGAAGTTAATTCATTTCCTTCTTTATCAAACGTTGTTACTACTAAATTATAATCCATTAATTCATAAGCAGGAAGTCCTTTTTCTGGTCTTGGCTGTAACACTATTTGACTCTGCTGTACATCTTTTATAAGGTCTTTATGCGCTACAAATAAAGTATCAAACGGTGCATATTGCTCTCTAAAATGATAATATGCTCTTTTCTTTTGTCTGTAAGTGTTGACCAATCCCCAAGCTCTGTTTTGAGACTCTGTGGTAGCCCAGCCTGTACCGCCATGCCACATACTTCTGTAATCATTGAGTGTCCAAAGAGAAGCACCAACACAATAGTCTTTTCCTCTCATTTGATCAAGCATTTTCTTACCATCAACGATCCCTTCGTTTGGAAATTCACTCGTTAACCGTCCTCCATACTCACTCATAAAAATGGGCTTATTTGGGAAGTTTTTATGACATTTTTTTAATGCATTACCCCATCCGCCATAAATATTCAACATCACTAAATCACAATATTGTGAAGCATCATCTTTCTGGTTTTGTGCAGAGTGCGAAACATATACTGCTAATCTTGATGTATCTAGTTTTTTCACATGGTCAATAGCCGATTTCACATATTCATTGACTAAAGGATTTGCCGAACGATAGCCAATCTCATTGCCAACACTCCAACCTATTACCGATGGGTGATTGAACTTTGTTGAAATCATTGTTTCTAACCAAGCTTTTGGCATTGGATGATTGGGATCTACCCACTTGTCTTTTCCCCAAAGTGCTACTTCTTCAAAAGTCATGATACCGTTCTCATCCAATAAGTCAAGGTACTCTTTTGGTAAAGGTAAATGACTCACACGGGCAAAGTTGGCTCCTAAGCTTTTCATCAAAGCGATGTCTTCTAAAATACGCTCTCTTCCTAATGTATTGCCTGTAAAACGATCATCAGGAACAACATTGAATCCTAAGGGTCTGAAGTTCTTACCATTTAAATGTAACTCCATTCCTACTACCTCTAATTTTCTGATACCAAATCGCTCTGTTTGCTCCTGAATCTTATGATCTCCATCAAAAACAGAAACTTTAGAAAGGTATAAATTGGGGTGGTTGTAATCCCAAAGTTTCACGTGTTTTTTAGCTAATGTGAAGTTGATCTCAATATCTTTTTTCTCACCATTGCCTATGATAATATTTCCTTTCTTTCTAGCAATTACTTTTGAAGGGTTATCCTTGCTTGCTACTTCAATCTCAAAAGTCAACGCTTTCTCCTTTGATTGATCGTTTTCGAATTCCAAACTCATCGCAATGGAAGCCGTACCTTTCTTTAAATTAGGCTCTGCAATTACTTTTTGAGCAACTAATCTTGACTTATCTGTGATTTCTAGATGTACAGGGCGACGAATTCCTCCCCAATTCCAGATGGCTCCTCTTTTGAAAGTATTATCTACTCTCAATACCAAATCGTTGGGTCTGTCTGTACGAAGTTTATCCGTGATTTTGTATTCAAACGGAAGGAAACCAAAAGGATTAGTACCTAACTTTTCTCCGTTCAACCAAACTGTAGCTTCATTGTAAACCGATTCAAAATAAAGGCGTACTAATTTGTCTTTTAGATTTTCTTCTGCTTCAAATGTAGTATGATACCACGCTACACCTGAGAAATTGGCGTACTCATTTTCAGTATCCCAATTGCCTGGTACTTCCAACTTTCCCCATTCTTGTGATTGTGGTTGAAGAAACCACTCGTTGGCTAAGCCTTTGTTGTAACGGTCAATTTTAAAATCCCAAAGACCGTTCAACGATACTATTTCCTGAGCAAATCCCTGCCCAAGTCCTAGTAGCAGTAAAACACTTGTTAAGATATTTCTCATCATTGTTAGTTTAGTTTCTTTTTATTCTTTTTCTTTTTTGCAGGCCATTCTTCTACAAAGTGATCTGTCATCCATTGCTGATATGCTTTGGTATATTCGTTTGCTTTTTCTGGGTATTGATCAATGATATTTTCCTCCTCTAGTGGATCCGATTTCATGTTGAATAACATCCAATCTGACTTCCTTCTTTTTACCATTTTCCAATCACCTTGGCGAAGTCCTTTATTTCCTTCGTGCTCCCAGAAGAGCATCCTGTCTTGATCTGTTTCCTCTCCCCTAGCTAAAGTTAAAATACTCTCACCTTCTGTTGGGTAAATAGTATTGCCTTGATAAGAAGACGGGTAACTTGCCCCTGCCAATTCTAAGCAAGTGGTCATCACATCAATAATATGTGCCGGCTGCGTATTTAAACCTTTCTTCACTTTCATACTTTTAGGAAAATGAGCAATAAATGGTGTTCTGATTCCACCTTCCATGGTTTCTCTCTTCCACAATTTAAAAGGAGTATTACTCACATTAGCCCAATGTCCGTACGACTCAAAAGAATCTCTTCCTCCTGGCGTAACTCCTTTAGATCGATTGACCATTTGATGACACCCTCCATTATCTGACAAGAAGAAAATGACAGTGTTATCGTACATTTTTTCTTGCTTTAGGTAATCCATCAACTTTCCAATATTTTGATCCAGTCGATCAACTTGGGCCGCATAAACACTCATTTTGTGTGCTTCTGCTTTAATGTCTTTCAATTCATTCCATTCTGGATGTTCTCCTTTTGTTATTTCTAGGTTTTCAGGAAAAATACCTAGCGCTTTTTGTTTCGCAAATCGTTTTTCTCGTATGGCCTCGTACCCTACCTCATATTTACCTTTGTACTTTTCAATATCTTCAGGCAAAGCTTGTAATGGAAAATGAGGTGCTATCTGTGCCATGTATAAAAAGAAAGGTTTATCGTCACCTTTAGATTGGTCTATAAATTGGATAGCCTCATCAGTGAAATTATTTGTCGAATAGAAGGTATCGGGGTTTTCTTTGGTCTTCACACCATTCTTATACACTTCTCTATTTAAGAATTTTGTGGGATAAAAGTAAACACCTCCACCAGCTGGAATACCATAAAAGTCTTCAAATCCTCTTTCATTAGGCCAGTGTTCTTGATCATCACCTAAATGCCATTTTCCTGACATGATGGTATGATAGCCACTTTCTTTCAAAACCTCTGCCACCGTCACTGTGTTCTTGGAGAGGTAACCTTTATAACCTGGTTTCCCCCAATCTTCCACCAAATGCCCAACTCCTGTTTGATGTGCATACAGTCCTGTCAATAATGAAGCTCTTGAAGGAGCACAGCGAGGAGTGTTATAAAAATTGGTAAATAGCGTTCCATCAGCAGCCAACTGATCTAAGTGAGGCGTATTGATTTCACCTCCAGTACAACCTAGATCTGAGAAACCCATATCGTCTGCTAAAATCACGATAATATTGGGTTTCTTTGGCAATTCACTTTTTCTATTACCATCCTTCACACTACAGGAGAAGGATAGTAATAATAGAATTGGTAAAAAATTTATTAAGTCACTCGTAGTTTTCATCCTATTTTTGAGTCTTGAGTTTCTTCAATTGACCTGGACTTGTAATGGTAGGTTTACGATTTTCAAAAAGATCTCCGTAAGCATATCTTTTTACTTCAGTCCATCCGGCTGTACCAGGCCACGCTGCAGGAATTACATCATTTTCCCAGTTGTTTAAGTTATCCAATAATTGGCTTTCTACTTCTGGTAATTCAGTATTTAAAGATTTTTGTTCAGATATATCTTTATCTAAATTGTAAACCACATGACCAACACCTTCTGCCTTCACTAATTTATAATTTTTATAGCGAGCGGCCTTCCAATCTCCAATTCTCCAGTACAATTCATCATGTGGCATTCCTTCTTTTGTACCTTTCACGTAAGGCAATAGATCCACACCGTCAAGTGCCTTAGACGTTTTGTCAATACCTGCAGCTTTCAAAATAGTCGGCATCACATCCAGTGTAGAAGTTAACCCATCATAAGTAACTCCTCCTTTTACTTGTCCTTTCCAATACATTAAGTAAGGTACTCGGTGTCCTCCTTCAAACTCGTACCCTTTATTGGCTTTCAATGGGCTGTTATCTCCATTGCCCGTTCCACCATTATCGCTAAAGAAAAAGACGATGGTATTTTCTTCCAATCCTTCCTCTTTCAATGTCTTCATCACATTACCAATAGCTTCATCTAAAGAATAGGTCATCGCCGCTACTTTTTGTCGAGGGTGATCTTTGAATTTCTCCAAATCTTCCTCTTTAGCTTGTAAAGGTGTATGCACGGCATTGAAAGACAATAAAGCCAGGAAAGGTGTTTCGCTTTTTTTGTTATCACGGATAAAGTCAATCGCTCTATCTGCCAATACATCTGTTAAATAGCCTTCGAAGGCCTCGTGTTTACCATTATGATTAATATGTGTAGAAGTCTTATTTGCTGCATCGTATTTATCAGGGTTAAAGAAATAACCTCTGTGTCCTCCTAAGAAGCCATAGAATTCATCAAAACCTCTGCTGTTGGGATGAAAATAGTCTTGTGTTCCTAAATGCCACTTTCCAAAAAGTGCTGTATTATAACCTTTTGTCTTTAAAACATCTGCCATGGTAACCTCTGTAGTGTCCATACCAAATTTACCATATAAAAAGTTGTTTTCATGGCCAAATCGGTGTTGGTATCTACCAG
This sequence comes from Flammeovirga sp. EKP202, assembly GCF_014534745.1. Classification (GTDB taxonomy): domain Bacteria; phylum Bacteroidota; class Bacteroidia; order Cytophagales; family Flammeovirgaceae; genus Flammeovirga. Next base: position 121,587 of record NZ_JACVVP010000015.1, read on the forward strand.
TAAGTAACCCCGCTCTTGAGGGGCTACAAACCGAACATGTAGTATGGGCATCGGTAAAAACTACTCCACCACTTGCCAAATTATCCAAGTGAGGTGTAGGAATAGTTTTGGAACCTTGAAAGCCAAAATCTGCATAACCTGCATCATCTGCTAGGAAAATCACTACATTAGGTAACTTCTCTTCTTTGACTTTAGAAGTTTCTTTTTGTGTCTTTTGACAAGAGGAAAACAGTAGAATTCCTACTGATAAATACGATATAAATTTCTTCATGATTATTAATTTTCAAATGCTTGGTTAATAATTAGAGTTCATAATTTCAAGAGCTTGAGATGCACTATTAATCGCGTTATATATCTCATGCTTTCTGTTAAGTTTTGCTCGTTCCTTTAAAGAAGTAGTCACATATCTAAAAGTCTTTTCAAAGGATTTGTACTCTGAAATTGGCATCATTTGAACTGCTCTTATAGCATACCATGCTATGAACGCATTGTCCGATTTGCCATGATTTTGTAATACTTTTTTGGCTTTTATATCATGTTTCATTCGATATAAAATTGTCGCTGCTTCTATTTGATTAAATAGATTTTCATCTTCAAGAAGCTTTTCAATTTTTGTTAAGTCTTCCAGATCCAATTCTTGAGCTCTAAGCCCTACCAATGCCCAATAACGTTGCATTGGTACAGATGAAGCCAAATAGGCCAATTGTTTGTCTTTATAATAATTACCTCTTCCAGAAAGTTCAGCTACATGAAGTATGTTTTCCAAAGGATACACTTTATCATCCGCCATTGCTTCAAACGGATTGCTTCCTTTTGCTAAACGGTCCATCTGTCCTGCAGGGATAAAATGTAAATCTCTTTGATTCAATATTTCATTTTTATTTATTGATCTGAGTTTTGCCAAAACGTCTTGATACTCTTCCTCATTCGACAAATCATTTACATTCCATTTGTCCTTTTGGTTATCAAATAACCACTCTGCTTTTTTTCCTGTCCCTAGTACTTGGTATTGAACATTATTCAATGTTTTTTCCTTCGTATCCTTATGCATTTTTTTCAAAATAGCTGCATTATCAGAATACTTGTGCCATTGTACAATAGGGTAGTCAGTCATATAATTTCTCACATAAGTGTATCGACCATCTGTAACCGTTCTCACTTGATCAATCACTTCTCCACAACCATCACGACCTCCCCACACATACTGACGTTGGTAGTTTTGACCAAAAATATTTTCACCCTTCATATACTGAGGTTTTTCAACTCCTGCCAAAGACAATACCGATGGTGCTAAATCCTCAAACGAAATGACTCTATTCTCAAATTCCTCTTTTTCTGCTGCAAGTAGATGTTTATACTTTTGGGGAATATGGACAAACATTGGTACTTGATGTCCTAAGTTCAAACCCGCTCCTTTGAATCGGGGTAAGCCTTCTCCATGATCCGCAAATACAAAAATGATTGTGTTGTCAAAAAGTCCGTCTTCTTTTAAGCGAGTGATGATTTCTCCGATTTTTTTATCTGTAAGTGTAATACAATCATACATTCTTGCCATATACGACCTCATTTCATCATTGTCAGCATAAAATGGAGGCAACTCAATACTTTCTGGTTTTGTGAGCTCTACTTCCGATAAAACATTTCTTACTTTTTTCTCATAAAAAGCATGAGGGTTTACCATAGTGTAAGACTCATGAGATGTCATTAGATTAAAAACAGAGAAAAAGGGTTGTTCACTATCAGTTCTATCCCACCACCCTGTTTTACTCTTACTAAAGTCCCAGGCTTCTTTTACCTTATTTTTTTCTTCTGCTAAGTTGTAATCTGTTTTATTATTATTCGTTGTAAAATAACCCGCTTTCTTTAAGAAGTAGGGAAATGCTTTAACATCAGAAGGTATTTCTATGGTACTTCTATGATTGGCTGTCCCTAATCGGTTGGCATGAATACCTGTGATGATACATGACCTTGAGGGCGAACAAACTGTTGCGGTAGAAAAAGCATTATTCATCTTGAAACCTTCTCTTGCTAAAGCGTCCATATTCGGTGTTTTTGCCAGTTTATTGCCATAAGCACCTATAAAATGAGGAGAAGTATCCTCTAGTGTAATCCAAAGTATATTAGGTTTTGAATTATCCTCCTCATTAGGAAGAGATGTAGAATTGCCAGTGCAAGACCACATTAGAATACATAAAAAGTAAAGTAAATATCTAACAATATGCATAGTTTAAATTTGTATCCAATTCTTGATTTCTTATCAGGTTTTTAAAAACAAGGAGCCTAAGAAGCTCCTTGTTTTTTCTTCTTTTTTATTTTTTACCTTAAAAAATTACTACCAGCCAGGATTCTGGCCTAAACTAGGGTTAGTCACACTTTCCTGAAATGGAATCGGCCAAATATATTGACGTTCAGGAAACACTCTATTTAATAATATGTTGTGATTGTCTATAACATGATCGTACGTCGGCAATCCGTTTTCATCAAATTCAGGAATGGCAGAGAACATATTACTTTCTTCTGAAAGTCCTTCTGTCTTGATTCCGATCATAGGGCGGTTTAATGCCACATCCGCCAAGTTCCAACGTATTAAGTCCATATATCGTAAACCTTCGTTCGCTAATTCAACTCTTCTTTCTCTACGAATAATTTCTCTTAATTCTTGTGCATTTGTTGTTACCACTTCAGGATAAGTTCCTCCTTCCGCAATTTCTTGAGCATAGGCTCTCTGACGTACACGGTTGATCGCATCTAATACTGACTGATCAATTTGGCCCAATTCTAATTTTGCTTCTGCATAAATCAATAGGGTTTCAGCAAATCGATAAAGAATAATATCAACATCAACGATATCAAAACTACCTCTCATGGCATCAGAAAAACCTTTCTTGAATAAAAGTCCACAAGGGTTAGCTGAACCTTGAGTGTTGGATAACCAAGAGTCCATGTTCTTAATACTCTTCTCTTGTTGAATATCCCATGTTTCCTTTTTGAAAGGTTCCCAATACAAATCCATTAAAGAATCTCCTGGAGTAAGAATACTCATCTTCAAACGAGGGTCTCTGTTCTCAAAAGGATTCAGATAGCTATATGAAGCTGCGTCATCATCAATACGTAACCCTTCAGCAGTTTCATAACTATCAATCAGCTCATATGTAGGAGTTGTTGAAGCGAACCCTCCAGCATTCCTCTGAATATCATATTGGATATTTCTCTTTTCACCATAAGCTGATGATTGAGGTAAAGCAATGATAATCTCATTTGCTTGTTGACCTTGTTCTAAAAACAATTCACCATAATTAGGGTATAATTCAAATCTACCATAATCCATCAATGCTTGGGCTGCTTCAGCTGCTACTTCATAACGATTTGTATACAATGCATAACGAGATTTAATAGCTAATGCACTTGCCTTCGTGAAACGTTGTACATCTGCATCTCCATAAGCTTCTGGAAGAAATTCGATAGCAAAGTCCAAATCTTCCATTGCTTGATCGATAATTACTTCTTTATCTGTACGACGAATATCATAAGCTTCTTCCAATGGAACGGGCTCTAACAATAATGGAACATCGCCATAGTGTGTCGCCAAATACAAATATTGATGAGCTCTTGTTAATAATGCTTCTGCTCTATATTGCATCCATACATCCTCTGGTGTTACATTTTCAGCTCTATGCATATAATGAAGCATCATGTTTGCCCGAGTGATGGATTTATAACAATCAGCCCATCTGTTTTTAAAAATTCCTGACTGAGAAGTAGAAGTACCTTTATACAATTCATGTCCTGTACCTGATCTTGCAAATACATTATCAGAGTACTTATCAGTATCAGTAGGGAACATAAAATCTCTGTAGAATTCATTTGCTGCTACTTGCAACTCCGCTTCTGTTGAATAAAAGTCACCTGTAGATGGAGAGGTTCTTGAATACAGATCCAAATCTCTGCAAGAAGTATTAAACAAAACCAGTGCAGCTACGGCTATATTTCTTAGATTAAAAATTTTTGTCATCATTTTCATTTTTTAGAATTTCAAACTGACACCTGTCATATAAGTAGTCACCAATGGGTAATCAGATGATGAGATTTCTGGATCCCAACCTTTTGGCATATGGTTAAATGACCATAAATCATTTACTGAAGCATAAATTCTAAACTTCTTCACTCCTACTTTCTTAAGTAGTGACTTTGGTAATGTATAACCTAAAGTGATGTTCTTGATCCTCATGTAAGCACCATTCACTAACCAAAAATCAGATTTCTGATAGTTTGATTTAGAACCTTGATCTGAAAGTCTAGGATAAGTAGCTCCAGTATTTTCTGGTGTCCAGTAGTTTCCTGCAATATATGCTGGATAGTTTCTAAATGAACCACTAAAAGGCTGAACCTGTGCGTTTGATAACATTACATCTGTTTTACCTACTCCTTGTAGTACTAATCCGAAATCTAAGTTTTTGTAATTTACATTGAAGTTCGCTCCAAATGTATATCTTGGAAGAGAACTACCAATCACTACTCTATCTTCTTCAGCATTGATCATATCGCTTTCTCCACCCGGTTGCTTTTTATAACGAATATCTCCTGGCTGTTCTTGACCTGTCAATTTTGCATGATCTGCATGATCATCACCAAAGTAACCTAAGTTCTCATAGCCATACCATGCCTTATACTCTTGTCCTTCCATCGTGACTTGATTACCTAGTTGGTTCGCTCCTTTCATATCAACCACTGTATTTTTGTTGTCTGATAAGTTGAAACCGATTGAATAAGTAAGGTCGTCATTAATAATATCTCTCCAACTCATAGAAATTTCCCATCCTTGGTTATCTACCACACCTGCATTTTGTAAAGGTGGATTCGCATAACCTAAGTAAAGTGGAATATCTAGTTTCAATAAGATATCATAAGTTGTTTTGTAATACCAATCAAAATTCACATTTAAACGGTCATCTAAGAAGGCTGCATCAAAACCAAAATCATAACCTTCAGTAGTTTCCCAAGTGATATTCTCAATGGCCATATCTTGCTGAGCGTAAGATGTTAGAGGAACTACTTCACCACCAGCATAAACATATGAATTTGATCTACTCATATTTGCTGTATAAGCATAGTTACCTACTCTTTGATTTCCTAAACGTCCCCAAGAGCCTCTAACTTTCAAATTAGACAACCAATCTACACTGTTTAAAAATTCTTCGTTCGAAATATTCCATCCGGCTGAAACTGAAGGGAAGAATCCCCATCTATGATCTGGATGGAACCTTGAAGAACCGTCATATCTAATATTAGATTGAACATAGTATCTGTTCTTGTAGTTGTATGAAACTCTTGCAAAAAGTGAAGAAAGTGCATTTTCATTTTGTCCACCTTTGTTACTCCACATATCCACATTACCTGCGTTTATTTCATCATAATCAGGTAATACAAAACCAATACGTTCTGCCTCTAACGTCTTTTCTCTGTAGTAATTACTTTCATAACCTGCTAAAATTGAGAAGCTATGCTTATTAATTTTTTTATTGTAAGTAATTGTGTATTGCTGGTTGATTGAATAAGACTCTTTACGATTATCTGTTAATTTATCTTGGCTTTTACCTGTATTTCCTATCCAATTACCTTCAAGGTCATAATAGTCAATCACTTTCAACATACTTTTTGTATTGTTGAAATTAAACTTTGGAGCTAACTGAGCAGAAACTGTTAAATCTTTGATCGGCTCAAAATCTAATCTTGCTCTGAATCTTGCAAAGTTCGTTTGATTATCTTTGTAACCACCTTTATTTACGAAAGCGACAGGGTTTTGACCATCTTTACCATCGGCAAAAGTACCATCACTCCAATAAGCAGGATAGAAAGAAGGAAGAGTTCTAGCACTAGAATAGAATGAGTTAGAATGATGTCCTTCATTAGGTTGTTCTTTGTTGCTTTGTCTTAAGTACATATCCAAAGCTCCTTTCAACTTGTTATTGATCTTAATATTGTTATTCAATTGTAAAGTATATCTCTCCCAATTATAATTAGGTATTAATCCTTCTTGAGATGAATAACCAAAAGACATTTTTGATCGCACTACATCATTACCACCAGCAATTGAAAAATTATGTCTTTGTTGCACTGCATTATTTTTCAATAGCTCACCTTGCCAATCAGTATTGGGGTATAAATCAGGGTTAACAGCTGAATTATCTCTATAGTTATCAATATAATAGGGATCCCAAAGTGGTGCTAAACCATCGTTTTCTTTATACTCATTTTGCATTCTGAAATAATCCTGAACACCTACCATTTCAGGTAATGTAGTTGGTCTTTGAATTCCCACATCACCACTATAAGTAACTGTTAATTCTCCTTCCTTAGCTCTTTTTGTTGTAATGATAATCACACCTGCGGCAGCTCTTGAACCATAGATTGCAGCCGAAGCAGCATCCTTTAAAACGGTTAATGATTGAACATCTTCAGGATCTACATCATCAATATCACCAGGAGCACCATCAATCATTACCAATGGACTACTGTTATTTAAAGTCGTTTGCCCTCTAATGAGGATATCACCCGTAGAACCAGGAGCTCCACTATCTCTAGTCACTGTTACACCCGGAATTGATCCTTGAAGTGCCTGTGATAATTGAGGAGTTTTTCTTTCTGCAATAACTTCAGCATCTACTGTTGCTACTGCACCTGTTAAATCCGCTTTTTTCTGCGTACCGTAACCAATAATTACGACTTCATTCAGTTGTTCTTGTGCTTCTATAAGCACAATGTGTAATTCTGTACTTGTCCCTACATTTACTATTTTATCTTCGTATCCGATGGATGTTACAATGATTTTTGAATTTGCTGGTACTCCCAATTTAAAACCTCCATCAAAGTTTGTCATTGTTCCTGTTGTTGAACCTGCAATAATAATGTTAGCTCCGATAACCGGAATTCCATCAGGGTCTTTGACCGTTCCTGAAATTGTTATCTGTTCCTGTTGTTGCGCTATGGCAGTATTCCAAAGGAAAACTCCCATCATACTAAGTAATAATATGCGCCATTTCATCAATACTGTAATCGGCATAAACTCTTCTTTAAAAAAATTAGCGAAAAAGTTAAAAATTGTGTTGTCGGCAATTTTTACGTTATCTGTTATAATCAATGCCTGCCTTTAATTATATTGCTAATATAGCAATTTAGTATGTACTTTCAACACTAATTATAAAAAAATGTTATTTAAATGAGAAAATTTTAGCTAATACACCCTAAAAATGAATTTGTGTTCACTATATATTAAAAATAGGGCCAAACTTCCTTCTACAGGCCAAATCAAAGACAACTATATAGCTGATGTACTTTAATCGATATCTTTAAAAGATGTAAAGTACCAAGACAAAATTATATACCACTAATTCCATTTATTGTTTTGCGATTACTTCCTTCAAAAAACGCTAAATAGAACCACTATTCATACGTTTTTTAGCGTTGTACTCCCAAAAAATAAATAAGAATTAGTTATCATTTATTTTTGACTTAGTACTAAGAACATTTTAAATAATGATTTTTATTTTTTTAGTAAAGTGAGTTTAAAATTAATGAGACATGTAACTGTTGTATCAATTAATAAAAGAGGCAGCTGATTATTATAAATAAAAAGCTGCCAGTTTAATTTGCTTAACTACTATTTTGTATTTATTACTACGTTAATGGTTCTTCTTTTTACCACGTTGGAATGGTGGCCTATAATTTTCTTTGGAAGGCTTCATTGCTAAACGGGCATTCGTTTTATCCATCCATTGTTGCAAATCACTTAGAAGTCTATCTCTTACTTCATTATTTTTTAATGCTAGATTATTGGACTCCGAAATATCCTCTTTGATATTGTAAAGTTCTACCATGTTATTTTCATTGATTCGATCCACTCCTCCATCAAGAATATACTCTTCATGGAAGAATAATAATTTCCAATCTCCATTAATAACTACAGTAACAGGACGATTTCTAAAGTAAGAATCTCTTCCTCCTCTTTGATTTTTTCCATCCAGATAATTAGGATAGTGATAAAAGATAGAAGATCTCTTTAGAGTTTCCTCTTTACCATAAAACAGATCCTTTAAACTTTCTCCATCCAATATTTTATTTTTTGGAGTTTTCAATCCTGCCATATCTAAAAATGTTGGATAAAAATCTGTATTGACAACAGAAACGGTAGATGATGAACCTGCTTTTACTTTGGGCGGATACCAAACAACCATCGGTACTCTTATCCCTCCTTCATAAAGCATTCCTTTCACACCCCTCAATGGGTCTTGATGAATTTTCCCCAAAGAACCATTATCTGAAGTGAAAATAATGATGGTATTGTCATCAATTCCAAGTTCTTTGACTTTCTTCAAGATTGTCCCCAAACTTTCATCTGTATGTTTTACCATAGCTGCATAAGCGGGGTTGTTGTGTAATTCTCCTTTTTCTTTTGCTTGAAAATAGTCTATCATTTCTTGGCGTGCTTCCCATTTTGCATGTACAGCATGATGAGGTAAATAAAGGAAAAAAGGATTGTCTTTATTGTCTTCCATAAACGCACAAGCCTCATCTGTCAACTTATAAATATCCTTTGGATCATTTGTTTTCTTGAACTTGATTTCTTTGGGTTCAGTCGACTGATCCACCATAAAACCTTGTTCTGAAGCCTCTCCTGCAATGTGCCATTTGCCGAAAATTCCTGTCACGTAACCACCATCTTTTAGCGCTTCTGCCATGGTATAGTTGTCCAAAGAAAGTTCCCGATCAGGTACTGGTTCCAAACGCATTTTATCTTCAGGGCCTCTTTTGGCATCCCAAACGGCAATCTTACCATGACGAGGAGTGTACTGACCTGAGATCATTGAAGCTCTTGACGGAGCACAATTAGGGCCGGAAGAATAAGCATTATAAAACACCATTCCTTCTTTGGCCATCTGATCTAGATTAGGAGTTTCATGGTAATCAGATCCCATAAACGAAGGATCTTTCCATCCCATATCATCTACAAAAAATAAGATAATATTTGGCTTTTTCGGTTTCTTATCTGCTCCAAAAATTGTCAAAGAGCAACATATAAACAGCAATAATAGTGTGGTAACTCTTTTCATTGTATTAAATATTATCTACTGGAAAACGGAAAGTTTGATTGGGGATTCTAGCTGATTTAAACAACTCTTCTCCTTGTTTTACAATTTCCGGATTCTCTGCCGCAACATCGTTCTCTTCCCCTGGGTCTGAAGGTAAATGATACACTTCAATTTTACTTTTAGCTTTTTGCTTCAACTTGTTTTGTACAATTTTCCAATCTCCAATACGAATGGCTCTCGATCCTCCCCTTTCATGAAATTCCCAATAGAAATAATCATGTTTTTCCTGTTTTTGATCTTCACCTAATAAAGTTGGTAAGAAAGAAATACCATCAATGTTTGCTTTCTCTTCTATGTCTGCTCTCACAATATCAGCCAATGTTGGGAAAACGTCCCAAAATGCTGAAGGGTGATCTGTTTCTGTATTTTTCTTGATTACATTTGGCCAAGATACAATCATAGGTACTCGAATACCACCTTCGTAAAGATCTCTTTTAATCCCTCTGAAAGGACCATTAGAATTGAAAAACTTAGGGTCGGCACCTCCTGCTGAGTGTGGGCCATTGTCTGAAGAAAAGAAAATGATTGTATTCTCATCCAAACCATGCTCTTTCAATTTATCCATAATTTCGCCTACAGAGATGTCTAAATGATGCATCATAGTAGCAAATGCTGCCCTTGGATATTCTTGATCTGCATATGTTCCCATCATAAAACGTTGCTCATGCGTCAGATTTGGATTATGGTTTCTCTTGTTTACATACGGTTTACCTTTTGGATATACTTCCTTATAGTGTTGGAAAATGGAATCTTCTGGAGCTACAACTTCCGCGTGTGGAATGGTATAAGGCAGGTACAAGAAGAAGGGTTCATCTTTATTTTCATCAATAAAATTCAATGCCTGATCGTGAATTAGATGATGCGTATATTCTTTTTGACCTCCTTCTTCATTGCCCTCAAGCATTACTTTTTCACCGTTATGACGTAAATACAAAGGATAATATGTATGTGCTAATCGCTGACAGTTATAACCATAAAACTCATCAAATCCTTGATTATTTGGTGCTCCTTCAGAACCTGGATACCCTAATCCCCATTTTCCAAACATACCAGTTTTATAGCCTTTTGACTGCATCATTTTTGGCAATGAAGCAATATCAGCCGGAATTGGCACTTGACCTTCCGGCTTTACTTCTTTGTTTCCTCTGATAGGTGAGTGGCCCGTATGTAAACCGGTCATTAAAGTCGATCGCGAAGGAGCACAAACTGTACTTCCTGCGTAGTGACTATTGAATTTCATTCCACTTTGAGCCAATGCATCAATATTGGGAGTGGTAAATTTCTCTTGCCCATAGCAACTAAAATCGCCCCATCCTGCATCATCTACAAGAATAAAAACAATATTAGGTTGCTTAGTCAACGACTTCTTACCATCTTGACTTTGCTGATATTTATTCGTTGAACATGAACTGATTATACATGCTACGATGAATAAAAAATAATTGAAGTTGTTTTTCATATTTATTCTGTTTGTAATAATTCGTTTCTTTTTAATTTACTCCACAATTGTGGTAATAGATCTTGATTGAATAGAGAGCTTCCCTCCACACTTTTGGTGTTTTAAACTTTCTGTAGAAGAAGTGACATACACCTGTTTTTGTTTTTTGGAAGGCATTGTAATGTCATAAGGTTCATCTGCCAAATTTACAATGACAATCACAGTTTGTTTTTTGGATTGGTAAGCAGAAACTAATAGTTGGTCCTCGTCATACTGTCCTTCGAGTGCCGCAGTAATGCGTTGCATACCCGGACGTACAAATCTTGAATAATTACCCAACGCCCAAAGGCATTTTGAATCTTCCACAACTGTCATATCCTTTTTATCCACGTAAATTAAGCCATCCTTATAATCATAAGGACTTACTGCTATCCACCATTGCCATGAAGAAGCATTGGCAATCGTAAGATCATAATGCATTACTTTAGCGATATACAATGCCGGGTCAATTCCTAAATCTTTACCTTTTCCTTTTACTTCCTCATTATTTTCAAGCAAACAGTACTCACTTTGGTAAAAAGATAGATTTTTATAATCCTTCATTAAGTTTCCAATCACTTGGCGACTACTTTTTAATTTACTTAAAGGTGATGTAGTGAAGTAAGCGTGTGCTGAAAAAGTAGGCGAAACCGACTTTAAATCACCAATATAATTTGCACTTTCAGGATGGAAGAAATTCCATAGTTGATGGTCTCTGTCCGGACGATTTGAAGAAGGGTCGTACACGTAATTGTACTGAGCACTTTCCGCTACTTCAATCTTTGTCTTTAATTTATTTTGTTGGAAGGTTGCATCCATTTCTCTAATCACAGCTGCCATCTCTTCATTATGAGCAGCGGTTCCTTCTTGACCGTTTTTCTTTCCCCAATCCCATTGAGGTTCATTGAAAGGTGAAATTAGATTAAAATGGAGCTCTTCTTTTTCCATTTCAATTAAAAATTGGGCTAAAAAATGTGCATAATGGGAATAATTCTCTTTCGAAAGGTTTAATGAAGTTTCTCCATTTCCATGAGCAAGGTGATTTTTGGTAAGTGCAATTGGTGGTGAATTGGCAAATGCTGTAAAATGTTCAACTCCCAATTCTTTTGCTTTTTTGAGAAACCAAAGCTGACCTTCTTGATTTGTAATTTTCACTTCTTGGGTCAGTGAATCGTAAATTCCAAAAGACCTTCTCCACGGATCTTTAATCTCTGATGCATCCCCTTGAGCAGCACTACCAGCACCAATATTAAACCGCCATGTTGAAAGGCCAATACCTTTAGGAGATCCATCTTTTTCAAGTTCTTTTGAAAAAAGCCATTGTGCCATTTTCTTTTTTTCGGATTCCCCCCATTCTTTACCAACATATTGAATACTCCAAGCATCAGAAGCTCCAAAATGATCAATCAATTGATGACGTTCAGAAGTTTTGAGGTGAAGTTGGAGAGAAGAACTACTTTCTTGTGCCCAAAGTTGAACACAAGAAAGTAGTGTAATGAATATAACACTAAGTCTTTTCATTTCTTTTAATAACAGAATATTTCGTTAAATGAAACGATAGACTTTAGGGTTGAAATTATCTTCCGGAAGCCGCTTGAAAAGCTGATTGTATTTGAAGTGTTGTTTTCTTCAATAATTCAATCACTTCTTCATTGGAGTGGTTTCCATCAAAATCAGAAAGAGCTATTGCAATTTCATCTGCCGTGTTCACTCTTACTGCAACACTAGTCTTCTCGTTCTTGATAACACTATAACCATTCTCCTTATCTACTTTCAATTGGTCTAAATATTCTTGACTTAAGTTTAAGTCCTTAGCTACAAAATCCAAATCTGTTGGATCTCTATGTGCCAATAATATTTGTCCTATTGATGATTTTTCTAAAGGATAAACGGCCATTTTACCAATAGCTTCCATTGTTGACATACCCGGTGTCCAGTGATATAAATAAGAAACGTGGTTATTCCACAAAACACCAATTGCTACTACACAATTTAATTCCAAAAGTGGTTCAATGTACTTGAATGCAATCTGAAACACTTTAGAAGCATGTAGTGAATGTGCCGCTAAAACATGGACCGCCGCTCCTGGAATGTATCTTCTTTGGTTATCTTGATAAGTATAACCCAAAAAAGAAAGTGTTCTAAGAAGTCGGTTTACCTTAGTTTTTTCCATATTTAGCATTTCAGATATATCTTTCACTGAAGCCGGTTTGTCCAATACTGTTAATGTCTGCAACACCTCCAATCCATCAATTAAGCCCTGGATTGGTTGTGCCGGTCTTTTTGATCTAATCATAGTCAGTCCACTAATTAGAAAATTTTATTATATACTGCTGAATTATTTCTTGCAATGTACAAAATTGTGACAGCCTTTTATTAACTTATTTAATCAAAAAGAGGGGCAAAATTGTTTTTTTTTACAAAAACATCAACAATACGTTATTTCACTATTAGCAATAACATTTAATTACAAATAACATCAAATAATGCAACTGGAATTCTACTATCCTTGCGATCCAATTCAATCACTAACTTGGAAGTTTTAACCGGCTGATCCAACTTCACATCACATAATGTTGTATGGTTTGATACTGTTTGGAAAAGGCATTTCCCTGTCTCATCCTTGATTCTAAAAGATTCTACACAGTAAGGTACAATTGATTCTGGATGTCCAAATTGTGTACTTTCCATGGCGTGATCTAAATCGGCATCAAAGAACAATTTAATCGATGAAATCTCTTGTACTTCTTCCCACTCTAAAGTCAAAGTTGGGTAAGCATCATCTAATGCTGCAATCCATGCATTGGTTGATTGTACTGGACGAGTAACTCCTGACTCCAAGTTCTCTTTTTTACCAATGAACAAAGGTGTTTTTAATTGCATCGCGATATTTTGGCCTTCAGGACGACGTTGTGGTGTCCAGAATTCAAACCCATCAATCCCAATTTCCTTTGGTGGTTCTTGCTGCCCAAAATTAGAGACTGCTTTATTTTCTTTTCTAAATACTGATAAAATACCCGTGATTCTGTCCTCAGAATAATTCAATTGTAAATCCGCATTTGGAGCAAAACATACAAACACATAAGTGTCACCTAAAGCTGAAACATCAAACTTTAAATCAACAAAATGACGTCCTGCTTCCACTTCTGTTGATTGAATACCAATCACTTTTTCAGGCGTGAAGTTTGTCGCTTCAAGGCTTGCTTTTAATTCAACATCTACTGTTGTTTCCTTGGCAGCAATAACTGGAACTCTAAGAGAAAGTGTTTGCTGATCCCTTGTAATAGGCAACATCTGAGCAGATGGCATTTCTAACGTTTTCCAAATATTTGAAGACCTTAATTCTGTCAGGTTTAATTCTGAAGAAACAGAAACATTCGCTTTTGAAGAAATAAAACCAGATTTATCCAACTTAACATGAGGGATATAAGATGATTTTTCTAACAGTTTTTGTTGAATCTTCTCAATGTGTTCTTTTTCAATGGTTTCATAAGGAAGCACGTCATTTTGAATAGAATAAGCTGCCGCTACTGCTACTCCTTCTGCTGCTACTGCACTTGTCAACATCACTCTTGTAGAACCAAAAGCAACGTGAGAAACACTTACAATTCTACCTGCAAAAAATAGATTATCGATATCTCTACTTATAGCCGTTCGTAAAGGTATCTGATAAGTACCTTTTGAATGCCACTGAGTACAACTTGGAAGAGAGGAATACACGCCATCAGAAGGGTGCAAATCTAACGCCCAACCACCATGAGCAATCGCATCATCAAATCTTCTTTGTTCAATAATATCTTGCTGTTTCATCATGTACAACCCTTCAAAACGACGACTTTCACGCTTTCCAGGTACTGTACCAACCCACTCTAAGGTCATGTTTTCAGCTTCAGGGAATTTTCCTGAATTCTTGATATAATTCCAAATACCATATACAACTTTCCAAAGCTCATATTTGATATTTTCGGTCTCATGTATCGTATCTAAACGCCCTCCATATTCAATCCACCAATAATTACATCCTGTGTGATCGGCTTGAATATTTTTAAACCTAGGTAATTCCTCAATATCCTTCAATGCATAGGCTGGAGGTGTGAATTTCACTGGTTTGTCGGTGTTTTTGGTATAGAAGTAAATGGTATGTCCTAGAAGCTCACCATACTGCTCTACATTTGGAGCCATTTTTTCGCCGAACTCCTCAATGGTTTCGGCCCCCATTCTGAATGATGCACCGGCTAAGAAAGAAAGTACTCCGTCACCAGATGCGTCACAAAAGCGCTTTGCACTTAGGTTGTAAAGTGTTGAGTTTTGGCTGTTAAAAGCTTTTACAGATTGAATTTTTGTATCTTCATGAGTTACCTCAAAAGCTGAAGTATTCAATAGTAAAGTGATATTCTCTTCCTGCTTTACTTTTTCGATCAGAATTGTATCGAAAATTAAAGCATTACCTTCTCTATTTCTATAAAGGTTTTCTTCTAAAATTTCACCTGTCACACCTGTTTCTCTCGACCATCTATTGTTATTTCCCATGTGAGAAGTAGCTCCTAAAGCCCACAATCTCACCTCACTAGAAGCATTACCTCCCAATATTGGTCTATCTTGTACTAAAACAACTTTTACTCCTTGTCGAGCTGCTGTAATTGCGGCACAAGTACCTGATAGTCCTCCACCTACAATTAATAAATCCGTGTCAATAGCCACCTCTTTTAGGCTCCTATTTTTATTATAAGATTCCTGAATCATAATTCTCTCGTCTAGTTTTCCAACTAATTTTTTTGAATAACTCTCTATTCATTTATAATAATGAAGCTCCAGTGTTTGAAAATGTGATTCGCATTTCCAAAAGTGATAAGGCAGACACACCACTGGAGCTATTTCTTATTCTTTTAAATATTTAATAAACAATCATTTCTTTTTCTTCCTTGACTACATTATTTGCTTTTTTTAGTAAGCTATAAGCCAAAATGGCGATGATCACTCCTATACCGACTAACCATGTCCAGCCATCTTCTCCCGTTAGGGCAATTCCAAAAAAGAGCACACACACCGCAAATAATGAATAACTCATTACTTTCAAACTAAAAGCATTGGTTCCTGCTGTTTCAACCACTTCCTCACGTCTTTTTGCAATTTCATTCACTTGATGACTCACCATGCTATTTTTTGACATTTGAATCATTTCGTTGATTGCTAATAACGTAAATGGTACTACCACACCTATCAACATCTCAATTGCTCTACTTAATCCTTCCCAATCAATCACCATTGGCAGAATTTTAAGTAATACATTAATCAATAAACTTGCAATCGTAATTTTTATAATCTGTGATTTTCCTAATCTATCTGAAAACAAACTCCAAATTGGAGGAGCATAAAGGGAAGTACCCGTAACTGCACTAATACTCAAGACCACATTGACAATACCTCCAACTGATGGAACAAGTAATGCAACACCAATTGCAAACACTCCGCAGAAAATCGTCGCCATCCTGGCTACTTGTATTTTTTGTTTGTCTGATAAATTAGGTTTTAATTTTAAAACAATATCATTTGTGATCACAGCAGCTGAAATGTTCAATGAACCATTGACCGAACTTGCTGTTGCATATAACATTCCTCCGATCATTAATCCTAACATTCCTTCTGGAAGTACTTTTTGACACATCAATAAATAAGCACCTTCTATTTCTAAACCTGACAGGTTAGGATCTACTACCTTGTAAATCATTGGAGGTAGCATCCATAATATTGGACTGAAAATGTATAGCCCTCCAAATAAGTAAGCCACTTTTTTAGCTGCTTTAGGGGTAGAAACTGATGTATAACGTTGAACGTAAGCCCAGTTACCGCCTATGAAAATTGAATTATATACTCCAAATGACAAAAGGAATAATGGAGAATATTGTTTATTGACTAGACCAAAAAATCCTTCTGGAGAGTTTTTGACAAAATTGTCTACTCCATCTACATAATTCAATGCCAACGGAATCACAATAATAATTGCGGATAATAAAATTACAAATTGTAATACATCTGTCACCATCACGGCTTTTAATCCGCCAAGTGTGGTATATAAGATCATGAACACCCCCAACACCAAAATGCAGGTATAAATAGAGGCATCAAGTGAGACACTAATGATCTTTGCTACAGGGTATAAAAATGCACCTGTATATGCAAAAGACATCAATAAAAATAAATAAGTAAACACCTTTTGAGTATCTCCATCAAATCGAAATCTCAAATACTCCGCAACGGTAACAGCTCCTGTTTTATGCCATTTATCTACGATAAATTTACCTACTAAGAAGCCTGCTATACACATTGTCCATTGAATCGCTATTGCCACTGCACCATATTCATAAGCAATTGCACCCCATACTACAAAAGTTCCTGCTGAGAAAAAGCCCATGAAGAGTGACAAACCACTCATACCCCAAGGGACTGCTCCTCCCCCAGCGAAAAAACCTTTTAAATCTTTCTCTCTTGAAAATGTAATTCCTACACCTAATACAATTAGGGAAAAAATCAGTATCACTAAAAAATCAAACGCTCCCATCTTAAAAAACTAGTTTCTTTATTATATTGCTAATATAGCAATAATAGATTTAACTTTTAAATATTTATTCTACTATTTTAAATTTCTTACTTAAAAAATAGCACATTCTTGGAATTCTTCGATGTAAAGTATTACATTTCACATTGAACATACTGTAAATCATTGAGTAAACTACTCTTTTGAATCGAAAAATTCTGTCATTTGATATGAAAAAAGTCATCCCTTTATCATGTAAAATAATAAGGGATGACTCCTATCAACTTATAACCAACTATTTATTCGTTACTATAACTATTACTTGATCAATATTTTAAGATGATCAGAATTATTGGATGATCTGATGTAATAAACACCTTTTGGCAATTCTGATAGATCAATCACTTCTGAAGGTTCTTGAATTTCAATCGTCTTGACTTCTACTCCAACTCCATTGATTACGTGAATGATTTCTTGTGCTTTCAGGTTTCTGATCTGGAATAATCCGTTATTCGGGTTGGGATAAACTACTTGATCAAAAGCAGGAACATCAACACTAGTAATCGTCGAAGACTTAATTTCAAAAGTTTGACTGATTGCTACTGCGGCAAAAATCTCATCTGTTTCAGTCGTTGTCGCTTTTACAGTGACAGTACCTACTGCTTTTCCGACTAATTTTCCGTCTTCAATCACTGCAATTGAGGCATCGTCAACAATGTAATTAATTTCTTGTCCGTCATAAATTGAAAACGCGGTCAAGTTTACTTCTTCATTGACTTTAAGTGTTGTTACTTGTTCACTCCAATCAATTTCATCTTGATATTTCACTACAACAGCTTTTTCCAATCTTTCTGATTCCACAAACTCTTGATCGGCCTCAGCGTAGGCTATTACCGTGATGTTCCCCACTTCATTACCTCTCAATGAACTTCCTTCAAGAATTGCAGCATCAGAGTCTTCTTTCAGCAAGTATTTCACTTTTGACCCAGCGTTCGTTGCCAGTGAATAAGATCCACCTACGGCCAATTTAGAAATATCTTGATCCCAAGTGATAGTGTTTTCTCTTCTTGCATTAATTGTTTTGTTGAATGTAACTGGTATGTCATTCGCAGTATTTGTAGTCGCTGATATTTGAACGTTGCCTGTACCTACAATTGTAAGTAAGTTCGTCTCGCTTATTGTTGCAATACTCTCATTACTTGTAGCAAATGTTACAGGTTCTTCTGTTGATGAAGTCGCTTCCATTTGGAATTCATCTCCAACCATCATCACTCCTTCCTCTAAATTCCATTCGATTTCAGTATCATCTGCCGCATAAACTTCTAACTCAAACATACGCATTCTTGTATCGGTACCTTTGTCCAAATTGTTGACTTGAAGCTTTACTTTTTGAGCAGTTACCTTGTCAAAGAATTGAATATATTCGGGGTTTCTATTATCTGCCTCTTCTAAAACTTTCACCCAGTTGCCTTCAATTTCAACACTCAATTCAAAACCAACAATTGGATTACTGTAAACACCATCAGAACTACCTGTCCACATGCCTACACCCGTGATATCAAAAGGTTCTCCTAAATCTACCACTACTTCATGGGGTAAAGGAATTCCTTTTTCTGTAATCCAACGACTCGTTTTGTCAATTTTTTCACCATCCAGAAGATTGGTTGCAGGATATTTATCGTCTTGGTTCGTTACGGATTCAATTGTTTTTCCTTTGGCTACATTAACCAAAGCACCTGTTGCTACTTTAAATGATCTTACTACAGATGAAGCACAATCAAATTCTTCATTACCCATTTGGTAAGCTCTGATTTTTACTTGTCCTTCTCCAGAAAAAGTCATCACTCCGTCATTGATCACTGCAGGACCATCAACTACTTCATATTGTACATCTAAGCCCGAACTTGCTGTCGCTTTTAATGTATAAGTACTTCTTAGTAACTGATCATCAATTGATGCAAATTCAATCGTTTGAGGTTTCAATGAAGTAGCAGCTCCATTCGGGTCTAAAGTGATTTTTAATGTATTTACACTAAATGGAGAAGCATCAAATGAGATTTTATCCACTGCCTGTGAATAATTTACATTCATGACCTCTTCTATATCATAAGCTTGAGTACTTAACCATGATTGAACCGATGAAATACCTTGTACCGTTCCATTATCATTTAACTCAATTGAAATTGTCTGAGCTTCAGGAGCGATATTAGTAATATTCAGGTATACCACATTTTCATCTCCATCTCTCATTGCAAGTACACGTGTAAGGTCCATGTTTTTCATTCCCCTTTCCGGTAAACAATAAGAGCCAAGAGGAAAAGAGGATGTCAATTGTTTAAAGCCATCATACACTTTTGATTTTACAGGTGAACCACCTGAAGGCGTCTGAAGAAGAGCTGCGTTGTTGCCTGATGAATTATTGATATTGAAGATGAAAAAGTGATTCACTCCACCATTAATTGCGTCACTAATACGCATACCCATAGAAACATCACCAATATAATCAGGTTCTGATTGTTCGAAGATTTCATAAAGACCATCTCCTTTTTGTAGCTTACCTGTTTGCTCATTGTTTTGGAAAGGTAAACCATCAATGTAATCATAGATTTCTTTATAGTTTTTCTCATCCCATCCGTTTCTATATCCGTGTGTTGAAACGACATCGATCTCATCATATGCTTCAGGGATTTCTGCTTTCCATACGTCAAACCATTTGATTACACCTAAAACACTCCACTGACTTGTACCACCAATATGAGGCATTTTCATTCCTTTGGTATTGATAGAAGGGTCTTCAATCATTTCACGCAACTTAGGAATTGAATATTTATACAAACCACCATAGTAAACAGCAAAGCCTGTACCTCCTGGCTCATTGAGTACATCTAACTCATCAATGGTTACACCTCTGTCATGAAAACCTTCAATTACATCATAGTAATACTGAGCCATTTTATCATAAATCTCAGGGTCACTATCATCAAACTCCTTTTTCTTATCTGGATCTTTTCTCAAATCTTCAGGAATATCTTGCACACACATTTGTACTTTTATATCCGGGTTAATTTTTCGGATATCTTCCACAAAAGCAGTGAAATTATTGTATTGCTTCTCAGAGTCACCAGACGGCCTTCCATTTATATAATGCTTCACAAAGTCTAAGTGAATGTCTTCCGCAACCATTTTAGCCGCCAATAACCGATTCTCTTCAGACATGCTCAACCAGTGACCAATATAACTATCACAAGTACCTCCAGCACCCAAAAATTGTTGTTGTTTTTTACTTATGTCTACAGAAATACTCTGTGCCCACAAGTTTGAGGTCGCTAATAGTAAGCTACCCAATAAAAAAGTAAGTATTTTTCTCATCGTATTACGATTAAAAATAAGTTTAATTGAATGCACATTCACTTAAAGAAGTAAGCAAAACAAGGCCGACTATCTTAAAAATGTCTTTACAGTACTATTCAATTGATTAAAAAATTCATTTCACTTATAAAGTACCTATTGCCAAAACTGATTTCTCAATTTATAAGGCTTAGTTTTCTTTTCTTTTTCAGGATTGAAATGGGGATTTTTCACAGGAAGTTGAGCATTTGTCTTCTTCAACCAATGCTTTAGTTCTTTCTCCATTTCAATGGCTACATCTTCATTTTCATCAATCACATTACTAGCCTCTCCTATGTCTTTTGATAGATCATAAAGTTCATCTCTCTTACCATATATTCTATAAAATTTCCACTGCCCTTTGAGGACAGCACTGTAAGGTTCAGCACCTTGTATATGGTAGTGAGGATAATGCCAAAAGAGTGTTCTATCCATCTTTTCATCTTCCGTCAATACACTGCTTAAGTCTACACCGTCTACTGCTTTCTTCTTGTATTTTGTGGAAGTTAAAGACAACAATGTAGGCATGAAATCTATGGTCATCATAGGGACATCACTTTCAGCCTGTATTACTTTTCCTTTCCATTTCACAATCATAGGAACTCTTACTCCTCCTTCGTAAAAGTTTCCTTTTCCTGTTCTATAAGGATAATTGCTTTTAGGTTTTCTCCCCTTCTTATTGGCTTTTAATTCCAAGCCTCCATTGTCACTACTCAATACAATAATTGTATTATCTATAAGTCCTTCGTTTTCAAGTTTTTCAATAATTTGACCCACTGCGTCATCTACATGTTCCACCATCGCTGCATACGTAGGGTTTTGATGATGCTTCCCTCCTTCACCTTTGTCAATCAATGCTTGATATTTTTTCACCTTTTCTGGTTTGGCTTGTAAGGGGGTATGAACATTGTAAAAATTAAATTGTAAGTAGAATGGCTTTCTCTTCGCAATTTCTATCTGATGAATAGCTTCCTTCACCAATCGATCGGTCAAAAATTCACCTTTTTCACCATCGGCTAACGTTGGGTTATTATACGGAGAAAAGTAACTTCCCTTATTCGTTGCAGGCGAACCTGCTTTCCAACCACCAATATTTACATCAAAACCATGCGACAAAGGCCAATCTTTTTCTTCATCTCCTAAATGCCATTTTCCAACATGAATCGTTTTATAACCATTTTTTCTTAATTCTTCTGGCAACGTTTGACTTTCTGATGGTAGAAATAATTGCCATTCTGGAATTTTCATAGAAGCATAAGGCATAAACCAGCCATCTATCCAATCCGTTATTCGTAATCGAGCAGGATATTGTCCCGTCATCAGTGCTGCTCTTGAAGGAGAACAAACCGTACATGCGGCATAAGCGTTGGTAAACTTCATACCGGTGCTTGCCAACTTATCTATATTGGGACTTTGATGGAAGTCAGAGCCGTAACACGACAAATCTTTTATACCCATATCATCCACAAAGAAAAAAACAATATTAGGTTGTTTTTGATCTACTTGCCCTAATCCAACTGATGAGATAAAAAAAGGAAGTAAGAAGCAAATCAATAGATGATAATTAATTTTTGTCAGATACAATAAACGATGAATGTTGTTCATAAGTCTATTTATTTCGCTTTATAGTGTTAACCGTACAATTATAAATATTAATTGCTATAATAGCAATTAATATTCGATTATTTTTTTAAAACATGAATAATTACTCCAAAAACAAGCTTGCACTACCATAAATAGTAGTGCAAGTTGATGTTTCAAATTTATATTGTCTTCGTTTAATTAGTTGCGAAGCTCTACCCCAATTTTTTCAGTGTACTTAACAATAATAGTATTGTATCTACCTTTAAACTCTTCAAACTTCTTTTTTTGATCTACATCAAAAATTTCATTAAAAGCATATTCCTTAGTGGTCACCACCAAAGAATCGATCTCTAAATATTGCTGACTATCTACA
This sequence comes from Flammeovirga sp. EKP202, assembly GCF_014534745.1. Classification (GTDB taxonomy): domain Bacteria; phylum Bacteroidota; class Bacteroidia; order Cytophagales; family Flammeovirgaceae; genus Flammeovirga. Next base: position 144,089 of record NZ_JACVVP010000015.1, read on the forward strand.
TCATATACTTTTCGAGCACTCATAAGCATCTTGTTCATTCGTTTCAACTCAACTTTTAACTCACCTTGTTGCTCCTTTGTAATCGAGAACATTTGTCTCAATACAGAAAGTTCTTTACGTGTCAATCTTGAGATCGCTAAAACAGTAATTTGATTTTCTGTTAAGATTTCGTTTCTCGATTCTTTAAACTCTTTTTCAAGCTTCTTCTTCTCTTTTACAGAATATTTATCGATTTTAATCAACTCTGTTAGATAATGAACACGTTGTTCTTTCAATTGATCAATCTGTTTGTCAGTTAAAGTACCTCCTAATGTATTATTTAAATAAGAGATATAATTTTTAATTTTCTTTTCAATTTTAGCATCTTGTGCAAAAACAAATTGTCCCAATAGCACAAGAAGAATGTTTAGTGAGATTAACTTTTTCATAACTTAAAAGATTAATCGATAACAAACAGGATCAATAAAGATTAATGTTCCAACGTGAAATGAATGATAAACTATAATTGAAGTATTCGCTGTTTACTCTATAGTTAAATGATAATTACCTTTTATAATGATCTATTTGTTATCGTTTTTCTTCGTAAATGGAAATTTTAACAATTTAACTTCGTAAATATGGTACAATTATATAAACAAATTGCTATATTAGCAACGTTGTCGGTAAAATTATTGATTTTACTATTATAAAAGAAAGTTTCTGTTGGAATACAATGTCTCTGTTTACATTGATTTTTTAATTAATATTAAAATGAAACGAATTAGTATATTACCATTACTTATTATGGCAGGTAGCATTTTCACCTCTTGTGATAATGAAGAAAGCCTACCAACACGACCAGCATCTGTTACTTTAGAAGGAGAGAGTCTTTTTAATGTTGAAAATGTAGGTGATACTGTTAACTCTTTTTTTACAGCAAAATTTGACGGAACTCCTCCTCATGATTTCGTATACCAAGATTCAAAAGGAAATGAGTACACTTTTCATGCTGCTGAAAGTCGTATTTATGAAATTCCTGTTGTTACGAATGTCTCTTTAACTTTTACACCCATTTCTACTTCGGGAAAGGCTGGTACTGGTGAAGTAGAAGGAAGTGCACAAGTATCAATCGCAAGTGAAATTGGACAGGTTCCATTTTCGTACACTGGATATGTTCAATCTTTTAAAGGTAGTAATGCGGCTGAGTGGTTTACCAATCCTGATGAAGCACACGTTGATGATAGATTGAAAGTAAGAAATCATAAAAATGATATCGTTCATACTCTGCTAGTCATTAATCTAAATGACCTTGGTGAAATCTCAGATGAGAATAAAATTATTCTTTCTATCTATGGAGGTATGGAAGAGGGAAAAAACGCTCCTATTAATTTGGCTATTTCAGGAATTGCAGAAAAAATTGAAGCAGGTACATTATACGATGATGTAGTGGCCATTGAAGATCAATTTGAATTAATTGCTGAAGATGAATTAGTTTTTGATGTTGGAGAAATGAAACGTATGAGCTATGAAATCACTGATTTCTTAAAAACGAGTCAAAGTAACGGTAAAGAATATGTTACCATCAAATTAAGTGATACTAAACAAAATGCTAAGCCATTTATTTTACACACTCAATTTGAAACAGACGCCAACTTAAAATCATTCAGTTCATTAGTTGGACTTGTAGAATAATAATCAGTTAAATCTCAATAAAACCCATGTAGTTTTTACTTGGGTTTTTTTTAAGTCTTTTCGATAATAATTATTTAATGATGAAAAAAATATACATCCTTTTAATCATCTCTTGCTCAATTCTGGGATGGGGATGCAACAAACAAACTTCAAAGTCGAATGCTAACACAATTAAGAAACCTAATATTGTCTTAATTTATCTAGATGATCTTGGCTATGGTGATATTAGTGTTAATGGTGCTAAAGGGTTTACCACTCCAAATATTGATTTCCTTGCAAAAAATGGTGTGAATTTCACTAATGCTTACGCCTCTTCTGCCACTTGTACTCCTTCAAGATATGCACTCATGACAGGGCAATACCCTTGGAAGAAAAAGGGCGCACATATTCTATCTGGTACAGATCCTTTGCTTATTGATACTACTCAAATCACTCTTCCTAAAATGCTGAAGAAAGAAGGGTATCAAACTGCAATTATCGGGAAATGGCATTTAGGGTTGGGACAAGGTGAAAAGAACTGGAACGAGCATATTTCTCCGGGTCCGAATGAAGTTGGATTCGATCAATCTTACATCATGGCAGCAACTCAAGATCGTGTGCCAACAGTTTATATTGAAAATGGTGATGTGGTAGGGCTTGATCCTAATGACCCTATTGAGGTCAATTATAAAAAGAATTTTGAAGGACAACCTACAGGGAAAAAGAACCCAGAATTAACGACCATGAAATGGCATCATGAGCACAATAATACCATTATTAATGGTATTCCAAGAATTGGCTATATGAAAGGTGGTCAATCTGCACTTTGGAGTGATGTTGATATGGCAGATCATTTCTTGGGTAAAGTAAAAGATTATATCAAGACAAATTCTTCCAAAAAGCAGCCCTTTTTCTTGGCTTATACCATGCAACAGCCACATGTTCCAAGAACTCCTCATCCAAGGTTTGTAGGTAAATCTGGAAAAGGACCAAGAGGAGATGTGATTTTAGAAGCGGATTGGTGTATTGGAGAGTTAATGAAAACTATTCAAGAAGCAGGTATTGATGAGAATACGTTGATTATTCTATCGTCTGATAATGGTCCTGTTCTCAACGATGGATATTACGATGATGCAGTAGAGCTTTTGGGTGATCACGACCCTGCCGGAGGTTTAAGAGGTGGAAAATACTCTCTTTTCGAAGCAGGTACTCATGTTCCATTTATCACGTACTGGAAAGGACAAATTCAGCCACTAGCTTCCAACGCCTTAGTGTGTCAGTTAGATCTTTTTGCATCGTTGGCTACTTTGGTGGGAAGTGAAGAAAAAGCAGCAGATTCTGAAAATGTTTTAGATGCATTTATGGGGAATTCAGAAGAGGGACGCCAAAATTTAGTCATTGAAGCCACATCTAGAACTGCATTTAGAAAAGGAAATTATGTTTTAATCCCCCCTTACAAAGGTGGAAAAATTAACAAGAAAGTCAACATAGAGTTAGGCAATAGTAAAGAAATAGCTCTTTATGATCTAAAACTCGACCCTTCTCAAAGTAAAAATATTGCTTCAGAAAATCCTCAGCTTGTCAAAGAATTATATGATGAATTCAAGGCAATCAGAGGTGAAGATAAAAAGCATAAATTTGAATTAGAACAGACTACTTATAATTAGTTTAGAATTTTATACAACTACACTAAACAAACAACTTGGCTCCCGGTACTTTTACCGTGGAGCCATTTATTTTTAATGACCAAATACAATGTAAACTAAATTTTCGTTAATTAATATAGTTCCTTTTATGATGGATAAATGGTAGTACAGTGTGGTTCTTGAGGACTTTGCAATGCAATGTCCCTACAAAACTTCATTAAAAAAAATTATAAAGAAATACTTTTATTTTGCTCTGTAATCAGGCAATCATTTAGTAGTATCTAAATCGGCCTTGAAGGGAAAAGGGTTAAGAATTTCATGTATTGAGCCGTTAAAAATGATTTTTTTGTTTGAGCCTTAGCGAGTTTAAAATCATTTAGGCGATAGAAATGGAATTTAGCTTTTGGCTTCTAAGCCTTTAATTTTTTGCTTCGTTTTTGTTTCAAGACAAAAATGAAAAAGGAAGTTTGAAAGTAGATCCTATAATTACTTGTAGAAGGGTTAATTGAAAGTTGAAGATAATTTAGATTACAATGTGCTAAATCAAACCGTTTGGAAACATGATAAAACCTCACTGACATTTTTGATGTATTGGTTTGCTTATTGTTTTAGATTGAATTATTTTTATTGCTATTATAGCAATTTATTCTTTGAGAGTTAAATGATGCTTTGTAAGCATACCACATTCTAGGATAAAAAGCTAGTTACTATTCAATAACAAACAATGAGATGAAATTTATCTTTAAACTCCTTTTGGTAAGTACCCTCTTTTATGGGTGTAAAACTTCCACTCCAACCACATCAAAACCAAATATACTTTGGATTACCATTGAAGACACTTCCCCACAATTTATTGGATGTTATGGTAATGAAAATGCACATACTCCCACCATTGATCAACTAGCGGAAGAAGGTGTTCGTTTCACCAATGCTTTTTCAACAGGTACGGTGTGTTCACCAAGTAGAAGTACATTAATTACAGGAGTTCGAACTTTTGAGATGGGCACTGGCAACCATAGAAGTTCTTACCCTATCCCTTCTGAAATTCATGGCTTTCCCTATTACATGAAAGAGGTGGGCTACTACGTCACCAACAATGCAAAAACAGATTATAACCTTAGAAATGGGAAAGCATTTATTAAAGATGCTTGGAATGAAAGTTCTAAAAAAGCAGGCTGGTGGAATAGAAAAGAAGATCAACCTTTCTTTGCTGTCTTTAATTTTGAAGACTCGCATCAGTCTCGAACCATGACTAACCCTTATTCATGGTATACTGAGAAAATTTATAACAAACTCAATGAGGAAGAGAAAATTGATGAGGATGCATTCAACATGCCTCCTATTTATAAGGACACTCCTGAGATGCGTAAACAGTTTGCGAGAGTTTACAATTCAATCTCAATGACAGATAAAAAAATTGGACATCTTCTTGAGAGACTTAAAAAGGACGGTTTAAAGGAAGAGACAATCATTTTCTTTTTTGCTGACCATGGAGAAGGAATGCCAAGAGGGAAAACGAACGGTATTGACTATGGTTACCGCGTTCCTTTTGTGGTGTGGTTCCCTGAAAAATACAAACACTTATCCCCTTGGGAAACCAATGGCGGTGTTACAGACGAACTCATTAATTTTGAAGACCTTGCCCCAACACTTATTAATTTAGCTGGAGGAAAACTACCTCAACATCTCAAAGGTAGAATACTTATAGGAGAGCAGCGTTCTGAAGAAAAAGAGCTTATTACCTTATCTTCTGACAGATCCGATAACGGTATTGATTTAGTAAGAACGGTAACTGATGGAAGATATATTTACTCTAGAAATTTTATGCCTTTCATTCCTCAACAACGCTATATCCGTTACATGGAAATTTCAGAGATAATAAATCAAATGCGTATTGATTTAAAAGGTGATCAATTAGATTCTCTTCAAAAAAGTATATTCGAAGCAAGACCGAAAGAATACCTTTTTGACATTCAAAATGATCAGTGGGAAACGCATAACCTTGCTGATGACCCAGCTTACAGCCAAATCAAAGCAAAGATGAAAGAACATTTAAAAACTGATTTGTTAGAGCGAAGAGATGTGATGTTTTTACCTGAATATGAAATCGCTAAAATATCAGAAACTGGAACACCTTATGAGTTTCGGTTGGATAAAGTAAAATACCCTATTGATGACATTTTTGACATTGCCTTTCTTTCTGGCGAACAAACGGATAAAGCATTAAAAACACAATTACAGTTTTTAAATAGTACTGATTCGATTGAAAGATATTGGGCTATCTTGGGTCTTAGAAGTCAACCGAAAAATAAAATCTTTCCTTACAAAGAAAGTCTTCTTAAATCTATACATGACCAATATCCTCCTGTATCTATTATTGCTTCTGTTATCGCTTATGACCTTTATGGAGACAGTGATGCAAAAGCAAAATTGATAGACTATTGCCTAAGTGAGAATATGCAAGAGGCTTTACTTGTTATCAACCTGATGAACTATTTAAATGTTGATCAAAAAAGCCCTTTTATTCCAACCATGCAGAAGGTTTACGAACTTAAGAGAGAGTATAATGTAAAAGTAGCTTCGTTAGACTTTTTGGGAAGCCTTGGGGTAATCGAAAATAACTACAACAATAAAACTTAATAGATAATTAAGTTGTAAACTAAAATTATCATCAACTTTCAATTGATATTTATATAAGCTTTTTATGTTCTACTGATCATCAGAAATCTCCTGATTTCTATACACCATAGATATTCGAAAACTTGGTTTTCGTTGTTTAAATAGTTGCAATCATTTTATAGTTCTTCCATCGGGTAATACAGAAAAACCGATGGAAGAACTACTTCAGTTTTATTGTTGCAAAATGGTCTCTAACCAAACTTTATACTCCGCAATAATAGAAGCGTGCTCTAATTTTAAAATCACTTCATTATTGTATCTCAAAGACCTTGATCTAAAATTATGAGCACCCGTCCATACTGCACTGTTTTCGCCATCTTCAATTAAGATCGTTTTGTTATGAATTGATCTTGCACTAATCCATTTTACAGTACAGTTTTCATAATTTGCAGCCCATTCATTGAGTGTCTTTTCCCATGAAACATCCAAGTTGTCTGTCCTTGACGGAGGAGCCATGATATTTAAGTTTGTACCTTGATCAAGTAAAGCTTTAAGAGTTGATTTTAAAGTGGGACGATCATCTTCCCATTTTGAATTCATGATAGTCACTACCGCTGAACTACTTACACCAGCAAAAATATCAACAGCAATATCGCCTCCAGTGATTTTGGGTAAAAAACCTACAGTTGCTTCTCCATATTCTTCCCATTCAAAAGTCCACTCTCTTAACTTCTTTTCAGTATGTGCTACTACCATATCATCATAATTTGCTACGAAAGCATTGTATAAACCTTCATCAGCCAACATCACCATGTCTTGATATTTTGGGTTATCACTGGAAGTGAAATTATAACTTGTCTGTAATACGATATTTCTTCTTATTGAATCAGAAGTCGCTATACCCGAACTCAACAAGTATTTATTATGATTGATTGATTTTGAAGAAAGGTAGTTGTTATATCTTAAAAAAGTAGTCACACTATCTTGTAATAGTTTCGTGGTATAATTGTTCACAACATCAATATCCAACATAACATGCACTTCTACTCCTCTTCTCATCGCTTCTAATAAACGGTCTCTAATTGTACCCGTAGAAAACTTAAAAAGATTGACATGTATGGTTTCACCGCTTGGAGTTGCATCAATAATGTTATTTACATTTTCATAATAAATGCTTGATGATTGTTTTAAGTCTTCATCCGTAGGAAGTACAGTAATGGGAAATTCCTCATCAAAAGTAAAAGTATGAACAGGAATTTCAGGAATCTCCGTACTGATTGTATCTGAAACTTCACACGAGAAAAAGAAAAATGGAAGAAAGAGAAGGAAAAGATGTTTCATTAGTTTAGAAAGAATTGATTTGATCTACTTATTATCAGTCAATCGTTTTAATACTCTGCATCATTAAGTTATCGTCAACTACAAAAAAATGTCTTCCTATTATGACAAGATACTACTTCCAAGCTTCCTTCTTCTTCATTTTTGTCTTGAAACAAAAACGAAGCAAAAAATTCAAGGCTTAGAAGTCAAAAGCTAAATTTTACTCCTTTCACCTAAATGATTTTAAACTCGCTGCTGCGCTCAAACAACAAAATCATTTTTAACGGCTCAATACATAAAATTCTTAACGCTTTTCCCTTCAAGGCCGAAGGAAGTACTGCTAAATAGAAAGTGAGTCAACTGTTTATCTTGTAGAATTCTAATGATGTTAGGGGTTGTTTTAATACCTATTTTTTTATTTTCATATCGCAAGTGTTAAGCCGATAGGCGTCACTTGTGATGATAAATTGGCGAAGTCTCCCGACTTCGAAATGAATAAAAGTGTAGTATTTATAGTCGAAGTCAGGAGACTTCGTCAATGAGTAGTTCCAAGTAACGCTCGCACTTAACACTTGAAACAGGGTGATTTTTTATCACAATAATAGGTTTTGCAACAGTCCCTTCCGAACCACAAAAAACGATATATATTACAGATTATTAATGCTGATATAAGGTTATTATTCAGATAAAAAGAAAGGAATAAAGCACCGAAGTACTTTATTCCCTTTGATATTAGTATTGCTACTACACATTATTTAGTACCAAACGCACCAATGTATGAAGCTGAATTTGGAACTGAGAAATTCTTTCCAGCTACAGAGATTGACTTGTACATAGGAACTACCTGATCAGAACCTGCATCTTTAGCAGCAGCAGTTGCTGATAAGTGGAAGTCATATTGTGCCCAATCATCAAACTTCACTGTTTCGATTGGCGTATAGAAAGCCTCTTCACCTTCGATTGCTTCGATTTTGAATGCTTCAACGTTGAAGTTTACGAAACCAGGCTTACCTGTAGTGATAGAAGATTCAGATACTGTTTTTAACACACCGTTGCTTGGAGCAAACTCATTTTGGATAATGTCATTGTAACCATAGTAGAATTGGTTTCCAATTGTAGTGTTTTCCATATCTACGTTTGTGTCACCTGTTTCAGGATCTCCAACGATACGAACACCATAACGGCAGTTAACGATGATGTTATTGAAAACTTTACCTCTTGCACCTTCTTCAATGTTTACAGAACCACCACGGCCTGATTTTGATCTTCTCCAACCACCAGAAACGATTGTGTTGTTGTAAGCGTTGATGTTCGTTTGAACAGCAGCTCCATTTTTGTTAGACCACTTAGGACCGTTTGTAGCAATGTGGTAGAAAAGGTTGTAAGCAATATCACCAGTAGTACCTGCTTTGATGTTTAAAGCTTCACCACCTGTAGCACCGATAAACGCGAATACGTTGTTGTAGAATGAAACTTGACCACCTTCAGGACGGAATGCGTCATCTACCATATATGCAATTGTAGAGTTGTGAACAACTACTTTAGTCTCAGAGTTTTCAGAGTAGAAACCATATGATGGATCACCTACTTCAAAACCTAATTCTCTTTGGATAGAGATGTGCTCATCTGTTAAGATACCGTTAGCAAATTCCATTACAACGTGATCTAAAACGAAAGTTTTTGCTGTAGAAGTACAGATAAAACCACCCCAAGCTTGTAAGTTGAAGATGTTTGCTTCAGTTCTGTCTGCTGTAGGAACAGTAAAATAGATAGGGTCTTCAGCAGTACCTAAAGCGTGTAAGTTACCATCGATGATAAATTCCGGAGCAACATCTTTATCTGCTAAAACTTTTACACCTGGCTCGATTGTTAAAGTAACACCTTCTTTAATTACAACGTGATTGCCAAAGTTTACAGTGATACCTGCAGCCCAAGTTTCATCTTGAGTGATTTCATATACTTCAGTGATCGTAATGTCTTCAGCCTCTTCTTCCTCAGGAACAATTGGATTGTCAACATCTGGATCATCATTATCCAAAATATCAGTGTCTTCGCTACATGATACCACAACGAATAGTGTAGAAAGGATCAAAAGACCTTTTACAAGTAAAGAGTTAAAAGTTTTCATTTTGAACTTAAAAAATTGATTTGAATAGATTATAATTTATACTTAATACCCAATTGGAAATTACGTCCGTAACGTTCGTCTCTCACCTTAAGGTTATCACCAGGATCACCTTGTAATGGGTAGTTAGATTGTCTTTCATTTGCTTCTTGATTCACATAAAGTACAAGTGGTGTATCAAGGAGATTTCTTGCTTTCGCAAATACTGTTAAACCAAAGCCGAAATGTTTTTCAATTGAAAAGTCCATCTGCCATCTTGCTTCTTGCCAAATGTCCTTTTCATAATAACTCACCAACTGATCGATTCTTTTGCCTGTAAATACATTGGCTAACTGAACATCGAGACCGTGTTTTTGGTTTTTGTATAACAGTGAAATATTACCGATATGTGCAGACTGTCCCTGTAATGGACGAGTTTGAGATACGTCTATTGGTATATTACTCGAAGACGGATCATTAGGATCTTCTCTTACAAAAATTACCTTGCTGGTTGTAATACTTGATTGTGTATAAGTATAGTTGGCCTTGATTCCGAAGTTTCTGAAGTATTTAGTTGCGTCAATTTCTAAACCGTAATTAATAGCGGTACCAAAATTATCAGGTTGCAAATAAGGACGACCTCTTGAGTCTCTTTTTATTCCCTTCTCTATTGGATCTTGGATATTTTTATAGAAAACGCCTACAAATAGATTATCTCTTGCCCCAGGGAAAACTTCGTAACGTAAATCAATATTATCGGCAATTGTTCTCTTCAGATCTGGATTTCCTCTTTCAGCAAAACCTGAATCAGTTGATTCTTCACCAATTGAATAAGGAACGATTTCAAAGAAGCCTGGACGGATCACTGAACGGAAATACGATGCTCTTAAATTTGAGTTTCCATTTATCTTATAACGGAAATGTAAACTCGGTAAATAATCAAAATACTCTTGTCCTCCTTCAGGATCTACTCCATACGGAGGGTGTCTTAACGTATATCCTTGTTCTGTATGCTCAACACGAACACCACCTACAATTTCTGTACGCTGAGAAGGTTCATATTTGTATTCAACATAATACGCTAGGATATTTTCATGTGCATCATAATTCAATGCATTTGTTCTTCCACCTTTAGGGTTGGATAATGACCAATCCACTTCATTATACTTCCAATCTTCACCCGTTTTTGTCTCATTGTTCAACGGTTTGAAGTTGTATCGGATATAATTATTTGTACGTTCTTTGTTTCTATACAATCCCCCTAATTTCAACTCACCGAAAGTGTTCAGATCAAAAGTGTTATTGATATAAGCAGAATAATCTCTATCTGAGTTATCCTCCCAAATTCTAAATTGTGAACCAAAGTCCTCCACACGTACCTGATTCGGTACACCATTGATAAAAACGGCATTTCTAGTAAAAACAGCCAGATCTGGACGTTCTCTTGTCGCTAATGAATAAACCGCAGACCAATCCAACTTCCAAGCAGGTAATATCTGATGATCCCCTTGTAGTGTTGAGTTTTGAATTTGTTGCTTTGTTGTTCTGATTCGAGTTTCAAAAGTAGCCGTACCACTATTACTCTCAGGGTCATATTCACCATCCCATAGTCTATAACGTACAGATTCTCTTACCTGATCTTCTCTTTCATAAATCAAAGCATTGTACAAACTGATACTGTGCTTGTTGTTAAAAACATAGTCAATTTTATTATGAACACCACCTCTTGTCATGGCCGATGAATATTGTCTGTATTCATACGTTTCTAAATCAAGAAGATTGGTAATTTGATTGTAGCCCACATCATAATTATGAGTGTCTGAACCTCTATGCAACTTTTGTAAACTACCCGCTAAAACTACACCTAGTTTTCCATCTAAGAACCTGTTACTTACCGATACTCCTAAATTATAATCAATCGGGTTGTAGGTTTCCTTTGGAACCAAATTATCAGTTGTGAAATCATCAAAAGAAGCTGTATATCCTTCAACCGCTCTATTATGAGGTGCAATAGGATTAGTCAATGATTGATCATAAGTAAGGAAAGGTTGTCCTCCATCTTCAGAAAATAATGAATTCATACCTCCGGAAGCATTGATCTTAAAGCTAAAATTATCTTTTGCATTCTTCATGATCAAGTTCATCGCTCCACCTACAGCGTCACCTTCCATACTCGGTGTCAATGCCTTAGTCACCTCAATACGATCCAATAAATCAGACGGGAACATATCCAATGGCACGTATCTGTTTTTATTATCGGGCGAAGGTATCTTTACTCCATTTACAAGCGTATAAGAATAACGCTTCGGCATACCTCTTACAATAGCATAACTACCTACACCTGAATTACTTTGTTCTAATGAAACACCGGATACTCTTTGCATGACATCTGCCACGTTTAAGTCGGGTGAAAGTTCAATAGTACTTGCAGAAACGACATTCAATACCATTGGTGAATGCTGTTCAGTAGCTCTTGCACTGGCGTCTGTATCTAATTCTCTCGAAGCTCTAATTTCCACTTCTGCCAACTCTTGATGATCTTCTTTCAAAATGAAATCAACAACTGTCTCTCCACTTACAGTTATAGATTTAGTTTGCGTTTTAAAACCAACAAAAGAGGCCTTAAGGTTTACAGTAGAACCTTTACTTATTCCTTTTATTACATAGGTCCCGTTAAGACCTACCATGGCACCGTTCATGGTACCTTCCACTACAACAGACGCACCTATCAGTGCTTCTCCACTTTTGTCTGTTATAGTCCCCTTAATAGTTTGTGCTGATACAGAAAAAATCGTCAGATTAAAAAGTAAGCTCAGCAGTAAAGACTTGTACATTTATCTAGTTTAGATTGATTACGGGGGCAAAATTGAAGAACTGTTTTATAATTCTTGGTATAAGATAGATTACGTTTTTTTGTAAAAAGAATGACCCTTGGATGAACAAATAAGGTTAAAACGAAATTAAAATGAACTATATATTACAAAAAACAAAACCACATATTAATAATGAGTATTCATTCAAAATCTTATTTTAAAATTAACAATTATGTCAATAATAAAAGTCAGCCTACTATCTACAAAATAAATAAAAGTCTGTTTTTCAATATATTAAAATTAGTGATCAATATTTAGACGGCAACGATTAACAAGGTACACCACTTCATTAACAATTTCTTATTTTTATCGTTAACATGACACCTTTAGTCTTTAATTCAAAAAATAACTTAAAATGAACGTCGATTTACTTTTTTATATACGGTTAATATCCACATCCCTATCTCTTAACTTTAAGAGACGAAGAAGTTCCTATTTTAGGATTCAAAAGAGAGTCTTCAGACCTTTCTCCCTATTTTGAAGTAAAATTCGATCATGTAGAGTAGTTGATAAAAAGTAATTTTTGGAAAATTTGAAGCAGATTTCCAATTAGGAACTACCTATTACCTTTAATGAGGTTCTGTATTTGTCCTTAATCCAATTGATTTATAAGAATTACGATACATTAATTATAATGTTTCCTTTCATCTATTAATTATTGGTTACAATCTGATTATATTGCGCTTTCAAAATTATTTTATTGAGAAATAGATTAAGGATTAACTTTAATCATAATATAGCTCCAAAAAAATCAATGGGAAAGAATATTAATTTATCAAAATACTTAACTGAAGAATTTGAAACACGAGAAGGTTTAGATGCCTTACTTGAATTTGTGGTATCTAGCTGGAATGACATTCAAAGTCTAGAAGTTGATAGTAGTTTGGAAAATTCTGAAACTCCAAATGACCAAATTTTGAGTTTCCTTTCGTCAATAGATGCTCAACTTGATTATGGACAAGGTTACAGAGATTTTGAAAACAGTCTCTTACCTTCTTTGCAAAAAATATCGGATAGAATTAACAAACAGTATGATGTTGTTTTAAATCCGTACTTCAAAAAAAGATCTATTACAAGCGAACAAGAGCGTAATGTTGATATCAGAGATCTTACAAACCTTATTGTCCTTATGGAATCTTTGTTGATCAATTATGACTTAGAGGAGTATGATGAGGAAATTGAGATCTATAAGAAAGTATTCTTAGACGGTAAAATTGACCAAAAACCATTTGGAGTAAAAAACTTCTTAGCTAAAACAGTCGGTAAGTTTTTAGTTTTGGCCAACAACAATGTTATAGCTTACGAAGACAAAGCATTGGCTGAAAAGCTTGTGGCTTACAAAAAACGATTAACTGCAGATATTTTGTTCTTGATCTTCAATGTAAGTTGGTTACCGAAAGAAAGAACTTATAAGAACACATTGATTTTGAATTTGCTTCAATCGATGGAATTGGGTGATAATCTTGACGATTATGGCGATATCATGACGCAAGTTTTGGCTTACACTCAAAAAGTGAAAAACTTGAATCCTAGTATCGTGCGTGAATGTACGGTATTCCACGATTACACTTTACCAAAGTATTTAGAGTGGAAACAACTGGAAATCAGAGAAAGAACTTTCAAACCACTAGGCGAAGTAGAAGAGTTTAATATTCTTTTCGCTAAAAAATTAGGTTTCTTTACGGTTGATACCATCCAAAGTAATGGCAATAGTGATATTGTGAGAGCTGGGTATCCAATTGTAAACGGACACTTTGTATGGGAGAATATTCCAATGGGCGACAAAGCCAATAAAAAAGTAGTTTATCAGTAAACTCCTTTCTATAAATATGAAAATCCCACTTTCAAGTATGAGCTCGAAAGTGGGATTTTTTTATGTCTATAAGCTTAAATACATTGTAAACTAAATTATCTTCAACTTTTAATCGGCCTTTCTGCCCTACTTTCAAGCTTCCTTCTTCTTCATTTTTCCATTGATGAAAAACGAAGCAAAAAATCTAGGCTTTGAAGTCAAAAGCTAAATTCCATTCCTATTGCCTAAATGATTTTAAACTCGCTGCGCTCAAACAGCAAAATCATTTTTAACGGCTCAATTCATGAAATTCTTCACGCTTTTCCCTTCAAGGCCGAGGGAGATACTACGAAATGATTGTCTAATTACAGGTCAAAAGAAAAGGGTTTTATAATCCTCTTCTATAGTGTAGTACTGTAGGGACGTTTTAGTAAAACGTCCTCGCGAACCACAATACACTACCATTTACCCTTTATAAAAGTAATTACATTAGTTAACGAAAACTTAGTTTACAATATGTTAAATTCTCCATCAACTAAATTTTACTATCTTCCAATCGAATTGGTAGAAAGGTCACTGGCGCGAATGTTAAACGATAGCGACATTCGTGTCCTTCAGATCATCAGAAATCTCCTGATTTCTAAAAACCATAAGTAGTTGAAAAAAAGATTACAGTACAATGGTATTGATAATCAACTGTTGCGATTTCAGACCTTCTCCCTCCACTTCAATCTTGATGTTACCTTTTTGTCCGTTGGATTGTATGATCAATAAACATCTACCATTAAATGCTTTCCTGTTTAAATCATATTTAGACGAACTCATATCTAAAATATCACCGTTTTCAATACCAATCAAATGACCACCTCCGGTTACTTTAAATTGTAATTCGTTTGACGCGTCAGGCACAAATACACCATTTTGATCCACTACAGACACTTCACAATGTAAAACATCTTTTCGATCTGCCTGAAGTACTCGTTTATCAGTAGTCAAAGTCGTTGTATAGGCCTCTTCTGCCGTTTTAATGGTTTTAGAAGCTTGAATTTTATCATCCATATAGGCTACAGCTTTTAATTCTCCTTTTTGATAAGGTACCTGCCATACAATTTGACGGCTCTCATTCATTGGTTTTCTACCTAAAGATGCTCCATTAAGAAATAACTCTGCTTCATCACAATTTGTATAAACCACTACTGGAATCTTAACACCTTCTTTCCCTTTATGAGACCAATGCGGTAAGAGGTGCACCATCGGTTGATCACTCCACAAACTTTGATAGAGGTAGTAGTGGTCTTTAGGAAAACCGGCCAAATCAATGATGCCAAAATTTGCGGTTCTTGCGGGCCAATTGAAGGATTCTCCCAAATAATCAAAGCCTGTCCATCTGAAATTACCCACATAAAAATCCATTTGTTCTACCCTATTCCAATCATCTCTCACTCCTATTCTTACAATAGAATTATCATAAGAAGACTGGTATTTTGGAGAAATCCCCTCAAAAACTTCCTCTTCAGAAAGGTCTTCAATTTTATAGATTTTTGGTTCTAATTTCTTAAAGTGTTCTGGCTTTTCCCAAGGAGCTGGATTGTCTTTGGTTCTGTACCATGTTTTAGTTCTGTAAACACCCCTTGTCTGCAAAGTATGTGTAATCTCTGTTCCGATAATAAGTTTTTGTGGGTGATCTTCATTGTATTTTTCTAACACGTTTTTAAATTCACCATGACCGTTAAAACCAGCTATATCAATGTGGTCTCCTTTATAGCCCCTTCCTTGAGTGACCGGTCTTGAGGTATCCCACTTTTTTGCTTCCTCTACCAAAAGCTTTTGCTGCTCATTGGTATACCCCTTCACTTCATTTCCTACGCTCCAGATTACAACAGAGGGATGGTTTCTATCTCTTTTGATAAACGTCTCAAGATCTTTTTTCCAATATTCCTCGAAATGTAAGCCATAATCAAACTTTGCTTTGGTATTCCACCAACCATCAAACGCCTCATCCATTACCATAAAACCCATAGTGTCGCACATAGTATAAAATTCAGGGGCAAACGGATGATGTGCCGTCCTTAAGGCATTGCAGCCCATGTCTTTTAGCATTTTCAATCTTCGGTACAATACATCTTCTGGAACAGCCACACCCAATGGCCCCGCATCTTGATGATTACTTAAACCTTTTATTAAAATTGGCTCATCATTCAAAAATACACCTTCATTTGGTTTCCATTCCACTTTTCGAATACCAAATGTTGTGGAATAGCAATCTATTTCTTCTCCATTATGAGTAATAATAGTCTCCATGGTGTACATAGATGGGGATTTTGGAGACCATAAGTTTGGATTTTCAACTTCAAAGTCAAGTGCTATTTCTTGCTGTTTTTGAAATTGGTATTTCTTCACTGTACTACTCACTAACTGCCCTTCTTTATCCAGTATATTGAGCTGAACTTCTACTTTAGCCTTCCTTTTCTTTTGATTTAAAATAGAAGCTACCAAGTGAAGAATTGCTTTTTTAGGAGTAACCTGAGGTGTAGTGATAAAAAGATCATCTTCTAAAAGGTGTGTTTTATCTTTAGTTTCCCACCATACATTTCTATAAATACCCGAACCAGTGTACCATCTTCCGCTTGGCAATTTAGAGTGATCCACCTTAACTGCAATCGTGTTTTTTCCTTCTATCAGATAGGGCGTCAAATCATATTCAAAACCTAAATAACCATTAGGGTGAAAACCGAGATGGAAACCATTAATCCAAACATCACTATTCAAATACACTCCATCAAATCGAATACTATAAACGGTATTGGGATCAATTTTTTCTAACTCTATATCTTTTCGATACCAACCAATTCCTCCAGGTAGAAATGTACCCGAAGTACCAGAAGGATTTTCCTTTTTAAATTCCCCTTCAATACTCCAATCATGCGGTAAATCTAGTGTTCTCCACTTCGTGTCATCAAATGCTTTTGCTGACGCTCCTTGTGGATTGGTTAATGTAAATTTCCAATCAAAATTAATTGATTTTACCTGTCTTCCCTCCGAAGAGAAAACGACTTGGCACAATGCCAAATAAACGCCTATGAATAATATAATTTTTTTCATTTCTATCTAAAATAAAAGATTGTGAGTTGGGTTAAGATGTATTTGATTGAGACAGACATTTTCTTTATTGGCAAACACCTTCTGTTTCATAAAGCAAATCTATATTTAAGGGCAGAAAGTAGAGTACACATACACGTTTATAACTTAACTGATCATTTTTGTAGTAATTTTAGTCGTATTTATGCTATAATTTATCAAAAAAAGGGCTGTTCAATACCAAAATGCACCCTTTGATCTTTGAGTTGAAAAAATAGATTTTGATAAATAGGCTTAAAAAGAAAGTCTGTTTTTGTATCAATTTTGTCCAAATAAGTAGCACGATTTAAGAGATTGCTACTTTTTGAATTATTTATGTAAAGTCGAATTCTGTTGATATAGTATGTTAGTGTTGAGAGAAGAAAAACGGTATTTCCACTTCCTCCTTACTCTAATCAAAAACATTATTTTTTTAATATTTGAAATGAAGAAGATCAACTTATTTTTTACCATTGTGGGGTTACTGGCATTAATAGGATGTCAGAAACAAACTACCACCAACAACGAGGCACAAAAGGAAACGAAACCTAATATTATTTTTGTCTATTTAGACGACTTAGGATATGGTGATTTTAGTGCTAATGGTACAAAAGGATTTACGACCCCTAACATTGATTATTTAGCAAACAATGGTGTCAACTTTTCGAATGGATATGCATCATCTGCCACTTGTACACCTTCAAGATATGCCGCTTTGACGGGTGCTTATCCATGGAGAAATAACTTAAGAATTTTACCTGGAACGGCCCCATTGATCATCGATACAAAACAGCCTACTGTACCGAAAATGTTACGTACAGCTGGCTACTCCACTGCCATTATTGGGAAGTGGCACTTGGGTCTTGGTTCAGCAGATAAAGACTGGAATGAGCATATTTCTCCAGGTCCTAATGAAGTAGGTTTTGATTATTCTTACATCATGGCAGCAACGCAAGACCGTGTCCCAACAGTTTACATTGAAGATGGTGATGTGGTCAACCTTGATAAAAATGATCCGATCCAAATTGACTACAAGAAAAAATTTGAAGGAGAACCAAATGCGATTGACAACCCTGAAATGCTCACTATGAAATGGCATCACGGACACAATCAAGCCGTAGTGAATGGTATCCCTAGAATTGGTTATATGAAAGGCGGTAAAGCAGCCTTATGGAGCGATGTAGATATGGCTGATCATTTTCTTGCTAAAGTTAAAACGTATATTGCTGAAAAATCTAAAGAAGATAAACCTTTCTTCTTAACCTATACAATGCAACAGCCTCACGTACCAAGAACTCCGCATCCTCGTTTTGTCGGAAAATCTGGAAAAGGTCCAAGAGGTGATGTTATTTTAGAAGCTGATTGGTGTGTAGGTGAGTTATTAAAAACAATCCGTGAAGCTGGCATTGAAGAAAACACCATGATTATTTTCTCTTCTGACAATGGTCCTGTATTAAATGACGGCTATTATGATAATGCTGTTGAACTATTAGGAGAGCATAATCCAAGTGGTGGTCTAAGAGGTGGGAAATATTCTTTGTATGATGCAGGTACACACGTACCATTTATTACTTATTGGAAAGGCAAAATTAATGGCGGTAAATCAAATGCACTAGTAAGTCAATTGGATTTATTCAACTCATTAGCCGTTTTAGTAGGTAGTGATGAAAGAACAGAAGATTCTGAAGATGTACTTCCTGCATTATTGGGAGAAAGTAAAGAAGGCAGAACGTCAATCATTCTAGAGGCTACTACTAGAACTTCCTACCGCAAAGGTGATTTTGTTCTTATCCCTGCCTATAAAGGAAATAAGATCAATAAAAAAGTGAATATTGAATTGGGTAATCATGATAAGGTTCAACTGTTTAATCTTAAAAAAGATCCTTCTCAACAAAACGATATTGCCGTTCAAAATCCTGAGTTAGTGAAAGAATTAATGGAAGAGTTCACTCAAAAAAGAGGTGATTTTAATAACACACAAGAGTTAATTCTGAAGTAATCAATAGTACACCTTTTTTAAAGCACAAGTGTTGTGAAAGCCGCAATACTTGTGCTTTTTTTATTCCTTTCATCATGTATCAAAAGATAGTATTACTAGCTTTAAGGGGAACGCCACTAAATACATTGTAAACTAAGTTTTCGTTAATTAATACAACTCCTTTTATGAAGGATTAATGGTAGTGTGTTGTGGTTCGCGAGGACGTTGCAATGCAACGTCCCTACAGAACTGCATTTTAGAAAATTATTATAAAACCTTTGTCTTTTAACATGTAATCAGACCATCATTTAGTAGTATCTCCCTCGGCTTTGAAGGGAAGAAGTAGCAAATGAATTGGGTAGAAAGTCCAATGGTGCGAATGTTAAGCGTTAGCTTCATTCGTGTCCTACAGATCAGCAGAAATCTCCCGATTTCTAAAAACCACAAATAGCCAAAAACCTAGTTTATAATGCAGTAACAAAATCACAATTGACTTAGAGAGTATTAAAAACAAAAGACCCTTCAATACTATTGAAAGGTCTTCTGTGTAAAGGTTTCCCCTATTAAAATGATTGACAATTTTATTGGGTCTTATCTTCCTGTAAGGCTTTCAATGTAAAAGAAAACTTACAATTAGAAGGATCTAATTGATATTTCTTCATGGCTAATCCTCGTTTTGACCATGAATTTTCACCTCCAACACCAGCTTGTTGATCATCAATACAGATATAGATTAAATCTCTTGGTTGAATATCAAAAGTATGTCTCTGAGCTTTAGAATTTCCTGGATCAAAATCTGAAATAGGATTAAATAAAGCATTAAACTCTACTGTTTCTGCCGCATTTATCTCTAAACCATTTTCCTTCGCATCCATCCATTTTACAAAACGTACATCAGTACGATGCCCATTCTCTTGTGGGCGGGTATAAGGCACATACAAGTCTGCTACTTTTGTCGTATATAAACCGACAAATGAACCATTGTTTCGGTCTATATAGTTTTCCTCTGGACCTCTACCATAATAGTTTACCGTGTCGTATTTCTTATCAATGGCAAAAGTCACCCCATACCTAGGCATAAACTTCAACGCTTCAGGTTGATCTGCAATTAATTTACTTTCAACTTGTATATCACCGTTAGATTGTACCTTATATATTACTGTATTTTTAGCATTCATAGCTTCTAATCCAATAGTATAAGCGATACGATAACATCCCTTCTCTTTTTCAATTTTTCTGTCAATGACTTTTCCTTTTTTGGCCTGATCTCTCCATTCAAAGTAATATTGATCTTTAGGATTTTTGGCACTCCAAGCCCCAAAATCGTTATCGGTCATTGCTCTCCAAAAGTTCAACTTCGGTCTTTCTTTTATTAAATCTTCTCCGTTTACTTTATAAGAAGCTAAACCTATTTCCTCTAGATCAAACACAACTTCAAAACCATTTCCTTCTAAAATAAGCTGATCATTTACTTCTTTTAGTTGAATTTTAGCTTTTCCTTTTGATGCACTCGCTGAAACCGTGTTGGCAGATTGAAGTAAAAACTGATTGGATGAAAGTAGATGTCCTTTTTCGAGTAAGTTATCATATCCGTCATTGATGACATATAAGTTAATAAAGTACTCTTTATCAGCCTCCATTTGATAAGAAAAATCAACAGAAAAATCTACTTTCTCTTGTGCCTTCACATTTAAGTTTTTCACAATTCCATGATCGGCTAAAGTACCATTTTCATACAATTCCCATTGTACAGTAGTGTGCTCAAGCCCTTTGAAAAAGTTCTCATTGTACAGCTGGAAGTTTTGACCATCAACATGTATAAAATGTTGATTTTGGTAAATGTGCTTGATCTCCTGAATTGCTGGATGAGGCGTTCTATCTGACCCTATAATACCATTGGCACAGAAGTTTTCATCAGTATGGATTGAATCGGGTTCGTAATCACCACCGTAAGCATAATAGATTTCACCATCTGCCGTTTTTTCCTCTAAACCTTGATCTTGCCAATCCCAAATAAATCCACCCTGAATTGTTCTTTCTTTACGTACCCAATCCCAGTATTCCTTAAAGTTACCGTTGGAATTTCCCATAGCATGACTGTATTCACACCAGATAAATGGACGTTGTTGATCAAGTGGCAATTGATTATTTTTCTTTAAATACTTGTTTGTCACTTGCTCCATGCTCATATACATCCATGAAATGATGTCCGTGGTTCTTGGCTCTGATTTTTTATAATCCGATCGTTCATAATGCACTACTCTAGAGGTATCATAAGCATGAGTCCAATCATAAGCGGCTTTGAAATTGCTTCCATTTCCTGCTTCATTTCCCAGCGACCAGTACACTACAGAAGGGTGGTTAAAATCTCTTTTCACCATTCTTTGTACCCTATCTACATGTTGTTCTTTGTAAAGCGGATTGTTGGCCAATGTTTCATCTGCTTTATAGCCATAACCATGAGATTCAATATTTGCTTCATTGCACACATAGATGCCATATTGGTCACATAATTCATAAAAATAAGGATCGTTGGGATAATGGGAAGTCCTCACCGCGTTAATATTGTATTTCTTCAAATCAATAATATCCTGTAGCATCATTGCTCTAGAAACCACATGACCATGGACGGGATCGTGTTCATGACGATTGACTCCTTTCAATAATACGGGCTGACCATTAACCAAAAACTGACCATTTTTGATTTCAGTTGTTCTAAAACCAATTTTTTGATAAGAAGCATCCAAAACTTCACCGCCTTTGTCCAAGAGTGCCACTTCTAATTGATATAAATGAGGTGTTTCGGCAGACCATTTCGCCACCTTTCCCATTTGAATATTTTGGTCTGCGACCGTTGTTGATTCCGCTTTATCTAACTCCACTTCTTTTGTGTTTGTAAAAACGATGACGCCTTTTTCATCTTTTACAGACACTCTCAACTTCATTCCTTTTTGCTTTTTATTCGAAGTATTTTGCACATCAATCGAATAGGAAAGCAATCCATCTTTGTAATTTGCTTTATCTAAACTAGGGTTTAACTTAATATCTCTTACAAACGTTTTTTCAGTCGCAAATAAGTAGACATCTCTTTCTATACCACTAAGTCTCCAGAAATCCTGATCTTCCAAGTAAGATCCATCACACCAACGATATACCTCTACCGCAATATCATTTGCTCCCGTTTTTACATACTCCGTCACATCAAACTCAATCCCTGTTTTAGAACCCTGAGCATAACCTACTTGTACGCCATTTACCCACACATAGAAAGCGGAATTCACTCCTGCAAAATGGAGAAAGATGTTTTTACCTTTCCAATCATCATTCAGCATGAAGTCTCTTTTATAACTACCTACTGGATTATACTCATGAGGAATATAAGGTGCATTTTTGGGATGTGGATAGATAATATTGGTGTAAATAGGCGTTCCGTACCCTCTTCTTTGCCAGTCTGAAGGCACATCAATTTCTTTCCATTCAGATACGTCATAGGCCAACTGATAAAAGTCCTTTGGGCGATCTTCCGGTTTTTCGGCCCAATTAAATTTCCATTGTCCGTTGAGCAATTGGTAGTTTTTTAAATCCTGTTGCTCCTTTCTAAAATCAGTACTTTCATAATGAGTAAATGTACTGTGAGTCGGTAAAGTATTTACTCGTATTACATCAGGATTTTCCCAATGGGGTATTTCTTGGGCAAATGTGGTCATAGAAACCAAGCTCATTGCCACAATTAAGGCATTTGTTAGCGGTTTATTCATTTCTATTTATTTTAATAACTGATCTTTCGCTCTCTTAAAATTTGCGAATAGTTAAAATATTAATAAGTAGATGCTAAATTAAGTTGTTCT